>JBEKWG010000019.1:0-205877 GCA_049513315.1 Opitutaceae bacterium
GAGCCTACGGCTTCCGCTCCTTCCAGAACTACCGCCTCCGCGTCATCGCCCAGTGCGGCTAACCCTCCACTCACCAACCCAACCCTCAACCGTGCCCCCTCCCCAATCTTTGGTGTAGACCCAAAAAATGGAGCGGGCGAAGAGGTTCGAACTCTCGACGTCCACCTTGGCAAGGTGGTGCTCTACCAACTGAGCTACGCCCGCGAAAAGGGAATGTCGGACTATGATTTCGGTGCCTGCCCCGTCAACTGATAATTTGGCCGGAGCTGGCGCAGCTGGCAGGGCAATTTTCAGCCGGGATTCCGAATCGTAGCGCAGTGCTTTAGCCTGCGCAGGCAGCTACCGGCACCTCGGAAGCGGGCTAAGCTCCGCTCTACGACAAGACCCTGCTAGGCTTTCTGGAACGAGTGTAGGCCCGCGAATCACCCTGTTCCCATCTCGTGGTCCACACCGTCGCTGCTTCCGCTCCTCGCTTGCTGTCGCCCGCTTCAGCCGTACCGTGTCGCCTCATGCTCCGTCTCACCGCGCTCCACCTCTACCCCGTGAAGTCATGCCGGGGACTGGCCGTAACCTCGGCCGAAGTGGACGC
This sequence comes from Opitutaceae bacterium, assembly GCA_049513315.1. GTDB lineage: Bacteria > Verrucomicrobiota > Verrucomicrobiia > Opitutales > Opitutaceae > Fen-1467. Next base: position 590 of record JBEKWG010000019.1, read on the forward strand.
GCGCGGCCTCGTCGGCGACCGACGTTTCATGGTGATTGATGCCGATGGGCGGTTTCTCACCCAGCGGGCTCATCCCCGCCTAGCCTTGATCGAAACGACGTTGACCAAGACCGAGCTTATCCTTGCCGCCTCGGGTCACGGTTCCACGCGCATCCCGCTCCAACCCAAAACCCAAAACGCAAAACCCAAAACGGTCACTGTTTGGAAGGACACGGTGACCGCCGATGATTGCGGCGACGAGCCGGCCGCATGGCTGACTGATTTCCTCGGCCTGTCCTGTCGCCTCGTGCACACCGGCGCCGCCTACTCGCGTCCCCTTCCCACCCGCAAATTGCCTTCGACCTTGGACGTTCGGCTTTCGACCAGACACGAAGTGTCCTTTGCCGACGGCTTTCCCTTTCTCGTCATCTCGGAGGAGTCGCTCGCCGATCTCAACGCGCGGCTCGACACGCCACTCCCGATGAACCGCTTCCGGCCCAACCTCGTCGTGGCCGGTGCCGCGCCCTATGCCGAGGACACGTGGGGGCGCTTCCGCATCGGGGGCGTGGTGTTTCACGGCGCCACCCGCTGCGGCCGCTGCGTCGTCACCACCACCGACCAGCTCACCGCCGGGCGCGGCAAGGAGCCGCTCCGCACGCTGGCGGGCTACCGGCGCGACGCCGCCGGCGACGTGATGTTCGGCCGCAATCTTATCCACGAGACGAAGGCCGGCCGCCTGACCGTCGGCGACGCGGTGGAGTTGTTGTAGGCGCGGGTTTACCCCGTGAAAGCTTCGTGAGATCTACATGCCCTGAAGCTGTAGGAGCGGCTTTACGCCGCGATCTCTTGACTTAGACTGACAACATGTCCCTCACCTTTGGACGTGGACATGAGGCCTTGCGCCGCGGACGTTGGTCCAACCCTGGCGCAGACTATTTCCTTACTCTCTGCACTCATGATCGCCAGCAAGGCCTGACCGAGATGGAACCTGCCACTGCCATCCTTACGCAGGCACATGAACTTGCTGCCGAAGATATCTGGCGCGTCCGCACTGCGGTCATCATGCCCGATCATCTTCACTTGCTCATATCGCTTGGCGAAGCCATCGAGCTTCCCGCGGCCGTGCGCTTGTTCAAAGGCCGGCTTGCCCCCGCACTGCGGCGCGCAGGCCTGCGCTGGCAACGCGCCTATTTCGACCATCGCTTACGCCCCGAAGAAGACCCGCTGCCGGTCTTCCTCTACATTTTTCTCAATCCCTACCGGGCTAATCTGGTGCAATCCAATCAAACTTGGCCTGGCTATTTCTGCGCCGAGGACGACTGGTGCTGGTTTGGCGGACTCACCGATGCCTCGTGCCCCTTGCCTGAATGGCTCAGGTAGATGCAGGTTCACCCTGCGACGAGGCGGTGCACAAGAAAACGAATCGCGGCGTAAAGCCGCTCCTACCGTTCACCCTATCTGCACCACGTTGTTGCCTTCGCGCACTTCAAGCACAAGTCGTCCCCCTGACCGAATCCAGCGAATCACGGCTTCTTCAGGAACGACTTTCCCTCGGGTCGTCTCGTATTCTTCGACGAATTCCAACGCCGCATCGTGCTGCCGCCACCGTTCCGCGATCGGAAGGGCGAGGTTTGTGTCCAACAGGTCGAGATCAATACCGGCCTCGCGCGCGTCTTCCAAAGCTTGGTCCGACTGCTCCATGCCGTGACTATTGGCAGATTTTCACCGCCCGCTAAAGCCTGATTTACTCGTCATAACCGCCCCGGCGCGCCTGCTTGATCCGCGCGCGATGCTTCTTGCTCTCGATCATCCGCGCTTTCTGCCCCCGGCTCTTCTGCCGGGTGCGCCGCCGTTCCGCCTCGCGCTTCGCCTGGGTCTCCGCCGCCGCGGTCGCGCGCCGTGCCTCGAGTTTGCCGCACAGTTCGACCCAGGCTCGCGCCCGATTCACTGCCTGTGAGCGCTCCGCCTGGCAGCGCACCTCGATCCCGGTCGGCCGGTGTTGCAACCACACCGTGGAGGCGGTCTTGTTGATTTTCTGCCCCCCGGGTCCGGTGCCGCGCACGAAACGTTCCTCGACGTCGCCCGGACTCACGCCCAGCCCGGCCAGTCGCCGGCGCACATCAGCCTCGATTTGCAGTGGAAATCCGGTCATGGGTTTGCTTCTCTCCGGTGAAACTTTACCGGCTCGCCGCAGTCAAACCAAACTCCGCGACTTCAGCAATTTAATCGTTCCCCCCGTCCGCGTCTTCACGCCGTTCCCTTCACCCCGTCCCCAACCCGCTCCGTCCCATGCCCAACGGTCCCGTCTGGTCCCAAAAAATCCGCACCGAAATCGCCAAGGCCGTCATCGGCCAGGATGTCATCGTCGAGCGCCTGCTGGTCGCCCTGCTCGCCAACGGCCACGTGCTGCTGGAGGGCCTGCCCGGCCTCGCCAAGACGCTCCTCGTCAGGTCGCTCGGCCAGGCGCTGGGCGTGCAGTTCGAGCGCATCCAATTCACGCCCGACCTGCTGCCCAGCGACGTCGTCGGCACCATGGTCTTCCAGCCCAAGGAGGGCACGTTCGCGCCCCACCGCGGCCCGATCTTCGCCAACCTGCTGCTGGCCGACGAAATCAACCGCGCGCCCGCCAAGGTGCAGAGCGCCCTGCTCGAGGCCATGCAGGAACGGCAGGTGACGATCGGCGGCCTGTCGCAACCGCTGCCGTCGCCGTTCTTTGTCATGGCCACGCAAAACCCCATCGAGCAGGAGGGCACCTATCCGCTGCCCGAAGCCCAGACCGACCGCTTCCTCTTCAAGCTCATTCTCGATTATCCTTCCGCCGAGGAGGAGCACACGATCATGCTCCGCTGGGGCCAGGTGACCAGCCAGCCCGCGCTCGCCGCCGTCTCCAGCGGCCCGGAACTCCTCGCGTTGCGGCACGAGGTCGACCGCGTGCACGTGTCCCCCGAGGTGCACCACTACATCCTTTCGCTGGTGCGCGCCACGCGCATGCTGGCCGAGCCCACCGACAACCCCAGCGCGAAGCGCCAGCTCAACTTCGGCGCCTCGCCGCGCGCCTCGCTCGCCCTCTTCCAGGCCGGCCGCGCGCTGGCGTGGTTGCGCGGCGAAGACTTCATCTCCCCCGCCCTCCTGCAGGAACTCGCCCCCGACGTCATGCGCCACCGCCTCGGACTCACTTACGAGGCCGAGGCCGAGGAGATCACCACCGAGCAGATCATCGGCCAGATCATCGAACGCACCCCGGTGCCGGCGGCATGACGCCAGCCCCGCCCCTCCGGGCGCCGCGCTCATGACCGCCACCGTGCCGCCGGTCTGACAACCATCGTCCGCGTGATAGCCACCCCTCCAGAAACCACCAACGCCAGTCCGCAATCCCAGCTGGCCCTGCTGCGCCGGCTGGAGTGGCGCGTGCGGCACGCCGTCGTGAATGTGCTCAGCGGTGAATATCGCTCGGCCTTCCGCGGACGCGGCATGGAGTTCGACCAGGTCGTGAAATACGAATTCGGCGACGATGTGCGCGACATCGACTGGAACGTCACCGCCCGCCTCGGCGAACCCTACCGCAAGAAGTTCGTCGAGGAGCGCGAGGTCACGCTGCTGCTGGTGTTCGAGGATTCCCCCAGCCTGCAATTCGGTTCCTACACCCAGTCCAAGCGCGAAGCGCTGCTGGAGCTGGCGGGACTGGTGATGCTGTTGGGCGCCGTCAACCGCGACCGGGTGGGCTACGTCTACGCCGCGCCCAACGGCTATCATGTGAAGGAATCAGTGCGTGGCCGCGGCCAAATCCTGCACGCCGCCTCCACCCTGCTCGGCACGCCGCCGCCGGCGCTGCAGGAAACCGGAGAGCGGATACCGGAAACCGGAAAGAAGGAGCCTGCTGATCAGCTATCCGGCCTGCCCGCCGCCGGTTCGGAACCAGGGACCCAAAACCCGAAACCCAGAACCCAGAACCCGACGCCGGACGCCGGCGTCATCCCGTGGCAGCTTCTCGCCCGCGCGGCGCCGAAACACAGCATTCTCATCTGGCTCTCCGACTTCCCCCCCCGCGAGGCGCCCGAAGGCTGGGGCGTGCTGCAGCGCCGTTACCAGACCATGGGTTTCCGCGTCGACGATCCCTGGGAGCGCGTCCTCCCGACCGGTGACACGCTGATCGCCTACGATCCGCTGGCCCGCCGCCTGGTCACGCTCGACGGCACGGCGGCCCAGCGCGCCGGCCACGCCGAATGGGTGAAACGCCGGGAGGACGCCTTTCGCAGCCTGTTTCCCGATCCCCTCAGCCGCCTTATCGTCAGCACCCGGGAGCCGCGGCTGGAGGCGCTGGTGCGATTCTTCCACGCCCGGATGCGAACCCGCGTCCGCGGATAATATCCAAACTCCAATGTTCAAACTCCAAACCATGATTTTGTGTCCGAGGCATCGCCGCGGTTCTGATTTGGATTTTGGAATTTGGCCTCTGGCGTTTTCGACATGAGCTATGACAACTACACGCTGCACGACCCCTGGTGGTTGCTGGCCCTGGCCGTGATTCCCATCCTGGCCTGGCTGCGCGGCCGGCGCGGCGTGCCGGCGCTCGTGGTCCCGTTCGCCGCCGCGTGGTACCGGCCGTCGCTCGTGGCGGTGTCGCGGCTGCCGACCGGCATCGGCGTCGCCGGGCTCATGCTGCTCGTGCTGGCGCTGGCGCGACCGCAGCGCATCGACGACAAGCGCATGGTGCATCAGCAGGGTTACGACCTGATGCTCGCGATCGACCTGTCGGGCAGCATGCTGGCCGAGGACAACCACCGGCCGGGCGAAGGCCCCAACCGCCTGCAGGTCATCAAGCCGGTCATCCGCGCGTTCATCGAGAACCGGCCCAACGACCGCATCGGCATCGTGGTGTTCGCCACCAACGCGTACACGCTCTCGCCGCTCACCTTCGACCATGCCTGGCTCGCCCGCCAGCTCGACCGCCTCGAGATCGGGGTGATCGACGCCGACCACACCGCCATCGGCGACGGGCTCGGCGTGGCGCTGACGCGGCTCGAGCAGGCGGGGCGCGAGGAGGGCAACCGCCGCAAGGGCGCGTTTGTCGTCCTGCTCACCGACGGCTCCAACAACTCGGGCGTGCTGACGCCGATGCAGGCCGCCGACATCGCCCGCGCCCGCGGCATTCCCGTCTACACCATCGGCGCGGGCAAGGACGGCTACACCTTCCTGCCCGTGCGCGACGAACACGGCCGGACCATCACCTACACGCAAATCCTCGCCGACCTCGACGAGAACGCGCTGACCACCATCTCGAATCAAACGGGGGGCCGGTTTTTCCGCGCCCGCGACGCCGGCACCATTGAGTCGGCTTTCCAGTCGATCGACCGCGCCCAGAAGATCGAGTTCGAGGCCAAATCCTATCTCATCACGACCGAACTCTTCCCGTGGTTCGCCGTGCCTGGCCTCGCCGGTATGCTGCTCGCCGGACTCATCCTTGCCTGGACCACCCTATGGCGTCGTCCCGGGCTCGTCCACTCGCCGTTCATCACCGGGCCCTCGCTCCCATGATCTTTTACTGGCCCCATCTCCTTTGGCTGCTCGTGCCCGTGGTCATCCTGGCGATACTGGATGCGGTTCGCCGCGGCACCGGGGAGTCGGCCCGCAGCTGGCCGAAGATTCTCCGGGCCTGGGCGGGCGCCCGGCACGCGGCGGTCGGCAACGGCCACCACACCACGCGCGGGCGGTTGCTGCTCTGGCTCGGTCTCGCCTTCGGCGTCGTGGCTCTCGCCCGGCCGCAGTGGGGCCGCGTGGAGGAGCCGGTGTTCGACCAGTCGCGCGAGATCGTCCTCGCCCTCGATCTATCGCGCAGCATGCTGGCGCCCGACGTGCGGCCCTCGCGGCTCGAGCGCGCCCGGCTGCTGATCCAGGGCCTCCTCGACGGCCTGCGCGGCGAGCGCGTCGGCCTGGTGGTGTTCGCCGGCACGGCCTTCCTCCAGGTACCCATGAGCGCGGACTACGAGGTGCTCAACGAGTTTCTGCCCGCGCTCAATCCGGCGTTCATGCCGGTGGGCGGCACGGATTACGAGGCGATGCTGCGCGCGGTGCTCGACGCCTTCAGCGCCGGCGGCACGGCCGACCGCTACCTGATCATCCTGAGCGATGGCGAGAGCCAGACCGACACCTGGCGGGATTTAGTCGATGACTTGCGCAAGAAAAACATCCGCGTGATCGGCCTCGGCGTGGGCACCGCGCAAGGCGCGTTCATCCCCGACGAGTCGGGCGGCTACGTGAAGGACGAACGCGGCGCCGTCGTGCTTTCCAGGCTCAACAGCGCCACGCTGCAGGAGCTCGCCTCGGCCACCAACGGCGTGTACACCGACGCCAGCGCGTGGGTTGACCTCGGCGCGCTGCTCAAACAGACGGTCGCGGCCGGCCACCGCGGCGAATTCAAGGAGCGCATCCAGGTGCGGCAGCTGGAACGCTTCCAATGGGCGCTGGCGCCCGCGCTGCTCTGCCTGCTGCTCAGCCTCTGGCGCGAATTTCCGGTGCGGCCGCGCGTGCGCAACCTGCCGCTGGCAGCCGATACCGGAAAGCGGATACCGGAAACCGGAAAGCAACTCGTCACGGCGGCGGCCATCGCGCTGTTATTTCTATCCGGTTCCCGGTTTCAAGTTTCCGGTTTCGCCGCCGAGGACACCTCGGCTTACGCCGCGCCGCTCAGCAGTCTCGTCGAACGCCTCTCCACGCAGCCGGAGCTCTCCGCCGGCGACTTCGCCACCCTGGCGCAGGAGACCATCACGTGGGGACGGCGGCTGCTGGGTGCCGGGCAGGCGGTGACGCCCGGTCCGGTGCGCGACGCCCAAGCGGGGGTCGACGCCGGTGAAAAGCTCGATGCGAAGGCGGCCGATTGGAGCCGGCTCCGCAATGACCTTGAGGAACTGCTCAAGAAGCCCCCCGAGCCGTCTCCCCAGCAACAGCCGCAGCAACAACCCAAGCAGGACCAGCAACAAAAGGAGCAACAGCAGCAAAGCTCCGGCGGCGGCGCGCAGGAACAGCCACAGTCTGAACAGCAGCAGACGCAAAATCCGCCGCCCCCGCCGCCGAAGGCCAACACCGGCGAGACCCAGAAAATCGGCGGACAGCCGCAGCAACCGAAGGAGATCAAGTCCGATCCGTCGCTGGCAATGCCCATCCAGAAGCTTGACCAGCTCCGCAACCAGGATTCGCCCGCCCAGCTTTTCCAAATGCTCGACAGCCGGCACTACCAACCCACCCCCAAGAAAGGCCGCGACTGGTGAAGCCGCTCATGTCCCGTCCCCTCCTCACGTTTGCGCTCCTGCTGGCGCTGGCATCCGGCGACGCGCTTGCCCAGCGCGTTTATTGGGAGCCCGGCGCCGGCTCGCTCGCTTACAATCAGGTCAGTCAACTCCAGCTGGTCTTTGAAAACTGCCAGCCGGACGGCGACCCGAAGATTCCGTCCGTCAACGGCCTGGAGATGCAGTACACCGGCAACGGTTCAACGTTCTCGATGGAGAACATGAACGTCACCCGGCGGGCCATGCTGAACTACGCCGTGCGCCCCACCAAGCGGCCCGAGGCGAGCATCCCTGCGTTCGATGTCGAGACCGACAAAGGTACCAAGCATGTCGCCGCCGCGACCTTCGCCATCGGTAACGCCACCGTCGGCCAGAGTGCCATTCCGCTTGAGATGGCCGTCATCGCGAAGCTCACCCCCGCCGATGGCGCGTTCTGGGCGGGCGAGGTTTTCCCCGTCACCTACAAGCTCGACATCGCGGCGCGTTTCCGTCCCCGCCCGCCGGGCCCGGTCGTATGGAAACCGGCGCCACTCACCGTCGAGGACTGGGGCCAGCCCGAGCAGTTCGAGACGACCACCAGCGGCGAGCCGCGCGTCGGCCTCATCTACAAGACCCGCGGCTACATCGCCACGCCGGGCAACTACAAGATTCCCGCCGCTTCGCAGGAGGTCGTGCTCGTCGTCAACACGAGCGGCAACCTGCTCTCGTTCCCCTTCTCCGCGCCCGAGATGGTACAGCACACCGTCACCAGCAACGAGCCGGCGCTCACCATCAAGCCACTGCCCGACGGCGCGCCCGCGGACTTCGGCGGCGCGGTCGGCCAGTTCACCTTCACCTCGAAGGTTGTGCCGACTTCCGTGGCCGTCGGTGAACCGATCACGTGGACGCTCGAACTCGGCGGCACCGGCAACTGGCCCGACATCCACGGGCTCCCGGCGCGCGAGGTCTCGAAGGATTTCAAGGTCCTGCAGCCGCAGGCCAAGCGCACCCCGGCCGAGGGCAAACTCTTCGACGGCACGCTCACCGAGGACGCCGTCCTCATCCCCACCCAGCCCGGCACCTATACGCTCGGCCCCGTGAGCTATTCCTATTTCGACCCGCGCAGCGGCGCCTACCAGACCGTGCAAACCGAGTCTGTGTCGGTGACCATCACTCCGCCGGGGGCCGTTGAACCGGGAAACCGGCCGCTGTTCACGCCGCCGGCACCGACCAGCGCCGCACCACCGGCGCCGCGAACCACCGCCTACACGCCGCAGTTGCCGGCTCCGCCCGCCGCGCCCGCCGCCATTCCGCGCGACCCGCTGTCCGGCGCGGGCACGGGATTGGTGCCGCTCTCCAGTCTCGCCCTGTATCTCGGTCTTCCAGCCTCCGTCCTCTGGCTCCTGCCCGCGTGGCTGGTCCTGGCCGCGCTGCGCTCCTGGCGGACCGACCCGCTGCGTTCCCGGCGCGAGGCCCGCGCGCGCCTCGTGCAAACGCTGGCCTTCCTCCGCGGCGCCACCAACGCGGCCGCCCGCTTTCAAGCGCTGTACGCCTGGCAGCGCGACGCCGCCACGCTCCTCGGCATTGCCCACGCCGCGCCGATTCCGGCCATGCTGGCGAACCTTCCTCTTTCGACCTTCGACCCTCGACCTTCGACCCAAAGCGCTTGGGCCACGTTATGGGCCGAGGCTGATCGCGTTCTCTACGGTCCCGCCAATACCCTGCCCGACGACTGGCTGGTGCGCGCCGCAGCCGCGCTCGAAGCCACCCGCGTGCCGGGCTGGCGTCCGTCCTCGCTTTTCCAGCCGCGCAGTCTCCTGCCGTGGTTCGGCGGGTCTGAAACCGGAACCCGGAAACCGGATACCGGAAAGATTGTCACGACCGCGGTTGTCCTGATCCTGCTTGCCGGTATCCGGTATCCGGTATCCGCCATCGCGGCGGACGCGCCTCGAACCTTGAACTACTACGCCAGTCCCCTGGCGGCCTACAACGCGGGCGAGTTCGCCACCGCCGAGCAGGCCTGGCGCATTGCGCTCACCCGCACGCCCACCGACTGGGTGGCCCGCCATAATCTCGCCCTCGCGCTGGCCCAGCAGGGCCACTGGCCCGAGGCCGCGGCCCAGTGGACCTCGGCGTTCCTGCTCAATCCGCGCGACGAGTCGGTGCGCTGGCATCTCGCGCTCGGTTACGAACGCGCCGGTTACACGCCGCCCGGACTCGGTGAGTTCGCGCAGGCCTCCGGTCCGCACCTGGTGGCGCGGCTGGCCTCGCCCGCCGAATGGCAGTGGCTGCTCATGGCGGCGGGCGTGGTGCTGGCCGCCGGCCTGCTGCTGCTTCTGCTGCGCGCCTACCGCGGCACCGCCAGCGGCTGGATGCGGCGGGCGGCCCTCGCGGTCGTGGGAGTCGCCTTTGTGTTGATGCTCGCGGCGGTGACCTCGCTTTATTTCTACGGCGATACCGCTGATTCGCGCGCCGCGATCGCCTGGCATCAGGTGCTGCTGCGCTCGATCCCCACCGAGGCCGATACGCAGCAGAAGACCTCCTCGCTGCCCGCCGGCTCGCTCGCCGTGGTGGACAAGACCTTCCTCGGCTGGGTGCGCCTCGCCTTCCCCAACGGTCAGACCGGCTGGGTCCGCCAGGAAGACATCGTCTGGCTGTATCGGTGAGGTGGGCGATGGGCCATGGGCGAGAGGTGATGGGCGGCAAGCGCAAGCACTCGCCGCAAAGGGAAGCGGGCCAGTGAGGCTCAGATTGAGTGCCGCTGCTTCGATCACGGCCCGCCAGACTTCCAGCTTACGCCTTACCCCTTAAACCCTACACCTTGCTGATGATTTTCCGCACCATCCGGAGCATCGATTCCTCGGGATTGAGGGCGGCGACGCGGGCGAGATCCACCCACAGCACGTCGTGTGACTCGTCACTGACGATCAGCTCCTCCTCCGGGTCGGCCTCGACGAGGAAGCGTAGGTCGAGATGCCAGTGCCCGGGCGTGTCGCCGCGCGGTGGTATCCAGTGGCGGTCGACGTCGAACACCTCCGTTGACACCGGCTGCAGCCGCGTGAGGCCCGTCTCCTCGCGCGCCTCGCGCAGCGCCACCGCGAGCAAATCCGGATCGCCGTCGGCGTGGCCGCCGGGCTGCAGCCACTTGTCGAGCTGGCGGTGGTGCGCGAGCAGCACGCGGCGCCGCAGCGCGTCCACGATCCACGCCGAGCCGGTGAGGTGCCCCGGCACGCAGGTGCGCAGCAGGCAGTCGGGGTGCTCTTCCACGAAGCGGATGATTTCGGCGGTCATGGCCGCCTCGCGTGGATCGGTGGCGCCCGGTTGATGGGCGCGCAGCAGGCGGAGGACGGCGGTGCGGTGCATGGCCTCAGCGAGCGGCCAAGAAAGCCGGTGTTGCTCTGCCGTTGCTGATCATCTCGACCGGAGGTTCTTCGCCCCGATTCCCTTGTGAATGTCAACTAATAGTTGACATGTTCCCCATCGAGAGAAGGGAGACGGTCCTGCGACATTGTCATGCCTTGGTCCCATCGAGGAGAGATCCCGTCACTGCGACGCCTCAGGCTTGCGCCAGAGTGCGTCGGCGGTGAAGGGCTTCGGATTCTGCAGGTGCTGCCAGACCTCGTCGATGGTGCCGGCCACGGTGAAAAGGTCGTGCAGGCCGGGCGACTTGAAGCGCTCGCGCGTCATGCGCTCGAAGAAGCGCAGCAGGTCGTCGTAGAAGCCGTCCTGGTTCACGAGGATCATCGGCTTGTGCACGAGGTTGAGGTAGCGGAGCGTCATCACCTCGACGAACTCCTCCAGCGTACCGATGCCACCGGGCAGCGTGACGAACCCGTCGGCGCGCTCCTCCATGAGCTGCTTGCGCTCGCGCAGGGTGCTGACGGTGATGAGCTCGTCGGCGGCATCGAGGGCCAGCTCGCGGGATTTCATGAACTCGGGGATGATGCCGACGACGTAACCGCCCGCCTCCTTTACCGCGCGGCCCAGCACGCCCATGGCGCCGCGGTTGCCGCCGCCGTAGACGAGTCCCCAGCCGTGCGTGACGAGCTGCCGGCCGAAGCGCGCCGCCTCCCCGTAGTACTTGTCGTCGAGGCGAATAGACGCAGATGAATCTGGGCATGGTCTTAACCACGGATGACACAGATGGGCGCGGATTAAAGTCGAAATAGTTTGTTCACCTGCGCCCCATCCGCGTGTATCCGTCCCATCCGTGGCCTCATCTTCCTCCAGTTATCGCGGCCGGCTCGCGCCCTCCCCCACCGGTTACCTGCATCTGGGCCATGCGCGGACGTTCTGGACGGCGCAACAACGCGCCCGCTCGGCTGGCGGCGCGCTGGTGCTGCGCGATGAGGATCTCGACCCGGCGCGGGTGCGGGCCGATTTCGCGGCGGCGATGCTGGAGGATCTGCGATGGTTCGGTTTGATCTGGCAGGAGGGGCCCGATGTTGGCGGTCCGTTCGGGCCCTACAACCAGAGCCAGCGGCGCGACCATTATCTTTCCGCCTTCGAGCAACTGCGCGCCGCCAGCGCCATCTATCCCTGCACCTGCTCGCGCCGCGACGTGCAGGAGGCGGCCGGCGCACCGCACGAGGCCCCGCCCGGGGAAGCCTGGACGCCCGACGAGCCGATCTACCCGGGAACCTGTCGCCCCGAAAACAGCAAGCCTGGGGCACCGGCCCGCCGCAGCCTTGGCGAAGGCCGGGCCAACTGGCGCTTTCGCGTGCCCGACGGCGCGACACTGACATTCACGGACGGCCACTACGGGGCGCAGTCCGCCACGGCCGGTGTGCACTTCGGCGATTTCCTCGTCTGGCGCAAGGACGACACACCCGCCTACCAGCTTGCCTGCGTGGTCGACGATGCCGCGATGCGCATCAGCGAGATCGTGCGCGGCGCCGACCTGCTGCTGTCGACGTTCCGCCAGTTGCTGCTCTACCGCGCGCTCAGGCTGACGCCGCCGTCGTTCTATCACTGCCCGTTGCTGACCGACGAACAGGGGGTGAGGCTCGCCAAGCGCCACGATGCCCTCAGTCTGCGGACTCTCCGCGCCCAAGGCCGCAGCCCGGAGAATATCCGGGCAGCCTGGTACTGATTTCACCACGAAGATCGTGAAGGTCACGAAGTCCAAGGCAAAGCTCGTGAAATCTCTTCGTGCGCTTCGTGTCCTTCGTGGTTAAGCTGACTCCATGATCAGAATCGGCGTCATCAACGTCTCCGACCGTGCCGCCGCCGGCGTTTACAAGGACACGCCTGGCCAGGCCGCCATTGCGCTCCTGCGCGAGTGGCTCGTCACGCCGTTCGAGGTGGATTACAAGGTCGTGCCCGACGAGCAGCCGGTCATCGAGGCCGAGCTGCGCCGCATGGCCGACGAGGCGGGCTGCGGTCTCGTGGTAACGACTGGCGGCACGGGTCCGTCGCCGCGCGACGTGACCCCCGAGGCCACGGTTGCCGTGTGCCAGAAACTGCTGCCGGGGTTCGGCGAACTGATGCGCACCGCGTCGCTCAAGTACGTGCCCACCGCCATTCTCTCGCGCCAGACCGCCGGCATCCGGGGGAAAACGCTCATCGTCAACCTCCCCGGCCGGCCCAAGGCCATCCGCGAGAACCTCGAGGCCGTGTTTCCCGCGATCCCCTACTGCCTTGACCTCATCGGCGGCCCGCGCCTCGAGACCAAGGAAGCGGTGATGAAGGCATTCCGGCCCAGAGCGGGCTGATGCTTCACGAGGAAGCAGAGAGTTTTTCTCTGCGCTCTCTGCGACCTCCTGCAAAAGACCGCCGCGCGTCAGTTCCGCCACATCGGCGGCACGATGGCCGCGGTGCCGTGGAGACTCAGCCGGTAGTAAAGCCAGAACACGACGGCGCCCAGCGCCAGGAAGAAAAACATCTCGCCGAGTTCACCCGCATTCTGGCGGCTCGATTGGTGCACCCACCGCACGATGGCTGCCAGGGCCGGCGCGACGACAAACGCCGTCAGCGAGCTGCCAAACAGCACCAGCAGCATGACCACCGTCGTGCGCAGCAACGGATCCGCGATGATCCCCGCCTTGTAGCTGATGATGCTGTTGACGAGGTTCAGCAGCAGCAGACAGCACGGCAGGATGTAGTAGTGGTGGACGACCTTGCTTTTGCTGATGGCCATGGTGGGAAAATTTGCCCCGAGTGAATCCACCCGCCGTCCGGCCGCAAGCACGCAGCACCCCGGCTAGTGTCCTAATTTGTCATTGCGAGGAGTCCCGTCCTGCGGGATGACGAAGCAATCCATCTAGCCCTTCGACAGGCTCATCCATCGACAGGCTCAGGATGACCCTGAGCAAGGTCGAAGGGTCAGGGCCCCGAGCCCTGTCGAGGGGCTGGATCGCCACGTCCGGCTGCGCCGGACTCGCGATGACAAGGCAGATTCCGTCGCCAGGCATCCGGTCACCGGCTTTGCGTTCGACAGCCGGCACTGAACCGACCATGCTCGGAGCTGTCAGAGGCAGAGCTGGGGATTCTTCAACCCTCAACCGGAGGTGCGATATGCCCTACTTGAAAATCCAGACCAATCTTCCCCACCTCAAGCAGACCGGTCGCGGCCTGCTCAAGGAGGCTTCGGCGCTTGTCGCCCGCGAACTTGGAAAACCCGAGGAGTACGTGATGGTCGCCCTGGAGGACAACACGCCCATGGTTTTCGCCGGCTGCGACGATCCCGCGGCGTTTCTTGAGCTGAGAGCCATCGGCCTCCCGATGAAGAGCACCCGGCAGCTCAGCAAGGTCCTCTGCGAACTGGTCAGCAAACATCTCGGTGTGCCGTCCGAGCGCATCTTCGTGAACTTTGCCGACATACCGCCCAGCCAGTGGGGCTGGAAAGGCGACACGCTCTAGGGAAGTGAAAGTGAGGGTGAGAGTGAGGGCATGGGCGCCCGTCCCTCTGTGGGCTATTTAGCCTTGTCATCGCGAGGCCCGTTCCGCTGGCCAGCAGAACGGGTCGTGGCGGTCCAGATGGATTGTTTGGCTGAAGTCGCTTCGCTCGGTAGTCGTCCCCCCTTGCGCTCTGCTGGCCAGCAGAGTCGCAATCACTAATTAATCCACGACTGTCCCTCTTGACCACTTTCACTTTTCACTTTCACTCGACACTCTCCATGGCCACCTACGTCTACGAAACCATTCCGCGGCGTCCGAATGAGCTGCCGATGCGCTTCGAGGTCATCCAAAGCATGAAGGATGCGCCGCTCACGCGGCATCCCGACACGGGCGAACCCGTGCGCCGCGTCATCTCCGGCGGCTACGGCCTCATGGGCTTGGGCGGCAAGAGCACACCAACTCCCCGGGCCACCCGCGGGAGCGGGTGCGGGTGCAACAGCGCCTGCATGTGCGGCCGCGGGTGAGGATTGGTTTTGAGTTTTGGGTTTGGGGGTTTGGGTTTTGGGTCGGTTTGATCCGGCTCGATTCCCTCACCCCCTCCCTACCTCATTCCCTTACTCCCTTAGCCCTTCACAGCTCCGTGTACTTGTCCGACCGGCCGCGGGCCTTCTCGACCGGGTATTTTTTCGCGTTGGCGGCGAGCTTGGCCTCGATGGCCGCGGCGAGGTCGATGCCCGTGACGTTGGCAAATTCCAGCGCGTAGATCACCACGTCGGCGAGCTCCTCCCCGATCTCGCGGTGGCGCGCCGCCTCCTGCGCCCGGGGGTGCGAGGCGGCCTGCTCGGTCCAGAGGAAATGCTCCATCAGCTCCGCGGCCTCGGCGGCCAGCGCCATGCTGAGGTTCTTCGGCGAGTGAAACTGTTCCCAGTCGCGCTCGCGCACAAAGGCGAGCACCCGGTGTTTGAGGGCGGCAAGGGTCGTGGTGGCGTCGGTGCAAATGGACATGGTGGGAAAGGATGCCCCATGACTAATGACGCGTGTGCCAACCGCCAGTCTGCATTTCTGCGCCGCCAGCCGGCACAGCGCGAATGCAACAATCAGGTTACCCGCAAAATAAAACTTGGCGCGCGCCCTGCTTTGTGCATGTTGTCCCCGCTTCATTCCCAATGACCCGGACGCTCCAGTCCATTCGCCGCACGGCCCGCGCTTCGTCCACGAAGGCGGTCCAGCAGTCTTGCCGCGGCCATATGCGTCCGGTCGTCGCCCGCTGGAGCAAACTCACCGACGCCGGCTGCCTGGCCTGAACGACACCGTTTCCCGGTAGTTCGTTTTTCCCAGGAGACCCGGCGGTGAAAACCGACGAAAGGAGCACATCCACATGCATAAGATCATCCGTTCCCTCAAGTCCAGGCAGCCTGCCCCGGCTTTCGCGCGCCAAGACGCGTACCGCCGGCCGCACTACGACTGCCAGGAGCAGATGGATGCGCTCAAACTCGTGGTCTACGTCCCCGGCGTCGACCCCGCCGGCATCGACATCGAAGTGCGCGGACCCGACTTGATCGTCACCGCGCCCAAGAGCCATCTCGTGCGTGCCAACTGGCGCGCGGCGCACCTTGAAAGCGCCCAGCGCGACTACCAGCTCCGGCTGCGCCTCGGCTTCAGCCTCGCCTACGATGCGCTGCAAGCCGCGCTGCACGACGGCGTGCTGACCATCATCATTCCCAAAAAGACGGCAGTGGCCGCAACCTGCGCCATGGCGTAGCTGCGGGAACCAGACCGGTCTCAACAGGGGAAACACCCCGTTCACAACGCCCCGCACGCGGTTTATCGTGGGGGCGGCGAAACACGGCTTGCCGTTCCTCCGACCGGCAAGCCGTTCTGTCCCTTTGCCTTGGCCGCCCGGCGGATTCCGCCGGATGCGTCCGGCAAAAAAAAATGAGGAACTTCGCTCACCTTCTGTGTTCTCAGCAATAAAGGCGCCTAACCGCCGCCTTTCCCATCTAACACCTGATCCTTCAAACCGATCGACTCCTAAACTCCATTTCCAATGAACTTTCTCCCGCGAACTTTTTCTTCCCGTCGTCCGAACGGCGCTGGCGGCCCAAGGTCGCACGTCGTGCCTGTTCACGACGTGCAGTGGGGCCGGCCCGTGTTTCGTCCGCCCGAGCTGCCGGTTTATCCCCGGCTGTTCAACACGGTTCCGTTCACCGCCATGCGTCCGCTCCAGCCGACGCGCCGGGGCCGGCATGAACCAGCCTACTAAAAGCGCGTACCACCCGGTTCACGCCTCCGGCACCAGCCACGCGCAGCGCGCCGCCGCACCGGCATCAATGGCGAGTTTTCCAGCCAGCACCGGCAGCAGCGGCTGCAGTTCGTCGGTGAAGCGCCATGGCGGATTGATGACCAGCAGGCCGCAGCCTTTCATGCGCACCTGCGGATCGGCGGTCACCGCCAGCTCCGCCCAGAGCGTGGGCGGCGGTGCCAGCGCCCGCAGCGCCGCGTGGAACGCATCAGCCCGCGCCCGCTCCGTCACCGGATACCACACGGCGTAGACGCCGCTCGGAAAACGCCGCAAACCTTCGCGCAGCGCGTCGAGGACGGCGTCGAACTCACCCTGATCCTCATACGGCGGATCCATGAGCACGAGCGCCCGTCGCTCCGGTGGCGGCAGCGCCGCCCGCAACGCGCCGTAACCGTCGCCGTACTCCACCGCCACGCGCCGCCGGCGGGCAAACTCCTTTCGCAGCGCGCCGGCCTCGTCGGATTGCTGTTCCCAGAATGCCAGCCGGTCCTGCGGCCGTCGCACGAGCGCCGCGAACCACGGCGAGCCGGGATAAATGCGGGGGTGGCCGCGGCCGGCGCCGGCCCGCTCGTTGAAGGCCCGCACCAGCGCGACGTAGTCGGCCAGCGGTGGCGGCAGGTTGGCCGCGTCCCATAACCGGCCGATGCCCTGCGGCCATTCCGGGAGCCGGCCGGTCCGCCCGGGCGCCGGCGGGGCGGACAGATCGTAGGCGCCGCGGCCGGCATGCGTGTCAAGGTAGAGGAAACCCTTCTCCTTCCGCTGCAGCGCGCGCAACAGCAGCACCAGCAGGGTGTGCTTGAAAACGTCGCCGTAATTCCCGGCGTGAAAGGAGTGACGGTAGTTCATGGTGGAGGAGGCGGAATCGCGCAGGAAGCCCGCTCGCGGGCGTTCTGCTGTACAGCAGAATCGGTCGCAAGCGACCTTCCTACATGGCAGATCCCTCACACGCCCGCCGCGCGGGCGGCGAGGTGCTGATGCACCGGGCCGAAATTGCCCGCCTCGCAGCACTGCACGAAACCCTCGGTCACCGACTTGAGTTCCTCCCACCGCCCGCGGATGTCCTTCGCCTCCGGCTTGGTGATGGTATTGTCGGTCGCGGCGGCGGCGATCACGGCGAGCATGTCGGCGAACTCCTGCACAATGGAGTTGGTGGCGGGGATGAGCTGGACCGGGTGGGATTTTGCCCGCGGGTTGTTGATGAAGAAGCCGCCGGCGCGCTCGCACACCCACTGCGCGAGGCGGCGGTCGCCCGTGAGTTTGAGCAGCTGCTCGATGCGGTCCAGCGGATTGGCGGCGCCGCTGCCTTCGGCGGCCGGTTCGGCCCATTTGTAGATGAGGGAGAGCGAAAGCCCCATCTCGGCGGAGATCTGCTTGGCACTGATTTTCTGGAGGATATCTTTCAGCAGCTCATGCGATTGCATGCGGCCATCGTGCGGGAGTGGCGGTCGTTGGCAACGCTGGCGTGGGTGGGGCGCACGCCTCTGGGGACGGCAAAACTTCCTGAGACGGACTGGCCGGGAGTCCAACCGAATCGGTTTCGTCCTTGCTTGGGCGGCTTTTTGAACTTTTAAGTCGGTGCAATACCTCGCGGTGACTTTATGGAAACCCCGATCTATGCGGTCTGCTTGGCGGTGGGGCTGCTTTTCACGATCATCAGCGCGGTTGCCGGCCATTTCTTTGGCGGCACCGACGCCCATGTCGATGTCGGCACCGGCGGCCACGTCGAGGCGGGCTTCGATCACAGCGGCATGCCGGGCATCTCCTTTTTCAGCCCGACGGTGCTCGCCTCGTTTGTCACGGCGTTCGGCGCGTTTGGCCTGATCCTCACCCGCATCCCGCCCACCAGCAGTGTTTGGGCGAGCGCACCGCTGTCGGCCGTCGGGGGCGGCGGCGTGGCGTGGCTGGTCTTCCTGCTCTTCAACGCCATGTTTGCGCGGACGCAAAGCTCCAGCGAATCGCACGTGGCGTCACTCGTCGGTCAGACGGCCTCCGTCATCACCCCCATTCCGGCGGACGGCGTGGGCGAAATCGCCTATGTGCAGGGCGGCACGCGCTACACGGCGCCCGCACGCGCGGACGAGGGCGGTCCGATCGGCAACGGCAAGACGGTCCGGATCTGCCGCGTGGTCGGCACCCAGTTTTACGTGCAAATTCTGAACTGAAACGACAACTCACAACTCCCTGCTTCGACCCATGAGCTTCACACCTTTTTTTGCGGACGCGAACCTGCCGTGGTTTAGCCTCATCGGCGGCGTCGGCGCGATCCTGCTGGTCATCTTCATCTTCGCCGGCATCTGGGCCGGCCGCTACACGAAGGTGGGCCCCAACGAGGTGCTCGTCATCTCGGGCCGCAAGCGGCGCATGACCGATCCCGATGGCGCCGTGCGCGAGGTCGGCTACCGCATTGTCAAGGGCGGCGGCGTCTTCGTGTGGCCGGTCTTCGAGAAGGTGGACATTCTCAAGCTGGAGTTGATGACCATCGATGTGCAGACGCCGGAGGTCTACACGAGCAAGGGCGTGCCGGTGAAGGTGGACGGGGTGGCGCAAATCAAGGTCAAGGGCGACGATATTTCCATCGCTACCGCAGCCGAGCAATTCCTCAGCAAGGGCACCGACGACATCAAGAACATCGCTATGCAGACCCTGGAGGGCCACCTGCGGGCCATCCTCGGCACGATGACCGTCGAGGAGATCTACCAGAACCGCGACGCCTTCGCCTCCAAGGTGCAGGAGGTCGCGGCCGGCGACATGGCCAACATGGGGCTGAGCATCGTCAGCTTCACCATCCGGGACATCCGGGACACGCAGGGCTACCTCGACGCACTCGGCAAACCGCGCATCGCCCAGGTCAAGCGCGACGCGATCATCGCCCAAGCCGAGGCCGACCGCGACGCCATGGTCAAGTCTTCCCAGGCCACACAGGCCGGGCAGGAGGCGAAATTCCTAGCCGACACGAAGATCGCGGAAGCGCAGCGCGATTACCAATCCAACGTGGCCCAATATCAGGCCGCGGTGAACCAGAAGAAGGCGGAAGCTGACCTCGCCTACGACCTGCAGAAGTTCAAGACCGGCCAGCTCGTGAAGGCGGAGGAAGTGCAGGTCAGCATCATCGAGAAGCAAAAGCAGATCGAGTTGCAGGAGCAGGAAATCAAGCGGAAGCAACGCGAACTCGAAGCTACGGTGCAAAAACCCGCCGACGCCGAGCGATACAAAGTCGAGACGCTGGCCAACGCCAGGAAATTCCAGCTCGAGACCGAGGCCGCCGGCGCCGCCTCGGCCGCGAAGGCGACCGGTTTCGCCAGCGCCGACGTGGCCAAGGCCACCGGCATCGCCGAAGCCGAGGCAAACAAGGCGCGCGGTCTGGCCCAAGCCGCCGTCATCGAAGCCCAGGGCGTGGCCACCGCCGAGGCCATGCACAAGAAGGCCGAGTCGTTCAAGGAATACAACGAAGCCGCGGTCATCCAGATGATCGTCGAAATCCTCCCGCAGCTCGCCGGCAAGATCAGCGAGCCGCTCGCCAAGACCGAGAAGATCGTCATCATCAACTCCGGCGGCGGCCCGGGCGGCGGCGCCAGCAAACTCACCGGCGACGTGACGCAGATTATCAGCCAGCTGCCTCCCGTGCTGGAGAGCCTGACCGGCGTGAAGTTCGAAAAACTGCTCGAACAAGTGCCCGCCCTCCGCAAAGCCATGGGCAAGGACGAGGCGCCCAAAGCTTGATGCGCCGGCGAGCCGCCGCTCGGCCGAACGACCGGCGCCAAGGCGGCGGCCGGCTTTCGCAACCCCAACCCTCCCCTCACCATGGCCCTCACTCGCAGTCGTTCCGACAAATACATCGCCGGTGTCTGCGGCGGGTTGGCCCGCCATCTCGGCTGGTCCAGCTCGCGCGTCCGCGTCGCTTATTTCTTGCTGACACTGCTCAGTGCCGCCTTCCCCGGCATCCTCGGCTACCTCGCGCTGTGGTTTTTGATGCCGCTCGGCGACTAGCCCGGGGCTTGCGATGCCATGCGTCTCTTCGAACTCATTCTTGACGTCAACCAGCGCAAGGTCGCTGGCGACAAGAGTGCGAGTGTGCCGGTGGGCGAATTCGGCAGCGCGCTGCCCGTGGCGGCGTTGACCTGCATCGATACGCGGCTCAACCACCTGCTGCCCGACATGCTGGGCCTGCCGGAGGAGCAGTTCATCTGGTTGCGCAACGCGGGCAACATCGTCACCGGTCCGCTCAGCAGCACGATGCGTTCACTGGCCCTGGCGTGCGCCGTCAAGGGCGCGAAGGAGATCGCCATCATCGGCCACAGCGACTGCCTCGTCGGCCGAACCACGACGATGCAATTGCTCGACCGACTGGCGGCATTGGGGGTCGATCGGCACCGCCTGCCGGAAAATCTGGTCGAGTATTTCGGGCTGTTCGGCACGGAGCGGCAGAACGTCATGCGCAGCGTGGACTTTGTCCGCGTGAGCCCGCTCATCGGCGCCAAGGTGCCCGTGCATGGTCTGCTGATCGACGTGCAGTCCGGTCGATTGGAGTGGGTCGCGAACGGTTACCAGAGTTTGGAAACGGCGGCGTCCGGCAAGACAAGCGAGCTGTTCAAGCAGGCGGACCGGACGCTCGACGCGTTCGCCAAAATCGGCAACGTCGCGGCGGAAGAGTTGAAGTTCCCCGAGGCCAAGATCGGCGAAATGGTCCAGACCGCACAAGACTGGCTGCAGAAAGCGGAACAGGTCACCGGGGTTGTCGAGGAGAAGTTCGGCCAGAAGCCCGCCGCCCAGCCCGCCGCCCCTCCGCCGCTGCCAAAGGTTCCGTTACGCCCCCGCGCGAAGTGAAGGGGGGTTGCCTCCGGCGCCGAAATCGTGAGCCCCGGCACGGCGCTCGAGGCGTCTTGCGCTGGCACCGTGATTGAGCAGATCCCGGAGTGGTCGGTCCAAGGATTCTTCAAGGCCGCAGCGTCTGGGATGGATTTTTTCGTTTCTTACCGTTCCAGTTTATGACTCAATCAAACCTTTCATGAACATCCACGAATACCAAGCCAAGGCGTTGCTGGAGAAATACGGCGTCACCGTGCCGAAAGGCGTGGCGGCCCGCTCCCCCGCCGAATTTGAACCGGCCCTTGCCCAGTTTCCGGAAGGTCCCGTCGTCGTGAAGGCGCAGCTTCACGCCGGCGGCCGCGGCAAGGGCACCTTCACCGACGGCTTCAAGGGCGGGGTGAAGATCGCCCAGTCCACGGCGGAGGCGCTCGAATATGCGCGGAAGATGTTCGGCAACACCCTCGTCACCGTGCAGACCGGTCCGGCCGGCCGCAAGGTGCAGACGGTCTACTTCACCTCGCCCTGCGAGATCCAGAAGGAGTACTACCTGGCCATCCTGCTCGACCGCGTCACCGCCCGCCCCGTGATCGTCGCCTCGACCGAGGGCGGCGTGGAGATCGAGACCGTCGCGCGCAACACCCCGGAGAAGATCTTCAAAATCCACGTCGACCCCGCGGTCGGCCTGCAGGCCTACCAGGCGCGTCAACTCGCCTTCCAACTCGGCTTCACCGGCGACTACTTCAAAAACGCGGTCAAGCTCATCAGCGCGCTCTACCGCGCGTGGTGGGAATCCGACGCCACGCTGGTCGAGATCAACCCGCTGATCACCATGCCGGGCGGCGTCGTGCTCGCCCTCGACGCCAAGGTCGCGCTTGATGACAACGCCCTCTTCCGCCACCCGGAACTCGCGGCGCTGCGCGACCTCAACGAGGAGGACCCCAAGGAGACCGAAGCCGCCAAATACTCGCTCAACTACATCGCGCTCGACGGCAACATCGCCTGCCTGGTCAACGGCGCCGGGCTCGCCATGAGCACGATGGACATCATCAAGCACTTCGGCGGCAACCCGGCCAACTTCCTCGACGTCGGCGGCGGCGCCACGAAGGAGCAGGTGCAGGCCGCGTTCAAAATCATCCTCACCGATCCGAAGGTGAAGGGCATCCTCGTGAACATCTTCGGCGGCATCATGGACTGCAACACCATCGCCCAGGGCGTGGCGGCGGCGGCGCGGGAAACCGGCCTCACCCTTCCCCTCGTCGTCCGTCTCGAGGGCAACAACGTCGTCGCGGGCAAGCAGACGCTCGCGGACTCCGGCCTCAAGATCGAAAGCGCCGACTCCATGGCCGACGCCGCGCAGAAGATCGTCCGCCTCGTCGCGGCCTGATCTTCCTCTTTCGACTTTCAACTTTCGACCTTCGACTCCTTTTCTCCCATGTCCATTCTCGTCACCTCAAAAACCAAGGTTCTCGTCCAGGGCATCACGGGCGAATTCGGCGCCCGCCACACCCGGCTCTCACTCGATTACGGCACCAAAATCGTCGCCGGCGTCACGCCCGGCAAGGGCGGCCAGTTCTTCGAGCACGGCAAACACCGGGCGCCGATCTTCAACACGGTTTCCGACGCGGTCGCCGCCACCGGCGCCACGGCCTCGGCCGTCTTCGTACCGCCGGCCTTTGCCGCCGACGCGATTCTCGAAGGCATCGACAACCGCCTCGAACTGGTCGTGGCCATCACCGAGGGCATCCCGGTGCGCGACATGATCCGCGTGAAACGCGCCATGCAAGGCAGCCCGACGCGCCTCATCGGCCCCAACTGCCCCGGCATTGTCACGCCCGGCAAGGGCAAGAACTCGCGCGGCGGCTGCCGCATCGGCATCGCCCCGGGCTACATTCACAAAAAGGGCCACGTCGGCATCGTGTCGCGCTCGGGCACGCTGACCTACGAGGCCGTGTGGCAGGTCACCTGCAAGGGTCTCGGCCAGAGCACGTGCGTCGGCATCGGTGGCGATCCGGTGCCCGGCCTGTCGCACCTCGATGTCATCAAGCTGTTCACCGCCGACCGGAACACGAGGGGCATCATTCTGATCGGCGAAATCGGCGGCACCGCCGAGGTCGAGGCCGCGCGCTGGATCAAGGAGCACTGCCCGAAGCCGGTCGCCGGGTTCATCGCGGGTGCCACCGCGCCCCCGGGCCGCCGGATGGGCCACGCCGGCGCCGTGATCGGCGGCAAGGAAGACACCGCCGCCGCGAAGATCGCCATCTTCAAGGAATGCGGCATCGAGGTCGCGGTCACGCCGTCCGACATGGCCGACGCGCTGATTCGCGCCGCCCAAGCCAAGGGCGTCACGCTGGCGTAGCAGATTCCCTGTAGTAGGCTGCCCTGCCCGCGCCGCCGCGGCGGGGCTTGCAGGCGATTCTTCCCAAAGGCCGGGTTCACGCCCGGCCTTTTCATTTGCCAGAATACGCTTCCTCAACATATTGGCAGCATAAATGGGGCTTGTTACCACCATGCTGACGCTGATCAATCCTCGCCGGCCCGAGATAGAGCCAGTGGCGGTCGATGCACTGGTCGACACCGGCTCGGTACATCTCTCGATTCCCGAACACGTGCGCCTGCAACTGCGCCTTGAGGAGCAGGGGAAGAAGGAAGTGACGCTCGCCGATGGATCGAAACGCTTGGTTCCCTACGTCGGGCCGATCGAAGCCCGCTTCAAAAATCGCGTTGGCTTTGTCGGGGCTATCGTGATGGGCGACCAAGCGCTGCTCGGCGCGATTCCGATGGAGGACATGGATCTGGTTGTCGTGCCGAAGGAGCGCCGGGCGGACGTCAATCCCGCGAGCCCGAACGTCGCGTGTTCGATTGCAAAATAGCGTGCCGGGCCGCCCCAAGTACGCGCAACCATTGGGCTGATCATCGCCGACATGCCGCCGGCATCTAGGCCGCTCTCTCGGTGCAGAGCCTTCCTGTGTCGGTTCTTCAACCCCCGTTCCACCGTGTACAAGAAGATATGCTTCCTCCTAGGCGCTGGTACATCTTTTCCGGCCAAGTTGCCATCGGTTTCCGTCCTCACGCAAGAGATCCTGTCAGGCGAGAAACTGCGTTGGCATACAAGTGGGAGTTACATCCTGAGAGACCTTGATGAGCCACGACACGATTTGGAGGAAATTGAGTGGAGCGAGCATTTGCGACCTCTTCTTTTTTTCCTTTCGTGGCTCAAAGTGCAGGCAGAACGCCGCTACACTACTTGGCCAGGTCGCGAAGTGAACTACGAGGACATCGCTTACCTTGCCGGACAACTCCATGATGATCTCTTGAACAACTACGAAAACCCCGCGCTGATTCCCTTCGTTGACAAAGCCCTGGATGAACTCGCTGGTTTGCTTGTCGACACGACGCGGTCGACCTCATCAGAAGAACCCCCAAAGGAGGTGCTCAAAGAACTCACGGGCAAGGCCGTCGATTACATTCGCTGGGGGGTGACGCGGCTTCTTGAGAAGCCGGTTGCAGCAAAAGATCGCGCGTACATGCAGCTGTTTCTCGACGCCGCTAATGACCCGTACGTAGCCGAATTGAATCTCTTCACGCTCAATCACGACACGTTGGTGGAATCGTTCTTCAAGGACGGGACCAAGAATATCCCGCTGACGGACGGCTTCACCAAGGAAGAGGACGGGATTCGTCGCTGGGATCCCTCTTTGTTCGATGCAGCAGGGAAAGTCCGGCTGTATAAGCTACACGGTGCCGTCGACTGGCGGCGTATTGAGCCCAAACAGCGAAGTCCCCAGCATTCTGCCAATCCGTGGGCTGAAGAGTTCGTTGGCATTCGAACCGGGGCTTCGCCTAAATATCAAGCGATGAGCGACCCACCGCTGCTCCTTGCCGGAACTTTCAACAAGCTCTTCGATTATACTGATGCCATCTTCCTTGAGTTTCAATATCGCTTCCATCGCGCACTGTTCGAAAGTGACCATCTCATTGTCTGCGGTTACAGCTTCGGCGACAAAGGAATCAACCAACGGATTGTGGAGCGCATGACCTCGGTCCCACTGTGCAAACTGTTGGTGATCGATCCCAACTCACTTCACGGCATCCGCCAAAGAGCTAGACGGGCGATCGCCGATAAACTCGATGGGTGGCGTCCCGTTCACTGGCAGAATGGGCTGGAGGACAGCACGCTTGTTTCGTGGAAGAAGATTGCGTCTGAATTCCTGAAACTGCCCTGAGCCATCGCTTGGCCCGTACTCGCTCGTTCTCCAGCAGAAGATTGTTCTGAGCGGTACCGTGGTGCTTCGCATACGAGGTTCGTCACTCATCGGTGGAACAACTCACCATGCGAGCCGACGTGGTGAAGCACCGCCAGTCCCGGCGGCAACGAGTAGATGAGCACCACGTCGCCCCGAATGTGGCAGTCTCGGCAGCCTTGCCACTCGCCTTGTAGCGGATGATCGCGGTGGCACGGAAGGAAAGCGTGGCCGTGGTCTGAAAATTTCCAAAGCCAATCCTTCCGTCAAGTATGCCTGCAGGTCCTAAGATCGCCTGCAAGCCCCGCCGCAGCGGCGCGGGCAAGCAGCTCCTACATTTTCCTAAGCCGGGATCATGCAATTGTAGGAGCGAGCTTGCTCGCGATCGCAGAGGGGGAATCGCCTGCAAGCAGGCTCCTACATCCCTCTAAACCTTATGACACATTTTCGGCTGGCACGAGGCCGGAGGATGTGCCACGTTCCCGCCCGCATCAGGAATGAATCCCGCCTGCGGGGGTTCTGCCAACCGGGCCGGGAGCGGCCACGGTGGCTTCGGGCCAAAAACCCGGATGTGCGTCGCGGTCCCCCGCGGCGAACAAAAACGCTCCCGAAGACAGCGACCGGCCTGATGCAAGGGCCGGTTTTTTGTTTTCCCTGGTGCGCAAACCTCCAACCGACGTTTACGCATCATGTCTGCCCTCACCTCACCTCTCCTCCGGGTCCGCATCCGCGCGGAAAACCCGAATCATCATCTCTGGAACAACCACGGCACGTGGTTCCTCCACTACACGGTGCATCCCACGCCGTTCACCAAGGAGCGGGTGCGCCGTTCGCTCGGCACGCCCCTGCTCGACGTGGCCCGGGAACGCCGCGACGCGTTCTTCGCGCATTTGCAGGGCCAGGGCCGAACTGCTCCCCTCCAAGCCGTCGCCTGAAGGCCAGGGGGAAATTCAGAAGCCAGGAAGCCACGAGGAATTCCCCTTCATGGTTTCCTGGCTTCGGAATGAAACTCCACCATTCCGGCTTGCGCCAAAGACAGGTCTGCAAATTGCGCTGTCATGCAGAGCAGAAGGTGCAGGTGTGGCGCAGAGCTTCAGCCTGCGCGGGCGCGAACAAGCGCGGGTTGAAACACCGCGCTACGCGTCGCTGCGTTCTCCACGCTTCGCGGCCGACGGCTACACGCCGATCGCCTTGCAGCACTTGCGGAAGTGGTGGCCGTAGATGGAGAACGTCACCGCCAGCGGGAAAAGCGCGGGCCGGTGGAAGAACGTCCAGATCAGGAGCCGCCAGTACTGGAAGCGTTCCCGACCGAGGACGCCCAGGCGCACGCTGGAAAGCGCGAACGCCAGCATCCGCCGCCAATCCAGCGAAGCGGAGAACTTGGGGCGCTTGTACTCGCGCAGAAAGGTGCGGACGCGCTGATAGTACGGCCCCGGCGCATAGATGTGCTTCAGAATGCTCCGATACCCCTCGCGCAGCGCCTCCATCTTCATGCACGGGGCAAAGTTCGTCGTGCCGTCCACATTGTTCCCCGTGCTCTGATTGAGCAGCCGGCCCTCGCGTTTCAGCCGCGCGTAGAGCTTGGTATCCGGTATGGCGTTGAGCAGGCCGACCATGGCGGTCACGATGCCGCTCTTCTGGATGAACTCGATCTGCCGGCGGAAAACCGTCGGCGTGTCGCTGTCGAACCCGACGATGAAGCCGCCCTGCACCTGCAGACCCGCACGCTGGATCCGCTTTACGTCGGCGACCAGGTCCCGCCCCTGGTTCTGCCGCTTGTTGCACTCGGCGAGGCCGGCGTCGTCGGGCGTCTCGATGCCGATGAACACCATGTCGAAGCCCGCCTCGGCCATCTGCTTCATCAGCTCCTCGTCGTCGGCGAGGTTGATGGAGGCCTCGGTGTAGAGCGGAACTCCCCGCCGTTGCTTCTGCCACTCGATCAACGCCGGCAGCAGCTCGGTCTTCAGCGCGCGCTTGTTGCCGATCAGGTTGTCATCCACGAAAAACACCGGCCCGCGCCAGCCAAGCCGGTGGAGGCCGTCCAGCTCGGCGATGATCTGCGCCGCCGTCTTCGTGCGGGGACGGTGGCCGAACTTTACCGTCACGTCGCAGAAATCGCAGTCGAAGGGGCAGCCGCGCGAATACTGGATGCACATCGAGGCATAGCGGCGCAATTCGGCCAGCTTCCACAACGGCTCCGGCGTCTGGCGGATGTCGGGAAACTCCGTCGTGGCGTACACGGGGCGCGCACACCCCTGCTCGAAGTCGCGCAGGAATTCCGGCAGCGTTACCTCCGCCTCGTTCAGCACGAAGTGGTCGACGCCGGGAAACTGCGGATACTCGCTGGCGAACAGCGGCCCGCCCGCCACGATCGTCTTG
Organism: Opitutaceae bacterium; assembly: GCA_049513315.1. Lineage (GTDB taxonomy): Bacteria > Verrucomicrobiota > Verrucomicrobiia > Opitutales > Opitutaceae > Fen-1467. The sequence continues at coordinate 28,399 of JBEKWG010000019.1, forward strand.
CCCGCCGCGCGGCAGCGCGCGATCAGCGCCTTCGCCGATTCCCGCTGCACGATCATCGCACTGATGAACACGAGGTCGGCCCAGCGCAGATGCTTGTCGGTGAGCTTGCGCACGTTCAGGTCCACCAGCCGCTTTTCCCACGAAGGCGGCAGCATGGCGGCCACGGTGAGCAGTCCCAGCGGCGGGAGGGAGGCCTGTTTGCGGATGAATTTCAGCGCATGCTTGAAACTCCAGAAAGTATCCGGGAACTCCGGATAGAGCAGCAGAACCTTCACGTTGCAGATGAGGCTATCCCTGTTTGCGAAGAATTGAAAGCAACATCGTGCCTTCGGACGATGCCAGGCTGCGCGCCCGGCAAAACCGCCCGGCAGTCTTCGCGGTCGCCAACGTTGGCACGAAATCAGTTTTCTGTTTTGCGCCGTGCCGACGATCGTGTGATGGTATGGACGCATGAATAATTCCATCGACGCCGAAGACCTGCTCGAACGCTTCTGCCGCTACGTCCGCATCGACACCCGGAGCGACCCCCACTCGCCCACCTGCCCGAGTACGCCGGGACAATGGGACCTGTTGCGTCTGCTCGAGCAGGAATTGAAGGAGCTCGGTCTTGCCGACGTCCGGCTCACCGCCGACGGCTATACGCTCGCCACGATCCCGGCCACCTCGCCCAAGACCGGCGTGCCCCGCCTCGCCTGGTTTGCGCACGTCGACACGGCCACCGAACTGCCCGGCGGCGCCAAGCCGATCGTCCATCGCCAATACGACGGCCAGCCGATCGTACTGCCGGACGACCCCACGCAGCAGCTCACTGTCGACACGATCCCGCATCTGCGGGAAAAGATCGGACACGACCTCGTCACCGCGAGCGGCACGACCCTCCTTGGCGCCGACGACAAGGCGGGCGTCGCCATCGTCATGAACACGGTGCGCCACCTGCTGCGTCATCCCGACATCCCGCACGGCGTCATCCGCGTGTGCTTCAACCCGGACGAGGAGATCGCGCGCGGCATGGCCAAACTTGATCTGAAGGAACTCGCCACCGACATCGGCTACACGCTCGATGGCGAGGATCTTGGTGAGATCGATTACGAAACGTTTTCCGCCGACGCCGCCGTGCTGGAGATCCGCGGCGTCTCCATTCATCCCGGCTGGGCCAAGGGCGTCATGGTCAACGCGCTGCGCCTCGCCGGCCGCTTCCTCTCCGCGCTGCCCGCCGAGGTTGCCCCCGAACGCACCGCCGGACGCGATGGTTTCATCCATCCCGTCGAAGTGGACGGCAATGCCGACCACTGCACGGTCCGGATGATCCTGCGCGACTTTGAGCTGACCGGGCTCGCCGCCAAGCGCACCATCGTCGAGCAGGTGGTGGCCGGGCTGCGCATCACGGAGCCACGCGCCGTCTTCACGCTCACCTTCCCCGAGCAATACCGCAACATGCGTTACTGGCTGGAGAAGGACATGCGCCCGGTGGAATACGCCCGCGAGGCCGTACGCCGGGCGGGGCTCACACCCGTCTTCACCGCAATTCGCGGGGGAACCGATGGCTCCAACCTCACCGCCCGCGGGCTGCCCTGCCCGAATATCTTCTGCGGGATGCGCGAGGTGCACAGCCAGCGCGAATGGGTCAGTCTGCAGGACATGACCAAGTCCGTCGAAACCCTCCTCCATCTCGCCGAGCTCTGGCACGAGCGTGCCTGAGCTGGGGAAACGTTCCCTCCATCCAGCCAACAATCCGATCCCATGAAAGCCATCCGCGTGCACGAGTTTGGTCCGCCCGAGGTGATGAAACTGGAGGACGTCCCCGATCCCACGCCCGGTCCCGGCCAGGTGGTCGTACGGGTGCATGCCGCGGGCGTGAATCCAGTCGAGACTTACATCCGCTCGGGCATCTACGCCCTCAAGCCGCCCCTGCCCTACACACCCGGCGGTGATGCCGCCGGCGTCGTGGCCGCAGTCGGCGATCAGGTGACCGGCTGCAGAATCGGCGACCGGGTCTATACCGCCGGCACGCTAAGCGGCGCCTACGCGCAACTGGCACTCTGCAATGCCGGGCAGGTATATCCGCTGCCGGCCGACATGTCGTTTGCCCGGGGCGCCGGGCTGCACGTGCCGTATGCGACGGCGTACCGGGCGCTTTATCAGCGGGCCAAGGCACATGCCGGGCAGACGGTTTTTGTCCATGGTGCGTCGGGTGCCGTGGGCATCGCCGCGGTGCAGTTTGCCGTGGCGGCCGGCCTCGCCGTCATTGGCACCGGTGGCACCGAGCGCGGACGCCAGCTCGTCCGCGAGCAAGGCGCCGCGCACGTGCTCGACCACAGGGCGCCGGATTATCTCGATCAGCTCATGCCGCTCACGGACGGGCGCGGCGTGGACGTGATTCTGGAGATGCTGGCCAACGTGAACCTCGGCAAGGATCTGACCGTGCAGGCCAAGGGTGGATGCATCGTGGTGATCGGCTGCCGTGGCGAGGCGCAGATCAATCCGCGGCTGCTCATGCGCGTCGAGGGCTCGATCCTTGGCGTGATGGCGGGCACCCCCGAGGAGTATGCGCAGAGCCATGCCGCCATCGGCGCCGGATTGCGGGCGGGAACCCTGCGCCCGGTGGTGGGCAGGGAGCTGCCGCTCGCCGACGCGCCGCGCGCGCATCACGAAATCATTGAGTCAACCGCCTACGGAAAAATCGTACTCGTCCCGTAGACTGACACATGACGATTCACATGTCAGCCTGTGGGGTCATTTGTGCCGAGTGTCCGGCCTTCCGTGCCCGTCAAGCGAACGATCCGGCGATGCGCGAGCGCGTGGCGGCGGCCTGGCACACACTCTACGAGCTGAACTTCGGCCCGGCAGTAATCTCCTGCGGAGGTTGCCTGGGGTCAGACGAGGATCTCTTCTTCACTTCTCGCAACTGCTCGGCACGCCGCTGCTGTCGCTCGCGAGGTCTGGCCAGTTGCGCCGGGTGCGCTGACCGTCCGTGCGCTGATCTTGAGAGAGCGCAGTCCGTATGGGACGGCTTGGAAGAACGGGCCAAGACCTTGCCAGAACCGGTGTTCAGGGAATACGTCCTGCCCTACTGTTATGCCCGCCAGCGTGTTCCCGGTACGCCGGGAGCAACACCTGGCCGCAGAACCGTAGATTGATGGGCATGTCAGCCGCGCGCCGCTTCGAGGAAGGCCCGAAGATTTTCCGTGCTCACGCCCGGGGGCAGGCCGCCGGCGCAGGAGAGGATCAGCCGCGAACGGTCGGGCGTTTCCGCCAGCAGAAGCCGCACGGCGGCGCGCACGTCGTCCGGCGTCCCCGCAGCCAGCACGTCGCGCGGCGGAATGGTGCCGAGGATCGTGAGCCGGTGGCCGCAGAGCCGTCGCATCTCGGCGAGCGGCGTCTGGATGCCGGGGTTGTAGAGATTGATGCCGATCTCGGGGTAATACTTGATCGACTTGGCGCACGCCGCGTCGTTGTGGAAGAACTTCACCGCCACGTCGGCGGCGAAGAGTTCGCGCAGGTAGGGCAGGCCGAACGCCACGAAATCCATCTCGCCCATGAAGCCGACGATGTCGTCGAGCACCAGCAGGCCGTCGATGGTGGGAAAGGTTTCGCGCTGCAGCGCGTGCCACTGCTTGAGATAATCGGTGATGACGCGCAGCAGCCGGTGCGCCGGCGCCGGATCGGTCTTGAGCGCCATGAGAAACTCGGTGGTGCCCATCAGGAACGTGGCGACGTTGAGCGGCCCGCGCGACACCGAGAAGCGAATCTGGTGTCCGAGGTCCTCGAGGCGCGGCCGCGCCCACTTCAGGCGGTTGAGCATGAAGGGCAGCAGGCCGTCGGTGTGCGGATCCGGCACCCGCAGGTCCGCGATCTGCCCGACGTCGGTCAGGATCTTCTCGGCGAAGGGAAACTCGTTGCGCGGAAAGATGCAGCGGCTGCCGAAGGCCGACGGCTCGGTGCACATGCCGAATTCCGACCAGAATCCGGGCAGGAACCAGACGTCCGGAAACGTCTCGATCGCCCGGCGGTTCGCCTCGAACCAGAGCGTCTCGCTCGACAGGTAGTCGACTATCTCAATGCCGTGCCAGCCGGGCAGCCAGGGACAGTCGATGATGAAGCCCACCGGGACCGGGGTGAGCACTTCACCCCGCAGGACGGCAAGCAGGTCGTTCCATTGCTGGTTGGTCATCAGAGTTCCCGTTGCGTGGGGGGTTCGCGCTGCAGGGACCCGCCCAGCCTGCACGGGAGGGTGTCACCAGGCAATCCCGATGAATCGCGCCACCATTTCGCCGCGAAATCGTCTTTTCTACCGACGGGGACTCCTCAACACTCCCTCGCTTCGCATGAAAGTCAGCCTCTTCGGTCTCACCGGCATCCCGCTGGGAAAACACAACGTCAAGGACGCGCGCCTCGACCAGACTCACAAGCTGGTGGAGGCGAAGAAAAAAACCCACGTCCAGGTGGACGTTGCCGGCGGGGAGGAGGCCGTGACCGCCGATGCCATCGTCGTGTCGCCGTCCAGCCGGCTCGATGTGATTTTGCACGACCTGGAGTTCGTGGAGAAGCGGCTCGAGCGCGACCCGCCGGAGCCGGAGAAATCCGTGCTCGGCAAGATCAAGGCGGCGCTGGAGAACGAGCGGTTCGTCTCCGCCGCCGGGCTGACGCCGGCGGAGCTGCAGGCGGTGGCCGCACACGCATTTCTGACCTCCAAGCCGGTTGTCGTGGCGACGGCCGCCGACCTGAAGAAGTTCGACGAATTCCTGGTCCGCGTGCTGAGCGAGAGCGGCTACATCAGCTATCTCACGGTGGGCGGCCCGGAAAACCGCGCGTGGCTCATCAAGCAAGGCATGACGGCGCCGGAAGCCGCGGGAGCCATCCACTCCGACATCCAGAAGGGGTTCATCCGCGCCGAAATCATCAGCTTCGCGGACTTCATCGCCGCGGGCGGCGAAACCCAAGCCAAGCACGCGAACAAACTGCGCCTCGAAACCAAACACTACGTCGTTCGGGACTACGATTTGGTGAACTTCCGATTCAACAAGCAAAAGCCCGGTCAAGCGGCGCCCCCCGCCCGCCGTTCAGGGAAGAGCGAAAGCAGACCCTCCTCGGTGGCGGGACAGATGCCGCGCTCGGTCACCACACCGGCCAACCGACGGGCGGGCGTGACGTCGAATCCATAGTTAACCGCGCGGGTGCCCTCGGGACAGATCCGCACCGACCGCACCTGGCCGTCCGCGCCCAAACCTTCGATGAAGCGCACCTCGTCCTCCGCCCGCGATTCAATGGGTATCTCGCGCACCCCGTCGAACAGCGACCAGTCGATGGAGCTGGAAGGCAACGCGACATAAAAAGGCACGCCGTTGTCGGCGGCCGCCAGAGCCTTGAGATAGGTGCCAATCTTGTTGGCGGCGTCGCCCCGGCGGGTCAGACGGTCCGTCCCCACGAGGCAGAGATCCACCATGCCGTGCTGCATGAGGTGGCCACCGGCGTTGTCAGGCACCAAGGTGTGGGGAACGCCGTGCATGCCCAGTTCCCATGCGGTCAGCCTGGCGCCCTGGTTGCGCGGCCGGGTTTCATCCACCCAGACGTGCACCGCGATGCCCGCATCGTGCGCCGCATAAATGGGCGCGGTGGCGGTACCGTGATCCACACAGGCCAGCCAGCCGGCGTTGCAGTGGGTGAGCACGTTCACAGGAACCCCGCCCTTGCGCACGGAGATCTCCCGGATCAGCCGCAAACCGTGGCGGCCAATGGAGGCGCAGGCCTCGACATCCTCGTCGCAGATCCGCCGGGCCTCCGCGCGGAGACGCACCCAGGCCTCGTCAGCCGAACCGCAGGTTTGCGCGACCGCCAGCAGGCGGTCCACCGCCCACGCCAGGTTCATGGCCGTGGGACGCGTGGCCTTCAGCCTGCCGCCGGCGCGCAGCAACCGTTCGTACCAGTCGCCCGCCGCCTCGGAGGCCGCCGCACTCGCGGCCAGCGCCAAACCCCAGGCTGCCGCCGCTCCGATGAGCGGGGCGCCGCGCACATGCATGTCGCGGATGGCCATCGCCATCGCTTCCGCCGAGGCGACGTCTTCGACCACGAAGCGATGCGGCAGCCATCGCTGATCGATGATTTGCACCACGCCTTCCCGCTCCGGGTGAGGCCAGATGGTCCGGTAATGTGTGCCGCCAACCTTCATGATGACCCGGTTCAGCCTTATCGGCAGTCGGTTTCCTGTCAGCCTGCGATCCGGCACGGCAGCAGTACGGCGTCCTGCATGCCATGGATGATTTTCTTGTCCGGCGGGCAGAAGGTGGCGAGCGCGCCGGCCAGCCGGGCTTCTCCATTGAGGGTGAAGTAATACGGGCACAGCCGCAGACGTCCGTCCTCCTTCGTCAAGACCACGGAGGTCGGGTCGTCCGGCGTGGTGGGCCGGTAGACCGGGTGTTTGACCCGCCGGGGTTTCTGGTATTCCTGCAGTACGTGCAGGTTGATGGGGGCGAGCCGGAGGGCGTGATCGATGCCCGCCTGCCACTCCTCGCGCGAGCAATCGCTGCCCAGCACCACGCTGCGCGCGCCCCAGGCCGTCTCATGGAAGCCGCTGATTTTGATGATGAGGTCGCGTTCCTTCTGCGAGGCCTGCGCCAGCTGGCTCCAGTCGGCCAGCGCCCGGCCGCCCACCCGCGGACCGTCGAGCACCGCCCCGGGCGGCAGCGGCGTCGGATCCATCACCCACGACATCGGGACCAGCTGGCGCAGCAGCTTGAGGCTGCGGCTGCTGAGGTTCTCGGCCCAATAATCCTGCAAGAGGTGATGATGGAAGAGCGCGAGCGCCAGTTTTTCCTCCTGAAAATGGCGCATCGGCGGCGCAATGACCACCTCGCCATTGGTCCACGCCTCGAAGAAATACGGCGCGGTGCGGATGTTCCCGAGATCGAACAACTCGAAAAACCGGTGGATGATGTCGATTTTCTCGGGCGTGCCCTCGACGTCGAAGAAGAGCGCGCCGCCCAGCGGAAACACGTCCTCGGGCCGCAGGCAGAAGACGCGTCGCCCCTGCTTCTGCAGCTCCCGGGCCAGCCACTGCATTTCCGGGCGGTAGGTCGAGGCCTCGTCACTCACCACCAGGGCAATGAGCGGCGTGCGACTCCGCGGCAGCAGCGCGGCCAGCGACTGGTAGAAACCCTCGATCATCTGGTCGCCTGCGCCGAGGATGGCGCCGGGGGCCGGTTCAGGGTTCGGGGTTCTGGGTTCAGGGTCTTGGGTTTTGGGGTTTGGGTTTTGAGTTTTGGGTTCTGAGTTCTGCGTGGAGACGGCCGGAATTGGCACTTGGGACTTGGCACTTGGGACTTCCGCTTCGTACAGCCGGTTGAGGAACGCCGTGAGCCCGATGCCGCCCGGCACGGAATCGAGTTCGGTGAGCGCAAGGCCGTGGTCCGTCAGCAGCAGGTCGGGCCGCAGCACGGGGGGAAAGATGCCGCGCATGCGGCTGTGCCGCGCGTGTTGCACGAGGCTGGCCGGCTTGCCGCGATCGAGATACTCCGCGACCCACGGCGCGACGAGCGGCTTGTTGCGCAACAGGTTTTTGCCCGCGGCCGCCCGCAGATAGAGCGTCTCCAGCGCCTGGTGAAACTCGAGGCACGCCGTGCCGATCTGCTCGAGCTGCGCGACCTGCTCGCGCGTCAGCGGCCAGGCCTCGGGCGAAAGCTGCCAGGTCTTCGCCTCGAAGAGCGGCTGGGCGGCGAGCGCCGCACGAATCGTCTCGTAAGGCAGGCTTTGTATCATGATCGCGCGGCGAACACTCAACGCTCAACGTTCAACTTTCAACGTCCAACTGTGCCTGGCGCACGTTGCTTCCTGGCGAGGGGGCGTTCCGCGTTCAACGTTGAAGGTTTTGGACGACGGCTATTCCTCCATCTGGATGTCCTTGTTGCGGTGCCGCGGCTGGCCGGCGCGGAGCCAGGCGTAGATGAACCGGTCGATGTCGCCGTCCAGCACGCCTTGGGTGTCGCTCGTGCTCAGGCCGGTGCGCAGATCCTTCACCATCTGGTAGGGTTGCAGCACGTAGCTGCGGATCTGGCTGCCCCAGCCGATCTCGCCCTTCTCGCCGTAAAACCGCTCCATCTCGCTGCGCTGCTCGTCGAGGCGTTTCTCGTAAAGGCGCGCCTTGAGGACGCTCATGGCGCTGGCGCGGTTCTTGATCTGCGAGCGCTCGTTCTGGCAGACGACCACGATGCCGGTCGGCAGGTGGGTGAGGCGCACCGCGGAGTCGGTGGTGTTCACGCCCTGGCCGCCCTTGCCGGAGGAGCGGTAAACGTCCACGCGGATCTCGCTCTCGGGAATCTCGATGGCGATGTCCTCGGTGATTTCGGCGATGACGTCGACCGCGGCAAACGACGTGTGGCGGCGCTTGTTGGCGTCGAACGGACTGATGCGCACGAGCCGGTGCACGCCGCGCTCGGCCTTGGCGTAGCCGTAGGCGTTTTCGCCCTTGAGCAACAGGGTCGCCTTGGTGATGCCCGCCTGGTCGCCGGCCTGCACATCCTGCACCTCGACCGCGAAGCCGCGCCGTTCGGCCCAGCGGTTGTACAGGCGGAAGAGCATGTCGGCCCAGTCGCACGACTCGGTGCCGCCCGCGCCCGCCTGGATGCTGAGGATGGCGTTGTTGCGGTCGAACTGGCCGCTTAAAAAGCTCTGCAGCTCGATCCGGTCGAGATCGGCGGCGAGCGCGGCGATCGTCTGATCGAGCTCGCGGCCGTAGTTTTCCTTCTCCAAGCCGGTGGCGGCCTCAACCAGCTCCACCATGACCTCGGCGTCCGCGAGCTTTTTATTGAACTCCAGCAGGCCGCCGATGGCGCGTTTGAGCCCGTTCAGCCTGCCGATGTGCTTCTGCGCGCGCTCGTTGTTGCCCCAGAACGTCGGAGCGCCCATCTGCGCCTCCATGGCCTCGATTTCGCGCTGCTTTTGCTCGACGTCAAAGAAACCTCCACAGGTGGCCGGCGCGCTTCTTGATATCTTCGAGACGGGAAAAGGTTTCCGGGGCGATCATGGGAGGAGGCGCGGAGCGCGATGAAAGAGGAAAGATCGAAGATTAAAGACGGATTGGGGGGCTCCCGTCCAGAGTTTTGCATCCCCGCTCCCGATTCGCCCGCCGGGGGGGGCGGGCGCAAGGGGAAAATCCGGCCGGTCAGGCCGCCGCGGCGGTTTCCTCCCGGCGCTGCTTCCTTTCCCAGAACCAGGCGAGCCAGATGCAAACCTCGTAAAGCAGGCAGAGCGGAACCGCCATGGCCACCTGCGTGATGACCTCCGGCGTGGTGAGGATGGCGCCCAGGATGAACGACACCACGATGACGTGGCGGCGGAAATGCGCGAGCTGGCGATAGTGCAGGATGCCCAGCTTCACCAGCGTGAGCACCACCAGCGGGAACTGAAAACCAAGGCCCATGCCGAGGAGGAACTTGCAGGTGAAGCTGATGTACTCGTCCGCCCGCCATTCGTAGGCGTCGAAGCCGAGCAAGGCGGAATACTCGATCGATGCCCGCAGCGCGAGTGGCAGCAGTACGAAATAGGTCAGCAGGATGCCCAGCAGAAAGAGGAACACCCCCCATCCCAGCCACGTGAAGAGGAACTTGCGTTCGCGCACGCGCAGGGCCGGAAGGATGAACTGTCCGAGAAAATACAGCCAGAACGGCGCGGAAACGACGAGGCTGCCGTAGAGCGCAATGTGAAACGCCACCGTGAAACCCTCCGCCGGATTGAGGTTGCGCAGTTTTATGCGGGTGGCGCCCGGGTCGGCCTGCGGATCCAGTTTCAGCGTCACCACCTGTTCCCCGCCGACCTTCGTCATGCCGACCTTGAATACGACGTGCGGTGAATCGCCGGGCGGCAGGCCGGCAAACTGGTCGCGGGAGACCTCGTAGGGGCCGAACCGGAGGGAGCCGAGTTGAAACGTCACCGTCGGCCGCGGCTGGTCGAGGAGATGCATCCGCCGGATGGGAAATTCGAGGATGGCCGCAAGTTTGTCGTCCAGAAACAGGCAGACGATCAGCGCCACGAAGATCACGACGGCGCACTTGATCAGGGCCATGCGCAAATCCTCGAGGTGTTCGAGGAAGGGTTTGCGCGGACCGCCTTCGGCGGGGTCGGACGATTCAAGCTCAAGGGGGTCAGCCATGGACGGTGTGGGATTAATACGGCGATACAGGATTGCGGGGTATTTGCAAACGCCTCATGGCGCGGGAACCGTGGACCGCCGGGCCCGCACCCGCCCGATGCCGGCGCATGCCACCGGCGCCCTCCCCGCCGGATTTTTTCGCCCGGCCTCTCACGCCCGCAGCGTGCCTGCGGCCTTTTCAGCCAGAAAACTCGCGTAGGTTTTTTCGATGCCTTCGCGCAGGCTGATCTTCGCCTTCCAGCCGAGGGCGGTGAGTTTCGAGACGTCCAGCAGCTTGCGCGGCGTGCCGTCGGGCTTGGAGGTGTCCCAGACGATGCGGCCCTTGAAACCGACCACCGCGGCGACCATCGCGTACAGCTCCTTGATGGTCACGTCCGTTCCGGTGCCGATGTTGATCCAGTCGGGCGGGTCCGCCAGTCGGAGTAGAAACGCGCAGGCGTCGGCGGCATCGTCGACGTGCAGAAACTCGCGCCGCGGCGCGCCGGTGCCCCACGCCGCCACCTCGGGACGGCCGGCCTCCCGGGCTTCATGGAACTTGCGGATGAGCGCCGGCAGCACGTGGGAGTCCTCCAAGTGGTAATTGTCGCCCGGCCCGTACAGGTTGGTGGGCATGACTGAATGGAAGGTCACGCCATACTGGCGGCGGTAATACTGGCACAATTTGAGGCCGGCGATCTTGGCGATGGCGTAAGCTTCGTTGGTCGGTTCGAGCGCACTGCTGAGCAGAGAATCCTCCGGCATCGGCTGGGGGGCCAGCCGGGGATAAACGCACGAACTACCGAGGAAAAGCACCCGCTTCACGCCGTGTCGGTAAGCGGCATGGAGGGTATTCGCCGCGATGACGAGATTGTCATAGAGGAATTCCGCCGGATAGGTGCTGTTGGCATGGATGCCGCCGACCCGGGCCGCGGCGATGATGGCGGCATCGGGTTTTTCCGCGGCGAGGAGCGCCTCGACCGCAGTCTGGCGGGTGAGGTCGACCTCGTTGAATGGACGCAGCAGGAGCGACACGCCCGCCTCGCGCTGGAACCGCCGCACGAGCGCGGACCCAACCATGCCCTGGTGGCCTGCGATGTAGAGACGCATGTTGTGGGAAGGTTAGAAGGTGGGAAGGTTAGAAGGTGGGAAGGTTAGAAGGTGCGAAGGTTAGAAGGTACGAAGGTGGGAAGGTGAGGAGCGTCTCAGCCGTTCAAGCTGCGGATCAAGGCGGCAATCCGCTTGCTGAGCACCTCGGCAGTGTCGCGAAGTTGGGATGCCTGATCTGTTGATAAATATTCCAGGCGCGGGGCGAGCCAAAGCATGCTGCGGACTTCTCCACAAGAACGTTTGGCGATTACCAGAAAGCGTTCGAACTCCTTGGAAGACGCGCATTCGAATCCCTCGGCAATGTTATTCGAGATCGAAACCGCAGCTGCCCGAATCTGATTCACAAAAGCAAAATCCCGCGTCGCCGGGCTGTCCGGTCCGAAAAAGGGATAAAGCTGCACGGCGAAATCCTGCGCGGCCTGCCAGACCTCCAGTTCCTCAAAGCGCTTTGCCAGAGACATGGTACACTCGTTCCGTGGGCTTCAGGCCACTTTCATTCCTGCTTACCTTCACACTTGTTCACCTTCACCCTTTCGCACCACCGCACATCATGGTTTCGGCAGGTTCGCGATCTGGGCTTCGCGCTTCGCCAGTTCGAGATCGGCCTCGACCATGATTTTCACGAGATCCTTGAAGCGCACCTTCGGCTCCCACCCGAACTTCCGCCGGGCTTTCGCCGGGTCGCCGACGAGCAGGTCGACCTCCGCGGGGCGCTCGTAGCGCGCGTCGTGTTTCAGGTATTGCTGCCAGTCGAGCCCGAGCAGGCCAAACGCCTCCTCGCAGAACTCGCGCACACTGTGGGTCTCGCCCGTGGCCACGACATAATCGTCGGGCTGGTCCTGCTGGAGCATGAGCCACATCATCTCGACGTACTCCTTGGCGTAGCCCCAGTCGCGCCGGGCGTCGACGTTGCCGAGGTAAAGGTGGCTCTGCAGGCCGAGTTTGATGCGGGTGGCGGCGCGGGTGATCTTGCGGGTGACGAACGTCTCGCCCCGGCGCGGCGACTCGTGGTTGAAAAGGATGCCGTTGCTTGCGTGCAGGCGGTAGCTCTCGCGATAGTTCAGCGTAAGCCAGTAGGCGTAGACCTTCGCACAGCCGTAGGGCGAGCGCGGCCAGAACGGGGTGTGCTCGGTCTGCGGCGTCTCCTGCGCCTTGCCGAACATCTCGGAGGACGACGCCTGGTAAAAGCGGACTTTCTTCACGAGACCGGCCTCCCGGATCGCCTCGAGGATGCGCAGCGTGCCAAGTCCGTCGACATTGCCGGTGTACTCCGGGATGTCGAACGACACGCGGACGTGCGACTGCGCGCCGAGATTGTAGATCTCGTCGGGCTTGAGATCGTAGAGGAGCTTCACCATCTGCACAGGGTCGGCGAGGTCGCCGTAGTGCAGAAAGAGGTGCACGCCGTTGACGTGCGGATCCTTGTAGAGGTGATCAATGCGGCTGGTGTTGAAGGTCGAGGCCCGGCGGATGATGCCGTGCACCTCGTACCCCTTGGCCAGCAGGATTTCGACCAGATAGGAGCCGTCCTGGCCGGTGATGCCGGTGATGAGGGCGCGTTTCATGCGGTTAAGGTGCGAACGCTAGGCCGGATGGCGAGACGCTGGCAAGCATCGTGATGAGGCGGCTGGCGTCATCGTCCGGCCGCCCCACGCTTGCCTGCGCCCGCGGTTCATCTACCTTTTTATCATGCGCATCGTGCTTATCGCCGCCCAGTCGCTCGATGGCTTCATTACCAAACATGCCGAACCCGGCACGGCCTTCACCTCGCCGGAGGACAAGGCCTATTTCCGCGCGGCGCTGGCCGGCTTCGACGTCGGCATTTTCGGCGGCGAGACCTACCGCGTGTCGCGCGACTTCATCCGGGCCCAACTGCCGGGCCACCACCTCCGCCTGGTGATGACCCGGTCACCCGAACGCTATGCCGCCGAGGCGATCCCGGGGGCGCTGGAGTTTACGAGCGCGGCACCGCGGGCGCTGGCGGCCGAGCTGCGGGCCCGCGGATTCCAGCGGTGCGCCCTGCTGGGCGGTTCGCACATGCACAGCCTGTTCTTCGAGGCCGGCCTGGTGGATGAAGTCTGGCTGACGGTCGAACCGGTGCTGTTCGGCGGCGGTACGCCGCTGCTCGCCCGCCGCGCCGATCTGCGGCTGGAGTTGCTGGCCGCCGAGAAACTCGGCGCGCACGCCTTGCTCCTGAAATACCGCGTGCCGCGATGAAGCTCCGCGAGATCCACTGGTCGCTTTATTTTCTGTTCTGGGTGACGGTGATGGTAACGGCCGGTGCTCTACTCGGAGCCGTCCTCTTTCCTCTTGCCGGATTGTTTTTCCATACCGGTCGCACGCCCTGGCAACTCGTCGGGAATGGCGTGCGCATCGGTGGCTTCTATTTTGCCATCTGGGCGCCGGGTACCGCGGTGGTGCTGTGCGTGATGCGCGCCTACCGGCGGCGGCATCCGGAATCACGGTAGGACCATGCTCCGTGGCGATACCTGCCTGCCGCCCGCCTCGACGGACGCCACCCCGACCTTCCCTGGTGCGAGATTTTAATCGTGTCAGCGCTCCCGACCGACAAAACTGCCTGCGACCGGCGGCTCATGCCTCCGGCCCGTTTGATGAATTGTCATGGTGCGGCTGTTATCCAGAAACGACACGAAACCCGTGACCAGCGCGGACGGGATGCCCCTGGCGGGTGAGACCCTGCCGCGGCTGACCATCACCCTGAAGGCGGCCGATATTCTCCGCAGCCTGGGCTATCCGCGGGAGGCAACCCCACCTCCCCGGGTGGTGCAGTCGACCGAGCAAATTCTGTCCGAGGCGCACCCCTGGCTGCAGCCGCGCGGAACCTATTCGCTCTATGCCGTGGCCAGGCAGACGGCGCACTCGCTGACGATCAGCGACGCCACGATTGCAGGAAACATCGGCGAATTTCTTCACGGCGCCGATCGCATCGCCGTGTTCATGGTCACGGTGGGGAGCGAGATCACGCGGCAGGCGGAGGCCCACTGCCGCGCCGGGGACGCCTTTACCGGCCTGGCCCTGGATGCGATTGGCTCGTGGGCCGCCGAGGCCGCCGCCGAGGTGCTGATGGAACGGTTAAACTCGCAACTCCGCACCGGCGAGTCGCTCACGCTGCGCTACAGCCCGGGATATTGCGGCATGGATCTCAAGCAGCAACGGACGCTCTTCAAGCTGGCTCCGGCCGACTCCATCGGCATCTCCCTGCTGCCTTCGCTGCTCATGCAGCCGCTCAAGTCCATCTCGGGAATCGTCGGTCTGGGTCCCCGCGAGGTCGTGGGCATTCATCTTTCGCCCTGCGAACGCTGCCCGCAGATCGGCTGTCATATGCGACGATGACGCTTCGTGCTTGGCCAACCGGGGGTTATCACGTTTCATAGAGCTTCTCCAGGCGAGCCGCGAGGCTGGCGATTACTTCCCGTTACCAACCCAAACTACCAACCACTGGAAACTGCATGCCTGACTTCTCCAAACTTCACGAAGCAGTGCTCACAGGAAACGCTCCGGCCGCTGTCGCCGCCGCACGCCAAGCTCTGGATGCCGGCATTGAACCGGTCGAACTGGTGAATCATGCCATCAGCCCGGCGATGGACGAGGTCGGGCGCCTCTACGAGGCGGGCGAATATTTCGTTCCTGAACTCCTGCTCGCCGCCCGCGCCACCAAGGAAGTCTTCCAGCTGATCCGGCCGCTCCTCGCCCAGAAGGACATCCAGCCTGTGGCCCGCGTGGTGCTGGGGACCGTGCAGGGGGATCTCCATGACATTGGGAAAAACCTTGTCGGCGCCATGCTCGAGGGCAGCGGTTTCGAAGTCATCGATCTGGGCGTCAACGTTCCCCCGGAGAAATTCGTCCTGGCCGTGGAGGAAAAGCAGGCCCGAATCGTTGGCCTCTCGGCACTGCTCACCACGACCATGCCGGCGATGAAGACGACGCTGGACGTGTTCCGGACGGCGGGGATCCGCGACCGCGTCAAAGTGATGATCGGCGGGGCGCCCATCACGCAATCCTACGCGAATTCCATCGGCGCCGATGCCTACGGCGAGAATGCCGCCGCCGCGGTCGATATCGCCCGCAAGCTCGCGGGACGGTGAATCGTAGATCGGGAGCGCCTCATGTCCTTACTCAGGCAAGATCTGCCGCCCGGACCCGTGATTACTGACGGCGCCTGGGGAACGCAGCTTCAAACGCTGGGCCTTGGCGCCGGAGAATGCCCCGACGCCTGGAATCTCACCCATGCCGACCGGGTGGAGACCGTTGCCCGAGCCTACGTCGAGGCGGGCAGCCAAGTCATCCTGACCAATACCTTCGGAGCCAACCGCCTGCGTCTCGCTGCGCACGGGCTCGGCGATCAGACGGCGGAAATCAACCGCGCCGGCGCGCGTATCTCGCGTCGTGCCGCCGGCCAGCATGTCAAGGTCTTCGCTTCCATCGGTCCGACCGGCAAGCTGCTGGCCACGGGGGAAACCAACGAAGCGGAACTGCGCGCCGTTTTTGAAGAGCAGGCAGGCGCGCTGGCGGCGGAGGGCGTCGACGCCTTGCTGCTCGAGACCTTCGCCGATCTTGACGAGATCCGTGCAGCCATGGCCGCGGCCAAGGCGACTGGACTGCCGGTCGTGGCCAGCCTGGTGTTTGGCTCCGGCCCGGCGCGGGATCGCACGATGATGGGAACGACCCCCGAACAAGCGGCCGCGGCCGTGATCGCGGCCGGCGCCGACGCCGTGGGAGCCAACTGCGGAAACGGCATCGATGGATATATTCCCATCTGCCGCCGGCTGCGCGCCGCCACCGACCGCCCGCTTTGGCTCAAAGCCAATGCCGGTTTGCCCGAGATCGTCGATGGACGACCCGTTTACCGCACCTCGCCCGAGTATTTCGCCGCCCGCACGCTCGATCTGGTCAAGGCCGGCGCCACCTTCGTGGGCGGCTGTTGCGGCACGACCCCCGCCTTTATCACGGCGATCAAGCAGGCCTTGCAGGCGGCGAAGCGGGGATGACCGTGGCGACGGTCTGAGTGGGCATTGAGGGTCGAAAACTTTATTAAGGATATGTCCTGGTAAAGTTTTACCCGATTAATCCGACCTGCGTTTATTGGCCTGGATTACAGCGCCCTTAGCAATCGTTGGACCTCCGCGTGCTTGGCTTGGAGGTCAGCCAGTTGCTTCTTCGCTCCTGCAATCACCTGCGGTGGCGCTTTGTCGGTGAAGGCCTTGTTCGCGAGGCGCGCCTCGGTGCCGGCGATGTGCTTGGCGAGCGTCTCCAATTCCTTCGTCAGGCGCTGCTTTTCCGCCGCGGCGTCCTCAACTTGTTTGAGGAGATTCCAGCTTCCAGTGTAGGTCGTGACAACCACCGGAGCCGTTGGCACTGAATGTTCGCTCCTGGTGATGGAAGAAGCTCCGACCATACGCTGCATCTTGGAAAGATTTCGATCCACCAAGGTCCACTGCTCATCCGTCGCGACAATGGCAAATTTGACGTTCTTATTCGCGGCCTCGCCCTGCTCGGATTTGAAAGCCCTGATTTGTGATGCGTCCTTTTTCAGACGCTCAATGTTCTCAGCAGCGATGCGGTCAAGCTTCACACCCGCCTTCTCCATGGCCTCGGCAATCTGGGAAGGATTTTCAACTTGGGCATCCTCAATGAAGGCGCCGGATGCCCCGTAGCCGAGCAGACTCCACAGTTCCTCGGTGATAAAGGGAATGAAGGGATGCAGGAGCAGCAGCGTCTGGCGCAGCACAAGATCCTGGATGGCCAGACAGTTCTCCTTGGTAGCGGCGCTCTGCAGCTTGGTCTTCGACACCTCGACGTACCAGTCGCAGAAGTCGTTCCAGAAAAATCCGTAGAGCGCCTGCACAGTCGCACTAAACTCGAATTCGTTGAAGCAGCGGTCGACCTCGCGCGTGACCGCGAGCAGGCGGTCGAGAATAGCATGGTCATCAGCGTCGAATTTCGCCGGCTCCAGCCGCTTCAGGATCGCCGGGAGCGAGGTGTTGTCGGCCATGGGTCCGCTCATCTGGCGGAAACGGCAGGCGTTCCAGAGCTTGTTGCAGAAATTCTTGCCGGCCTCGATCCGCTCCTCGGCAAACCGGATGTCCTGCCCCTGCGGCGCGATCGAAATGATGCCGAAACGCAGGCCGTCGGCCCCGTACTTTTTAATGAGATCGAGCGGTTCGGGTGAATTGCCAAGCGACTTCGACATTTTGCGGCCCAGATGGTCGCGGATGATGCCGGTGAAATAAACATTCCGGAACGGCACACGTCGGCGGATTTCATCCGCCGATAAAGACGAAGGCCGAAGGTCGAAGGTCGAGGGCTTTTTATCCGCAGCTGCCGCTGCCTCTGGCTTTCGACTTTCGACTTCCCGACTTTCGACAAACTCCAGCCCCGCCATGATCATGCGCGCTACCCAGAAGAAGATGATGTCGGGTGCGGTCACGAGCGTCGCGGTTGGATAAAAGAAATCGAAACCGGCCTGCTTCATCGCCGCCTCATCCGGCCAGCCCAGCGTGGCGAACGGCCAGAGCCATGACGAGGCCCACGTATCGAGCACGTCTTCCTCCTGCTCCCAATTCTGCGGATCGGGGGGGCCATCAAGCGACACATGCACCTTGGCCGGATCGCGGAGGTCGGCCTCGGTGAGCTTCTCGCGGTCGAGCCCACGGCGATACCACACGGGAATGCGATGGCCCCACCAGAGCTGGCGGCTGATGCACCAGTCCTGAATGTTGTCGAGCCAATGCAGGTAAACCTTGGACCAGCGTTCTGGATAAAATTTGATGTGCCCGTCGCGGACGGCCGCCCTGGCCTCCGCCACGCGGGGATAACGCAGCCACCACTGCATCGTGAGGCGCGGCTCGATCGGAACGTCGGCCCGCTCGGAGTAGCCGAGGTTGTGCTCGTAAGGTTCCTCCTTCACGAGGGCACCGGCGGCGTTGAGCAGTTCGGCCGCCTTCTTGCGCCCCGCGAACCGGTCCAGGCCCGCCAATTCCGGGCCGGCGAGACCATTGAGCGTGCCGTCGGGATTGAGCACGTCGCGGATGGCCAGCTGGTGGCGCTGGCCGACTTCGAAGTCGGCCTTGTCGTGCGCGGGGGTGATTTTGAGAGCCCCGGTGCCAAATTCCCGGTCCACGGCGGCATCGGCGACGATCGGAATCTTTTCGCGCACCAGCGGACGCCATACGTTGAGGCCGATAAAGTCCTTGTAGCGCTCGTCCGCCGGATGCACCGCCATGGCGGTGTCGCCGGGGATGGTCTCCGGCCGCGTGGTGACCACTTCGATGAACCGCCCCGGGCGCTCCGCGATCTCGTAGCGCACGCGGTAGAGCAGACCCTTGACCGGCTTCATGATCACCTCCTCGTCGGAGAGGGCGGTGAGCGACACCGGGCACCAGTTCACCATGCGCTTCCCCCGGTAGATGTGGCCGCGCCGGAACATCTCCACGAACACGTGCAGGACGCGCCGCGAGTAGTCGGGGTCCATCGTGAACGCGGTGCGGCTCCAGTCGCACGACGCGCCGAGGCGGCGGAGCTGTTCGAGGATGATGTCGCCCTTTTCCCGGCGCCACTTCCAGACCCTGGCCAGGAACTTCTCGCGGCCGAGGTCGCGGCGGTGCAGCTTCTGCTTGCGCAGTTCGCGCTCCACCACGGTCTGCGTGGCGATGCCGGCGTGGTCGGTGCCGGGCACCCAGAGGGCGGCCTTGCCCTCGAGGCGGGCGCGGCGGATGAGGATGTCCTGCAAGGTGTTGTTGAGGACGTGGCCCATCGTGAGCACGCCGGTCACGTTGGGGGGCGGGATGACGATGCAGTAAGGCTCCCGGCCGGGGACGACGCGCCCGGCGAAGGCATCAGCGGCCTGCCAGGCGGCATACCACTTCTTTTCCACGTCGCGCGGCTCGTAGCTCTTGGTGATCTCAGGCATGGTAGCAAACGGGAGGAACGGGCGAGCTAAGAAGCGGCCCAGTAGCGGGGCAAGCGATTAGTGGGGCACGGCGTTGCCAGTCACCCGCCGCCGCCCCACCCCGGGCTCTGCCTTTGCCGGGGAAAAACGTCATTTCCGGCTTTGCGCGGCGCGCGCTTTGCTGCTGACTAGACGTCCCGATGGTTGGCCGCATTCACAAACATGCCCGCGATCGCCTGAATTTTCAGGGGGAGGTGCCCGTGGCGCAGCGCCTGGCCGCCTGCAAGATCTTCCTGCGGCTGGAAAGCGGAATGATCCGCATGCACCACGACGCCGGCGAGGCCGGTCTCAAGATCGCGCAGGCCCGTGCGGCGATGATCGACGTGATGCTGGCCCGCCTCTTCGACTACGCCCTTGAGGCGTACCGCCGCGCCCACGGCGATCTGCCCTCCCCCGTCTGCCTGATCGCCCTCGGCGGGTACGGCCGGCATGAACTCAGCCCGCAGAGCGACATCGATGTGATGTTCCTGTTTCCCTCGAAGACGAAGCCGGCGGTCGTGAAGCCGTTGCAGGAACACCTCGTCAACGAGGTCCTCTACCTCCTCTGGGACTGCGACCTGAAGGTGGGCCATTCCACGCGGACCATCGACGAGGTCTTCGTACAGGCGCGCAAGGACATCCAGACGAAGACCTCCTTGCTCGAATCGCACCTCGTCGCCGGCCAGGCTTCGCTCTACGAGACTTTTGCCAAGGCGTACCGCAACTTCGCCACCACGGAGGATCCCAAGGGCTATATCGCCGACCGCCTCGCCGACCAGGCTTCCCGCCGCGCGAAATATGGCGACACCGTCTTCCTGCAGGAACCCGACATCAAAAACGGCGTCGGCGGGTTGCGCGATTATCAGAACGCCCTCTGGATGGCCCGCGTGAAACTGGGCATCGAGCGCATGGAGGAGCTGCTCACGCTCAATTACCTCCGGCGCAAGGAGCTTTCCGACTTCCAGCGCGCCTACAATTTCCTCCTGCGCGTCCGCAACGAGCTTCACCTCATCAGCAATCGCCCCACCGACCTCCTCGACCTCGAGATGCAGCCGCGCATCGCCCAGTACCTCGGCTATCGCCAGCACGATCTCCTCCTGCGCGTCGAGGACTTCATGGAGGATTACTACCGCCAGGCGCAGGCGATTTACCGCATCTCCAAGATCGTTGAGAACCGTCTGGCACTGGCCATCCGGGGAAGCGACAGCCCCCTGCTGTCGTTTCGCGAGGTGCTGCGTCTGCGCCGCTTCGAGCGCACCAAGCAGATCGACGGTTTCGTGCTGCGCGGCCGCGAGCTGGCCGCCGGCACCCCCGCGGTTTTCTCGGAGGATCCGGTGCGCCTCATCCGCGTCTTCCGCCACTGCCAGCAGCTTGGCGCCGCACCTGATTTCAACCTCACCGCCCTCATCCGCGAGTCGCTGCCACTGCTCACCCGGCGGGTGCTGGAGTCAGCCGACGCTAACATCAGCTTCCGCACCATCCTGGAGGAGGCCGGTTCGGTCTTCCCGACGCTGCAGCTCATGCACGAGCTCGGGGTGCTGGGGCGGTTCATTCCGGCGTTCGACCGGCTCACCTGCCTCGTGCAGCACGAGTTTTACCACCGCTACACGGCCGACATTCACACCCTCAATGCCATCCGCGAGCTCGACCGCGTCTTCACCGAGGCCGAGCCGATCACCCTCAAGTACCGCAAAGAGCTGCACGAAACGTCCAACCCCACCCTGCTCTATCTCATTCTGCTCCTGCACGACATCGGCAAGGCCGTGGGCATCAAAAATCACAGCGAAAGCGGCGTGCGCCTCGCGGGACCACTCCTCGAACGCCTCCAGATCGACCCCAAAAGCCGCGAACTCGTCGCCTTTATCATCAAAAACCATCTCATTATGGCACGATTCTGGCAGAGGCATAATGTGGATGACCCGCAGTCAGCCACCGCCTTTGCAGATTTGGTTGGCGATGCTGAAAAGCTTCGCTATCTCTACGTGCATACGTTCTGCGACGCCCGCGGCACCGCCGCCTCGCTCTGGAACGGTTACAAGGACACGCTCCACAACACCCTTTTCCTCGCCACCCTGGACCGACTCCTGCTTGGTGACGCCGTCGAAAAACGAAATCTCGAACGAAAGCAAATGATCTACAAGGAGCTGATCACGCAACAGATTCCGGGCATCAGCCAGGATGAGGTCTCCGCCCACTTCAACCTGCTGCCGGAGCGTTATTTTCTTCACACCGAGGCCGGCGAGATCTCCCTGCATATCCAGATGGTCAACCGCCTCCTCAAATCCATCAGCGAGGCGGACTCCGTCAGTTCGCTCCGGCCGATCGTCGACTGGAAGGACGATCTCAACCGCAGCCTCACGGTCGTGAATGTCGTCACCTGGGACCGCGCCGGTCTCTTCTACAAGCTCGCCGGCGGTTTCAGCGTGGCCGGCCTGAACATACTCGGCGCCAAGGTCATTTCGCGCACCGACCACATCGCCATCGACACGTTCTATGTCGTCGAGCCCGGCCGCGGCGTCGTGCAAAGCCAGAGTGCCATGGAGACCTTTGCGCGCACGGTCGAGGCCGCGCTCATCCAGAACAAGGATCTCTACCCCGAAATCGTCGCTCAGGCCAAAAAAATCGCCGGCAGCCGCTACACGACGGAAAGCCACGCCCTCCACACCTCCTTCCCGCCCACGGTCGAGGTCTATCACGAGCTCGCCATGCAGCGCACCATCATCGACATCCAGGCGCATGACCAGATCGGCCTGCTCTACCGCCTCGCCAAGGTCATCTACGATCACGGCTTCGACATCACGTTCGCCCGCATCAACACGGAACGCGGCGTCGCCCTCGACACCTTTTATATCGAAAGCGCCAATCACGAGCCCACCGAGGACACCGCCCGCCTCCATGCCCTGCGCGACTCCCTAGCCCGGGTGATCAAACCGGCGCCGCCGCCGGCCGTCTGATGCCGGATTGAAGATACCGGATGCCGAAAAGCCAACCCAGCTTGGCGGCAGTCTCCGCCTGTCCGGCAATAAAGAATCCGGTGTGGAAATCCCCGCTCTGATCCTCAAACTGCCTGGCGTGGAAAAACAACCATCAAGCGGGGCCACCTCTCCGGTTTCCGGCCTGCCCACCGACGTGTCCGCCATAGCTCGCAGAGCGACGGCGGAAGCCGTGGCGAAGGCGGGGCTCCGAGCTCCGGTCTCGGAGGATTCCCGCCTCCTGCCGGCCCTTTATCGGATCGCCTCCCTCATCGGGGAGACCGAGGACCCGCAGGCAGCACTCCAGACCATCCTGGGCGAGCTGGCTGCCCTTTTCCACGCTACCAGCGGCACGATCGGTTTGCTCAATCCGGACACGGGCAAACTCGAGATGGAAATCCGCCACGGCCTTCCGCCCGACGTCGCCGACATCGCCGTCCGCCTCGGCGAAGGCATCACGGGCTGGGTGGCCTTTCATGGCAAACCCCTGCTGGTACCCGACGTCGCCGCCGATCCGCGCTACCTAGCGCTGCTGCCGGACGTCTGCTGCGAGATGGCCGCGCCCATGGAGGCGCAGGGCCAGGTCATTGGCGTCATCAATCTCGAAAGTAACCGGCTCGGCGGATTCACCGAGGCCGACCTGGCGCTCTTCGTCCGCCTGACCGCCGAGTCGACGACTGTCGTGCAGCGCCTCTGGCAGTTCCGCCAGCTGCAGGGCAAGGCCCGCCAGCTGGAGATGCTCATCACCATTGGCCAGTCGCTCGTCTCCAAACTGGAGGAGCAGGAACTCTTTGATACCGTGACCCGGGAGGCGCGGCAGATCATGAACGTGCGCCTGTGCGTCCTCTACCTGCATGATGCCGCGCGGGGAACGGCGCGCCTTGTATCGGTCTCCACTACGATGACCCCGCCGCCGCCCGCCGGCGACACCGGCGTCACCCCCCTGCCCCGAGGTGATCTGCCGCTCGAAAACTGCCTCATCGCCTCCGTCCTCCATGCGCGGCGGCAGATCGAATTCCACAATCTCCAGAGCCCGGAGTACGCCGACGTCATCGACCTGCCGCGCAACGAAGGCCTTCATTCGCTGCTGGCGGCGCCGCTGCTCTATGAAGGCGAGGCGATCGGCGCGCTCGGCGTGTTCACCGAGAAGCCGCACCGCTTCAACAACGACGAGAAGCGCCTGCTCGGCGCCCTCGCCAGCCTCGGCGCCGTGGCGATCCAGAACTCGCGCCTCTATACCCGGGTGTTCCAGAGCGAGGAGTCGCTGCGCAAAAACGAGCGGCTCACCACGCTCGGCCTGCTGGCCGCGGAAATCGCCCACGAAATCCGCAATCCCCTCACGGTGATCAAGCTCCTCTACGGCTACCTCGACCTCGATTTTCCGGAGGATGACCCGCGCCGGAAGGACACGCAGGTCATCAGCGAAAAGCTCGACCAGCTGGAGGCCATCGTCACCCGCGTGCTCAACTTCGCCAAGGCGCCCTCGAGCCTGCATGCCCGCTGGTCCGTGGCCGAGATCATCGAGGACACCCTCGTTCTCATCCGACTCAAGCTCGCGCAGGGCAAGGTTCACCTGCACTTCCAGCCGCCCGTTCCGCCGCTCATTGTCGACGGCCACAAGGGGCAGCTCCAGCAGGTGATCCTCAACCTGCTGCTTAATTCCATGCAGGTCATGCCGGACGGCGGTGAAATCACCATCCGCTGCGCCGCCGAGGATCGCGGCGGCGTGCCGGTCGCGATCATCGACATCGCCGATACCGGCCACGGCATCCCCGAGGCGATTCGCGACCGGATCTTCGACTCTTTCCTCACCGGCCGGCCCGACGGCACCGGACTCGGCCTGGCCATCGTGGAGCGCATCCTGCGCAGCCATCACGGCGACATCGCCGTGCTCGCCACCAGTCCGCGGGGCACCACCATGCGCGTCACCCTGCCGCTGGCGCGGCCTTAGGATACTGGATTTCGGAAACCGGAGACCGGATAGCCCCTTCAGAATTTTTGATTTCCATTTTTTCATCGAGCAGTCAGATTTCTGAAGTCATGAATCGGGAAGACTTCAAGAAACGCACCAAGGAATATGCCCTGCGGGTTATCCGGCTGGTTGAATCGCTGCCGGAGGAAAGGGTCTCGCGCATTCTGGGAGACCAGCTTTTGCGTGCCGGAACTTCCGTGGGCGCCAATTATCGCTCCTCCATCCGGGCGAAATCCCGCGCTGACTTTATTTCCAAGATGAACGTTGTGGAGGAAGAATGCGACGAATCGCTCTATTGGATGGAACTGCTGATTGCCGCCGGCAAAGTCGCACCAGGACGACTCGACGCGCTGATGCAGGAAGGTGACGAGATCGTTTCGATCGTCGTCGCCTCCATCAAGACCGCCCGGTCGCGGGCCTGACTATCCGGTTTCCGGTATCCGAAATCCGGTATCGGCTCATTCGTCGAGTTCGACGTTCCAGTAGGCAAGATCGAGGAAGTCCTTCCACAGCTCGCGGTGCTGCGCGCCGAGCACGAGCGAGATGACCGGCCGCCATTTCGGCCGCACCGGCTTGCGGATGAGGCGGATGCCGGCTTCGTGCGGCAGGCGGTTGGCCTTGCGCGTATTGCAGCTCATGCACGAGCACACGATGTTTTCCCACGTGGTGCGGCCGCCGTAATGCCGCGGAATCACGTGGTCGAGGTTCAGCTCCTCGCGGGAAAAATGCCTGCCGCAATACTGGCACCGGTTCCGGTCGCGCTCGAAGACATTGTTGCGCGTGAGCTTCAGCTCCTTGCAGGGCAGCTTGTCAAAAAAGGCCAGCAGGATGACGCGCGGCAGCCGGATCGTGTAGCGGACGGTATGCACCGTCTCCCCTGCGGATAGCGGCGGGTTGTACCGGGAGAAGTCGATCCAGTCCATCATGGAGAACACCCGGAAATCGTCCTCGTAGTGATGCACGACGCTGGCGTGCCCGCGCACGAGCAGCGCGAAGGCGCGGCGGGCGCCGATCACATTCACCGCCTGCCAGAGGCGGTTGAGGACCAGCACCGGTTGGTCGAGGGCGGCTTCCATGACGGAGTTGGGAGGTAGCCGGAGCGCCGCAGCCTGTCAAGCAGCGCGCCAGGGTCGAATTGCCGGATTTCGGATACCGGATACCGGATAGAGCCGAGCAACGCCCTGGCCCATTTCTGCCTTTCCGGTATCCGGTATCCGCTATCCCAAATGCAAAGGCTCACGCGATCACTCCCGGCGTCGCCCGGAAGTCCGTGGCCAGTTCATCAAACGCCGCGCCCGCTGAGAACGCCCGATCCCAGAAAAAATTCCCGCTGCGATACCCGACCTTCAGGATTTCGGGCGTGCGGATGCGGGTCGACTCATGGAGGCCGAACGACGGATCAACGTAATTCATGAAGAGACCGATGGCGTTGCCGTGTGAGCCCAGCCCGATCGTTTCACCCGGATGCCGCGCGATGATTGCCTCGATCGCACTGGAGATGCGGCGGCGGCAGGTCCATGACGATTCTCCGCCTTCAAGGGCATAGGAGAAATCCTCCCAGGAACGGCGCCACACATCGCGGAAATCGCTGATCCAGCCGGCGGCAATTCGGCGCTCGCGCAGGTCCTCGTCAAGCGTCACGGCGAGGCCGGCCGCATCCGCAAAGGGCGCGAGCGTGTCGCGGCAGCGCCGGTAGGGACTGCAATACAGCCGTCCGATGCCGAGCGGTTGCAGCACCGCCACCAGTCCGCTCGCCTGATTTTCACCCACGGCCGACAATGGCCAGTCCGGCTCCGCCTGATCGGGGTGAGGCAGGCTCTGCGCATGGCGGATGAGATAAATCGTCGTCAAAGAGCGGCTTTCCTAACGATCCGCTTGTCCCCGCGCCAGCGAATACCGCGAGGATCGTGGAGGGAATTGACATGGGACGCCGCCTGCGTTGCTTAGGGTGACTGGCGCACGCGTGACGCGTCAGTTGCTTGGTTGCCTCGCGAATAAACGACCCCGTTCAACAGGAGGACGACATGCCCGATACCATTTCCTTCCGGCTCAACGATAAACCGGTTCGCTTGAATGTGGAACGAGACCGCACGCTGCTTTGGGTGCTGCGTGCCGACTTGGGGTTGACCGGCACCAAGTTCGGTTGCGGCGAAGGCTTCTGCGGAGGCTGCACCGTGCTGGTGAACCAGAGGGCGATGCGTTCCTGCTCGCTGACGGTCAAGGACGTCCAGGATAAGGACGTGACCACCATCGAGGGTCTGGCCCAGGACGGGCAACTGCATCCGTTGCAGCGGGCGTTTATGGAGCACGACGCCCTGCAGTGCGGCTTCTGCACGCCGGGCATGATCCTCCAAGCCGCCGGCCTGCTCCATGCCAACCCTCGACCATCAGCAGAGGAAATCATCCGCGGCATGGAGGACAATTTCTGCCGCTGCGGCGCCCATCCCCGCATCGTGCAGGCGATCCAGACCGCCGCCGCCGAGATGAGAGGAGGGCGTTGATATGAGCACCAACGAATACCTATCGCTAGATTTTCAGGACGTGGTCAGCCCCGCCGCCTTCGGGCCCTCCACCCGCCGCGAATTTCTCACGCGCCTGGGTGGCGGCGTCATCGTGTTTGTGGCGTTCGGCGGCCTGGCCACCGCGCAGGAAGCCTTCCGCGAATCCGGCGAGCGCCGCGCCCGCCCCGGCTTGCCCGCGGACTTCAACGCCTTCCTGCAGATCGGCGAGGACGGTCGCGTGACCTGCTTCACCGGCAAGATCGAGATGGGCCAGGGCCCGATCACCTCCCTGCCCCAGATGCTGGCTGAGGACCTCGAGGTGCCACTGGAGTCCGTGGATATCATCATGGGCGACACCGACCTGTGCCCCTTCGACATGGGCACGTTCGGCTCAATGACCACCCGCTTCTTCGGCCCGGCCCTCCGCGCCGCCGCAGCCGAGGCCAAGGCCGTGCTCCTCGAGTTGGGGGCTGAATCGCTCAAAGTTCCCGTCTCGCAGCTCACGGCAAAAGACGGAGTGATCTTCGACCCGCAGAATCCCGAGCGCCGGATTACTTACGGCCAGTTGACCAAGGGGCAGAAGATCGAACGGCACCTGACCGTCAAACCGTCCCTGAAGGACGTCTCCCAATTCAAGATCGCGGGCAAGCCGATGTTGCGCCGGGACGCCCGGGACAAGGTGACCGGCAAGGCCCAATACGCGGGTGACATCCGCCTGCCCGGCATGCTCTACGCGAAAATCCTGCGACCGCCCGCCCACGGCGCAAAGTTGAAGAGCGTGGACCCGACTCCCGCCAAGGAGATCACGGGAATCCAGATCGTGCAGGACGGCGATTGGGTTGCCGTTCTCCACGAACTTCCGGATGTGGCTGAGACAGCCCTGGAGAAAATCAAAGCCGAGTTCGACGTTCCCTCGTCGAACGTGGATGACCGGACGATTTTTGACCATCTTCTCAGCGTTGCTCCCGGCGCCAATGTCGTGAGCCAAGGTGGGGACTTGGAGACAGGGAAAGGACGATCCGCCCGGAGCTTCGAGACGATGTACTTGAACAGTTATGTCGCCCATTCGGCCATGGAAACCCACGCGGCCGTGGCCAGAATCGAGGGCGACAAGGCGACGGTGTGGGCTTCGACGCAGAATCCGTTCGGGGCGCGGGACGAGATCGCGCGCGCGATCGGCTTCGATCCGCGGAACGTCCGCGTCATCACACCGTTTGTTGGCGGCGGCTTCGGCGGCAAGACCTTCAACCTGCAGGCGGTCGAGGCCGCGCGGCTGGCGAAGTCCGTCGGCCGGCCGGTGCAGGTGATGTGGAGTCGCGAGGAGGAGTTCTTCCACGACACATTCCGGCCGGCTGCGATCGTCAAAATCAAATCCGGGATCGGCACCGCCGGCGAGATGACGTTCTGGGATTACGAGGTGTTTTATGCCGGCGACCGGGGCGCGCCGCAGTTCTACACCGTACCGAACCATCGGACCGCCTCGCATGGCTCCGGCTGGCAGGGGCCACCGGGCTCGCATCCGTTCGGCACGGGCGCGTGGCGCGCGCCGGGCAACAACACCAACACCTTTGCGCGCGAATCGCAGATCGACCTGATGGCGGCCGCCGCTGGCCTGGATCCGGTGGAATACCGCCTGAAACATTTAAGCGACCCGCGGATGGTGCGCGTCCTCAAGACCGCGGCCGAACGCTTCGGCTGGACGCCCGCAAAAGCACCCAGCCGGCGGGGGTACGGCGTGGCGTGCGGCATCGATGCCGGCACCTACGTGGCCACCATCGCCGAGGTCGCGGTCGACGCGGGAAAAGGCACGGTTCAGGTCAAACGTGTCGTCTGCGCCCAGGAAATGGGCGTGGTCATCAACCCCCAGGGAGCAAAGCTCCAGATGGAGGGCTGCATCGTAATGGGCCTGGGCTATGCCCTTGCCGAGGAGATCCATTTCCAAGGCGGCAGGATTTTGGACACGAACTACGACACGTACCGAATACCGCGCTTTTCCTGGGTGCCCACGATCGAGACCATCATCCTCGAAGCGAACGACCTTCCGCCGCAGGGGGGCGGCGAGCCGGCAATCGTTGTCATGGGCGCCGTGATCGCCAACGCGATCCACGACGCCACGGGTGCCCGACTGCTGCAGCTGCCGATGACTCCGGACCGCATCAAGGCCGCGCTGCACACAGGGTAACCTGTTGGCGCTTCCGAGTTGCCGCAATCCGAACCGGTCTTAACAAGATTCGGCGGCTACGATTCACGCATGAAAAACGCACAGTTCAATGTCCAGTGGGCGCTCGTGTGCGGCGAGGCCTTCCAGAGGTTAGCTGAGACGTTCATTCCCAAGATACGCGCAATTCAAGAGAGACCGCCCTCACCAACGCTGCCGCCAAGCGAAATAGGTGATCTAGTGGCTTGCGCCACGAACCTCGGATTCGCAATCGAGCTCTATCTCAAAGCCCTCCTCACTCTATTGAACTTGCGCGCCCCAAAAAATCACAATCTGCACGCTCTCTATCGCGAGATACCTCAGCCAGTCAGGAACCTTATCGAAGACGTCTATGACATAGCTCTGCATGAAAATCTGTCTGTTGGCAGCCCAGTCAGCATCACACTTGCGACGAGCCCGCTCCCACTAGGTGCACCGATATGGGACACCATGGGGTCGCTGGCCCTTCCGGATGCTCTGGAGAGATCCAAGGACCTTTTCCAGTCCTGGAGGTATGTATCGGAGGTTAACAAGCCCAACCAAGCCCTGTATGCGTTTCACAATTTCGAGTACGGCCTTTTATGGTGGGCTGCCGAGGCAGTGAGGGCCGAGATCAAGACACGCTTGAGCGATACGGGAGGGCCACCTGCAACTGAAGTGGACCCCAAGGGGGACGCAAAAGGGGGGGCCTCGCGGGAATTGACATGGGAACGCTGACGTCTCCCTCCGCTCAGCGCTTTGGATCCGGTACCGAGAGCATTCGGCAGATTTTCCGCGCCAGCAGGTCCGAAAGCTCAGCATGACGCGGCACCGCCTCGGTGTGGCCCGTCTGTGGATTCGTCCACAAGGAATGCGATCCGCCCTCGCGCTTGAGATGGCAGCCGTGCATCCGCAGATGACGTAGCAGGTCACCGCGCTTCATGCCACGGTCAGCACTTCGCGTGAAGCCGCCGCCGGCAACCCGCGCAGGGCGTCACGACGGCGATCCGCCAGTACCAGCTTGATGGCAGCGGCAAGATCCTTCTTCGCGGCGGCGGCGGTGCGCCCCTGGCCGTTGGCCCCGGGTACTTCGGGACACCAAGCCACGAACCACTTGCCGTCGCGTTCAATGATCGCTGTGAACTCGTTCCTCATGACCATCAGAATGGCAGTTGTTCAGTATGCCGCAAGCGCACTTCTCAAGGATAAGCCGGAGAGGTCCCTGAATCACTTTTTCCCGCCAAGAACGCCACAAGCGCGAAGGAGAGCTGTTGAACGAGCTGTTCTCTTTGCGACCTTGGCGGCCTTCGCGTGGGGAACTACCGGCAGTCCGTGGTGAACATCACCGCACCTGCAGCGTATCGCCTTCGAAGGAGAGGCCGAGGGACGGCACGACGATGGCCTTGCGGCCGCCCTCCTTGCGCACGCGGCCGGCATGCCACGCATCGTAGCCCGCCGCCTTGGCTGCGGTCACGATGGCGTCGGCGAGTTCCGGCGCGCCGTACGCCGCCAAGCCCACCCCCATGTTGAAAGTCGCATAGGCTTCCGGCAGCTCGATCGGCCCTGCCTCGCGAAGAAACCGGAAGAGCGCCGGCTCCGGCCGCACCGTCGTGATTTCATAGACGAACGGCTCCTCCAGGCGCATCAGCTTGCGCCAGCCGTGGCCGGTCACGTGCGCCAGATACTTCAGCTTGAGGCCGCGCCGCCGGCACTCGCGCACGAAAGCCACATAGATGACCGACGGCGCCAGCAGCGCCTCGCCGTACGTGCGGCCGTCGCCGAGGGGAGTTTGATAGCCGTGCGGCAACTTTTCCGCGATCCGGCGGCAGAGGGTGAGCCCGTTGGTATGCACGCCCGACGAGGCGAGAAACACGATGGCGTCGCCGTCGCGGACATCACCCGTGATCCGCAAATTCTTGGGAGCGATCCGGCCCACGGCCGAGCCCGCCAGCACGATGGCCGCCGGCTTCACGATCTCGCGCAGGGCCGGCGTTTCGCCCCCGCCCCACACCGCGCCGGCCTGCCGGCAACCCTCCGCGAAGCCGGCGATGAGATCCGCGGCGCGCTGCGCGTCGGCGAACCAGCCGGCATCACCGACGGCGGCGTGCAGGGCGACGGACACCGGCAGCGCGCCGCAGGTGACGAGGTCGTTCACGATGGTCGCCACGGTATCAATGCCGATTCCGCGATAGAAGCACCGGCCCGTCGCCTTTTGCACGGCGTCGGCCACGAGGTTTTTGGTGCCGAGGCCCTCCTCGACATGCGCCAGATAGTGGTCGGCGGTCTCGATCAGGTACGCGCTTTCGCCACGCGCCGCCGCCGCTTCGCGATAGCCATGGGCCGCTAGGGCGCCGGCCGTCGTCCGCGCCGCCTGCTGGCAGGCGCGCTTGAACGCGTCGAGCTGCTCGTAACGCACCCCGGACTCTTCGTAGGATAAGGACATTTGACCGCTAATTGTCGCTAATCGTCGCTAATTTCGCCGCTAGATCAGCGGAGATTAGCGAAGATTAGCGGTTGTTCAGTAGCTGCGGCCCTCGTGTTTTTCGAAGTAATTCACGTAGGCCTGGTTCACCACGCGATAGCCGCCGGGCGTCGGATACCGGCCGGTGAAATACCAGTCGCCGGTGTGGTTGGGCACGGCGGCGTGGAGGTTTTCGATGGTCTGATAGATGATCTGCACCGGTCCCTGCCACTCGAGGCCGCGCGGATAGACCAGCTCGACGACCTTGGCGGAAATCTCCTCCGGCGTGAACGGCTCGTAGATCTTGCGCACGTGGTTCACCGTCGCCAGGCCCTCGCGCTTCAATTCCTCGCGGCAGAGTCCGTAGATCTCCTCCAGCAGCCCGCCCTGGCCGCGCTCCTTGAGCAGCGCGATCGCCGCCTCGAAGGCGATGAATTTGGCCAGCTCCGACATGTCGATGCCGTAGCAGTCGGGATAGCGGATCTGCGGCGCGGTGGAGACGATGATGATCTTCTTCGGGTTGAGCCGCGAGAGGATGCGGATGATGGAGCGCCGGAGGGTGGTGCCGCGCACGATCGAGTCGTCAATCACCACCAGATTGTCGGTCGGTTTCACCGAGCCGTAGAAGATGTCGTAGACGTGCGAGGCGAGTTCGTTGCGCCACTTCTCCTGTTCGATGAAGGTGCGGATCTTCACATCCTTGCTCACGACCTTCTCGGCGCGCGGCCAGTTGCGCAGGATGAGGTCGTCGAGCAGCGCCTCGTTGAGGGTGCCGCGCCCGGCGGCGCTGAGAATGGCGGCCTTCACCGCGTCGCGCCGCCACAGGCGCAGCGCTTCCATGAGACCGTAGTAGGCGACCTCGGCGGTGTTGGGGATGAAGCTGATGACGGTGTTCTGGAGATCCTGGTCGATCGCCTTGAGCACCTGGTCGGCCAGGCGCGCGCCGAGCGCCTTGCGCTCGCGGTAGATGTCAAGATCGTTGCCGCGGGAGAAATAGATGCGCTCGAAGGAGCAGGCGGCGCGCGGCAGCGGCGGGGCGAAGGCCGTCGAGGTCAGCGTGCCGCGCTTCTTGACGACCACGACGTGGCCGGGCGGGACCTCCCGGGCCGCCGCCGCATCGACGTCGAACACGGTCATGAGCGGGGCGCGCTCGGAGGCGAACGCGACGACCTCGTCGTTCTGGAAGAAGTAGCACGGCCGGATGCCCGCGGGATCCCGCACCACGAAGGCGTCGCCGTTCCCGATGAGGCCGGCCAGCGTGTAGCCGCCGTCAAGGTTCTGCGAGGCGCGGGTGATGACGCGGGCGATGTCGAGTTCGTCGCTGATGCGCCGCGAAATTTCCTCGCCGGACAGGCCGCGGGTGCGGAGCAGGCGGTAAAGCTCCTCGTGCTCCTCGTCGAGGCAGAAACCGATCTTCTCCAGCACCGCCTGCGTGTCGGTGGCGAAGATCGGATGCTGACCCATGGCGATGAGGCTGTCGTTCAGCTCCCGCGTGTTGGTCATGTTGAAGTTTCCCCCCATCATCAGATTCCGCGTCGGCCACGGGCTGCGCCGGAAATACGGATGGCACGCGCTGAGGGTGTAGCCGCCCGAGGTGCCGTAGCGCAGGTGGCCCAGATAGAGTTCCGCGCCGAAATCGAAATGCTTTTTGACCGTGTCGGGGAACTCCGGATGGATCGTGCCGTCGGCGACCTTCGCCTCGTACTGCTGCAGCAGCTCCTTGAAGATCCGGTCGAGCGGGTTGGACTTGATGTTGCGCTCGCGGAACATGAACGGCTCGCCCGCCGGCACGTCGAGCTTCACGCACGCCACGCCCGCGCCGTCCTGCCCGCGGTTGTGCTGCTTCTCCATCAACAGAAACAGCTTGAAGAAGCCCCAGAGCGGCGTGCCGTACTTCTCCTGGTACCAAGCGAGCGGCTTGAGCAGCCGCACCAGCGCGACGCCGCATTCGTGTCTCAAGGGATCGCTCATGGGGACAATGCCGAGGGGGGATCGGCGATCGCCGGCTGCACGACAACCGTGGCAGCGGGCGTTGGTTTGAACTCAATCGTCATTGGGCAATGGGCATTCGGCAATCACTCCTTCCGCATGGGTGAGGGAAACCGCTTATTCCGATGAGACCTCGGGAATGGTCAACGGCTTTCTCCACGCCCGCCGCCGAAAACGCAGGCGACACAGCTTTGGACCATGTCCCTGTCCGAAAATTGTAGATCGGGATTCATCTCCGGCAAGTCGGGCGTAAAGCCCGACCTACAACAAACCAAGGAAATCAGGATACCGGCTGCGCCCTCTGAAAACGGTAGTATGGGTTATTATTAACCCGCCACGGCTCGGCAGGAGCCTCGCCCTCCATTCCCTACAAGAATCGGCCGTAGGCAAGACCACGCCCCTACAAACTTCACGGTATTCTGTCCTCTTTCCGGTATCCGGTCTCCGCTCTCCGGTATCAGAACTCTGCTTTGGGGGTTTCCGCTTTTCACTTTTCACTCTCAGTCCCCTTGACCACGCCGGGGATGTTTGAAAGCGTCCCTTCCACTCGACCATGCTGATCCTCCGCGGCTCTCCTGCCCTCTCCCAGTTTCGCCTCCAGAAGCTGCTCCAGGATCTCACCGCCGCCGTTCTGCCGTATGGCCGAATGCCTGTCCGCGCCCTGAGCGCCGAGTTCGTCCACCTCGTCGAGCTGACCGGTGAACTGACTGCCGTCGAGCACGTCGTCCTCGAAAGACTCCTCACCTACGGCCCGAGCCGCGCCGCCGTTCTGCCGGACGGCAGCATCACCGGTCTTGTCCTGGTCGTGACCCCCCATCCCGACACCATTTCCTCCTGGTCGTCCAAGGCCACTGACATCGCCCACATCTGCGGTCTGACTGGCGTCAAACGCATCGAGCGCGTCATCGCCTACACGATCGACGCCGGGGAGCCAGCGGTCAGCGGTCAGCCCTCAGACCTTGGCCCCGAGTCGCGGGCGAAGCTCGCCGCTCGGTTGCACGACCGCATGACCCAGGTTGTCTTCAGCGACCTCGCCGCTTGCGAAGCCCTCTTCCGCCACGAGACCCCGCGCCCGCTGACCAGCGTGCCCGTGCTCGCCCGGGGCCGCGCCGCCCTCGTCGAAGCCGACCGCACGCTTGGCCTCGCCCTCGCCGACGACGAGATCGACTACCTCGTTGAAAACTTCACCGCGCTCGGCCGCGACCCCAACGACATCGAGCTCATGATGTTCGCGCAGGCCAACTCCGAGCACTGCCGCCACAAGATCTTCAACGCCACCTGGGAAATCGACGGCGCCCCACGCGACCGCTCGCTGTTCCAGATGATCAAGAACACCTACCAGCTGCACCGCGACGGCATCCTCTCCGCCTACAAGGACAACGCCGCCGTCCTCGAAGGCACCCGCGGCGGCCGCTTCTTTGTCGACCCGCGCACCGGCGAATACGCCGCGCACGAGGAGGACATCCACCTCCTCTGCAAGGTCGAGACGCACAACCACCCCACCGCCATCTCCCCCTTCCCCGGCGCCGCCACCGGCTCGGGCGGCGAGATCCGCGACGAGGGCGCAGCCGGCCGCGGCGCCAAGCCCAAGGCCGGCCTGACCGGTTTCACCGTCTCGAACCTCAAGCTCCCGGGGGCCGTCCAGCCGTGGGAGCAGGATAACGGCAAGCCCGGCCGCATCGTCTCCCCCCTCGACATCATGATCGAGGGACCGCTCGGCGGCGCCGCCTTCAACAACGAGTTCGGCCGCCCCGCCATCAACGGCTACTTCCGTACGTTTGAAGCGGAAGTGCCCGCCGCACTTCCAAGCGATCAGCTGTCAGCAGTCAGCGGTCCGGCCTCTTCAGACAGCTTAAAGCTTGAAGCTGACGGCTTACAGCTTCGCGCCACGGAGTTGCGGGGCTACCACAAGCCCATCATGCTCGCCGGCGGCCTCGGCAACATCCGGGCCGAACACATTCGCAAGGGCGAAATCCGCCCCGGCGACAAACTCATCGTCCTCGGCGGACCCGCCATGCTCATCGGCCTCGGGGGCGGCGCAGCCAGCTCCCTCGCCAGCGGCTCGGGCGACGAGGATCTCGATTTCGCCAGCGTGCAGCGCGACAACGCCGAGATGCAGCGCCGCTGCCAGGAGGTCATCGACCGCTGCTGGGCCCTCGGCGCCGAAAACCCCATCGCCTTCATCCACGACGTCGGTGCCGGCGGTCTTTCCAACGCGCTGCCCGAACTCGTCAACGACGGCGGCCGCGGCGGGCGCTTCAACCTCCGGAAAATCCCCAACGACGAGCCCGGCATGAGCCCGCTCGAGATCTGGTGCAACGAGTCCCAGGAGCGCTACGTCCTCGCCGTCGCCGCCGCCCGCCTCGGCACCTTTCAAAAACTCTGCGAACGCGAGCGCTGCCCCTTCGCCATCGTCGGTGAGGCCACCGGGGAGAAGCGCCTCGTCCTCGAGGACCCGCATTTCCAGAACCAGCCCATCGACCTGCCGCTCGAGGTGCTGCTCGGCAAACCGCCGCGCATGCACCGCTCGGAGTCGTCGCTGAAGCGTCCCCTCACCCCACTTTCACTTTCACTTTCACTCGACGAAGCCGTCCGCCGCGTCCTCTCCCATCCGACCGTCGCCGACAAGACCTTCCTTATCTCCATCGGCGACCGCACGGTGGGCGGACTCATCTGCCGCGACCAGATGGTCGGGCCGTGGCAGGTGCCCGT
The DNA here is from genome assembly GCA_049513315.1 of Opitutaceae bacterium. Taxonomy (GTDB): domain Bacteria; phylum Verrucomicrobiota; class Verrucomicrobiia; order Opitutales; family Opitutaceae; genus Fen-1467. Next base: position 64,357 of record JBEKWG010000019.1, read on the forward strand.
GGCCGACTGCGGAGTCACCGCCGCCGCCTTCGACGTCTACACCGGCGAGGCCATGGCAATGGGTGAGCGCACGCCCGTCGCGGTCAACAACGCCGCCGCCTCCGCCCGCCTCGCCGTGGGCGAAGCCCTCACCAACCTCGCCGCCGCCCAGATCGGCGACCTCGGCAAGGTCAACCTCTCCGCCAACTGGATGGCCGCGCCGGCCGTCCCCGGCGACGCCGCCGACCTCTACGCCGCCGTCCACGCCGTCGGCATGGAACTCTGCCCCGCCCTCGGCATCACCATCCCCGTCGGCAAGGACTCCATGAGCATGAGCACCGTCTGGAAAGACGGTGACCGGCAGAAGCGCATGAGCGCGCCCATTTCGCTCATCGTCTCGGCCTTCGCGCCCGTCGCCGACATCCGGCTTTCGCTGACACCGCAATTGGCCCAATTGGCCGAATCCGTTCTATTATTGGTCGATCTCGGCCGCGGGAAAAACCGCCTCGGCGGTTCCATCCTCGCCCAGGTGGTTTCGCAAATGGGCGCGGCCACGCCCGACGTGGACAGCGCCACCGACCTCAAGAACTTCTGGAACGCCATCCAACAGCTCGGCCGCGAGAAAAAACTCCTCGCCTACCACGACCGCTCCGACGGCGGCCTGCTCGCCACCGCGGTCGAAATGGCTTTTGCGGGGCATGTGGGTGTCACCCTGGAGGTGGGTGCAACCGCCGATCCGGAAGTTCCAAGTTCCAAGTTCCAAGTTCCAAGGAACACGGAAACAGAAGTATCAGAACCCAAAACTCAAAACTCAAAACTCAAAACTCCAGCCGCCGGTCCTGTAGGAAGCCCGCTTGCGGGCGATTTCTCCACCGGCGGCGATGCCTTCGCCCAACTCTTCTCGGAAGAACTCGGCGCGGTGATCCAGGTCCGCACGGCGGATCTGAACTATGTCCACGACGTATTCGACCGATGCGCCCTGGCGGATTGCATCCGCCCGATCGGCCGCATCAACCGCGACTACTCCTTCCGCGTTCGTCGGAGCGGCCGTGTCCTCCTCAACGAAAACCTCTCATCCCTCCGTATTATCTGGTCCGACGTCACCCGGCGCATCTCTTTGTTGCGCGACAATCCCGCCTGCGCCGAGTCCGACTACCAGCTCAAGCTCGACCCCGCCGACCCGGGCATCACCCCGAAGATCACGTTCAATCTTCCCGGATCTCTTCACACCAAGAGCGCAGAGCACGCAGAGGGTGCTGAATCCAAGTTATCTGATTCTCCTTCCCTTGCGCCCTTGGCGACCTTCGCGTTAAAAAACAAACCACCGATCGCCGTGCTGCGCGAGCAGGGCGTGAACGGCGAAGTCGAGATGGCCGCCGCCTTCACCCGCGCCGGCTTCCGGGCCATCGACGTCCACATGACCGACATCCTCAGCGGCCGCATCTCCCTCAAAGATTTCCGCGGCCTGGTCGCCTGCGGCGGCTTCAGTTACGGCGACGTGCTCGGCGGCGGCGAGGGCTGGGCCAAGAGCATTCTCTTCAACGACCGCGCCCGCGCCGAGTTTGCCGCCTTCTTCGTGCGGGAGGACACCTTTGCCCTGGGCGTGTGCAACGGCTGCCAGATGATGAGTGCCCTCCGCTCGATCATTCCCGGCGCGGACCTGTGGCCGCGCTTCGTGCAGAACCAGTCCGAACGCTTCGAAGCCCGGTTTGTGTCCCTCAAGATCGAGAAGAGTCCCAGCGTACTTTTCGACGGCATGGCCGGCTCGGTCATCCCCATCGCCACCGCGCACGGCGAGGGTTTTGCCGAGTTTGCGAGCGCCGAGGCCGCCAAACGCTGCAGCGAGTCGGGCCTCGTTTGCGCGCGGTTCGCGGACAACAAGCATCGCGCCACCGAGCAGTATCCCCTCAACCCCAACGGCTCGCCCCTCGGCATGACCGCGTTCACGACGACCACCGGCCGCGTGACGATCCTCATGCCGCATCCCGAACGGGCATTCCGCACGGTTCAGATGAGCTGGCATCCCGTCGATTGGCCTGAAGACTCTCCCTGGATGAGGCTTTTCTACAATGCCCGCGCCTGGATCGGATGATCCGAAGATTGTGAGAACATCGCACACCGGAATGTCTCTCAGAATATCCCTTTCCGCCGTCCTGCTGCTCTGCGCCACTCAGGCGATGGCTGTCTCCGCCCGGTACGAAGCAGCCGTCAAAGCCCGGATCGAGAATGGCTACGCCGTCGTACTCTTTGCCGACGGCACCAAAGGCCTCGTGCCGCTGGCCTCGCTCCAACCCGTCGACCGCGACTGGCTCACCGAGCTCAGCCGCCGGAGTCCTTTAACCCCGGGAAAATCGCAGGTCGTCGTCGTGAAGGCGGAGGCTGAGGTGAAAGTGAAAAACACCATCCTGACCGCCAAGACCGACGGGCCGGTGGAAACGGTGCAGCTTTGCGAGCCCAACGTCATGCGGGATCAAATCGGAGGCACTTGCATGATTTATGCCCGCATCCACTGGCTGGACATAGCAGGCTACTATGCAGGATTACCCGCCATCTATAAGATCATCAATGACACGCCGCCCGACCAGCCCTGGCTGAACCCCAAGTATGTCGAAGGGCTGCAGAGCATCATAACGAACCGCACGCCAAAGCCGGTTCTTCATCCCCTGCCTCCTGAGGAGGAACCGTTCGAATGGGCGAGAAAAGAGCTGCGCAAAGGTCGTCCCATTCTGGCCGCATTTCCGCGGGAAATCTGGCAAGCGCTCCCGCCAAACTTCGTGGCCGCCCATCCCTGGTATGGCGGCCCGGTGGGCCATCAGATCGTCATCAACGGCTTCACCTGGAACAAGGACACCAAGGAAGGCACCTTCCATATCATCAATTCATGGAAGGAACTGCCGCAATTTGACCTGAAGACTGAGTCCGCCAAGGGAGGCGCGCTGGTGATTGAGCAAAGTCTCTCACCCATCGGAGAGCCACAAACCGAGGCCGTCAAAGAAGTCGTTCAGACAATCACCTTTCTCAAAGCGGTGGGCAAAACCAACCTTTACGAGGTGCAGACCAACCTGGGCACCCGCAGAATCCTCGCCCCCAGCGAGGCCGCAGTCCGCGAAACGATCGAAGAAGCTCCATAGCGGGCACACTCAGGGGCCGGCATTCGGTCCCCCCGCTTTCACGACGACCACCGGCCGCGTGACGATCCTCATGCCGCACCCCGAACGGGTATTCCGCACGGTTCAGATGAGCTGGGCTCCATCCACCTGGGGCGAAGATTCGCCGTGGATGAAACTATTCTATAATGCCCGGGTCTGGGTAGGCTAAGTGTTTCACGGCGCCAGCCCTGCTTCGTTGGCGACCCTTGAAACTTGGAATTTGGAACTTGAAACTTCCGCCTTGGCGGGTGGATGCGCCTCTTCCGCAACGCGCAAGCTTGAGTTGGGTGACAGACCCTTGGAGAATTGGACGAGGCAAAAACGTCACGCCTTGATGCTCGCCCCCCCTCCAGTACAAAGCCGATATCCGGCCAATCCATGGCAGCAGGCTGCGGATATATGATATCAACAGCACTGCTGGAAAATATCGATTGCTGAAGCCTGACCCTCCGGATTTTCCCAAGACTTTCTCGCGGTTGACAGGTTTTGTCCGCCGACAACTGTCGTCGGATGATGTCTCTTCGCGCGGCCGTCCTCCTCGTCGTTCTCCCGATTGCCGTCGTTTCCCTGGCGGCTGGTGGAGAGGGCGCAGCGGTCCAACCGGTCACCCCCAATGCCTCGCCCGAGGTGCGGGCGCTGCTGCAGGTGTTACACGACATCTCGGGCCACTACACGCTGACCGGCCAGCACAACTTCCCGAATACCAAAAGTCGGAACTCCGAGTTCGCGGCCCACTACATCGGCAAGACCCCCGCGATTTTCGCCAGCGATTGGGGCTTCGCCAAGGCCGGCGACACCGACTCCTATCTGGCCCGGCCGGATATCGTGCAGGAGGCGATCCGCCAGCACCAGCGCGGTTCGCTGGTGGCCATGTGCTGGCATGCCGTGCCGCCCACGGCGGACGAGCCGGTGACGTTCCGCCCGCTGCTAGGCAGCGATCCGAACAAACTGGCCAGCGTCGAGGGCAGGCTCACGGACGAACAATTCAAGGAGGTACTGACCCCGGGCACGGCGCTCTACCAGCATTGGTGCGCCCAAGTCGACGCGGTCGCGGTGTTCCTCAAGCAGCTTCAAGATGCTCATGTGCCCGTCCTGTGGCGGCCGTACCATGAAATGAACGGCAACTGGTTCTGGTGGGGCGGACGCACCGGGGAATACAGCACGGCCGCCCTCTATCGGCAGCTCTTTAACCGGCTGGTGAACCATCACCATCTCAACAACCTGATCTGGGTGTGGTGCATGGATCGCGTCAACAATCCGCAGATGGAGCACGCGAAATACTTCCCCGGCATCAGCTATGTCGATGTCTTGGCCCTCGATGTCTACGGGAATGATTTTGTCCAGTCGTACTACGACAGCTTGGTGGCGCTGTCGCAGGGGAAACCCCTGGCGCTCGACGAAGTCGGCAGTCCGCCGCCGCCGGAGATCCTGCAGAAGCAGCCCCTCTGGATCTATTACGGAACCTGGACCGGCATGGTCCGGAACACGCGGCGGAAACAATATGACGTTCTCATGCATGATCCGCGGATCCTCAGCCTCGAAGATCCGGCCTATGCGAGCGTGATGGCGTCCTACCGGAAGGCCTGCGGCCTGCCGCCCCTGCATTTTGAGCCCGAACCCGCCGACTTCTCGGGATCCTGGGTGCTGGACGAGGAAAAAAGCGCGTTGGGGAGGATGGGCGCGGGTTTTGCACCGGCGCGGCTGGACGTGGTCCAACACGGCAATGATCTGACCATCCGGACCACCTGCATCCTCGAATATGCGGACGATCAGGTGACGGAAGAGAAACTGACACTCGACGGCGCTGAGTCGAAATCGCAGTTCATGAACTCGCCGCGCGTCACCACGGCGCGCATATCCGCGGACGGCCGGCAGCTCAAGGTGGATTCAACCGTGTCCCTCGTCTGGGGTCCGCCCGGCTCCAAGATGACCGTGACGGACATCTGGCAGCTGGACGCTCACGGGGACGCGCTTTCGATCCAACGCTCCACCACCTCCTTCATGGGCCAGCAGAACATGACCCTGGTGTTCGACCGGCGGTAGATCATTGCGCTGATCACGCGAAGCGTCAGAGAGGTCAAGAGACAAGGCCTGACTCTGCCCGATTGATGCTTATGCTGTCCGGCTGATCCTGACCGGAAATCCAACCGACATCCATTCTCCCCCGCAGACGGTTTCGGACAGGAGCGAGCGCTGGTTCAAGAGCAAAACCCCAATGCACACTTCAATGAAAACACAGCTATTCCTCCCCATCGCCGCGGCCCTTGTGGCGGCAACTGTTCTCGTGGCCCAGGAACCGGTGAGTGAATTCGTCGGCCTCGCGACCATCCGCCCGGAGATAAAATCCCGGCGCATCGGCAGCTATGACCGCACCGGCGGCAACGCGGACAACGTCTCGCACGTCGCGGACGGGGCCAAGGTGAACATCATGGATGTGCCAGGCGCCGGCATCATCACCCACATTTGGATCACCCTGGCGCCCGGAGCGGACACGCTGAACCGCAACGATGTCATCATCCGAATGTTTTGGGACGGAAAGCTGTACCCCTCGGTCGAGGCGCCAATCGGGGCGTTCTTTGGCAACGGCTGGGGCGAGGCCTATAATTTCGTCAGCGCGCCCCTGGCCGTCACGCCCGGTTGGGGGAAATCCTACGTGAGCTACTTTGCGATGCCCTTTGCCACCGGAGCGAGGATCGAGATCGAGAATCAGAGTGGACGCACGATCGATGCCCTTTACTTCAATATCGACTACGAGGAAGTGCCGCAGTTGCCCCCGACTCTCGGCCGCTTCCACGCCTGGTACAATCATCAGCTCACCGAGGCCCTGCCCGGGGGCGAAAATGAGTGGGGCCTGCTGGGCAAATCCGGGAGCAACCGCGACGGCTGGCGCAACTACGTCTTCGCTGACATCAAGGGCCGGGGCCACCTCGTCGGTGTCAACTATTACGTCAATTGTCCGAGCACGATGTGGTATGGCGAGGGTGACGAGATGATTTTCATCGATGGCGACGTCGAGCCCACGCTTAACGGCACCGGCACCGAGGACTATTTTAACACTTCCTGGTCGCCCAAGGAGCTGTTCCAGCATCCGTACTTCGGCTACGCCCGGGTGAACAATGAGACGGGCTGGCTGGGGCGCACCCATCTCTACCGCTTCCACATCGCCGACCCCATCTACTTCGCAAAGTCCTGCCGCTACACCATCGAGCACGGGGACAACGACAACCTGACGCTGGATCTGGCCTCGGTCGCCTACTGGTATCAGGACACCGCCAGTCCCCTTCCCCGGACCTTTTCCAAACAGGAGCGCCAGCCGATGCCGGCCATTACGCCGTCTGACATTCATCTCTGGCGGGATGCCTGGCGCAAGGCGCACGGGAACGCCCCGACGCTCTGGGGCAACGAACGCCAGCCCTAGTCAGCGGCGCGCTGGGTAACCCACCAACCCATCACGGCGTCGGCCTCTGTTCAGGGGGCCGAAAGCTCCACCGCGGCGCCTTTGTAGGTCAAGGTCGCATCACTCGTTTCGGTCTCGGGCAATCCGGCCCCTTTTTCATCCCGCACCCAGACAAGGTGAAATTCGCGTTCGGCGGCCATGCCGGGAAACGATCCCTTGCGCGCGCCAATGGTCAGCTTCTTCGCGGCTTCGTTCCACGTGATGGGGATCTCCGCGTACTCGCCCTTTTCATAATTGTACGTGTTGCCGTCGTCCTCGTAGAGCGTGAACGCGCCGTCCGCGCCGCGATAAACCCGCAATTCCAGCGGCGCCGCCGGTTTCTCCCCCGCATAATTGACCACCGGCCCCAGCGGCAGAATCGAGCCGGCTTTGACGTACAACGGCATCGTCTCCATGGACGCCGGCGCGTCGACCGTCTGCCCGCCGGTGGTGCGCCGGCCGGTCCAGAAATCATACCAGTCCTGGCCCACCGGCAGATAAACCTTCCGGCTCGCCGCGCCCGGCGTCACCACGGGATTCACGAGCAGCGCCCGGCCAAACATGTATTGGTCCGACACGCCGACCGCCGGCCCGTCCGTGCGGAAGTCCATGACGAGCGGGCGCATCATCGTGTCGTGGGCGTGGGTGACCTGCCAGGCGGTGGAATAAATATACGGCAGCAGGCGGTAGCGCAGCTGGTCGTATTTCACGAGGATCGCGTCCGTGGCCGCGTCGAACCGCCACATTTCCTTGGGTGGGCCCGCCCCGTGCACCCGGAACAACGGACAGAATGCGCCAAACTGGAACCAGCGCGTGAACAGCTCGCGATACCGCGGATCCGCCGGCGCGCCTCCGAAGAAGCCTCCGATGTCGGTGTTCCAATAGGGAATGCCGGAGAGGCTGAAATTCAAGCCGGCGGGAATTTGCCTTTTAAAGGTGGCCCAGTCGCCGCGGATGTCTCCGGACCAGCTGATGGCGGCGTTGCGCTGCTGGCCGGCCCACGCCGAGCGCGTTAGAATAAATACCCGTTTATCCGGGGATTCCGCCCGCTGGCCCTGGTAAACGCCGGTGGTCGCCATGAGCGGATAAGCGTCCGCCACATAAGCACCGGGGCCCATCGCCGTGCGCAGGTCGCGGACTTCGCCCCACTGGCCGCTGAGTTCCGGTTCGGTCGCGTCGAGCCACCAGCCATCGAATCCAATTTGGAAAAGCTTGTCCGAAATCTGCCGCCAATAAACCCGGCGGGCGTCGGCGCTGAAGGCGTCATACCACTGACCCTGGCCCTTGGGCCAGACGTTGGGATAGACCGGATCGAGGACGCCGTTGACGTCCTTGAGCTGCCGCAAATTCTCGCAGCCCACGTCGAACCGGGACCACACCGAAATGATGATATGCGCGTGCGCCGCGTGAATTTGCGCCACCATGCCCGCCGGATCGGGATAGCGCACCGGATCGAACTCATGCGATCCCCACGGTCGGGGCGTCCAGTACTGCCAATCCTGAATCACCCCGTCGATCGGCGTACCGCGTTCGCGGTATCTGGCGAGCACGCCAAGGATCTCCGCCTGCGTCTCGTAGTGTTCGCGGCATTGCCAGAAGCCGAAGACCCACTCGCCAAACATGGGCGCGGCCCCCGTCAACTGGCGGTAATCGGCCACCACCTGGTCCAGGTCCGGCCCGGCCAGGAGATAATAATCAATCGCGCGCGCCACTTCCGATGTCCACGCCACCACGTTTTCCTTTCCGCTGGCGCCCACGGCCACGGTCGTGATCGCTGGGTTGTCCCACAAAATTCCATACCCGCGGCTGGAGACCAGCACCGGCAGCGCGATATTCATGTTCGATTGCAGGAGGCGCACAGTCTGCCCGCGATAGTTCCACGGCCCGCTGGCTTGCTGGCCGAGGCCAAAAATAGCTTCGGCGGGGGCGAGGGCGAAATCCTGCTCCGCCTGCCGGGCGTCCAAATTCTTGACGGTGGTCGGCGAAAAAACCCGGCCGCCCGGTGTTTCCGCCAAATAGGCCGTTCCCTGCGCGTCAAAGAATGACACCGCGCCGCTTTGGCGGTCCACGCGCGCTTCCACCGCCCCGGTCGTCACGAAAAAATTGTCCGCCGTCTCGCGGAAATCCCATTTCACCGCCGCCGGTTGGGCGATGACGCTCAGGCTCTTCGTCTCCGGCAGTGCCTCGCCCGGAGCGTACGTCACGCGGATGATCCGGTCCGACCAAACCTGCAACCGCAACACTGCGCCATCCAGTTTGAAGGTGACGCTGTCGGTGCTCTTTTGCGGGGTGTTCGCGGCTTCGGCGGAAAGTGGCCGGGGGCTTCCCGCGATCAATCCGCAACACAACAGAAGCAATTGGTTTCTCATCGGGCGCGACATCATGGGGCCAATATTCAATTCTCTCCAGCAGAACCCGACAAGTTGGTTCTCGCGCCAACAGTCAGTTCGCCGGGAGCGGTAAGGAGTAAGCTGTAAGCGACAAGCGGTAGGCTTTAAGCTTTAAGCGACCGGCGATCAGCCACAATCGGACCGGCCGCCTCTGGGAGGAGTCCCTGCTCCTGCTCAGCTGACTCGGGGGATCGGCGGCGGCGCGGCCGCCAAGCTCCCCGGCCCACTCGTAAAATCAGTGACGTCTGCTTCCGCGAAGATCAGCTCGTGGTTCAGAAGTGGCGGCTCTGGGCGATCGAGAGCTGCTCCTTGAAGGCCCATTCATCGCGACGGGAGCTGCGCTTGAGCTTCTTGTTCCGCGTATCGGCATCGGACAATTGCCGGGTGAGGTCGGTGTTCGAGAGGGTCAACTTCGCCATGGCTTCGTTCGCGGTGAGAAGCTGCTGCTCCAGTTCGAGAATGCGTTGTTCGGACATGACCCCTTGATATCCGCGGAAACGCGCAATAGCGACAACCATCGCTGATTCCGAACGCACTCAATCTCCCGTCAAACTCCTCACCGAAGCCTGCCGCGCCACCTATGGCCGGAGCTGAGGCGGCGCGGCCGCCAACCTCCTGGCAAACCCGTAAAAGAACGGTGAAGTTGCTCGGCCACGCCGGTCCGGCGCTCGCGTGGTGGCAAACGGTAAGCTGTAAGCGATAAGCTGTAGGCTTTAAGCTTTCGGCTAGGCCCTGATTTTACGGCCGGCAACTCGGCGCCCACTGTCTTCAGCTTGCCGTTATCGAGGTGAACCGTGATCGTTGGTGGCCAAGCGGCCCGCATCCCATGGCTAAACTTCGCAAGCTCCTCCTCTGGCTGGGCATCATGGTCGCGGTTCTCGCGGTCGCGTTCACCGCTTGGTCCGCCCATTTCGCATGGCAATTGACGAATGCGACGCACCGGCCGGTCGGTCCCATGCCGAAGGATTTTCCATTTCCCATGGAAGCAGTGCGTTTCCCGGCCCAAGACGGCGTGCCGATTGCCGGCTGGTTTGTGCCCTGCCCGGAAGCGACCCGCGTGGCCGTGCTGCTGCACGGCGGCCGCCGCAACCGGCTCGAGACGGTGGCCCGCGCCCGGCTGCTGCGCGAACATGGCTACGCGGTCCTGCTCTACGATGCCCGCGGCTGCGGCGAGAGCGGGGGTACGATGCTTTCTTTCGGTTTCCATGAAGCGAAGGACCTCCTGGGCGCGCTGGATTACCTGCGTGGCCGTGGCTTCCACCAGTTTGGCCTGCTCGGTTTTTCGCAGGGCGGCGTCACCATTGCGAACGCTGCCGACCGCCTTCGCGATTTGTGCTGGGTCGTGCTCGAGTGCACGCCTTCCGATCTGCGCCTCACGTTCGATCACGACATGCACAACGCCTATGGCGTGCCCGGCTGGCTGGTCGGCGCCCTCGTGATACCCCTGGTGGAATGGCGGCTGGATGTTTCCATCAAAGACTACACGCCGCCGCGGGACAATGTGGCCAACCTGCACTGCCCCCTGCTTGTCATCGCCGGTGGCGCGGACGTGCGCGTGCTCCCGGGCGAGGCCCGCGAACTCTTCGACCATGCGAACAAACCCAAGTGGTTCTGGCTCATTCCCGGCGCCCCACACACCAACTATTACCCCGCCGCCGGGAAGGCCGGCGGAAAGGTCTACGAGAAGGCCTTGTTCCAATTCATCGACTTTGCCGTGAAGCAACCGCGCGCGGAGGGCCGCGCCGCCGATCCAGACCCACCTGGCAACTGAACAACGCCGTCTGTCACCCGGGTTGTCCGATCATCTTGCTTTCGCTCGACGGCGCCCCATGCGTTTCGTCCAATTACCCGCGCCCGATGAAGTCACTCCCCGCACTTCGCCAGCCGTCGAGCCAGGTCGCCGTGCCGGCGGACTTCAGCGCCGCTTCGACAAAAACCCCTCCCCGGTTTTCTGAACTCAATTTCTTTGGCGATCACCATGTCTGAGATTTCCCCCATGAAAACCAGCAACTGCTTCGTCCGGTTTCTGTTTCTTCTCCCGTTGGCCTGCTCCTTGAAGTTGCCAGCGGCCGATGCCCGGCCCGACCCGGCCGGCCACTGGGAAGGTGCCATCGCCCTGCCCACGACGGCGCTGGGCATCCGCGTCGATCTTTCGCGCAGCGGAGAATCGTGGCAGGGCACGATCGACATCCCGGTGCAGGGCCTGCGCGGTTTCAAATTGGACCCGGTGAAGGTCGAGGGGGCCTCGGTCACCTTTGCCATGCCGGGCATCCCGGGCGACCCGCAATTCGTGGGCCGACTCGCCGAGGACGCCAACGGCATCACCGGCGACTTCACCCAAGGGGGAGGAAAATTCGGATTCAAACTGGAGCGCAAGGCGCCGCCCGCGACGACGATCGAAGCGCCCACCGTCGGCATCCCTGGCAAGGGACTGGAGGGCCATTGGCAGGGCTCTCTCAAGCCCATGCCGGCCATCGAACTCCGGCTGGCATTGGAAATCGCCAGCGCGAATGCGGAAAAGCCGGAGGGCGTGCTGATCAGCATCGACCAGGGCAATGCCCGGATTCCGATCAGCGCCCTCACGGAGCAGGACGGCGTCGTCCATCTTGAAGCCAAAAGCATCGGCGGCGTCTTTGACGGAAAACTCAATGGCGACGGTTCCGAGCTGGCCGGAGAATGGAAACAGGGCGGAGGAACCCACCCGCTCGTTTTCAAGCGACTGGCCAAGGCGATGACCCTCAACCGGCCGCAGGAGCCGAAAAAGCCCTATCCTTACTCTGAAGAAGAGGTCGTGGTGGAAAACAAGGCCGCCGGGGTGACTCTCGCCGGCACCTTGACGCTGCCGGCCGGTGCCGGACCGCATCCGGCCGTGGTGCTGATCACCGGGTCCGGTCCGCAGGATCGCGATGAAGCCGTCATGAGCCACCGGCCGTTCCTCGTGCTGGCCGACCATTTGACGCGCCAAGGCATCGCGGTGTTGCGGTGCGACGATCGCGGTTTTGGCAAGTCCACCGGGAATTTCGCGAAGGCGACCGACGCCGATTTCGTCGAAGACGCGCTGGCGGCCGTCAGCTACCTGCGCACCCGCCAGGAAATCGATCCGCGACACATCGGCCTCGTCGGCCACAGCGAAGGTGGCATCGTGGCGCCGCGGGCCGCGGTGAAGTCACCCGAGGTCGCGTTTATTGTTCTGCTGGCCGGGGTCGGTGTGCCGATGGAAGAACTGCTGCTTCGACAAGCCCGCGATCTGTCACTGGTCATGGGAATGGGCGAGGAAAGGATCGCGAAGAACGCCGCCCTTCAGCGTGAGATCTTCCGGATCGTAAGATCGGAAAAGGACCCGGCGGAGGCCGAAAAGGCCATTCGGGAGGCGTATCGCGAGCAAACGGCATCGCTGACCGACGAGCAGCGAAAAGCCCTCGGGCGCTCCGACGCCATGGCCGACGCACAGGTCAAGATGGTGCTTTCACCGTGGTTTCGCGACATGCTGGAGTATGACCCGCGGCCGACGCTGAGCCGGGTGAAATGCCCGGTGCTGGCCATCAACGGTGAAAAGGACCTGCAGGTGGCCACGAAGGAAAACCTGCCGGCCATCGCTGCGGCCCTGGCGGCCGGGGGAAATCAGTCGGTCAAAACCGTCGAACTGCCGGGTCTGAACCACCTGTTCCAGGCCTGCCAGACCGGCGCCCCGACGGAATACAGTCAGATCGAGGAAACGTTCAACCCGGCGGCGTTGAAGTTGGTCTCCGACTGGATTCGTGAGACCACCACGAAGTAGCTCACGCCTGCTCCTGCTTGTCGATTGACCCTCCGGCTGTCGGATCACCGCGCCCGCGGCGCCGCCCTTCGCCACCGCGATCTTCTTTAAGATCGAGTGTGGATGGAAGCGCAGCTACTGCGACGTGGTTAATCAATAATCAAGCCACGCTTCTTTCTATACCCAGCGCAAAATCGAGCAATCCTCCAAACTAATGGCCATCCGGCAGTCTCCCTTCTTCGATCTGTGCCCCCATCATGAATATGCCTGGCACATCCGGCGGAATTGGACCGACTCGCGGCATGTCGCCCTTGCCAGTTTTCCAGTCGAACGGATTTAAGTTCGTGAATTTCTTTCCGCGTACTGATGCGGGGTCAAAAGTGGCGAGGGTTGCGTGCGGTGCTGGAAAAAGCACGAAAGACACGCCTTGCGCACCCGCGTATAAATGAAGGTAGATGTCATCGAACACATGCGGTTTCGTGACGCACCAGTATTGCAAGAGTTCGATGCATGTTTGCGACGGCATAAAGGCCCAATGGATCACATACACTAGCAGATCGAACCGCTTCTTTTTCGGTCGCGCGTAGCGTGTAGATTTTTCCGCAATTTGCCCAAATATACTATCACAGAAATCAAGGACGTTGTGGGTCGCGCTAGCACTGGTGTAGCCCGCTTTCATTTGTTCCGAGGGTGCCAGCTCGAGCAATTCTAACACGATCTCGCCGCCCGACGTTGGGAGGGTGAAATCATAATCGGCTTCACTATTTTGTACCGGGACGATGGGAGTCTGACTTTTTAGACCCACGTGCTCGGCAGTCTTCAGGAAGCTGGTGACAACCTTCATCTCGTTGTCGGATTTCGAACCTGTCAGAGCGGCAGGTTCAAAGGCGGATAGAGTATTTGGACCGAGATCGCCGAGGTAATTAACCCCAGTTGTCCCAGTCGGCTTTTTATGTTTCTTTATCCCCATGTCACGGAATGCTACGTAACATGCATCGCTTGCGGGAGCTAAAAAACTGAAGCACCTCGGCCATCAAGCCGAAAGGGTCATGCTACATTTCACCTCCGGTGCTGCTCTAACTCGCAGCACACACACGGCAGCGGTTCGCATAAGTTGCGCGCTCGGGCCGCGTGAGCTGGTCAAGCTTTACCGGACAGCCCTTCGACTTGGCTCAGAGCAGGCCGGGCGCCCAAGCCCTTCGCGTCCAGCGACGCTAGAAAGTGTCAAGATTCAAGTGACAAGTTCCAAGATCCTGAACCAACCGCCCAGCGGATGCCACAGCGGATGCCATCCGGGCCACTTTGTCATCTAATAGATGACAAACTTCCCGCGCATTACCCAAGCCAGTTTGTAACGTAATACGTTATAAGTACCCCGCGCCACCCATGAACATGTCACCTATTAAGTGACATTCATCCCACCACCATGCCACATGTCACTCAATAGGTGACATGCCTCCCCGCGCCTTCGCCCAAGCCAGTTTGTAACGTAATACGTTACAAACATCCTGTGCCAACTGGCCGCTCCACCGCCCGGCGCCTCACTTCGTCGCGAAGATCTCGCCGAAGAACTGCTGCATGAGCTGCCACGAGCGGCGCGCCGCCGCCTCGTTGTAGCCGATCCCCTTCATCCCCGTCGCCACGGCGATCGCATCGGAGTCGGGATTGGTGAAGGCATGCACCGCGCCGGAATAGGTCACGAACTGGTAGTCGATCTTGCCGTCATCGAGCGATTGCTTGAAGGCGGCGATGGCTTCCGGCTTGGTGAACGGGTCGAGCGCCCCGTGACAGATCAGGAACCGGGCCCGGTTTTTCGCCGCCGCCTCGGGCGAGGCCGGCACCAGGCTGCCGTGGAAGCTGACGATCCCGACGAGCGGCGCGCCGCTGTAGGCGAGGGTCTGGCAGACCGCGCCGCCAAAGCAGAAACCGATCGCCGCGATCCTCTTTGCGTCCACCAGCCCGGTCTGGAGCAACTGGTCGAGGGCGGCCTGCGCGCGCCCGGCCATGAGCGGCTTGCCGTAGAACTGGCCCGCGAGTTCGCCCGCCTTCTTCGGATCCGTGGTGGCTTGCCCGCCGCCGTACATGTCCACCGCGAGCGCCACGTAGCCGAGCTGCGCCAGCTGCCGGGCGCGGCCCTTCGCGTAATCGTTGAGCCCCCACCATTCGGGCACCACGAGCACGCCGGGCCGGAGCGCCGTCGTCTGATCGTCGTAGGCCAGGTAGCTCTCCAGCTTCACCCCGCCCTGTTCGTAAGCCACGGTTCGGGTGACGAGACTGGCACGGGCGCAGAGCGCGACGGTTAAAAAAGTGAAGAGAAGAGCCGGCGTTTTCATGGTAGGCGGAAACATGACCAAGACCGGCGCTTCGTCAAACGGGGTGCCAGTCGCCGGCGATCCGGAAGCGCCCATCCCTGGCGGAGGCGACTGGAGGAAAGGGCGAAGACGTCCGGGCGGCTTCCGCGCTTTTGAGTTGTCGGAATCGCTGAGGGCGGACTCAGTTGCCGCATGGCGTCCACCCTGACCGCCGTGCTCCGCTGGCTCCTGCTGCTCGCCGCCCTCCTCCTGGCCCTGGCCAGACTGTTCACCGCGGTCATGGCGCCGGGCTGGATCAACTGGCAATACCGATTGTTGATCACGGGCATGGTGGGCGAGCGCGGCTACCGGTTCGTGTGGCTCCCGCCGGCCATCGCACTCCTCGCCTGGCTCCTGAGCCGCCGCCATCCGGTCGTCACCACCGCCACGCTCGGCTGCTGCCTCGCCGCGTTCGCGCTCATGCTCACGCCCGTGACGCAGGCGTGGTGGCTCGGCCGCACGCTGCCCGCGCAGCTTGCGGCCGCGTTCGGACCCACGACGCCGGACCGGGCGCCCTTTGCCGTGGCGGCGCTCTTCGCGGACCTGCCCGCACCCGTGCCCGCGGAGGAGATGCGCTTCAGCGGCCCGCTCCAGCTCGACTTCTATCGCGCCGTCGGACGCTCCCCGGCCCCCTGCGTCATCGTCCTGCACGGCGGCGGCTGGCTCACCGGCGACCATCACGACAAGCGCCCGGCCACCTTCTGGCTCGCGCGGCAGGGCTACGCGGTCGCCACGATCGACTACCGCCTCGTCCCCCATGCCGTGTGGCCGGCCCAGCGCGAGGACGTGCTCGCTGCCATCGCGTTCATGCGGGCACACGCCGCCCGCCTCGGCGTCGATCCCGACCGGATCGTGCTGCTGGGACGGTCGGCGGGCGCGCAGCTCGCCGAGGCGACGGCTTATGCGGCGCATGATCCCGGCATCCGCGGTGTCGTCGCCATCTACGGGCCTTCGGACCTCCGCGCCCGCTCGGCAAGCGAGCGCCATGACCGGTTGAATGGGTGGCCCATGCAGCAAATCCTCGAAAAATATCTGGGGGGCACCCCGGAAACGGTTCCCGCGGCTTATGACAGCGCGAGCGGCCTCACGCTCGCCGGTCCGGCCAGCCCGCCCACCCTGTTGATCCACGGCCGGCTGGATTCCCTGGTGCCGGTGAGCCACAGCGAGCAGTTGGCGGCGAAGCTCACCGCCGCCGGCCGGCCGAACGCGCTGGTGACGATTCCGTGGGCCACGCATGCGTTCGACACGATCAATTTCGACGGCCCGGGGGCGCAGATCACGACGTACTCGGTGGCATGGTTCCTTGCGGCGGCCACCCGCTAACGAGGTGTTTCACGGCGCCTGGGGCCCTTGCGGCGCCACGTAGACCATCCAGGATACACCGAATCGGTCGGCCACCATGCCGAAACGCTCGGAAAAGAAGGTCTTGGTCATGGGCATCCGCACCTCGCCGCCCTCGGCCAGGCCGGCAAAAAACCGTTCGGCCTCGGCCGCGCTGTCCACCGTGAGCGACAGCGAAAAGCCCTGAAAGCTGGTCCGGCCGGCGCACCGCCCGTCGGAAGCCTGCACCGTGGTGCCGCCGATGCGGAGGCTCATGTGCATCACCTTGTCGCCCGCGCCGGGCGGCAGCATGCCGGGTTCCGCGGGCTCGGGGCTGTCCTTGTACCGCATGAGCGTCGTCACCTCGGCACCGAGCACGCGGCGATAA
The DNA here is from genome assembly GCA_049513315.1 of Opitutaceae bacterium. Lineage (GTDB taxonomy): Bacteria > Verrucomicrobiota > Verrucomicrobiia > Opitutales > Opitutaceae > Fen-1467. Next base: position 81,127 of record JBEKWG010000019.1, read on the forward strand.
TATTCGACCGCCTCCTCGCAGCGGCCCTCAAAGAAAAGGTAGGGTTGGATTTGCGGCGCGCCCGCCGATGGCGGCGCAGGGCTGGCGGCGGCGGCGTTTTGGGTTCTCGTGGGCTTTGCACTCATGGCTTTGGGTCCGGTTATGGGCGATTTGGGCGGCTGATGGAGTGATTGGTTCTATGAATCAACGAATGGACCTGGTCCAATTGGACAAGTTGCACACGTCTTTTTCCCGGCGGTCGCCATGCCGGACAGCCCTTCGACTTGGCTCAGAGCAGGCAGAGCGCCCGGGGCGATCTCGGCGCGCCCGGCTCTGCTGGCCAGCAGAGCGCCCTACCCGCTCCTTCGTCCAAAGCAGTTTGTAACGTAATACGTTACAAATATCCCGAGCCACCCAGCCGCTCCACTGCCGAGCCACATGTCACTTAATAGGTGACATGCCTCCCCGCGCCGCTGTCCCCACCCGTTTGTCATTTAATAGATGACAAACTTTCCGCGCATCGCCCAAGCCGGTTTGTAACGTAATACGTTACAACCACCCGCGGGCCGGTGGGACGCGTCAGTTCCCGGCGGGCTTGACTTCGGTGCCGTGGACCAGGGCGGCGAGCCATTCGGCGGAGCGGGTCGTGTACGCGCGCTGCTGCTCGTCCGTGGCCAGGTTGTTGTGCGGCGCATTGACCAGGGGCACGGCTTCCTTGGGGCCGGCAATCTGGTTGAACGCGATCCAGATGCCGACGGGCGGGGCGACGTCGTCGAGAAAACCCATCGAAACGAGACACGTGGCCTTGATGCGGGAGGCAAAGTTGACGGTGTCGAAATAGAGCGCGGTCTTCATGACCTTCGGGTTGCTCGCGTCCCAGTTGGGATAGCCCGCGGCGCGGCCGTGCAGCGAGCCGTTGGTGTCGCAGCCGGCGGGAACGTGGACGATCACGTGCGTGACCTGCGGGTGGAGGCCGGCGACGCAGAGGCTCTGCTGGCCGCCCATGCTCGTCCCCATGAGGACGAGGGTCTTGCCGTCCCAGTCGGGCCGGCTCGCAAGGTAGTCCACGGCGCGGTAATCACCGAGATACATCTGGAGAAAATAATTCCGGTCGCGGTCGGTGTTCCCGATGGTCTGGTAATTCTTGATCAGCTGCGGCAGCGCGGCGTAGAAGGCCGGCGGCAGGTCGCCGGGCACGTCGTGCGGCTCGACGTTGAGGGCGAGCCAGCCTTCGGCGGCGCGGTCGGTGACCCACTGTTTCTGCAACGGATAGGGCGGGCTGGCCCATAGCAGGATGAGCATGGCCGGGAAACTCCCCTCCCGGGCCGGCCTGGCGAGCTGCCCGTAAACGTGCGCGCCGCCGATGTTGTTCAGCTTGATCGTCGCATACTCGACCCCCGCCTTGCCGCTCTCGCCGGGCGTGAGCACAGGGTCCGCCGGAATGGTGTGGAGCAGATTGATTTTCGAATCCCAAAAGGCGTCGAAGTCGGCCGGGTGCGGGACAGACGGATGCAATTTCGCCGGAGCGACGGCGGCGCCAACGACGTTGCGCTTGCCGCCGGCGGGAGCCGACACTTCGACGTAGAGCATCGCGGGTTCGTCGAGCGTGGTCTCGATCGTCGCGCTGCCGGAGGCGAGGTCGAGACGGCCCGATTTGATGACGTCGAGGTTGTTTTTCTTGATCGTGTAGGTGTAGCCGCCGGCGGGAGCGGCGGTGCCGGGCGGCAAGGTCGCGGTCCAGCCGACTTTTTCGCCGAGCGCATAGATGCCGGATGCGTTGAACGGTGTGAGCGCGAGTTGCTGCGCGCCCGCCACGGCAGCGGCGAAAAACGAAGCGAGGCCGGCGACGAGCAGGCGGAGAGCAAAGCGACGGGCTGGGTGGTTCATGGGGTGAAAAGATAGGTGGATTTTTGCGGATTATTTCGAGGTGCCTTGAACGATGCGAATAATTTCGCCGCGAGAAACCCGCCGACCTGGAGCCACTTCACCATCAACCCGGGGCCAAGCTGACAGGGTCACGCGGCACCTTCTCCCTTCGACGCTGCGAAAACTTGCAGCACAGCCATGGGGGTGGCTCTGGCAGGATGCGCGCAGCCAGCTCCGACTACGGCACCGCCGGCGGGCCACCCCGCGCTTTTCCCTGCAGAAGGCGTATCCGTTCCAATTCGGCGTCCGTCTCGGACAAACCCAGGCTTCGGATCATTTGCCCGATCGACATGGCCGGGTCGTTGGACCAGAAAATCCCCATGTCTGCCGGGCGGTAGTAGTGAAAGCCAACCTTGTTCCTGAACTTCCGGCTGAGCGCCTCACCATCTTCCAGCGCCGCATCCCAGTGGAGCAGCGCATAGGAAAGATCGACCTGGTGAACCAGCACCGCGTCTTCCCGGGAGAGCTGCGCCTCGATGATCCCGAGCGGGCCGATGACCGCGGCGTGGTCCCGGGGCGTGGCACTCACGACATAGTACTCGTGCTGCATCGCGTAGGCGGCGGGGTGGACCACATCCGGATTGGCCGAGGGCAGCGCGACGATTTCCGCACCCTGGTCGGCCAGCGCCTGCCAGCCGTCGGTGTACATCATGTCAAAGCATATCTGGATCCCGACCCGCCCGAAATCACAGTCAAAAACGGGGAAAAACCGCCCCGGAGTGATCCCCTCCTCCAGCACGTCGCTTCCCTGGGGCGCCACCGGGTGCACTTTCCGGTACATTCCCGCCACACGCCCTTCGCGGTCGACCAGCACCGCCGCATTGCTGTACCGCGGGGGTGCCTCCGTTTCCTGCAGAAACATGGGCACCACGAGGTAACAGTGATGCCGCCGGGCGCACGCGGCAATCCGTGGCTCCACCTCCTCCAACCGCACCGTCTTCTGCGCCAGCGAGTCGCCCGGCCGGGCCAGGAAAGACTCCGGCAGCACGACCAGATCCAACCGTTTCCCAGGATAGTCGCTCGCAGCCTGGGCCGCGATCGCTCCAACGACATCGTCCATCTTTTGCAGACGCTGCTCCAGCGGCAGCGAGAAAACCGCGTAGCCGCTGACCATCGTGCCCATCAGGACCTTCCGCGGCAGCCGGTCGCGTCGCGGTATGGCCGTCGGGCCCTGTTGCTGTGCGGGCGATTCAGCGGCAGCCGGCAACGGGCCCGCCATCATTCCCGCGAGGTAGATCACCAGCGTGAATAAAGCCGCCGCAGATTGCCCCCCTGCTCTGCCGCCGGAGCGGCCTCGCGCCTCTGCGCAGAGCATCGCATCAGGTCGGTGCCTCCCATTAAGCCTGGACTGGCGCACGGCGGCATTGGGGTCAGTGCCAAACGGATGTCGGGCGAAATTCAGAATCGCAGTCATGGATTTGCTGTGCATAGGTGTTTCCTTCTGCGGTGGAAATTGAATTCTGATTGGGGCGGCTCGGCCAAAATGCGCGCCTGAGGCCGGCTGAGGCAGTCAAGCTCAGCTGTCAAGCCCTTCGACTCGGCTCAGAGCAGGCAGAGCGCCCGCGCCACCCGGCCGCTCCACCGCCGAGCCACATGTCACCTAATAGGTGACATGCCTCCCCGCGCCGCTGTCCCCACCCGTTTGTCATTTAATAGATGACAAACTTCCCGCGCACCGCCCAAGCCAGTTTGTAACGTAATACGTTACAAACACCCCGCGCCGCTCGACCAGCGTCTTGGGATCAAGCCGCTCCACCGGTGAAGTGCCCGCCGCGGATCGAGCGGCTGATCTCCTTGGCGGCTCTGCTGGCCAGCCCTTCGACCTAGCTCAGAGCAGGCAGAGCGCCTTGGCGTGAGGTGGTTCCCCGCAGGGCAAGCCGCGACGGCAGCATGAGCAATTCAAGCTTCATTTCCCCATCCGATCTGATAAATTTTCCATGTGCACGACGTCACCGTCATGTTGCAGCGCATTGAGCAGGGTGACTCTCAGGCGGCCGACAAACTCCTGCCCCTGGTCTATGACGAGTTGCGCAAGCTGGCCTCGGCCAAGATGGCCCGGGAATCCGGCGACCAGACGCTCCAGCCCACGGCGCTCGTCCACGAGGCGTGGCTGCGGCTCGGCGGCGACCAGCAACCCGACTGGCAGAACCGCGCCCATTTCTTTGCGTCGGCCGCCGAGGCCATGCGGCGGATCCTCATCGAGCGCGCCCGCCGGCGCCGGACCCAGCGTCACGGCGGCGGTTTGAAGCGCGTTGATGTCAACGACTCCGCCCTCGGCATCGCGGCGCCGGATGCCGCCGATGACGAGTTGCTGGCGGTGCACGAAACGCTGGAGCGCCTCGCCCAGCACGATGCCCGCAAGGCCGAGCTGGTGAAACTCCGCTACTTCGCAGGTCTCACCATCGAGCAGGCGGCCGAAGTGCTGGGGATCGCGGTGCCCACGGCCAAGCGCGACTGGACCTACGCCCGCGCCTGGCTTTTCAAGGAGATCAACCGGAGCCGGCACGGCTGAAACCACCGCCCGGCGGGGCCCGGCCGATCCGGCCGGCGGCACCGCGTCCATTTGAATGATCCTTTTTTGAGGCAAATATCGCTTTGAGAGCTGAACCCACTCACCTCTCCCAACCTCTACCTCCTCCTCTCATGAAAAATCTTCCCGGTATCATCTCCCTCTTCGCGATCGCCAGCCTGGCACTCCTCGCGGTCGCTTCCGCATTTGGCGTTTCCATCCCGTACGCGTCCGTGGCCTGGCGCATGGTCGGTTTCTCCTGGGCCGCCGGCGTGCTCTCGATCTTCGTCACGGATTATGCCCCGCGCCACTCGTACAGCGTGAGCGCGGAAGCGAAGCCCGAAGACGTCCCGGTCGTGCGGGCCGCCGTCAGCCAACGCCGGATGGTCCCGGCGAAGGCACGGCCCTTTGCTGGCGCCACCACCGGGGCCATGGCCACGCTCGGACTGGCCAACGACCCGGCGACGGTCTCGATGTTATAATCGCCCCTAGCCCCCACCCTGCTCCCCAACCTCGCCGGAGCGCTCATGAACGAATCCCCCGAACGCGAAGAACAGATTTTCGCCGAAGCGCTGGCCCTTCCCGCCGGGGAACGACCGCGCTTCCTTGACCACGCCTGCCGGGGCGATGCCGGCTTGCGCCAGCGGATCGAAGCGCTGGTGCAGGCGCACGAGTCGGCGGGCGGGTTCATGGCGGCGGACGCCGCGCCCGCGGCTGCTCCGCTCGACGCGGCGGAAGTTCCGGGAAACCGGATCGGCCGTTACAAGCTTTTGCAGAAAATCGGCGTGGGCGGCTGTGGCGTCGTCTGGATGGCCGAGCAGGAGGAGCCCGTGCGGCGCCGGGTCGCGCTCAAGATCATCAAGCTCGGCATGGACACCAAGGCGGTCATCGCCCGCTTCGAGGCGGAGCGCCAGGCGCTCGCGCTCATGGATCATCCGAACATCGCCCGGATCCTGGACGCGGGCGCGACGGACACCGGCCGGCCGTTCTTTGTCATGGAACTGGTGCGCGGCGTGCCGATCACGCAGTATTGCGACGAAAACAATCTGCCGACCCCCGCGCGCCTCGCGCTCTTCACGCAAGTCTGCCACGCGATCCAGCACGCCCACCAGAAGGGCATCATCCATCGCGACCTCAAGCCCTCGAACATCCTCGTCACCCTCCACGACGGCGTGCCGGTTCCCAAGGTGATCGATTTCGGCATCGCCAAGGCGACGCAGGGCCGGCTCACCGACCAGACGCTGTTCACCGCCTTCGAGCAGTTCCTCGGCACCCCCGCTTACATGAGCCCCGAGCAGGCGGAGATGAGCGGGCTCGATATCGACACGCGCAGCGACATTTACTCGCTCGGCGTCCTCCTCTACGAACTCCTCACCGGCCGGCCGCCGTTCGATCCCAAATCGCTCCTGCAGGCCGGTCTCGACGAAATCCGCCGGGTCATCCGCGAAGTCGAGCCGCCCAAGCCTTCGACGAACCTTTCGACCCTCGGCGCCGCCGATCGCCTCATGGTCGCCCGCCACCGCGGCACTGAACCCGCCAAGCTTTCCCTGCTGCTGCGCGGCGACCTCGATTGGATCGTCATGAAGGCGATGGAGAAAAACCGAGCCCGCCGCTACGAGACCCCGACGGCGCTGGCCGCTGACATCGCGCGGCATCTGCACGACGAACCCGTCGTCGCCAGCCCGCCGAGCAGCTTTTATCGTCTCGCCAAGTTCATCCGGCGCCACCGCGTCGCCTGTGCGGCGGCCGCCGCGGTGGCGCTCGCCCTCGTGGTGGGCACGGTCATCAGCACGTGGCAGGCGGTGCGGGCCACGCGGGCCGAGCGATCGGCCAGCCGGGAGCGCGCCCGCGCGGAGGACCTGCTGGCGTTCATGCTCGGCGACCTGCGGGCGCAACTCGCGAAGGTGGGCCGGCTGGACGTGCTCGAGGCGGTCGGCGACAAGGCGATGGCCTACTTCGCCTCGCGAGAGGCGCGCGACCTGGACGACCCCACGCTCGCGCGCCACGCAAAGGCCCTCACGCAGATCGGCGAGATCCGGATGGCGCAGGCGCGCTATGCCGAGGCGACGGCGGCTTTTGCGGAGGCCTACCGCCGCGCGGCGGCCCTGGCGGCGCGGCATCCGCAGGACGGGGATATGCTCTTTGAACGCGGCCAGGCGGAATACTGGAATGGTTTTGTGCACTGGAAGCGCGGCGAGTTTGCCGCCGCCACCGACTGGCTGACGCGCTATCACGACACCAGCCTAGCCCTCGTGGCCCTCGACCCGGCGCGACCGGCCTGGCGCAGCGAACTCGCCTATGGCCAGCACAACCTCGCCGTCTTGCGCCGGGAGCGCGGTGAATTCGCGGCGGCCCGCGCCGATTTCCTCGCGGAACTGGCGACGCTGGAGAAGATGCTCGGGCCGAATCCGGGTGATCTGGAATTGCGCTTCCGGATCGCCGATGCGCACTCCTGGCTCGGGGGCCTGGCGGAGCAACAGGGTGAATTCGCGGAAGCGCTGAATCAGTATGTCGCGCAGACGACCCAACTCGAACAACTCGTGGCAACGGAGCCACGCACGGCGCGCTGGCGGTTTCAGCTCGCCGATGCCTTGGTGCTGCAAACCAACATCCACCTGGCCACGGGACAGTTTGCCGCGGCCGGCAGACAACTGAAGGAAGCGCGCCGGCTGATGGATGAGCTCACAGTCTATGATCCGTCCAACCGCCACTGGTCGGCCGTCTCCCTGCGTATTCGCCTGCAAGAGGCTCTGCTGGCCCGGCAGGAGGGCGATCTGTCTGCGGCGACCCGCCTTGTGGGCGAAGTCCGGCCTCAACTCGAGAGCCTGTCGGCGGCCGAGCCATCCGACCGCAAATTCGTCCAGTGGCTGGGGATGGCGTGGAGGATGGAAGCGCAGTTGCGCGTTTCCGGCGGCCGGCCGGACGCGGCGACCGCGGCCGCGCGAGCGGTCGAGCTGGGCGAAAAGCTGATTGGCGAAGGCCGGGCAACCGATGCGGATGTGGGCGAGTGCGCCCAGGCCGGCGTGGTGGCGGGTGAAATCGCCGCCCAGTCCGGCGACAGCGCCGCGGCCCGGCGCCACTGGCAGCACGCCGCGGAACTGCTCGCGCCGCGGCTGCTCGGCACCCGCGACTGGCGGTTGCTCGATCCCGCCGCGCGCGTCGCGGCCTGGCTCGGCCGCTCCGAGGAAGCGCATGACAGGATCGCGCAGCTCAATTTACTTGGCTACGTCCCGCTCGATCCGTGGCCCGATGCGGATCGGCCCGGCGCGGCCAGGAGTTCAGACCATTAACTTGGTCCCTAATGAAAGGAAATCCAGCCCATGAAAACGTCACCCAAAACAATCCGAAAGAAATTCGCGGCCAAAGCCGTTGGAAATGCCCTGAAAACGGCCATCGTCAAACTCACCGTATCGAAGTTCGTGGATGTCCTCAGTTCAGAGGCACCCCACAACGAGCGTAACACCGAATGCGTGATGGATGTCGACACGGGTCAACCGCGTGTCGCGAAGGCTCTGGTGCCGCAAGGCAAACCCCAGACGCTCAAAGTGAAGGGCGGTGGAGCAACCTTCTGTTTTCAGATCAGGTCAAAGGACCGAAAGCATCAGTATTTCCCACTGGGGATTGCGTTCAGGCGACGGATAAATCGCGGTTACGACAACGACAAGGATGACATCCTCGGCCGGAGGAATTTCTCGTTTGCCTCAATGCACTTGTTTGGGCGCTCCCTGTATATCACCGACAGCTTCAAGGATTGCGGGCCAAGCGACCGGTACAAGTTCTCGGTGATCATCCAGCGCCAGCATGATGGCGCCATCGGCATCATCGACCCTGGCATCGAGCACGAGATTTAGCAGCCCGGTTTCATCACGCCTGGCGACAGGCCAGCCCACCCCGCCCTGACAGGACCCCCCTGCTGGAGGGGACTTCGTTGGCGCGGCCTCGATTTCCCTCCATGCGGAGGGGGGCGTGGCTTGTTTGTCCAAGCTTGGGCGATGCGGGAAGTGCCGCCGCCGCCGAAAAGTGCCAAGGTTCAAGTGCCAGGTTCCTGGATCCTGAACCAACCGCCCAGCGGACGCCACCCGGGCCGCTTTGTAACGTAATACGTTACAAACGCCCCGAGCCGCTCGACCAGCGTCCTGGACCAAGCCGCTCCACCGGTGTAGCGCTGGGTTGAGATGGCGAGACGGATGTCCCTGGCGGCTCTGCTGGCCAGCCCTTCGACCTGGCTCAGAGCAGGCAGAGCGTCTTGGCGTGAGGCCGTTCCCCGCCTCAGCCGCCCCAGACCTTGAAGTCCATCAAGCTCGAACCGCCGATGAACTCCCGCAGAATCGAGTTGTCGGGAACCCATTCGGTTTCGATGGGCAAAAACCAGTCCAGAAACGCGAGCAGGCGCTGGGCTTCCACAAATTCCGCGGTGCCATGGGCCACTTGGCGCAGGATCGGCTCCGCCAGCGGGCCCAGCACCGCCAGTTCGTAGACCAGCGCGGAGTTGAACATGACGTCGGCGTTTTCCTGGTGGGGAAAGATGTGCAGCTTCTCGCCGCGCCGCACCGATTCCCAGCGGCCGATGGTGTCGGCGGCATTGTAGCCGCGATCGCGCGCGTCCCGCACGATGCGGCGGATGAGCCGGGTGTCGGTGGTGGAGACCCGGTTGTGGCGGTCGAGGTTAAGCTGCGTCAGCGCCGAGGCGTAGATCTTGAACGATTGCGCCGCCAGGATCGCGGGAAGGAGGCGCGGGTTCAACCCGTGTATCCCCTCCAGGATGATCAGCTGGTCGGGACGCAGGCGGACCACGTCGCCAGGCTCCTGCCGGCCTTTCAGGAAATTGTAGCGCGGCAGCTGCACCTCCTCGCCGGCGAGCAGGCGCCGCAGGTGGTCAGCCAGCTGCGGCAGCTTAAGCGCTTCGATGCTCTCGTAGTCGAGCTGGCCGTTCGCGTCGCGGGGGGTGCGCTCGCGTTCGATGAAATAGCTGTCCAGCTCCAGCGCGAAGGGCGACAGCCCCATCGCCAGCAGTTGCACGGCGAGGCGGCGGGAAAAGGTGGTCTTGCCCGAGGAAGACGGGCCGGAGATCAAAATCAGCCGCGCCTGCGACCGGCGGTCGGCGATCTGGCGGGCGATCTCCGCGATGTGCTGTTCGTGCAGGGCCTCCGAAACCAGGATGATCTCGCGGCTGCGGCCGGCCTTGATGGCGTCGTCGAGCGAGCCCACGCTCGAGATGCCCAGCCGCTCCAGCCACGCGCCGTACTGGTGGAAGGCGCCGAGCAGCTTCGGATAGTCGACCAGCGGCGTGAGCGTGGTGGGCGTGTGCTGGCGCGGGTAGCGGAGCGCAAAGCCGCCGTTCATGGCCGTCAGTTCGAACCACTGCAGATACCCGGTGGAGGGCACCATGTAGCCATGATGATAATCGAGGCAGTCGCCCAGGCGGTAGAGCATGACGGTGGGCTTGCGGCGGTAGCGCATCAGCCGGACCTTCTCGAGGTCGTGCCGGCCTTCAAAGTAGGCGATGGCTTCCTCGACCGTGGTTTCGCGCCCGACAAACGGCAGGTCCTGCGCGACGAGGCGCCGCATTTCCGCTTCGAGGGCTTTCAGTTCGCCAGGCGTGAAGGGCGCCCGCCCGCGCACGTTGCAGTAGTAGCCGCCGGAGGCGAGCGAATGCTCGATGAACAGCAGGACCCCGGGAAACAGGCGGACAAACGCCGCCTCGAGCAGAAAGGTCAGCGACCGGCGATAGAACCGCGCGCCATCCGCCTCCGCCATGGTCACCGGCTGGACGCGCGCTTCCATGCCGATGGGATGGGTCAGCTCGTGCAGTTCCCCGTTGACCACGACGCCGACGAGCGGCGCCGGCAGTTCGGCGGCGATGGGCTGGAGCAGGCTGGCGGCGGTCGCGCCGCGCGGACCGCGCAACGTGCGGCCGTCCGGGAGATGGATTTCAATCTGGCCGCTGGGTTCGACAAAATGGCTGTCAGTCATGGGAGGGTCCCAAGGATTAACGCAGATTGCCTGTCGATGTAAATATTGTCATCGCGGGATCGCTTCGCTTCTCGCCTGACAGCCAATCGTCATGTCGAAGGGTAACATAAACCGCCCCGGTGACGAGCCGGTCGTGCCGCCGTCTTTCAGGGAGCCGCCTTGTTGCGGGGATGGAACCGCGCGTGCTCGGTGATCCGGCGGTCGGGCGCGACGGCGGTGTAGATCTGCGTGGTGCCGATGTTGGCGTGGCCGAGCATCTCCTGGATGGCGCGCAGGTCGGCGCCTCCGCTCAGCAGGTGCGTGGCGAACGAATGCCGCAGCAGGTGCGGTTTCACGGGCCGGGTGATGCCGGCGAGCTTCGCGTATTTCTTGATGAGCACCCAGAGCATTTTTCGCGAGATGGCCGTGCCGCGCTCGCTGAGGAAGAGCTGGCTGCCCGTGCGCGGCTTCACAAAAAACCGGCGGGCGGCGACGAGGTAGATGGCGAGGGCGTCGCGCGCCTTGCTGCCGACCGGCACGACGCGCTCCTTCGAGCCCTTGCCGAACACACGCACGAAGCCGTGGTCGAGGTCGACCTGCTGCAGGGTCAGCCCCGCCAGCTCCGACACCCGCAGGCCGCTCGCATAAAACAGCTCCAGCATCGCCCGGTCGCGCAGCGCGTACGCATCGCCGCCCGCGGGCGCCGCCAGCAGCCGCCCGACCTCGCCCGGAGTGAGCGTGCCGGGAATCTTGCGCACGAGCTTCGGGCCGACGAGCAGCTCCGTGAAATCGCGCTCGCAGAGCCGTTCGCGCACGAGGTAGCGGGCGAACGTGCGCAGCGCCGTCAGCTTGCGGGCCAGGCTGCTGACGGCAAAGGCTTCCTCGCTCAATGAGTAAATCCAGTCCGTGAGCTGCGCCGGCTCAGCCTCCGTCCAGGCACGCACACCCTGGCGGGCGAGAAAACGGGCGCACTGGCGGAGATCGCTCTCGTAACCGGAAAGGGTGTGGGGCGAGAGGCCGCGTTCCAGTTCGAGAAAGCCGATGAACCCGTCGAGGTCGTTGGCGAGCGCCGGCGGCAGCTCTGCCGGCGGGGCGGCGGGCGGGCCGCGGGGGGGCGCTCCGCCGGCTCGCGGCGTCTGGTCATGCGGCGCGGCCCTGCTTTGATTTTCACTTTGGGCCGGGCCGCGTTTCATAGACACACGGGGAGCTTCAGTAGCGCCGACGACGGAATCCAGGCGGTGGGGGCGCGGATTCGCGCACGCGATAGGTGATGCGCGCCTTTTCGAGGTCGTAGGGACTCATCTCCATCTTCACCCGGTCGCCCGCGGCAATCTTGATGAAGTTCTTGCGGAGCTTGCCCGAGATGTGGGCCAGCACGGTGTGTCCATTGGACAGCACCACCCTGAACATCGTGCCAGGCAGGACGGTTACGATTTTACCCTCCACTTCGATCGATTTACCGTCGGACATACGGGACGTGGCGGAAGCCAGGAGACAGTTTGTACATGTGGTTAAGTCGGCTGCTAAAAGACTGTTGTAACTGGGTAAGGCTGCACGTAAGTCAAGGCTTTATCCTTCGGAGTCCGCCCTGTTCGCTAATATCGCCGGAGTTTGTCATTGCGAGGAGCGAAGCGACTACCGAGCTTGGCCTTGCCAAGCGACATTCCGCCAAGCAATCCAGCTGGATCGCCATCCTCCTTCGCCAAGGCTACGGAGGACAGGCCAGCCCGTTCTGCTGGCCGGCAGAACGGGCTCGCGATGACCAGGCAAATTACGAGACTTTCGCCTTTTTCCCGAGATGACCGACGCCCGCCCTCCTCCCGCCGACTGTCCGTTCCAGAAGGTCTTCCCCTCGCAGCTGCTGCGCGACGACGCCTTCTACATGTGGCTGGCCTACAACGAGGCCATCGATGCCTGGCGCGAGGACGAGGTGCCGATCGGCGCGGTGATCGAACTGGGCGGCGAGGTGATCGCCGCAGCCCACAACCAGGTCGCGGGCACGCGCGATCCCACGGCGCACGCCGAAATACTCGCCATGACCCAGGCCGCGCGCGCCATCGGCGACTGGCGCCTCAACGCGGCCACGCTTTATGTGACCAAGGAACCCTGCCCCATGTGCTCCGGCGCCACCCTCATGGCGCGGATCAAACGGGTGGTCTACGCGGTCGCCGACCCCAAGATGGGCTGCCTCGGCGGCGCGACCGATCTCAACGCCCTGCCGCAGGTGAACCACCACCTCGAAATCACCCGCGGCGTGTTGGACAGCGAATGCCGCGATCTGCTGCAGGCGTTCTTCCGTCTGAAGCGCGCGGAGGAGCCCTAGCCCGCACCCATGCGCGGAGGCATGCTGGATCCAGTTTTAATTCAGAAGCCAAGAGACTAAGAAGGGGAAACCTTCTCTCCAGTCTCCTAGCTTCCTGGCTTCCTGGCTTCTGAATTCGACTGGACAAAACCCAGCCAGCGGTTGACGGAGCCTTGCTCCGGTGCACTATTACCGGTTGGAATCACTCCAACCTTAATCTTTCACACCCATGGCTTACGAACTTCCGAAACTCGACTACGCTTACAACGCCTTGGAGCCGCACATCGATGCGCGCACGATGGAAATCCATCTCACCAAGCACCATCAGGCCTACATCAACAACGCCAACAACGTCATGAAGGATCATGCCGTGCTGGCCGCGCTCGACGTCAACACGCTCATCGGCGACCTCGGCAAGGCGCCCGAGGCCGTCCGCGGCGTGCTGCGCAACAACGCCGGCGGCCACAGCAACCACGCCTTCTTCTGGAAAATCCTCGGCCCGGGCAGGGGTGGCGCGCCCAAGGGCAGACTGGCCACGGCCATCACCGGCACCTTCGGCGGGTTCGACAAGCTCAAGGAGGACTTCACCAAAGCCGCGGTCGGCCGCTTTGGCAGCGGCTGGGCCTGGCTCGTCGTGACGCCTGACAAGAAGCTGGCCGTCGGCTCCACCGCCAACCAGGACAGCCCGCTCATGGGCAAGGCGGTCGCCGGCTTCGAGGGCCGGCCCGTCATTGGCCTCGACGTGTGGGAACACGCCTACTACCTCAACTACCAGAACCGCCGCCCGGACTATGTCGCCGCGTTCTGGAACGTGGTGAATTGGGATCAAGCCGAGGCGAATTATCAGGCCGCGCTATAACCCACCGCACCCCCGCCCACAGCCATCCCTCTTTTGCGAGGCCGCACCTTCACCGGTGCGGCTTTCTTGGTCGTTTTCCTAATCTGCCCTGTCATCGCGAGCCCGGCGCAGCCGGACGTGACGATCCAGCACCGCGGCGGCGGCGGGGTCCAGCTGGATTGCTTCGTCGCTCTGCTGGCCAGCAGAGCTCCTCGCAATGACAAATTAGGACACGGCGGCTTTTTTTGCTTTATTTCCCTGCCGCTTCGTGAAGCGGTAGGGAGACAACCGCCCGCGATATTCCCGGTTCACACCTTGGCCTCTTCTCCGCAATCCGTTCTTGATCAAATCCAGTTCCCCGTCAGTCAGTAACCTGCGACAACCACCGCTACCCACCACCTGATGAATCTCCTCCCGCTGCGTCTGGTCCTTTGCCTCGCCTTTGTTTCGGTTCTGTCTGCCGAGCCCGCCAAACCCATTCGAGGCGTCGACCGATCTTACATGGAGCTCACCGTCTCACCGGACAAAGACTTCTACGCCTACGCCAATGGCGCGTTCAACCAGGTGCCGATTCCCGGCGAATACGCGGCCTACGGCGTGAACCAGGAGATCGATGAGCGGAACTTTGCCCTGCTCAGGGAAATCCTCGAGACCTCCGCGAGAACCGGCGGACCCAAGGGCAGCGTCACCCAGCGCGTCGGCGACTTCTATGCGGCCGGCATGGATGAGGCGGCCATCGATCGCGCAGGATTGCAGCCCCTGAAACCGTGGCTGGACGACATTCAGGCCATCACGAGTCCAGCGGCGCTCGTGACGCTCATCGGCCGTCTGCAGGCCCAGGGCCTCAATGTCGGTTTTGAGTTCGGTGTGAAAATCGACGACAAGGACAGCACGGCCATGATCACGGCCCTGGCGCAGGGCGGTCTCGGCCTGCCGGAGCGCGACTATTATTTCCGGACCGGGAAAAACGCGGACGAGATCCGCGCCGCTTATGCGATTCACATTGCGCACATGCTCGAACTGTCCGGCGATTCACCGCCGGCGGCCAAGGCCGCCGCGGAGGCCATCCTGGCCCTTGAGACGAAGCTGGCCAAGGCTTCACGCACGCTCGTAGAGCGGCGCGATCCGGAGAAAAACTACCACAAGTTCGAACGGACGGCGCTGGCCAAGCTGGCCCCGGGCTTTGACTGGGACGGCTATTTCACGGCCGTCGCCCTCCCGGCCACCGAGGCCAAGCTGCTGGTGGGCCAGCCGGAGTTTTTCTCGGCGTGGGCCGGCCTGCTCGCCTCCGAGCCGCTGGCGACGTGGCGCGACTACCTCCGCTGGCACCTGCTGTCGGAAACCGCGAATTACCTGAGCCGGCCGTTCGTGGAGGAACACTTCACCTTTTATAGACGGACCCTCTCCGGCACGACGGAGCAGCGGCCGCGTTGGAAGCGCGTGCTGGCCGCGGCGGATGAGGCCATCGGCGAGGATCTGGGCCAGCTTTACGTGCAGAAGGCCTTCAGCCCGGCCGCCAAGGCCCGCACGCTGGAAATGGTGAAGTTGCATATCGAGGCCATGCGGGCGCGCATCCACGCCGCCGACTGGATGAGCGAGGCGACCAAGGCGCAGGCTTACAAGAAACTGGACGCCACGCGCATCAAGGTGGGCTATCCCGACAAGTGGCGGGACTACAGCAAGCTCGACCTCGCGCGGCGGCCTTACGTCCTGAATTTCCTGGCCGCCGGCGCCTTCGAATTCCAACGGCAAATGGCCAAGCTTGGCCGGCCCGTCGACCGGAGCGAATGGCTCATGACCCCGCAGACCAACAACGCCTACTACGAGCCCTCGCTCAACGAAATCTGTTTCCCCGCCGGCATCCTGCAGCCGCCCTTTTTCGACCAGCAGGCCGATGACGCCTCCAACTACGGGGCGCTGGCCTCGACCATCGGTCATGAACTCACCCACGGTTTCGACGACGAAGGCCGCCAGTACGACTGGGAGGGCAATCTGAAGAACTGGTGGACGGAAGCGGACGCCAAGGCTTTTCAGGCGCGGGCGGAGCGGGTGGCGCAGCAGTACGACGCCTTCGAGGTTCTGCCCGGACTTCACATCAACGGTCACCAGACCCTGGGTGAGAACATCGCTGACATCGGCGGACTGCGCGTGGCCTACGACGCCTACAAGCTTGCGACCAAGGGCAGGCAACTCGATCCCATCGACGGCTTCACGCCGGACCAGCGCTTCTTCATCGCCTTCGCCCAAGGCTGGCGCACGAACCAGCGTGTCGAGCAACTGCGTCTGCAGGTCGCCAGTAACATGCACAGCCCCGTCCGGTGGCGCGTGCTGGGACCCGTGGCCAATTTTCCCGAGTTCCGCCGGGCCTTCGGTTGTCCGGAGCCCGCGGAAACCTGGCCGCCCATCTGGTAGGCCGCCGGCTGCGCGGCTGCCGGCCCCGCAGCCTTAGTTTTCCATCTTCGCCCTGAGCAGCGCGAGGCTGCGCTTGGGATTGATGAGATTCACGCGACCGTTCGCACTGCGCTCGGCCCCGAGCTTGATGAGGGCGATCACCTGCTCGACCGTCAGTTTCGGATCGAGCGCGAGAAGTTTCGCGGCAAGGTTGACGACGTTGGGCGAGGCCATGGAGGTGCCGGAGTACTTCAACCGCTCTCCGCCTGGAATGTAGCTGTCCACCTCGAAGCCGTTGGCATGGACCGCGACCACCGCGCCGTAACTCGTGAACGAGGTTTCCTCGCCGGCTTGATCCACCGCCCCGACGGTCAGCATGTTCGGCAGTCCGAAGCCAGAGGGCAGCATCTCGTCGAACCCGACGTCGTTGTCGCTGTTGCCCGCGGCGACGACAAAGAGAATCTCGGGCGCGTTTTTCATCGAGTCGTAAAGCGCGTCGCGTTCGATCTTGAACAGCTCCCGCGCGAGCTTTTTCCGCTCCTCGGGTGTGCCGCCGGCGCCATTGAGTTCGAGCGCCGACTCCCAGTCCTTGGGCGAGCCGCCCCAGCTCATGTTCACGACGCGCACGCCGTGCTGCTGGAAATACGCCACGGTGTCGCGCTCGGCCGCCGCATTCTTGAGCGACAGCTCCCTCGTCGGCAGTTCGGGAATCATCCGGTAATCGAAGGTGATGCGCGCCACGAGGAGCCGCACCGCGGGATTGCCGGCGGCGGCGATGCCGGCGACGTGCGTGCCGTGCGTATAATCGCCGAACAGATTGAGGCTCTCGAGGAACGGCTTCACCTCATCGGCCTGCATCGCGGCGATGCGCTTCTTGATCTCGGCCGCCTCCGGGCTGTCGATGTTGGCCCGGATGTCGAGCATGCCCTTGGTCAGGTTGCGCAGCTCCGGATAGCGGGCGCGCTGGGCATCGTCGAGCGGGATCAGCAGCTCGGGTGTGCGATCGGCGTGCAGCGTGAAGGCGATGCCGTGCACGTCGGCCACGAAGCCGTTGCCGTCGTTATCGCGGCCGTTGTCCCGCTCCCGGGGGTTGGTCCAGAGCTGATTCTTGTAGATCGCGACATCGACGCCGCTGTCCCAAATGCCGACGACGACCGGCGTTAGGTTCTGGTTCGCCTGCAGGTCGAAACTCCGCGCGGCCCAGATGTCGGGCTTGGCCTTTTTGTGCGCCGCGACGTAGGCCGTGAGCACCGCGACGCGCTCGGCCTTCAACGGCAGCCAGAGCGCCACTGACGTGCGCGCACTCACGAGGGTTTCCGCGACATCGCCACTGATGACACCGGTCTTGTCCACCGCAGGTTGAAATTCATTCGCGAGCCGGCCGAGCGTGACCGCCTCGGACGCGATCTCGGCGCTGCCCTTCACCTGCTGGATCAGGTCACCCACCAGCTCCCACGACAAGGCGCCGACTTTCTCGGCATACAGCTTCTTGAACGCCGCGTGGAAGGCGGCGGCGTCCTGCGGCGCGGCGCGATGGGCGGCCACAAACGATTCGGCCAGCAGACCGGTCAGTGCCTTCGTCGCGGGTTTCTGCTCGAGCGCGCGGATGGCCTCGATCCGCTGGAGCGCGTCATCGAAGCGCCCCTCGTTCAGGTCCATCGAAAGCAGCACACCGAGCACGTCCTGCCGCGTCGCCCGATCCTCAATGTCGTAGTCGGCGAGCAGTTTTTCGAGGTCGGCGCGCACCTTCGGAGCCAGTTGCTGGTACGCGTCTTCCTGGGTGACGACATCGGTGACCTTTCCCTTGAACTCGTAGCTGAAGCGGGGGAGCTGGTCCTGCGACGTGATTTTCGGTTTCTCGGCGGCCCGCACCGGCGCAAGCCCGATGGCGGCCGCGAAGGCGGCAAGCAAGGCGAGACGTTTCATGAAGCCGACAAATTATCACCCCGACGCGTCGCTGCAACTCCCCTGCGGCGAATGGTCGTCCGACCGCGACCAGCGGCTTTGTCCCGCCTCCAAACGGTTGGCCGGTCTGGCTGCGCAACTTGGCGCCGTTGTCCGCCCTGCTTTTCCCTGTGGGTGCGCAAGCGCAAGGAGGCGCCGGTTGGAATGAGTCGCGGCCTACTTGAAAATCACCGCGGGAAAAGTCCCCCCAGGATGGCGGTGGGCCGGCCTTTGGCGTCGCGCACCCCGAAACTGTCATTGTAATCCCACACGGCCCAGCCCCAGCCGCGGCTTTCACACGCCTCGCGCACCGCGGCGATCCACCGGCGCTGCGAGTCGGGATCGGCCGCCTTATAGACTCCGAATTCCCCGAGATAGATTTCGCGGCCCCCGGCGTTTTCCGCCGCCCACGCCGCGACCTTGGCAAAACCAGCTTCGATGTCGGCGACCGTCAGCATGTCACCAGTCTTGATGTGAAGAGTGAGCGGATGCCCCTGGGCGATTGAGCCGGTGAGATCGGGCACGCGTCCAGGAAAGGGGACGGGCGGCATGGTGTCCTTGAACCCCACCCACGGGGCGCGCTGGTGGGTGAAAACGATCGGCTCGTAGTAATGCACCGTGATCGCGATGTTGGGATCGTCGGGGACCTCCAGATCGGCCACGGTGCTGAAAATGCTCCACTTGTTCGACGAGAGATA
Organism: Opitutaceae bacterium; assembly: GCA_049513315.1. GTDB lineage: Bacteria > Verrucomicrobiota > Verrucomicrobiia > Opitutales > Opitutaceae > Fen-1467. Next base: position 99,666 of record JBEKWG010000019.1, read on the forward strand.
CACGATGCGCGTGGGGTTGCTCTCGCGGATCGCCGCCAGCATCCGGCGGTTGAAAGCGTTGAGCTGCTGGTTCTCGGCCGCGACTGGTTCGTTCAGGATCTCGAACCGAAGCCAGGGACCTTCGTTGGCATAACGCCGAGCCAGACGCCCCCAGAAATCCGCCACCTTTTTCTGCAGCGCCAGGTCCTCGAACGCACGCTTGTCGCTGCCGCCGTTATTGAAGTCGGCCCCGGGCAGGAAATGCATGTCGAGAACCACGCCGAGCCCGCGCGGCCGGGCCCAGCGCACGGTGTCGTCGACCGGCTGCAGCTTCGCCTCGTCGAGCGAGCCGTCGGGCTTGAGGCAGAGCCGTCCGTCGACCGGCAGGCGGATGTGGTCGAACCCTTGCTGCGCGATCCATGCCACGTCCTGCTCGCCAAACCACGGGGCGGCATAGGTCAGGGTGTCGGTATTCTGCGAGAGCCAGTGCGAGATGTTGACTCCGCGTTTGAAAGTGTAGGCCCGCTGCGTCGCACCGGCGGCGGGCAGGAATGAAGAGGAAAATGCGAAGCCGGACGTGAGCGCCAGCCAGCACAAGCAGGGTTTGGTGTTCATTTGAGATTTACATGAAAATGCGGCTGGCGGCCAGTCATGGCAAATCTGTACCATGGGCATGCCGGATCGCGCCATGAAATACACCTATGACGAGCTCGCCAAGATGATTGATCACTCGCTCCTGCATCCGACGATGACGGATCAGGAGCTGGAGGAGGGCTGCCGGATCGCCACCCGCTACGGGGTCGCGTCGGTTTGCATCAAGCCTTACGCCGTGAAGCGCGCGGCCGAACTGCTCAAGGGCAGCGGTGTGCTCGTCGGCGCCGTCATCGGCTTCCCGCACGGCAACAGCGCCACGGAGGCAAAGCGTTACGAGACCGGATTGGCCTGCCGGGACGGGGCGGTGGAGATCGACATGGTCATCAACATCGGTAAGGCCCTGAGCGGCGACTGGGGCTACGTCGAGCGCGACATCCGGGCCGTTTGTGATGAGGCGCACCGGCACGGCGCAAAGGTGAAGGTCATCTTCGAAAACGATTACCTGACGAGAGGCGGCGCGGGCCTGGGCGGCGACGACTTCAAGCGCCGGCTCTGCCAGATCGCCGGGCGCGCCGGGGCGGACTGGGTGAAGACCTCGACCGGCTACGGCTTCGTCAAGGGCGTCGACGGCCGGTACTCCTACCAGGGCGCGACCGAGCACGATCTCGCCCTGATGCACGCCAGTTGCCCGCCGCAGGTGCAGGTCAAGGCCGCCGGCGGCGTGCGCGATCTCGATGGCCTGATCCGCGTGCGCGACTCGGGCGCCACGCGCTGCGGCACCACCGCCACCGTCGCGATCCTGGATGAATACCGCCGGCGCGAGGCAGCGGAGAAGGCGGCGCCGCGGTGAGCCGCCCGTTCCCCTGAAATCAGCCGCCGGTCAGTCCGCGGTCACTGGATCCAGTAGCTCGCCTGCGAAACCTGGCCGAGCGCTGACGGGCTGATGCGCGTGGCCTTGCGGGTCTCGGTGTCGAGAATCCACAGGCTGCGCTGGTTGGCCTGGCGCGCCGTGTAGAGGAGATGCCGGCCGTCGGCCAGCCAGCATGGTTCGATCGCGTCCAGCGGCGCGCTTGACACCTGCGTCGCCTGCCGGGTGGAGAAATCGTAGACGGCGATTTGAAATCCCCGGCCCACGCCCATCGTGAACGCGAGTCTGTTCGCGTCCCAGCGACACCAGTCGGGCTCGGCACAATAGCGGCTGATGTTCGTCGGCAGGCGCTGCGGCGTGGCTCCCACCGCCGCCGGCATGACATAAAGCTGCGGTCCGGGCTCGGAGGTGAACACCAGCCGCGTGCCGTCGGGCGACCAGCACGGCCCGGCCTTGACGGCCGGATAACGCGTGAGTCGCGAGATCATCTTGCCCTGTGTATTGCTCACGTAGATCTCGGAATACCCCTCGCCGCTCAGCACCATCACGACCCGGCCCCCGTCCGGGCTGTACCGTCCGCCGGTGTTGGTTCCCTGCACGCTGACAAAAAGCGTCGGGGCCCGCGTGCTCATATCCAGCACATAAATGTCCGGAAACCCGTTGCGATAGCTGGTGAAAATCAGCCGGCGGCCGTCGGGCGACCAGCGCGGCGTGATGATCTGCCGGCTGACTCCCGGCCAGCCGACCACCTCGCCTCCGAACAGGTCGGAGGTCATGATTTCCATGCCGTTGCCGCGGTCGCTGATGAACGCGATCTTCCCGGCGAAAAACCCGCGCAGCTTGCTCGTGTACGCCACGGCGACGTCGGCCGCGCGCAGCAGCGCGTTGCGCGCGCTGGTGCCGGTGGCGACCTCGCTGTACGGCGGCAGGCCCGTCGCCCCGCGCGTGATTTCCACGCGCACCTGCGCCGGCGCGACCTGGGTGAAGTTGAGGTCGTACGCCGCGCCGCCGGCCACGAGCCGGTAGGCGCCGTGCGCCCCGAAGGCCAGGCGCGCCAGACGGTCGAGCTCGGGCGTGGAGGCATGGACCTGGAGGGAGGTCACATTCCGGTCGGCGTCGATGTCGACGATGCCGATGGGTTTGCCCTGGTCGGCGCAGGCCGTCGCGGCCGCTGCCACCGGCAGGAGGAGGGAGAGAAGACAGGATCGCATGGAACGATGGTTGGGAAGGACCGCGCCGGGCGCGGCGAGTTTCTTATTTACAGACCGGGCCGCCTGCACAACGTAAATCCGCCTTTCGCGGCCCAGGCGGCGTCACTTGTATTTGCCGGCGGGCTGCACACCTTTCACCACCGCACCGTGACCCCTGAAGCCATCAAGGAAGCCCTCAAGCAGGTGAAGTATCCCGGCTTCAGCCGGGACATCGTGTCGTTCGGCCTCGTGCGTTCCGCGGCTGTGGTCGAGGGCACGGCGAAGGTTTCGCTCGCGCTGACCACCTCCGATCCGCACGTGCCCGCCGCGCTCAAGGCCGAGGTGGAAAAAGTACTACGCGCCCTGCCGGGGGTGCGGCAAACCGTCGTCGAGATCGCGGTCTCGCCCGTGCGCACCCCCGCCACCGCCGCCGGCGGCAAGCTGGCCGGGAGCGGCGCGCCCAAGGGCATCAAGCACGCCGTGGCCATCGCCAGCGGCAAGGGCGGCGTGGGCAAATCCACCTTCGCGGTCAACCTGGCGTGCGCGCTGGCGCAGGTGCTCGCGGCGCAGGGCCAGGCCGGCCGCGTGGGCCTGCTGGACTGCGACATTTACGGACCCACGGTGCCGCTCATGATCGGCCTGAGCGGGCGGCCGGAAATTGAGGGCGACGGCGCCGACGCCATGCTCCTGCCGATGGAAATCCACGGCGTGAAGGTCATGTCGATGGGCTTCCTCGTCGATGACGACACGCCGGTCATCTGGCGCGGCCCGATGATCATGAAGGCCGTGCAGCAGTTCGTGCAAAACGTGAGGTGGGGCGAACTCGAGGTGCTGCTCATCGACCTGCCGCCCGGCACGGGCGACGCGCAGCTTTCGCTCGTGCAGATCCTGCCGCTCGACGGCGCCGTGCTCGTCACCACGCCCCAGCTCGCCGCGACGAACGTGGCGCGCAAGGGCGGCCTGATGTTCCGCAAGGTCAACGTGCCCCTCCTCGGCGTGGCGGAAAACATGAGTTATTTCACCGATCCCGCCGGCCGCCGCCACCATCTCTTCGGCGAAGGCGGCGGCGCCCGCCTCGCCGACGCGCTCGGCACCGCGCTGCTGGGCCAGGTGCCTCTGCTCCCCGAAATCCGGGCGGGCGGCGACGCCGGCAAACCGGCCGTCGTGAGCGAGCCCGGGGGCGCCGCCGCGGAGGCGTTCCGCGCGATCGCGCAGAGTTTGCTTGACCGGCTGGCAACCGCCGGTCGTTGAATTGACAGCCCTTTTTGCTTGCTTCTAGGTTAAACACCATGGCGCTGACCAAAGAAGACGTGGTTTCCGTGTTGCGCACCTGCCGCGACCCGGAGATTCCCGTCAATATCGTGGACCTCGGACTCATTTATGACGTTGACGTCCGGGAGGCTGCTGCCACCGAACCCGGCTATGATGTCAGCGTGAAGATGACCTTGACCTCGCCCGGCTGTCCCATGTCGCAATCGATCTCCGCCGAGGTGCACCGCAAGCTCCTCGGCCTCGATCGCGTGCGGCACGCGAAGGTGGATTTCGTCTGGGAGCCGGCCTGGCACCCTTCGATGATCACCGCCGAGGGGCGCCACCATCTTAACCCAACCTGACGACCGAGGTCTCCATGTCTTCCCAGCCCAAAGAACCTGAAACCTCGCGCGACTTCGTAAAGCAATCCTCGCTGTATCAGGAATTCCTCGCCGAGCGGGAAGAGATTCTTCGCCACAAGTGGCTCGAGTCCGAGCGCCTGGGCTACGACATCGGCTTTGAGCGCGCACTGCTCGACTGGATCCGCAAGCATCGCGACGGGTGGCGCGCCCATCGGCGTGCGCTGCTCCAGCAACAACAATAGCAGCAGGCGCAGGCCGCGCCCCGGCCGGCCGCCGGCGTCCCGGTCGAGGCCCCGCAGAAACAATAAAACCGACCCCACGTGGGGTCGGTTTTGAGGGAACGACATCCGCGCCAGCGCCGGTGCGGTCAGGGGAAGGAGAGCGGGCTTACTTGATTTCCTTGTGCAGCGTGTGCCGGCGCAGGAAGGGATTGTACTTCTTCTTCTCGATGCGCTCGGTCACGGTTTTCTTGTTGCGCGTGGTGAGATAGCGGGAGGGCGGCTTGCCCTCCTTCCGGGCTTCGGTGCACTCGAGGGTGACGACTTCTTGCATGGCGGGAAATGGTTGGAGGGGTCAGAGCAAAGGGGCCGGCCGGCGGGGCGCAACCCCAAAGTGACACCCACCGGCGACCGCCGGGTGCGTTCAGGTTCCGCTCATCCTCTTTTCCGTGAGCGGCAGCATGACCCCGCGGCGGAAGAGCGTCACCTGGCCCGTGCTCGACGAGATGACGATGGCGATGCACTGCGTGGCCACCGAGATCGCCGCCGCCGCCGCGTGGCGTGAACCGAGCCCGCTCGGCAGCGCGTGATCATAGTCCGCCGCCTGGATGAGGCTGCCCGCCGATTCCACCACGCCGTCGCCCCGGATGATGAACGCGCCGTCGATCAAGGAAAACTCCTTGATCGTCTCATCCATGAACGGACTGAGGATGTTCCGGTCCTCCTCCTTGTAGCCGTAGAATGGATTGAGCACGAGCGGCTTGATGAATTTGTCCACCTTGTCCGTGTCGCCCACCACAAAGAGTCCGCCCACCGGCCGGCCTTCGCGGCCCTCCACCGCCAGGTCCGTGGCGACCGCCAGCACGCGCTCGAGCACCTCGGGTTTCACGTCGGACGGCAGGAGGTCGGCATGCCCCGTGAGCAGCGTCTGGAACTCGCGCTCCACGTCGACCACGACGACCGTGTCGAACTGGTTGCTGCCCGCGATGCCGCCCACACAGCAGAGGCGGTCGTTGAAGCTGATGAGCCCGCGCGTGAGCGCCACCAGCACGGCGCTCCGGAGTTGCGCCAGGCGCTGGTTGGAAAACGAACGCACTTGGATGATCTCGGCGAATCCCTTCCGTTCCTCGCCGGATTCGCCGGGATTGCGGGTCACCAGGATGGTCTTGTTCGCTCCGAACCACTTGCCCGCTTCGATGCCGCCCACAAAGGTGTCGCCGAACACCATGATCGCCGAGCAGCCGCAGCCCTTGGCCACGCGCTCCGCCTCGCGAAACATGATGCGATTGACGCGATTCTGCTGCAGCTGCGCCGGTCGCGCCGCGATGCCGCCGAGACCGATGAAGAGGCGGTCGTAGAAAAGGTCGAGATCCGGGGCCTGAATCAGGCTGTGGACGAACTCCGGCTCCTTGACCAGCCGGGCGAGCGAGGCGAGGACCTGCAGGTAGTCGCGCGCGGTCTCGTCCGCGATGAGCATGATGATGAGGTGAATCCGCTCGTTGTCCTTGAGCCCGTCATAGCGGATGCCCGCCTGGCTGCGGCCGATCGCCAGCACGTAGCGGCGGCGCATCTTCACGCGCAAATGCGGCAGCGCCACCCCCAAGCCGAGGTAGGTGGTCATCGTGTTCTCGCGCTGCAGCAGACCCCGCAGCAACGCATCCCGGTTGAGGTCGGAGAAACGGCTGGTGGAAATCTCCAGCAGTTCCGCCAGCGCCCCCTTCAGGTCGCTGCTGATGAGGTCCACGATCCTCTGGCGCGTGATGAATTTTTCGATCCGCATGCGGAAATCCTGTCACGACGCCGGCCGGGCGTCGCGGGCGGTCACCTCTCCCAGTCCAGCGCGCCTTTCCTTACCTCGTAAACCAGGCCGAGCACCAGCAGCCCGAGGAAGAAAAGCAGCGGCAGCAGGATCGGGATGTGATTCGCCAGAAACTCGCGGTAGACAAAGGTCGCGGGGATGAGAAAGATCACCTCGATGTCGAGGAGGATGAACAGCAGCGCGGTGACGAAGAATTTCACCGAGAACCGCGCGTGGACGAGCCCCCCGCCCGCCACGCCGCATTCGTAGGCCGTGTCCTTGATCTTGTTCTTCTTCGCCCGCTGGCCGAGGAGGTGGCTCGCGCCGATGACTGCGGCGGCAATGCCCGCAGCCAGGATGATCTGGTACAGGAAGGGCAGGTAGGCGGCGGATGACATCGTGACTAAGTTGCCCGGAAGCAGGCGGATGACACAAGTGGAAATTTAGTACTGACACCGTTTGTCATGGCGAGGAGCTCTGCTGGCCAGCAGAGCGTCCACCGCGCCCGGCCGGCCAGCAGAGCGTCCATTTGCTGTCCCTCATTCCGGACAGAGTGGCCACAGCTGGGAAAATGCCTCACGGCCGCAACGGGGGGCTGGCCGGCACCCGCACCCACTGGACCGAGCTGACTTGGTCCGAGCCCACGCCGAGCTGTTCGGCAAATTCCAGCATGCGCAGGCCGTCGGAATCGATCTCCTTGAAGCCGGCCTGCAGGCGGCCGCGGTTGATGCGCTCGAGCATGAGCGCGTCAAGCATCACCGGATCGGCGCTCAACCAGAGGCGCGGTTCGGACAGCGTGTAGAGCGAGTTAAAGTAGGGCCCGCCGATGAACTGGTAGCGTTCGAGGCTCACAATCGAAAACACCCACGTCATGCGCAGCTCGGGGATGGCCGCCATTTCGGCCACCGCCGCGGGGGCATTGGCCGGGCTGCGGAAGAAACGCAGGGTGTTCGAGGCGTTCCAGAGCGTGGCGTTGACCAACGCGCCGTTGATGCCGAGCACCGGATGGTCGGTGTAGACGGGCAGGTTGATCCAGAAGTCGGAGTCGAGAAACAGCGGGGTATCGAGAAAGCTTTTGCGGTCCTCATCCACGGTGGTCTGCAGCTTGCCGCCCGCGGCTTCCTCGACCGCTTTTTCGTTGAGAATCGGATCGAAGCGCGTCGGCAGCGGGCTGTCGTAGAACCAGGTCGGATCGTAGAACTTGCCCGACTCGAGCACATAGACCGGATGGTTCTTGAACGGGGTTTCGCCCGTGGCGAGCGACGGCAGATAGTTCGTGAACCGCATCCGGAGCTGGCTGAGACCGACGAGGAAGATGTTCTCGGTTTTGAAGCCGCGCCGTTCCAGCGCCGCAATCACCGCGTGCACGAGCGGAATCGGGGTGGCCAGACCGGGACCGGAGTCGCTGTAGATCTTCAGGCCGACCTTGCCCTTTGGTCCCGGCACGAGGCGCCGGCCGCTGATCTGCTCGAAACGGGTGAACAGCGTCTCGACCGCTCCCGCGTAATCCTTTTCGCTAAAGCTGCTAAGTTCGCTTTCCAGCACGGGGCCGGGCACGGCTTTTTGTGGCAGTTCCGCCTCCGCCGCCCGCACCGGGCCGGCCCCCGCCAAGCCGAGCGCGATCACCGCCATCACCACGCGCCAGGTGGGACCGTCCGTCAATTCACTCCGTAAATGCATGCTCGATATGTCGTTCAAACCCGCGTATGGTTCCACGCGGAAGGCGGGAAACTTGACACACCTCTCCATGAGTTGAAAGTGCATTCTTTGTTTTTTCCCGCCGTCCGCCCCGCGCCGCCGCCCGCCGCGCCCGGCGTTCCGCCATGCCCGCCATCAAATCCACCAGCCTGCGCGACCTCAAGGCCCGCGTAAACCTCCTCGAGGTGGTGTCCCGCGTGGTGACCGTGCGCAAGGTTGGCGCGCGCTTCCGCGCGCTCTGCCCGTTTCATCAGGAAAAGACGCCGTCCTTCTACATCAATCCGGACAAAGGGCTCTACCACTGTTTCGGCTGTGGCAAAAGCGGCGATCTGATCGCCTTCGTGCGCGAGACCGAGCAGCTCAGCTTCACCGAGGCGGTCGAGACGCTGGCCAAGCGCTTTGGCGTGACCCTCGAATACGAGGCGGGGTCGGGCCCGAGCCGCGAGGAACGCTCGTTGCGGCAGGAGCTGTTTGAGCTGCATGAGCTCGCCGCCGAGCACTTCCATCAGGCCTTCAAGGGCCCGGGCGCCGGCGGCGAATTCATGCGCACTTACTGGACGGAGAAGCGGCGCTTCCCGCCGGAGCTGGCCGACGAGTTCAAGATTGGCGTGGCCGATGAAAATGGCAGTGACCTGGCGGCCGTGCTGATGCGGAAGAAGTTCTCCGAGGAGGCGCTGCGCCAGTGCGGCCTGTTCTTTGCGCCGCGCGACGGAGGACCCATCCTGCTCGGCACGCTCAGGCACCGCTTCCGCGGCCGGCTGATGATCCCCATCCGCGACCACCAGGGGCGCGTCGTGGCGTTCACGGCGCGGCAGACCGACCTCACGCCGGCCGACGATCCCGCGCGCGAGGCCAAGTACGTCAACTCGCCCGAGACGCCGATTTTCACCAAAGGCAACCTGCTCTTCAACCTCGACCGCGCCCGCTCGCACGTCGGCGAAGACCGGCCGTTCGTGCTGGTGGAGGGCCAGCTCGACGCGCTGCGCTGCTGGCACGTCGGCCTCAAGACCGCCGTCGCGCCGCAGGGCACGGCCATCACCGAGACGCAGCTCGCGCTCCTGCGCCGCTATCACGAGCAAGTCGAATGCTTCTTCGACAGCGACAGCGCCGGCCAGAAGGCCGCGCTGCGCTTCCTGCCGCTGGCGCTCAAGGCCGGGCTGGAGGTGCGCTTCCTCACGCTCGCCGGCGCGGAGAAAGTCGACCCCGACCTGCTTTTCCTCGAACGCGGCCTTCCCGCTTACGACGAGTTGCGCCGCAGCGCCCTTAGTATGATGGGATTCATGCAACGGTACATTCTGCCCGACCCCCGCTCGGCGACGCCGGAAGCCACCGCACGGGCCATCCAGCAGATTTATGAGGTCATTGCCGCCACAGACTCGGAGGTCTTGCAGAAGCAGCTTCTGTCCGAAATCGCGCCCGCGATTGGTGCACTCCGAGTCATGCCGGATGTCTTCGAACGGGATTTCCTAAGATTTACCCGCAGCCGGAACCGTCTCATCCCCCCCTCCTCCGTTGTGCCCGGGCCGGGCAATCTTCCCGCTGCCGCGACGGTCCGTCCGCCGGAGCACGACCTGCTGCTGCTCTGCCTGCACTATGAACAGTTCGGCAAGCCGCTCGCGCACGAGCTGCTCCCCCGCGACTGGATCGATGCGACCCACCCGGCTGGCAGCATCCTCCGGCGCTTCCTCACCGAGTTTGAACACGACGCCTGGCCCGGCCGCGACCATCTCGATGAATTGCTGGGAACCCCGGAGGAAAAAACGCTGGTCGCCGCCCTGCTCTTCGAGCCGCCGGACATCGACGACCCCCGCAAGGTCGTCAATGAAGGCCTGCGCCGCCTGCAGTCCCGCGCGCTCGAACCGCGCTTGCGCCAGATAGAACTTGAAATAGCCGCCAAACAGACGGATGTTGATGCTGACCTACTCCCGCTGCTGAAAAGCCGCTCCGAACTTCAACGCCAGCTCCGCCAGCCGCCCGTGCTGGCGGAGAGGGTGTGATGTTCTCAAATTTTCCCATGCCGCGCCCAGCCAAGTCCGCCAATCACACCCCCAAAGTGGAAGCGCCCGTCCCGCCCGCCGACGACGAGGCGCCCGCGGCCACCGTGCCGACGGCGGCCGGCACGCCCCCCGGCATCGAGATACCCGCGGGCAGCGCCAGCATCAACGAGAAGATCCGCTACCTCATCCGGCTCTCGAAGGAACAGGGCTACCTGACCTTCGACGACATCAACGAAGCCCTGCCGGAGAGCGTCGACAACCCGGAGGACATTGAGAACGTCATTTCCATCCTGCAGAACCTCGAGATCGACATCCTCGATCCGGAGGAGGTCGACAGCTACAAGCAGCGCCAGGAGGAGGCCGAGGAGGAGGAATCGCGCTCTTCGCAGCATGACATCCTGGACGACCCGGTGCGGATGTACCTCAAGCAGATGGGCCAGGTGCCGCTGCTGACCCGCGAACAGGAGGTCGAGATTTCCAAGCGCATCGAGAACGCCGAGCTGCACGCGCAGGAGGCCCTGTTCCGCGCCGGCATCGTCAGCCGCCACATCATCGCGCTCGGACAAAAACTGCTCAACCGCGAAGAGCGGTTCGACCGGATCGTCATCGACAAGAAAATCGACAGCCGCGAGACCTACTTCAAGACGCTGCCCAAGCTGACCGAGATCACCCAGCGGGCCGAGACTTCGGTGGACGAGGCCTGGCAGGAATATCTGAAGGCCCGCTCCGAACCCGAGCGCAAACGGGCGCTGGCGAAATTCCGGAAGCGCGAGAATGCCCTGCGGGCGAACTTTCCGAAATTCTATTTCAAACTGAAGGTTTACGAGGACTACCTCGAAGGCCTCGGCCACCTGCTCAACGACCTCCAGCGGATCCATGATTCGCTGGAGCGCGCGAAGCATCCGAAGACGAAGAAGGATGCCGCCATCGACACCCGCGCGCTGCACCAGCGGCTGCGGCAGATCGAGCAGGAGACGCGCGTCGCGCCGCAGGAGCTGCTGGCGCTGGTTGCCAAAACCCGCACCCATGTGCGCGAGGCCCACCGGGCCAAGACCGAGATGGTCGAGGCCAACCTTCGCCTCGTGATCTCGATTGCCAAGAAGTACACCAACCGCGGCCTGTCCTTCCTCGACCTCATCCAGGAGGGCAACATGGGCCTGATGAAGGCCGTCGAGAAGTTCGAGTACCGGCGCGGCTACAAGTTCTCCACCTACGCCACCTGGTGGATCCGCCAGGCCATCACCCGCTCCATCGCCGATCAGGCGCGCACCATCCGCATCCCGGTGCACATGATCGAGACGCTGAACAAGGTCATGCAGGTGCAGAAGCAGCTCCTGCAGGAATACGGCCATGAGCCCACGCCCGAGGAGGTCGCCGAGGAAATGCAGATGCCCGTCGAGCGCGTGCAGCAGATCATGAAGATGGCCCAGCAACCCATCTCGCTGCAGTCGCCCGTGGGCGACGGCGATGACACGAGCTTCGGCGACTTCATCGAGGACAAGAGCGCGGAGAATCCGTACGACATGACCGCGTTCTCGCTGCTGCGCGAAAAGATCATCGACGTGCTCGACACGCTCACCGAGCGCGAGCGCCGCGTCCTCTCGCTGCGCTTCGGCCTCGTTGACGGCTACAGCCGCACCCTCGAGGAGGTGGGCAAGCAGTTCAAGGTCACCCGCGAGCGCATCCGCCAGATCGAGACGCGGAACAGCCCGAGAACGCCAACAACCTGCTCAAGAAGGCCGTGCGGCCGTCCGATTCGAATCCGCCGCCGCCGTAAGTCTCTTCCTTCTTTCTTCTTGCTTCTTGCGTCGGCCGGCGGCGCAGCCGCCGGCGGCCGCTTTCCCTCTTTACAGCCCCGTCCCTCCGGATACCTTCCATCATCATGACCTTTTCCGCACCTCCGCTGGCTATTTTTAATCTCGGCGGCTCCGAACTGATCCTGATTCTGCTGATCCTGCTCCTGCTGTTCGGCGGCTCAAAACTGCCCTCACTGGCCCGCGGCCTTGGCCAGGCAATCCGCGAATTCAAGAAAGCCAGCAGCGAGGAGCCCGAGAGCAAGCCGGCGGAGGGAACCGATGCGTCCAAGCCGGCCGAGCCCAAGAAGCCCGGCAACGGCACCCCGACTCCCGGCGCGAACTGACCGGTGCGGCTGTCAGCTCTCGGTTGTGTCCTAATCTGTCTTGTCATCGCGAGTCTGGCGCAGCCGGACGTGGCGATCCAGCCCCTCGACCGGGCTCGGGGCCCTGACCCTTCGACCTTGCTCAGGGTCATCCTGAGCCTGTCGATGGATGAGCTTGTCGAACGGGCCAGATGGATTGCTTCGTCACCCGCTTTCGCGGGCTCCTCGCAATGACAAATCAGGACACCACCCAGCTCTCTGATCGGATGGTCGATGGCGGCACTTTCGTGCCGGCACCCGGTGTGATCAGGGTTGAACTCCGCCTTGGCGCAACCAAAAGCCCCGCCGTGAAAGGCGGGGCTGGGTAAAAGAATCTCTTCGGATCACTTCTTCGGTTCCACCGAGACGGCGGGCGCCGTCGCTTTGACTTCCAGCAGTTCGATGTCGAAGATCAGCGTCGACCCCGGCGGGATTCCCTGCTGGCCGGTGTCGCCGTAGGCGAGATGCGGCGGTATGTAGAGGCGGATCTTGCCGCCCTGATTGATCTTTTGCAGGCCCTCGGTCCAGCCCGGGATCACCTGGTTGAGCGGGAACTCGACCGGCTCGACCGCCGCACCGGGCTGGCGCGGCTGGAGCGAGGTGTCGAAGACCGTGCCATTGATGAGCCGGCCCGTATAGTGCACCTTGACCGTGTCGGTGGCCTTCGGGTAGGCGCCCGTGCCGGGCAGCACCACTTCATACCGCAGGCCGTCCGCCAACTCGACGACATTTTTGTTGTCCTTGAGCTTGTCGAAAAACGTCTTCGATTCGCCCAAGTTCTGGAGACGCACCTTGGCGAGAAACGCCTCCTGCTTCTTCTGCATGAGCGCGTCCATCTGCGGGCCGATTTTGTCGAGCTCGTAGGGCGCCGCCTTGCCGGCGGCCGCCGCGAGCAGACCCTTCACGACGGCGTCAGTCTGCTCCTTGCTGAACTCGAGCTGGGCCAGACCGAGTCGCTGGCCGACAAACCAGCCGAACGTCTCGAGAATCTGCGGCTCGGTAAACGATGGCACGGGAGCCGGAGCGACAAGCGGCGCCTTGTCCGCGGGCGCGGCCGGGGTGGTGGCGCCCGGCTGACCGGGAATGTTGACTTTGACCTCCTGGGCGGAGAGGTCGGCAAACGTGCCCAGGCTGAGCAGGCACGCGGTGATGAGGTGGAAACGATTCATGGATGCGGTGGTTGATTTGACGTATGGGAAACCGCCGCAGGCGGTTTGTGCCATGGAAAGCGCACGGACATGACAGCCTGCCCCGTGAAAGGCAATCCCTTAGCGCAGACGGTAGTGGGTCGGTTTGTCATTGCGAGGCGTCCCGCTCACGCGGGATGCCGAAGCAATCGAGCTGGATCGCCGCGGCCCGCCCTGCGGGCCTCGCGATGACAAGACAGACTGACTCACTACCGCGCAGCCCCTCCGGCGGAGAGCCCATCTCGCGGCGCAACCGGCGGAGGCAACTCCGGCCTTTCGTTTCCCCCTTTTTTAATGCAAGCTCTTACCCTTCATCACTTCAAACCTCGCAGTAACTCCATGCAACCCGAGTATTTTTGGAACAGCAGCGACGGCCAGATTCTCGCCGTCAAGAACAAGGACGCCAACACGCTCTCCCTCGTTCTCGCGTTCTGGCCGCGCCACCCCGCTGAGCTCGAATTCATTCACGCCCACCGGACCGAGATCCAATTCACGGAACGCAGCACCCTCGCCCGCATCGGCATCGAGATGATCACCGCCGGCGTGCCCACGGTGGATCACAACCGCCTCCTCCTCGAAACCGACGCCTTCCTCTTCGATCCCAGTTTCCCCAACACCCCCTATTGGAAAAAACTGCTCCGCCCGGGCACGCCCGTCGGACGCCTGTTCTATGCTCCCGAGTCGGCCAAGCTTTCCACCAACGAAATCTGGGAGGCGGTGAAGGAAAACCGGATCAAGCTCCCCAACACCATCTCCATCGACCGCCTTGGCCGCGTCTTCCTCACCCCGCACAAGGTCCGCTACACCCTCAATCCGCGGCTGCAGCGCCCCGAGTTCGAGCGCCTGATCAACGGCGACGCCAGCCGCGGCTATCTCGACAAGGTGCAGGTGCGCCACGAAGTCGACATCCTCTCCGTGCCGCCGCGCTCGGGCGTCCTCACCAGCTGCTCGATGTACCTGAAGGAGCATTTCGTCGTGCTCAACCGCGGCGAGGGCAACTTCGGCCTCCATTGCGGCGCCATCCTCCTCGACCCGATCAAGACCTTCGGCACGAACGTCATGCTCGAGATCTACAACAGCGGCGACCAGCCGGTGGTCAATCCCGTGGTCTCGGTCGAGGTCTTCCGCGCGCCCACCTTCGCCGATCCCGAAGTCAGGACGCTGGAGCGGAGGCGCCGCCAGCTCTTCACCTTCGCCGGCGAACTCTACCGCGGCCTCGACCGCAACCCGCCGCACGAGACGGACGGCGTGCCGCGGCCCCGCACGAAGATCACCGTCAAGGGCCAGAGCTCGGTGATGGAGAACCGCTCCCTGTTCCTCCACCTCGGCGGCAACCCGAAAGACCTGGCGGCCCAAGAGAAATCGGCCCGCGGCTATCGCACACTGATCCAGGCGCTCGATCACGCACCCGAAAACGCCGACACTCTCGTCGTCGATTTCTTCCCCAATCTGCTCGAGCACATCGAGCTCCTCACCCGTGTCCCCCAGCTCAAGCTCAAGCGGCTCATTTTCCGCCAACCCTCGCGCACCCACGGCTTCTTCCTCTCCAGCAACGCGCACGCGCGGCTCGATACCTACTTCGCCATCAACCTCGACGTCTACTGGTTCAACACGGCGATGAAGGATCTCTACCTGCACACCTACAAGAAGGACGCGGGCTTTTTCATCCGCGAGGAGTTGGGCAAGCTTTTCCAGGAATCCACCATTCTCGCCTTCTACGGTTCCGCCGTGGAGATTGGCTCCGAGCACTCGGAGAACATCACCGCCCTCATCGGCAAACTCACTGAGTTCATCGGGCCCAAGGTCGGCATCCTCACCGGTGGCGGCGGCGGCGTGATGCGCCTGGCCACCGACCAGGCCCGCCGCGCCCAGGCGCTCACCGGCGCGTGCTTCCTCGAATTGGAGGCCCAGATGCCCGAGCTCGGCGTCGATTTCTTCAACACCTTCCAGGACACCTCGCGTCACAACCGGCAAAAGTGGTTTGAAGTGGCGGACTTTTGCATCTTCAACGTCGGCGGCGTCGGCACGCTGGAGGAGATTGGCATCGAGCTGTGCAACCTGAAGCTCGGCATCCGTCCGCGCGTGCCTTACATCTTCTACGGCGCCAGCTACTGGAGCGATCTCCGCAAACAGTTTCGCGAGATGATCCGCACCGGCCGGACATCGGCTTGGATGGCCGATTACGTCCTCTTCACCGACGATCCCGACGAGGTCGTCGCCTTCTACCGCAAGACGCTGCAAGTGCTGTGACGCGCCGGGCGCGTCACGGTTTTGGGTTCAGGATTCTGAGTTCAGGGTTCGAATCGGCGCGCGAGCCTGTATCGTCGCTGCCGCTTTGCGCCTTGGCGCCTTCGCGTGAGCCCGTACCGCCTTACGCCATTGAAACCTGGCCTCCTATGGCGTGCCTTCAAAATCGGATTGTCATTCTGAACGAAGTGAAGAATCCAGCGGGACACCGTCGAAGCCCGCTGCGGAATCTCACTGGATCCTTCGCTGCGCTCAGGATGACAGGTGGCAAAAACGAGAATTTGAAGACACGCCCTGATTGTTGACGGTCGGGAGACGACGGCGGTTGACGAGGGGAGTCCACCGCCAATTTCGTTGCCCTGCGGGATCCTTTTGGGTTTTGTTGGGAAATTCCAATTTTCTCTTAATCAAACCCCTTGGTCCAATACCCGTTCGGCAAAAAAAATGATACCTCGCGAAGCACTTGAATCGTATGCTCGCTATTCTGGTAATGAAGACGTCGCCAGTTATGCCAGGGTCGACATGAAACATTGGGGCGAAATCGCCTCGCTGTTGATGCAACTACACAACGTCGACAACGGTCAAGCGGCAGATTCGTATCGTTCAGATTTCTTCAGTCAGTTGGAGAGCTCAGGTGTCTCGTTGGAATATCTGCGAGATTTGAAGAAACTAATCGACGCAGCGACAGAAGATCAAATGAAGCGCCGTCAATCGACAAAGCCGCGGCGATGGTGGAAATTCTGGCAATGAACAAATCGCCGAACAAGTCGCCGCTGCGGACGCCGGTAAGCGTCACGCCGGCTGCTGACGCACCCGGCGCGGCGCCGTCCGGCGCTGCAGTTATTTGACGTTAGGCAAAGATGAAGAAGCTGCTGTTCATTGCCTCGCTATTGGTTGCTTCCGCTCTAGCAGTTCTGGGCATTGCATACGCGTCTGGGTTGCGCGTGTTTCTATTTCCTACACGGTCGATACTGCCCACGATCCGGCCCGGTGACCGACTTGCTGCATTCGTATCGTCTTGGAGCGTCGGTCGGATCAAAAGATTCGATATAGCGATCATTCGATCACCGCAGGGTGTGGCAGGTGTTCCTGCGTCGGAAATCTGGGCGCGGCGAATCGTTGGACTGCCGGGCGAGCATATTAGAGTCACACACGATGCGATCTATGTGAACGCCGCGAAGCTTGTGCTTCCCCATGTGATGGCAGGTCAGGAGTTCATTCTCTCCGATCCGCGGTTTGCCCTGAAGCTCGATATCCAACTTGGCGCTGATGAGTATTACGTGCTGGGTGACAACTTGAGCCATGCGATCGACAGCCGAATATTCGGAGCCCTGAAGAAACGAGATGTGCTTGGCTACGTATTTTATATTGCCAGCAAAGGAGCCTAACAAATCGCCGGAGCCGACTTCGGGCAGCCTCACGCCTCGTGCGGGAGCACGAGTCGCGCTAGCCTGCGGGCGCGGCTCACCACTGACGTTAGGTTTCAAAACTCATCGGTCAGGTTGCTAGGAACTACCCGTAAAAACCACCCGGCCGAAATCGCCCGCAAGAAGACTCATGAGAGCGATCACCTACACTGAATACGGGCCCCCGGAGGTTCTTCAGTTCACGGAGGTGGCAAAACCCACCCCCAAGGACGATGAGGTCTTGATAAGAATTCGTGCGGCATCCGTAAATCCACTTGATTGGCACTTCATGAGAGGCACGCCCTACGCCATGCGCTTAATGACCGGGTGGCGCAGGCCCAAGGTCACCCGTCTCGGGGTTGACGTGGCCGGGCAGGTTGAAGCGGTCGGCGGGAACGTGACGCAGTTCCACCCAGGTGACGAGGTGTTCGGCGCGTGCAGGGGAGCCTTTGCCGAGTATGGGTGTGTTTCCGAAAAAGCCTTGGTGCTGAAGCCGGCCAACGTGACGTTCGAGCAGGCGGCGGCGGTTCCGGTGGCGGCATTCACCGCCCTGCAGGGTCTTCGCGACAAAGGACGGATTCAGCCCGGCCAGAAGGTCTTGATCAACGGCGCGGCGGGAGGTGTGGGGACGTTCGCCGTGCAGATTGCCAAGTTATTCGGCGCGGAGGTGACCGGCGTGTGCAGCACGAGGAATGTGGACATGGTCCGAACGATCGGCGCTAACCACGTCGTGGATTACACCCAAGAGGATTTCACCAAGAGTGGGCAGCGGTATGACCTGATCTTCGATTCCGTGGGGAACCATTCCTTGTCAGATTGCAGGCGCGCGCTGACGACCGAGGGGACTCTCGTGCTGGTCGGAGGACCGAACAAGGGGCGCTGGCTGGGACCTCTGACTGGCATGCTCAAAGCGGTCGTGTTGTCACGGTTCGTGAGCCAGAAGCTGCTCCCGTTTCTGGGGCATTTACGCAAAGATGACTTGATCGTCATGCGAGGGCTTCTCGAAGCCGGAAAAGTCATTGCGGTCATCGACCGGAGCTACCCATTGAGTGATGTCCCTGAGGCCATCCGGTATCTGGAAGAAGGACACGCCAGAGGAAAAGTAGTAATAACGATGGAACATCGTGGTGAAACCTGACAACGCCCTGCACCCGACCGCCTCTTCGCTTCGCTCGTCGGCGGCGGGTGAAGGCGGCCGTTGATTGAGATGTCGGTAAGGGGAACGGGGCGGACGGCCGAGCCGAGGAACCCGTGAAACGCGTTGGCGGCCGCCGCCAAGTTTTGCGTTTTGGGTTTTGAGTTTTGGGTGGACGGCACCGTGCCGGGGTTGATCGTGGGCGAGTTTTTTGGTTCGACCTTCGGCCTTCGACTTTCGACCTTCGACCTTTCCCGTGGCCTCTTCCCTTCCCCGCTCCCTCCTCATCGTCGGCTCCGGCGGACGCGAACATGCCCTCGTCAAGGCCTGCCTCGCCTCGCCGGCGCATCCCCGCGTGATCGCCGCGCCCGGCAACGGCGGCATCGCCCAAGAGACCGCGTGCTTCCCGGTTTCCGCGGAGGACGTGCCCGGCATTGTTGCGCTGGCCCAGCGCGAAAAAGTCGACTTCGTCGTCGTGGGTCCCGAGGTGCCGCTCTCGCTCGGCCTCGTCGATGCGCTCGCCGCCGCGGGCATACCCGCCTACGGCCCGAAGCGCGACGGCGCCCGCCTCGAAGCCTCGAAGATTTTCACCAAGGAACTGCTCCAGAAATACCGGATTCCGACGGCTCCGGCTGCTGCTTTCGACAATGTCGACGACGCCCTCGCCTATCTCCGCCAGCATTCTGCTCCCGTGGTAGTCAAGGCTGATGGTCTGGCTGCCGGTAAAGGCGTCATTGTCCCCCGGAACCGCGAGGAAACCGAAAGCGCCATTCGCACGCTGCTCGCGCTAAAGATGCAATCGGCAATCGGAAATCGGAAATCGGAAATTCTCCTCGAAGACTGCCTCTTCGGCGAGGAAACCTCGATTCAGCTCATCGTCTCGGGCCGCGATTTTGTTTTGCTGCCGACGAGCCAGGACCACAAGCGCGCCGGCGACAACGACACCGGCCCCAACACCGGCGGCATGGGCGCGTATTCGCCGGCCGAGATCGTTGCCTCCGACCTCCTTGATGAGATCGTCCAGACCATCGCCCGCCCGAGCGTCGACGCCATCGCCGCCGAGGGCATCGATTTCCGCGGCACGCTGTACCTCGGGCTGATGCTCACCGCCGATGGCCCGCAGGTGCTGGAGTTCAACACCCGGTTCGGCGATCCGGAGACGCAGGTCATCCTGCCGCGCCTCGCCACCGATCCGCTCGCGCTGATGTGGGCCGCCACCCAAGGCCGACTGCGCGACATCAAACTCGAAGTGAAGCCCGACTACGCCCTATGCGTGGTGGTCGCGGCGAAGGGGTATCCGGGCAGTTATCCGAAGGGCGACGTGATCACGCTGCCTGCCCTGAGCCAAGTCGAAGGGCCCCCGGCGCTTCCGCCCGAAACGTGGATCGTCCATGCCGGCACCGCGCTCAACGCGCAGCGGCAGATCGTTTCCACCGGCGGCCGGGTGCTCGGCGTCTGCGCGCGGGCCTCCACCCTCCGCGCCGCGGCCGACCGGGCTTATGCCGTATGCGACCAGCTCCAGTTCGCCTCCAAGTACTTTCGTCACGACATCGGCGCCCGCCAGTTGAACCGCTCATGAGAATTCTTCGCCACTCTCCTGCCACTTTTGGCCTGCTGCTGGTCTTCGGTCTTCAGTTTTCAATCTTGAATCTGCCGGCGTCGCCGCCGTCGGCGGCGACGCCAGCGGACCTAGGCCGGGGTCTCACCTACGTGCGCCTGCAGCGCCTGCCCGACGACGCCGCGCAGCTGACAGCCGTCTGGAAGGCACCGGCGTTGATCATCGATCTTCGCCATCCGACCGGAGCCGCGGCGCACGCCCTTCCGGCCGATTTGCCGTCCCGACCGCGCACCGCGCCGTTGTTCCTGCTCGTCGGCCCCGGCACGCCCACCGACCTGCTCGCCGCGCTCCGCGACCATGCGCCCGCCCTCATCACCATCGGCCTCGCCGCCCCGGGCCTGACGCCGGACATCACGCTTTCCGTCAATCCCGAGGCTGACGCCCGCGCCTACGCCGCCCTTGAGGCCGGCGCACCCATCGAATCACTCATCAGCGAGAATTCCACCAAGCACCGCTTTGATGAAGCCGCGCTTGCCCGCGACCGCGACAGCGGCGAGACAGAAGATGAGGGTCCAAAGTCGAAGGTCGAAGGCCGGGAAGATGTTCCCCCGATCACGGCGGCCGCGCCGGCGCCCGTTGCGGCCAAATCCGCGGCGCCCGAGAAGCCGCTCAAGGACACCGTCCTCGAGCGCGCCGTGCAACTCCATCGCGCGCTCCTGGCGCTCGGAAAGCTGCCGCGTAGTTGAGAAAGCGCGCCGCCGGCGTGACGTTTCTGCCCTCGACATCACCTGCACACGACTGCTTATTCACGATTTTCGCGCATGCCCGAGGCCGGCCACATTCTCATCGTTTGCACGGCGAACATCTGCCGCAGTCCCATGGCCGCGGCGCTGCTCCGGCACTTCCTCGCGGGCCAGACCGAGCCGCTCAAATCGCTTCAGGTGGTCTCCGCCGGCATCGCCGCGCGCCAGGGCGATCCGGTCTCCGACAACGCCGCAATCGCCATGAAGAAGGTCGGCCTCGATCTTTCGCCGCACTCCAGCCAGCCCGTGACCCAGCAGTTGCTGGATGGCGCCCGGGTCGTGCTCTGCATGACCGAATCGCACCGGGCGATGATCCAGCTGCAGTTCGAACGTGTGCCGAAGCACCTTTATCTCTTCCGCCAATTCCTGCCGCCACCCGTCGATCCGGAGGTCGACGATCCCTATGGTGGGCCGCTCAGTATCTACGAAACCTGCCGCGACAATCTCGTTGAGGCCGTGCCCAGCGTCGTCAATTTGCTCAAAGTCATCACGGCCGCCCCGTAGCCGCCCCTCAACGTTTTCCTGCCATCCGCCCTGCTTCCCGCCTGATCCTCATGCCAGACCCCGCCCGCCTCATGCCACTCGACGCCACCCCCCTCCGCCAGCTGGATCCCGATGTTTACGCCGCCATCGCCGGCGAACTCTCGCGCCAGCAGAGCCACATTGAGCTGATCGCGTCGGAAAACTTCACCTACCCGGCCGTGCTGGAGGCCACCGGCTGTGTGATGACCAACAAATATGCCGAGGGTTACCCCGGGAAGCGCTGGTACGGCGGCTGCGAGCAGGTCGACAAGGTCGAGGTGCTCGCCATCGAGCGCGCCAAAAAGCTGTTCGGCGCCGAGCACGCCAACGTGCAGCCGCACTCCGGCTCGCAGGCCAACTTCGCCGTCTACACCGCCGTGTTGCAGCCGGGCGACAAGGTGCTCGGCATGAACCTGAGCCACGGCGGCCACCTCACCCACGGCAACCCCGCCAACTTCTCCGGTAAACTCTACCGGTTCTGCCAGTACGGCGTGCGCGAGGACAACGGTCGCATCGACTACGATGAACTTGCCGCCATCGCCCAGCGCGAGAAGCCGAGGATGATCACCGTCGGCGCCAGCGCCTACTCGCGCATCATCGACTTCGCCCGCATGGGCGAGATCGCCCGCAGCGCCGGCGCCTACCTTTTTGCCGACATCGCGCACATCGCCGGCCTCGTGGCCGCCGGGCTGCATCCCACCCCCGTGCCGCACGCCGATTTCGTCACCACGACCACGCACAAGACGCTGCGCGGCCCGCGCGGCGGCCTCATCCTCTGCAAGGCCGCCTACGCCAAGGCCATCGACTCCGCCATGTTCCCCGGCGGCCAGGGCGGCCCGCTCATGCATGTGATTGCCGCCAAGGCCGTGTGCTTCGGCGAGTGCCTCAAGCCCGAGTTCAAGGAGTATTCGGCGCAGATCATCAAAAACGCCCAAGCCCTCGCCGCCGCCATGGCGTCACACGGCTACAAGATTGTCTCCGGCGGCACCGACAATCACCTCTTCCTCGTCGACCTCCGGGCCAACCTGCCCGAGCTCACCGCCAAGAAGGCGCAGGAGACGCTCGATCTGGCCAACATCACCTGCAACAAGAACACCGTGCCGTTCGAGACGCGCTCGCCCTTCCAAGCGTCGGGCCTGCGCCTGGGCACGCCGGCGGTGACGACGCGCGGCATGGTCGAGTCGGACATGGGCGAGATCGCCGCCTGCATCGACGTCGTGCTGCGCGCCATCGGCACCGAGCGGCTGGACGCGGTCCTCGCCGAAACGAAGCAACGCATCATCAAGCTGACGTCACGTTTCCCCCTGCCGTATCAACTATAGGGTGGAGTCACCGGATCCATGCCACAGAACCACGGATTGCACGGACCGACACGGATTCGTCCGACAAAATCTGTGTTTATCCGTGTCCGTCCGTGGTAAACCTGCGCCATGTTTGAACAACGCCATGATCCGCTGCTGCCGCGGCGGGACTACTATCACCGCCTCGCCCGCCATGCCCTGCTGGGATGCGGCATTCTGCTCGCCTGCCTCGGCATCGGCATGTGCGGCTACCATTTTCTCGAGGATCTGCCGTGGCTGGATGCCTTTGCCAACGCCGCGATGATCCTGTCCGGCATGGGCCCGCTCGATCCGATCAAGACCGCCGCGGGCAAGCTCTTCGCCGGAACCTATGCGATTTTCAGCGGCGTCGCCTTCCTTACCACCGTGGGCATCCTGCTTGCGCCGGTCGTGCACCGCGCGCTGCACCGGTTCCACCTCGAAGGCCGGCCGCCCCGCGCGTAGCGCCGCGCGGCGCGAAGATGATGGGTCAGTTTCACATGTCATCGCGAGCCCCGCGAAAGTGGGGCGCGGCGATCCAGGTGGCATTCAGCTGGATTGCTTCGTCGCGGCCACTCCTCGCAATGACCATCAAGAACCAAACAGACCCACTACCGGCGCGAAACTGCGGTTGCACCCGGCAACCCCGCCACTAGGGTTTGTTCCTCCTCAATGTTGTGACCACCGCCGCCTCTTCCGCGACCACCGCCACCGCCGCACCGGCGCCCAAACCGCTCTCGCTGGGCGTCATTTTTCTCACGCTCTACATCGACCTGATCGGGTTTTCGATCATCTTCCCCCTTTTCCCCGCGATGCTGGAATATTACCTCGGGCGCGAGGGGCATGGGGGGCTGCTCGGGTGGATGCTCGCCAACATCGAGGCGCTGGCCCGTCTCACCGGCGGAGGAGGCAGTTATATTCCGGTGCTCTTCGGCGGTGTCATCGGCTCGCTTTATTCCCTGCTGCAGTTTCTGTTCGCGCCTTACTGGGGCGGACTTTCCGACCGGCTCGGCCGGCGCCGCGTCCTCCTTGTGACCGTCGCCGGCATCGCGTTCAGCTACCTGCTGTGGGTCTTCAGCGGTTCGTTCTGGTTGTTCATCTTGGCCCGCCTGTTCGGTGGCGCCATGAGCGGCAACCTTTCCGTCGCCACCGCCGCCGTGGCCGATGTGACCTCGCGGGAAAACCGCGCCAAGGGCATGGGGC
Organism: Opitutaceae bacterium; assembly: GCA_049513315.1. Taxonomy (GTDB): domain Bacteria; phylum Verrucomicrobiota; class Verrucomicrobiia; order Opitutales; family Opitutaceae; genus Fen-1467. The sequence goes on from JBEKWG010000019.1 coordinate 123,159, forward strand.
TGGTGGGGGTGGCCTTCGGCCTCGGCTTCATCACCGGCCCCGCCATCGGCGGCCTGATGTCCGGCTACAACCTGCTCGTCCATCATCCCCGCCTCGCCGTCTGCGGTATTCATCCGTTTTCCATCCCCGCCCTGATCGCGTTTGCCTGCTGCCTGCTCAATCTGGCCTGGATCTACGCCCGGTTTGCCGAGACCCTCACGCCCGAGGCCCGGGAGACCGCCGTACCGCGCGAACGCCATCCCCTCAAGGCGCTCTTCAGCATCGCCGACCTCCGGGTGCGACGCTCGAATCTGCTCTACTTTGTCTTCGCCCTGGCCTTCAGCGCGGTGGAATTCTCGCTGGCGTTCCTCGCCGCCGACCGGTTCGCTTATACGCCGCGACAGATGACGGCGATCTTCGTCTTTGTTGGCTTCATGTCGATTTTCACCCAGGGAGTGCTGGTGCGGAAAACCGTGCCGCTTTTCGGAGAGCGGCGCGTCCTGGTGGCAGGCGTGACGTTCTTCATGCTGGCGCTTTTCCTGATGGGCTTTGCGAAGAACCAGGCGGTTTTCTATGCCGGCCTGGCCTGTCTTTCCCTCGGCTCCGGTTTCACCAACTCGGCCATTTCCGCCCTCATCTCGCTCTACAGCAGTGTCGATGAACAAGGCCGGGTGCTCGGCGTGTTCCGTTCGCTCGGTTCGCTCGCCCGCGCCATTGGGCCGGTGGTCGGCGGCCTGATCTACTGGCGGCTGCATCCCGAAGGCCTTTATGGGCTCGGTGGCCTGATCATGCTCGTGCCCATCATCATGAGCCTGCGCCTGCCCCAACCGGAAAAATGAATTCAACCCTGCGCCTCCCCTTTTCCCACGGGACGCGAGCGAGCCGCGCCCTGCTTTGGATGCTGATTTCCGGACTCTGGCTGCTGCTGGCCGGCTGCACGACCTTCCGCCGGCCGCCGCGCAAAACCAGCGTCGAGGCGGCGCAAAGCGTCCTGCCGGCCTCCCTCGTCTCCAACTTCCTGGTCATTGAGACGCAGGTGGACAAGCACGGTCCCTACCATTTCATCATCGACACCGGCTCGTCGGCCACGCTGTTGACGCCCGACCTGGTGAAGCGATACGGCGGCCGGCCGCGGACCAACCAGCCGGCGGTGCGCGTGCTCGGCGCCAACGGCCAGGTGCAGCTGCTCAATCCCGTCACCCTGAAACGCCTGCAGCTGGGTTCGGCGCGCTTCGAGGGCGTCCAGGCGCTCGTGTACGACCTCGCCGACCTTTCCAATCACCTCGGCGTGCGCATCGACGGGGTGCTCGGTTTCCCCCTGTTTCGCGAGACACTCCTCACGCTCGACTACCTGCACCCGCGGGTCACGATCACGCCGTATGGCGCGCCCATGGCGCTGCCCGGCGTCACGATTCCCTTCAACAACGAACAGAACACGCCGCTCATTCCGATCCAGCTGGGCGCCGAGTCCTTCATTGCGCTGGTTGACTCGGGCAGCGACGCGGCGCTGAGCCTTAACACCGTCGGCCTCCACCCCGCCTTTCAGTTCGGGCCGAGACCCGGCGCCCTCGTGGCCACCCTGGCGGGTGACCGCCTGCGCATGATCGGACGGCTCACGCAACCGCTCACCATCGGCGCCTACGTCATCGATGACCCCATTGTCGACGTGACCGACGAACTGTCGTCCATCGGCGGAGGCTTGTTGCGGAATTTTACCGTGACCTTCGATCAGAAGCGCAATCAGGTGACCTTTTTCCGGCCAAACTACGATACGATCAAGATCGTGCCCATGCGCAGCACGGGACTGAGCTTCACCAAGACGGTCGCCTACTGGCGCGTGGCGGCGGTGGTGGGCGAGTCGGCGGCGGAGATGCTGGGGGTGCAGGCGGGCGACCTGTGCACGCGCATCAACGATGAGCCGGTGTCAGCCTGGCCCTTCCTGCGCTACGCGGAACTGATCCGCTCGACCACGCGCATCACCTATACGTTCATCAATGGCAATGAGGAGCAGCAAGTGACGCTGCCAGTCTTCGAGCTTGTTCCCTGAACAAGCTCGAAGACCGATTCAAGATTCAAGACCGAAGATCCAAGATGATGGCGGAATATCCTCTTGAATTTTGAATCTTAAATCTTGAATCACGCATTCCGCCGCAGGCGGAACGCAGCGGCCCCGTCACACCCCGCCTCCCAGGGACGGCTGCGGCTCGTCTGCTCGAGCGCCCACCGTCCGCCGCAGGCGCGCAGGAACGCCTCGACCACACCCTCGTTTTCCTCGGGCTCAAGACTGCATGTGCTGTAGACCAGCCGGCCGCCCGGTGTCACCAGCTGAGCCGCCGCGGTGAGCAGCGCGAGCTGCTGCCCGGCATGCTGCGCGATGTCGGACTCGCGCAGCCGCCATTTCACGTCCACGCGATGGCGCATCGCGCCGGTGTTGGAACAGGGCACGTCGAGCAGCACCGCGGAATATCCGGCCGGCAGATGGTACTGCTTGAGCAGGGCGGGGCTGAGTTGGCGCACGTCAGCCTGGATCAGGGCGACATCGGTCGTGCGCGCTTTGGCGAGGTTTTCCTTGAGCCGGCCGATGCGGCGGTCGTCGGGCAGATCGACCGCGACCACGCGGCCCGCCTTCGTCTCCGGACCGTTCTGCCGCGTCCGTGCCTCCAGCAGATCCGCCAGCAGCAGGCTCTTGCCGCCCGGCGCGGCGCATAGATCGAGCACGGTTTCCGCCGGCTGTGGATCGAGCAGTTCCGCGGCAATCAGTGTGGCGGGATCCTGCAGATAAAGCGTGCCGTCGGCCAGCAGCCGTTCGACTTCCGGCCAGTGGCCGGCCGGCACAATATAGAATCCCGCCCAGCCCGTCGGCTGGAGAAACGCCGGTGGCTGCATCGCAGGGCTCCCGTCCGCCGCCGCCTTGGCGAAGGCGGAGCGCCAGCGCCCGTAGACGGGCGGAGGCGTCTGATTCCATTGGAGCAGGTGGTGCGTCGTCGCGGCGCCGAACTGCGCCAGCCAGCGTCGCACGAGCCATTCGGGATGGGAAAAAAAACGCGCCAGCTCCGCGGCGCCTGCTCCGGCGGCCGGGGGGGCCGCGGGGAAGGCGGCGGCCGGGCCGAGCTGGCGGAGCACGGCGTTGACGAGCCGCGCCTCCGCCGGGCTGAGCAGGGTCTTGGCCTGACCGACCGCATGATGCACGATCCGGGCCGCCCGTTCCTCCCCGGTTGGTGCCAGGCCCGCCTCAAGCAGTTCAAAGCCGGCCACGAGCAGCACGGCCCGCAGCCTCGCCCGCGGCGGCCGCTCCACCAAGGCAGCCACGGCCGCGTTGATTCGCCCATAATTCCGCACCGCGCCGAACAGCAAATGCTGGCAGCGGGCCCTTTCCTCGCCGCGCAACGCGTCCGGCGCCCTCCGTCCGGCCGCCTCCATCAATGCATCCACCCGTTCGCCCCGCTTCAGCCAGCGTTCCAGCAGCGCGATTGCGACTGGCCAGGCGCCGGCGGAAGGTGGGTTCGGCAAGGACCTCATCCCGGTAACGTTAAGACACACAGTTTGACATTCCATCCCATTCTCCACTCAACTCATCGTTTACGCCCGCCACACCGCCATTATGAATTCCGAAGCCGTTCATGCGCTCATCGCCAAAAATCCGTCACTGAAGGCGGCCAAAGCCAAACTCGAGGCCATGGAGCCCGGCGCTTACTGCATCCATCGGAGCTGGGGATTCGGGCAGATCCGGGATTACGATGAGGCGGAAGAGAAGCTGGTCATCGATTTCAAAGGCAAGAGGAAGCACCGGATGGATCCCGCCTTTTGCGTCGGCACGCTCGAAATCCTGCCGGCCAAGCACCTCCTGGTGCGGAAGGAGACCGAGCCCGAGAAGATCGCCCAGCTGATTGAGGAGAAGCCCGTCCAGCTCGTCGTCGAGACGCTGGCCGCCTTTCCCAACAAGGCCACGACCGCCATCGACCTCGAGCTCACGCTCCAGCAGGTGGTCGGCGAGGAGAAGTTCAAGAAGTGGTGGTCCTCCGCCAAGAAGCATGTCGCCAAGGACCCGCGCATTGCCGTGCCGGCCAAGAAAACCGAATGTTACGTGCTGCGCGACGAGCCGATCTCGGCTGAGGACGAGATTCTCGATCGCTTCAACAACACCCGCTCGGCGCGGCGCCGCATCCTGCTGGCCGAGGAGCTGCTCAGCGTCGCCACCAGGAAGGAAACCAAGACCGACCTGACGCCCGTGCTCACCGCCCTCGCCGAGGCCATCAAGGACAGCAACCAGCTCCTTTCCGCCGAGCGGCTCTATGGCGCCGCCGTCCGCGATGAACTGGCCATCATGCTCGGCATCGATATCGCCACCCTCAGTCCAAGCTTGGGCGAACTCGTCGCGGACACCCGCCGCCTGACGGACATCGCCGAGAAGATCCCCGTCCATTTCCAGACGCATTTCCTCGAACTGATCAAGGACGCGCATCCCATTGAGTGGAAGGACCTGACGTTCGCCCTGCTCAAAACCAGCCAGGGCAAGTTCACCACCGAGTGCATCAACTTCCTCGTCGACAGCGGCCACGCCGAGGAACTCGCGACGGTGCTCAAGCGCTGGCAGACCGAGCAGAACCTGCGCGCGCCGGTGCTGCTGTGGATCGTCAAGAACCGCCAGTCGAAGAAATTTGCCAAGCTCCTCAACGACCTCATCACGCCGCGCCTGTGCAGCGCCATCTTCTTCGCCATCGATTATGAAGCGCTGCAATCCGCGGGCGCGCGACGCATTCCGCTGGCTGAAATCCTCAGCGACGACCCCGACCTCATCCCCGACCTGCTGGCCACCGCCGACCCGGAGACCGCGCGCGATCTCGCCAACACCCTCCTGCTCAACCAGGGTTTCGAAGAACTGACGAAAAAGTCGCTGCTCGCCCGCTTCATCAAGACCTTCCCCTCCATCCAATCGCTGGTTTCCAGCGACAACGAGACCAAGGGCGAACAACTGCTCGTGTCGCGCGAGAGCTACGAGCGGAAGCGCCAGGAATACGATTCCATTGTCACCAAGAAGATTCCGGAGAATTCCCGCTCCATCGCCGCCGCTCGCGAGCAGGGCGACCTGCGGGAAAATGCGGGATACAAGATGGCCAAGCAGGACCAGCAGCTGCTCATGGCCCAGAAATCCCAGCTCGAGCGCGACCTCGGCCGGGCGCGAATCACCGATTTCAAAGATGCCGGCACTGACCAGATCAGCGTGGGCAGCGTGGTCGAGCTGCGCGAGGGTGCCACCGGCCAGACCGTGCATTACACCGTGCTGGGGCTCTGGGACGGCGACCCGGAGAAACACATCATCTCCTACAAGACGCCGCTCGGCCTCGCCCTGCTTTCCAAGAAGCCCGGCGACCACGTGAAGGTGAAAACCGGCGGTGCCGAGCACGACTATGTTGTGACGGGCATCAGCCGCTACGCCGACCCCCTGCCGGCCGCGGGCAGCTGAGCATGCCTCAGGGTGGAGGGACGCGCCCCCGCTTATCCTTCAAGGCCCGACACCGTCAGGCCTTCCTGGGAACCATTCACGACGGTCGGGGAAATGACATCATCCGCCCTCCGCGCTTTCTCCTCCCACGGCCCGCCATGGAGCATCTGCTGAAAGGACCCGTCATCGGTTTCGCCATCGCAGCGCCGATCGGACCAATCAACCTGCTCGGTTTGCGCCGTTCCCTCAGCGACGGGCGCGCGGCGCTGGATCAACCGGGTCGCCGGTGGCATCATCGCCGGTTTCGGGTCGTGGCAGCTCTCGCTGCTGGCGGCCGAGCGGCTGCTCTGACGCCGCCGGCGCCGACGCCCGCCCCTCCATCGCGGAATTGACGCCCCCGCCCCGACCCGGCATGGCTGAGACATGGACTCGGCTTCTACTCCTCCGCCCGCGCCAGCCGCCGCCCCGCCCGTATCGCCGGCTCGCACTTGGGAGATGCTATGCCATCTCTCCGCCATGGCGGGATTCGTCATTCCACTCGGGAATCTGATCGGTCCCTTCCTCGTGTGGCAGCTGAAAAAAAATGAGTTCCCCACCGTCGAGGCTCACGGCAAACAGGCGCTGAATTTCCAGATTTCCTGCCTGATCTACGCCGCTGCGTCGTTCGTTTTGATCTTCGTGCTCATCGGCATCCCGCTGCTGATTGCCATCGGGGTGTTCAACCTGGTCTGCGTCATCGTGGCGACAATCAAGGTCAACAATGGTCGGGCTTGGAAATATCCGCTGGCGCTGCCACTGATCAAATAGCTGCCGCCGCCTTCCCCCCGGCCCGCCCTGTGAACTCCTCCCTCGACACCCTGAAAATCCTTTCCGATCCCACGCGGCTGCGGCTGCTGGCGCTGCTGATGAAGGAGGAACTCTCGGTCGCCGAAGTGCAGGAGGTGCTCGGCATGGCGCAGTCGCGCATCTCCTCGCAACTCGCCCTCCTCCGGCAGGCCGGTTTCGTGGCCGACCGCCGCGAGGGCAAGAAGGCGTTCTACTCGCTGCGCGCCAGCCTCCCGTCGCGGCAACTGGCGCTGCTCAAAGCCGCATGCGAGGCCGTGACTGACTCGGCCGAGTTCGCCGAGGACCGCGACAACCTCGACCGGATTCTCCAGAAACGCCGCCGGGTGGCGGAGCAGTATTTCAACCTCATTGCCGGGCGGCTCGGCAAGGGCCACTGTCCCGGCCGTTCGTGGGAGGCGATCGGGCACCTGGCGCTGCGGCTGGTGCCGCCCATCGTCGTGGCCGACCTTGGCGCCGGCGAGGGTCTCATCTCCCAGCTCATTGCGCACCGCGCCGAGCGCGTGTGGTGCATCGATAACTCGCCGCGCATGGTCGAGGTCGGCACCGAGCTGGCCAGGAAGAACGGCCTCGCCAACCTCGCCTACAAGCTGGGCGACATCGAGAACGTGCCCTTGCCCGACAAGTCGGTCGACCTCGCCATCCTCAGCCAGGCGCTGCATCACGCGAACCACCCGCAGACCGCCGTCAACGAAGCCCACCGTATTCTTCGCCCCGGCGGACAGCTCGTGGTGCTTGATCTCAAGGAGCACACCTTCGAGAAGGCGCGCGAGCTCTACGCCGACGTGTGGCTCGGCTTCAAGGAGAGTGCGCTGCACGGCTTCCTCAAGAAGGCCGGCTTTCAAAAGGTCGAGGTCACCGTCGTATCGCGGGAGACCGTCGAGCCCTGTTTCGAAACCCTGCTCGCCAGCGGAATCAGAGCGGGCAGGCCTTGACCCGGAGGCCCGGGCAGCCTGCCGGGCAGGATTCCTTCCGTTCCCCGCCACAGAAAGGGATTATGAAACGACGCCTAAAAAGAATTGGTCCGCTCACCGCCGGGACAACCCTGGCCGTCATCATGGGCTGCTTCGGCCTGCTGTTCATGCCATTCATCCTGCTGATCAGCGTTGTCATGGCGCACGCTCCGAACGTGCCGCGCGCCTTTCCGTTTATCTTCGGACTCGGCTTCGCCCTGGCAGCGCCGGTGATCTACGGCGTCATGGGTTTCCTCCAGGGCGTGATCGGCGCTTTCGTCTACAATCTGGTGTCGCTGCTGACGGGCGGCATCGAAATTGAGGTGGAGTAGACCGCCGGACGACGGCTGGCACTCTTCACGATCCGCCTTCGGGCAATCGGTGTCCGCCATCGCTCAACCGGCCGTTCCATCCTTGCGCGAATGCCCTTCGCCGGATTCGGCAGGCTCCCCTTCGACACGCTCAGGGTCTCCGACACCGCAGGCGGACTTTGAGTATTTACTTAGCCGGCGGTGCCGTCTTTGCGCGAATACCGGCAGATGCGGTTGCCATCGGGATCGGCGATCCACGCCAGCCAGCAGACGCGGGTCCCGACGGGCTCGATCAGCATCCTCACCCCACGGCGGCGGGAGGAGGATTCAGGGGGCATGGGTGATCGGGGTGAGAATTTGGAGGATTCAATGATCCGCGCAAGGGATCCCGTCGCTCCGCCCGGAATGTCGGGGTATTACGCCGGCAGCTCGCCGGTTCGCCGTGTAGAAGTTAATCTAATTATCCAGGCTCCATTGCGCACAGGTTGAGGTTGCAATAAATGCGCAAAGCTTGCCAAGGCTTGCGCTGCCGGGTCGTGCATTCCATGCGATTATGCTGCCATGCAGTCAGCCGCCGTCCCGCCTGATGCCTTCTTCCCCTCGCCCCCATGAACGATGTGCTTACCGGTGACCTGATTTACGTGGCCGTTTTTTGCCTGGGCGGACTGGTGTTCGCCGTGGGCCCTTTCATCGTCGTCCACCTGCTGGCTGCACGCAAAACCCGCAACTGCGCCAACAAGACCGGCCAGTACATCGAATGCGGAATGGAACCCATTGGCGATGCGTGGATCAGGTACAGTGCGGTCTATTACTTGTACGCCCTGGTGTTCGTCGCGTTCGCGGTGGATGTCCTCTACCTGATCCCCGTCGCGCTGGTCTACAACCGGCAGTTTGTCATCCGGGACTTCGTCGAGCTGGTCATGTTTGTGGGGATTCTCTCCCTCGTGATCGTCTACGCCTGGAAGAAAGGAGTTCTCGAATGGAAGCGTCGGTAGACACCTCCCAGATCGTCAAATTCGCCAAACTGGACGACCTGCTGGCCCTCAGCCGCGCCAACTCTTTGTGGCCCCTGACCTTCGGTCTGGCCTGCTGCGCCATTGAGATGATGGCCGCGGGCGGTCCGCGCTTCGACATCTCGCGCTTTGGCGCCGAGGTTTTCCGGCCTTCGCCCCGTCAGGCCGACGTGATGATCGTAGCCGGCACCGTTAATAAGAAAATAGCTCCGGCCGTGAAGACCCTCTATGACCAGATGCTGGAGCCCAAATGGGTCATCGCCATGGGCAACTGCGCCATCTCCGGCGGACCCTTCGTTTTCCCGGGCCAATATGCCGTGGTCGAGGGCGTCGACCAGCTCTTCCCGGTCGACGTCTACATCCCGGGCTGTCCTCCGCGTCCGGAAGCGCTGATCGAAGGGATTCTGGCGCTGGAACAGAAGCTCACCGGCAAACGGCGCTGGCCGGTGGTGAAGCCGCCGCAATGATTCCGTCTCTCGAGCAACTATCCGTCCAATTTACCCGGCTGATCCCGCTGGGCGCGGTCGCGCCCAGCGTGCCGGATTCCGCCGCCGCTGCGCCCGCGCCGACCGCCACTCCGCCGCCGAGTCCGGGCCCCGTCCAGTCAGTTGATTATTCCCTTAAGGGATACCATCTCGATGTCACGGTGTCCTCCGGACAGGTCGTGCTCGCCGCCGAGATCCTTGATCAAAACGGCTTCGGCCTGGATGCCATCACCGGGGTCGATTGGATTGCGCAAAATGAGATGGAAGTCGTGTATGACTACTTCCATCCCCTTTCGCCCCTCCGTGTCGTGGTCCGGGCCCGCGTTCCCCGGGGCCATCCGGAGCTTCCCACCCTTTCCGGGGTGTTCCCGGGCGCCAACTGGCATGAGCGCGAGACGCACGATTTCTTCGGCATCCGCTTCTTGGGACACCCTGATCTCACCCCGTTCCTCCTGCCGGAAGACGCCGACTACCATCCCCTCCGCAAGGATTTCAGCGCGTGATCGCTTCAAACGACATCCCCAGCCGCACGAACCCCCAAGAGACGTTCGTCCTGAACCTGGGGCCGCAGCATCCGGCCACCCACGGGGTCCTGCGGATCAAGATGACGATGAACGGTGAATACGTCACCCGGGCTGAACCCGTCATCGGCTACATCCACCGGATGCACGAGAAAATGGGGGAAAATCGTACGTGGGCCCAGTTTCTCCCCAACACCGGCCGCATCGACTACCTCTCGGCGCTGCACTATAACCACGCCTTTGTCGGTGTGGTGGAACGCGCCCTCCGGATCGAGGTGCCGCGGCGCGCGGAATACATTCGCGTCATCACGTCCGAACTCAACCGCATCTCCAGCCACCTGGTCTGGTGGAGCGCCTTCCTGCTCGATCTTGGCGGCTTCACGCCGCTGCTCTACGCCTTCGACGACCGGGAAAAAATCCTCGATCTGCTCGAGGGAGTCACCGGCTCCCGCCTGACCTACTGCTACTTCCGCTTCGGCGGACTGTGCAACGACATCGATGACGAGTTTATCAAGGGCACCCGCGCTTTTGTCGCGCAGATGCGTCCGCGACTGAAGATGTATCGCGAGCTGGTGACCGACAACATCATCCTGCGCAAACGCCTGGAAGGCATCGGCCCCATTAGTGCGGAAATGTGCCGCAAATACGGCGCCACGGGCCCGGTAATCCGTGGCGCCGGGGTCGCCTACGACGTGAGAAGGAGCGAGCCTTACTCCGTCTATCCTGAATTCGACTTCGAAATTCCGGTCTTCCCCGAAGGCGATTCCATGGCGCGCTACCTCGTGCGCATGGAGGAGATGGCGCAGAGCCTTCGCATCATCGAGCAGGCCTTGGGCAAACTGCCCCCCGGCCCGGTCATGGGCAAGGTTCCCCGGGTCCTGAAACTGCCTCCCGGCGATTACTGCTACGCCGTCGAAGCCGCCCGCGGTCGATTCCTCGTGCGCACCGTCAGCGACCACAAGGAGATTCCCTACCGCGTCAAACTGCGCACCCCATCGTTCTCCAATCTGAGCCTCTACGAAGAGGCGAGCAAAGGCATGATGCTGCCCGATGCCCTGGCCCTCCTGGGCAGCCTGGACCTCGTCATTCCCGACATCGACCGCTGACCGCGCACCTCCCGCCATGAGTTTTCTCACCGCCGAGCCCGTCAGATTGCTGCTCTCCCTGGTCTGCATCATGGCCTTTGTCGGCTTGAACGCGGCCTATCTGATGCTGGCCGAACGGAAGGGCGCCGGTCGCATCCAGCGCCGCCCCGGACCCAACGAGGCCGGTTATGGCGGCTGGCTCCAGCCCGTCGCCGATGTCGCCAAGCTCCTTTCCAAGCAGCTCATCGTCCCGCCGGGCACCGACACCATTCTGTTCCGCCTCGCCCCGCTCATGGTCATCTCCCCCGCGATGATGTGCCTGGCGGTGATTCCCTTCAGTGAAACGCTCGTCGCCCGGAACATCAACGTGGGCCTGCTGATGGTCTTCTCCTTCGGATCGATCAACGTGATGGCCATCATGCTCAGCGGCTGGTCCTCCCGCAACAAGTACGCCATCATTTCGGCCGCCCGCGTCGTCTCGCAGGACGTCGCCTACGAGATCCCCATGCTGCTGGTCGTCATCACGCTGCTGATGATGACCGGCACGATGGACCTCAACGAAATCGTCCGGCAGCAGGCCGGCGGGTTCTGGCACTGGAACCTTTTCAAGGTCTGGGTCAATCCGCTCATGCCGGTGACGTTCGTCATCTTCTTCATCTGCATGCTGGCGGAGACGAACCGCGCGCCTTTCGACATGGCCGAGGCCGAGAGCGAACTCGTGGCCGGCGCGTTCACCGAGTACGCCGGCATGGGCTTCGGCATCTTCTTCATGGCCGAATACGCCAACATCGTGCTGGGCTGCAGCCTCGGCACCGTCCTCTTCCTCGGCGGCTGGCAGAGCCCGTTCGGCATCTGGCCGGGGGTGGTCTGGTTCCTCCTCAAGCTCTACGCGTTGATCTTCACGGTCATCTGGGTCCGCTGGACCTTCCCCCGCACCCAGTTCTACGGCCTGCTCAACCTTTCGTGGAAGATCCTCATCCCGGTCTCCCTCTTCACCCTCCTGCTCTCCAGCGCGATGATCAAAATCTTCTGAGCATGAAAGCCTCGATTCTCGAAGTCCCGCGCGGCTTCTGGAGCCTGCTCGTCGGCATGCGGGTGACGCTGACCCAGTTCTTCAAACCGGTCGTCACCGTGCCGTATCCGCGCAAAACCCTGCCCATCCCGGCGCGCTACCGCGGACACATTGTGCTCACAAGCGATCCGGAGACGGGCCGGTCTTTCTGCACCGCCTGCAAATTGTGCGAACGCGCCTGCCCCAGCGACTGCATCCTGGTCGACGGCGTCAGACTGGAGGGGGAGAAAAAAAAGTCGGTGACGGAGTTCAAACTCGACTTCACCAAGTGCAGTCTGTGCGGCGCCTGTGTCGAGGTCTGCCCCTGCGACGCCATCCGCTTTTCCAAAAACTACAACCTCGCGAGCACCTCCAAGGGTGACTACATCTTTGATCTGGTCGAGCGACTGAAGGCGGAAAAGAAGCAGCCGTGATTCCTGGCTCCGACTACCTTGCCACCGGCCTTTTTGGCCTGATCATCGCGACCACGGTTGCCGGCACGCTGCTCGCGGTGCTCAGCACGCGCATCATCCGCAGCGTCTGCGGCCTGGCGCTGTGCTGCATCGGCCTCGCCGGGCTCTACTATTTCCTGAACAGCCCGTTCCTCGCGTTGATGGAGATCCTCATCTATGTCGGCGCCGTTTGCGTGACCATCGTGTTCGGTGTCATGCTTACCGAGACCGACGAACCCGCGCCGCAGGAAAAGCAGAGCCGCGAGTTTCTATGGGGCGGAGTCGCGCTGCTGGTGAGCGGGGCGATTTTCTGGGGCGTGGCGCGACTGGGCCTGCAGGGCCCCTGGCCGGCGGCGGTCTCGCCGGCGACCGACGGTTCGGTGCCGGCCATCGGTGGCGCGCTGCTCACCACCTACAGCCTGCCCTTTGAGTTGATCTCGCTCGTGCTCCTCGTCGCCATCTTGGGAGCCCTCGCCATCGCCCGCGCCGGAAGGGGGAGAGGATGACTGTCCGCCTGTACGATCAACCCGGGGTCTACCTCATCCTCGCGGCCTTTCTGCTGGCCGCCGGCATCTACGGCCTCATCCGCCGCCGCACGCTCATCGGCATGCTCATCTCGGGCGAGCTGATTTTCTCGGCCGCGGCGCTCAATTTCATGGCCCTGAACCGTTTCATGGCGCCGGATCCGACGGTCGGGCAGATCTTCGTTCTCTTCATCATGGGTCTCGCCGCCGCCGAGGTCGCGATCACGCTGAGCATCATCATCGCGGTCTACCGGAATTACCGCTCCATCCACTCCAAGGAGCTTTCCGAACTGAAGGGATAGCTCCATGGAAACGCCCTCCGACCTCCGGCTCCTCCTCGCCGTCCTCGCCCCGCTCCTCGGCGCCGGGCTGGTCATGGTGACGGGCAAAAAGCCCAACCTGCGCGAAACCTGCTCCTTCCTCGCGGCCGCCACGCTGTTCGTCGTCGTCGCGTCGATGATCCCCGGCGTCCGCGCCGGGCGGACGCTGCATTTCACTCTCTTCCCGCTGCTGCCGGGCCTGAGCTTCGCGCTGCGGGCCGACGCGCTGTCGATGATCTTCGCCACGACCGCTTCGTTCCTGTGGGTGCTGACGGTGTTCTACTCGGCGGGCTACATGCGCGGCCTCGGGGAGCATGCCCAGACGCGTTTCAACACCTGCTTCGCTCTCGCGCTGTTTGGCGCCATCGGCTGCGCCTTCTCCGACAATCTCCTCACGCTCTATCTCTTCTACGAGATCGTCAGCATCACCACCTACCCGCTGGTCGCCCATCACCAGGACGAAGAAGGCTATGAGAGCGGAAAGAAATACCTCGTTTACCTGACCACCGCGGCCAAGGGACTCATCCTCCCGGCGATGGTGCTGATCTACGTCCTGTCCGGCACGCTCGACTTCGCCACCAACGCCCACGCCGGCATCCTGCCCGCGAATGTCCACAACGGCGTCATCATCCTCCTCTACGTCTGCTGCCTCCTGGGTTTCGCCAAGAACGCCGTCATGCCGCTGCACCACTGGCTGCCCAGCGCCATGGTCGCGCCGACCCCGGTCAGCGCCCTGCTCCATGCCGTTGCCGTCGTGAAGGTCGGCGTTTTCTCCACCGTGCGCGTGATGCTTTACGTCTTCGGCGTGGACTTGATGGATCGGCTCCATCTCGGCCTGCCCACCGCCTGGTTCGTCTCCATCACGATTCTCGCCGGCTCCATCGTCGCGCTGAGCAAGGACGATCTGAAGGCGCGGCTGGCCTACTCCACCGTCAGCCAGCTCTCCTACATCATCCTCGGCGTCGCTCTCCTGACGCCCACCGCCGTCGCGGGTGGCCTCTTCCACATCGCCGCCCATGCGTTCGCGAAAATCACGCTGTTCTTTTGCGCCGGCGCGATCTACGTGGTCACCCATAAGAAAAAGATCTCCGAGATGAACGGATTGGGCCGGGCGATGCCCTTCACCTTCGGCGCCTTCGCCCTCGCCGCGCTGAGCATGATCGGCGCCCCGCCGGTCGGCGGCTTCGTCTCCAAGCTTTATCTCTTCGTCGGCGCCCTCGACGCCGGCTCCATCGGCATCCTCGTCGTGCTCGTGGCCAGCGCGCTCCTCAACGCCGCCTATTTCGCCCCGGTGGTCTACCAGGCCTTCTTCAGTCCGCCTGCCGCCGGGGATGCCCGGCACCACTTCCACGAGGCGCCGCTCGCGCTGCTGATTCCCCTCTGCCTCACCGCCGCCATCTCGGTGGTCATCGGCATCTGCCCCGATTTCTTCATGCACTTTGCCCAGGCCGTCCTGCCATGAACCTTGCCCGCCTCATCGATTTTCTGCGCACCCGCCTGAAGATCGTGGTGCGGGTGGGCATCGCGGCGCTGATCATCCTCGTCGTGCTCGATGCCGTCCCGGCGGTCGTCGGCAAGGAGCACGCGCACACGGCGATGGAGCACCTTCCCGCGTTCTGGACGGTATTCGGCCTCCTCGGCTGCCTGTTGCTTGTCGTTTTCGCCAAGACCTTCGGCCGCCTCGGCATCTCGACCCGCGAGGACTACTACGATGAGTAACTTCTGGCTTCATCCCGCGCTGGTCCTGCTCCTCGGATGCCTCGGGCTGCCGCTGGTGCCCGCGCGCCTGAAGAAGACCTTCCTCCTGCTGGTCCCGATCCTGGCGTACGGCGTGGTGCTCACGATGGCGCGGGGCGAATTCGCCCATGTGCGCTTCCTGCAATGGACGCTGACCTTCGGCCGCGCCGACGCGTTGAGCCTCGTCTTCGCCCACATCATGAGCCTGATGTGCATCATCGGGACGCTGTTCGGGCTGCACGTCGAGGAGGACGGCCAGCACATCGCCGCCTGGATCTACGTGGCCGGCTCGCTCGGCGCCATCTTTGCGGGCGATCTGCTCACGCTCTTCCTTTTCTGGGAGGTGATGGCGTTCTCCTCCGTCTTTCTCATCTGGTACCGCCGCAAGCCCGAATCCACCGCCGCCGGTTTCCGCTACCTGCTGGTACACGTCACGGGCGGCCTGGCGCTTTTCGCCGGCATCGTCCTCCATGTGAAGGCCACCGGCAGCACGGCCTTCACCGCCTTCGAGATCCATCATCTCCCGCCGGCGGCCTGGCTTATCCTGGGCGGATTCCTCCTCAACGCCGCCGTGCCCCCGCTGCACGCCTGGCTGCCCGACGCCTACCCGGCGGGCACGTTCAACGGTGCCGTCTTTCTCAGCGCCTTCACGACCAAGACGGCCGTCTATGCGCTTTGCCGCGGCTTTGCCGGCATGGAACTCCTGGTGGTGCTCGGCGTGATCATGTCTCTCTACGGCGTCGTCTACGCCATCATCGAGAACGACGTGCGCCGGCTCTTCGCCTACCACATCGTCAGCCAGGTCGGCTACATGGTGGCCGGCGTCGGCATCGGCACGCAGCTCGCCGTCAACGGCGCGTGCGCCCACGCCTTCGCCCACATCCTCTACAAGGGCCTGCTCTTCATGGGCGGCGGCGCGGTGCTCCACATGACGGGCGAGACCCGGATGTCGGAGCTGGGCGGCCTCTACAAGAAGATGCCGTGGGCCTTCCTCTTCACGCTGATCGGCGGCCTCTCGATCTCCGCGTTTCCATTTTTCAGCGGCTTCGTGAGCAAGTCCATGATCGTCCAGGCCGGCTTTGACCAGCATCTCCTCTGGGCCGGCTTCCTGCTCAATCTCGCGGCGATCGGCACCTTTTACTGCAACGGTCTGAAAGTCCCGTACTTCGTCTGGTTCGGGAAGAACCACTGCCAGCCCGCCACGTTCGAGCGCGCCAAGGATCCGCCCTGGAATATGCTGGCCGCGATGGGCGTCACCGCGTTCCTCTGCGTCTTCATCGGCTGCTACACGCCGTACCTCTATCATCTGCTCCCGTATCAGGAGGCCGCGCAGGCGTTTCATCCGTACACCTCGTACCACGTCTCCGAAACGCTCCAGATCCTGCTCTTCACCGCCCTCGGCTTCTTCGTGCTGGTCAAGCTGAAGAAAATCGAGCCGCACCGGGGCATCAACCTCGACCTCGACTGGTTCTACCGCATGGGCGGCCGCGCCTTCCTCTGGCTGGCCCGTTGGCCCGTCCAGTCCGCCGACACCGGCGTGGGCGAGGTCTACCGCGTGGGCGGCCTCGTCCCGCTGATGAAGTCCGCCGGACTGGTGGGCCTCTTCGACAACCGTGTCATCGACGGCGCCGTGGACGGCCTTGCGTCCGCGGTCCGCGGCATCGGCGGCCGCCTGCGCTTCGCCCAGCGTGGGGCGCTGCAGGAAAACCTCACCCTCGTGTTCGCCGTCGCGGCGATCCTCATCCTCGCCTTCCTGTTCTTCTTCTAGCGCTTTCGTGCCATGATTCCAGCCGGCTCCAACGCGGGCTTTCCGATTCTCAGCGTGCTGATCTTCGCGCCGCTGCTCGCCGCCGCCGTCGCGGCCCTGATCCGCAGCGAGCGCGTGCTGCGTTGGTGGACGCTGGCCGGCACCACCGCTGTCGCGCTTCTCTCGCTGAAGCTCTGGACCGGCTTCAACCCTGCCACCGCCGACTTCCAGTTCGTCGAACACGCCGCGTGGATTCCCGGCCTGAAGATCAACTACACGCTCGGCGTCGACGGCATCAGTCTGCTGCTCGTGCTGCTGACGACCCTCATCACGCCGCTCTGCGTCCTCGCCTCGTGGACCCACCTCCAGACGCGCGTCCGCGAATTCATGATCTGCCTGCTGATCATGGAGACGGCCATGACCGGCGTCTTTTGCGCGCTCGATTCCATCCTCTTCTTCGTCTTCTGGGAGGCGATGCTGATCCCCATGACGCTGCTGATTGGCGTGTGGGGCGGCCCGCGCCGGATCTACGCCTCGCTCAAGTTCTTCATCTACACGATGTCGGGCTCCGTCTTCCTGCTGGTCGCGCTCATCGCCCTGCGCCTTCAGGCCGGCACCTTCCACATCCCCGACCTGATGGGCCGGCCGTACGATCCCGTCTTCCAATGCTGGATCTTCGCGGCGTTCTTCATCTCCTTCGCGATCAAGGTGCCGATGTTCCCGCTCCATACGTGGCTGCCCGCGGCCCATGTCGAGGCGCCCACGGCCGGCAGCGTGTTGCTTGCCAGTATCCTCCTCAAGATGGGCACGTACGGTTTCCTGCGCTTCTGCCTGCCGATCACGCCCTGTGCCACCCATGTTTTCGCGCCTTGGATCCTCTGGCTCTCCGTGGCCGCCATCCTCTACGGCAGCTTCGCCTCGCTCGCGCAGACTGACCTGAAGAAGCTCGTCGCCTACTCCAGCGTCGGCCACATGGGCTTCGCCACGCTCGGCATTTTTGTGCTCAATACCCGCGGCATCGAGGGCGCCACCCTCGTGATGATCAACCACGGCATCACCACGGGCGCGCTGTTCATCGCCGTCGGCCTCATCTACGAACGCCTGCACACCCGCGACCTCAACGAGGCCGCCGGCCTCGGCAAATTCATGCCGGTGTTCTCCTTCTTCCTCGGCGTGTTCTGCCTCTCTTCCCTCGCCTTTCCCGGCACCAACAGCTTCATCGGCGAATTCCTCGTGCTGGCCGGCGGTTTCGCGCACTCCAAATGGCTGGTGGCCTGCGCCGTGCCCGGCGTGGTCGCCGCCGCGGCGTACAACCTGCGCATGCTGCAGCGCGTGGCCTGGGGCGGCACCAACAACCCTGTCCACACCGGCCTCACCGACCTCAACCTGCGGGAGATCGTCAGCCTCGCGCCCCTGCTGGTGTTCGTCTTCTGGATCGGCCTCCACCCGCAGCCGTTCGTCAACGTCATGCACGCCAGCGTGCAACACCTCCTCGCCCAAGCCGGCCACGCCGTGGCCTCGGCTTCCGCCGCCCTGCCATAAGATGACATTGCCCGCATACCAGACCTTTGCCGCCACGGCTCGGCCGGAGCCTCGCCCTCCAGCCCGTCGGCAGTGGTTCATGGCTGCCATGCTCGCTACTCACTACCCGCTACTCGCTACTTGGTAATGATCTCCTCCTTCATCATGGCCTTCCTGCCGGAGCTGGTGCTGCTCGCCGGCGCGCTCGGTCTCTTTGTGGTCACCCTCGGCGCGTCCCAGCAAAAACTCGCCCGGATCGTCGCCCTGCTGGTCGCGTTCGCCACCATCGCCGCCGCGGCGCTGGCGCTGGGACAGCGCGCCGACCTCTTCAGCGGCGCCTACCGCGTCGATCAATTCTCCCAGCTCCTCAAGCTCGTCCTCGCCTTCGGCTTCGCGTGCATCCTGTTCCTCAGCGGCGAACTCCCCGACATCCGCGGCGAGGTCAAGCCCGAGTACTACCTCTTCCTCACCCTGAGCATCACCGGGCTTGTCATGCTCGTGAGCTGCGTCGACCTCATCTCGCTCGTGGTCGCCCTCGAGCTGTCCTCGTTCCCGCTCTACCTGCTGGTGCCCATGCGTCGCGAACGCGAGGACCAGAAGAGCCAGATGGAGTCGGCCATCAAGTACGTCATGTTCGGCGTGGCCGCCAACGGCATCATGTTCTTCGGTCTCAGCTACCTCTACGGCCTCACCGGCACCACGCACCTGCCGGAGATGGTTGCCATCCTCCAGCCCGTCGTGCATTCGCCGCTGGCCATCGTTGGCCTCGTCATGGCCTTCTGCGGACTCTACTACAAGCTGGCCGTCTTCCCGTTCCACTTCTGGACGCCCGACGTCTACCAGGGCGCGTCCAACGAGACCGCCAGCCTCATCGCCTCGCTGCCGAAGGTCGGCGCCGTCGCCGTGCTCGTGCGCTTCGTCTCGCTCGCCACGCCGGACAACCGGACCGTCGCCCTGCTGCTGACCTTCCTCGCCGTCGCCTCGATGTTCTACGGCAACCTGATCGCCCTCGTGCAAAAGGACCTCAAGCGCTTGCTGGGCTTCTCCGCCATCGCCCACGCCGGCTACGCGCTGATCGGCTTCGTCGCGCTCGACGTCGCCGGCTACACCGCCGCCCTTTACTACATCACCGGCTACCTGCTGATGATCCTGGCCTGCTTCGTCGTCATCTGCCGGGTCTCGCGCGACGGCACCAACGTCGCGATCGAGGAGCTGGCCGGGCTGCACCGCCGCTCGCCGCTGCTGGCCCTCACGCTGCTCGTGGGCCTGTTCGCCCTCGCCAGCATCCCGCCCTTCGTCGGCTTCATGGCCAAGCTCTCCCTGCTCACCGCCGCGCTGGCGCAGGGCCACCTTGTGCTGGTCATCGTCGCCGTGGTCAATTCGGTCATCGCGATCTACTACTACCTGCAAGTCATCCGTCAGGCCGTGTTCGGCGAGGTCAACCCCGCCGCCGCGGCGGGGCCGATCGTGCTGAACTGGCCGACGCGCATCCTCTGCGTGGTACTCATCGCCGGCATCGTCGCCCTCGGCGTCGCGCCCGGCCTCGTCATCGACACCATCTCAAGTTCGCTCGCGTTCGTGCACCCGGCTTCTGCAGCCACGCTGCTTGGGCGATGATTGCAGCCAGGCCGCATCAGATGTAGCGAGCATCGAGTAGCGAGGAGTGAGCATGTTCTCGAAGAATCCTTTGCGTCTTGGCGCCTTTGCGTGAGCATCATGAACCTCACGTCAGGACGCAAAACCACAAACGAGGTACGCCTTTATGCAGGTGCGAGAGCTTACCGACTCAGACCGTGATTGGGCGGCGGCTTTGGTGACCCGGTACTTTGGTTCGCCGGTCATCGTGACCCGGGGCGTTTGCCATGACACTCGGACGCTGCCCGGACTTGTCGTCCAAGATGAAGGTATGCGGCTCGGCCTGCTCCAGTACTGCACCGTTGGAATGCGCTGTGAAGTCGTGGTGCTCATTGCTCTCCGCCAGCGCCAGGGACTGGGCCGCCGGATGTTGAGCGAGTTGTCGTCCGTAGCGCGCGCCCAAGGCTGCCGGTGCCTCTGGCTCATCACGACCAACGACAACCGATCCGCGCAGCGGTTTTACGCCGCGCTGGGCTGGCGCGAGATCGCCGTCCATCACGGCGCGGTCACGGAAGCGCGGAAGCTGAAGCCGGAGATTCCGGAATACGGCCAGGACGGCATTCCGATCATCGACGAAATCGAATACGAGTTCAGCCTGGATGATGCCATGCTGCGGCTACTTCAGGCGAACAAGGAAGACCTCGATGCCCTGCAGGCCGTGTACGAGGCGTGTCCTGATTACTTCGAGCGGTGCCTCGGCGGGCCGGCGGGACCGGCGGAGGCCCAGAGTTCGTTCGCCAATCTCCCGCCCGGACGCTCCTACGACGATAAGTTCGTCTTCGGCGTGCTCGCCGGCGAACGCATGATCGGTTGTGCGGAGGTGTTTCGCGATCACCCCGGCCCGGGCACTGCCTACCTCACGCTGCTCCTGATCGTGCCCGAGTTCCGCGGCCGGGGATTCGGGCGTGCAGCGCTGGTCGAGCTGCACGACTTCGCCCGCACGAAATGCGGTGCGAAGTTGATGCGGACCGCGATCATCGCTCCTGAACAAGCACCCGTCGGCTTCTTCACCAGGCACGGCTACGCGGCCACCGGCGAACGCCTCCCCTACCGCTACTTCCGGTTCGAATCCGAGGTGGCTTTCTTCCAGTGTGACCTGCAGAATCAGCCATGAGAGTCGGCTCTGACTGATTGATGCCAGCTGGCGCAAAGATGTCCACGGATCTGGATGCATGAAAATCGTCGCGGCATACTCCACACTTGATGAAGCCTACTTGGCGAAGTCCAGGTTGGAAGGGAGCGGCATCCATGCAGGTATCCGCGATGAGCTCACCGCCTCCACGTACTGGCTGTCCTCGAACGCCATCGGCGGCGTGAAGGTTGAGGTCGAGGACGAAGACCTCGATCGGACGCGCGAGGTGCTGATGCTGCCGAAGATGGACGCCGGTCTGTTGCGCTGCCCGCACTGCGGATCGGATGAGGTCAGGCTGCGGGAGCTCAGCCCGCTCGCCGCGATCTGCGTCGGCATCGGCTTTATCCTGCCCTTCCGCTCCCAGCGGGCCGACTGCCTGCGCTGCCATCGGTCTTTTGTCATAGAGCTTCCCAAGGGAAAGGTCTGACATGTCACCAATGGAAAAATCCGCCCCAGTGCTTGTCTCCGCTTTGTTGCTCACGTTGACCGGAGGATGCGCGACTTCGCCGACGTCAAGCAGTACTTCAGCAGCGCGTGCCAACACCGCCGTCGAACCGACTCCTCAGCTTGATCGCGTGGATCAGATTCCCATCCCCCTCGTTCAAACTGAACCGATTTATCCTTATGAGCTCCGCAAGAAGGGAATCACCGGATCCGCGGTCGTTGGATTTATCGTAGATACTAAAGGTAATGTCCACGATGTCCGGGTCATCCAAGCCACTCACGAGGAATTCGGCATGGCGGCGGTGGCTTGTGTTTCCAAATGGAAATTCAAACCCGGGGTCAGAGGTGGCCGCACGGTGAATACCCTTCTGTCTGTACCGATTTACTTTGATCTCTCCAAGGCAGCCGAGAAGCCGTCGACTACGGCAGGGAAGCCAGAATCGCCACCTTGATCTGGCTCGCGGCATGAAACTCAACTTCCCGTCGTGATGCCCAATATGAGCGAGCCTCCGCCTGCTCCAGTTACCGCCCGGCGGTTTGGCTACGCCTGGGTGGCCATGGCCGTGACCATCGCGCTGCACGTGACGGATGAGGCGGGGACGGATTTTCTGTCGGTCTATAACCCGGCCGTCCAGGCGATCCGCGCGCGGCTGCCGTTTCTGCCGCTGCCGACGTTCACGTTCGGCGTGTGGCTGACGGGACTGGTCCTCGGCATCCTCTTGCTGCTGGTGCTGTCCCCGCTGGCGTTTCGCCGGACGCGATGGATCGTCTGGGTCTCCCTGCCCCTCGCCGTTCTTATGTTCGGCAACGGACTCGGACACATCGCAGGTTCCTTCTATCTCGGGCGTCTGATGCCGGGCGTCTATTCCGCGCCGCTCCTGCTCGTCGCGTCCGCCTACCTGTTCCGGCAGGCGTGGGCGCAGCTCCGTGGAAATACGCCGGGTGTTTAGAACTGCGCGGCAGCCGAATCCGAAAGAAAAACGGGCGCAGCAAGCCTGCGCCCCTACAATTTCTGACCTCTGGCCTCTGACCTCTGGCTTACTCTGACTTCTTCCACCCGTCGTCGGAATCCTGGGGCGGATGCCAGGGCGGTATGATCCATCGCTCCTCCGCTTCGGGGGGAGGCGGCGGGGCCGCTTTGGGCCCGGTCTCCGGCGGCCGGATGGGCCGGCGGTCGTCCTTTCTCCAACTCCGCGGCCAGAGGCCGCCGCCGCGCCGGATCAGACTTCTGAAATCCCACATCATCGCTTTGTCTTTCCGCTGGTAGCTTTCCGATATCCGATATCAAAAATCCACAATCCGCTCACTCCACCTTCACCCGCGCCTTGTAGAACTCCTCGGCCCGGCCGTAGATCTCCTTCGGATCACTCAGCGTCAACGCCTCGGCGGCGAGCTGCCGTGCGTCGCTCATCTTCATGGCGCGGACGAAATATTTCACCGCGGGCAGCGACGGCGACGACATGCTCAGCTCGTCCACGCCGAGTCCGAGCAGCAGGGGCGTGAACACCGGGTCGCCGGCCATCTCGCCGCACACCGCCACCGGCAGCCGGTGCTGGTGCGCGTCGTCCACCACCCGCTTGATCGTGCGCAGCACGGCCGGGTGGGTCGGCTCGTAGAGGTGGGCGATGTGATCGTTCCCGCGGTCGATCGCCAGCAGGTACTGGATGAGGTCATTGGTGCCGATGCTGAAGAAGTGGCAGTGTTGCGCCAGGATGTCGGCCGTGGCCGCGGCACTGGGGATCTCGATCATGCTGCCGACCTCCATGTTCTCGTCGAAGCGCTCGCCGCGCCGGCGCAGTTCCTCCTTCGCCTCCGCCAGCACGACGTTGGCGCGCGCCAGCTCCTCCGCGCCGCTGATCATTGGATACATCATGCGCACCTTGCCGAAGGCGCTGGCTCGCAGGATGGCGCGGAGCTGCTCCTTGAACATCTCCGGGTGTTCGAGGCAGAGGCGGATCGCGCGAAATCCCAGAAAGGGGTTCGTCTCGTGGTGAATCAGGCCGGGGATGGTCTCCATCGGCTTGTCGCCGCCGAGGTCGAGCGTGCGAATCACCACCGGCTGCGGCGCGAACGCCTCGGCGACGGCCTTGTAGGTGGCAAACTGCTCCTCCTCCCCCGGCAGATGCGACGAGTTGAGGTAAAGGTACTCGGTGCGGAACAGGCCCACGCCCTCGGCCTGGCAATCCTTCGCCTGGCTGACCTCCTCGGCCTTCTCGATGTTGGCCAGCAGCGTCACGTGCACGCCGTCGAGCGTCTCGGCCGGTAGCCGGCTGGCCGCCATCAGGCGCGACTCGATGGTCTTCTTCTCGGTCTGGATCCGGCCGTAGCGGAAAAGCGTCTGCTCGGTGGGGTTGACGATGACCACTCCGTCGTAGCCGTCGACGAGCACCCGGTCGCCGGTGGCGACCCGGGTGGTGAGGTCGCGCACGCCCACCACGGCGGGAATCTTCAGCGAGCGCGCGACGATGACGGCGTGGCTCGTCTTGCTGCCCGAGTCGGTGACGATGCCGATGGCCGTGCTGCGGTCGATGCCCGCGGCGTCGGACGGGGTGATGTCGTTGGCGACGACAACGCGTTTCTCCGCCAGCTCGCTCAGGTGGCGCGCCGCCTGGCCGAGGAGATTCTGCAGCACGCGCTGCGCGACGTCGCGGATGTCGCCGGCGCGCTCCCGCAGGTATTCATCGTTGATCTCATCGAACGCCTTGACGTAGCGCTGCGCGACGTTGTTGAAGCACGTCTCGATGTTGGCGCCGGTGTTCTCGAATTCGCGGATCGTCTCGGCGATCAGCGCCTCGTCCTCGAGCACCATCAGGTGCGCATCGAAGATGCGCGCCTCGTCGGGGCCGAGGTTGTGCTCCACCTCGTTCTTGATCTTGGTGATCTGCTGGCGGGTGACGACGAGCCCCTGCTCAAACCGCGCGACCTCCCCCGCGTGCTTGTCGGGGTCGACCTGGTAGGCCGGCACCTCGAGTTCCGTCCGCAGGTAGAGAAAGATCTCCCCGTAAGCAATGCCGTTGGAGGCGGAGATGCCCTGCACAACGAACTCGGTTTTCGGTGGGGGATCCATCGCGATCGATTGAACGGTGCTGTGGCGCGAGGTCGGGTTGAAAGACGTTGGCAGCTCTTTATCAGGTTCGGCCCACTGAGGGTCAACACGGATTTGGAATATCCCCCCAAAAGCTGGGATGCGCCGCCGGGATAACCGCTGTGACGGCTGATTCAGTCCGATCTTCAGCGGCCGGTCGGGTTTTATGGGCCAAGTGACAGCAACCGGTGAACGGTGCAAACGGTACCCCTGCCGCCTTCACGCGATGACCGTGGGATGCACGAAGCACAACGGACCCCACGCTTCGCGGACGCTGCCGATGATCTCCTCCACCGGCGCGTCGTCGGGCAGCAACACGAAGCACGCGCTGCCGCTGCCGCTCATGCGGGGCGCGAGGCCGAACCGGGTGTGCAGGCGTTCCAGCAGCGCGGGCAGCGCGATGAACTTTCGAAACACCACCGGCTCCAGGTTGTTGAAGAGGAGTTCCTCCGCGCCGGCATTCCCGGCAATCCACGCGGCGAGGCGGCGCTCGGCCTCGGCGGCGGATAGATAGCCTGCGGGTGCCCGGGCCGCTCCCGGTGCCGACTTGTCCGCCCGGGCGGTAGCGGCGGCGGAAGCCCCGGTGCAGGCGGCCATCCGCTCGTACGCCCAAGCCGTGCGGATGCTGAAGTTCGGCTTGAAAAGCAGCACGCGCCGTCCCCGCAACCGCCCGGCGGCCGCCGCGGGCAGCGATTCCACCTGCTCGCCGCGCCCCCGCATGAGCACCGGGCCGCCGGGCAGGAACAGCGGGCAGTCGGACCCGACCTGCGCCGCCAGCGCCATCAGCCTATCGCGGCTGAGCCCGGCGCCGCTCAACTGGTTCAGTGCGAGCAGGGCGGCCGCCGCGTTGCTGCTGCCGCCACCGAGCCCCGCGCCCAGCGGAATGCGTTTGGTCAGGCGAAACGCCACCGCCGCCTTCCAGCCGGTCGCCTCGCAAAACCGCCGCGCGGCCTTGGCGACAAGATTGGTTTCATCGCGCGGCACCTCGGGGTCATCGCACTCCAGGCTGAACTGGTCCTTCGCCTTTCGCCTTTCGCCCTGCGCCTCGGCGATCAACTGATCGCCGAACCCGAGCGGCGCCGCCACCGACACAAGATCGTGGTAACCGTCGGCGCGCTGGCCGGTGATGGCGAGAAAGAGGTTGATCTTGGCCGGTGAAAAAACGGTGACGGGTTTCACGGCGGACAAAAAACGGTGGCGAAGACTCGTATTTCCCGTCACGTTACGAAGGCACCGACATGGCTTGCGACCTTATTCTCGTCCTCGACGCCCCCTCTCCACGCGCCATCGCGCCCGTGCTCCGCCATCTCAGCGGCAAGGTCCGCTGGGCCAAGATCGGTCTCGAAATGTTCACCGCTTGCGGGCCCGATTGTGTGCGCGAGGTGGCCGGCATGGGCTTCGAAATTTTTCTCGACCTCAAGCTGCACGACATTCCCAACACGGTCGCCCGGGCGGTCGAGTCGGCCGCGCGGCTGCCCATCCGGATGCTCACGCTCCACACCGCCGGCGGACGCGAAATGATGCGCCGGGCGGTGAAAGCCCAGCAGCAGGCCGCGCCTTCGCTCCTGCTGCTCGGCGTGACCGTGCTCACCTCGCTCGGCGAAAACGACCTCCGCGAGGCCGGCGTCGGCGCCGCCCCCGAGGCGCAGGTGATGCGCCTGGCCCGGCTGGCCGTCGGGTGCGGTTTGGGCGGAATCGTCTGCTCGCCTCTCGAAATTGCGCCGCTGCGCAAGCAGCTGCCGCCATCCGTCAAGCTGGTCACCCCCGGCATCCGCCCCGCCGGTGTCGGCGGAGACGACGACCAGACACGCGTGATGACCCCGGCCGCGGCCGCCCGCGCGGGTGCCAACTTCATCGTGGTGGGCCGGCCGATCTTCAAGGCCACCGATCCCGCCGCCGCCGCCCAAGCCATCCTCGCCGAACTGAAAATCGCCTGATTTCAACATGGCTGCCTTCCTCCCGCCTCCCGCCTCCTGCCTCCCGCCTCCGGCGGCGGGCGCAGTCCGCTGCCGATGAGCCGCACCGCCGCCATCCTCCTCGCCGCCGGACAGGGCCGCCGCATGCGGGAAGCCGTGGCTGACAAGATTCTCGCGCCGCTCGCCGGCCGCCCGGTCTTCGCCCACTCAGCCGCGGCCTTCGCCGCCAGCGGCGTGGCCGACTTCTACGTCGTTGTCTACCGCGATGCCCGCCAGTCGCTCGAACTTTCCTGCTACGCGCCCACGCCAGCGCTCTTTGTCCAAGGCGGACGCGAACGGCAGGATTCCGTGGCCAATGCCCTTGCCGGCCTGCCCGAGGATATCGATTACGTCTTCATCCACGACTGCGCCCGGCCGCTCATCCGCCCCGAGCAGCTCGCCGCTCTGCTCAAGGCGGTGCGCCGCGACGACGCCGTCGTGCTGGCCCACCGCGTGATCGACACCGTGAAGCAGGTGGCGCGCGCGAGGCGCCGCGGGGCGCCGGTGCGCGGGCGCGCCGCCACCCTCGACCGCTCGCGGCTGTGGGCCATGGAGACGCCCCAGGTCTTCGCCCGCGACCTCATCACCCGCGCCTACGCCCGGGTGCAACGCCGCGGTTTGCGCATCACCGATGACGCCCAGGCCGTCGAACAACTCGGCCATCCGGTGACCTTCCTGCAAAATCCGCACCCGAACCCCAAGCTGACCACCGCCGCCGATCTGGCGCTTTTGGAGTTCTTGCTTAGCCGCGCCGGTGCCCTTAAGCCTGAGGCCTGACACGCCATGCCTTACCGCATCGGCCACGGTTATGACATCCACCGCCTCGTCGCGGGCCGCCCGCTCGTGCTCGGCGGCGTGCGCTTTGACACCGACTACGGACTCGAAGGCCACTCCGACGCCGACTGTGTGACCCATGCCGTCTGCGACGCCCTCCTCGGCGCGGCCGGGCTGCCCGATATCGGCCATTTCTTTCCCGACACCGATCCCACTTTCCAGGACGCCGATTCGCAGCTCCTGCTGAAGCGCGTCGTGGCCGAGCTGCGGCAGCGCGGCTGGGAGCCGTTGAACATCGACACCACCGTCATCGCCGAGAAGCCCAGAATTTCTCCGCGCCTTGGTGAAATGAAACTCGCGCTCGCCAATTCCTCCGGTCTGCCGGTGGAGGCCGTCGGCCTGAAGGCCACGACCAATGAGGGGGTCGATGACCTTGGCCGCGGACTCGCCATCGCCGCCCACGCGGTGGCCCTGATCCGAAAGCTGTAGGAGCGTGCTGGCACGCGATGTCATGCGCCGTTCTTTCGTCTTCTGGCTTCTGGCTTCCGGCCTCTGGCTTCTGATTCCCGCTTGTACCCGCCATGAGACTGACGTCCAGCGCGGCAACCGCGAACAAGTCCTCTACCGCGGCGTCGGCTCCGAAGTCAGCGACCTCGACCCGCAGCTCGTGACGGGCCTTGCCGAGCAGTGCGTCGTCTCCGCGCTCTTCGAAGGCCTGGTGACCGAGGATCCGCGCGACTTGCATCCGGTGCCGGGCGTGGCCGAGCGCTGGGAGGCGTCGCCCGACGGCCTTACCTACACCTTCCACCTGCGCGCCGATGCGAAATGGTCCGATGGCGACCCGGTCACCGCGCCGGACTTCGTGGCCTCCTACCGCCGCATCCTGACGCCGTCGCTGGCGGCCGACAATGCGACCTTGTTTTACCTGGTGCTCAACGCCGAAGCCTTCAACAAGGGCCAACTGGCCGACTTCGCGCAGGTGGGCTTCACGGCCCCCGACGATCGCACGCTGCGCATCACCCTGGCGCATCCCGCGCCGTATTTCCTCTCCCTGCTGGCGCAGATGCCCTGGCTGCCCGTGCCGCTGCCGGCCATCGAGAAATACGGCGCCGCCGACCAGCGGGGCAATCCCTGGACCCGGCCCGGCCAGCTCGTCGGCAACGGTCCCTTTGTGCTGAAAACCTGGAAACCGAACGAGGTGATCATCGTGGAAAAATCGCCCACCTACTGGGATGCGGCCCGCGTCCGGCTGCAGGCGATCCATTTCCATCCGATCGACAGCCAGGACGCCGAGGAGCGCGCCTTCCGCGCGGGGCAATTGCATGTGACCTACACGCTGCCGGTCGGCAAGGTCGACGCCTACCGCCGCAATGCGCCGCAGTTCCTGCGCCGCGATCCCTATTTCAACACCTACTTTTTCCGCCTGAACGTGCGCCGTCCGCCGCTCGACGACGCGCTGGTGCGCCGCGCCCTCGCGCTGGCCATCGACCGCCAGGCCATCGTCGAACACATTCTCCGCGGCGGACAGCAGCCCGCCACCTCGCTCACGCCGCCGGGCCTGGCTGACTACACGCCGCCGGCGGAGGTGACCACCGATTTCGCCGCGGCGCGGCGGCTGCTCGCCGCGGCCGGCCACCCGGGCGGACACGGCCTGCCGCCGCTGGAGCTGCTGTACAACAATTCCGAGAACCACCGCCTGCTCGCCGAGGCCGTGCAGGAAATGTGGCGGCGAGAATTGGGCGTCGAGGTGCGTCTCGTGAACCAGGAACTCAAGGTGGTGCTCGCGGAGCGGCGGACGGGCCAATACCAGATCCTGCTCTCCGACTGGGTCGGCGATTATCCCGATGCCAGCACGTTTCTGGACGTGTGGCGCGGCGACAGCGGCAACAATCACACGGGCTGGGCCAGTTCCGACTACGATTCGCTGTTGCTGACCGCGGCGCGCACGGTAAATCCGGCCGAGCGTGCGGTGTTGCTGCAGCGCGCGGAGTCACTGCTGCTCACCGCCATGCCGGTTGTCCCGCTGTATTTCAACACGCATGTGTTCCTGCTCCAGCCCTCGGTGCACGGCTGGCATCCCACCGTGCTCGATCACCATCCCTACAAGTACGTCTGGCTGGGAGAGTGAGGCGATAGTCTGAAGCAGCAGCCATCGAGGAGCGGCAGTCCGCTTCCGTCGTTCTTCCTTCTTGAATCTTTCTTCTTGAATCGCAGCGCAGCTGCGCTGCGCCGCGCCTAAAGCGCCATCTTGATGGCCGCCAATTTCTTCATGGTGGCGAGGTCCTTCGCGGTGCGGGTTTCCAGCCGGATGCCCCTCCCCTCCGCATAGACCCGGGCCTCGTTCAGCGCCTTCACCACCGCCGCGGGCACGTCACTGGCGCGCACCGCCGCCGTCGCCTTTTCACCGAAAACAAACGCGGTCAGGAAACACCCTTCGCGCGGCAACAGATACAGGATGGTCCGCTCCTTCCGGATCAGACGAAGAAACCCCAAGGGGGTGGTTTTGGACTTGCTCCAACGGTGCGTCACCGGCGCATACGCCGTCTCGATGTGGTCGATGAGTTCGTCCCAGAGTGCCTTGGTGCCGCCCAGGGCCCGGGCCAGCGCTTCGTCACCGGGCTGACAGTCTTTGTTTTCGGAGAAACCTGAAGCCACAGGCGCAGCTTACCGGACCGTCGGAAAGAGCGAAGGCGAAAAATTCCCCTGAGCGCGGAACTGGCAGAAAGAAGCGAGAAGACGGCTTCCGGCGATCTTGCGTCTTGAATCTTGATTCTTCAATCGCGGCTCCGCCGTGCGGCGCCGCGTCCCGCGTTAATGCCATTTTAATGCCTTCAAGGAACCTTTTAATTAGGGGCAGACGGCGGCCCGCGCTACCATGGCGGGCATGAACTCACCCGCCTTGCCGCTGGCCGCGCTCACGCCGCTCGTAACGGACCTGATCTTTGTCGGAGTCTCCGTGGCGTTTTTCGGCATCGCCACCGCCTACGCCTGGTTCTGCCGGAAGGTGCGCTGACCACGCCTGCATGAATCTCAACCCGTTTCATCCATGGAAAACATCATCATCGGTCTGATCGCCGTGGCCTGCCTGATCTACCTCGTCATCGCGGTGCTCCGCCCGGAAAAATTCTAGCCGGCATCTGTCATGAACAATCTCAACGCCTGGACCCAGCTCGCGTTCTACGTCGGCGTCCTGCTCCTGATCACGAAGCCCCTCGGGCTGTACCTGGTGCAGGTGCTCGACGTCAATGGCCGGACGTGGCTCGACCGCGTCGTCCGTCCGGTGGAGCGTTTCACCTATCGTGTGTGCGGCATTGATCCCGACCGCGAGCAGGGCTGGCTCGCCTACACGGTTTCGCTGCTCCTGTTCAGCCTCGTCGGGATGCTCCTCACCTACTTCATCCTGCGTTACCAGGACAAGCTGCCGCTAAACCCGCAACAGCTTCCCGGCGTCTCCCCTGCGCTTGCCTTCAACACCGCCGCGAGCTTCACCACCAACACCAACTGGCAGAACTACGGCGGTGAAACGACCATGTCCTACTTCTCGCAGATGGTCGCGCTGGCGTTCCACAACTTCACGTCGGCGGCCGCCGGCATCGCCATCGCCGCAGCGCTCGTGCGCGGCATCGCCCGCCGGACGGCCCAGACCATCGGCAACTTCTGGGTCGATGTCACGCGCATCACCTACTACCTGCTCGTGCCGGTCTGCCTGGTGTTAGCGCTGGTGCTCGTTTCGCAGGGCATGATCCAGAACTTCAAGCCCTACACGGTCGCGAAAACCCTCGAGCCTTACACCATCCAGGTGCCGAAGACCGACGCCAACGGCCAGCCCGTCAACGGTGCCGACGGCAAGCCCGTCATGGTGGACCAAGTCGTGGATACGCAGACGATCGTGCAGGGACCGATGGCCTCACAGATCGAGATCAAGATGCTCGGCACCAACGGCGGCGGCTACACCAACGCCAACGCCGCGCATCCCTTCGAGAACCCGACCCCGCTCTCGAATTTCCTCCAGATCCTCTCGATCTTCGCGATCCCAAGCGCGCTGACCTGGTATCTCGGACGCACCGTGAAAAACCAGCGGCACGGCTGGGCCGTGTGGAGCGCCATGTTCGTGTTGTTTCTCGCCGGCGTGCTGGTCGCGTGGAAGTCCGAGGCGGCCGGCAACCCGATCCATCAAAAACTTGGGGTCGCCGCGGCCGACGGCAACCTGGAGGGCAAGGAGGTGCGTTTCGGCATCTTCAACTCGGCGCTTTTCGCCACCATCACCACCGACGCCTCCTGCGGCGCGGTCAACGCCATGCACGATTCGTTCACGCCGCTGGGCGGTCTGGTGCCGCTGTTCAACATCGAGACCGGCGAGGTCATCTTCGGCGGTGTGGGCGCGGGCCTCTACGGCATGCTCATCTTCGTCATCCTGGCGGTGTTCATTGCCGGCCTGATGGTCGGGCGCACGCCGGAATACCTCGGCAAGAAGATCGAGGCCTATGACGTGAAGCTCGTCATGCTGGTGCTGATGGTGCTGGCGACCACCATTCTCGGCTTCACCGCTTGGGCGGCCGTGACGCCATGGGGGCAGGCCGGCCTCAACAATTCCGGCCCGCACGGGTTCAGTGAAATGCTCTATGCCTACAGCTCGTGCGTGGGCAACAACGGCAGCGCTTTCGCCGGCCTGACCGGCAATCCCGCCGACGGCGATCCGCACTACAACATTACGCTCGGCCTCGCGACGCTGATCGGGCGGTTCCTGATGATCGTGCCCATCCTCGCCCTCGCCGGCAACCTCGCCGGCAAGAAGCTGGTGCCGGCCAGTGCCGGCACGTTCCAGGTGGAGGGCTTCACTTTTGTCGTGCTCCTCGTCGGCACGGTGCTGCTGGTGGGCGCGCTCACTTTCCTGCCAGCCCTGGCGATGGGACCCATCGTCGAACACTTCCTGATGCACTCCGGCACGCTGTTCTAAGCCCACACCCAGTTTTCTTCCCGTCATTTTTGCCATGAGCACCAAGGCCATTTCCCTTTTCGATCGTGAGATCCTGCTGAAGGCGGTCGTCGACTCCTTCCAGAAGCTCGATCCGCGGCAGCAGATCAAAAATCCGGTGATGTTTGTCACGCTGATCGGGGCGATCCTCACCTTTTTCCAGCTTTTCACCACGAAGGAGCCGCGCGGCTACGTGCTGCAGATCGCGCTCTGGCTGTTTTTCACCGTGATTTTCGCCAATTTCGCGGAAGCCGTGGCCGAGGGTCGCGGCAAGGCCCAGGCGCGCGCCCTGCGCGCCTCGCGCCGGCAACTTGTGGCGAAACGCCGCCTCAAGGACGGTTCCTTCGAGCCGGTGGACGCCACCGAGCTGCGCAAGGGTGACGTCGTGCGCGTCCTCGCCGGTGAACTCATTTCGGGGGACGGCGACGTGATCGAGGGCGCCGCCTCGGTGGACGAGTCGGCCATCACCGGCGAGTCCGCCCCGGTGATCCGCGAGGCCGGCGGCGACCGCAGCGCGGTCACGGGCGGCACACGGGTACTCTCCGACGAACTCCTGATCCGCATCACCGCCGACCCGGGCGAGGGCTTTCTCGACCATATGATCAGCCTCGTCGAGGGGGCGAAACGCCAGAAGACGCCCAACGAAATTGCGCTTACGATCCTGCTGGCGGCGCTCACCTTCATCTTCCTTCTGGTCATCATCACGCTCAAGCCATACGGCGTCTATGCGGGCGTGGCGTTCTCGATCACGGCCTTGATCGCGCTGCTCGTCTGCCTCATCCCGACGACCATCGGCGGACTGCTCAGCGCGATCGGCATCGCGGGCATGGACCGCCTGCTTCAGCGCAACGTCCTCGCCATGAGCGGTCGCGCCGTCGAGGCCGCGGGCGACATCGACGTGCTGCTGCTCGACAAGACCGGCACCATCACGCTCGGCAACCGCATGGCGAGCGAATTCCTGCCAGCACCGGGGGTCACGCCGGGGCAGATCGCCTCCGCGGCGCAACTCGCGTCGCTCGCCGACGAAACGCCCGAAGGCCGCAGCATCGTCGTGCTGGCGAAGGAAAAGTTCGGCCTGCGCGGCCGGGATCTCGCGACTCCGCACGCGACCTTCGTGCCCTTCAGCGCCCAAACCCGCATGAGCGGCGTGGACTTGTTCGTGAATCCGCGGGAGCCCGTGCGCCAGATCCGCAAGGGCGCGGCCGAAAACATCAAGGCCTGGGTTGAGGCGCAGGGCGGCAGCCTGCCGCCGATGGTCGCCGGCGCCGTCGAATCGATTTCCCGCCAAGGCGGCACCCCACTTGTGGTCGCCGAGAACCGCGCGGTGCTGGGCGTCATCCACCTCAAGGATATGGTCAAGGGCGGCATCAAGGAGCGCTTCGCCCAGCTCCGCGCCATGGGCATCCGCACCGTCATGATCACCGGCGACAACCCGCTGACCGCCGCCGCCATCGCCGCCGAATCCGGCGTGGACGATTATCTCGCGCAGGCCACCCCGGAGATGAAGCTCCGGCGCATCCGCGACGAACAGGCCGCCGGGCACCTCGTGGCGATGACCGGCGACGGCACCAACGACGCGCCGGCGCTCGCGCAGGCCGACGTCGGCGTCGCAATGAACACCGGCACGCAGGCCGCCAAGGAGGCGGGCAACATGGTGGACCTCGACTCGAACCCGACGAAGCTCCTCGAGATCGTCGAGATCGGCAAACAGCTCCTCATCACGCGCGGCTCGCTCACGACGTTCAGCATCGCCAACGACGTGGCAAAATACTTCGCCATCATTCCCGCGATGCTGGTCGGCGTTTTTCCCGCGATCGCCCCGCTCAACGTCATGGGACTGGTCTCGCCGCTGAGCGCGATCCTGAGCGCCGTCATCTTCAATGCGCTTATCATCATCACGCTGATCCCGCTCGCCCTGCGCGGCGTGGCCTACCGGCCCATCGGCGCCGCCGCCATGCTGCGCCGCAATCTGTTCATCTACGGTCTCGGCGGCATTCTCATCCCCTTCATCGGCATCAAGCTCATCGATGTCCTCGTCAACGCGGTTCACCTCGTCTAACGCCATGAAAGCCTTCCTGATCGAACTCAAAGCCTCCGTGCTGCTCACCGCGGTTTTCGTGGTGCTGCTGTGCGGTGCGTATCCGCTGGCTGTCTGGGTCGGCGCGCAGACGCTCTTCCCAAGCAAAGCCAATGGCAGCCTGATCGTGGAACGGGACGGCACGGTGCGCGGCTCGGCGCTGTTGGCGCAAAACTTCAGCAGCGAAAAATATTTCCAGCCGCGCCCCTCCGCCGCGGGCACCGGCTATGACGCCACCAGCTCCTCCGGAACCAACCTCGGGCCAACCAGCCAGAAACTGGCCGACAGCATCAAAGCCGCCGTCGCCGCCTATCGCACGGCCAACGGCCTCGCCTCCGACACCTCCGTGCCGGCCGACGCGGTCACCTCTTCCGGCAGCGGTCTTGATCCTCATATCAGCATCGCCAACGCCGAACTCCAAGCGCCGCGCGTGGCCAAGGCCCGCGGCCTGCCACTCGAAACCGTGCGCAC
Source organism: Opitutaceae bacterium (assembly GCA_049513315.1). GTDB lineage: Bacteria > Verrucomicrobiota > Verrucomicrobiia > Opitutales > Opitutaceae > Fen-1467. Next base: position 157,692 of record JBEKWG010000019.1, read on the forward strand.
GCTTATCGCGCGGCACACCGAAGACCGGGACCTCAGCGTCCTGGGCGAGCCCGGCGTCAATGTCCTCCTGCTCAACCTCGCCCTCGACCACTTCTCCCCGGCCCGGTGATCCCTCGGAACCCTGAAAGGAGCCATTCGTGAACGCATCGACCTCTCCTGATCACGATAATGACCGTGTGCGTGGGGGGGCCTATGTGCTGGTGGCGCTGGTCGCATTGCTCACCGGCTATGTCCTCGGCCTCGTCGGCGGGCAGCCCTCCAGCGGGTCGCGGGCCGGCGGGCCTCCGCCTCCGACCAACCCGCGTTCGCTCAATCCCTGAACCATCAGGGTTTGCACCCGGCCGACGGTTTGTCATTCCTAAGCCCTGTGCCCGACCCTACCCGCCCCGACCCCGACGCACTTCTCGCCTCCATCCGCCGCGCCGAGGCAAAGGAGACCCGCGGCCGGTTGAAGGTATTCTTCGGCATGGCGCCCGGCGTGGGCAAAACCTACGCCATGCTGCAGGCGGCGCGCAAGGCTCATGCCGAGGGGGTGGACGTGGTGGTCGCGCTCGCCGAGACCCACGGACGCGAGGAAACCCAGCTTCTGCTTGAAGGGTTGCCCATTATTCCCCGCAAGCTGATCGCCTACCGCGGCACGCAATTGGGGGAACTGGATTTGGAGGCCGTGCTCGCGCGCCGCCCCCGCCTCGCCGTCGTGGACGAACTCGCCCATACCAACGCCCCCGGCTCGCGCCATGTCAAACGCTGGCAGGATGTCGAGGAACTTCGGGCGGCCGGCATCGACGTTTTCACCACGCTCAATGTCCAGCACCTCGAAAGCCGCGCCGACACCGTCCGCCAGATCACCGGCGTGGCCGTGCGCGAGACCGTGCCCGACTCGATGATCGAGGCCGCCGATGAGATCCAGCTGGTGGATGTCACGCCCGGGCAGCTCCGGGAGCGCTTGGCGGAAGGCAAGGTCTATCTGGGCGACCGCGCCGCCGTCGCCGCCGACAATTTCTTCAAGGAGAGCAACCTCACGGCGCTGCGCGAACTCGCCCTGCGCCTGACCGCCGAGCGGGTGGACAAACAGCTCCGCGATATCCGCGAGGACCGGCAGATCAGCGCCATCTGGCGCAGCGGCGAACGCCTGCTGGTGGCGGTCGGCGCCAGCCCGTTTTCCACGCGGCTCATCCGGTGGACCCGCCGCATGGCCTATGCCCTCGATGCGCCCTGGCTCGCCGTGAACGTCGAGACGCCGGCGCCGCTCACGCCGGAGGAGCGGAAGCTGCTGGACGAGAATCTCACCCTCGCCCGCGAGCTCAACGCCGAGATTGTCGTGGTGCCCGACCGCGATGTCGCCGGCACGCTGGTGCGCATCGCCCAGCAGCGCAACGTCAGCCAGATCGTCATCGGCAAACCGCGGGGCCATCCCGTCCTGGATTTCCTGCGCGGGGGCTCGCTGGCCGACCGCCTCATCCGCCGCAGCGGGCAGATCGACGTCTATGTCGTGCCCGCCGAACCGCGCACGGGGCGCAGCCGCTGGCTGGAATGGAGTCTCTCCGCGGCGTCGCGCCCGCGGGAATATGTGACCGCCCTCTTGACCGTCCTCGGGGTGACGCTGGCGGGTCTGGCGATGCAGGGACTGACCGGTTACACGGCGATTTCGCTTTTCTATCTCACGGCCGTGGTCCTGCTTGGGCTCTTCGTGGGCCAGGGGCCGATCCTGCTCGCCGCCACCCTCAGTGCGCTGGCGTGGAATTTCCTCTTCATCCCGCCGATCTTCACCTTCCGGATCGACAAGTTCGAAGACGGCCTGATGTTCGGGATTTTCTTTATCACCGCGCTGGTCACCGGGCGCCTCACCGGGCGGCTGCGCGTTCAAGAGCGCGACCAGCGCCAGCGCGAACAGCGGGCCATCGCCCTCTACCAGCTCACGCGCGCCATCGCCGCCGCCCGGTCGGCTGACGAGGTGTTGCGCAACGCCGCCGCGCAGGTGCAGGAGCTTTTTGGCGCGCGTCTGGCGATCTTCACCGAAGATTCCGTCCAGTCAGGCCGACTGGTGCTGCACCCGGCGGCGACCTATGTGGCCGACGAAAAGGAACAGGGCGTGGCCGCGTGGGCGTTTCGCAATCACAAGAACGCCGGGCGTTTCACCGACACCCTGCCGGCCGCCGAGGGTTTTTATCTGCCCCTGCTCGCCGGCGAGAGCGGCGTGGGGGTGATGGGCGTCAAGCCGCCCGCCGAGGCGACGCTTTCCGTCAACCAGCGGGAACTGCTCGAAAGCTTCGCCACCCAGATCGCCCTGGCGTTGGATCGCGAGCGCCTGCGGGCCACCGAAGAGGCGGCGCGCCTTTCGCGGGAATCGGAAAAGCTGCACCGCACGCTGCTCGACGGCGTGTCGCACGAACTGAAGACGCCGCTGGCCGTGATCGCTTCGGCCGGGGAGAACCTCGCGGACGGACCCCTGGTGGCGGAGATCCGCACGGCGACCCAGCGGCTTCAGCGGCTGGTGAACAACCTGCTCGACATGACCCGCCTCGAGTCGGGCACACTGCGGTTGCGGCGCGACTGGTGCGACCTGGCCGATCTCATCAACGCCGCGCGGGAAATGAACGCCGATGCCCTGCGCAGCCGGACCGTGCGGATGGACCTGCCCACCGGCCTGCCGCTGGTGCGCGCCGACGCCGGCCTCATTCAGCAGGCACTGGCCAACCTCATCCATAACGCCTGCGTGCACACGCCGCCAACGGCCATGATCACGCTCGCAGCCGGCACTGACGAGGCGGCGGGCCAGCTCTGGCTCGCGGTGGCTGACAACGGACCCGGGCTGCGCGCCGAGCAGCTGGACCGGGTCTTTGACAAGTTTTTCCGCGGCGATCCGGACCGGGCCGGCGGGCTGGGCCTGGGGCTTTCCATCGCGCGCGGTTTCGCCGAGGCACATGGCGGCCGCGTCGCGGCGGGCAACCAGCCGGGCGGCGGGGCGCGCTTTACGATCTTTCTTCCGCTGGAGCAGCCTGCCAGCGTACCTCCCGAATGAGCGCCGAGCCCTTCCCCTCCGAAGTCCTCGTCATCGATGACGAGGTGCAAATCCGCCGCCTGCTGCGCGTGACGCTGGAAGGTGCGGGTTTTCGCGTGCGCGAGGCGGAAGGCGGCGCACTCGGCCTCGCCGAAGCAGCGACGAAGCGGCCCGACGCCATCATTCTCGACCTCGGCCTGCCCGACCTGCCCGGCATCGAGGTGCTCAAGCGGTTGCGCGAATGGAGCCGGCTGCCCGTGCTCATCCTCTCGGTCCGCGGCCAGGAGGCGGACAAGATCGAGGCGCTCGACGCCGGGGCGGACGATTATCTCAGCAAGCCGTTCGGCGGCGGCGAACTCCTCGCGCGCCTGCGGGCGATGCTGCGGCGCGTGCAAAGCCCGGAGGAGGAATGCAACGCGCGTTTCGGCGACGTGGAGGTCGATTTCGCGCGGCGGGTGGTGACGAAGGCGGGGGCCGTGGTGAAGCTGACTCCCAAGGAATACGCGCTGTTGCGGCTCCTGGTCCTGCATCGGGGCAAGGTGATCACGCACCGGCAGCTGTTGCGCGAACTGTGGGGGCCCAAGGCCGAGGAGCAGACGCAATACCTGCGCGTGTACATGACCCACCTGCGGCAGAAGCTCGAAGACGAACCCAACCAGCCGAGATATTTTCGCACCGAATCTGGCATCGGCTACCGTTTCAGCGGGGAATAAAGCCGCCGGCTGGCGGAAGTCGGGCGGAGGGTGAGAGTGACCAGACGCTGGCTGGGCTGAAAAGTTTCCTCGTCTCCCTCGTCCTTTCGCCTTCACTTTCCCTCGTCCGCCATGCTGCGTTTCATCACGTCGCGCCTGCTGCAATCCCTGCTCGCGCTGTACGGCGGAGAAGGCCGTGCCCCGGGAGATCCTGCGCAACCTCGAGGCGCATTACGGCCTGAACCAGCCGCTCCACTGGCAGTACCTCGACTATCTCGGCAGCCTGCTGCACGGCGACTTCGGCCCCTCGTTCAAATACTCCAACCGCACCGTCAACGAAATCCTCGCTGACAAGCTGCCCGTCTCACTCGAGCTCGGGCTGTGGTCACTCGCCGTGGCGCTGCTGCTCGGCCTGTCGCTGGGCATCATCGCGGCGCTGCGTCGCAACACCTGGGCCGATTATCTGGCGACCGCCGTCGGTACGATCGGCCTCTCGGTGCCGACCTTCGTGATCGGACCCCTGTGCGTGCTGGCCTTCGCCCTCCACCTGGGGTGGTTCAGCGCGTCGGGCTGGAACTTCGCCTCGGACCGCGTGCTGCCGTCGCTCGTGCTCGGCCTAGCCTACGCCGCCCCGATCTCGCGACTCACCCGCGGCGGCCTGCTCGAGGTGCTCCACCAGGATTACATTCGCACCGCGCGCGCCAAGGGCGCCTCCGAACTGCGCGTGGTCCTTAAGCACGCCCTGCGCGGCGGGCTGCTGCCCGTGGTCGCCTACCTCGGGCCGGCCACCGCGGGCATCCTGACGGGCTCATTTGTCATCGAGACGATCTTCCAGATCCCCGGCCTCGGCCGCGAGTTCGTGACCAGCGCCTTCAACCGCGACTACACCCTCGTGCTCGGTACGGTCATTCTCTACGCCGCGCTCATCATGGCGCTCAACCTGCTGGTCGACCTCGTGCAGGCCTGGATGAACCCAAAGATGAGATTGGAGTGAACCACGGATGACACGGATGAACACGGATAGGCTGGTTTTGGGTCTGCTGCCTCCACAGCCGGTAGGAACCTGCCTGCCCGTTCGCTGGGCTCAGGGCCCCGAGCCTGCCGAGGGGCAGGCAATTCGACCGTCATCGCGTGCAAGCACGCTCCTACAAAGCCATTCGCGCCCATCCGTGCCTGTCCTGCGAAGCCTCGGCGAAGCAGGATGATCCGTGGTTGATAAAATGAACCCAGCAGCTCCACAGATTCCCCCCTTGTCGCCTGGCGGCGAAGCCGCGGAACACGGCACGTCGCTCGGGCACGACGCGTGGCTGCGCCTGCGCCAGAACAAGCTGGCGGTCTTCGGCGGCGCCACCCTCGTCATCGTGGCCCTCGCCTGCCTGGTTGGGCCGCTGCTCAGCCCGTACGGCTACGAGGAGACCCGGCTTGAACTCGGCGCCTCGGGGCCCGGCCTCCCACACTGGCTGGGGACCGACGTGCTGGGCCGCGACCTGCTGGTGCGCCTCCTCTACGGCGGACGCATCTCCCTGGCCGTGGGTTTCAGCGCGACAGTCGTGGCTCTGACCATCGGCGTCCTCTACGGCGCCGTGGCCGGCTTCTTCGGCGGCAAGCTTGACGCGGTGATGATGCGCGCCGTCGACATCCTGTACTCCCTCCCCTTCACCATCTTTGTGATCCTGCTGATGGTGTTTTTCGGGCGAAACTTCATCCTGCTGTTCGTGGCCATCGGCGCCGTCGAGTGGCTGACGATGGCGCGCATCGTGCGCGGGCAGGTCATGTCGATCAAACGCATGGAATTCATCGAGGCCGCGCACGCGCTCGGCTTCGGCCGGCGCCGCATCCTCTTCCGCCACATCCTGCCCAACGTGCTCGGCCCGATCATCGTCTACACCACGCTGACCATCCCGTCCGTCATGCTGCTCGAGGCGTTTCTCAGCTTCCTCGGCCTGGGCGTGCAGCCGCCGATGAGCTCGTGGGGCGTGCTGATCCGGGACGGCGCGGAGAAGATGGAGGAGTTCCCCTGGCTGCTCCTTTTCCCGGGCACGGTCTTCTCGCTGACGTTGTTCTCGCTGAACTTCCTCGGCGACGGGTTGAGGGATGCGTTGGATGTCAGGTCATCGAAAGATTAGCAAACGAGCCATGCGTGCAGGCACTTCCTTGGCTTCCCTGGCCCGCCCTGGCTTGCAGAGCGACGGCGGCCGTGATGCGCTGGATGCGCGATCCTCGAAAGATTGAGGTGGAACGCGGCCGCGGAATGCGGTTCTATCGCCCTGCCATATGCGCCGTTTCCGGCCCTACCTCCGCTACCTGCGCACCGTCCGCGGTCCCCTCGCCATCGCCATGGGCTGCGGCTTGCTTTACGGCGCCAGCAGCGGCGCCGGCCTGCCGGCGCTCGTCAAATACGTCTTCCCCGCGATTTTCAGCCATAAAGCCGACGGCCTGTCGCTTGGCACGGTGGCGCTGATCGCGTCGTGCATCCCGCTGGTGTTTCTCGTGCGGGCGGTCAGCGGCTACCTCAACAGCTATTACATCCAGTTGAGCGGCGTGCGCATCCTCGAGACCCTGCGCCTCGACTATTTCCGCAAGCTGCAGGTGCTGCCGCTCTCGTTTCTCCAGCGCAAGGCGTCCGGCGACCTGCTGTCCCGCGGCATGGCCGACACCCAGCAGTTGCAGTACACCCTCACCCTGCTGGCCAACGACGGCGTCAAACAGCCGATGACGCTGGCCGGCGCCATCGGCTTCCTGTTGTGGCAGGCCTTCAAAACCGAGGGCGTGTTGCTCGTGCTGGTCTGTCTCGTGATCGTGCCGCTGTCGGTGCTGCCGGTGCGTTATGTCGGCCGGAAGGTGCTCCGGCGCGCCCACCAGCTCCAGGCCCATCTCGGCTCGGTCACCAGCATCTTCAGCGAGAATCTCGCCGCCGCGCGCGAGGTGCGCGCCTTCGGGCTCGAACAGCGCGAAGCGGACCGCTTTGCCGCCGGCACCCACTTTCTGGTCACCGCGCAGATGAAGATCGCCAAGTATGCCCAGGCGTTGACGCCCGCCATCGAGGTGCTCTCGGCCATCGGCATCGCCGCCACCCTCGTTTTCGCCTTCGGTAACGGCGTGACGCTGGAGACGTTCATCGCCGTGGTTACGGCCCTCTACATGAGCTATGAGCCGGTCAAGAAAATCGGCGCGCTCAACAACGAGATCAAGCGCGGCACCGCGGCGCTCGACCGCCTCGAAGCCGTCCTCCACGAGCCGGTCACCATCACCGATCCGGCGCAGCCGGCCGCGGTGGGGCGGCTGCGCGGCGACATCGCCTTTGCCGGCGTCACCTTCGCCTACGACAGCGCGCCGGTACTGCGGGACGTGACGGTCGCCATTCCCGCCGGCATGGTCTGCGCGCTGGTCGGCCCGAGCGGCGCGGGCAAGACCACCTTCGCGAACCTCGTGCCCCGGTTCTACGAGGTCGGCGCCGGCGCCGTCACCATCGACGGGCTGGACGTGCGGGCGATGCGGCTGGCGGACCTCCGGCGCAACATCGCCCTGGTCTCGCAGGACCCGGTGCTGTTCAACGACACGGTGTACAACAATCTGCTGCTGGGTTGGCCCGGCGCCTCGCGCGACGAGGTCATGGCCGCGGCGATCGACGCCCACGCCGACGAATTCATCCGCGCCCAGTCGCAGGGCTACGACACCGTGGTCGGTGAACGCGGCGCGCTGCTCTCCGGCGGCCAGAAACAGCGGATCGCCCTCGCCCGCGCCTTTCTTCGCAACGCCCCCATCCTCATCCTCGACGAAGCCACCAACGCCCTCGACGCGGAGAGCGAGGCCGCCATCCAGGCGGCGTTGAAAAAACTCATGACCGGCAAGACGGTCATCATCATCGCCCATCGTTTCAGCACCATCCGCGACGCCTCGCTCATCCTCGTTTTCGACCGGGGCAAAATCATCGCGCGGGGCGACCATGCCTCGCTCTACGCGGACAACGCGCTCTACAAGTCGCTCTATGACCGCCAGCACGCCGGTGCGGCGTGATTCCCCGTCCGGCGCGGTCCCGCCGCCCGGGTTGCCGTCCTTCCGGGCCGACGGCACCCAGCTTGACCCGTCGGCGGTCCGGTCTTCAAGCTGCGTCGCTGCCATGTCGCCCAACCTTCTCGTCATTCGCCGGCGCTACCTCGGCGACATCGTGCTGCTCGGACCGGTCTTCCACAATTTGCGTCTGCACTGGCCGCAGGCACGCATCACCGCGCTGGTGGAGGAACCCTATGCCGATGTGTTGGCCCTTCATCCCGACGTCGATTTCACGCTCGTTCTCCCGCGTGCCGCCGGTCACTGGGTGCGGCTGTTGCGCGCTCTGCGCTCCGGGCGATTCACGCACGTCTTCGACTTTGACAACACCGAGAAGACTGCACTCCTCACCCGCTTGACCGGCGCATCCTTCCGCATCGCCCTGCATCACGGGGGCTTCCCGGTGCGACTGCGACGATGCTACACCCACACCGCCTACCATCCCCCGGCAGAGCACGAGACGCATTCCATTACCGATTATTATCTCCAGGTCTTGCCGGCAGCCGGCGTGCCGGTGGCCACCCGCGAGGTCCGCCTCGTCCTGCGGGAAGCCGACGTGATCTGGGTGCAGGAGTTGCTCGGCCGGCTTTTTTGCGGGCTGGTTCCCCCGGGAACGCGCCGCCTGCTGGTTCACCCGGGTTCACGAAGCCCGTTCCGCCTCTGGCCGCCGGAGCGATTCGGAGAGATTTGCCGGCACGTCAAAACCGAGCTGGGCGCCAAGGTCGTCTTGGTTGCCGGCCCCGGGGAGGAAGACATCCTGCGCCAGATCCTCCCTCACGCAGGCGCCGATCAACTGGTCATCGACCAGCGCCTGTCAGCTCCGCAGTTCGCCGCCCTCGCCGCCCAGTTTGATCTGTTGCTGTGTCACGACAGCGGGCCAATGCATATCGCCGCGGCGGTCGGTACGCCGGTCGTGGCGCTTTATGGCTCGCAGAACGCCATGGTGTGGCGTCCGCTGGGCGACCGGCATACCGTGCTGCAGCCGCCGATGCCCTGCCGGAACTGTGTGGCGCCCGGCATCTGCGTTCCGGGCGACTCCTACCGCAACTACTGCATCCGCAACATCGATTCAGCCTCAGTGATGGAGGCCGTCCGCCGGGGGCTGGCCCTCTAGCGTGGCTTGGCGCGGCGCCAGCAAGAATACTCCGAGGTCTCCCTCGCCGCGGTGGTTGTATTTGCGTGCCAGCCGCCGGAAGTGCCTTTGCTCCGACCGGGATGGGCGGGGAGCCGCCTTCATGGGAACGCCGCGCCGGTAGTTTTCGCTCATGATGAATGATGGTTCCGCGCTGTCGAATTCCGTGTGGACGATCGTCAAACCCGCCGCATCCGCGATGGCTGTCATGCCGCGCAAGCTCGGAATCGCCAGGTGTCGCGGGGCATCCAGGTTGAACCAATGCTCCCCGTATTCCCGGCATGCCCGGCTGCCTGCCACCGGAATCCGCACGAGGATCCGGCCGCCGGGCGCCAACAATGTTCGCGCCGTCGCCAGCGTTCCCGTGGGATCGGCCAGATGCTCCAGGACGTGGTGGAACATGACCAAATCATACTGCCCGCGCACGACCGACAACTCACCGCGCATGATCTGTAATCCAGTCCGGCTCGCCTCCGCTGCCGTGTAGGGATCGACCCCGGTGAGATGGGAAAAACCGTAGCGCCGCATCCGCTGCAGCAACCCGCCGCTGCCACAACCCACATCGAGGATCGCCGCCTCCAACCCGCATCCCGCCAGACGCACCCAGGTGAAGAACGGCGATTTGCGGTACAGTTGACGGCCCATGCGCCTGGCCAGACCGCTCCGGGATCGCACGAGCCAGCGGGCCCAGACCCTGCGCAGCACAGGGACCACAACTGTATGCGCCACCGGGACCGCTAGGGAGTAGTAATCCTTCGGATAGTACTCCGCGAGGTTCTCCGGGATCCGCTCGATCTGCAGGGATCCGCAGCTCCCGCACTCGAGATAGGCAAAGACATGGCGCCAGCCGAACATCATCTCGCGGGCCTCCAAGCGCCGAAACGGACCCGTGCCGTCACAGAACCGGCATTTTTCGAAAGGAAAACTCGCCGCGGGCGGGGTCATGAGTCAGATAACATACATGAAGCCTGCCGCGCAGGGCCATGCCTTTTTCGCCCGCCCACCATGGCCGTTGGCCACGATGCCGCGGTGGCACGCAGAAGATCGCCCGCGCAGCTGGCCGCCCGGGATCATTCCATGAATCTCGCGTCGCTCGACGAACCTCCCGCTTATGGGCGCCGCCGCGAGGCGCCCTTGATTACCTTTGGCATCCCCGCCTACCAACGGCCGGAGCTGTTGCGCGAAACCCTCGCCAGCCTGGCCCGCCAGACCGGCGGACATGATTTCGAAGTGGTCGTGTGCGACGATGGCGGGCTGCCCGCGACCGCGCGCGTCGTGGCGGAATTCCCGGCCGATCGCTTTTCCCTTTACTTCAACCAGCCGGCGCTCGGCGGCGTGGGCAACTGGAATCGCTGCCTGCAGCGCGCCCGCGGCCGCTGGGTGATGATCCTCCACGAGGACGACCTGCTCTATCCCTGGTATCTCGACACCGTGGTGCCGCGGCTGTGCGCCGGTGCCAGCGCCGTATGCACCCGGGTCGTCCAAGGCGCGGCTCCGCCGTTGCTGGCGCCTCCCGCCGGCCGGCCAGCGGTGCGCCGCTACCTGCCGCTTTATTTCATCAAAAGCTCGTTCACTCCGTTTCCCGGCGTGCTTTTTCCGGGCGAACTCGGGCGGCGGCTCGGCGGTTTCGATGCGCGGCACGGCCCGCTCGCCGATTACGAATTCTGGTACCGGCTCGCCTGCGCCGGCCGCGTCGAGGTCGTGCGGCAGGTCGCGGCGTTTTATCGCACGAGCCCGGACCAGTGGACGGCGCGCGACTGGCCGGCTATGATCCGCCAGGTCCACCTGCTCCGCCGCCAGGTCGCCCTCCAGCAACTCGGCCGGCGTCCGCTCGCCTTCTGGCTCGCGCGCTTTTTCAGCTACCGCGACGCCCGGGCCTATGCCCGCCGCTTTCCAGGGCGGCCAGCCTCGTTGCAACGCGTGCTCGGCTTCCGTCGCATCCCCCTGAGCGGCCTGCCCAGCGGCTGGGTCTGGCAGCTCCTCAAACTGCTTGCCTGAGGGTCTCGGAAAGCCGGCTCCCGGCGATGGTCCGTCTTGACACGTATGCCATAGATGAAGGTTGCGACTTGGCGGCAGTCCTCCGCAGGGCCTGCCCGCCGGTGACCATCAATGACCAGCCATTCGACATTGACCGATAAGCTCAGGGAGACCGTCCTCGCCGCCGGGATCGACCTGATTGGTGTCACCTCGGCCGAACCCCTGACGGTGCAAGGCAAGAACAGCTTTGCCCACACCCAGCCGCGCGAAGTGATGCCGGACGCGCGCGCCGTCATCGTCGCCGGCTTTTGCGTTCGCTATAAACCCAACCTGCGTCCGTCGGAACCGGGCACACCCCGCGGCCGGTTTACGCCCTATGGCAGCCGTGCTTTCGTGCAGATGTGGCGGCACTGTGAGAACACCATCGAGGGATTCCTCCGGAGTCACGGTTACCGGGTGGCCAGCGCGCAGCGGATTCCGGTGAAACCGGCGGCGGTGCGGGCCGGCTTGGGCCGCTACGGCAAACACGCGGTGGTGGTCACTCCAGAGCTGGGCTCCTGGGTCATGTTTGCCTGCTTCGTCACCGACGCCCCGCTGGCGGTGACGGAGGCGCCGCCGGACCGGCCCGCTTCCTGCCCGCCGCGCTGCAACCTGTGCGCCCAAGCCTGCCCGACGGGCGCGATCACGGCGCCGTTTCAGGTCGACCGGCCGCGTTGCATCACGGAGTGGCTGTGGGGACACTTCGCCCCGACCGAACTGCGCACCCGACAGGAAAACCGGCTCTTCGGCTGCGGCGAATGCCTGCTGGCCTGCCCGAAGAACCGCCGCATCCGGCCGCGGCGGAACTACCCTGTGCCCATCGACGAGTTGAATGACAGCCCGGAACTCATCCCTTTTCTGACCGCAAACGAAGAATACTTCCGCCGGATGATTCCCACCTTCGCCCTGGAGGCGGGCATCGATGCGATCCGCGGGAATGTCGTCATTGCCTTGGGCAACATCGGCGATCCGGCCGCCGTGGACTCCCTCGGGCGGACCCTGCGGCACAAAAACACGCAGATCCGGGCGTACTCCGCCTGGGCACTCGGTCGGATCGGCGGCGCGCAGGCTCGCGCCCTGCTGGGAAAAGCCCTGACCGAGGAGAAAGAACCGGGGGTACTCGACGAAATCAAGAGTGCCCTCGCCGGAGACCACGGGTCGAATTGACCCTTTGATCGGAAAAAATCCTTTGTGTCTTTCGAGGGTTTCGTGGTGATCTCCCTTCCCGATGACCCAGGAATTCCGCATCACGGTCGTCATTCCGACCTACAACCGCGCCCGGCTGTTGCGGCAGACGCTGGCCGGTGTCACGCGGCAGGACTTCCCGGCCGACCGCTATGAGGTGATCGTGATCGACAACAACTCCCGCGACGACACGCGCGACGCCGTCGCCGCGTTCGCCGCCGCGCGGCCCGCACCCCGCTATGTCCTCGAAATTCGCCCGGGCGCCAACCATGCGCGCAACCGGGGTATCGCCGAGAGCACCGGCAAGATCGTCATCTTTGCCGATGACGACATTTTGGTCGAACCTGACTGGCTCCGGCAGCTCGTCGCGCCGTTCGCGGCCGACGCCACCGGCAAAATCGGCGCGGTCGGCGGCGAGGTGATCTCAGTGTTTCCGGAGGGCTGCCCGGCTTGGATCAGGGACTTTCACGGTCCCCAGGCGTTGCGCGCCGACCTTGGCCCGACCCGCGCCGACCAAGTGCCGATGAGCGCCAATCTCGCGTTCCGCCGGGATATTTTGCTCCAACTCGGCATGTTCGACACCTCCGTCACCCGCCAGGGACGGCGGGCGTTCAGCAGCGATGAAAACGTGCTCATCCGCCGCCTGTGGCGCGCCGGGTACGAAGTCTGGTTCGCGCCGGCCGCCCGGGTGCTCCATCAGATGCCGGCGTCGCGCCTGACCTTCCGCTATGTTGCCCGCCATGCCTTCGACTCGGCCCGCTCTCGCGTGGCCGACCGCGTCAACGATCTGCGCGCCTACCACCGGCCGACCGCGGGTTTTCTCGGGTCGCGCCTGCTGGCCAATCTGTTGAAAGCGCCCGGCTTTGCGGGGTGGGCGCTCCTCTGCCTGCTTCTTCTGCGCACCGGCAACGCCAAACAGGCCCTCGTCCGGGCCTGGCGCTCCTGCGGCTATCTCTACCAGATTTCGCGGTCGGCCTTGGGGAAGATGTAAGCACCCGCATACGACGCCCGGCGCGTCTCCCTTGGTAACGTATTACGTTACAAACCCAGCACGCAAAAGGCGGCACGTGCAGGCGCTATTTGTAACGTATTACGTTACAAACCTCCGCGTGTGAAAGCCGAAGGGCCGCCTGGCTTGGATGGTGCGGGAATCCCACCGCCGTTTTTCGACGGACCGGGCGGCTGGCGGCCGGTAAAACAGCTGCGCCTCCCGGTCAGGGGGTGGTGGGCTCAGGGCGTTCGAGCTTCTCATCATCCCAGGACGCCGGATCGTCCAGCGGCTCAAGGTGCGTGAAGACCAGAGTCTTGGGCACAGCGCGGCGGATGTCCGCCTCAATGCGTTCCAGCAGCTCATGTCCGCGTTTCACCGTCCAGTCGCCGGGCACGATCACGTGCATCGAAACAAACTTTTGCGCCCCGGCCTGCCGGGTGAACAGGGCGTGGAATTGAACCCCGTCCTTTCGGAATACCTCCAGCACCTTTTGGATGACCGCGACATCCTCGGCGGGAATCGCCTTGTCCATGAGTCCGGCGATGGAACGCCGCACGATCTTCACACCCGTCCAGACGATATTCGCGGCTACGACCAGCGCCACGATCGGGTCCAGTCGCTGCCAATGCGTCAGGGCGACCGCCCCCACGCCCACCACCACACCGACGGAAGTCCATACGTCGGTCAACAGGTGACGGGCGTTGGCCTCGAGCGTGATCGAATTATGTTTGCGCGCCTCCCGCAGCAGCAGCAGCGCCACTCCGAGATTCACCAACGAAGCCACCACCGAGACGGCCAGACCCAGACCGATTTGCTCGAGCAGCCGGGGCGTGATCAATCGCTGCACGGCCGTCAGTCCAATGCTGACCGCGGCGATCAAAATCAACGTGCCTTCGACGCCGCTGGAGAAATACTCCGCCTTGCCATGACCGTAGGCATGGTCTTCATCAGCCGGCCGGGCGGCCACGGTCAGCATGGCCAGCGCCATCATGCCGCTGACGAGATTCACCACCGATTCGATGGCATCCGACAACAGTCCCACCGAGCCGGTGATGAGGTAGGCGACCGTCTTCAGTCCGATCGTCACCACGGCGGCGACAATAGAGATCCAAGCGTAACGAGTAAGGGTGACGCGGCTCACAGGAACGAAGTCCCGGCAGCGCGGCGGGCGCAGCCGAGGGACCCGGGGTTGCCAGTTCGCGGTTTCATCTGCCGGCGTTGATTGAGGTGCAGCCGGCCAGCCATGACAAGCGCTGGATGATTGCCACCCGAGGTATTCTTGCCAGATTCCGCGTTGACCCGCCGGCTGGGTTTGTCTTCCCCCGGCGCAATCATCCGCTCCCTCCGTCTCTCTCTACGCATTCACCATGATGCCCATCACCCCCCGCACTTGGGACCTGACTGGTTACTTCCCCGAATTTGACGGGAAAGCCTACCGGGCTTTCAAACAGGCGCTCCGTCAGGAACTCGCCACCCGGCTGACGGGCGCCACCCGCCTCGCGCCGCTCGAGACGGGCAACACCAAGGACTGGGCCGCCGTGTTCCTCGCTTGGGAGGACCTCGGAGCGCGCCTCACCCATCTGGCCTCGTATCTCGACTGCCTGAGCGCGGCCGACGCCGCCAGCGAGGCCTACCAAACGGAACGAACAGGGCTCGCCACGCTGTCCGCCGAATATGCGAAGTTGAAAACCCAGCTGTTGCGCGGGCTGCGCGAAGGCGATGCCACGGCGTGGGCCGCGCTGGTCAGGGCGCCCGAACTCGCCGGCGCGACGCACACCCTGCAGCGGTTGCGCACCGAGGCGGCGCACCAGATGGCGCCGGCCGAGGAGGCGCTCGCCGCCGATCTCGGCGTGGATGGGATCGGGGCGTGGGGCCGTCTCTACGACACGATCAGCGGCAAAATGAGTTTCAGCATGGAGTGGCCCGACGGCCGGACCGAGATGGTGCCGATGGCGCAGTGCCGCGCGCTGATGACGCATTCCGACCGGGCGGTCCGGCGGGCCGCCTTTGTTGGCGGCAACCGGGTGTGGGAGGCCACGGAAGACACGACGGCCGCCGCCCTGAACGCCCTCGCGGGCACGCGCCACACCCTGTATGCCCGCCGCGACCAGCCGCACTTCCTCGACGCCCCGTTGCACGACTACGCGGTTTCACGGGAGACGATCGAGGCCATGCTCGACACCATCGCTGAGAATTACGAACTGCCGCGCCGGATTCTGCGGTTGGGCGCCAGGCTGCAGGGCACGCCGGCGCTCGCGTGGTACGACCTCGAGGCCCCGCGCCTGCCTGACGCCCCCCGGCTCGATTGGGAGGAGGCCGTCGCGCTCGTCGATCGCGCGTACGGCGCCATTTACCCCGCCCTGCAGACCTATTTTCGCTCCACCTTCGAGCGGCGCTGGATCGAGTCTGAAAAGCGGCCAAACAAACGACCCGGCGCGTTCTGCACCGGGTCGCTCGTGATCCGCGAGGAGCGAGTGTTCATGACATTCGGTGGCACGATGCACGACGCCACCACGCTGGCCCACGAGACCGGTCACGCCTGGCACAGCCACTTGCTGCACGACGTGCGGCCGTGTGCTTGCGAATACCCAACGACTTTGGCGGAGACCGCGTCGACCTTTGCCGAACTCGTGCTGGCCCACGGCTTGTTGTCCCAGCCGGGTCTGCCGCCCGCGTGGCAGGCGTTCCTGCTCGACCAGATGATCGGCCAGGCGCCGGCCTACCTGCTGAACATCCCCGTGCGCTTCGCGTTCGATAGCCGTTTCTACGAGGAGCGCCGGGCGGGCGCCGTGCCCGTCAGCCGGATCAAGGAACTGATGGTCGCGGCCCAACGCGAGATCTACGGCAACACCCTCGAGGCCGGCGGCGAGGATCCCTGGTTCTGGGCCTCCAAACAGCATTTCTTCATCATCGAGCTGTCATTCTACAATTTCCCGTACGCCTTCGGCTATCTGCTCAGCCAGGCGCTCTTCCGCGAGTTTCGGCGCACCGGCCCTGATTTTCTGGCGCGCTACGAGGAGTTTCTCCGCCTCACCGGCAGCGCCACCTGCGAGGAGGTGGTGCGGCGCTCGCTGGGGCGTGATTTGCGTGACCGGGACTTCTGGCGCGACGCCATCCATGCGCTGGACGAGCCGGTGCGCGAATTCGAGGCGGTGGTCGCGGCGCGGGCCGGCGCCTGAGCCGGGTCACCGCGACAACGGATTGCCTTGAAAAGGCATCTGTGTCCATCTGGGTCCAGTCGTGACTGAAACCCTCCCCCTCTCCGTCGTCATTGTCGCCCGCAACGAGGCGCACAACCTGCCGCGCTGCCTCGCGAGCGTGCGGGGCTGGGTCGCCGAGATGGTCGTCGTGCTCAACGACACCACCGACGACAGCAAGATGATCGCGCAACAATACGGTGCCGTCGTGTATGAGACCGAATGGCGCGGCTATCGCGACACCAAGAATCTTGCCCTCGGCAAGGCCACGCAGCCGTGGACGCTCGCGCTCGACGCCGACGAGGCGGTGTCGGCCGCGCTCCACGACGAGATGGTGCGGTTTTTCTCGGCGGAAGGAGGACACACCCGGCTTGTCGGTGCCGATTTTGCCCGCAAGTCATGGTTTCTCGGACGCTGGATCACCCATGGCGACTGGTATCCCGACCGCTGCCTGCGGCTCTTCCGCTCCAACGCCGGCCAGTGGGGCGGCGACCCGGCCCACACCCATGTACTCTTGCAGGGTCCGGTCGCCCATCTCCAGGCCGACTTGCATCACTACTCCTATCCGACACTGCCCGACCAAGTCTTGAAAATGAGCCGCCAGTCCGATGATTTCTTGCGCACGCAAGCCGGATTGGGCCGGCGATGGTCGCTCGTCGAGACACTGTTCAGACCCGGCTGGCGGTTTTTCCGAGCCTATGTGCTCCGCGGCGGATTTCTCGATGGGTTCCCCGGCCTCTACATCGCCGCCTCGACCGCCTTTGGCACGCTGCTGCGCTACAGCCGGCTCTACGAGGCGGAAAGAAAACGAGAACCACGGATGGACACGGATGAACACGGGGGAATCCAAAGAGTCTTGTAGGGGCGCAGGCTCGCGGCGCCCAACCAATGGGCGCGACCAGCCCGCGCCCTTGCCACCATCCGCGCCGATCCGTACAGTCCATGGTTAACTTCCATGCCCGGGGAACCCACCAGATTCAGCAAAGCGGCTGAGGAGCTGATCGGCGACCTGCGGGGTATTCCGTTCGACGAGCCGCGCCGCATGCAACGCCGCCCGACCAAGGCGATGGCGCCGTTGATCGAGGAACTGCTCGTCAAATACCAGGTCGGCCGCCATTCGCCCGAGCAGACCATCCGCGATCACTGGGCGGAGATGGTCGGCACGGCCAACGCCGCCTATTCGCATCCCGTCCGCATCGACCGCGGCAAATCACTCTTCGTGCTGGTCTCGCACGGGGTCGTCCGCAACGAGCTCTTTCTGCATCGCGCCGCCATCCTAGAGAAAATCCAGCAGCTGCCCGGCTGCGACCATGTGCGCGAAATCAACCTCAGAGCAGGCTGAGCGCAGGCTGAAACCTGCGCGGTTCCAGGTTCTGGGTTCTGGGTTTTTGTTGGAAAAGACCGAACAGACACCTGTGCGCCCAAAACTCAAAACGCAGAACCCAAAACCTGTTTCGGGCGCCGCCGGCGCGTGAAAATTCGCTTGCAGGCCCAGTCGGCGTCCCGGATAGTGCGCCCTTGCGTTAGTGACAGCCCGTCGGTTGCGGGCTGCCACCATGACTGGTCCCGGCTTGCCGGGATTGGAACGGTGCCACCGGCCTGCGGCCTGTTGCCCAAGGCGGGTGGCGCGGAGCGCCCAAGGCTCCCTCCAGTCGTGCAACCCACACAAGACCATGTCGATAGCCAAAACCGAAATCATCACCCTGTACAAAGTACACGAGAAGGACACCGGCTCCTGCGACGTCCAGATCGCCCTGCTCACCGCCCGGATCAATCATCTGACCGAGCATCTGCGGGCGCATCGCAAGGACTTCCACAGCCGCCGCGGCCTTCTCCAGATGGCCAGCCGCCGGCGCAAGCTTCTGGATTACCTGAAGCGGCACGACCTGACCAAATACAACGACCTGCTGCAGCGTCTCAACCTGCGCAAGTAACCAGTTTCCTCGACGGGCGGCCCGATCCGCGGACCGCCCTTCGTCGTTTCCAACCTCACCTTCAGACCGGGACATTTCCGCTTGCTGCTTTGATTGTGGGTCGGGCTTTACGCCCGACATGTCGGGGGTAAACCCCGACCTACAGGTCCAAAGCGCCAAACCGAAATCTCTCGCGTCTGATGCAGGGAGCGAAAGCCGGTTAAAACCGTTGAGAATCCCGTGTGCCCGGGGCGGCCCAGCCGCGCGGCACGAACCAAACCCTGCCCTCCCCGCCAGCTGCGCATGCCGCGCAAATGGCTCCGGATCAGGCCTCCGCTCAGACCATGAATCAGAAACATACCGTCACCGTTCCCGGACTAGGAATCAAGTTCGCGACCGGCACCCTCGCCAAATTCGCCAACGGCGCCGTTACCGTCACCGTCGGCGAAACCACCGTCTTTGTCTCCGCCACGGTCGCCTCGACCATGAAGCCCGGCCAGGACTACTTCCCGCTCACGGTCGATTACCGCGAGAAATATGCCGCGGCTGGCCGGTTCCCCGCCGGCTTCTTCAAGCGCGAAGGCCGCCCGTCCGAGAAGGAAATCCTCACCTCGCGCCTGTGCGACCGTCCGTGCCGGCCGCTCTTCCCGAGCGGCTTCCTCAATGAGGTGCAGATTCTCGGCATCCTGCTCTCCGCCGACCAAGCGCACGAGTCCGACATCTCGATGGTCAACGGCGCCAGCGCCGCCCTGGCCATCTCCGACATCCCGTGGGACGGCCCGATCGCGGCGCTCCGCATCGGGCAGGTCGACGGCCAGTTCGTGGCCAACCCGACCATCGAGCAGATGTTCCAGTCGAGCCTCGACCTCATCTATGTCGGCTCCGAGAGGGACATGCTGATGATCGAGGGCTCGGCCGACCAGGTGCCCGAGGATCGTTTCATCGAGGCGCTTGAGTTCGCCCACCAGGCGATCCAGCCCATCATCAAGGCCATCAAGGAGCTCGTCTCCGTCGCTGGCAAACCCAAGGCCGTGTTCCCACTGGTCGCCGCGAAGCCCGAGGCCCGCGCCATCATCGAGCGCGTCGCCGGCCCCAAGATGACCGATGCCATCTTCGGCAAGGAAAAACAGGTCCGCGAGGCCAACGTCGCCGCCCTCAAAGAGGAGGTCAAGGCCGCGCTGCTCGCCGAACTCGGCGAAGGCAAGTTCGAGGAGCACGACCTCGCGATTGTCTTCGAGGACCTCCAGTACAAGGCCTACCGACATTCCGTCCTCGAGAAAGGGGTGCGCGCCGACAACCGCGACGCCACGACGATCCGTCCGCTCTTGTGCGAGGTCGGCGTGCTGCCGCGCGTGCATGGCTCCGCGCTGTTCCAGCGCGGCGACACCCAGGCGCTCGTCATCGCCACGCTCGGCCCCACCAAGGAGGCGCAGGAGCTCGACGCCCTCACCGGCGGCGCCCGCTCCAAGAGCTTCATCCTCCATTACAACTTCCCGCCGTTTTCGACCGGCGAAACCGGCCGCACCACCGGCCCCGGCCGCCGTGAAATCGGCCACGGCGCGCTCGCCGAGCGCTCGCTGCTCCCGGTCGTTCCACCCGAGGACGTGTTCCCCTATTCCATCCGCATCACCTCGGAGATCATGGCCTCCAACGGCTCGACCTCCATGGCCTCGATCTGCGGCGGCTGCCTCTCGCTGATGGACGCCGGCGTGCCCATCGTCGCACCCGTCGCGGGCATCTCCTGCGGCCTCATCACCGAGAACGACGCCTCCGGCGCCATCAGCCGCTGGGTCACCGTCACCGACATCCTCGGCGAGGAGGACCACTTCGGCGACATGGACTTCAAGCTCGCCGGCACCACCGAGGGCATCACCGGCTTCCAGCTCGACCTCAAGATCAACGGCCTGCCCTTCGAGATCGCGAAAAAAGCCATCCACCAGGCCCGCGACGCCCGCATTGAGATTCTCCGCAAGATGCTCGCCGCCCTTCCCGAGCCGCGCAAGCAGCTCAGCCAGTACGCGCCGCGCATCCAGACCATCCAGATCGACCCCGAGAAGATCGGCCTGCTCATCGGCCCGGGCGGCAAGACCATCCGCCGCATCACCGAAGCCACGGGCGCGCAGATCGACATCGCCGAAGACGACTCCGGCAAGGTCTACATCTACTCGAACAACGCCGACGCGATGGCCCGCGCCGTGCAGGAAATCGACGCGATCTGCGGCGGCGGCGCCCAGATCGAGATGGACAAGACCTACCAAGGCCGCGTCACCGGCACCAAGGAGTTCGGCGCATTCGTCGAGTGCCTGCCCGGCAAGGAAGGCCTCGTCCACATCTCCGAACTGGCGGACTTCCGCGTGCGCCGCACCGAGGACGTCGTCAAGGTCGGCGACATGGTCTGGGTCAAATGCATCGGCATCGATGACCGCACCGGCAAGGTCCGCCTCTCGCGCCGGGCCGCCATGAAGGAACGCGAAGCCGCGCAGCAGCCGCCCGCCGACGCTCCGGCCGCCCCCGCCCAGCCGGGGCAGCAGTAAGCGGTAAGCGATAAGGTTTAGGCGACAAGCGAAGGGCGGCTTTCCCAGCCGCCCTTTTTGTTCGGCCGCTAAAAGGCACAGAACGCGCAATAACCTGGAGGGCCGAGCTCCCGCGAGGCCGATCCGATCAATCGTGTCGGGCATGATCGCCAGACACCGTTGCCGAGGCAAGTGGTGTCATCGTGAGACCATGTCGCACCTTCTTTAGCCGTTGATAGCTGTGCCGGGGAAGACGGGCAGATGCGCTCATATCGACATGGGCGAAGCCATCGACGACTCGGCATTGCCCATGACTCATGGAAACGATTCTGAACGCACACCCTATGAGCAAGAGAGGAACATCCGATTGTTCGTCCGTGGCCTGCGAGGCGACGGCACAGTGCTGCGTTACGAGACTCCTTACACAGGTCTCCACCAAAAGTGCCCACTATGTTTAAAATCCATACTTCGTCTGGTGCTTACGGAGCATATCATGACATCCTGCGAGTGCCCGAGGATGATTAATGAGGTGGTAATCATCGTCGCACCCGATGGTCACCCAGAGCCACATTGGGAAAACGATTGAATCAGCCAAATTCAGCGCCGGAGGCACCCGCCTCCGGCTTTTTGTTTGCGCCGCGCATCAGCCGGAAGGCACGGATGCACTTGCGCCGCTTGTGTTTTCTCCCGTCTTTTCGCAGCGTCAGGTGATGACCCGGACTCTCATCTTCGACCTGTCGGAAGTCCTCATCGCCGGGCTGCTTGGCATCGAGAAACCGCTGGCGGCCCGCCTTCAGATCGATGAGCAGACCGTCCTGTCCGCCTTCGCCGGACAACTCCTCGAGGACCTGTGCTGCGGTCGACTATCCGAAGACGAGTACCTTGCCCGGATCCTGCAGCGTCAGCAGTGGGAGATCGCACCGTCCGAGGTCAAACGGATCATCCGTGACAACTTCCATCACCGCGTGCCGGGAATGGAGGAATTGGTGAGTCGGCTGGCGCGGAAGCATGAATTGATTCTACTCTCCGATCACGCCGCGGAATGGGTGGCCTACATTCGGGGCATTCATCCCTGGCTGAGCGTCTTCCAAGCGCGGTTCTTCTCGTTTGAACTGAAGCAGACCAAGCGGGAGCCGTCGAGTTTTCGGCTGGTGCTCGACGCCATTGGGCGCAAGCCCGAGCAGTGCCTGCTGGTGGACGACCGAGCGCCGAACCTAAATGCGGCCGCGTCAATCGGCATTCCCGGCATTCGCTTCACATCCGCCGACATGCTTGCACGCGAACTCACGGCACGCGGCTTACTGGGGCAACTACTTGCCTCCCCGGCTTTGCCTTCTGTTCAGCAGCAAAAACGATGAAACCCTTCCGGTTCAAGGAGCCAGGAAAACTGGGAGATGGCAACCTGAAGCTGGTGCTCATCGCCCGGCAGCCGGCTGACCCGATCAAACGTTACGTGCCAGGGTACGAATTCGAAATACGGCGAACCGACACATCGACACGCCTGGGACTGATTCGTCTGCGCATCGGATCGGCCCGGGCGCTACGTTACCCCGGACACATCGGCTACGAAGTGGACGAACCGCATCGCGGTCATCGGTATGCGGCGCGGAGCTGTCGGCTGCTGCTGCCGTTCGCCTTGGCGCACGGACTGACCGCCGTGTGGCTGACCGTCGATCCCGAGAATTTTGCCTCGCAGCGAACCTGTGAGATCATCGGCGCCTGCTACGTGGAGACCGTCCGCATCCCCACGGATCACGAGATGTACCAAAGCGGCGCCCGCTATCGCCGCCGATACCGGCTTGAGGTGAAGAAGGCGCTCGCCAGGCAGCGCACGCCCGCGCTCACTTGCCTGCATCCGGCACGACCCCGATGACCTTGGGTTCGCCCACCTCGACCTTGCCTTCGGGCACGCGCTGGCGCATGAGCCCGGGGCTGTTCTGGCCGAAATAACGGACGGCGCTTCGGATCATCGCGTCCAGATCCTCGTCAAACCGGTTGCCGTGGGCGCGAATGCTCACGCGCGTCACCCAGAGCAGCTTCAACTGTTTCTGTTTCCACGCCCGCTGGAAATCGTACGCCGCCAGAATCACGTAATAGCGGTCCTCCTCCAAGTCCGCCGTGAGATCGCCGAAATACGTTCCGAAGCCAGCGGACCGCCACATGTCGCCGAATCGATTCATCTCTGGCAGATAACCCAGCAGCGCGGCGTTGTGCGCGTCGGCTTTGTCGCGGAGTTCGTTCTGCATGCTCAACATCGTCAGATAACCGTCGACCTGGCTGTCCCGCTGCTGGCGGTACGCATTGCTGCTGCCGACGCTCGGGCGGCCGCTGTTACGGGCGGTCTGTATCACCGGGCCTCCAAAATTCTGCAGGGGTTCCACCGCCGCACGCAGGCCGGTGAGCGTCTCGCGATAGGACTCGCTGTCGTACGGAGTCGTGGTGCCCCAGTGCACGACGATCAGCAAATCGGTCCCCGCCGAGGATTGGCTCGGCACGTAGTTCTGGCAGGCCAGATACGGGGCCAGGAGCCGGGCCAGCTTGGGGAAGGAATAATTGTCACTCGAGGCATCCCGCATCGGCCCGCTCGCATGTTCTCCCTCCCCAAAGGTGTACGTCTCCGGCGTGAACGAACCATCGGGACCCGGGGCGCGAACGTAGCCGTTGTATGCGGTCGAATACACCGCAGAGAGAACCTCGTCCTCCGCCGCGCCGGCCATCGGCAAACCCGTCCCCGAGGCAACGCAGGAGCCGATCATCAAAACAGCCAGTGTTTTCATTCTCTCGGACGACTTAACACCGTTCTTTTCGAGATCCCTTCAGATTCTTAGGATTTCCACGCGCCACTGTCCCGGGGGCGGGCGCCCGGCGTTCCGCGCCGGGTGCTCTGCCAGCTGCCCCTTTTGTTTCCGCCGGACTCTGCGCCTTCCGTGCGGGAAGCATCCCGTCCGCACTCACTTACTGGCATCCGGCACGACCTCGATGACCTTGGGTTCGCCGATCTTCACCTTGCCCTCGGGCACGCGCTGGCGGATCAAGAACCGGCTGTCCTCGCCAAAGTAGCGGCTGGCGCTCGCGACCATCGTCTCCAGTTGCTGGTCAAAACGGTTGCCATGAGCGCGAATGCTCACCCGCGTCACCCAGAGGAGTTTCAGCTTTTTCTCCTTCCACGCCAGGCGGAAATCGTACGCCGCCAGGATCACGTAATAGCGGTCCTCCTCCAAATCCGAGATCAAATCGCTGTAATAAGTCGTGCGCGGCGCCAGTCCCAGAAACGGCTGGGCGGAACCGATCCGGTTTATTTCCGGCAAATAACCCAGCAGGGCGGCGTTGTGCGCGTTGGCCTTGTCCCGCAGCCAGTTATGCAGATTCAGCATCATAAAGGCGCTCGTCGTATCGCCCATAGGCCCGCCTTCTGCACTGGGCCTCGAGGCCGCTTGCAGGTCATCGAGCGCTGTTTGATACCCCCCATAAGGAATGGTCGTCCCCCAGTGCACCATGACCAGAAGATCGGTCCCCTCCGGCGATTGGGTCGGGACGTAATTCTGTCTGGCGAGGTACGGCGCCAGGATCCCGGCCAGCTTCGTGAAGGGAAAGTGGTCGATCGAGTCGTCCCGCATCAACCCGCTCGCATACCCACCTTCGCCAAACGCATAGGTCTCGGGCTTGAACGTCCCGTCCGGGAGCTTCGTGCGGACGTAGCCATTGTGGGCCATCGAAAACACCACGGTGAGGATTTCATCCTCCGCGGCAGTAGCCGGCAACACGCCCAGCGACCAGAAAGCGCAGGAGCCCAACACCAGCATGCTGAACCCTTTCATTATTTGGAGAACCCGACCTACATTTTCTAAAATCCACTTCTCTTTGTCAAATCGCAGCGCCCGCCGCACCAGAAATGTGGCTCGGGTCCGTGAATAGATTGGTTCCCGCTTCGCCCGACACCAGCGGCGCCGCAGCCTTGCACTGGACAGCGACGCGCGTCCGCCGGTTTAAAGACAAAACTGCTCAGCACTGAAAGATGACACAAGGCGATCCGCCCCATGCCAGCTTTTCAGCCGCATTGGCCGGAACCGGGAACCCGGCGAAAAACCGGATCTTTGTCTTTCTGAAGCGGCCGCCCTGGTAACCGCCGCCCATGCCGCCATGACCGCCGCCGCCCGCCGCCGCGGCACCGGCGGCGATGGCAAGGCCGAGCCGCATCGACTTGGTCATGTCCAGGCGCTCGATCTCCGCCTTGGTGATGTCGGCCACCGCCACGCGGTGGCCTGACAGAGCGAAGGCGGGTGCGCTCGTGGCTCTGCCTTCCTGCTTCCCGCCAAGGCACGGCGAATCGACCGAGCTCGTCGAAGTCAAGCCTGCGCCCCTGCCGGAATTTTCACTGCACTTTTGGCTTACAGCTTACAGCTTAATGCTTACAGCTAGGAGCCGCTAATGCGGCTTCTTGTCACCAACGACGACGGCATCGACTGCGTGTTCCTGCACGAACTCGTCCATGGCCTGCGCGCCGCCGGCCACGAGTTGGCCGTCGTCGCCCCCAAGGCCGAGCAAAGTTGGATCAGCGCCGCCAAGTCGCGCACCCGCCCGGTGCGTTCGACCAAAATCGACCGCGGCCTCGGCTGCCCCACGTGGATCGTCGACGGCACGCCGTCGGACTGCGTCAACATTGCGCTGGCCCACCTCGTGAAGGCGCGGCCCGACGCGGTGGTCAGCGGCATGAACGTGGGCCTCAACGCCTCGCTCGGCTTCATCCTCGCCAGCGGCACCGTCGCCGGCGCGTTCGAAGGTGTGCTGCACGGCCTGCCGGCCGTGGCGTTCTCGCAGGATCTGAGCTTCGAAACCTACGATCACCTCAAGGATCATGGGGGGGCGCCCGACGCCGAGCTGAGCGCTACGCTCAAGACGTCCGCGGCCCATGCCGCGCGGTTGGTGTCCGAACTCGTCGCCGCGACGCCGCCGCAGGGCTTTATCGTGCACAACGTGAATTTCCCCTACCCGTGCCGGCCCGACTCGCCGCTCCGCCGCACGGTGCCGGCGCGTATGGTCATCCCCGGCCTGTTCAGTCCGGCGCAGGACGACGGCACGCACCGCTTCGTCTTCCACCTCGGCCAGGATCTCTCGCCCGCCGAACCCCTGACCGACCGCGCCGCCCTCGCCCAAGGCTTCATCAGCCACACCGTGCTGGACTATACCAAGCTGGGCCGGCCATGAAGCTCGTGATGTTCGACATCGACGGCACGCTCACCAACACCTACGTGAGCGACGAGAATGAGTTTGTTCGCGCCATTCAGGAAGTGCTGGATATCCCTGACATCAACACCGACTGGGCTTCCTACCGTCAGGTCACCTCGGAGGGCGTGTTGAATGACATTGCCCGCACCAGGCTCGGCCGTCCGGTCACCCGAGACGAGAGCCGGGCGGTGCAGCGCCGCCTGGTGGAACTGCTGCGTGGGGTGAGAATCGCCGAAATCCCCGGGGCTGGTTCCTTCCTGGCACGACTGCTCGCCCTGGGTTACGCGGTATCGCTCGCCAGCGGAGACTGGCAACTCTCCGCCCGCTACAAGCTGGCGGCGGCTTCCATCCCCGCGGATGGGCTGCCCGCGGCGTTCTGCGATACCGCCCATGCCCGAACGGACATCATGCAGCATTCGCTGCGGCGCTCGCTCCGGCATTACCGGTGTGATGGTTTCGAACAGATCGTGTACGTCGGCGATGGAACCTGGGACGTTCACGCCGCGCATGAGTTGGGCTGGGCATTCGTCGGCATTGCATCCGGAACAAAGGCGCCCCGGCTGCGCGCGTTGGGCGCCCGGCACGTTTTCCCGGACTATTTGAAATCGGAGGCCATCCTCTCGGCCCTCGACGCCGCCCGGGCGCCGGAATGACGCGTCCGCCTTGTTGCCAGTGCCGCGCGATTCGCATTTATCTTCGCCTCCTTGGCGATCTTCGTAATCAATCATCGCCGCTCATGTTGTGGCCGGTAGCGTCCGTCCTGCCGTCCACGCGGATGAACCGCCAAAACCATGGGCAAAGTCTGCCAGCAACGCCTGTTAATGCCATGAAACCGCCCACCACTCCCCAACCGTCATTCACGTTTCCCGAGCCATTCCAGCACGACCATCCGCCGGTCCAGGATGTCAACCGCATGTTCACTGAGCGAATGACGCTCGCCCAGCGGTCCGCCGACACACTGGCCGCAACCGTGGGTTCCTGGAAGTTCATCGTCATACAGAGTGTTTTCCTTGTCGGCTGGGTGGTCCTCAATGTCACCGCTTGGATGAGCCGCTGGGATCCCTATCCGTTCATTCTGATGAACCTCGCCTTGTCGCTGCAGGCCGCGTACGCGGCGCCCATCATCATGATGAGCCAGAACCGCCAGGCGGACCGCGACCGGCTGGAGGCGCACAACGATTACGAGCTCAATCAAAAGACCGAGGTCGAGATTCGCGCCGTGCTGGATCATCTGGCGGCGCAGGACCGGGCGCTGGCCGATATCCACACCGTTCTCGGGGAATTAAGGAATGGCTGGCAGCCACCTTCCGCCCGCGACTGACCCGCCGCTCTCGCCCAAGGCTGCATCAGCCACACCCCGCTGGACTATACCAAGCTGGGGCGCGTCTAATCACCACCCGTCGGACGCCGAGTCCATCGGATTCTATATTTGCCTTCGTGTGCTCCGTGTCCTTCGTGGTTGGTTGTTCCACCTTACGTTGATCCCTGGCGCCGCCTGCGCGGCTGATTATTCTGGCTCCTGTCTCCTCGCTCCTGAATTCTTTCCGCGATGATTGAAGTCGAAAACCTCACGCGGGTGTTCCGCACCTACAAGAAGCAGCCCGGCTTCTGGGGCGGCGTGAAGGGGCTGTTCCGGCGCGAGTTCGAGGAGGTGCGCGCGGCCGACCAGATCAGCTTCACCATTGCCGAGGGCGAGTTCGTCGGCTTCCTCGGGCCCAACGGGGCGGGCAAGACCACCACGCTCAAGATGCTCTCCGGTCTCATCTACCCCACCTCGGGCCGGGCGCGCGTGGCCGGCTTCGATCCGACCAAGCGTGAGAACGCCTACCGCCGGCTCTTCGCCCTCGTGCTCGGCCAGAAAAACCAGCTCTGGTGGGACCTGCCCGCCATCGAGTCTTTCCTGCTCCTGCGGCACATCTACGGTCTCGACGACAAGCAGTACCAGCAGACGCTCGACGAGCTCATCGCGCTGCTCGACGTCGGCCACAAGCTCAACGTCATGGTCCGCGAGCTCTCGCTCGGCGAGCGGATGAAGATGGAGCTGATCGCCGCCCTGCTCCACCGCCCGCGCGTGCTGTTTCTCGACGAGCCCACCATCGGCCTCGACGTCGTTTCGCAGAAGGCCGTGCGCTCCTTCCTGCGCGACTACAACCGCCGCCACCGCACCACCATCCTGCTCACCAGTCACTACATGGCCGACATCAAGGAGCTATGCGAGCGGGTCATCGTCATTCACAAGGGACGCAAGATCCACGACGGCGACATCGACCGCCTCGATGCCACCGGCAGCCGCCAGAAGATCATCAAGTTCCGGCCCGCCGACGGCGTGCTCTCGCCGGGTGCGTTCAGTCCGCAGTCTGGCAGGGCCGAGCCCGCCGAAAACGGCGAATATGTGCTGCACGTGCCCAGCGATCAGGCCGTGGCGGTGTCGCAGCAAATTCTCGCCGCCGGACCCGTGGCCGACATCACC
Source organism: Opitutaceae bacterium (assembly GCA_049513315.1). GTDB lineage: Bacteria > Verrucomicrobiota > Verrucomicrobiia > Opitutales > Opitutaceae > Fen-1467. The sequence goes on from JBEKWG010000019.1 coordinate 186,078, forward strand.
ATCGAGGACGTGCCGCTCGAGGACATCATTGCCGAGCTGTTCGGCAAGCAGGCGTGATCGTGGCGGAGCAGGAACTCCGCCGCCCACCTCACACGCCGAGCTTTTCGCGCACGGCCTGTGCCAGCGCCAGCGCGTTAAAGGGCTTCTGGAAAACGACGGCGTCCGCCAGCTCCGGAGTCCGGGCCTCCCTGGCCGGCAGCTCCGAGATCGTGGTGAAAAAGGGTCGGATGCCCGGCTGCAGTTCCTGCGCCAGCCGCGCCAGCTCCAGTCCGCTCGCGCCACGCAGCTCCACCTCGGTGATGAGCGCGTCGAAGCTCCGCGTCCGCAGCAGCTGCCGGGTGTGCTCCATGCTCGTGCTCTTCACCAGATCGAAATCGCCGCCCAGCACGTAGGCGAGCGTGTCGTTGACCGCCGGATTGTCGTCGTGCAACAGCAGCGCGGGCCGCATCGCCTCGCCGAACGGCCGCAAGCCGGCCAGCGCCGCCTGCAGCAGGGCCTCGGGTTCGCCGCCCTCCCGCCCCAACTCGGCCACGCCGACGCGCACGGGAGCGTCGGCCAGCAGCGGCTTGAATCGACGCAATTGCGCCATGACCGTGTTGCGCCCGCACTCGGGAAAAACCAGCCCCACGCGGTTCGCGTCGTAGGGTCCCGCTGCGGCGGCGGCCGGCAGACGCGCACGGAGCTCGGGCAGCTGCTGCAAAAGGCCGCCGGCGATCCGCGGCGATTCCAGCAGGGCGAAGCCCAGTCGCAGCTGCCGCCACTGGCAGCGGTAGGTCTCGCGGCGCAGCGCGTCGAGCAGGCGCGCCTGCTCGGGCGTGAGGTCGGTCATCACCACCACGCACACGCCGCCCGCGTCTTCGCTGCCGGCGGTCGTGCGCAATTCGCCAAACACCAGGCGGCCCTCGATGCGCAGATGAAAACAGGCCCGCGGCACCTGTTTATTCATGCGTACGTCTTCCGGCAGCGCCGCCTGCAGGGCGCCCCAGAGGTCGCCCCCCCCGCCCAGCCAGCGCCGGGCGAGGTCGTTGCCTGCGGCGACGCGGTGCCGCTCGTCGAACGCCAGGATGCCAACCGGCGCCTGGTTGAGGAGAAATCCCAGCATCTGCCGCTGGCGCTCCACCTCCCGCCACTCGCGCGCCCGATCGAGCACGGCCGCCAGAAAATCGGCCAGGCCCGCCAGGAGATGCAAATCCTCGGGTCCAAAGATTCGGAGTTCGTCGCGGCCGGCCGCGCGCAGTACGCCGTGTGCACCCGTCGTGCCGTGCACGGGCAGCGTCATTTCACCGATGACAAATTGTGCCTCCTCGCTAGACCGGCCCTCCAACTCCAGCGTGACGCGGCCAAACAAGTCGGTCTGGTTGAGCGCAGCCCGCAATCCGCCGACGAACCGGTCGAAATCTTGGAGGTGGGCAAACGCGGCAGCCAAGGCGCGCAGCGCCGCGGGACCGTTCAGGACCCGGGGTCCGGACAACTGCTGGGTCGGCGGGATGCTGGCTTCCTCCTGGCTCATGGCAGGTGGGCGTGGGCGGGCAGGTGGACGTGGAACGTCGTGCCTTTGCCGAGTTCGCTCGTCACCTCAATCGCGCCTTGGTGGTACTGGATGATGCGGCGCACGATCGCGAGTCCCAATCCCATGCCGCGCCGGCTGTGCTGATCGCCGGTGGATTTCGTGGTCGTAAACGGCTCGAACACGCGGAGCAGCAGCGCCGGGTCGATGCCGGGGCCGTTGTCCGCGACGGTGATGTAGAGCATGGGCTTGCGCACGTTTTCCACCCGCACCGTCACCGCCACGGTGATGCGGCCGTCCGCCCGGCCCTCGAGCGCATGGATGGCGTTCTGCAGAAGATTGAGGAACACCTGCAACAACTGGCTGTAATTGCCATGCACGGGCGGCAGGTCGCTTTTCTTGTCCACCTGGAGCTGCACGCCGGTGCGCAAAAGCTCGGGCCGGGCGATTTCGGCGACCCCGGCGATGACCTCCTCGATTTTTATCGGAGTGAACGGCACCGTGCTGTTTTCGGCGAACGCGGCGACATTTTCCACAATGCTGGCGATCCGCCCCACGTCGCGCTGCATGATGGCGCCGAATTCCTGCTGGAACTCCGGCTCATGGCCGCGCTCCCTGAGTAGCGCCGAGAAGGTCTGGATCGAGACCAGCGGATTGCGCAGTTCGTGCGCCAGGCCGGCCGCCAGCGTGCCGAGCGAGATGAGTTTCTCAGACTGATTGGCCTGACGCTCGAGCTGGCGTGCACGCAGGGTCAATCCGACGTGGAAGGCGAGGGTCTCGAGGAGCGAGATGTCGAAGCTAGAATAGATTTGACGCCCCCCGCGCAGTCCAAGGACAAAAAAACCATAGAGCAGATCCTCCACCCGAACTGGCACAACCAAATCGTCCGGTTCGAACACCCGGCGGAGGTCCGGGGCGACCTCACGCAGTCCGATGCGTTCCTCGATCACGAAGGCGTCGGGAGCAAGCTCAAGCTGGGCTCGTACGAAATCGAACGCCTTCTGGTGGACCGCGGAATCGATCGCAGGCTCAAATCCCTCCTGAGCCTTCACTTGAAAGCGATGATCGAATTCACTCCGGAAGAAGATCGCTACACGGCGGAGCCCCAGCTGCTCGCGCAGTGTTTTGAGAGCCTCAGAGAAGATGGCGTCCTCTTCGTGGATAGATGAGAGACGCGCGGCGAGCTCGCGCAGACCAGCCCGATAGTCGTGTCTGCGGTTGGTGAGGCGGGATTCGAGAAAGGTATCGACCAGCCACGACACGAGCTGCTGAATCGGCACGATCAGCACCGCGGCCACAGCAAACAGCATCCACAAGAGGTAGAAATCCGGCAGCCCCATTTCGGGGCGCAGTAATCCCAAGAGCCAACGGGTGAGAGTCGCACCGGCTCCCGACAACATCAGAAGGCTCGTGACAAAGCTGGCCACGCGGAAAGCCATCTGGTTGAATTCCATTAATCGGAATTTTACAATTGCGTAGGCAATACCGAGGATATAGAAAATGCAAAGCCCTTGGCCGAATGGCAGCAGGGGGATATTGAGCCAGAGCGGAAAGTTGGTGCCGCCCCCAGCGAACCCGAGAGCCGTGCCCCAAATGAGGTACTTGATCTGGTTACGACCCTGGGCCGACGACTGTCGATATTTTCTGAGCAGAAAGACGAAACTAAGCACGACAAAGATCCCAAAGTTCGCCAAGTAGCACAGGAACAGGCGTCCAGGCATTGGCCAAAAGGACATACCCAAGCGCGGCTCCACGCCACAGACGATCCACGACCCCCAGTTGGCCGCCGCTAACAGCACCGCAATCACGCTGGCCAAAAGCAGCAGGCGCCGCATTTTGATCCCCGTCAGCGCCGAGACGAAATTGAGGTAGGTAACAGGGATGAACGTCGAACCCCACACGAGCCACCGGCACCAGTAAAGGGCGTCCTCCGCCGTTGTGCTAAGCTGCCAGAGCAGGTATGGCACGCACCAAACCAGCACGCTGACGGCGAACCACACGAAGGCCATGCTGCGCCGATCCAAAAGGCGCCGCCAGACCACGGCCACGATGGTGCACACCGTGAACAGGTCGAGCATTAGCGAGCTGATTATGAGGTAGTATCTCACCGCCGTGCGGATACCACGTTGGCCTGGTTGCCGAACGAACGAAACAACTGCACCTCCCGGAAGCCTGCGCGGTGTATCAACTCCGCAAGTTCCTGGCCGAAGTAGAAAGTATAGTGCCCCTCCTCCTCCCTGAGGCGGATTGCTCCAGCCGCGGTGAGGAGGTCGCGCGCCCGGCCCAGCTCGTCATCGGTCTTCTGTTCGCTGACCAAGTCACGGTAAATAAGGGAGAGATCGCAAAACGGTTTCATGCTCGATACGACGATCGACCCGCCCAGCTTGAGTACGCGGCGGAGCTCAGCCAGCAACGCTTCGGGCTGCTGCAGGTAGGAGATGAGAAGACTGCAGCAGATCTTGTCAAAAGTGCCGTCGGTAAATGGCAGTGGATCCTTCCCACTGCCGGCCCTCAGCGTCTCTACACGCTCCAAGTCATATTGCTGGTAAATCAATCCAAGGGTGGAGCGGCCGGCCCAGGCACGTTCTTCGGTGGCCACATGCCGCTCCAGCGCCGATCCCAATCCTTTGGCTGTAAGGTCGAGACCGATATATATCGGCGGCGGCAGCGACGAAGGAGACTGGCGCGCGAGCAGGTGCCGCAGGCACCAGATTCCGAACAGGCCGTTGCCGCACCCCACATCGAACAGAATGTCCCCGTCATGGATCGGGCCCAGGCATTCGCCAATCAGATCGAGGTAGCCCTGATAGTCGCCGACATTCTCGAGGATGTCGTATTTGCTGAGGTAATGCTGCCAGAATTCGCGCTCGCTCAGACGCAGCGGCCGGGCCTCCCGCATTCGCTCGCGCTCAAGACGGTTTTGCTGGAGAAAAACCTTCTTCGCAGGAATGACGATCGCTGACAGCTCCGCCGGTGTCGCCAGCCGACCATGGACGCAAGCGAACACGATTTCCTTCAAGACATGCTCGGCCGCCTCGGGGTTCTCCCGCAATTCATGCATGACGCCTTCGATCCGGCGTAAGCAAATGCGCCGCTCCGCGGCCGCCAGACGCCGCACCTCCTCCGAATCGACCCAGATGTCGTTCTCTGCGTAAAAAAAGATGCTATCGGCCCTCATCCCGTGCAGGTCACTCATCGTGCCCTCGAAGTCGTGCAGGTGCTCGCGCGTGCATGAGTCCATGAACGGTATCAGGTCCACTTCATACCCGAGGATGTCGGTCACGCCATGCTGAACGCCCCCTAGATGGTCAGCGACCAAATCGCGCTGATACACCACCCGCAAAGTGCGTTGGAAATTCACCACGCCCACGACGGAGATGAACCGGCGGATACGGGCATCCAACCGCGCGGCTCGGATGGCGGGTCGCACCGACAGGCTGTTTGCCACCAGAATGACTGACTCCACATCGAATCGGCCAGCCAAGTAGTCGACACTGGCCAAGATGTCATCGATCGCCGATAGAAACGTGAAGTGAACGATTTCACCATCGCTTTCACCCGGATGAAACGTGTGATCAAAACGCAGCACGTTCAGACCGTTCGCCGCTAGGTAATAAGCCAATTGCAGGTTGTTCTTCTTCGTCTCGCCGTATTTCGGGGTAACAATAACAAAAGGACGACCGCAATAATCGCCCTCCCGGTGGTCGAGATAAGCGACAATCCTCCGGCCCTGGCGACTCGGATATATGACCAAGTCGCTCTGGATCAGACCTGCCTGCAGCTGTTGAGTTGGTTGCGTCGTCATCACGCTTGGCAAGCTCCACACCAACTAACATAGAAGAGACTTTAATCCATGGCGCAATGCTTAACTCGCGAGCGAGGAAGCCGTTGGAAGGCTGCCGCCGCGGAGGCTCTGGCGCCCAAAAATCTCGTGAACACCGAGCCGGACTACTTTGGTCCGTCCATCCGAGAGCACCTATAAGCCCCACTTTTCCATTGCCTTAATATTCACGTCCGCCACTTAGTTGCACAGATTGGTTATACGTCTCTATCGACACGCTTGGGGTCCGGAATTCTTGCAGTGACTCACCTTCTCATTATCGCCGAGGACAATGTCGTCTTTCCGCCACTCGCGGCCCTCTCCACCTCCGTCGACTTCAAACTCCTTCGCAAACCAAACCTTGCTGCCGCCCGGCCACTGTTGGAAACCGGCATGTTCGACGCATGCCTGCTGGCTGTCGATGTGTTGTCGGAGGAAACGCGTCGTACGGTCGCGGAATTCCGCACCCTGGCTCCCCACTGTCCGCTCGTCGTGGCTCCGCGGCAGGTTTCATCCGAGGATGAACGCGCTGCCTATCTTGCCGGTGCCGACGTGGTGCTGGCCCCGCCGTTTGACCAGGCCACCTGTCTGGCCGTGATCCAGAGGCTGGCGGCGCGGAATGAAAGGCCGGTTCAAGCCGCCGCCCTGCCGGCGTTTGCGCCGCTGGTGCCGCCCGGCGCGGCCTTCGCTTCCGCCTTCACACCCCCGGCGCTCGCGGTGATGCGTGACTTCTCACAGATCTTCAGCTACTCGCTCGATTACAAGCAATTCACGCGGCATTTTGTCCTCAAGCTCCGCGAGATCATCGGGACGGCGCGCATCGCCATCTTTCTCGAGCCTCCGCCTTCCGCCGGCTCCCTTGGTCCGCCCGTGGCGCGCCATGAAACCCGCCTGGTGTGTGCCGGTGCCGTGGGCTTGCCGGCGGACTTGATCGACTGCTTCGAGCTTTCCCGCGAGAACGGCTTGGGCGGGCGCATCCTGCAAACGGGCCAGATCTTCCGTCTCGGCGCCGAGAGCGCCGCCCCTTTCTTCACGAGTGACCCACGGCTGCGGCGCGAGTTCGAGATTCTCGGCTGCGAAATCGCGCTGCCCGTCAACGACCGCGAGCGCACGATCGGCGTGGCGCTGCTCGGCGGCCGTCTCACCGGCACCCCGTTCACCGACGCGGAGTTGCTGCTCGTCTACCACCTGATGGAGGAGCTGGGGCTGGCGGTGAAAAACTCCTGGCTGCACCACCAACTCTCCGCCAGCCACCGCTTGTTCTCCGAAGTGCTCGGGGCCATGACCAGCGGCGCGCTCGTGATTGGTCCTGACCTCACGGTGCTGTTCGCGAATCACGCGCTGCTGCGACTGCTCAAGGGCGACGCGACGCCCGCCGCCGCCCGCCTCGACTTCGCCGAGCTGCCGGCCCCGCTCGGCAAGAGCCTGCACGAGGTGGTCGAACGCGGCCAGAGCGTGGCCCCGTTCTTCTACGAGCATCCGGGCACGCCGCCGAAAGTGCTGCACGTGTCGCTCATCTCCTTCCCGGCCGGCGGGCGCCAGCTGCCGCAGCCGGCGCTGCTGCTGCTGGAGGATTTCACGCAGGTGCGCGCGGCGCAGCGCGCCGAGATCGAAGCCTCCAACCTCAAGCTCATCGGCCTCATCGCGAAACGCTTCGCCCACGAGATCCGCAACTCGCTCGTCCCGCTCACCACCCACCAGCAGCTCTTCGACACCGACTACGCCAACGCCGAGTTTCGCGATTCGCTGAAGGCCGCGCTCACCCGCGAGACGAGCCGGATCCAGCGTTTCACCGAGCAGATGCTTTTCCTCGCGCAGACGGAGAGCGGCACCACCGACGCGCTGCCCCTGGAGGAACTGCTCCGGAAGAGCTTCACCCATTCGCGGGACTTTCTCGGCCAGGAGGCCGGCGAACTCGAGATTCACAGCGAGGTGCCCCACCCGTTCGTGCGCTGCCATCGTCCGAGCCTGCTGCACGCCCTCCAGGAGATCTTCCTCAATGGCCTCCAGTCCGCCGGCGAACCGCCCCGGGTCACCGTCACGGTCGCGTCCGAATCCAGGCCGGACGGACGGCCGGGACTCGCCCTCCGGGTGCGCGACAATGGCCGCGGTTTCACCCCCGACGTGGCCGCCCGCGCCACGGATCCGTTTTTCACCACGCGCAACACGGGCGTCGGTCTCGGTCTCACGGTTGCCAAACGCGTGATCGAGGCGCACGCCGGCCAGCTCGAGGTGCACACCCGCAGCCAGCCGGACGATCCCGACCTCGTCATCCATCTTCCCTCCAACTGATGCTTCCCATGCCACCCTCCGCCTTCGTCCGGCTTCGCCCCCCCCCACGAGCGCACGGACTCGCGATTCTGGCGGTCCGCGTCGGCGCCGGCCTCCTCCTTGCCCTGAGCCCGGCCGTGCTCAGCGCCTCCGGCACGCAGGTGGGCTTCAAGGACGCGTTCGCCACGGCGCGCGGCAACGCCTTCGTGGCGACGGCCGACAATCCGTCCGCCATCTACTACAACCCCGCCGGCCTCACGCAGCTGCAGGGTCAGGAGATCTCGGCGACGGCCTACGTGGTCGACCTCAAAGCCGATTATCGCTCAGCGGCGACGGGCGTCACTGTATCGATGAACCGCGAGGACAAGCTCATCCCGCAGGTCTACTACGCATGGGCCCCGAAAGATAGCCACTGGGCGCTGGGCGTGGGATTCTATGCCCCCTTCGGCTTTTCGACCGACTGGCCCGTCAATTCCGGTTTTCGCACGTTCGCGACGAAAAATGAGGAGACCTACTATACGCTCAATCCGGTCGTCGCCTGGCGCGTGAGCGACTCGCTCTCGCTCGGCGGCGGTCTCACGTTCAACCGCCTCAAGGTCGACCTGCGTCGCGGCATCGGCCTGATGCCGGGTGATGAATTCCGTTTCAACGCTGATGGCAACGATGTCGGTTTCAATCTCGGCCTGCGCTGGCAGCCCGCCGAGCAGCACGCTTTCGGCCTCAGCTACCAGCACCACACGTCGTTTGACGTCAGCGGCACGGCTACTTCCGCGCCCTACTCCCCCAGCGAAGCGGCGTCGACCCAATTCGTGTTCCCCGAGGTGCTGATCGCCGGCTATTCCTACCGGCCCACGCCCCAATGGAACCTGGAGGCGGACATCGACTGGACCAACTGGTCGCGCCTCAACACCATCGTGATCTCCAAGCCGAGTGGCCCGCTGCCCGTGCCGTTCAACTGGACATCGAGCTGCTTCTACGAGCTCGGCGTCACGCGCTACCTGAATGACGGCTGGCAGGTGAGCGCCGGCTACACCCTGAGCGGGAACTCCGTGCCCGACGCCATGTGGAATCCCGCGGTGCCGGACGTGAACCGCAGCTTCTGGTGCGCGGGCGTGGGTTACGCCCGGGACCCGTTGCGGTTCATGCTCACGCTGCAATACGCCACCGCCCCGACCCGGAACATCCACAGCGGCGTGATCAACCCTCTCTCCGGCGAAACCGCCGACGGTTCCTACAGCACGTCTATTGACACGGTGGCCCTTTCGCTGGATTACCGCTTCTAACCCGGTACCATGCCCGCCGCCTCCGACAGCCCGCCGATGAGCCCGGCCTCCTCCCCCGACGCTCCCTCTTTTCCTCCGCCCGCCGCGGATCTGCCGAACATGCTCGTCATCGACGACGAGGAAGGCCCGCGCCTTTCGCTGCGCATGGTCTTCAAAAACGATTTCCGGGTGCACACCGTGGAAAACGGTGACCAGGCGGTCGAGTTTGCACGCCACAATCCCGTGCATGTCGCCATCCTCGACATCCGCATGGCGGGCCGCTCCGGCATCGAGGTGCTGCGCAACCTCAAGGAGATCGATCCCTACATGGAGATCATGATGCTCACGGCCTACGAGACCATCGAGACCGCGCGGCAGTCGCTCCGGCTCGGCGCCTGCGACTACCTGAGCAAGCCTTTCGACCTTCCCACCATCCGCGAAGCCGCCGCGCGCGCCCTGCGGCTGCGCCGCATCTCCGAGACCGTCCTGGCGACGCAGGAGCGCCTCCGCCGGCTCACTGACCAGCTGCACGACGTCACGCTCCGGGAGGAGATGGCCAAAACCACCAGCCAGATCTACGCGGGCGTGCTGCACGACATCAACAATCCGCTCACCATCATCATCGGCTATGTGGAAATGCTCGAGCTCCGCCTCGCCAAGGTCTCTTTCCTCCACGGCGCCGACCTCGACGCCGTGCGCGAGGATCTCGCCATCATCTCGAAACAGGTGAACACCTGTTTCGCCATCGCCACGCGCTACCTGCGCTCGCTGGGCAAAAGCCATTTCTCCAACCGCGAAGTGCGCGTCAATCAGGTGCTCACCGACCTGCAGACGCTGCTCAAGCACCATCCCGCCATCCGGGGAGGACACCTGGCGGTGAAGCTGCTCGACAAGGACACCGCCGCGTTGATCAACGGCACGGAGCTCATCCAGATCCTGCTCAATCTCACCATCAACGCCTTTCAGAGCACCTCCAAGGACCAGACCGTCTGGGTGACGGCCGAGGTCGTGCCCCAGGCCCTGCCGATGGAAACGCTGTGCGATGGCCCGGAGGACATCGTGGTCGGCCGCGAGCCTCTGGCCAACGAACCGCCGCTCGTCGCCCTGTCGGTGCTCGACCAGGGTCCCGGCATCGCGCCTGCGGTGCTCCCGCACATTTTCGAGCCGTATTTCACCACCAAGGCCGAGCAAGGCACCGGGCTGGGCCTCGCCATTGTCGCCCGCCTGGTGCAGGATCACCGCGGACTCCTGCACGTGAAAACCAAATTGCACGAAGGCACGCGCATCACTGTGTATCTCCCCGCGAAGGAACCCTCGGAATCGAACCAGCCCTTCCGGGTGTAGCACCGCCCGCCACCCTGCCGGGATGGCCCGGTGGTTGCCCTGCCTGCTTTTCCTCTTGAGCGGGAACGCGGGCGGGAGCATGAGCAAGTGACTCCACCGTGCCCACCACCCTGCTCGTCCTCGCCTCCGCCGCCATCGCTGCCGCCCTGGTCTGGCTTTGGGCGAAGTCACGCTCCGCCGCGCTGGCCGAGCGCCAGCGCCTGCTGGCCGACCAGTTCGCCAAGGCCGAGGCCGACTTGGCCGCGCTGCGCGCGCACGTTCCCAACCTCGAGGCGGAAAAAGCCCGGCTGGCCACGCTTCTCACCGCCGAGCGCGACGCCCTCCAGCAGGCGCAGGACCGGCTGACCGATACCTTCAAGGCGCTTGCCGCCGACGCCCTCCGGAGCAACAACGACGAATTTCTCAAGCGCGCTGGCGACACCCTGGTCAAACCCGTGGCCGAGTCGCTCAAGGACGTGCGTGACAAGATCACCGAGCTCGAGAAAACCCGCGCCTCGGCCTACGGCTCGCTCTCTGAGCAGCTCAAGTCGCTGGCGCTGGCCCAGGCTTCGCTGCAAACGGAGACGACGAAGCTCTCCACCTCCCTCAGCACCACCAAGACCGCCGGCACCTGGGGCGAGCTGCAGCTCCGCCGCGTGGTCGAGCTGGCCGGCATGATCGAGCACTGCGATTTCACCGAACAGGAGTCGGCCGGCGACCAGCGTCCCGACCTCGTCGTGAACCTGCCGCGCGGCCAGCGCATCGTGGTGGACGCCAAGGCGCCCACCGACGCCTACCGCGAAGCCGCGGGCGCCGCCGATCCGAAGGTGCGCGCGGCCAAATTGCTCGAACACGCCGCCAAAGTCCGCAGCCATGTGGACGCGCTCGTTGCCAAGGCCTACTGGGAGCAGTTCCAGCCTTCGCCGGAATTCGTCGTGTTGTTCCTGCCCGGCGACCAGTTTCTCTCCGCCGCCCTCGAGGCCGACCCGGCGCTCATCGACCGGGCGATCCGCGGCCGGGTGCTGCTTGCCACGCCCTCGACGCTCATCGCACTCCTCAAGGCCTCCGCCTATGGCTGGCGGCAGGAGTCCGTATCGAAGAATGCCGAGGAGATCAGCAACCTCGGCCGGGAGCTCTACGACCGCATCGCCACCTACCTCGAGCATTTCGAAAAGGTGGGCCACGGACTCGAAACCGCCACCAAGTCCTACAACGCCGCGGTCGGCTCCCTTGAGGGCGCGTTGATCCCGGGAGCGCGCAAGTTCGCCGAGCTCGGCGCCAAAGGCTCCAAGGACCTGCCCGAAATCGGGCCCGTCGAGACCACCCCGCGCGACGTCACCAAGCGCGCGTGAGCGGATGCCGGATTCTCTCCCCTCAACTTGTCAACTATCAGTTGACAAGTTCCTGCTCGTGAGCCCCAAGCGGGGTGTGCCATCGGGGGCAGGAGCGGCGGGTGCGGGGCAAGGGTCCGCGTGGCGACCGGCACGCCACCCTCACCGGTCGATCACGTCGAGCTCCGGCCACTGGGCGAGCTTGCGGTGGAGCGTGCGGCGGCTGATGCCCATGAACTGCGCGGCCTTGGTGCGGTTGCCGCGCGCCTTGATCAGCGCCTCGCGCAACAGGCGTTTCTCGTTCTCCTCGACGGAGAGCGGGTTGGCCATGGTTTCGGGGGCGGGCGCGGCGGCGGTTGACGCCGGCCCGGCCGGTACCGCCCCGCCGCGAAACTTCGGCTCGAGATCAAACTCGGTGAGCCTGCCTCCGCGGCGCAGCACCACGGCGTTTTCCACGAAATTGCGCAGCTCGCGGATGTTGCCCGGCCAGGCGTAGGCCTGCAGGTGGCGCATGGCGCCCGGCTCGATGGTGAGCGGCGGCACGTTGTTCTCCTCGCTAAAGAGCTTCATGTAATAGTCGAGCAGCAGCGGCACGTCCTCGGCGCGCTCGCGCAGCGGCGGCATCGTGATGCGCACCACGTTGAGCCGGAAAAACAAGTCCTCCCGGAGCGTGCCGTCCTTCACCATTTGCTCGGGATTTTTGTTGGTGGCCGCGACGAGGCGCACGTCGAGCTGGATGAGCTTCATGCCGCCGATGCGCTCGATGGCCTTCGTTTCGAGAAAGCGCAGCAGCTTCACCTGCGTGGCCGGTGAAATCTCGCTGATCTCGTCGAGAAACAGCGTGCCGCCGTCGGCCGCCTCGAAGCGGCCGATGCGCCGCTCGGTGGCGCCGGTGAACGCGCCGCGCTCGTGGCCGAAGAGCTCGCTCTCCAGCAGCGTCGGCGGCAGCGCCGCGCAGTGCACCGCGACGAACGGCGCCCGCGCCCGCGGACTCGCCTGGTGGATGGCCTGCGCGATCAGCTCCTTGCCCGCGCCGGTCTCGCCTTCGATGAGGATGGTCGCCTTCGACGGTGCCACGAGCTTCACGCGGTCGATGACATCGCGGAGCTTGGGCGAGTTGCCCACGATGCCCTCAAAGCTGAACTTCTCGTCGAGCCGCTCGTGGAGCTGCTTCACTTCGACCTCGAGCGTCTTGGTCTTGAGCGCACGCTGGATGAGGATCTCGAGTTTCTCGAGGTTGACCGGCTTGGTCAGGAAATCGAACGCGCCGCGTTTCATGGCCTCGACGGCGCTCTCGATGTTGCCGTAGGCCGTCACCATGATGACGACCGGCCGGCCCGGCAGCGCGAGCGCCTTGTCGATGACCTTGAGGCCGGATTTGCCCGGCATGCGCAGGTCGGTGATGATCACGTCGTGCTCCTGCGCGTCCATGAGGTTGAACGCCTCGTCGGCGCTGCTGGCGACGGAGACGTCGTAATGCTCTTCCAGCGCCTGCTGCAGACCCTCCCGGGTGTGCTTCTCGTCGTCGATGATGAGGACGCTGGGCACCATGGTGCCATGACACCAGAGCCGCCCCATCGGTCAACGGGAAATGAGACGGAACGACACAGTCGCGGGTGGATCATCGGTGACGTTGCTCTGGCTGCGTGGGATCAAACGAAGGCATGACGATCGATGGCGTGCTCGTCGCCGATCTCCTCGCGGCCTGCCCCGGCAGATACAATAAACGCGAACCAGATCCGAAACCACCGGGTCCAACCCGGCGTCACTACGAACGTAGTTATTCGTCCCATGAACACCCATGATCACCTGACGGTGTTCAATACAGCCGGGACCAGCTGCCGCCCCTGGGCGCCGACGGATCTGCGCTTGTGCCCTCCGGCATCCGGGACTATGTCCACCTCGTCGGGCATCACCCAACTCGGGAGGTTGCCATGAAAAACCCTCGCCTTATCGCCGGCATCCTGTTCGCCCTCGTGTTTGCCTTGCTCACCTCGGCCTGCACCTCCGCCCAGGCTGGCTCCACCCGGATCAAAGAACTTCACACCTACGCCATCGTCGCGGTCGACGAAAAGGGGGTCCTGTCGCAGACCGAGCTGGCGAGGATCCAGATCGGCATTGTCCAATACCTGACCGACGAAGGCTACGTGCGCAGCGATCAGGTGTTCACCGATGACGTCGTTCATGCCGACGTGGTGTTTCGCGTCAGAATCGCGTGGATGGATGCCGGGAAGAGTTTCGCCATCACCGATGTGGTGCCGAGCTACAGCAGCGGCACCGCCCCCACGGAGTATGCCGCGGAGGCCGCGGAGCCTTACGTCCCGTGGTCCTACGACCCCTGGCTCTACGACAACTCTGACTACGGCTACGGTTATTTCTACGGCCCCTATGCCCCCTGGATCTTTGCTCCCTTCGTACCGATCTATGTGTGGGACCAACACCACCGGCCGTCACCTTCGGTCATTCACCATCCGTCTCCGCCCGATGTTTCGCCCGGGCAGCATCGTCCACCGTGGTGGAATGGTTACACCGGTTATTCGCCGCGTCCGCGCCGGGACGACGATGCGCTCCGACATTTCCCCGTGCGTCGTCCGCACGATCCGACTTGGGACGACCGTCAATCGCCGCTGCCGCCATCCACCTGGCGCGCGCGCAACCCGGATGGGGATCATCGGCCGCCCCCGCCGGACGCCTCCACCCCGCGCAAGCCGGATCCTGACCATCAGCCGCATCGAGACGCTTCGACGGCAGGCGCGCAACGCCCGCCCACCAGCGACCTTCCTGCTCCCTCCCGGGATGCGGCGCCGACGCATGTGCGGAACCCGGATTCCGGCAGCCGCCCGTCGTCAGATTCCACGTCGTGGGGTTCACGGAACTCAGGTTCGGTCGATCGTTCGCCGCCGCCCGCCCGGGAATACTCCCAGCCTTCACCGTCCTACTCGCCACCTCCGCCGTCGTCTCCGCCGCCGTCTCCACCGCCGTCTGCGCCACCGCCCTCATCGCCGCCCCCTGCGTCCAGTTCGGACAGCAATTCCAAATCGGTGGACAAAGAACGCTGACCAAGACGCTCCTTGAGAAGGCGCCGCCTGACAGGTGACCGCCCACACAGCGGTGGCGTGTCTATTCCATGCCGAACACGCGCCGAAGTTCGTCGATGGCCGCGGCCGGCATCGGCACGAGCGGTCCGAGCGGCCGGCTGAGGATCAAGGCCTCGGCTGTCGCCTCCAGCACCTCGAGCCGGTCGAAGGCGTCGAGCACATCCCGGCCGACCACCAGCGCGCCTTCGTTCTCGATGAGCAGCACCGGCTGCTTCGCGAGCGACACTTCCGCCGCGATGCGCTCCGCTTCGGCCACCATACAGGCGTGGGGCAGCTTCGGCACGTCGTGGAGCATGATGTAGCTCTCGGGAATCGTGTGGGTGCCAAACACCGCCCCGGTCATGCAGAAGGCGCTGGCGTGCGCCGGCTGGGCATTGATGATCGCGCCCACGTCGGGATTGCGCCGGTAGACCGCCGCGTGCAGAAGCGCGGTGCGACTGGGATACTTGCCCCGCTCGCAGGCTCCGGCGGTCGCCCGTACCACGCCCGGCGGCTCCAGTTCGAGCCGGTCACGCCTCCGCGGAGTGATGAGAAACTGCTCCGGATCGAGCCGCGCGGAAAAAGATCCCGCCGTGCTGATGAGCAGCCGCTGCTGGTAGGCGCGATGCACAAACCGGCAGATTTGCGCACGCAGTTCCAGCTCATGCTCGGTCGGCTTGACCGGCGGCAGCTCGCCCAGCGCCGGCAGACCGCGCTCGACCAGCCGGTCGGCCGGCAGCGGCCGGATTTCGCCGAGGGTGGCCGCCTTCACCAGCGTCTGCGCGACGAACTCGAGCGTCTCGAACCGCTGAAACGCGTCCTGCAGGTCCCGCCCGCCGATGACCACGCCGTGATTTTCCAGCATGACGCAGTCCGCGCCCGCCGCAAAGGTTTCGGCGATGTTGCGGCCCAGCTGCTCGCTGCCCGGGCACGCATAGGGCGCGTAGGCCACCTTGCCGCAGACGGCATGGGCCAGCACCTGCACCCGGGTGTCGGGCAGCAGGCGGCAGATGCTGAACGCCACCAGCGCGCCGGGATGCGCATGCACAATGGCCTTGAGGTCGGGCCGGCACCGGTAGATCTCGCGGTGAAGCGGAAATTCCGAGGAAGGCGCGTGCGGCCCGCTCGTCGTGCCGTCCGGATGCACGCATACGACGTCGGCCGGCTGCAGCTCGCCCTTGTCCACCCGCGACGGCGTGATCCAGATGCCGCCGTCCGGATCGCGGATGGAAAGGTTGCCGCCCGAGGTGGTCGTCATCTTGTAGCGGTAGATGCGCCGCATCGTCTCGACGAGTTCCTCGCGCGGGTGGAGCCGGCCGGTTGCCATGGTGGAGATCGCAGCAGGCCGCGCGGCGCGAGTCAAAGCCGCAGGCCAGTGCCTTCCACGGCCTTCCACCCCCCCCGGTCCTGGCATGGGGAGGATTCACCCGCGCCGGCCGCCCCGCCACTTGTCAACTAATAGTTGACAAGTTGCGGAGGCGTCACCGTGGGAGAATCTGGCAGTGAGCCGGTTGGTTATTTCGCGCCGCTCTGCAGCATCCGCACCCGGCGGTTCTTCTGCGGGAAGGTCAGCGTGACGACGGTGCCGACGCCCTCCTTGCTCTCGATGCCCACCTGCCCGCCATGCTCGCGCATGATGCGCTGCACGATCATCAACCCGAGGCCATGCCCGCCGGGTTTGGTCGTGTGGTAGGGCTGGAAGAGCTGCGAAAAGTCCTCCGGCCTGATGCCCACGCCCGAGTCGCCAAACATGAGGTAGACCGAGTCGTCGTCGGCGCGCGATTTGATCTTGAGCTTTCCGCCCGACCCCATCGCCTCCATGGCATTGGCGATAAGGTTGAAGAACACCTGCTTCAACTGGTTGCGGTCGGCCAGGATCGGCGGCAGGTCGGCCTGCGTCTCGGCCTCGACGGCGATGCCGCGGTTCTCCAGCTCGCCGGTCTCGAAGCGCAACACCTCGTTGAGCACGTCGACGATGTTGGTCTCAGCGAGGTCGGGCGGCTGCGGCCGGATGGCCTCGAGAAAGTTGGTGATGATACCGTCGAGGCGCTTCACCTCTGCCTGGCAGACCGCGATGGACTTGGCGAGCGACTCCGCGTCGCGCGCGGTCTTCAGTTTTTTCAGCTTCCGCGCAATGAGCTGCAGGTGAATGGTGAGCGAGTTGAGCGGGTTGCCGAGCTCGTGCGCCACCCCGGCGGCGAGCAGGAGGACCGACGAGGTCTTCTCATCCTCGATCAGTCGCTCGGTCGTCCGCTTCTCCCGGGTGATGTCGGTAAGGATGACGGCGAACCGGCGCGATTGCTCCCGGATGCCCTCGGCCTGGAACGGCACCATGTAGAGCCGGACGGTGCGCGGCTGCGGATAGCTCAGCTCGATCTCGCGCGCGACGACCGGCACGGCGGCGCCGTCGGCCAGCGAGGCCTCGAGCGACGGGTGCAATCCCGGCACGAGCCGCCAGAGCGTGGCGCCGGCCAGTTCGCCTTCGCGCAAGCCGATGAGGCGGGTGGCCGCCTCGTTGGCGTACTCGATCGTGCCGTCGGCGTTGATGACGAGGATGCCCTCGTGGATGGTGTTGAAGATCGCCTCGAACAATCCGCGCTCGCGGGCGAGGCGCTGCACGAGATTGGCGAGGTTGACCGAGTCCAGCGTGTCGAGCCGTCCGAGCACGCGGTCGAGGGAGCTATGTTTCCTGCCGGCCATGGGAAGAGGAGGGTCCAGTCATTCTGCGCTTAGCATGACAGATAACGGCGGCCTCCGGCGCGCAATCCTGTTTTATCAGGCGTCATCGAACAGGCTCATCTGAGCGGGGTCGACCCGGCCGCGCATGAGCTTGCGCAGGAACGTCCCGCGGTGCGCCGGGCAGCGGCCCAGCCGCAGGAGGGCGTCGCGGTGCTCGTCGGTGCCGTAACCCTTGTGCTGGGCGAAGCCGTAACCGGGATGCTTCGCCTCGAGCGCCTCCATCAGCCGGTCGCGCGTGACCTTGGCGACGATCGACGCCATGGCGATGCAGAGCGAGCGGGAGTCGCCGCGCACCAGGCTCGTGTGCGGGTAGATGAAGCGGCGCAGCGCCAGACCGTCGATGAGAATGCGGCACGACACCTGCGGCTGGAAGGCGCGCACCTCCTCCTCGCTCGCGAACAGGTCGGGCTCGGTCCGGTGCGCGAAGGCCGACGGCGGGTAGATGCCCTCGAGCGCGCGGCGCATGGCGAGCTTGGTCGCGCCGAGGATGTTCAGCTCCTCGATCTCCGCGACCGTCGCCTCGCCCACGGTCGCGTGCACCTGCCCTTCCAACACGAGCTGCTCGATCTCGGCGAAAACCTCGTCGCGCTGCGGGGGCGTGAGCTGCTTCGAGTCGTTGACGCGGCCGCTGCGCGCCACCGCCCAGCGACCCTCGAGGAATTCCTTCGTCACCAGCACCGCCCCGGCCACCACCGGCCCGGCGAGCGCACCGCGCCCGGCCTCGTCGACGCCGATGAGCTGGGCGAGGCCTTCAATCTGCTTGAGGTCGAACCCGCGGAGCTGGCGGCGCTTGGGCATGGATCAGGAAAAACCAACCGCGGATGACACGGATCGACACGGATTGCCTTGTAGGAGCGTGCTTGCACGCGATGGCGAGGGGATCGCCTGCGAGCAGGCTCCTACACACCGGGACCATCCGTGCCCGCTCGGCAAAGCCGGGGAGAAGTAAAGCTCATCCCTGAAATCCGTGGTCAAAGTCATTTCCGGTGCCACTGCACCCGCTCCTTCGGCTTGGGCAGCGGCAGCTCGGCAAGCTTGCCCGCCGCGGCGACGACCTCGTAGGCCGTGCGGAAGTGCAGCTTGGCGAAGTCGCCCAGCGCGGTCGCACCGAACTTGCGGATGATTTCCGCCGCCTGCTCCTTGACCTTCCCGCTCGCCCCCTTCTGCAGCGGGCCGCCAAAGCGCTGCGAAAGCTTCCTCATCACCCGCACATACTCGGCGCGCGCCACGACCGACGCCGCCGCGACCACGGGGTCCTCCTCGGCCCGCGTGCGCATCTTCAGCTCGAAACTCTTCACGCCCTTCTTCGCCAGCTCGCGCTGCGTGAGCGGCTGCTTGGAAAACTGGTCGAGCAGGCCCCACGGCACCCATTTTTCATTGAGCGCCTGTTCAAGCGCCGTGGCGTGCTGCCACGCGAGCAGGCGGTTGAGGTTGGCGCCGGGCCGGAGCATCAGCTCGTTGTACTTCGGCATGCCGCAGGCGCAGGTCTTCACCACGGCGCCGGCCGTCTTGTGGATCAAGGCGTCGAGCTTGAGAATCTGCGAGTCGGCCAGCCGCTTGCTGTCCTTCACGCCGGCCTTGAGCCAGGCGTCGATGGCCGGCTTGTCGGCAATGACCGTCGCGGCGATGACCGGGCCGAAGAAGTCGCCCTTGCCGCTTTCATCGAGCCCGGCGTGCGCCTCGAACCGCTCCGGGTGCAGCACCTCGTCGTAGCCGAGGCGCGGCGCCTGCGTGACCTCCGTCTCCAGCGTGTTGAGCACGAACTCCTCCGTGCCCTTGCCGGCGATGACCACGACCTTGCGCTTGTCGTAGGCGGTCACGTTGACGTCCGGTCCGCGGAAGGCGAAACGCGCATACGGCACGTCGAAGGACTCCCAGCTCCGCGCCTGGCAGATCGCGCGCAGCTTCTCCAGCTGCGCGTCGTCGAGCTTGATGGTGTAGGTGGCCAGCTTTGGCGGCGCCTCTTCCTCTTCCGTCGGCTTTCTGGACATGGTGGTGACGGCCACCAAAGACGCAAAAACACGCCAAAATCACAACAGACTTTTGCTTGGCGGGTTTTTGTGTGTTTGTGTGCGTACTCGTGACCCGACCTCACTCCCATGCCTTGCCGGCCGCCAAGGCCGCGTTCCAGCGCGCCCTGCACGCGTGGTATCGCGGGCAGCACCGGCGGCTGCCCTGGCGTGAGACACCGTCGCTCTACCGGACGGTGGTCTCGGAGTTCATGCTGCAGCAGACACAGGTGAAGACGGTCCTGCCCTATTTCGAACGCTGGGTGCGCGAGCTGCCAGATTTCGCCGCGCTGGCTGCCGCCTCGGGGACGCGCGTGCTCAAGCTCTGGGAGGGCCTCGGCTACTACTCCCGCGCCCGCCATCTCCACCGGCTGGCCCGGGTGATCGCCGCCCTCCCCGCACCGCCGCGCACCACCGAGGCGTGGCGCAAGCTGCCGGGCGTCGGACCCTACACGGCGGCG
>JBEKWG010000020.1:0-62993 GCA_049513315.1 Opitutaceae bacterium
ATGCCGCTAGCACGGGATAGAGTCGGTGCATGGGTCAGTAGTACGTGAGTCGGGTCAGACTTTCCGGAACGGAATTCCACAGCCAGGGGGTGATGCTTGGAATCGGTAGAAGCAGAATCATCAAAACGACTGCGGCGGCAGTCAGCGGGAGTAATCGGTGGTGGTTTGGTGTCAGCGAGGCGGCGCAATCCGCACCCAGGACCGCCCAGAGGGCGTAACCGAGCTGCAGATCGCCCAAGCTCGTTGCCGGCATCCGCACCGGAAGCAGGCTGTGCGGGAATGCTTCGCGGAGCGCCGCGACGATGCGAACGCGCTCGATGGCATAGGGGATGATGCCGGCGGAGTCGCCGCCCCGCAGGGTGGCGACGGAGGCAAAAACGCCAGCCACCAGGCCGGCGAACAGCAGCGCGCCACCGGCAACCTCCTTGCAGACCTGGCGGCTGAACCCATGCAGCACCAGCCGGACTGCCTGCACGCCGACACTGATCAGGGTCAGCCAGGCGGCCAGCGGCGCATGGGCGTACCAGGTGAGCGCAAGACCGACGACCATCATGCGCTGGGCCTTCCATCCGCCTTCGCTCGTTTCGAGCCTCGGCGAGACAAGTCCGGCTTCGCTCGTTTCGAGCTTCGGCCTTCGTGCAACTCCGTCGAGACAAGTCGGCGCGACAGGTCCGCCTTCGCACGAAGCTTCGGCGTGACAGGCTCCGTCTTCGCGCAGGCTGAGGGCCAGTCCACAGGTCACCAGCGGCAGAAATGGCGTCGCCAGGCAGCTTGAGTAGAGATCCTGCGACGTGATGAGGCCCAGCACACCGGGGCAGGCGACGTAAAGGGCCGACAACACTGCGGCGAGATTACGCCGTGCGGGGGCGAGCCGGCACAGCGCGAAATAGGCCAGATGCACCCCGCCGAGGAGGGAGACGAACACGGTCGCGTTTTGAAGAGCGAAAGTGTCGAGGCGCCGCCCGGTCAGCAGGTCCAGCAGGCCGGCGAGATGTTGATAAAAAGGCGCGGCGCGCAGGGGATAGACTGCGCCGTTGAAGGCGAACTCCGTCTGTCCCGTCCACACCGGGAAAATTCCGCCGCGCACTTGCGTGAGAAAATCCCGCAGCATGTTCGCGTACCACCAGGCGTCGCCGCCGCCGATGAGGCGGGCGGTCAGAAACGGATGCGCCAGCCAGCACGCGAAGCCCGTCAGCAGGCCGAGCCGCAGAAGCTCACCCGGCCAGGTGCGAGTCGCGGTCTGGGCTGGTCCACCGGAAGCGGGAGGGAGCATGCAGCCGGGACTTTACGCGGTCACACGCGGAGGTTCCAAGTCGCAAGTGGCAGGGCTGGAAGAAGGGGCGGCGGAGCTACGGAGCTACGGAACTGCGGAACGACGGAGCGACGGTGCTACAGAACTACAGAGCCACCGTTTTTCAGAGCTGCTGAGCTACGGAACGGCAGAGCCGCAGAACGTTAAGCGCTGAGACACAAGAAGGAAGAGATTTATATTTACTGGAAACACCATCATTGTGCACCATGTGGATATGGAGACAACCATTCAATCTTATCGTGACTTGCGGATTTACCAAGCAGCGTTCGCTTTACAACAGGAGATATTCAAGGCGACACACAGTTTCCCTGCGGAGGAAAGGTATTCGTTGACCGATCAACTCCGCCGTTCTTCAAGATCGATGGGCGCCAACCTCGCAGAGGCTTGGGCTAAGCGCCGATTTCCTGCACATTTTTTGAGCAAACTTACGGACGTTGATGGAGAAGCCAGCGAGACTTGGCATTGGCTCGAAACGGCAAATGCCTGCGGCTATTTGGACGAAGTGCGGAAAGCCCAGCTCATTACCCAATTGGAGGACGTTTGCCGGATGTTGGGAAGGATGATGCATAAAGCGGACACCTTCGTGCCGTTGGGTGCCCGCAAGACCGGAACGCCGTAGTTCTGCCGCTCCGTCGACCAGGCGCAGCGCCGGGCGTCACGTGGGAATTTTCTTGGTTCGGACCGAAGATACGCCTCATCATCCCGGGCCGTAAAGCGATTAGTCCCGCATGATCTTCACCACCTACTGGTACGTCCTTTTCGCCGTGGCGGCCGTGGCGGTGTTCTGGCTGTTGCGCCGGGCGGGCGTGCGGCTGTGGTTTCTCGGGGCGGCGTGCGCGGTGTTCCATTACCATTTCGCGGGGCCGGCCGGCGTGCTGCCCATCATCGGGCTGATGATCATCACGTTTTTCGCGGGACTCTCCCGCAAGCCGTGGGCGTGCGTGGCCGGCATCACGGCGTGCGCGGTCGCCCTCTGCTTCTACAAATACTCGCTCTTCCTGCTGGGTGAACTGGTGACGCCGCTCAGCCACCCGCTGGCGGCCTGGCTGCTGGCCGGCACGAAGGCGGTCATGCCCGGGGCGCCGCCGCTGGGGATCAGTTTTTTCACCTTCGAATTCGTCCACTATCTCTACGAGGTGAAACGGGGCGGCGAGCCCATCCGCCATCCCCTGAAGTTCCTGCTGTTTGCCATCTTTTTCCCGTCGCTGGTCGCGGGCCCCATCAAGCGCTACACGCAGTACCTGCCGTCGCTGCTGGCGGGGGTGCAGCGGTTTTCCCCGGAAAGCTTTGCCTACGGCTGCTGGCGCATCGCCCAGGGCTTCGCCAAGAAGATCATCATCGCGGACAACCTGACCTATCTGATTGACACCTGCCAGCCGCAGTTCGCGACCCTCAGCCTCTCGATGCGCTGGGGCGTTTTCGCGGCCATCGCGTTCCGCATCCTGATGGATTTTTCGGGCTACAGCGACATCGCGATCGGCTGCGCGCGGCTGCTCGGCGTGCGCCTGCCGGAAAACTTCAACTGGCCGTATGCCGCGCGCAGCATCCAGGATTTCTGGCAGCGCTGGCACATCTCCCTGAGCACCTGGATCCGCGACTACGTCTACATCCCCCTGGGCGGCAGCCGCCACGGCGTGGTGCGGCGGGTGTTCAACGGCCTCGTCGCCTTTGCGCTCTGCGGCCTGTGGCACGGCCCCGCCTGGCACTTCGTCCTCTGGGGCATCTATCACGGGGTCGGACTTGTGGTTTGCGCCACCTACCGCCGGGTGCCCGGGCTGGGCGCGTTTTTTGAAAAGGTCTTCGCCAAGGAGCCCAACGCCGCCTGGCTGCTCACCCAAGCCTACGCCTGGTTCAGCTGGCTGGTGTTCTTCTACCCGGTGCCCGAAGCCTTGCGGATGGCCCGGCTGCTGTTTGCCCTATGAGTGCTCCCGCCGAACACCCTTCGCTGCTGACTCCCCGGGAAACGCCGGGCTGGTTCCGGCCGGGCTCGTTTGTGCTGGGGCTGGCCGGCGCGCTGATCACCCTGTCGTTGCTGGGCTGGTGGCTGGGCCGGCGCGACCAGTATCCGCATTTCACCCGTTTTTTCCCGGCGATCTCGCCGGAGGTATCCTATTACCCGACGGTGGCGGAGATGGGCGCGATCGTGCGGGCCCGCTGCCGACCCGACCAGGTGCTCGTCATCGTCGGCGGCAACTCGATTTTCTACGGTTCGGGCCAGCCGCCCGAGCTGATGTGGACGCGCCGGCTGCAGGAACTGCTGGGCGACCGTTACTGCGTGGTGAATCTGGCCTTCCGCGGCGCGACGGCCTCGGATGGCGCGGCCGTCGTCGCGGAGGTGCTGCGCCGCGAGTTTCCGCACCAGATCTACGTGGCCAACGTGGGCACCCTGCAGGCGATCAATCCGCTGGGCAGCATCCCGTACCGCTTCATCTTTTGGGAGGCATATTACAAAGGGGAGCTCGTGACATATGCGCCGCGGGATAATGTTGTGCATGCCTACTTTTGGGACGACCTTACCCACCGCAGCGAATGGCTCGACGCCGCCGGCCGCGTCTGGCTCGACCGGGCGCTGCATTTTCGCGATTTCTGGAACTGGGTCGCCATGGACTGGATCTTCACCGTGCCGACATCCTATTATCCCACGCTGGCGGAAGGGTTGTTGCGGGCGCGAAAATCGTTCTCCGACCGGGAGGGGAATTTTGACGACACGCCTTTCCGCCAGCGTTTCCGGGCGGACACGCTTAAGCTTGAGACGGACATCACCCGGGGATTTACCGGACCGCATTATGAACGCACGGCGGACGGCGGATGGAGAATGCGCAGCCCGGAGAAAAAGGAATTTGAGTGGTTCATCCGCGTGGCCATGCCGGAGCAGTTGCGGCGCCGAACCCTCATCGTGGTGAGCAAGAACTGTCCGTATTATGTCGCGCGGCTTTCGGCGGAGGAACGCGCGCGGGACGGGCAAAGCTACAGCGACAGCCTCACCATCTGGCGCACCGCGGGGTATCACGCGGCGACCTACACGGACGATTTTACCGCCAACGACTACGGCGACCGGGCCCACCTGACGGTTTCGGGCGGACGCAAGCTCGCCGCGCTGGTCGCTGACAACGTCCGCCCCATGGCCGTGGAACTCGGCTACCTATCACCCTGACTATATGAAAATGCTGCAAATGCTGCTTTCGCGTCTTCCGCCGCGGCTGGCCCCGCTGGTCAGCCACGTCCTGTCCCTGATGGCCGGGGTGCTGGCCGCTGTCATCCTGCACTATGTCCTTTACCGCATCGACCTCCCGAGCAAGCCGTTCATCTATGTCGCATTCTGAGGCCCGGAGCACTCAAAGCAGGCGCGGATTTTATAGGTTGCAATCACCGGAAAAATGCGGCGGGCTGGCTCGCTCACATTTCTGAAATTTTACCTATGATCATGTCTTCCATGCTAGTTAGGTTTGTCCGGTTGCTGGGTGTTGGCCTGCTGGGCGTGCCGATGGCCGGATGGGCGCAAACCTCCTCCGACCTGCCCCCCTTGCCGGAGGATTTGATGCCCGTGCTGCGTCCGATGCTGGTCACCGCCCTCGGGCAATCGCCCCAGATGATCGTCCAGAACATCAACATCGCCACCGCGGAGGCCATTCGGATCCAGGATTTATCGGGGATGTTGCCCGCGGTGAGTGGCATCGCCTATTACTCCGCCAACAAAACTGCTATCGCCCAGCAGACGAGCATTTCCAGCACTAATTCCGGCGTGTTCTACAGCCTTTCGTTGAATCAGCCGATTTTCTACTGGGGGTCGCTCAAGTACCGGGCGGACTCCGGCAAGATCGGGATTTATATCGCCGAACACCAGTACGCCGACGCTTACCGGCTGCTGGTCGTCAGCCTCCGCACGCAATTTCTCGCCCTGGTGACGAAGAAGATCACGCTGCGCAACGCCGACTACGCCTTGAAACAGGCCGAGGAGACCCTGGCCACCGTGGAGGAGAGGTTTAAAACCGGCCGGGCTTCGGCGGAGGAGATGGCAGAGCCCCGGCTGGCGGTGGACGAGGCGCGGCTCGCCCGTGACCAGGCGGTGGAGGATTTGGAGAATTCGAAGCGGCTGTTTCTGCTCATGGTGGGGAAGGCCGATCTCGATCTGAATGGGGTTCCGGAGGATGTTCCTCAACCTGTCTACGCCCCCGAAGTGGTCGCGCGGCTTTTGCAGGAATTTGTGCAGGCGGGCGCCGAGCAGACGTATTCGACGCATGTCTACCGCGACTACATCAAGTCGGCGGATCTCGACTACCGGATCGCCCGCGTAAACTTGCTGCCGAAAATCAGTTTCAGCGCCAACATCAGTCAGACCAACGTGACCAATGCCAGTCTGAACTATGTGAGTCAGGTTGGGATCAGCAACACCGGGTGGGAAATCATGGCGAACTGGACGATTTTTGATGGTCTGGCCACCCGGGGCGCCAAGCTTTCCGCCTTGGACCGCAAGCGCAGCTACGAGCGCACCCTGCGCACCACCACCGACCAGACCATCGCCCAGGTCCGCGACCTCGAGAAGCAGATCGGCTTTGCATGGCGCGGTCTGGAGATCAGTCAGAGCCGGCGCGACCTCAGTGAAACCGCGTTCAAGCACCTGGCGGAGAATTTGAAGCTCGGCTCGGCTTCCCAGACGATGGTCAATTCCGCCCAGCTGAGATTCTATGCCTCGGAATTCACCCTGGCCTACGCACGGAGCGGTTATTTGAACTACTGGTCGCAATTCGTGTCCACGCTGTGCGTCGACCCGATTCTCAACGTGTTGCCCGCAAGTTATCTGAAAGATGGCAAATAACCCTTCCCGTTTTGGTCTCAAGCTGGCCGGCACCGTGGCGATTCTGGCCGTGGTGGGCTTCACCCTGGCCTATGTGCTCCGCCCGGTGGCGCTGGTGGCGGTCGTGAAACGTCAACCGGCCCCCGATGCCAAGCCCGGCAGTGTGACCGTGCAGGCCGAGCGCGAGACGGACCTCAAGTGCGAGTACGGCGGGCGCATTCTGCGCAGCGAACTCCTCCCCGGCAAACAGATGAAGGAGGGTGATTTTCTGGTCAAGCTCGACACCCGCGAACTCGAACTGGATATCCAGAAGACGGCGATCGACGTGGAGGCGCAGGAGAAACGCATCGCCATTGGATCGCCGACCGACAGCCAGATCATCAGCGCCCGTGAGGAGCTCGTCGGCAAGGAACGGCTGTGGAAACTCGGCAGTCTCGCCGAAAGCGAATACATCCTGCAACAGCGGGCGGTCAAACAGCTGGAGCAGCGTCGCGATCTCGAAAAACTTGAAGACCAGCAAAAGCTCGACGGACTGAAGAACGCCCTGAGCACCAAGCGCCTCCAACTCGAAGGCATGACGCTCACCGCTCCCTTCGACGGGGTTGTCTCCTCCGTGCTGGCGAACAAGGATGACATCATCGGGGCCAACACCCCCATCGCGCACCTCATCACCACCAGCCGCATCGTCGAGGCCAAGATCAGCGAGGAGGACTTCGCCGACATCAAGGTTGGCCAGAAGGCCTCGGTGCGCTTCCTGACCTATGGCGATCCGCCCTCCAGCGCCACCGTGACCAAAATTCTGCCCACGGCCGACCCGGCCACCCAGCGTTACATCGTCTATCTGGCCGTCGACATTGACCCGGTGAAACTGGTGCCGGGCATCACCGGGGAGGTGTCCATCACCGTGGGCGTGCATGAAAACACCCTGACCGTGCCGCGCCGGGCGGTGTCGGGCAGCAGCGTTTACGTGGTGCGGAATGGCCGGGTCGAACTGCAAAAGGTCGAGCTGGGCTACGTGAGCCTCAACGAGGTCGAGATTCTCTCCGGCGTGAAGGAGGGCGAACAGGTGATCGTCGAGCAGCTCGACCGCTTCCGGCCCGGTGATCACGTGCGCGTCGAGGTCGAAAAGTAGGCCGCCGCTCCGGGCGGCGGTTCCTGCCGCTGCGTTCCGTAATGTCACCCAACCTCCGCATCGCCTCGCGTTTTCTGACCGCCAAAAAGCGGGCGATGCTCATGAGCCTGTCCTGCATCGTGCTGGGCGTGGGCCTGTTCGTGGTCACCCAGGCCACCACCAGCGGCTTCGAGCAATTCTTCATCAAAACCATCCTCGGCACCAACGGCGCCATCCGGATCGAGGACAAGATCCAGGATACCATGCGCTCCATGGAGGCCGGCGGCCGCGGCAGCGGGTCCACTTTCAACATCTCCATGCGGGGGGAGGGCAAGAAATACATCGAGGGCATCGAGGAACCCAAGCTGCTGGTCAGAGCCCTGCGGCGTTTCGAAAATGTCGTGGGCGTGTCGGAGGTGCTGCACGGCCCGGTGATCATCCGCAGCTCCTTCAAGAGCGAGTCGGTCCGCGCCTACGGCATCAACTTGGATGACCACCTCCGGGTGTCCGATCTCGAGAGCCAGATCGTGCAGGGCAATCTCAACGATTTTCGCGGCAAGCCGACCAGCGCCCTGGTCGGCCGCGAAATGGCGGACCGCCTTCAGCTCGCCGTGGGTGATTCGTTCATTCTCGAGGCCCTGGGGGAGTCGCGCCGCTATCGGGTGAGCGCCATCTACGAAACCGGCGTCAGCGACATCGACCGGGTGCGCGTCTACCTCAACATGGGCGAGGCCCGCTCGCTGCTGAAGAAGCCCACCGGGGCGTCCTTCATCCAGGTGAATCTCTTCGACAAGGATCGCGCGCCGCAGGACGCCCTGCACATGGAGGAGGTGCTGCGTTACAGCGCGGCCAGCTGGCAGGAGCGCGAGAAAACCTGGCTCGAGGTCTTTCGCGCGCTGCGCATCTCCACGGCGATCACGGTGTCGGTGTTCACGCTCATCGCCGGCCTCGCGATGTTCAACACCCTCGCGATGATCGTCATGGAAAAGACCAAGGAAATCGCGATCCTGCGCTCGATGGGCTACACCCGGCGGGACATCTCGGGGATCTTTCTCTGGCAGGCGGCCATCGTGCTGATGATCGGCACCGTTTGCGGCTGGGTGCTCGGCGCGGTCGTCACCTACGCCATCTCCAATTTCCCCATCCGCATCCGCGGCATCTTTGCCACCGACACCTTCATCGTGAGCTGGTCCCTCTGGCACTATGTGGCGGCAACCGCCACGGCGGTGCTCATGGTCATGGCCGCCAGCCTCATCCCGGCCCGCCGCGCCGCGCGGCTCGAGCCCGGCGACGTCATCCGCGGCACCGCGCAATGATTTCATGGAGGCCGGAGACTGGAAAATGGAGACTGGAAATGTGGAGTTGGAGACGAAAGAGTGCGGCGCCAACAAATCATCCATCCCCGATGAAAAACAAAGTCCAGCGATTCGAGGATCTTGAAGGATGGAAGGAAAGCATGCGACTCGCCGTTCAAATTTACCAGACGACGGTCGGGTGGCGCGACTACAGCTTGAGAGATCAAATGCAACGGGCTACTGTTTCGATCCCCTCCAACCTAGCCGAGGGTTATGAACGTGGTGCCAACCGGGAGTTTGTGCAGTTTCTCAACCATGCCAAAGGTTCGAGCGGAGAATTGCGCACACCAATCTACCTCGCGATGAAGTTGAGTCGTATCGATGGAGAGGTATCCCGGCAGCTGCTGGAGAAGAGCCGCAAGGTTTCGGCGATGCTCCATAGATACATTCAGGTGCGGAAACGCGATTTTTGATGTCTGCCGCTGAATCCAATTCCTCCCGCCTCCCGTCTCCCGCCTCCGGTCTCCCCGCTGTGCCGGACAACGTCTCGCTTCGCTGCGTCAACATCCACCGCTCCCTCGGGGAGGGGGAGGGGCGGGTGCACGTGCTCAAGGGCGTCACCTTCGAGGCGCAGCGCGGCCAGGTTTACGCCGTGGTCGGTCCGTCCGGCTGCGGCAAGAGCACGCTGCTTTACCTGCTGGGCCTGCTCGACCGGCAGGACGAGGGCGACATCTGGATCAACGGCCGGCTCATGTCGGACAGCAGCGACGCCGAGCGCACCGCCGCCCGCTGCGTAAACATCGGCTTTGTCTTCCAGTTCCACTTCCTGATGCAGGAGTTCACCACGCTTGAGAACGTGATGATGCCCATGCGCAAGCTCGGGCGCCTGACCGAGTCCGAGATGCGCGAGCAGGCGCACCAGCTTCTCACCGCGGTCGGCCTGGGCGACAAGAGCCACCGCCTCGCCACCCAGCTCTCCGGCGGCGAGCAGCAACGCGTGGCCATCGCCCGCGCGCTGGCCAACGCGCCGACGATCATCCTTGCCGACGAACCCACCGGCAACCTCGACCAGCGCAACTCCGGCATCGTCTTCGATCTGCTCACCCATCTCGCCAAGGAACGCGGCCAGGCCGTGATCATCGTCACCCACAACCCCGAGATCGCCAGCCGCTGCGACACTGTGCGGCCGATGCGCGAC
This sequence comes from Opitutaceae bacterium, assembly GCA_049513315.1. Classification (GTDB taxonomy): domain Bacteria; phylum Verrucomicrobiota; class Verrucomicrobiia; order Opitutales; family Opitutaceae; genus Fen-1467. The sequence continues at coordinate 9,712 of JBEKWG010000020.1, forward strand.
GGGGTGTTCCTCTGAGCCGGCCGGACGTGGTGGCCGGCCGGACGCGCCGGAGGGGACCTCACCACTGCGCATAAATTGCTATTATTTGGTGATTAGCCATGTCAATGGATGCGCAGTGTTGTCTAATGATTTCCCGTCCGTGCTGCCGCCGGACAAATTTTGGTTTACTTCCCGGAAGTCACTGCGCTTCTTCTTCTTTTGACCTTAATCACGTCGACCCGAATCCGTGAACCCGCATTGTTCGCGAAAGACATTTTTTGCCAGATTGGCGGGGCTGGTGGCCGCGGCCGGCCTGGCCCCCCGACTGCTGGCGAAGGCCGCGCCCCCGCCGTCCGTCCGCCCGTCGGCATCCTTGGCGCCCCGTCCTGAGCCGCGCTCCGTGCCCCGCCGCGCGGATTCAATTTAGCCGTTCCTCCCGGCGTTCAACCGGAAACGACCTGGCCTATGTCGCACGTTTTCCCGAAGTGGTCCAACTCGCTCCCGCTGCAGATCATCATCTACCTGGCGGTCCTGGGCGGGACGGTCACGGCCGGGGTCACGTACTACTGCACGCCCAAATATCTCCGCGTCGGCTACGCCCCGGTGCAGCCCGTGCCCTACGACCACAGCCTGCACGCCGGGCAGCTCGGCCTCGACTGTCGTTATTGCCATAACAATGTCGACCAGTCGGGCTTCGCCAACCTCCCGACCTCGCAGACGTGCATGAACTGCCACAAGCTGGTCAAGCCCCAGAGCCCGTTGCTGGCCGTCGTGCGCGCAAGCTATGAAAGCGGCGAACCGGTGCCGTGGGTGCAGGTGCACAAGGCGCCCGACTATGTTTACTTCAACCATGCGGTGCATGTGGACCGCGGGATCGGCTGCGTCGAGTGCCACGGCAAGATCAACGAGATGCCCGTGGTCTACCACGCCAAGTCGCTCAGCATGAAGTTCTGCCTCACCTGTCACCGCGATCCCGCCCAGTTCCTCCGCACCCCGGCGGACGTCTACAACCTCGATGCGCCGACCCTCGTCGAGCAAGGGCGCGCCACCGCCGCCGCCCGGTTCGTCCACGACTGGAAGATCAAACCGCCGGAGAGCTGCTCCGGCTGCCATCGCTAGAATTACGGAAACCGGAGACCGGAAACCGGAAAGTGAACCCAGCACTCAAAACGCAAAACCCTAAACCCAAAACCATGAGGCCTCCCGGCCAATGAAGCGTCCGTTTGCCCATCCCGCCCCCTCTGAACGCGAGCTGACCGGCCCGCGCTACTGGCGCAGCCTGGACGAGCTGGCCGCCACGCCCGCTTTCCGTGAATACCTCGAGCGCGAATTTCCCGCGGGTGCGGCGCAGCTCGACTGCGTCGATCGCCGCCAGTTTTTCAAGCTCATGGCGGCCTCGTTTGCGCTTGGCGGCATCGGTCTGGCCGGCTGCCGCCGGCCTGAAGCTTATGTGCTTCCGTATGGCAAGTCCGTGGAGGAGGTGAAGGACGGCCTGCCGCTGTACTTTGCCACGGCCATGCCGCTGCGGCGCGCGGCCATTCCACTTGTCGCCGAGACCTATCAGGGCCGCCCAACCAAGCTCGAGGGCAATCCCTCCTTCGCGCCCCACGGCGGTGTCAGCAGCCTCCTCGCGCAGGCCTCGGTGCTCGATCTCTACGATCCCGACCGCGCCACCATGCACCTGCAAAACGGTGCGGAGTTCTCTCCGGTCGCGGCGAACGACCTGCTCGACGCGATCAGCCGGAAGTATGCGGTCGGCCGCGGCGCCGGTCTGGCGTTTCTCGCGGAGGCGTCCAGCTCGCCCACGCGGGCGGCGCTCGTGGCCGGACTGAAGCGCAAATTTCCCGAGGCCGTCTGGGCCGAGTATGAACCCATCGTCGATGAGCCGCCGGTGGAGGCCGCGCGGGCCGCTTTCGGCCGCGATCTCCAGCCGGTCTACCGTTTCGCCCGGGCCCGGCGCATCCTCAGCCTCGATGGTGATTTTCTTCACACCGGGCCCGCTGCCCTGGCCTATGCACGCGGCTTCGCCCAGGGACGCCGCGTCACCTCGAAGGACGAGGCCGACCGCATGAACCGCCTGTATGTGGCGGAGAGCGGACTCACGCTTACCGGCGCCATGGCCGATCATCGGCTGCGCATCGCCAGCAGTCACGTGCCGGCGCTCGCCGCGGCGCTCGCCGGCCGCGTGCTCGGCACCGACGCCTATGCCGCGCTCACACCGGGCCTCGACGTGAAGCCGGAATGGATCGCCGAGTGCGCCGCCGATCTGCTCGCGCACAAGGGTGAAAGCCTGGTCGTGGCCGGTGCGCATCAGCCGGCCGCGACGCACGCGCTCGCCTACCTGATGAATGCGGCGCTCGGCAACATCGGCCGGACGATCGATTTCGTCGCCGCGGAGCCGTCCACCGCGGCGACCATCCAGCAGCTCGCCGCCGTCATCAAGAGCGGTTCAGTCAAGACTCTCTTCATCCTCGGCGGCAACCCGGCCTACAACGCGCCGGCCGATGTCGACTGGCCGGCGCTGCAAAGAGCGGTGCCCGAGGTCATCCGGCACGGCTATTATGTTGACGAGACCTCCGCGGTCGCCGGCGTGCACCTCGCCGCCACGCATTACCTCGAATCGTGGGGCGACGCGCGGACGGCCGACGGCACCGTTGTACCGGTGCAGCCGATGATCCTGCCGTTGTTCGAGGGAATGAATGAGCTCACCGTGCTGGCCCGGATCCTTGGTGATGCGGTCACCGATCCGTACACCCTCGTCTTCAACACCATCACCGGCCTGACGGGCGGCGATCCGGAGAAAACCTTCCGCCGCTTCCTGCACGACGGCCTGCTCGAAGGCACGGCCTGGCCGCCGGTCGGCGAACTCCAGCCGCGGGCCGAAGCCGCCGCCGCGATCCTCGCCGGTGCGTCCCGGATCCCCGCAGTCGGGGCGAAGGCTCTGGAGGTGCGGTTCGTCGCCGACTCCAAGACCGACGATGGCCGTTTTGCCAACAACGGCTGGCTGCAGGAGTGTCCCGATCCGATCACCCGCCTCACTTGGGACAACGCCATCCTCGTCTCACCGCGCCTCGCCAAGGAGCTGGGCATCATTCCCCCCAGTTCGCCGTTGGAAATAGCGCGCGTGGAGGCCGCCGACTTCGAACTCGGCAAGGAGCAGGCCCATGTTGGCGAGGTGAAGCTCGGCGGCCGGACCATCCGTGGGCCGCTGCACATTCAGCCGGGGCTTTCCAATTACACCATCATCGTGCCGCTCGGCTACGGGCGCACGCAGTCCGGCCGCGTGGGCACCGGCGCCGGATTCAACGCCTACGCACTGCGCACGGGCGAGGCGCTGCACATCGCCGTCGGCGCAACCATCGAGGTGGTCCCGGGCAAGCGGTACGCCCTCGCCAACACGCAGGAACACTGGTCGATGGAAGGCCGCGACATCATCCGCGAGGCCAACGTCGAAGAATTCAAGGCGAACCCCGCGTTTGTCACCGCCCTCGGCCTGGAGTCGCACAGTCCGCCCTACGACGAGGCCAGCGCGCAGCTGCCGCTGGCCGAGAAGGCCGCGGAGATTCCGCGCGGCAATTCGCTCTACACCACGCCGAAGTTCGACGGCCTGCACCAGTGGGGCATGTCGATCGACCTCAACACCTGCATCGGCTGCAACGCCTGCGTCATTGCCTGCCAGGCGGAGAACAACATTCCCATCGTCGGCAAGGACCAGGTGTTGCGCGGTCGCGAAATGCACTGGATCCGCATCGACCGTTACTACTCCGACGCCCGGATCGATGCCGGCGCTTTCGGCGGCGAGGGCAATCGCGAGATCCCCGAAGACCCGCAGGTTTCCCTTGAACCCATGGCCTGCCAGCAGTGCGAGCTGGCGCCCTGCGAAACCGTCTGCCCCGTCAATGCCACGGTGCATGACAACGAGGGCCTCAACGTCATGGCCTACAACCGGTGCGTCGGCACGCGCTACTGCGCCAACAACTGTCCCTACAAGGTCCGCCGCTTCAATTATTTTGACTGGAACAAGCGCGCCCTGGACGCGCTGTACTGGGGGCCGCTCGGCCACCAAAAGGATATGCCCGAGCTGCTCAAGATGGTGCACAATCCCGAGGTCACCATCCGCATGCGCGGCGTGATGGAAAAGTGCACCTATTGCGTGCAGCGGATCGAGAACGCCAAGATCCAGCAGAAGGTGAAGGCGGCGCAGGCGGGCAGCCCGGGCGACGTCCTCGTGCCCGACGGCGCCTTTAAGACCGCCTGCCAGCAGGCCTGCCCCGTCGAGGCGATCGTCTTCGGCAACCTGCTCGATCCCCGCAGCGCGGTCTCGCACGCCAAGGCGCAGCAACGCGACTATGCCGTGCTCGGCTACCTCAACGTCCGGCCGCGCACGACCTACCTCGGCAAACTGCGCAACCCGAATCCGCGGATGCCGGATTACGCCGACCTGCCGCTCAGCCGGCGGGAATACAACATCAAGAATCGTCCGACAGGTGCTGAAAGCGGAGAGCGGATGCTGGAGACCGGAAAGACCTGAGCCCAGCCATGAACCACGCGGAAACCAGTGCAGCTCCGGTGCCGGCCATCCTCGCCGAGGTGAAGCCGGCCGTTTTGCCGCGGCCGGCGCTGGTCGCGAACCACCGCAGCTTCGCCTGGATCTCCGACAAGATCTGCGGCATCGTCGAGGAACCGACCCCGAAGTGGTGGTGGGCGTGCTTCGCTGTCACGGTCTTCGTGGCCTCGTTCACGGTCGCCGGTCTCACCTATCTGGTCGCCACCGGCGTCGGCGTCTGGGGTCACCGCAACCCGGTCAACTGGGCGTGGGACATCGTCAACTTTGTTTTTTGGATCGGCATCGGCCACGCCGGCACGCTGATCTCCGCCATCCTCTGCCTGCTGCGCCAGAAGTGGCGCACGTCGATCAACCGCGCGGCCGAGGCCATGACGATTTTCGCGGTCATCTGCGCCGGCATCTTCCCGCTCTTCCACGTCGGCCGCATCTGGCTGGCGTGGTATCTCTTTCCGATCCCCAACGCGAACGCCATCTGGCAGAACTTCCGTTCGCCGCTCGAGTGGGACGTGTTCGCGGTTTCGACCTACGGGACGGTTTCGGTGCTGTTCTGGTATGTCGGGATGATCCCTGACCTCGGCCTGCTGCGCGACCGGTTCACCGCGGCCGGCCACCGGTTGCGCGCCTTCCTCTACGGATTGTTCGCCATGGGCTGGCGCGGCTCCAACCGCCATTGGAGCAACTACGAAATGGCGTATCTCATCCTGGCGGGCATCGCGACGCCGCTGGTGCTCTCGGTGCACACCATCGTGTCGTTCGACTTCGCCGTCTCGCTGATCCCGGGCTGGCACACCACGATCTTCCCGCCGTACTTCGTCGCCGGCGCGATCTTTTCGGGCTTCGGCATGGTGCTCACGCTCATCCTGCCGTTGCGCGCCGTGTACAAGCTCGAGGATCTGATCACGCAGCACCACATCGACAACATGTGCAAGATCACCCTGGCGACGGGGTCGATGGTGGGCTACGCCTACCTGATCGAGTTCTTCATCGCGTGGTACAGCGCGAATCCGAATGAAGGCTTCACGTTCGTCAACCGCGCGTTCGGTCCCTACGCCTGGGCTTACTGGGTCATGGTCACCTGCAACGTGATCACGCCGCAGCTCTTCTGGTTCCAGACCGTGCGTTGCAACACCGCGCTGGTCTGGGTGCTCGCCATCTTGGTCAATGTCGGCATGTGGTTCGAGCGCTTCGTGATCATCGCCACCTCGCTGGCGCGCGACTTCCTGCCCTCGAGCTGGGGTTACTACTCGCCGAGCGTCGTCGAGGTTTTCACCTTCTTCGGCACGTTCGGCGTGTTTGCCACGCTTTTTCTCCTGTTCATCCGCTTCCTGCCCCTGATGCCCATGGCCGAGATCAAGGCCATCACGCCGCAGGCCGATGTTCACCGGGCTTCCGGCCACCCCTGAGACACCTCCACCCATGGCAGCGAAAAATTACGGCTTGATTGCCACGTTCGACACCCCCGCGGAGATCTTTCACGCGGCGGAAGCGGTGCGTGACGCCGGCTACAAGTTCTGGGATGTCATCGCACCCTTCCCGATTCACGGCCTGGACCGGGCGATGGGCGTGCGCCGTTCCTTCGTGCCGCGCTTCTCGCTGGCCGGCGGCATTCTCGGCTTCGCCACGGGCATGGTCATGATCTGGTGGGTCGGCGCATGGAACTTCAAGCTCACCGTCGGCGGCAAACCGCTGTTCAGCCCGCTTTTCGCCTTTCCGATCTCGTATGAGCTGACCATCCTCTTCACCGCCTTCGCCACGATCATCGGCATGTTCCTGCTCAACCGCCTGCCGATGCACTACCACGCGGTGATGAAGCAGCCGCATTACCAACGCGCGACTGACGACGGGTTCTTCATCGTGATCGAGGCGCGCGACCCGATTTACAGTCTGGCCGCCACCAAGGCGCTGCTGGAGAAGATCGGCGGCCGGGAGATTGCCGAACTGGAAGACTGAGCCATGCGCTACGTTTATTATGTGACCGCCTTCCTCGTGGTGCTGACGATCTCCATCGCCGGCTTCCGCGGCCGGCGGTCGACGCAGCCGCCGGTGGAAGTCTTCCCCGACATGGACCGCCAGGCGAAATACAAGCCGCAGGCCGATTCGAGGTTCTTTGCCGATGGCCGGGCCGACCGCCCGCTGCCCGCCGGCGTCGTGCCGCGCGGCCGCACCGTCGCCCCGGATCCCGGCTTTCTCCGCGCCGATGACTTGCTCTATCGCGGCAAAACCCCCGGTGGCGAGTTCGCCCGCGGCTTCCCACCGCAGCTGGTGATCGACCAGCGGTTCATGACCCGCGGCAAGGAGTGCTACACCATTTACTGCTCCCCTTGTCATGGCGCGCTGGGCGATGGCCAGGGCATCACCAAGGCCTACGGCATGGTGACCACGGCCTCCTACCACGACGATCGCATCCGCCAGATGGCCGAGGGCGAAATTTTCAACACGATCACCAACGGCAAGAACACCATGTTTGCCTACGCCGACAAACTCAGCCCCGGGGACCGCTGGGCGGTCATCGCCTACGTGCGGGCCCTGGAGCGCGCCCGCCTGGGCACGATTAACGACGTGCCGGCCGACCACAAAGCCGATTTGGGCCCATGAGCACCCGCATTGAGACCCTTCCCGCTGCCGCCGTGGCTGCGCCGCCCGCCTCAAAGGCCGGGGTCGCGCTGGGTGTCGGACTGGGAGGCATTGCGCTCACCGCCGCCGGGCTGTTCGTGGCCGGGCCCCAGGTGGTCGCGGTGTCCTGGCTGGTGGCCGTCGGTTACTGGACGGCCATCGCGCTCGGCATGCTGTTTTTGGTGATCCTCCACCATATGTTTGATGCCAACTGGTCGACCGTCATCCGCCGCCAGTTCGAGCACGGCCTGGCGGCCTTCAAATGGCTGCTCATTCTCTTCCTGCCGTTGCTGCTGGTTTCATGGTTCTACGAACCCGGCCTGGTGTGGAGGTGGATGGATCCCCACGCCTTGATTCCGGGCCACCACGAGACAGTGGGTGAGGACGTCCTCTACCTCAAGAAATCCGGCTATCTCAATCTGGGCTTCTTCACCATCCGGGCGGTGCTCTATTACGGCATCTGGATCGGGCTCGCCTCGATCCTGCGGCGCAATTCGTTTCGCCAGGACACCGATGGCGACGTCAAGTGGACGCTCTCGAGCCGCAAGTGGTCCGCCGCCGCCATCCCGCTCACCGGCCTCAGCCTCACGTTCGCCGCCATCGACTGGTTCAAGAGCCTCGAGTATCACTGGTTCTCCACCATCTACGGCGTCTACTACTTCGCCACCGGCATGCGCGGGGCATTGGCGTGCGGCGTGCTGATGATGATCTGGCTCCATCGGCGCGGCGACTACCGGGGCATTCTCAACAACAATCACCTGCATTCCATCGGCCAGCTCATGCTGACCTTCACGGTGTTCTGGGCCTACATCGCCTTCTCCCAGTACTTCCTCATCTGGAATGCCAACCTTCCCGAGGAGACCTTCTACTTCAATCTTCGCGAATACGGCGACTGGTATTGGATCGGCATGTCAATCGTCTTTCTCTATTTTCTCTTTCCCTTCTGCTACCTGCTTATCTATCGCTACAAAATCGAACACGGCCGCGCCAAGTTCATCGCGTGGTGGATTCTGGCGATGCTCTTTGTGGACATCTGCTTCAACACCCTGCCCGCCATCAAGGATGCCGCCGGCCATCCGCAGCCGTTCTTCTCGCCCGCCCTGATCTGGCAGCTCACCGCGCTGGCCGGGGTGGGCGGCGTCTGCGTCTGGGCCTACCTCCGGAGTCTTCCCACCGCGAAACTCATCCCCATCCGTGATCCCCGCATTGTCGAAAGCCTGACCCACCACGAGGCGTCCGCCTCGTGAACGAAGTTCCCAATCCCAAGTTCCCAGTGGCAAGAATACCGTTCTGAATTCCGAACCTCCGGCGCTCAACTGAAGTCCGTTTTTTATGTCCGATCGCTCCAATCTCCGCTCTGCTGACTCCGGGCCTCCGGCGCCCCGGGGCGCCTTCTGGGTGACCCTCTTCGCCGTCCTCGGCTGCTTCGTCATCTTTCTGGTCGTTCTCTACCTCGCCTACATCCCGCAGCGCCGCATGGCGCCGGAGGTGGACCTGGCAAAAATTCCGCCAGAGGAGCAGTGGAAATACACGCCTGCGGGCCGCCAGGCGCACCTCGACGAGCTGCGCGCCCGGGAAAAGGCCGCCGCCACCTCCTACGCGTGGATCGACAAGAACAAGGGCGTCGTGCAACTGCCCATCGACCGCGCCATGGCGCTCGCGCTGCAGGAACTCAACACGGGACGGAAACCATAATTCCGCATGGAATGGATCTTCTACGCGTTCGCCTTCCTGGTCGCCGTCGTCATCAGCGGCACGGCCGTCTATGCGCTCTACTGGTCGTCGAAGCACGGCCAGCTCCGGGACTTTGAGCGCGGGGCGGCCTCGATTTTCGACGAGCAGGAACCCGTCGGACAGATGACGGATCATTTTCCGGTCAAACGGAGGAAACCCAGAACCCTGAACCCAGAACGCTGAACTTTCGCCCATGGCTTCCGCCTCCAGTCTAGTCGCCTCGCTCAACCCGGCCACGCCGCCGGACGTGGTGGCGCGCGCCGAGCTCAGCGAAATCGACGCCTCCACCAAGTGGCCGGCGATCGTCTTCCTGCTTTCCGCTCTTGTCTGGCTGCTGGTCGGCACGGTGTTCGCGCTGATCTCCTCGATCAAGCTCCACACGCCCGGGTTTCTCGGCGGCTATGAATGGCTCACCTTCGGCCGCGCGCGCACCGCGCACCTCAACGCGGTCGTCTACGGCTGGAGCACCAACGTCGCCTTCGCCGTGGCGTTCTGGCTGATGGCGCGCCTCTCCCGCGCGAAGCTGCGCCATGCCGGCGTGCTCGTCATCGCCGCGTGCTTCTGGAACCTCGGCGTCACCCTCGGCGTCATCGGCATCCTCGCGGGTGACTCGACCTCGATCGAGTGGCTGGAGATGCCGTCCTACGCCACGCCGCTGCTGTTTGTGGCCTACGCCCTCGTCGGCGCCTGGACGGTCATCACGTTCCGTTTCCGCAGGGTGGAGCACATCTACGTTTCGCAGTTGTATCTGCTGGCGGCGCTCTTCTGGTTTCCGTGGCTCTACTCGATCGCCCAGATCATGATCATCTTCGAACCGGCGCGCGGCACGGTGCTGGCGCTGGTCAACTGGTGGTTCGCCCACAACGTGCTCGGCCTGTGGTTCACGCCCATCGGCCTCGCCGCCGCCTACTATTTCATCCCGAAGGTGCTGGGGAAGCCGATCCACAGCTATTACCTCTCCGTGCTCGGCTTCTGGTCGCTCGCCATCTTCTACAACTGGGCCGGCGTCCACCACCTCATCGGCGGCCCGGTGCCGGCCTGGGTCATCTCGGCGGGCATCGCCGCCAGCCTCATGATGGTGATCCCCGTCGTCGTCACCGCCATCAACCACCACCTGACCATGGTCGGCAGTTTCGGCGCGCTGCGTTCCAGCCCGACGCTGCGCTTCGTCGTCTTCGGGGCCGTCAACTACACGGTCGTCAGCCTCATCGGCTCGACCATGGCGATCCGTTCGGTCAACGAGATCACGCATTTCACGCACTTCACCGTGGCCCATGCGCACCAGGGGATGTACGCGTTTTTCACCATGGTGATGTTTGGCGCGGTCTACTACATCCTGCCGCGCCTCCTCCTGAAGGAATGGCCCTCGGCCGCCCTCATCCGCACGCATTTCTGGGCGGCCGCGATCGGCGTCACCCTCTACTGGGTCGACCTCTCCATCGGCGGCTGGATCCAGGGGATGGAGATGAACAACGCCAACATCGCGTTCCTCGACGTCGTTCGGCACACCATTCCCTTCCTGTTCGTGCGCAGCGGGGCCGGCATCATCATGACCATCGGCCATCTCGCCTTCGCGGTGAATGTCGTCTGGATGCTTTGCGCCCGGCGTCCGGCCGGGGCCACCGCGCCCACCTTGTTCCATAACCCGCCGGCCATGCGGGCCGCCTCCGCCCGATGAACCGGGGTCCGCTCATCTTCCTCGGCATCTTCCTGGCGCTTGCCTTCTCGTGGACGGGCATCGTGCTGACCAACCAGATCCAGTACGGCAGCCTGACCCCCTACTACGACCAGAACGAGGGCAAGACCTTCCCTGACAAACCCTCCGGCCTGGCGGAGCGCGGCCGGGCCGTCTACCAGGATCTCGGCTGCCTGTACTGCCACTCGCAGCAGGTGCGCCGGCCCGGCTTTGGCGCCGACACGGAGCGCGGCTGGGGCGAACGGCAGAGCGTGGCGCGCGATTATATCTACGAGCGGCGCGTCTTTCTCGGCACGATGCGCACGGGCCCCGACCTGCGGAACATCGGGGCGCGCCAGCCCTCGGCCGACTGGCACTATCTCCACCTTTACGATCCGCAGCTCACGTCGCCCGGCTCGATCATGGCGCCGTTCCGCTTCCTGTTTGAATACCGCCCGGTCGCCGGGGAGCGTTCGCCCAAGGCGCTGAAGCTGCCGGGCGACTACGCGCGGCAGCACGGCCTCGACCGGCCCGGCTATGAACTGGTGCCCACGCCGCGGGCCGAGGCGCTGGTCGCCTACCTGATGAGCCTGAAGGACACCTACCAGTTCCCCGAGGCGAGGCCGTACGTGCCGCCCAGGAAGGAAGGCGGATCCAAATGAATGGCGACCCTTCCGATCATCTCCATCTTGATCAAGCCGGCGCCTCGGATGAGCAGCTGCAGCGGATCCACGCGATTCTGCTGCGCGAGAAACCCGAACCCACCGAAGGCTATTCGCCGCTGCCGCTCATGTTGCTGGGTCTGATGAGCGCCTGCATTCTTTTCTCCGCCATCTACCTCGGCCGTTACTCGGGTGGCTTCGATCCGATGGTCTACGATGAGCGCATCCTGCCGGGCATGCTGGAGGGCAACGCGGCGGCTCCTGTGGCGCAGGACCCCAAGGTGCTTGGCCGGCGCATCTTCATGGCCAATTGCGCCGCCTGCCATCAGGCGACCGGACAGGGCCTGCCGGGCGCCTATCCGCCCCTGGCCGGCTCCGAATGGGCCATGGGACCCGACGAGCGCATCATTCGCATCGTCTTGAGCGGCCTCAGCGGTCCCATCACCGTCAAGGGGACGCCGTTCAACTCCTCCATGCCCTCCTTGGGGCCGGCGCTGAGGGACGAGCAGCTCGCCGGTGTGCTGACCTATATCCGCTCCGAGTGGGGCAACAACGCGCCTGTCGTCTCGCCGGACAAGGTGAAGGAAATCCGTGCCGCCGTCGCCGGCCGCACCGGGCCCTGGGCTCCCGAGGAGCTGCTGAAGATTCCCTGAGGCGCCGTCGCCGGTCGTTGCCTTGGAACCGCATCAATCGGTTTGTCGGGCGGAGTTTATCATCCACCGGGAAACTCATTGTCTGCTCAGGTCTTTTGGTTTTAGTCGAATTTCATCCGAATTCACTTAATCCCTCCCTTGGTCCCAATAGCCTTCTCTGAAAGGCAGATCCAAGCATGAAGATTCTTGAAGAAATAGCGGGCTATGCGATGGCAACGGTAATTCAGCTCCCTTTCCACCTAATGATCGGACTGCCTTGGTACTTAGTGGCGTGGGCGTTTTGGCGATTCAACCGAAGGTTATCGAGATTCCCTAGGATCTGGGTATTCGCGGCGCTCATTGCTGCAGGTCTAGCGCCAGTCTATGGATTCCATGCTTCTATGCTTCCTGCATATGCAGTCGTGTGTAGCGAGCCTTCGTACTGGTCCATGGCGCTGCTTTCTTTTGGTATCACATGGCTGCTTGTTTTTGCCTGCTGCCTTTTCGCTTTTCGGCAGAAGAACAAAGATGCCACCACTGCTTCAGGAAAGAATGCAAAAATCGCCTAATCAATCGGCAGACTCGACGGTCTCCGCTAGCACTTCGGCTGCGGGGCAGCCTCGGGTGCCAGCCTCGGCCGCGAGTCACTGTAAACATTAGGCGTCATGAATGCTGCACAGCCGGCCCCGTCCGCCTGCCAGGAGCGCCACCTTCACCCTAGGAGTCACCAATGAGCGTGCGAATTGTCCGCCTCGGAACCCCGCGTCTGCCCGGGGAAGGAACCAGGATCGGAACGGTGCGTCGCCCTCCCCGGGGTGTGCCGAAAGCACAGTTCTCGACGCAGAACTGGTACGACGTGTGGTTCCCGAACCTCGCTCCCAGCGTCGCGACCATGAAACTGGGGCAAGCAGTCGCATCACCAGCGCAATGGTCGGCGTTTGCGAGGAAGTACAAAGCTGAAATGGCGGCGCCCGCGGCTAGGCACGACTTGGAACTCCTGGCCGTGCTATCGCACACGACCGACTTCTCAGTGGGCTGCTACTGCCAGCACGAAGACCGCTGCCACCGTTCCCTCTTGAAGCAGCTTCTCGTCGAGAATGGGGCAAAGGTCGAGTAGTCGTGCTGCAGCGCCTTATTCGCCGAGGCGCTTGTCCGGCACGAGGTGGTTCTGGACGTAGTCCCGCACCGCGTCGCCGAGCGGCGTGACCGGCGGCGCGTAACCCGTCCGGCGCAGCTTGGAGATGTCGGCCCGGGTGAAGTACTGGTATTTGTCGCTCAGCGCCGCGGGCATCTCGATGAATTCGATGGCCGGCGGCCGGCCGACGGCGGCGAAGATGGCGGCCGTGAGCGCGAGCCAAGTGTTGGCCTGACCGGAGCCGATGTTGTAGAGGCCGCTTGCGGTGGTCGCTTTTTCGGCGAAGTGCAGCGTCATCTCGACGGCATCCTTCACGTAGAGAAAGTCGCGCTGCTGTTCGCCGTCCTTGAATTCCGGCTTGTAGCTCTTGAAGAGCCGCACTTTTCCCGTGGCGAGGATCTGCTGGTAGGCCTTGTTGACGAGGGAACGCATGTCGCCCTTGTGATCCTCGTTCGGGCCGAAGACGTTGAAATACTTCAGGCCGGCGATGCGATTCAGCAGTCCTTCCCGCTGGGCGTGGAGGTCGAAGAGCTGCTTCGAAAAACCGTACAGGTTGAGCGGACGCAGCCGGGCGAGGTTGTCGTCCTGGTCGTCCATGCCCGCGGCGCCGTCGCCATAGGTTGCCCCCGACGAGGCGTAGATGAAGCGCGCTTCCTGCGCCAGCGCCCAGTCCGCCAGCTCCCGGGTGTAGGCAAAATTATTGTCGAGGAGGTAGGCCTCGTTGCGCTCGGTGGTGGAAGAGCAAGCGCCCAGGTGGAAGACGGTGCCGAAGCGTCCGAACGCGCGAGGGTCGGCCTGCAGCCGCGCCCGGAAGACATCGGCCTCGACGAAATCGGCAAACTTCAACGGTGCGAGGTTCCGGCGCTTGCCGTCCCGGCCGGCATCCAGCGGCACCAGATCCTTCCATCTTTTGTTTGGCTCCAGGAAGTCGGTGATGACGATGTCGGTCCATCCGCGCCCGTTGAGCGCCCAGACCAGCGCGCTGCCGATGAAGCCGGCGCCACCGGTGACGAGAATGCGCCCTTGGCCAAGCGTGCTCATGCGCGGGTTTTTGACCATGGATTACACGGGTTTGCACGGATAAATTTCCGATCATTCGTGCCCATCCGGGTGATCGATGGTGGATCAGTCGTCTTTGGACAGTTCCTCCGAGCGCGCTTTCGCGGCGAGGATGGTTTCCTTGATGGTATCGCGGAAGCCGCGCGCGGCCATGCGCTGCAGGCCGGCGAAGGTGGTGCCGTGGGGGGAGGTGACCTGGTCGCGCAACGCCTCGGGTTCGGCCCGGGTTTCCGCGAGCAGGCGGGCGGAGCCGAGCGCCGTCGCCTGGGCCAGCTGCGCAGCCACTTCGCGCGGCAGGCCGGCGGCCACACCGCCCTCACGCAGAGCGGCGACGAATTCAAACAGAAAGGCCGGCCCGCTGCCGCTGAGGGCGGTGACGGCGTCCAGCTGTTTCTCCTCCAGTTCAATCGCCTGCCCCAGCACTCCCAGCACGGTGTCGACGAGGCGGCGGTCGGCGGCGCTCAACGGGTGGAGGGCGCACCAGCCGGTGATGCCCGCCCCGATCTGGCCGGGCGTGTTGGGCATGGCGCGCACGAGATTGCGCGTCCGGGGAAAGGTCTGGGCGAGGCGGGCGAGGCGTTTGCCAGCGAGGATCGAGATGACCAGCCGGCCGGCGGTGAGGTCGGCGAGGCGCGGATCGAGGCCGGCGAGTTGCTGGGGCTTGCAGGCCAGCACCACGGTGTCGGCCTTGGCCAGCAGCGAGACGAGATCGGAATGGGCGGTGATGCCGGTGCGCCGGGCCAGCACCTGCGCCGTATCATCGTTGCCCCCGATGCAGGCGACGTCGGCGGGAGCAGCCGCCTTCCGGGCCAGCAGTCCGCCGACCATGGCCGAGGCCATGCGGCCAGCGCCGAGGAAGGCGAATCGAGGCAGGGGCGGGAGGTTGCCGATTTCCTTACCCATCCGTCGTCTTCCTCTGCTTCCGGACGATCGGATGCAGGAGGATCGCCACCGCACCCCCGCCGGGGCGGTCCTCCATGGTCAGATCGCCGCCCATGTTGCGCAGGGCATGCCGCGCCACGGTGAGTCCCATGCCCACGCCAACGGACTGCTTGGTGCTGATGAAAGGCTCAAATATATGGTCGCGGATTTCGGGATCGATGCCGTGGCCCTGATCCTCCACGCGAATCTGCACAAATTTGCCGTCCTCCCCCCGGTCGACGAGTTCCGTCGTGACGGTAATGGGCCGCTGCTCCGGCGGCGTGTCCTCCGGGTAAGCCTCCCACGCGTTGATGAAGATTTTCGCCAGCACATCCTCGCAGACTTCGAGATGGGTTTCGATGACCAGGTCGCCGAGCGGATTGTTGAAGGTGACGGACGGCGTGATCTTGTATTCGGCCTGATAACGCTGCAGGCCGTCCTCGAGGATGTGTTGCAGGCCGACCTTGGTGACGGGCAGCCGGGTTTTCACCACCAGCGAGCTGAGCTGCCGGATGATCGACACGATCCGTTGCACGGCCTCCTCGACATTCAGGACGTTCTTTTTAACGAGTTCCGGCTTGTCATAGTAGGCCTTGATGAGGTCGAGGTAGCCGATGACCACACCGAGCAGATTGTTGAGGTTGTGGGCGATGCCTTGAGTGACGGCGCCGATGGTCGCCGCGCGGCGCGCCTCGGTGAGACGGCGCTGCAGGTCGATAATCTCGCGGTTGATGGCGGCGAAGCGGAGCTGGGTCTGGACCCGGGCCAGCGTCTCGTCGAGGTCGATGGGCTTGGTGATGTAGTCGACCGCACCGACGCCCAGGCCCTCCAGCTTGCCCTCCTTGGAGGTGCGCGCCGTGACGAAGATGACGGGGATGGAGCGGGTTTCCTCATTGGCCTGCAGCTTCTGGCAGACTTCGATGCCATCCATGTCCGGCATCATCACATCGAGCAGGATGAGCTCGGGTTTCTCCTGCTGGACCAGCGCCAGCGCCTCCGGGCCTGAATAGGCGGCCGCCACCTGCATGCCCTCGCGCTCCAGTTTGCGTTTGAGGAGCTGGACGTTGATGGGCTGGTCGTCCACCACGAGAATCTTTGGCGCGGCCATGTTCGATGATAGAAAGATTAATTGGACGCGATGGCAAGATTGCCGTGCGTCGTGATCAGGTGGTATGCTGCTGCTTGTACGCCTTGAGGGTGTTCTTCATCAACATGGCGACGGTCATGGGTCCGACGCCGCCGGGCACGGGCGTGATCTTGCCGGCCAGCGGAGCGACCGAGGCGAAATGCACATCGCCGACGAGACGGTGGCCGGTTTTTTTCGTGGCGTCAGCCACGCGATTGACGCCCACATCGATCACGACCGCGCCGGGTTTCACCATGTCAGCGGTGACGAACTCCGCGCGGCCGATGGCCGCAATCAGCACGTCGGCCTGGCGGGCGAGGGCGGGCAGGCCGGTGGTCTGCGAGTGGCACACGGTCACGGTCGCATTGGCCCAGGCCTTTTTTTGCATGGCCAGCAGGGCGACCGGCTTGCCGACCAGCAGACTGCGGCCGATCACGACGACGTGCTTGCCGGCGAGTTTGACGCCGCTGCGGGCGAGGAGTTCCATGATGCCCGCCGGCGTGCAGCCCACAAAACCCGAGTCGTCGTCCTGCGCGATCTTGCCGAGATTGATCGTGCCGAGGCCGTCCACATCCTTGTGCGGAGCGATGCGGCGGAAGACGGCGGTTTCGTCGAGGTGTTTCGGCAGCGGTGACTGCACGAGGATGCCGTCGACGGCGGAGTCGGCGTTGAGCTGGTCGATCAGGGCGAACAACCCGGTCTGCGTGATGGTCACGGGCGGGAGGAGGACGCGTCCGTCGATGCCGATCTCCGCAGCCGTCTTCTCCTTCCTTTTGACGTACGAGACCGACGCCGGATCGTCGCCGACGCGCACCAGCGCCAGGCAGGGCTTGCGACCGGGCAGGGCGGCCACCTCGGCCTTGAGTTCGGCGACGATGTCCGAGGCGATCTTGTTGCCGTCGATGAGCTCCATAAAAAACTGAAAGGCCGGCCGCGTGGCGCCGGCCGGCCGGGCAAGACTTATTGGGTCTCCAGGTTTTCAACCTCGATCACGAGGTCTTTGCCATCGGGGGTTTGCCTGAGCACGCCCGAAACGGTCACGAAGCGGTCACGGTACGGCTCGATTTTTTCGGCGGCGAGCACCTTGCTGACATCGAGGAAGGCGACCCGCTGGCCTGCGGTATTGTTGAGCTGGTACTCGTAGTCGCGACGGGGACCGATGAGAAGAATGCGTTTGGTCTGGACCAGCATGCCTTGGAATGTATGCGGCAGCGCCGCGGCGGTTCCGCTGCTGACCAGCGGCGCCGATTGGCCGGCGGCCAGCACCGGTGGCGAGAGTGGCATGGTCGGGGCGGGCGCGGAAGAGGAAGAGATGCCGCCGACCTTGATATAGCCAATGATGGTCTTGGAGAGCTTGATTTGCGTCCAACCACTGCGGAGGCCGGTGATCTCGGTCTTGTCGCCCTCCTGCATCGTGGTAAGGGTGGGGGCATCGGCCTTGGGCAAGAGGCGGATGGCGGCGCCGGGATGGATGTCGAGACTCTTGCTGAAGTCATTATTGCTGACGTAAGCCTCGTGCGGCCCGGGCAGCTCGATGGCCATCCAGCCTTCGGGGGCGGTGGTGTTGGCCGCGGCGGTTGGTTCGGTGCCGGCCTTGAGATAACCGATGGCGGGCGTGGCGGCGTCGGGCTGGGCGTGAATCGCCGTGGTTTCCATGAGTGGCGCAGCGGCGAGGGGAGCAGCCAGCAACAAGGCGGCGGTGGAAAGGCGAAGCGTTGTCTTCATAGGCAGGCGTGGTTTCAGCGGACTGTGCCGCCCTTAAGGCAGGCACCATTACTCAATTCGATCTCCTTGTTAGAAAGTTGTTTCACCCTGCGCAAAGGAATTCCTTGAAGCGGAAAAACGTTGGTCGGCCCGTGCGGGGACGCTTTCTGTCGTGGCCAGGCAGGGTCGGGGTGCCTTGATATCATGTTCCGGTGCCCAGGCCAGATTGGATATTTTAAGCCGTGGTGATAATCAGGCAACGCCGTTATGCTCACCGGCTGTGTCCATATTCGGAGCCTGGACCGCCTCCCTCGAAGTCTTTATTGGCTGCATTTCCATGAGTTCCGCCAGCGTGGCGCTCGTTAACCAAGAGACCGGTTGCCCTAGCGGGTGGGAGGGCCTGTTTCTGCTGGTTGGTTGAAAAATCGGCTCGCTCATTGCTTTTCGATTCGCGCTACTTACGGCATGACCTTCAACAACCGCATCGCCCTTGTCACCGGCGCCGGCCGGGGCATCGGCAAGGCCATTGCCGGGGAACTTGCCCAACACGGCGTCACCGTCATCTGCGTCAGCAAAAACGAGGCGAATTGCGGCGCGGTCGCCGCCGCCCTCCAAGCCGCCGGCGGCAAAGCGAAAGCCCTCCCGGTCGACGTCGCGGACGGTGGGGCCGTCGCCAAGGCTGCGGCCGACCTGCTCGCCGAATTCGGCACCATCGACATCCTCGTCAACAATGCCGGCATCACCCGCGATGGACTGCTGTTCCGCATGTCGGAGGACGACTGGAACGCCGTGCTCACCACCAACCTCACCAGTTGCTTCCACTGGACGAAACACCTCGGCCGGGCCATGACCCAGAAACGCTGGGGCCGCATCGTGAACATCGCCTCCGTGGTCGGCCTCAGCGGGAATGCCGGTCAGGCCAATTATTCCGCCGCCAAAGCCGGTCTGATTGGCTTCAGCAAGAGCATCGCCAAGGAATTTGCCCGCCGGAATGTCACCTGCAATGTGGTGGCGCCCGGATTCATCAAAACCGACATGACGGCCGGTCTGGGCGAGGAGGTCACCAAGGCCGCCCTGCAATTCATCCCCCTGCAACGGTTCGGCGAACCCGCCGACGTGGCCCATCTGACCGCCTTTTTGTGCTCCGAGGAGGCGGGATATATTACCGGCCAAGTTTTTACCGTTGACGGCGGCATGGTGATGTGATCCCAAAGAGCAGCCCAAACCCTGGCCCATTCCCAATATGGCTGATCAGAAAACCATCGAACAGCGCGTCAAAGAAATTATCGTTAACCAATTGAATGTTAACGAGGAACAGATCACCCCGGAAGCGTCCTTCCTTGACGATCTAGGCGCCGATTCGCTCGACACCGTCGAGTTGATCATGGCTTTTGAAGAAGAGTTTAAAGACGAGATCAAAGGGGAAATCCCGGAATCCGACGCTGAAAAACTCCAGACGGTCGGCGACGTGATCGCCTATATCGAAGAAAAGTCTTCTTCGAAATAATCCTTCCCTTCGCTTTGCGGCGTTCTACCGTGTTTCCCTTGGAAACTTTTCGGTAGAACGCCTTTTTTGTACATGGAAGCTGCTCCCTCCATTCCACGCGTGGTCGTCACCGGCCTGGGTGTGGTCACCTCGCTCGGCTTCGAGGTGGATGCTTTCTGGGCCAACATCCTGGCCGGCAAGAATGGCATTACCCGGGTGACGCAGTTCGACACGACCGATTTCCCGTGCCAGATCGGCGCCGAGGTGCTCGGCTTCGACCCGACGACGCACATGGATCCGAAGGAAGTCCGGCGCAACGACCGCTATACTCACTTCGGGTTTGTCGCGGCAAAGAAGGCGGTGGCCGATGCCGGCCTCAAGCCGTCGGCCGAGAATGGCGACCGCATGGGCGTCATCATCGGCTCCGGCATCGGCGGCATGCACACCTATGAGCACCAGCTCAAGGTTCTCTGGGAGCGCGGCCCGCGCAAGGTGTCGCCCTTCACGATTCCCTCGCTCATCAGCAACATGTGCAGCGGTCTCGTGGCCATCGAGCTCGGCGCGCGCGGTCCCAATTTCGCCGTGGTGAGCGCCTGCGCCACGTCGGCCCACGCCATCGGCGAAGCTTTCCACGCCATGCACCGCGGCGAGGCCGATGTGATGATCGCGGGTGGCAGCGAGGCGGCCATCACGCCTTTCTCCTACGCGGCCTTCTGCTCGATGAAGGCCATGAGCACGCGCAACGACGAACCGCACCGGGCCAGCCGGCCCTTCGACCGGCAGCGCGACGGCTTCATCATGGGGGAGGGCGCGGGCATCCTCGTGCTGGAGACGCTCGAGCATGCCCGGGCCCGGGGTGCCCGCATTTACTGCGAGCTCGTCGGCTACGGCGCCACCTGCGACGCCTTTCACATCACCCAGCCCGACCCCGATGGCCGCGGTCTTTCGCTCGCCATGACCCGGGCGCTCGCCCGCGCCCGGCTGCGCCCCGACCAGATCGATTATCTCAACGCCCACGGCACCTCCACGCCCTACAACGACAAGTTTGAGACGCTCGCCATCAAGCGAGTCTTCGGCGACCACGCGCGCAAGCTCATGGTCAGCTCCACCAAGTCGATGACCGGGCATCTGCTGGGTGCGGCCGGCGGCGTCGAGTCGGTGATCTGTGCGAAGACGCTCCAGACCGGCGAGGTGCCGCCGACGATCAACTACGAGGAACCCGATCCCGAGTGCGATCTCGACTACGTGCCCAATGTCAAGCGGACCGCTTCGGTGCGGGCCGTGCTGAGCAACAACCTGGGCTTCGGCGGCCAGAACGCCTCCTTGATTTTTCGACGGCTGGTTTAGGCGGCGTCCGCGCCCTTCGACGGCCAGCATTTTCTTGGCGCCGGCGTGTCTTTGCGCGAGGCTTCCTGACGCGTGAAACGCGCCATCTTCACGGTCCTCGCTCTCGTCGTCATGGTTGCCGGCTGCACGATCCGCCGCGAGCCGGTTGACCGCCACGAGGTGTGGCGCGCCATCCAGCAGCCGGCGGCGCGCTACCGCCTTGATCCGGTCTTCATCTATGCCTTGGTGGCGGCCGAATCGGGTTTCGACGCGCGGGCGCGCAACGGCGAGGCCCGAGGTCTGCTCCAGCTCAAGCCCGGGGCATGGGGGACCGTCTCCGCCCGGCCCTACGATCCCGCCGTGTGGGATTGGCGCATCAACCTCGAGACTGGCATCGACTATCTCGCCTGGTGCCGGCATGCGCTCCACGCGCGCGGCAGATTTTCCGAACGCCTGCTGCTCGCCGCGTTTCATTACGGTTTCGACTACGTCGAGTCATGCGACTTCGATGAACAGCGCATCCCGCGCCCCGGCCATCCCCTCTATCGTGAACTCTGGCGCGGCAATCTACATCCCCTCCCGCCCCCGGATGGAATGTCAACTAATAGTTGACATTGCACAGGAAAAAATCCGCCCCATTGGGGGAATAGGCGTGACGCTGGCTGGGGTTGCCGGCAGCCGGAGCCTGCAGTGGGCAGCATAAAGTCGCGTTTGAACCGGCCGGGGTTTGCACCCAACCTTGCCGCCACACCATGGCCGCGCCTCCGCCCAACATCCTGTGGATCGTCACCACCCAGTGGCGCGGCCAGGCGACGGGCTATGCCGGCGACCCCAACGCGCACACGCCGCACCTTGATGCGCTGGCGGCCGGGTCGGTCAACTATGCCCAGGCCGTGACGCCGCATCCCTTCGGCCCGTTTGCCCGCGCGGCCATGCTCACCGGCGTGCGGTCGCCGGAGAACGGCGTGCGCGATTACTACGATCCGCTTCCGCAAGGGGCGCGCACCATCGCGCACCGGCTGCGCGCGCGCGGTTGCACGACGGCGTTTTTCGGCAAGTGGCATCTTTATAAGCGCGATCCCCGCGCGGAGCTCATCGGCGAGGCCCATGCCAGGATCGTGGTGCCACCGGCATGGCGCGGCGGTTTTGAATTCTGGGAGGGATTTGAAGGGGGATTCCTTTTGAATGATCCGTGGCTGCATGGAACGCGGCTGCCGGAGCCGGTGAAATTTCCAGGCTATCAATCCGAGGTGGTGTGCGCGCGGGCGGGAGCATGGATCCGTGAGAGCGGAGAGCGGAGACCGGATACCGGAAAGGAGCAGGCCGCCGGAAGTACGCCTGCTATCCGGTCTCCGGTCTCCGGTTTCAAAAATCGGTTCCGGCCGTGGTTTTGCATGGTGAGCCTTGAACCGCCGCATCCTCCTTATGATGCGCCGGTCCCTCGACGGGACCCGGGACAGGCCGCGGGCGTGATGCCGCGCGATCCACGGGAGATCGTGCTTCCCCCCAATGTGCCGCTGGGCACGGAGGTGGAGGCAAAGGCCCGCTGCGAGCTGGCCGGATATTACGCCCATCTCGAGGCGACCGATCAGGCGATCGGCCGGTTGCTGGCGCACGTGCCCCGGGAAAACACGGTCGTGGTCTTCACCTCCGTCCACGGCGACATGCACGGCGCTCACGGCCTGTTCCGCAAAGGCTGGCCGTACGAAGAAAGCATCCGCGTACCGCTGCTGGTGCGCGGAACGCACCCGGATGGTTTGGGTTTTTGGGTTTTGGGTTCCGGGTTGGGAGAGCGAAACGAAGAGCCGGTCTCGCTGGTTGATCTGCCGCGTTGGACGCTGGAATGGACTGGCGGAGGTGGGCTCAAAACCCAAAACTCAAACCCCCCAACCGAAATCCAACGGATTTCCATGCCCAGCGTGGTGCGACTGCCGCATCAATGCGATCGCGTGTGGCGGGGCGTGCGCACGCGCACGCGCAAGCTGGTGCTCAATGAAGACGGCGCGCCATGGTTGTTCTTCGACCTCGCCCGTGATCCCGGGGAGGAGCACAACCTGGCGGGTGATCCGGATCGGGCGGCGGAAATAGCGGAGCTGCGCCGACAGGTTTGAACGGTGGGCAGGGCCCATCTGACGCGGTGCAGGTGAGAGGCGCGGCGCCTTGCCGGGTCAATCCGCAGCCTTGGGGGCGAAGTTGCGGCGGATGGCGGCCGCGAGCACATCGAGCTTGAGCGGCTTGGTGAGGTAATCGTTCATGCCGGCGGCGCGGCACGCCTCACGTTCGCCGACGAGCGCATTGGCCGTGATGGCAATGATGCAAGGCTGGCGTTCGGACGGCAGACGGCGGCGAAGCTCGCCGGTGGCCTCCAGCCCGCCCATGGCGGGCATCTGCAGGTCCATCAGCACGAGATCGTAATCCTGTTTTTCGAGCACGTGGATTGCCTCGAGGCCGTTCATGGCGGAATCGGCCTGGTAGCCCAGCCGTCTCAGCTGACCCAAGGCGACATTCCGGTTCACGGCATTGTCCTCGACCACCAGAATGTGGAGCGGGATGTCGTCGCTTAACAGCCGGCGGTCGGGGGCGGCCGTTTCGGCCGGCGGGGCGGGGGGGACAAAGAACGAGCGGATCGCCAACAGCAGGGGCGTAATCTTGAGCGGCTTGAAGAGATGGAGCGTGGGAGCGAGTTCCGCGAGCAAGGCACGCGGGATCGACTCGCCGACGGGCAGCAGAAGCAGAATCGGCAGCTGCGGCTGTCGCCAGTGTTTCCGGAGGTCAAGGGCCAGCTGGCGACCCTCTCCGTCTGGCAGCAATTGATCCACGATGAGGAGGGCGGGCGGTGGGATGTGTTCGGCCAGCGACCGGGCCGCTTGGACTGACTCCGCCGCCTGACAGGTGAGCCCGGCCCCCCCCAGGGTGATGGTGAGAAAACGGCGGCTGGCGGCATGCTCGTCAACCACCAGCACGGAGCGACCCTGCAACGGGGCGGGAAACACGTCTGCCGACGATGGGCTGGACGACGGCATGGGGTGCACGGGGATGGTGACGACAAAGACCGAACCGTGGCCCGGTTCGCTTTCGACGCGAATCTCGCCACCCATGAGACCGCAGAGTCGCTGGCAGATGACGAGACCGAGGCCGGTGCCGCCATATTTGCGCGTGGTGGAGGAATCGATCTGTGAGAACGGCTTGAAAAGCAGGTTCCTTTTTTCCGGCGGGATGCCGATGCCGGTGTCCCGCACGGCTATCTCGATGAGGCAGGGTTCGGTCGGGGGGGGCGGGTGCGGCACGTCCAGGGGCGTCTCCGCCGGGTACGCTTCGATGGAGATGTAGCCGTGGGGGGTGAATTTGACGGCGTTGTTCAGGAGGTTGACAATGATCTGTCGCAACCGGGTGACATCACCCACAATCCAGGCCGGCACTCCCGGGGCGATGAAGTAGGCAAGATCGATGTGCTTGGCCGCCGCCTGCACGGCGAACAAGTCGAGCGCCTCTTCGATACATGCGGCCAACTCGAAAGGCTGCTGTTCCAGTTCCATCTTGCCCGATTCAATCTTCGAGAAGTCGAGGATGTCCTTGATAATGGCCAGGAGCGCATCGCCACTGGAACGGATGGTGTTCACGCAGTCGCGCTGCTCGGCGTTGAGCGGGGTCTCGAGGAGCAGGCTGGTCATGCCGATGACGCCGTTCATGGGCGTGCGGATCTCGTGGCTCATCGAGGCGAGGAACTCCGACTTGGCCCGCGAGGCGGCGTCGGCTTCCTCCTTCGCGCGGCGCAGGTGGTGCTCGGTCTCCACGCGCGCGGTGATGTCGGTGAGTATGGCGATGAAGTTCTCGACGACGCCGGTCTCGCTGTGAACGGGTTGCAGGTCGAGGTGAAGGTGGTATCGCCGGCCGTCGCGAGCATGACAGACGAGGTCCGCGTGGAACGGCACCGCGCGCTGCAGGGCATCCTGCAGGCGGGAGACGGTGGTCGGATCGGTGTCGGCGCCGACCAGCAGCTGCGTGAAGTGGCGGCCGATCACCTCGGCCAGGCTGAATCCGAGCAGGCGAACGAAGCTGTCGTTGATCCACTCGAGGCGGCCGGTGGCCTGGGTGATGGCCACGAGGTTGTCGGTGCTGCTGGCGACGAGGGAGAGCTTGCGGGTGGCGGCCTGACTCGCGCGCAGCGCCTGCTCGGCCCGGCGGCGCTCCTCGTTCTCAGTCACCAGCCGCTCATTGGCCCGCTCAGCGGCGCGGCGGCGCACATGGGCGGTGCGGGCGAGATCGACGACAACGCCGAGGAGCAAGCTCAGTCCGAGCCCCAGTACCGTGACGAGCTCGGGGAAAAGCTGGCGGCCGCGCTGGAGCACGACCTCAGAAGGCGTGAGACTGATGCGAATGCGCTGGTTGAAGAGGTTGAAGACCGAGTCCTCGCGCAGACTCGCCCTGACGGGATCGGGGGGGAACTGTTCGAACACCCGCTGGCCGTCGATATCGATCGTGACCGCATAGAGGGCGGAGAGATGCAGGCGGTTCTCGACGGTCGCCAGCAGGACGGGATAAAAGAATTCTCCCATCAGCATCTCCGGATTTGAACCGGCGGCCGCCGGCACGGGCACGCAGATAAGGAAGCCCTGGCCGCCCAACGGCAGCTGGATCAGGGAGGAAAACACCGGTTTGCCGGTGCTCTGCACCTGCTCGATGAGTTCGCGGTGCAGCGCGTCCTTGCCATGGTCGTATTCGAGGAGGTGTTCGTTGCCCTTTTCCGGAAAGACCCAGCGGGTATGCCGGGTGAGGTCGATCCAGGTCAGCGAACGAAGGGCGGGGAAGTCCTCCTGATAGGCGGCGCCTTCGCGGTTGCGAATAACATCGGTGAGCTGGCTGATCTGCATCCAGCGCGCCGCCATGCGCTGGAGAGTCTTCGCCTCGTTATCCAGCTCGTAGTTGAGCACGGTGGCGGCGTTGTTGATGGTAAGCTGCGTGGTGGAGCGGATGAAACCCATCTCGCGGTCGCGCAGGGCGGCCGTAAACAGCAGGGTGAGCATGGCGCCCGCGGCCACCACGGGTACAGGCAGCCAGCTGGGAGGGCCGGCCGCGCGGTCGGGATCGTCGCGCCAGACACGGCTGAGCAGCAGATGCCCGAGCAGGACGAGGGACAGGCCGTTGAGCGGTGCGGGCCGGATGTTCAGACCCCACATGGAGATCGTCGATAGTCCGAAGAGCCATCCGATCAGCGGCTCCAGCCCGATGGCAATGACCAGCGAGGCGGCGAGGGCGATCATCAGTGGGCGCTGCCGCGACAGCAGCGGCCGGTCGAGCCAGGGCAGGCACAGGCCGGTGATGAAGAGCGAAAGCGCGGTGAGGCGCGACATGCGGCCGGGGGCTGACGGATCGACCGTGATGTGCACTTGGAGAAGGAATTCGTCGAGGTGCAGATTCCAGCCAGAGAGATACTGCAAAATCGTCAGGAGTCCCACGGCGGCCGGCAGCGCGGCCAGCCACACCAGGCGGTGCTTCTTCCATTCCAGCGCCAACAGGACGATGCCGATCGCGACCAGGCTTAGCGCCATGTTGGGCTGCATCGGCGCATATTCCGGCTGAATCTGCACGAGTGCATCGATCCGTTGCGCCCAACCCACCAGCACCAGCGTTCCCATGAGGACAAGCAACGCGGCTCCGAGCAGTGAGGCGCGGCTGAGCCAGTCGCTGGAAACAACAGGTGAACGGCGGATCATGAACAGGGTCAGGTCCTAGCTAGGCGCCGCCGTCATTCCGGGGCAACGTGTTTCTAAACGCCCCGTTCATTTTTAATCCTGCGCCAAGCCGGTGCCCCCTGCCAAACATCGGGGAACCCGGCTGGAGGCCGGGGGCGGTGATGGAAGCAGCCCCGGGGCTGTCATCCTGATGGATTCAGGGTCTTGGGGCAGGGGGAGGAGAATTTTCCGGCCGTGGCTCCTGGCCGGATTGGGCCGGAGTGGGCGCCGCCGGTGCCATCCCGCCCGGTGTCGCCTCTGGCGGTGCTTCGGCCGAAGGCCGCGTCAGCGCCCGCAGCAGGTACATCGGTCCGTAGTAAAACGCCCAGGAGGGTTTTTCGAGCGGACCGGTGAGCTTGAGCTCGAGCACGTTGGAAAGCGGAGTGAGCACGGCGCCCAGCACATCGGTGAGCACGAAGCCGCTTTCTTGCAGCGGGAAGACCTTCGCTTTGAAGTCGAGCGTCTTGGCATCGAGCAGGTATTCGCCCCGGGCATCGATGGCCGCGGTCGGGCCGGTGAGTTTGACTTGAGAAAATACCAGTTTGTTGCCCTCGAGCTTGAAGTTGGCATGGGCGGTGTCGAGGCGCAGCGACGTGAAGTTGAACAGCGTCTTGCTGAGCAGCTCGGAAAGGAGTCCGAGCAGGTGGATTTCGCCGAGTTCCCGGCCGGTGATGATGAAGTAGCCGTCGCCCTGGAAACTGAACGGCTGCCGGTAACGGCCTTCCGCGGTCAGTGACGCGTCGAGGCGGCCGCCGGTGGCACGGCGGAGGAAACGGCCGGGGGGACGATCGGGCGAGCGGGGCTTGCCCGCCAACTGGAACTCATCGAGCGCGTTGACGAAGCGGGCGAGATCCGCCCCTGTGAGGAGCGCATCGAAGGCGAGTCGGCGCGTCTCGGGCGGCCCGTCCAGCCGGGCCTGGCCGGTGGCGCTGCCGCCCGCGAGACCCGCCTCGATCTGGCGCAGGTTCAGAATGCCGTCATTGTAGTCGGCGGTGAACTTGAGATGATCCAGCGGAAAGTTGTGGGCGGTGAGATGGCCGCGGGAAGCGAGCACCAGATTGATCCGCGCATGGGGACCGCCGGGAATCGCCGGGCCTTCGAGGCGACCGCTCAGATGAACCGCGGGCGGTTCGGCAAACTGGTAAGGCGCCACAAACGCCGTGCCCGCCGGACCGTAGAGCCGGGCGCATTCGGCGGGATCAAGGTCGGAGACCCCTTCGAAATCCAGTGTTCGGTAGGTTGCCCTTTGCGGATCAATGGTGAGTTCAAACGAACCATGAGCGGAGTGCCCGGCACGCTCGGCGGTGAACTCAAACACGTTGAAGTAATTGGGTCGGAAGAAAAGGATGGTGCGCACATGGTCGAAGGGCTCGCCGCGGATGCCGAGATGGTCGGCGTCCACCTGGCAGAAGACAGAGGTGAAGCGCGCCGTGCCCCAGCGGCCGGTCACATCAACGTCGGCCACGGGCGGGGCGGCCGTGAAATCGTAGCTTCCCCAGAAACGCGGCCACCAGGCTTTGAACCAGCCGGAGATGTCGGGCGGACGCAGCCGGCCTTGCAGGAGAAAACGGTAGTCACGCGTGGCAGGGTCCACCGTGTAAGATCCGCGCGCCACGTTGTCGCCTTGGAGCAGGAGGAGATCGGTGACGCGCAGGTCGTGACCGGTGTACGTCACATGCCCGCTGGCGGCGTCAATCGGCACATCGCGGACGGTGACATGGCGAACAGAAACGTCGGCTTCAGCATGGGCGGGCTTCCAGCCTTGGGCGAGTTCGACGGTTCCGTGCATGGGGGCGGGTTCATGCAACTCAATCCCTTTAAGCACGGGAAAATCGAACCGGTGGAGGGCGTGGTTGAACAGTGCCGGGGTGAGCGCGCCGGAGAGTTCAAAGGCGCCTTCACCCGTCTTGACATCGGCCTCTCCGCGAACCGCGATGGCGGATCCGCCGGCGCGCACGGAAAAATCGCCCTGCAGGCGCGGAAACCGGGTCAGGGTCACGTCGAGGAAGGGAGCCTCGAAGGGGATCGCCATCATCGTGCCGCGTGCCGCGGTCATTTGCGCGGACTGCGGAGTAAAGGCAAACCGGTCCGGCACGAGCGAGCCGGCAAGGTCGACGCGTAACCGCCCGGCCTGTGCCCGACCCTCCCATTCCACGCCGTCCGCCTCCAGCTTCACCCGCACGGGATAAGGCGCCGCGCCCAGCAGCGGGAAAGTGGTGTGGGCGCCGGCCATGGTCACACGGCAAGGAAACGCCGGATGAAAGGCGCGGGCGAACAGCTCGGCTTCCACGATGGCGCCACGTTCCTCCGAAGGGGTGAGTACCAATTGCACGCGGGGATCCTCCAGCGCGTCGAGCAGTGGACGCAGCGCCACCAGCTTGCGGCCCGCCTTGAGATAGCGCTGCAGCAGCAGATCGAGCATCGGCATCGTACTGGAGCGCGTGCGGACCGCCGCCGGCAGGTGGAATCCGCCCCGGCTGGCGATGGAGAGGCCCGCGAGGCGGAAGGTGCACAACGCAATGTCATAGTCGGACCGCGATGGATGGAAGACACCGTCAAGATCACTCAGCACCACCTCATCCGTACCGGAGGGAGACAGCATGGCCGGCAAATGCAGGTCGAGTCCGGTCAGGCGGAGTTCATGCAGACGGAAGTCACCGACCAGCAGGGCCCAGAAATCCAGACTGGCATAGGCGCCGCGGATGGTCACCAGCGGCGTGGAGTGGGGGGGAAAAAAGAGTTGCACATTCTCAATCACGAAGCGCCCCGTGGGATCGAACACCGCGCGGCCAAAGCGGGCCGTGATCTCCGAGGCGGCGAGGCGGCGCTCAAGGGCGCGCAGCGCAAAATCGGGCAGCGCCAGTTCGCGATGGGTGGCGATCCAGATCTGCACGGCCAAGAGCGCGGACAAGGCCAGCCAGACCGCCCAGCAGATGATCAGGAGAACGCACGAACCGCACCAGCGCAGCGCGAACAGCATGGGCTGCTTGAGGTTCATGGTGGAAGGCTGTGGTGAGGGAAAGCCCGGATGCCGGATCCCCATCCCCGGTCGGCGGGAACTACGGGCCGGTCCGCGGAGTCTTGGACTCCGCAACCGGCGCCGCGGGCGGGGCTGCTGGCGCGGGTGCGGCCGGTCCGGGATCGTGCGGGCCGAAGGTGAGGGTGAAGAGCGCGTCGAGCAGCTTCTGATCGGCTTCGAACACGGCGTTAAACTCGGGGGAGCCGGCCAGCTGCGTGCCGCCGCCCGTGCGCTCGGTAAAGAAAAGCGTGTACGGAGCCGTCTGGACACCCGTGCCGCCAGGCAACGACAGGGTGGCTTCGAGCGAGTATTTCCAAGGCCGCGCCTCGCCGGCGATCTCGACCGACGGTGGGAATGAATCGAGCACGTAGCTTTTCACGCGCAGGCTGCGAAGCTGCTCGAGGAGCGCGAGCAGGGCGGTTCGCCTCGCCTCGGGCTCGGCCGCGAGCGCCTGACTCCAGGTCTCCTCCCCCGTGAGCTGGCGGGAGAACAGCACCGTCTTCGTCTTGGTGTCGGTGAGGGCGAGGCCGGTGATGCGCGCGCCGGCGTGCTCGTCGGCGGGCAGTTCACGCAGCAGGCGGTCGCGATAGTAATTCACGGTCACGGGCGTCTCGCGCAGGATTTCCGGATCGACGAGATAGACGAACGGCTCGGTGGCGAGCTTGGCGTAGGCCCGGTTTTCGCGTTCGCTGGCGACGCCGATCAGGAGCGTGACCGACGAGGGCATCGCTGCGGTCTGGAGGCTGCCCTCCGCGAACGTGCCCTTGGCGGCAAAGTTAAGCGTGATCTCGCGCTCGGGGCGGTTGAAACCCCAGTTCTCGAGCTCGATGGCCTGCGGGGCATCGCTAAGGAACTTCTGCGCCTGCAGCATATAGAGTTTCTCGATGATCCGCCGGACGAAGGCGTGGTCGGCGCGCAGGGTCTGGGGCGCCTGGTTGGGCGCGCGCGTGACAATCTGCCAGGGATCGGTGTCGAGCGGCTGCGGGCCGGAGAGGCGCTGGAGGGTCAGTTCGGGGCGGTTGGGGGCAGCGAGCGTGAGGGAGGTAAGGGCGCGCGAATCGAAGCTGAGCAGGTGTTTGTCGCGCAGTTCCTCCTGGGCGTTGCGCAGGATGTCGAAAAGCTTGTCGGGAAAAGCGACGGTGAAGACAGGCGTCCTGTCCTCCATTTTCGCATAAAAATCGGTGGCCGGCTCGGACGGAGATTCGTCCGGCCCGGCTCCGGCGGCCAAAGGTTTGCCCTCCGCACGGGCCGGTGCGGCGGGTTTGCCGAGCAGCAGGGTCTCCCGGCGGCCGTTGCCTTCCAGCGTAAGCCGGAAGGCGGGATTGGCGAGGCCGGTCTGCTCGGGCGGGACGGAAGCCGGATCGACAAACAACTTGGTGTAGAGGGCGTTGAGGCCGTTGATCGCGAGTTCGACTTCGGTACGATTCGCGCGGGTAAGGATGGGCGCCTCAAACAACCAGCGGGGTCCGTCGCGGCGGAGCCGGATGCGCAGGTTGGCGGGAGCGGCGGTTTGCAGGTTGAAAAAGCGCACCTCGAAGAGCGGAATGTTGAAGATCGTGTCGGCCCGCAGTTGGTCGAGCGTGAGCGCCAAGCTGTCGACCAGACTGCGGCCGACGACGTGGATGCGTTCGCCATCGGGCGAGAGGACGTACAGGCGGTTGCCAACCTTGGTGGCATCGCCGACGCGGAGGGTGACGGTCTTGAGCGGAGCGGCCGCGATCTCGCGGGCGGGCAGCGCGTTATTCAGACCTGAGGTGAACGTCAGCGTGAGCTGGGGTTTGTCCAGCCCGTAGTCGGCCAGCGAAAGGCCGCTTTTCGGGAGATCCTTGACGAGGAAGCTGGTCTCTTGCTCGAGGAGCATCAATTCGTTGAGCATGCGGCTGACGGCAGGCGGGTTGGCAGGCCATTCGATGGGCTTGGTGAGCATCCAGCCCTCGGGACGCTTCTCGATGCGCACGGGCTCCGCCAAGCGGCCCCCCGTGATGGCGAGCGACTGGATGGCGGCGGCTTCGGGGCCCAGCACGCGCCGCCGGCTCTCCTCCCAGATCCGGTCCGTCTGCCATTTGCGCACGAACGTGAAGATGAAGAAGAAGAGGACGACGTTGAGAAAAAGCAGGACGAGCGTGACTTTGGTGCGCATGGCAACAGGGATTTAAAGAAGAAAGATGGAAAACAGAAGCGGGGGCGAGGGGCACCCTAGGTTTTCGTTCTTGAATTCGCATTCTTCATTCGCGTTAGCGGCGCCGCGTCCAGTGGACAATGAAGCCGAGCAGAGCGGCGGAACCGGGGAGGAGAAACAGGAGACCCAGCCGGAGCTTGGCGAGTTCCTCCTGGGAGAGCGAGAGTTCAAAGCGCTCGATCGGACGCGGGGGGATGTGGAGCTGGGTGTCCCGGTCCACGGTCCAGTTGACCGCGTTAAGGCACAGAATCTGGCTGCCTTGATCGGTCAGGCGGCGGTTGGAGAAAATGTCGCCCGAGCCGATGACCACGAAGCGGCCGCCCGGCACGCTGAAAGGCAGGGCGCCGGCGGTGACCCGTTCGGAGGAGACGATCACTCCGAGTGGTCCCTGCAGATCGGAACCGGGCGTGAACGCCGGCAGGACGTTCGTCAAGCGGTAGCCGAACTCACCCCACGAGGTCGGTGAGGAGGTGGCGAGGATGGAGACCTTGAGGGCATTGTCGAGCGGGCGGTCGGGGTCGGGCCGGACGGAACGGGGCGGGCTGATGCGCAACGGAACCTTGTAGTCAGCCAGGCCCTTGGTGATGGGATGGCTCCCATCGATGTGGCGGATGATGAGGTCGCCGCTGTCCGTGATGACTTCGGGATTGGTGTCGTAGATGACGTCGTCGTCGACGCGCACGCCCCAGTCGTAAAAGAGATTGTCGAGGCCGAACTCGCGCGCCGGATCGAGGGTGAGAATGATGCGGCCGGCATGCGTGGAAAGGTACTGGCGCAGCAGTTCCTCCTCGAACGGCTGGAAGCGTCCCTGGGGGGAGGGAATGATGATGAGATCGGTGCCGTCGGGGATGCGCTTGGTCAGGGAAAGATCCAGGCCTTCGAGGTCGAAATTCCGCAGGCGCAGCTGGTCGCGCATCACGGAGAGACCGCGGACGGGGCTGACGTCGTCCGGGCTCATCTCGCCATGGCCGGCGAGGAAATAGATCTTTTTCTTCACCGGATTGGAGACGTCGAGGATGGCGGCGGTGATGATCTGCTCACCCTGAAAGGCCTCCCGCCGGCGCTCCTTGCGCAGGTAGAGTTCGTTGAAGGGCACGAAATGGCGGTTGTCCCCGCTGAGGAGCAGGATGACATCGGGCGCGTCGATGCCGAGCGCCTCGGCGTCGCGGCGGCGCTGGTAGACGTCGAGATATTCCACGCTGATGCGGCCGTCGCGGCCGGCGTGGGGGTCATAGTTGGTCGCGGAGGCGTAGAGGTATTCCCGCAGCAGGTTCTGCACGTCGTGGTAGGCTTGGACGGCGTCGGAATTCTCGGAGTCGGGCGTGAGTGTGACGACCACGCGGACGGGCCGCGTCAGCTCGCCCAGGTAGGAGAGGGTCTCGGGCGAAAGCGAGTAGCGGCGGTGCTGGCTGAGGTCGTAGCGCCAGTGATAATGGATCGAGAGGTAGTTGAGCCCGCCGAAGAGCGTGAGGAACAGCACGGCCTGCAGCACCAGGTTGATGGTGCGAAGCCAGCGGGCGGCGCGATAACTCTCGATCGGCAGCATGGCGGGATTAGTGGTGGAGCAGCTTCGCCTCGACGCCCAGGATGGTCAGGATGAGCGTGAGCGTGGTGCCGGTGAAGTAGAAGAAGAGGTGCCGGGTGTCGATGATGCCGCGGCTGAAGTCGTCGAGATGCTGGAACACCTGGGCGTAGTCGAGCCCCGCGCGCACCGGCCGGAAGACTTCGAGCTGCAGCAGCTGGACGTCGAGGGAGAGCTTCGGGCCGAAGATCAGCACCATGAGCATCACACAGCTGAGCACGGCGGCGACCGCCTGGTTGCGGGCCAGGGCGCTCGCGAACACCCCGATGGCCACGAAGAGCAGACCGGACACCGCGACGTAAAGATAACCGCCGACCAAAGTTCCCAGATCGAGCAGGCGCGGGTCCGCGGCGAAACGGTGCAGAATGTAGAACAAGCCGCCGGTCGAACCCCACAGCAGCAGATAGAGGAAGTAGGCGGCGCCGTACTTTCCCAGCACCACCTCGGCGGTGGATACCGGCGTCGTGAGCAACGTCTCGAGCGTGCCCAGCCGGCGCTCCTCGGAGACGCTCTTCATCGTCATCAGCGGCACGATGATGAACACCGCGAACCCCAGGAACAGCCGGAAGAAGTCGTAGGCGGGCGAGGTCTCCTGCGCCGTCTCGCTGTAGACATTGAGCAGGAACGTGAAGATGAAGCCCATCACAAACAGGAAGAGCACCGCCGCGAGGTAGGTGCTCGAATTGACGAGCAGGATGCGGATTTCATGGCCGAGGATGGTGAAGAAGTGGCGCATGGTTCTTCAGGGGCCGGAGGTCAGAAGTTGGCGATCGGAGGGTAGGGAAACGGGCATGCGATGCGTAAGGTCATCTGACATCTGAGGTCGGACGTCCGTCTTCTCGTTCCACGGGCGTGTCGACGATGTCCCAACTGCGTTTGGTGGCGGCCAGGAAAACATCCTCGAGCGTGGGATGGGCGCGGTTGAGGGCGCGCACCCGGTAGGACTTCGTGGTGAGCGCCTCGAGCAGGCGCTCGCCCAGTTCCCGGTCACTGGTGGTGGTGAGCGTCACGGCGTGGAAGCCTGCGTCGTCCGGGCCGGTGGCCTTTTGCACGGCCAGCGCCGGGTCAACCCCCGCGAGCACGGCGGGCAGCGCCGCCACGTCGCCGGCGAGTTCGAGCTCGTAATGGGTGCGGCCCAGCACCTCGCGCCGCAGCTCGGCCGGCGTGCCCTGCGCGACGATCCGGCCGTCGTTGATGATCAGCACGCGGTCGCACGTGACTTCGATCTCGGGCAGGATGTGGCTGGAGATGATGACGCTCATGCGCCCGCGCAGGCCGCCGATGAGATCGCGCACGACAAGGATTTGATGGGGATCGAGGCCGATGGTCGGCTCGTCCATGATGATCACCTCCGGCTCGCCGAGGACGGCCTCGGCGATGCCCACGCGCTGACGCATCCCCTTGGAAAGCTTGCCGAGGATGCGATGGCGGATGCGCTTGAGATCGCAGAGTTCGAGCACCTCGTCGAGCCGCACATGGAGCTTTTCGCGGGGAATCTCCTTCAGCCGGCCGCGGTAGTAGAGGTATTCATTGATGCGCATGTCCTCGGGCAGGGGATTGTTCTCGGGCATGTAGCCAATGTGGCGCTTGGCCTCGTCGCTGCGCGAGGCGACGGGGATGCCGCAGATGCGCACGACGCCGGAGGTGGCCGGCAGGAAACCCGTGAGGATGCGCATGGTGGTGCTCTTACCCGCGCCGTTGGGGCCGAGGAGCCCCACGATTTCGCCGCGCCGCACCGTAAAGCTGATGTTGTTCACCGCCGCGATCCCCCCGTAGGTTTTCACCAGGTGCTCGACCTCAATGGTGGGCGGGGCGATGTCTGGATCGACGGTGGGCATACGGAGGAAGACAGCGTGATAGACAGTGATTTCCGCTCAAAGTCACACCGGCGGGGCGTTCAACCGCCAGGCGGCGGCGAGGCCCCGCAAGGTGAGGTCGGGCACGACCGTGAAGGGATGGCGCAGGGTCTTCTCTAGTAATGCAGCCGCGCCGCCGGTGGCGAGCACCTTTGGCAGGGGCTCGTCGCGCCGGGCCAGCTCGGCCAGCACCGCGTCGAGCAATGCCTGGATCATGCCGCCGAAGCCGATGACGGTGCCGATGCGCATGGCTTCGACGGTGGACTGGCCGATGATGCGCGACACCTCCAGCGAGTCGTCGAGCAGCGGCAGCAGCGCGGTCTGCTCATGCAGGTAGTGCCGCATCACCCCGACGCCCGGGGCGATGATGCCGCCTTCGTAGCCGTGCGCGCGCGTGATGATGTCGAAGGTGACGGCGGTGCCGAGGTCGATGACGATGACGGGCGTGCCGCAGAACGCCTGCGCTCCGGCGACGTTGGCCAGGCGGTCCTGGCCGATCTCCTGCGGCTTGGGATAGCTGAGCGGCACGCCGAGCCGCTTGTCGGGCGTGAGCTGAAGGACGGGGCGGGCGAACTTGTGCTGCTCGAAAACGCGTCCGAGCAGTTTCGCCGCCGCCGGCACCACCGCGCAAAACGCGGCGCCTTCCAGGGCGGGATGATCGGCGACGATGCGTTCCAGCACCGGGCCGAAGCCCTCGGAGGGATGGTCAATCAGAGGCGTGGGCAGCTCGCGCTGGAAGAGGGCCTGCCCGTTGCCCACTACGCCGTAGTGCGTGTGCGTGTTGCCGAT
This sequence comes from Opitutaceae bacterium, assembly GCA_049513315.1. GTDB lineage: Bacteria > Verrucomicrobiota > Verrucomicrobiia > Opitutales > Opitutaceae > Fen-1467. Next base: position 45,488 of record JBEKWG010000020.1, read on the forward strand.
GTCGATGCAGAGGAGGGGCATGGAGCTGGGTCGAAAGGTAAAGGTCGAAGGTCGAAAGTCGAAAGTCGAGCGCCGAAGGGGAATCGATCAAGCGGGATCAAGCAAGCCTTCGACCTTGGACTAGCTTTTCTCCAGCGTTACTTCGCCGGCATGGAAACGCTGGGGACGGCCGTTCTCGCCGCGGATGAGCAGCGAGCCCTCGTCGTCGATGCCGCCGGCGACGCCCGTGATGCGCCGGCTGCCCTGCACCAGCGTCACCGGATGGCCGCGCAGGAGGTCGAAGCGGTTCCATAGATCGGCAAACGTGTTCCGGTAACCGTCCTCCATGAACCGCTCGTAGGCGGAGAGCACCCGGCCGATGATCGCAGCGGTGAGACGGTTTAGGTCGAGCGGGTGCCCCGTGCAGACGGCCAGCGTGGTGGCCAGGCGGGCGAGCTCGGGAGGCAGCGCGGCGAGCGGACTGTTGATGTTAAGGCCAAGGCCGAAAACGAGGTCGCGAATCTGGTCGGAGTCGATGCGAGCCTCCGTCAGCATGCCGCCGAGCTTGCGCCCCTCAAAGTAGAGGTCGTTGGGCCACTTGATGCCGGGCTCGAGGTGGCAGAAGTTGGCCACGAGTTCGCAAAGGTTGGCGCCCATCCAGAGGGTGAACGTCTGCATGCGCCCGGGCTCGAGCTGCGGACGGAAGACGAAGCTGGCGTAAAGATTGCCGTTGTCCGCGCTGTGCCAGACGCGGCCGAGGCGGCCGCGGCCCAGGGTCTGCCGACGGGCGAGCACAACAAACGGCGTGGTCCGGCCGGCGGCAAGCTGGCGATCGGCTTCGTCGTTGGTGCTGTCGACTTCGGGCAGGCAAAGGATGTCCAGCTGCCGGGTGCGCGGCTTCAAGTGGGCCTGCACGAGCAGGGGATTCAGGCCAGCCGGCCGCCGGATGAGCCGGTAGCCGCGGCTGCGCACCGCCTCGAACTCAAAACCCTGTTCGCGCAGCTTGCCCATGTGCATCCAGACGCCGACGCGGCTCATGCCGAGTTTCCCGGCGAGGAAGTTGCCGGACACAAAGGCGGATTCGTGTTCGAGCAATTCGCGGAGGATGACGAGTTCGGGGGGAATCATGGCAGTCGAGTCCGAGGCCGCCCCCCGGCCGACGGCGGATGGGTTTTCGGCGGAGGGGAATCGCGGCGCGGACGGCATGGACGGGGAGGACGGTGAGTGACGGTGAAAGTAAAAACCGAAGCGCTACGGTTCGGCAAATGACAATTGACAAGTTCCGGCAGTTGCTCCGTCGCAGCCGGCCGGGCCGAACCCGCGCTGACGCTGGAGACGGAGGAGGGAATCGATCGCGTGCGAGGTGCGGCCAGGGTGGAACCCGCTACGGCTGCTCGTCGCGGGTGAAAGTGTCATTGCGAACCTTCGTCAGCTCCTTCGCGGCCTCCGGATCGAGTTTTTTCAACTGGTCGATCTGGTCGTTGATCCATTTGAGGTCGTCCAGGCGCTTGTCCTCCTCATACATCATGCGGGCACGGGCCTCCTTGGAGATACCGATGATCGGCAGCGTGAAACGGTTGAGAAATTCACGGTCGAACGGCGTGAGGTATTCCTTCACCAGCATCGCATCCAGCGCCTTCGGCGTCAGCCACTCTTTTTCGTCGATGCGCGGCAGCCGGTTATCTTTGACGATGACCGGGGCCATCTGCACGACGTCAGGATCGGGCGGAGGCGGGGGAGTCTGATTGACTTTCTCGGCTGGTGGCGGGCTCCAGACCGGCAGTTGGGTGGACAGTTCGGCGGTGAGCTGAGGGGAAAGCCGGGGGCGGGGTTTCGGCACCACGGGTTTGGCCGGGCTGGGTGCGGCTGAGGTGGTCGTCTCGTTTGTCGAAATCGCCGCGGCTGGCGCGGTTGGTTGGGTGGGCGAGATGGTGGCGCCGGGAGCCGCCGGCCCGCTTCCGGGGTCTTTCTTTTCAGGCGCCGCACCGGCCAACGCGCCCAGCGCCATGATCAGGGCAAACCGAGATACGACGTTATGCCGGCGGAAGGGCATTGTGAAGTTAGATGGGAAATTATGGGAAAAGTTTCCCGCACGGCCGCCGATGGGAGGCAGACATCGGTCAACGCCGGCCCGCGGCCAGTTTGCGGGCGATCACCACGACTTGGGCCTTAAGCACGTCGATGACTGCCTGCTGGTAGGCCGCCGGGTCCACGGTCACTTCGTAACTGCCGCCCTTGCGCTCGTCGCGATCGCGACCACGCGTGCGCCGGAGACCGGTCACAAAGGCCTGCTCATACCCGATCGCGGTGGAGAGCGTGAGGGAGGCCGTCTGGCCGTCCGGCGTGAGCAACGCCGCCGTGCCCGCCGAGAGGAAGATCTGCGGCCGCGCCCGCAGCGGGGGGGCGTCCGTGGCCTGCCCCGGGGGGAGAAATTCGCGCCAGTCGTAGGTGGTGGTGCGATCGGTCGAGTATTCAACGAATTCGACCAGAAACGAAATGATGGGCAGGGTCGCGCCGAGTTCACGGGTCAGGCGGGAGGCGGGAAGAAAGTTTTCCAGCATGAATGACCCCACCCACGGGCAATGGTGTCCCACGACGGTCATGGTCTTGCGCGCGCCCGAGATGCCCGCGATGGTCTGGTAGGTCTGGGGTACGTCCTGTTCTCTCCCGCTCCGCGGCGCCTGATGGGCCAGCTCCTGGAAGCTTGGATTCACCGCGAGTGGTTCGTAGGGCATGACCTCGATGCCCTGCGCCCGGAGTTCGGCGACCAAGGCGTCGTGCACGGCATCGGCAATCGCCTGGAAATTCGCGGGCTGCAGACCCGTGAGCCGGAGGCTCGCCGGCAGGGCGCGGTCGGTCTCGTCGCGCTGGGACAGGCGAAAACCGGAATCCGTGACAAAGGTGAGATTGACGAGGGGGGGCGTGAGGCGTTTCAGGCCGCGCAGGTTGCCCCATGTGGTCTCGTGATAAAAAGCCGCCACGTCCGAGGTGGCGGCGAGCCGGGTCACCTTGATCTGGGCGCAGAGGCAGGCGGAACCCGCCGGCACGAGGACGGCAGTCCATGCAAAACGGCGGAGCAAAAGGCGGAGCGGCATGGCGGGCAATTCGGCGGCTAGGATTGCCGGAAACCGCGGCGCCGTCAACCGGACTACACCGCGGAGAGCACGGAGAACGCGGAGCCAATTCACCACGAAGAACGGGAAGTCGAGTAACAAACTCGGGCGGACTGGTTATCCCCGTACCTGGCCGGAGCCGGTGACGACGTACTTGTAGCTGCAGAGTTCGCGCAGGCCCATGGGACCGCGCGCATGCAGGCGGTCGGTGCTGATGCCGATCTCGGCGCCCAGCCCGAATTCAAAACCGTCGTTGAAGCGCGTGCTCGCGTTCCACAACACCACGGCGCTGTCCACCCCGGCGAGGAAGCGCTGTGCCGCGGCCGTGTCGCGGGTGACAATGGCGTCGGTGTGCGCGGAACTATCGCGGTTAATCGTGGCGATGGCATCCTCCAGCGAAGGCGTGACGCGCACGGCCAGGATCAGGTCGAGAAACTCGGTGGTGTAATCCGCGGTTTTGGCGGACCTGTGGGCGAGCTGGTGCTTTTTGAGGATGGCGGCCGACGCCTGGTCGCAGCGCAGCTCAACTTTTTTCTCGAGCAACGCGCGGGCGAGGCGCGGCAGGAGTGTGCCGGCCACGGCTCCGTGCACGAGGAGCTGCTCGGCGGCGTTGCACACGCCGGGGCGCTGCACCTTGGCGTTGACGACGATGCGCTCGGCCATGGCGGGATCAGCGTCCTGGTCCACGTAGACGAAACACACGCCCTTGAAATGCTTGATGACGGGAATCGTGGAGTTCTCCGCCACGAAGCGGATGAGGCTCTCGCCGCCGCGCGGGATGATGCAGTGGACGAGCGAATCGAGTTTGAGCAGCGTGGTGAGCGCCGCGCGATCGGTGGTCGGAATGAGTTGAACCGCAGAAGTCGAAAGTCGAACGTCCAGGGTCGAAAGCGGGGTGTCCGCGATGGCTTGGTGGATGATTTCGACCAGCATTCTGTTTGTATGAAAGGATTCCGTCCCCCCTCGCAGGATGGCGGCGTTGCCGGATTTCAGGCAGAGCACGGCGCAGTCGATGGTCACGTTGGGCCGCGCCTCGTAGATGATGCCGATGACGCCGATGGGCACGCGGACCTTGCGAATCTCGAGTCCGTTGGGCCGCACCGTGCGCTCCAGCTCCTCGCCCACGGGATCGGGCAGCGCGGCGACCTGTCGCACGCCCTCGGCCATCTGGGCGATGCGCGGTGGCGTCAGCGTCAGCCGGTCGATCTGGGCGGAGGTGAGTTTGTTTTTCTTCGCCGCAGCGAGATCCCTGGCGTTGGCGGCGAGGAGGGCGTTCGTCGAGGCGGGTATTCTGCTGTCCAGCAGAACGGCCAGCCGGGTCAGCGCGGCGTTCTTCTGGTCCGTCGACGCCGTGGCGAGCACGAGCGACGCCGCGCGGGCGCGGCGGGCGAGAGCGGTCACGAGCTTGGGAAGGTCGGCGGGCATGGAATTGGAGATAGCCGCAAAAAGGCACAAAAAGCGCAAAAGAATTTTTCTCCGGACCGCCTGGCAGGCGCGTTGAACCACGAAGCCGCAGAGGGCACGAAGGAATTTCCGTCATGCTTCGTGCCGAGGCGCCGTTGCGATGCTCAGGTCAGTCGAAGAGCTTGCCGCGGCTGAAACACCACACGGCCACGGCCATGACGCCGGCGGCGATGCCGGCGAGGATGCCGACCTTGGGCAGCACCTCCAGCAGCGACCGGCCCGCCCAGAGCACGTCGGTGAAACCTTCCACCGCCCAGTACACCAGGGTGAACTTGCTCACCGTCTGGATGTAGTCGGGCATGAAGCTGACCGGGAACCAGGCACCGCCGACCGCGCTCATGGAAATGACGACGAACGTGGAGATGCCGCTGGCGGCCGCCGCGCTGGGGGCGATCGAGGCGATCAGCATGCCGAAGGCCGAGCAGGCCGCGGCGGCGCTCAAAGCCACCGCGAACAACGCGCCGGCGTGGCGGAAGATGTCGAGGCCGAAGAACAGGCGCCCGGCGCAGAAGAGCGCGGTGATCTGCACCAACCCGAGGATCACCCCGAAGAGAAACCGCGCCCAGAGGATGTGCGCCGGCCGCACCGGGGAGGACAGCAGGCGCTGGAAGACGCCGGAGTTCTTTTCCTCGAACAGCGTGGTGGCCGAGGCGCTGACGGCCATGAGCAGGAACATGATGGCGTAGCCGCCTACCAGGCGCGCGCCCATGGGATTCTTGACCTCCTTGCCGGCCACCTGCTCGGTCTCGATCTTCACCATCCGCGAGAAAATGTTCGTGGAGGATTCTTGATCAACGGGGGTCGCCGTGGCGGGATTTTTGATTTCCGGGTTCGCCCCCTGGCTTTGCGCATCGGGCCCGGCCGGTGCCGGGGTCGCATCCAGGCGGCGCAGGCCCGGCGGTGGGGCGGGAGTTTTCTCCGCCTTCATCCGGTTGAGTTCGCTGAATCCCAGGTCGCCGGAGATCGCCCGCTGGTAGATCTTTTCGCGGTCCCCGCCGAAATTGTCCGCGACGGTGTTGGCAATGGTGCGGTTGAAGCGCTCGAAGCGTTCGTTGCCGAGGAAGCCGCGGGCGTGCTTCTGCAGCGACTGGCCGAGCAGCTGCGGCACGTTGGAGAAGACGGTCTTCTGCAGAAGGCCGTTGACGGTTTGCGCCTCGATCTCGTTGCGCGGGTTGAAGAGAAACTTCATGCGCACGCCGAAGGCGTCGTCCGGGAGGAGATCGGCCGGCAGGATCAGCGCATAACGGTACCAGTTGTCGTGCAGACCGGCGCGCACGTCGGCCTCGGTCAGCGGCCGGGTGGCGCCATTGCCCAGATCGCGGGTGGTGATGACCTTGAAGGCCTTCTCCGCCTTGAGCGCATCGATCAGTTTCTGCGCGGCGGGCTCCTGGCTCAGGTTCACGACCGCGATCGGGATGCCGACGGGGCCGCTGTCCTTGCGGTACAGCCCAAAGACGTGCCCGAAGAGGTAGATCAGCACGATGGGCACCAGGAAGGTGATGACGACCGCGGCCTTGGCGCGCCAGAACATGAGGAGACTTTTGCGGAGGAGAATACGGACCTGTGACATGGGGATGGCGATGGAAGAACGCGGGGGTCAGGCGTCGCGCAGCGTGCGGCCGGTGAGATGGAGAAAGAGCGCTTCGAGCGTCGGGCGCTGGCTGACGAAGAGCCGCGGCGGCAGGTTGAGTGACTCGGTGAGGGCGAAAAACGCGGACAGGGGATAACCGGTGTGCGGACGGAAGCGGTGCGTGCCATCGACCGAGGTGATCTCGCCCTCGGCGGCCAGGCGGGCCACCAGCGGGGCGGTGGCGGGATCGACGGGGAAGGTGATTTCGTCTTCGAAGGGCAGTTGCACGAGCAGTTCATCCAGCGTGCCGAGTGCGAGGATTTTGCCGTGGTCGATGATGCCGATGCGGGAGCAGAGCCGCTCGGCTTCCTCCATGTAGTGGGTGGAATAGATGATGGTGACCCCGCCCCGATTGAGCTGTTGCAGATATTCGAAGATGGCGTTGCGCGACTGCGGATCGACGCCGACGGTGGGCTCGTCACAGAGCAGGAGTTTCGGGCGGTGCAGCAGCGCGGCGACGAGGTTGAGCCGGCGCTGCATGCCGCCGGAGAAGGTCTTCACGAGCGAGCGGCGGCGGTCGACGAGTTGCGCGGCGGCGAAGGCCTCGTCGATGCGGGTCCGCAGTTCGGAACCGCGCAGGCCCTGGAGCTCGCCGAAGATCCGGAGGTTTTCGTCGGCGGTGAGTTCCGGAAAGAGCGCGATGGTCTGGGGCACCAAACCAAGGACGCGACGGGCGGCACTTGCGCCGGATGCCACCGGCCGGCCGTCGAGGGCGACCGTGCCGGCCTCGGGAGTGCGCAGGCCGGCGGCGAGCGACATCAGCGTGGTCTTGCCAGCGCCGTTGGGGCCGAGCAACCCGAAGAATTCGCCCAGGGCGATCTCGAGCGAGACGTCATCCAGCGCGGTGATGCTGCCGAAGCGTTTGGAGACGTTGCAAAAAGCGAGCATGGACTGAATAGATGATAAACCGAGCGGCTGGCAAAAGGTTACTGGAAGAATTCGCGGCTCGGCAGAGTTTTCAAGAGCAGTCTTCGGGGATTGTGGAGAGGGGAAACGGTCGGCAGCGTCAAGGCATGACAACCACCGCCGACCATGCCCACGTGATCGCTCCTCCGCCGTTGATTGCGGCCGCGGCGATGCTCATCGGAGCGGGCCTGCGCTTTCTCTGGCCCGAGCGGCTGTGGCCGTGGTCTCACGCCTGGGCGCATGTTTCGCGACGGCGCGCGGCGCTTACGGGGGACCTTTGGCTTTCAGAATCGATGTGAGCGCGGCCACGTGGCCCTCAAATGCGCGCCGGCCCGCCGCCGTGGCTGCGACGAAGGTCTTCGGTTTTCGGGCAACGAAGGTTTTTTGGACGGCAATATAGCCGGCTTCCTCGAGGGTCAGCAGGTGCGCGCCGAGATTGCCGTCAGTAAGGCCGAGCTTGGTTTTGAGAAAAGTGAAGTCCACCTGCTCGCGACTGCCCAGGTGGTTCAGCGCGGCCATGATCTGCAGGCGTACGGGCTGATGGATGATGGGGTCGAGATCGGGCATGGCGGGGGCCGGCGGGTCAGCGCCAGAAGTAACGGATGTAGAATCCGGTGATGATCAGGGTGCCGCCGCCGAAGATGGCGATCCACCACCAGAAAAAGGCGGCGAAGCAAAACAGCCCGACAAGGATAAAGACGGTCATGATCAGGCCCAGCCAGAGCAGGTAGGTGTCGAACCAGATGCCGGCGATCACGTAGCAGAGCATTGCGACGAGGCTGGCGTAGGCGAACACGGCTTGGTCGTTGACCTGTGCTCGCAGCACCAGCGGCCAAAGGGCGGCGAAAAGGATCACCGTAGCGAGCACGCCGAGAAAGCGCTTGTCCACCGGCATGCGAATCTGGCTGCCCTGGATGCAGCCGAGCACCATCGAACCGCCGAACCCGGCGGCGCAGAGCCAGGGAAAGAAGCGGCTGCCGGCCAGACCGCGGAATTCGGCGAGCAGCGCCATGGCAATCCAGATGACGCCCCAGAGCCAGAGATGGTAATGACCGCGATGCGCCCGCACCGCCGAACGCATCGCCTCGCGCGAGGCCTGGATGGCGGCGAGAGCCCGGGCGGCTTCTTCGGATGAGAGTTGCATGATCAGAGTACTCTTCACTACAGAGTACTATGTCAACACTTGTTTTCGGGGTTTGTGGCGGGAAGGGAAGGTCGGTAGCGTCATGGCGTGATGGCCACCGCCGACCATGCCCACGTGATCGCTCCTCCGCCGTTGATTGCGGCCGCGGCGATGCTCATCGGAGCGGGCCTGCGCTTTCTCTGGCCCGGGCGGCTGTGGCCGTGGTCTCACGCCTGGGTGCCGATGGATGCATGTTTCGCGGTGGCGCTGATCCTGGCCGGGCCGGCGGCGCGCCAGATCTGGCGGGTGAGAAGCACGATTCTGCCTCATCGGGCGACCACGGCGCTGGTGACATCGGGATCCTTTCGCTTTACGCGCAACCCGATGTATCTGGCGATGGGACTGCTGCTGGCCGGCGTGGCGTTCGCGCTGAACAGCCTCGCGATGCTGCTGGTCATCGTGCCATGGGCGGTCGTGATGCGCCACGGGGTGATCGCCCGCGAGGAGCGCTATCTCGAGGGGAAGTTCGGCGAGGACTACCGCGCCTATTGCCGGCGCGTGCGCCGGTGGTTGTAATTTCGCCCTCAATTTGGAGGGCGAGGCTCCCGCCGAGCCGAATGTTCCCACGACGAAGCCTGTCATAGCTCGCGGCGGACCAGGAGGTCCGCCCTCCATGTCGTGCGAATGGAATGATGACGTTTTTCCGGTCAGCGCGCCGGAGCGAGGGCCATGGCACGGGCCTTCACCCCGGCCCAGTGGGTGTCGGGAATGATCGGGCCCATGTGGCGGACGGTCTCGGCGCCCATCAGCGACGCGAGCGCGCCGCAGGCCGGCAGCGGCCAGCCGCGCAGATGGCCATAAAGAAAGCCCGCCGCCCACGCGTCACCGGCCCCGTTGGTGTCGACGACATCGGAAACCACGACGGGGGCGATGCGGTGGAGGGCCTCGCCTTGGGCGAGCCAGGCGCCGTCCCGGCCGATTTTCACGGCGGCGAGGACACCGTGGCCGGCGAGCCGGCGGGCGAGCGCGGCATAGTCGGAGGTCTGGTCCTGAAACAGCGCGCGGATCTCGTCCTCGTTGGCGAAGACGATGTCGAGGCCGCGCCGCAGCTGCGCCAGCAGCCAGTCGCGCGTGGCGTGCACGACCTCGAACGAGGCGAGGTCGAGGCTGACGGTGCACCCGGCGGCGCGCGCGGCGTCGAGCACGGCGTCGGCGAGGGCCTGGTTGAAGACGAGATAGCCCTCGATGTGCGCGTGGCGGCAGCCGCGGAAGTCGGCCGGGGAGATCTCCCCGGGTGCGAGCGTCATGGCGGCGGCGAGGCAGGTGCGCATGGTGCGCTGGGCGTCGGGCGTGACGAGGGCGAGGCAGCGGGCGTTGGGGAGGGTGCCGTGCTTGAAGCGGCTGCCGTCGACGCCGGCCGCCTCGAAACGGCGGCGGTAGGTGTGCGCGAGTTCGTCGTTGCCCAGCTTGCCGAGGAACGTCGAGCGCAGGCCGAGGCGCGCGGCGTTGAGCGTGGCGTTGGCCGCCGAGCCGCCGGTGGTGCAGGCGGGCTCGCGGTCGAGCAGCGAGAGGACGCGCTGCATCTCGGCGTGGTCGACGAGGACCATGCCGCCTTTGGCGCCGGTGAGGTGGGCGAGAAATGCGTCGGGCACCGGCGCGAGCAGGTCCATGATCGGCGAACCGACGCCGATCAGGTCGAAGGGGACGGGAGACGGTTTCATGCGGGGGCGGACGCTGCGCGGCGCCATCAGTTCGACGCCGTCAGGCTGGTTGCCAGCAGCGGTTCGTCGTCGATCTCGATGAGAATGGACTATTCGCCGGCTGCTCGAAGGTGAGGTTGCGGATCTCGTTGATGAGAATGATGCGGTGCAGAGGACTCTGCGACTCGACCGGGCGGTGGATGAACTCGGTGGGATTGGTCGGATCGCATCCCATGGAGAGGCGGACGCGGTGCGCGCCGGGCGAGACGTCGGTGAGCGTCATGGGATGGTGTGGGTGCCGGAACCGGGGTCGATGGGAACGCCGTCGCAGGTGATCCCGACGGGCAGTTGCGGCTTCGGTTGCACCGGCTGAACATGGGCGGCGCGCGCGACGGAGGGCAATCTTTTTGGTGACGACCGGACGGTGGGCGTTCAGGCTGATGCCATGGAGCTGTTCGAACGCCTGCTGGCGCCGCTGGCCGCCTATCCCCGCTGGTTCGTGATCACCTGCCTCGTCCTGGTCGCGCTGGGGGCGGTGTGGCTGCTGGTCAAGCTGATCAAGTGGACGCTTTCATTGGTGCTCGCGGCTGCGCTGCTCCTGCTGATCCTGGCCGCGGTGGCTTGGATGCTGGGCGGGTGATCCGAGGGTGTAGTGATTCGACCATACTGGTCGAAGTCGGGACGGCGCCCCCGCGGCGCGCGGGTTGCGCGCCAGCGATGCGGCGAGCTTTGGCTTGCATCACCCAAGGCGGGCGCCATTCATGGAATCCCGTGAAGTACATTTTCGTCACGGGCGGGGTGGTCTCCTCATTGGGCAAGGGATTGACGGCAGCGTCGCTGGGGGCGCTGCTCGAGATGCGCGGACTGCGGGTGCGCATCCAGAAGTTCGATCCCTATCTCAACGTGGATCCGGGCACGATGAGCCCGTTCCAGCACGGCGAAGTCTACGTGCTCGACGACGGCGCGGAGACCGATCTCGACCTCGGCCACTACGAGCGGTTCACCTCGGGCCGGCTGTCGCGGCTCAACAACCTCACCTCGGGCCAGATTTACGAGTCGGTGATCCAGAAGGAGCGCCGCGGCGATTACCTTGGCAAGACCGTGCAGGTGATCCCGCATGTGACCAACGAGATCAAGGCGCGGATCCAGCAGGCGGGCAAAGGCGTCGACGTGCTGATCACGGAGATCGGCGGCACCACGGGCGACATCGAGGGCCTGCCGTTCCTCGAGGCCATGCGCCAGTTTGCGCTCGAGGCCGGCCCGCACGAGGTGGTGTTTATCCACGTGACCCTCGTGCCCTACCTGAGCGCCGCCGGCGAACTGAAGACCAAGCCTACGCAGCAGAGCGTCGCCAAGCTGCGCGAGATCGGCATCCAGCCGCATATTCTCGTATGCCGCTGCGACCACCCGCTCATGCCCGAGCTGCGCGAGAAGCTCAGCCTCTTCTGCAACGTGCCGGTCAAGGCCGTCATTGAGGAGCGCAATGTCGCGGCCTCCATCTACGAGCTGCCGCTCATGCTGCAAAAAGAGGGTCTGGATGGCCTCGTGGTCAAGATGCTCCGTCTGAAGGCCCCCCCCAATCCCAAAAACATCTGGGCCGCGATCCTGCGGCGCATCAAATCGCCGCGGCACGAGGTCACGATCGGCGTCGTCGGCAAATACATTGAGCTGCAGGACGCCTACAAGTCCGTCTACGAGTCGATCACCCACGCCGGCATCGCCAACAACTGCAAGGTGAACATCGTTCGCATTGACGCCGAGGCACTCGAGACCCGAGGCGGCGCCGCCATGCTCCGGAGGCTCGACGGCATCCTGGTACCCGGCGGCTTTGGCGAACGCGGCATCGAGGGCAAGATCGCGGCCGCCCGCTACGCCCGGGAGCACCAGGTGCCCTATTACGGGCTCTGCCTCGGCCTGCAGGTCGCGATCGTCGAGTTCGCCCGCCACGTCCTCGGCCTGCGCGGCGCCAACAGCACGGAGTTCGATCCGCGGACGCCGCATCCCGTCATCAACCTCATGGAGGAGCAGAAGAAGATCGTCGACAAGGGCGCCACCATGCGCCTCGGCTCCTACGAATGCCAGCTCACGCCCGGCACCCGGGCGCAGCGCGCCTACCGGACCACCAGCGTGCGCGAGCGGCACCGGCACCGTTACGAGGTCAACAATGGTTATGTCGACCGGCTCCAGCGCGCCGGCCTGGTGGTGAGCGGACGCAACCCGCGCCGCAACCTGGTCGAGATCATCGAGCTGAAGGATCACCCGTGGTTCGTCGCGGTGCAGTTCCATCCCGAGTTCCAGTCGAAACCCAGTTCGGCGCATCCGCTGTTCGCCGCCTTCGTGGCCGCGGCTTTAAAGAACCGCCGCGTCAAGCAGGGCGGCGGCGTGAAGACCGGCAAGCGGAAATCCGCCTTCGCCAAGACCAAGGCGGGCAGGCCGGAGACCGGAAAAGCGAAAGGCTAGCCTGGTATTTTGGCCGCGTCATTCTTCGCTTTGCTCGAAGGAACAGGCCGGTCATACTGATTGACCATTGGACACAGGACCTTCGACGATTGGCAGCCACCCATGCTTTTTAATCCCAAACAGCTCCTCCTCATCGCCGGGCCGTGTTCGCTGGAAAACGAGCGGGTGTGCCGCGCCGTGGCCGAGAAGCTGCTCGCCCTCGCGCTCAAGCAGCCGGAGCTGAAGATCGTCTTCAAGGGTTCCTTCGACAAGGCCAACCGCACCTCCGTCGCCGGTCCGCGCGGCACCGGCCTCGAGGCCGGCCTCAAGCTCCTCGCGATGGTCCGGCGCGACTACGGTTTGCCCGTGCTCACGGATGTGCACGAAACAGTGCAGGTCCCGGCGGCGGCCAAGGTCTGCGATGTCCTGCAGATTCCCGCCTTTCTTTGCCGCCAGACCGATCTGCTTCTCGCCGCCGCCGCGACCGGCCGGGTGGTCAACGTGAAGAAGGGGCAGTTTCTTTCGCCGCAGGAGATGCCGTTCGTCCTCGCCAAGCTGAAGCAGGGCGGGGCACGGGAAGTCTGGCAGACGGAACGCGGCACGACCTTCGGTTATCAAAACCTCGTCGTCGACATGCGCAGCTTCGCCCTGATGAAGGCCAGCGGCTGGCCGGCCATTTTCGACGCCTCGCACAGCGTGCAACTGCCCGGTGCCGCCGGTGGCAAGAGCGGGGGGCAGCGCGAATTCATCCTGCCGCTGGCGCAGGCCGCGCTCGCGGCCGGAGCCGACGGACTATTCATTGAAACGCATCCCCGGCCCAAGCAGGCCATTTCCGACGGCCCCAACATGATTCCCCTCGCCGGGCTTCCCGGGCTGCTCGAGCGGTGTCTGGCCGTCTGGCGGGCCGTGCGAAGTTGAAGCACCGGCTTGGAACTCCGTCGGATTCCCGTGTCCCGGCGTTGACCGCGCCGTTTCACCTGCGTAACATTTGTTCCCGGTAAAACCTCCGAATTGCATGGAAACCTTTCTGATCGATGTGCCGGTTCCCTCGATGGGAGCCACGGTGAATGAATTGACGGTCATCGACCTTCTCGTTGTGCCCGGAGCCAGGATCGCGAAAGGCCAGAAGATCGCCGAAATGGAGAGCGACAAGTCGGTGTTCGACTTCGAGGCGCCGTGCGACGGCACCGTGGTCGAGGTGCAGGGCCGGGCGGGCGACATTCTGCCCTCCGGCGCGCCGTTCCTGCGCATCGAGACCGCCGATGGGAGCCTGAAGCACCTAGAGGTCAAGGATACCGGAAACCGGATACCGGATACCGGAAAGGCTCCGGCGGCTGCCCACCGGCTGGAACGGGACGCGCCGGCGACCGGCGCGGCACTTTCCGGTATCCGGTCTCCGAAATCAGAAATCCAGTGGACGCCACGGGCCACGAAGCTGGCCCAAGAGGCCGGCCTCGATCCTGCCGCCCTTAAGGACGTCCAAGCCACCGGTCCGGGTGGACGCGTTTCGGGTGACGATGTCACGCGCTACCTCGCGGGGCGCGGTGGCGCGAAATCCCCGGCTCCCAGTCCCAAGCCCCGAATGGCAGCGGCAGGCTTCGAGGCTTTCGCCACCGAGACCGTTTGCGTCGCCGGCATCGGGTTTGCCGTGCCGGACAACGTGCGGCCCAACAGCGAGATTTTGAAGGCGTTCCCGAAGATGACCGAGGCGGAAATCGTCAAGCTCACCGGCATCCAGGAGCGCCGCTTTGCCGCCGAGGATGAAACCGCCACTCATCTCGCCGCCATCGCCGTGCAGCACGCGCTGGCGCAGGCGCGCCTCCATGTGAGCGAAATCGACGGCATCATCATGGCGACGCTCCTGCCCGACCAGCCGGTGCCCAGCGCCGCCAGCGGCCTCGCCCGGAATCTCGGAATCCCCACCGCGCTTGCCTTCGACCTCAACGCCGCCTGCGCCGGCTGGCTTTACGCCCTGGAGGTCGGCCGCGCCTTGATTCGTGCCGGCACGGCCCGAAAGCTGCTGGTCGTCACCGCCGAGCTGCTCTCGCGCATCACCAACCCGAACGATCACAGCACCGCGTTTCTTTTCGGCGACGGGGCCGGTGCAGCCGTGCTGCTCGATACCAACGGCGGACACCGTCTCAACCGCATGCACCTGAGCGGCGACGCCACCTTTTTCAGCGCGATCCAGCGCCCCGGCGGCGGCGCCATGCGCCCGGTGCCGCAGCCCAACGGCGACGATCTGCACCACTTTTATCTGCAGATGAACGGCGCGGTGGTCTTCAAGAACGCGGTCATCGCCTTTGGCAACATCATCGAAAACGCGTTGCAGCGGCACCATTTGAAGCCGGAGGACGTGCAATGGGTGGTCCCGCACCAGGCCAACGAGCGCATTCTCAAGGCGGTCAGCAAGCGCGTCGGCATTCCGTTCGAAAAATTCGTCGTGACTCTAGGCAAGTACGGCAACACCTCGGCGGCATCGATTTCGATGGCGCTGGGCTGGGCGGCCGAGGAGGGCATCTTTCGCGCCGGCGACAAGATCGTCTGCTGCGCCGTCGGCGCGGGTTTCACCTACGCGGGCGGCCTGCTGACGTGGTGAACGACGCCGTGCCTGGCGGCTCCCGCTGCAAGTCCGGCGCTAATCCTCCCGCCAGCCCGACATCGAAAAGCTCGCCGGCAATTACTCTGAAATCCCAGCCGGGATGGAAATTGCGGCAAACGCGCGCGCCTGTTCCGCGACGCGCTCGGCGGCGGTAGGGACGGCCTGTTGGACGGCGGGGGTCAGGTGGGTGCCCACGGTGAAGGGGTCATGGACCTCGAGGGCAAAGATGCGCACTTGGCGGGGCATGGCCAGGCCGAGCCGCTGGCCCAAGGCCAGCGTTTCGCCGACGCCGAGGAAGTGGGGCGAGGTCGTGAGCACGGTGGAGAGTTCTTCCGGGCCGAACTCGTGGATGTGGCCCGGCGGAGCCCGTCCGGTTTGAACGGAATCGACCAAGACCACGGCCTCGCGGCCGGCGATCTCGTCGAGGAGCGCCAGACCCATCTCGGTGGTCGCCCGGACCTCGATGTCCGGCTCGCCGGCGAGGCGTTCGTGCACGGCGGCGGCGACGAGCAGGCCGGCGGCATCGTCGGAGAGGATGTCGTTGCCCAGGCCAAGGACGAGGACGGGAGTGGGCATCAGAGGACAGAGATCAGAGGACAGAGATCAGAGGACGGAGGGCAGGGGACGGCGGCGGGGAAGGCGCGTTACTCTTGGATCAATTGCCGGACCAGCTGGCGGTTATGGTTGTAGATGGAGACCTTGAGGGGGGTGTGGCCGGGCAGGGCATGGGTGGCGCAGCCCAAGCAGGGATCGTAGGCGCGGAAGGCCATCTCGATCTGGTTGAGCAGGCCCTCGGTGACGTGGCCGCCCTTGATCAGGCCCTTGGCGGCCTTTTCCACGCTCATGGCGATGCGGGCGGCGTTGTTGCCGGTGGCCACGATCAGGTTGGCCATGGTGATCAGGCCGCGGCCTCGACCACGCCGATGCCCTCGGCGGGCACGGTCGTGGGGATGCGGCGCACCTCCTGGCTCGTTATCTCCGGGTCATTGACCAGTTCGACGATGCGCTCGGCCGCGTAAATCATCTCGATCACCCGCGCCCAGTGGTTGGCCAGCGTGTGGTGCACCGGCTTGCCGCCGAGGGTCTTAAAGAACTCCTCGTAGGCGGCCTGGGCCTTGGGCGTGGCCATGCCGTCGGCGGCGTTGAGGCGGGCCAGCGGGGCGACCGAATAGATGCTCGTGTCCGGCCCCTCCACGAAGCCCTGCCAGCCGCGTTGTTTGAGGAAGGTGAACTTCATGTAGCTCCACGGCTCGACATGCTCGGCGATAAAGTCGCGGTACTGCCGGGCCTCGAACTTGCAGACCTCTTTCCCGTTGCAGTCGACGACGCGCAGCTTGCCGTCGTAGAAGTTGACCCGGTTCTGCTCGTCCACCGTGCCCAGGTAGCAGGTTTTATGGGTGAAGGCGTCCGCGGTGATCAGCTTCACGTAATCCGGGTTCGCGAGGACGATCTGCTTGAAGACCTGGAGGGTCCACTCGGCGAACGCGAGGCCGTCCCGGGCCAGTTCCTGGAACTTGGGCAGGTCCTCCGGCTTAAGCGCCTTGCTGACGCCGCCGGGCAGTCCCAGCACGGGGTGCACGACCTTGCCGCCAAAGTACGCGATCAGCTCGCGCAGCCGCCGGCGGGTGGCGATGACCTTCTTGCCGGCCTCCAGGCCGACCTTGCCGATCACGCCCAGGATGTTGCGCTCCGCGGGCGGCGCCTCCGGCCCGACGATGAAATCGGGTCCGCCCAGGAAGAAGAAGTGCAGGGCGTGGTCCTCCAGCATGAAGGTGTGGTAGACCAGCTCGCGGATCTTCCGGCCGGCCGGGGTGGGTTCGATCTGGTAGAGGGCGTCGAGCGCCTTGGTCGCGGCCATGTGGTGCGCGGTGGGGCAGACCCCGCAGATGCGGCTGGTGATCTGGGGCATGTCCTCGGCCGGGCGGCCCAGGCTGAAGACCTCGAAGCCGCGCAGCTCGGGCACCTGGAAATAGGCGCGCTCCACGTCGCCCTTGGGGTCGAGGTAGATGTCGATCTTGCCGTGGCCTTCCAGCCGCGTGATCGGATCGATCGTGATGTTGCGCTTGGCCGCCGCGTAGGCCGCGTTGGCCCGGGCCTGGCCCTCGTTGAAAACCTGTTGGGCTGCGTCGTCCATGGGGAGTCAGAAGTCAGAAGTCAGAGGTCAGAAATCAGAGGTCGGAGGGCAGAGGTCGGAGGGCAGAGATCAGAGGACAGCAGTTGTAGGAGCGAGCTTGCTCGCGATGCCGCATGAGAAATCGCCTGCAAGCAGGCTCCTACAGCGCGGATCTTCGTTCCCTTCGTTTTCTTCTGTAAATTTGGTTCGCTTCGGTTGCGGCGGAGTCCGGCGACCCCGCCCTACAGTTAAAGATCCACTTTGCGCCGCAGGAGACTCCGCGCCAGTCCGTACCGATAGAAGGTGCCGACCGGGTCGGGGATGCCCGCCAGCACCTGGTTGATGCCCGCCTCCTCCTTGGGCCCGAGGTTGGAACAGAGGCTGGAAAGGAGCTTCGCGCCCTGGTCCTTGACGCGGTCGGTGCCGCCAAAGCAGCC
>JBEKWG010000021.1:0-60654 GCA_049513315.1 Opitutaceae bacterium
CAGCGTAGCCGTGCCGTCGAAGGAATAGGGCAGAATGTCCTCCACTGCGGTTAGAACGTTTTTCGGCCCCAGGAGACTGATGAGATCTTTGATCATGAGAGGAAACGGAGTATCGCGGCCGGCGGGTTACAGGACGGAAAAGCATGGCGCCGCGGCTGGCGGGCGCTGGTTGCGTGGTCCGACGCCGCGAGGGGTGATCGGCCGGCGGCTTCAGTCGAGGTGGAATACTTCCTCCATGCCGGACCACCATTCCTCCTTGGCCCGCCCGACGAGCGGCTGCTGGCAGGCAACAGCACCATCAGCCACCCCGAAAGGAGTTTTTGCGCGCGCATTACCGGGGATTGCTGGGTCGCACGACAGGCTTACTTACCCGCACGCAAATTCTTGGACGTCGCCAGCGCAATCGTGCGCTGGTCCCCGGCAACAGCGCAATAGAAGTGATAAACGACCCCATCGTGTTTGAGTAGCCAGGGCTTGTGCGCGAAAGTCTCGTCCCATGTCTCGCTCGGTTCCACCAGAGGCGGTCCGGACCACTTGGTCCAATGCACAAGGTCTCGCGAAACTGCGAACGTATCGAACGCTCGGGGCGCCCAGCGAAATCCGAAGTAGAACATCACCCATAAGTTACCCAAGCGCACAATCTGCGGGTCACCGGAGCTGGCGGGCCACCCTGGCGCGTTGTCGACTACCGGCTCGGCACCATAGCGCACCCATGTCGTCAGGTCGCGCGAGACCGCCATGCCGATTGCCTCGTGATGTCCCTGTTGCGTCTTGCCGTTGTAGAACATCACGAATGGGAATCCGAGCGTCTCGTCGGGGTCCCGAATGATCGTGCTCTTGTAAAGTGTCACGCTTTCGAACGGCCTCACATCTGGCTGCGTCGTGGATAGCACCGGGTTCTGCGGCAAACGTGTCCACGGTGCCGCCCGGTCCGGGGTCGTGGTCCAGGCCATACCAATGGCCAGCGGATCCGGTTCGTAGCCTTGTTTCGCGCCGCCGATGTAACTCATCCAGTACCGGCCATCGAACTGCTGGAGGGCGGCCGAGCCGCCCCAAATGCAATCCACCAGTGCCGCGCCGCCGTCGCCCTGCCACGCATCCCAGCCGGTCCGGGCGAACGGCAGCGTGCGGCCCAGCGCTTCCCAATGCAGCAGGTTGTCACTCACCGCCAGCCAAGTTTCATAGCCGACCTTGTCCTTGATTGCGACGTAGAGCATATACCACCGCTCGTGGTAGCGAAATATGCTGGGGCAATCGAAATATTCACCTGGGCCTGGGTGCAGGATCACGCCGTATTTGAAGGGTGTTTTGACCTCATCGTATATAAGCTGGAATTCCGCGTCTGTCACGTTGCTGGCGGCGATCGCCGCACGCGCCGGCAGGACCGCGGCGGCCAGTTCGCCGGATGAAATCCGACCGACGAGGAGCAGTCCCGTTGCCGAGAAAAGAAATCTCCAAGTTGAATTCATAAACAGTCGATTATGTTCAATCCCGGCGCAGCGTAACCGGCCCGAGCAGCCCGGCGTCGAGCAGTGGTTTCCTTTCGGTCCTGTCGGGCGCGGTCGTCCAGGTCCGCCGTTCCGCCGGCGGGAGTTTTTGATCGCCCGCAAGCCGGTTGAACCAAGTGTTGGTGACATCCACGCGAAGCTGATTCCCACCCGGATGGAGCGCCGCCGTCACCTCCACGCGATAGGGCGGCGTCCAAGCCACGCCGCACGGAATGCCGTTGACGGAGACCTCCGCGAGGTTCGCTACGCGGCCGAGGTCAAGCCAGACGCGATGCGGTGGCGCACCGGCCGATTGCCAAGAAAATGAACGCGTGTAACTCGCCGTGCCTGAGTAATGCCGGATGCCGTCCACGGTCGATTCCGTCCATGACACTAGTCGCTCGAATGGCACTGGGGCCACTGGACCCCCGCGGGCGGCATCAAATGCCACCTGCCACGGGCCCGCAATGGTCTGCACGGTCGCTGGCTCCGTCCAGTTAGGAGCGCCATTCTCCTCCTCCTTTGTGGTGGGCGTACGCAGAACGAGGAAAAGTGATCCGCGGGGCGGCAAGCGAAGCGGCAGACCGGTACGACCATCGCGCATGCGCCAGGTGCCAGCCACGCGCCGTTCCGCGGTCACCGGATCCCACAGTTCCGGCACGCGGCCGGTCACACGGACCGAAACGTCGATTTCCCGCGCGGCGTCGTGTTGGTTCGAAATGAAATAGAAGTCCCAGCCTTCGCCGGCCCGATGTGTCCAAGCAATGCCGTCCGCCCTGCCCCCTGCGGCATCCGTGGCGGTAAAACCGGGCGCCAGGCCAAAGCGCTCGAACGAGGCGGCGGCCACAGGCCCGGTGATGACACGCCCCCCGCCCTTTCGGTGAATGGTTCCGTCCGCCGGCGCATCCACGGGCCAGAGTGCGTTCACCGCCTGCGCGACCGCTTCGTCGCAGTGCGGATAGTCCTGCAAGGTGGGCGAACGGCGCGTGGGCGGCGCGCCGAGCAGGACCGTAGCGCCCGCGGCCACCAACTCCTGCAACCGAGTGGCAACCTCCGGCGTGAACGAATCAGCCGCGGGATTGAAGCGGTTGGGCGCCGGCACGATCAGCAGGGCATAGCTCGGCCCGCCCGGTAGTTCGATCCGACCATCGCGCACCCGTGCCCGACGCAACAGGGCATCGCGGTTGACAGAATCGTAGGCAAAGCCGTGCAGGGGATCGACCCAGTCCCCGGCTTCAAGGATCTGCCGTGACCGCCGGTTATCCGGCACCGGGAAAAAGCCAGGCAGCGTGTCGGCTAGGGCCCAGGGCACCAAGGCACGGCGCGGCTCCCCGTCGCCTGTAAATACCGCGACATCCTCGACCGGCCGCCCCAGCTGCAGCATCGCTTGGCAGCGCGCGAGATAGTCGACCCACGCGCGGCCAGGCCGCCACCATGTCTGGTCGCGCTGAAAATAAAGCCCCACCCCTTCCAGGGTCATGCCGGGCCGCCGGTCGAGCCACGGATTGTGCGCGAAAACGTGGATGACGAAACGATTGATACCTAAGCAAAAATTTCGGTCGCCAAGAGCTTTGAGCATTGCCGGGGCCTCGTCCCACGAGAGGCGCAGCTCGGTGAAAGCCTCCGCCTGCGTGATCGGATGCCCGTAGATGTGCGCACCAGAGACTGCGTCGAGAATGTCGTTCAATTTGTCGTGCGTCGGGCTGCGCAGCCAGAATTCACCCATAGGAATGTCGACCACGCTAAAATGCGCCATGCCGTCGACTTCCATCGTCGGCGCGACGCTTTCGGCGCTGAACACGCAGCCGTGCCCATGCGCCAGCGCCGCGAGCGGACGAAAGAAATTGTCGATGAGGAGTTCGCCAATCGTCTCGCGCACGTCGCGCAGAAAACGTTCGGAAACATCCACGCTCTCTACTGGAATTCCGGCCATTGCCGGCAGGTAACGCAGGGGATCGTAACCGCGCCGCCGGATGAATTCGTCGCGGAAGACGGGCGACCAGTTCTGGCTGCCGCACTCCCAACTGTCGACGTGGAAGACCTGCAGAACACGTCCAGCGAGGTCGGGCCCGACGCGCCGGATGATTTCGCCGAACCAATGGTCAAACTGAAGACGCACGGCGTCGGGGTTGAACTTGTCGCACTCGAGCCCCAGCCCGCCGCCGCCGACGTGATTGGTGTGCCCGGTCGAGGTGTGGCCAATGCGCAACACCGTCCAACGCCCGGGAGGCGCATCCCAGATGAAGCGCCCCTCCTGGTCCAAGTGAGCCGTGAGATTCACGATCTGGGCAGCGGGCGCGCAGTTCGCGATGGGCACCTGAGCCATGGTGGTTGTGGGCGCGATCCGCCAAACCGCGCCCGACTTTCCTTCGAAGCCATTGATGCGTGCCTCGCCGGAAAGTTCGACGGCGCACACCTTCAAGACGGGTTTCCATTTTGCGGAATCGAGATCCTCGGCGCCAGCTTCCGACTCAGCCGGGTCCCAGCGAAAGCGAAAATACCGGGACGTCACTGCAGGAACCGCGTGTGTGACGTCGGCATCGCCATCCTGCCAGCCGTGCCGCGGCGGCTCGAGGCGGACGAAGGGCAGAAAATGAATTCCGTCGTCGCTCGTTTCAATCACGAGGCGGTTGGCTTGGTACGTATTCTCCGTTTGGGCGTTGGGGGCTGGCGGTACACGGATGGTCAGCGACCGGCAGGTGAAGGGTTCGGGAAACGCGTATTGTATCCAGCAAGGATTCTCGCTGACGAAAGTGCCCTCTCCGGGACCACCCGGCAAAAAAAACGGTGGCGGTCCTGGCAGGCTGGACGTCACGACTGGCGCGGCTGAACGTGAGGAGACTCCCGCGCCTGCCAACTCCGGAAAGGCCAGCACGGCGATGTCGCGGTAGTAGCCGGCGTTGGTTTCCGGCTGCGCTAAGGCCAGCTCCACGCGGTCGCCGCCGGCCACCTGCGTCTCGCTCCAGACGACTTTTTGCATCGACAACTCCGGCGTGATCCACGGTCCTCCTGCCGTGGCAAACCCGTCGCACACATGCATGGCCAGTTTGAGGCCAAGGCGGTCAGCCTCCGTGAAGGCCCAGCGCACGCAGTCCCACCAAACCGGATTGAGCTGCTCGGCTGGAGGATCGATCAACGGAGGCCGGGTCGCACCCTCGATCGGCATGAGATACGCGCCGCCAATGCCGGCCGCCTTCATCGCCTCGAGATCCGCCGTGATACCGGCCCGCGTGACCGCAGCATTCATCCAGTACCAGTAGACCCACGGCTTGGCCTCAGCCGGCGGATCGTGAAACGCTGTTGCGAGTGCGTTCCCATCAATCTGCGCGCGCCCCCCGGCAGGCGCCACCAGCATCGCGGCCAAGACCAGACAGCAACTGATCCACCCCGCGCCCATGGACTGCAGCCGACGGAAACGAACGGTAGGAATGGTTTGCACGATGTCGTCGAGACTGAGGCGCGGCCGACCGGACGCGCCAGTTTTAATCCTCGGGCGGAACAAAATAAGATCCGGACAATCGGGCAGGCGCGCTACGGCCTGCCCGCATGTCGGGGACTAGCCAGCTCTGTACAACCTGTATCTTCTTACAGACGCCAGCTCACGGAAGCCATGAATTGGACGTCATCAAGAAAGAAGGTGCCCGGTCTCGTAGTAACGCCCCAGTATGACTCGCGAACCGTGTTCATGAGGTTCGTGCCCTCGACCGTGACCCGGAGCCGCTTGGTGAAATCGTAACTCACCGAGGCGTCCAGCCACCCGTAAGCCTTGTAGAAGTTGGGGAGAGCGCCGATTCCTACGAAGTTGCCGATGCTCGCCAAGTACTTGTCGCGCCAGTTGTAGGCGAGGCGAGCGGACACGCCGTACTTCTCGTACATCAGGATCGCGTTGTAGCTGCTCCTTGACAGGCTCTGCAGCGGGGTCGACAGGCCGACGATCGTGCTGGGCGTCTTGCTGTCCACATAGGTGTAATTCAGTTGCAGGCCGAGGCCGCTCAGGAAACCGGGCAGGAAATCGTAGAACTCTTGGTAGCCCACCTCGAAGCCCTTGATCTTGGCGCCGTTGGTGGCCGTGGGCCGACTCACCTGATATGTCACGCCGTTCCAGACCTCGGGGTTGCTGATGGTGGTCGTGAAGCCGTTGACGGTCTTGTAGAACCCAGCCGCGTAAACCGACGTCGACTTGTTGAAGTACTTCTCAAGCGACAAGTCGTAGTTATCGGCGCGCACGGGGGGAAGGGCCGGGTTGCCGGCGCTGCCGCTATTCTGAGCTGCATTGGTCGGATTGGGAACGAGCGTGATCGACGGAGACAGAGAGCTGAAGTCCGGCCGCGTGAGCGTCTTTGACGCGGCCAAACGCAGGAAGGTGTTATCCGTCAGGTGGACCCGCACGTTTGCGCTCGGCAGCCAGTCTGTATAGGTGGAGGCGATTGCGATCGGCGAGATCACCCCGGCGTTGCTCTGGTATCCTGTAACAGACTCCTTCGTCCGCGTGAGGCGTACGCCGACGTTGCCGTCGACCGGCAATCCCAAGTTGGCCGTGAACCGCGGCATCAGGTACAAGGCCGACGTATCCTCATGGATGACCCAGAGGCTAACCAAGCCCGCCGAGGTCGCCGGCGTAGTAGTGATGCCAAAGGCGGCGCGACTGTCTAGGGGATCGCGCGCCAACCCCAAGCTGCCGACCAGATACTGCCGGAACATCGGGTTGAGGTCATACGGGAAGAAGTTGGGCACCGGGTTCGGCGTCACCAGATTGAGATGCGTCGTCACCGGCCCGGAGATGGTAACGTCGTTGAAGAGCGTTCCCGTGCTGTCGTCAGCCTCGCGCGCCGCATAGCGGAAGCCGGCGAGGATCGAGGGGATCACATTGTTTGATAGCTTGTATTCCCCGTCTAGCTGCTCAGCGCTCATTTTGCCGTAGAAGGGTCGGGTGCGCCAAGCGTCGGTCGCCCAGGAATAGAGGCTGGGGTCGAGCAGGCTTACCCCGGTCACGATTGTCGTCGGGATGTGGGGCCCGGTGTCCATGAGGAAATTCGGAGAGGTGCCAGAGAGTATAGGCCCGGAGTAGTAGAGAAGACTGTAAGTTTTGGTGTAACTGAAGTCGCCCTTGAGGGTGAGGTTATCCCCTGTCCACTTCACGCTGAAGGCAGCCAGCTTATCCCGGTCCACCGTGTCGCGGGCGGCGGCTATGGTGGTGAAAGGGGCATTGATGCTGTTAAGGGTTTCGACGTCGCTTGTGCCGGGAAACAGCGTGACCGAGGTCAACTTGCCAAGCACCTGCGAGAAGCCATATTGGTCTTGGTGGGTTAAGAATTCCTCGGCATTGCCTTCCAGATCGAACTCGAGGCGGGGATTGGGTTTCCACTGCAGCATTGCATTCACGCCCTCCCGTCGGCGGAAGCCGATTATAGAGACTTCGTAATTGCCGTTGGGCACGCTGATCGTCTGGCTACCGGTATTGGCGCTGGAATGGGCTACGATCGAGCCATTGGCGAGGATGTCATAAGGGGTGGGATTGCCGGCCATGGCTTGGTCCTCCCGTAACGGGCGGAGCTGGTAGCTGACATGGACCAAAACGCCTATTTCTCCGCCGCCCGTCTTCCAACGGTCGCTGACCAGAAGGTTGTACTGGGGCTTGGTCTCGCGGGCAAGGCTGGCATCGGCGATGCGGAACATGCCGTCGACCTCCAGGCCCTGAAAATCGAAGGGCTTGTGAAAGCGGATATCGATCGTCCCGCTGGTGCCTCCCTCGATCATGTTCGCGGCCGAGGTTTTGTAGACGTCGAGGCCCGCGACCAAAGCGGCGGCGAAATCCTCGAAACTGACGGTGCGCGTGCCGGCGCCGGTCAGGACTTCGCGGCCGTTGACGAATGTCTCGACCTGGGTGAGGCCGCGGATGGCGACGTTGCCTGCAGTGGTTTGCGGGGACGTGCCGCCTTCACCCAGCTCGATCGGAATCTGGATGCCGGTGATGCGCTGCAGCGCATCCGCGACGTTGGTGTCGGGGAGCTTGTTGATGTCGGTAGCCACGATCGAATCGACGATTTGCGTGGAATTCAGCTTAATTTCCTGGGCCGTCTCCATACTGGCGCGCAGGCCGGTCACGTAGACGGTCGGCATCTTGACCACCTCAACCGTGCCCGTCTGATCGGCCGGGGTGGTGGCGCTGGCAGGAGTGGCGGCGGTGGGGTTGGTTTGGGCGAACGCCGGCGACAGACAGGCTGCGAAGAGGGCGACCCAGCCGCCACTCGCTAGCAGTTTTAGTTTCATTTTCATGGTGCGGTGTCCCCATTGGGACAATCTTGGTTTGTCTTGGGGGTTGTTTGATTTCTCTTGGGTTTAGAGGTCTCGGGTAGCTATGAAAGCGACCGAACCTAATTTTTGGGGGTGGTTGCTGACGGCCGGGAAGCCGCAGCGCAGAAGAGAAGAAGAAGCAGCCTGCGGGGCGATCACGGCCTCCGCTGGCAGTGAAGGATATTAGACAAGGGTAGGGCTTGCAGCGTTGGGGCTGAGATTGGGGGCACTGTCCACGAGCAACTTTCAAACAGTCTACGGTGTGCGGACCATTGCAGGCTATGGGATGCTACTCCAACACTGGTGAGGATTCTGCCTGTTTATAGATGAATACCTCTTAGATTCTAAGCTCTATGGCCGCACGCATTCGGTTCCGAACCGCGAATACCGCCGCATCCCCTCGCAGGTTTCCCGGACTCACCCGGACCGCTCGTAGTGCAGGCGATATTCCCGCGGTGCACAGCTGCAGGCGCGGCGGTCGCTTTGATCGTGACTTCGGCGCCAGGCTCCCTATGACGCCAGCCAGACGGCGCCGAAAAACAAGACGGCTAGGATCGATTTCATGGACCGACACTCGCGCGCACGAGAATCGCTACTTCGCGCGGCGGAAGTTCCACGTTCCGAACCTCTGCGCCGGTGAGCACGTCCATCATCGGTCCGGGCAAACGCACGTTCGTCGTCATCTTGGCATGGTTGATTAAGACGAAGACGTCACGGCCTGCCCCGACCCGACGGCAGACTTCGACCGTGTCGGGTGCAGCAATCGGGGCCGGGTCCACTTGGGCCGCACCGATCAACATTGTCGCGGCGCTACGCATTAGCGGGAGGTCGAGGATGGCGCCGAGATAGGAGATCGTGCCCTTGCCTAGCTTCCGTTGAATCGCCGCCGGTTGGCCCTCAAGCCAGCCGTTGCCTGCGCCATAGCGAAGGACAATTTCCGTGTCTGGCGTTGTGGCGGATAGGTGCTCGGCCCAAATGGTTGCCCTTCCGTTTCCCCATTTACCGGAAACCGGGACATCATCGGTCAGGGCGTAGAATTGCTCCACACGTCCGCCGAGCGCTGCGACTAGCGGACCGGGTTGGCGCTCAAAATGCATGGCACAATATTCGTCCATCATTCCAGAGCGCGGGCCGAGAAGGAGATGACCGCCTTTGTTGACATAGTCCTTAAATCGTTCGCCGAGCTTTTGGGAAATGACGTTCAAGCTCGGGGCGACCACGAGCTTGTAGCAGCTGAGGTCGTACGATGGATCGATGATATCGACCGATTGAGTCCGTTCGCGCAGGACGCGGTAATAACCAAGGAGCAACTCGATCTGATCGTAACGCTGGGTTTGGCGATGATGATCGATGGCCCACCGGCTGTCGTAGTCGTGCAGAATTGCGACCTGCGATTGCGGCGGCGTGGTGTTGGCGAGAACCGATACGGCTTTCGCGAGTTCCCCGGCGGCTCGTTGGACCTCGGCGTAAACCGGGGCCGGGGTCGTGTCGGGTCCAACCAAAACTCCGTGGTACTGTCCGTACGAGCCGCGTGCCGCGCGCCACTCCCAGAATAGGATCGCATCGGCGCCGTGGCCGATCGCTTCCCAGACCATCGTCCGGACGACTCTGGGTTCAAGCGCGTTGCATACCGGAGCCCAATCCACGAAGGCGGGCTGCATCTCCATCACCCAGAAATTGCGCTGCTTCCACCCGCGTACGAGGTCGTGAGTCGCGCCGTTGCGCCAAGGGTCAAACTGTTCCAACGTTGAGTAAGTCGCGCCGTTGCGAGCCGGATCGAAATGCTCGATGCCGACATAGTTGTCCCACGAAACCAGATCGAGGTCCTTTGCCAGTTCCTGCCGACTGACACGGTCGGCCCACCCAAGGCCGCCGAAGTTTGTCGTGATGAACTGCCGGCGGTCGGCGTACTTCCGGATGGCGTCAATCTGGACGCGCTGGAAGCTCCGCCATTCGCTCGACACGAAACGCATATAGTCGAGAGCATGCCCGGGAGCGCCGCCGTGGTGGAGGATGATGTCGTCGAATGAGTCGTAAGTGTGACTCCAATACCACGTCATCCAACGCTCGTTGAGGTTGTCGATCGTTCCGTATTTCGTACGCAGCCAGTCGCGGAAGTCCTGCAGAGCTGCGGCGTCGTAGGAGTCCTCCGTGGGCTCGTTTCCTATTTGCCAGCCGATCACGTTCGGATTGTGCCCGAAGCGCTGGGCCAGCTGTTCCACGATTCTCCGGCAGAGTTCGCGGTACTTCGGGCTTGCGTACGAAAACGAGCGCCCTGCGCCTGGGCGGGAACGGCGTCCTTCGATGTCGACTCTCAGGATCTCCGGATATTTCCGGGTCAGCCAGATGGGCGGAGCATCCGATGGCGTGCCGATGACGATGCAGATTTTATGCGCCGCCGCAGCCGTGATCACCTTGTCCAGCCAGTCAAGCGTGTAGTATCCCTCCTCCGGCTCTAGGCTGCTCCACGCGAACTCGGCGACGCGGGCCATCCGCAGTCCGGCCTTCTCCATCATGGCGAGATCCGCTTCGACTTGCGCGTCTGTGCTGTGCTCCGGATACCACGCGCTGCCCAGCATGAGCGCCGGGACTTCGGCCGCCTGCGACGCGACGGGAAATAAGACGGCGGCAGGTACCCAGACGAAGAATCGAACGATTACGGATTTCAGAGTAGTCCTCATGGATTATGGTTTTCTAAGGGGTATCTTCAAACCGTCATTGAGAGGAATACCGCGCAGCGGGATGAAGAAGTAATCCAACTGTATCGCCACGGGCCATTCTGCTGGCCCGCAGAACTGGCCTCGCGATGACAGTAGGTTTAGAAACACACCCTAGTCGACGTCGATGACGATGCGGCGGTAGGCGGCAAGTGAAGCACATTTGCCATTGTCTTTAACTTCGAGGATGAGGTGGATCTGTTTGCCGCCCGCACCGGAGGGAACCGTGAAGTACGCCGTGGGGTGGTCAGCGTCATGCACGACGATGCGGCCGGGGTAGGTTCCGGCTTCCTCGTAAATCCACCAAGAGAAGGTGAGTTGGTCGCCGTCGGGATCGGTACTCGCGGAGGCGTCGAACCGAAGCGTCGAACCCGAGAGCGCGCGCATTCGCACGATCGTTGGGCTCGTGTCGCCGTCGATGGCAGCAACAGGGGGGTGGTTGGCCTCGTTGTACGGTTTCACACACCATTCCATCCTGCAAATGTAGTCGGCATACATCGCGGACCGACAGCGCCACACAGGCACGGAGTCGCCTTCGTAAACGGTGCCGTCTTGCGGATCGGTCCAGGTGTCGCTGGCCTGTTGGTACATGTAGAATGGGGCGAGTTTTCTTTCCCCAAGCCGGATATCGTCGTAGTGCGACCAGCAGTCGGCGACTTTCTCTGCGGTAAACCGGCCACTCCAGCCGCCCCACGACGGATGGTCGATATCGAAGAGGCCCTTGTTGGCGAGGCCGAGAAAGGGGGTGGTGCCACCACCCTCCATGAAGGCCACAACGGTCGAGTTGCCGTCTGGCCAACGCCGGTCGGGGATCAACTCGCCGAGCGCGCCATGATTGGTCTGCACGTGTTCTCTCATCCACTGACGCTGACCCTCGGGAGAGTAGGCATAGGGATGCCAATAGTGGGGCCCGAGGTTGGTATTGCCGGTGATATCGTCGGGGCCAGGGCCGCCGTAGGCATAGGTCTGGGAGTTGGAACGAAGCCAATGAATCGCCGGAAACTGGCTGCAAATCCATGCGCCCGAGCTGTCCTGTGCACCGTTGTCGAATACGCGTAATTTCGTGATGGCGGCGCGGACCTGCGGCGGGGTATGCGTGGCGCGATAGTCCATGAGCGCCTGCGCAAGCGTATTAGAGCCGGCATTCAGAATGACCCAGATCGGGCGCGGGTCAGCTTTGTCAAGAGCTTTGACGATGAGCTGCGAGCCCGCACTTGAGTTTCCCAGCTTCGCGTCCGCCAATCCATAGAAACGCTGCCCATTCGCCACGATGCTGTGCAAGTAATCGGGCGTTGGCCACCCGATGGCATGGAGCTGGAGGTTGGGATAAACCTTCGCATAGCCATCGATGAGACGGTGTGCGAGGTCGGGCCGGAGCGGTTTCGCCGGCGGCTCGACGATCCTGATGGCTACGCAAAGCAGTCCCTCGATGTCCATCTCGTTCGAATACATCAGCAAATGGCCCACCTGCTGCTCCTCGTCGGGCTCGCAGCCGTAGTCGTCGAGTATTATCATGCGACTGCGGGGAGACGGACCGGGCAAGACGGCTCCCAGCGTGACGGAGGTGGTAAGCGACAGAGCGATGATGAGGCCCGCAAATCTATTGGTTGACGTTATCATTTTATATAAAATCGGGGTTCACTTAGGTCGAGTCGAGCGGAGGAGAATTGCCACGTCGCGAGGCGGAAGTTCCACGGCGCGGATCTCGGCGCCTTTAAGCACGTCGGTCATCTCGCAGGGTAAGCGCAATGTGGCCTTCGCGTTGGCATGGTTAATCAGGACAAAGACCTCACGGTCTGCTCCAACGCGTCGGCAAACCTCGACCCCGTCCGGGGCTGGAAGCGGAATGGGACCGACACCGGCCGCGTCGGCCAGTGCTTTTGCCGCTTGCCCCATCAGGACGGGGTCGAGCACCGCTCCGAGGTAGCAGATAGCGCCTCGACCCAGTTTCCGTTGAATCGCCGCCGGCTGGCCCTCAAGCCAGCCGTTGCCTGCGCCATAGCGAAGGACAATTTCCGTGTCTGGCGCCGTGGCGGAAAGGTGCTCGGCCCAGATGGTCGCCTTTCCGTTCCCCCATTTACCGGAAACCGGAATGTCGTCATCAAGGACGTAAAATTGCTCCACCCGCCCGCCCAGCGCGCCCACGAGGGGCCCGGGCTGCCGCTCCACGTACAACGTGTTGAACTCATCCTTCATGCCCGAGCGCGGGCCGAGTAGGAGATGGCCCCCGTTTTTGACATAGGCCTCGAGACGTTCGCCCAGCTCTGAGGAGATGACATTCAGACTGGGGGCGGCCACCAGCTTGTAGCGGTCGAGGTCGCATGATGGGTCGACGATATCGACCGACTGCGCACGTTCCCGCAAAGCGCGGTAATAACCCACGAGCACATCGACCTGATCGTACCGCTCGGATTGACGGTGAAGGTCAATTGCCCATCTGCTGTCGTAGTCGTGCAGGATTGCGACCTGCGACTGGGGCGTCGTGGAGGCCAGAACCCCCGCGGCGATCGCAAGCTCCCGTGCAGCACGCTTCACCTCCGCATAGACAGGGACGGGCGTTGTGTCGGGGCCGACCAACGTTCCATGGTACTGACCGTCGAAGTTCCGGCCGGCCACGCGCCACTGCCAGAAGCTGATGCCGTCGGCGCCGTGCCCGATTGCCTCCCAGACCATCGTCCGGGTGACCCCCGGTTGAACCGCGTTGCCCCCACCCCAGTCGGTGAAGGCCGGCTGCATTTCCATCACCCAGAAATTGCGTTGCTTCCATCCGTGCACCAGGTCGTGCGCCGCCCCATTTCGCCACGGATCGAAATGCCCTACACTCGTGTAGGTCGACATGTTTCGCAATGGGTCGAAATGCTCAACACCCGAATACTGGTCCCATGCGGCCAGATCGAGATCCTTCGTCATTTCGTGCCGGTTGATACGATGGGCCCAGGCGAGGCCCCCTAGGTTTGTCGTGATGAACTGGCGCCTGTCGGCGTACTTCCGGATGGCGTCGATCTGGTTGCGTTGGAAGCTCCGCCATTCGCTCGACACGAAGCGCTTGTAGTCCAAGAAAAGCCCGGGAGTGTCGCCATTGCCGGGGAAGGAAACGTCATCCCAAGAGCCGTATGCATGGCTCCAATACCACGTCATCAACTGCTGATTTAATGATTCGATCGTACCGTATTTGGTCCGCAACCAATCGTGGAAGTCCTGCAGGGCCGCGGCGTCGTAGGAGTCCTCCGTGGGTTCGTTGCCGATCTGCCAGCCGATCACGTTCGGATTGTGCCCGAAGCGCTGGGCCAGCTGTTCCACGATTCTCCGGCAGAGTTCGCGGTACTTCGGGCTTGCGTACGAAAACGAGCGGTACGAGCCGATACGTACGCGGTGCCCGTCGGCGTCGATCCTCAAGATTTCGGGATATTTCCGCGATAGCCACTTGGGCGGACCGTCTGACGGTGTGCCAATGACAATGAAGATGCCATGCTTCGCCGAGGCCGCGACCACTTGTTCGAGCCAGTCCAGAGTATATTGCCCCTCCCCCGGCTCCAAGCTACCCCACGCGTACTCCCCGACGCGGGCCATCCGCAGTCCAGCCTTCTCCATCATGGCAAGATCCGCTTCGACTTGCGCGTCTGTGCTGTGCTCCGGATACCACGCACTGCCCAGCATGAGCGGTGGAACCTCGGCTGCCTCTGCGGTAACAGCGACGAGGAACGCGGCGGAAACGACAGCCGCCATCACCCGTCTGATTGCGAAGTTCGCAATTGTCGTCGCTGTCGCCACCGAGCGGAACAGAATCCGCATAGCAGAACCACCGGGCCAACTCCAAGCGGGGCAATGTCGGAACCAACGGCCAGGAGATTCGGCTGGGGCATCCTGTTCCGACGTCCAGTGGTTCGTCGATCGGTTGAATTGCCCGGCTATCACAGCCGAATGGACACGCCCGTCATCAGTTCCATGTCGTCCTCATAAATATTGCTCTTGAGGGTCTCGCGCAAAAAATACTGTGAGCGAATCGTGTTGAGGAGGTTCGTCGCTTCTACCGAAATCTTGATTCGGTCTGTCAAGGCATAAGTCGCCGACGCATTGAGCCATCCGTAGGCCTTGTTGTAGTTGGGGAAGGGTCCGAGGCCCACGACGTTGGTGATGGTGGTCAAATACTTGTCGCGCCAGTTGTACGCGACGCGTACGGACAGGCCGTGCTTCTCGTACATCAGGATGGCATTGTAACTGGTCCTCGAGAGGTTAGGCAGAGGCGTGTTCAAGCCAACGACCGAGCTAGGAGTCTTGCTGTCGACATAAGTAAAGTTCAACTGTGTGCCGAAGCCACTGAGAAAGCCCGGCAGGAAGTCATAGAACTGCTGCTCACCGACCTCGAAGCCCTTGATCTTGGCACCGTTGATAGCCTCGGGCCGGCTTACTTGGTAGGTAATGCCGTTGTAGGTTTCCGTGTCGCTTTTCGTGGCCGGGAAACCGCTCGCGGTCTTGTAGAAGCCGGCGAGGTAGACGGATGTCGTCTTGGAGAAATATTTTTCCAGCGAGATGTCGTAGTTGTCTGAACGCATCGGCGGGAGGTTGGGATTCCCTGCGCTGCCCACGTTCAAGGACGAATTAAAGGAAACTGTCGAGAGCGTCAGCGACGGCGACATATTGGCGAAATCTGGCCTGGTTAACGCCTTTGAAGCGCCCAAGTGGACGTAAGTGCCTTCTGTCAGTTTGACGCGCAGGTTCAGGCTCGGAAGCGCGTCGTTGTAGCTGCTCTTGAGGGCGAGCGGGACGTACGTCGCGGGGCCAACCGCGGCTACCGTCTGGAAGCCCGTCACGCTCTCGTCGGTACGAACTAGCCGCACGCCGACATTGCCATCGAAGGACAGTCCTGCTTTGCCGCTAAACTTGGCCATCAGGTACGTCGCGGCGGTGTCCTCCTTGATTTGCCAGAGGCTCACGGGGCTGGCCGCGGCGGGCGGCGGAGTGGTGATGTTGAAGGCCTGGCGAAGCGCCATGGGATACCGCGCCAGATATAGGGCCCCGACTAGGTACTGCCGAAACATGGGATTTTTTTCAGAGGGGAAGAAGTTGGGCACCGGGTTGGTATAAAACTGCGAGGGAATCGCGGTAACGGGTAGATTGATCGGCACGGGGATGATGTTCGTCCCGGTGCCGTTGTCTGCCTCGCGGGCTGCGTAACGGACGCCGGCCAACAGCGAAGTAAAGAAGCCGGATCGCAGCTTGTATTCGCCGTCGAGCTGGCCGGCTGGCATTTTCTCATGATACGGACGGGCGTTCCACTGGAGGTTCAAATAGTTCCAGACGCTGGGGTCGACCAGGCTTTCGCCGATGACTGTCGTCGTCGGCACGCGTGGCTGGGTGTCGAAGAAAAAGATCGGCGCGGTGCCGTTCAGAAAGGTGCCGTCGTAAAGGAGGGTGTCGAAGGAAGTATAGAAACTCGCGTCGGCACTGAGCGTGAGATTATCCCAAGTATATTTCGCGCGAAGATAAGCCTGCCGATTCCGGTCCAAGGTATCCCGGATCGCGCTGAGCTCCGTCATCGGTGCATTGGTGAAGTAGGCGGCCTCGACGTCATTTGTCCCGGGGAACAGTACGGTCGAATTGGGAAGCGAGGTCTTCGAGGACCCCACTTGCATCCCGTAGGTGTCCTGGTGTGTGAGGAAAGACTCGTAGTTGCCACCAAGGGTGACATCGAGATTCGGGGTGGGCCGCCATTGCACGATCGCGTCGATGCCGATCCGCTCGCGGTAGCCGAAGCTCTGGTTCTCGTATTCCCCGTCCGGCACCGTGACCGTCTGGCCCGGGACAAGGTTCGTATTCGGAATTGGATTACGGACCGTGGCCGCGTCCTCCCGCCACGGCCGGATCTGCTGCGAGACGTTCACTAGGGCGCCGATTTCGCCGAAGCGCGTCTTCCAGTGATCGCTCGCCAGCAGGTTGTACGACGGTTTCGCCGTCCCCATGAGTGTCCCGTACGTCTCCCGGTACGACGCATCGACCTCGCTGCCCGCGAAGTCGAACGGATGCCGCAGCCGGACGTCGATCGTCCCGCTTAACCCGCCCTCGACCAGATTGGCCTGTTGAGTCTTGTAGACGTCAAGCCCAGCTACCAGCGCGGCGGGTAAGATTTGGTAGTTCATGCTCCGGGTACCGTTTGCGACCAAGACTTCGCGTCCGTCGACTAAGGTCGCAACTTGTGTGAGCCCGCGCAGCGCCACTCCGTTCGGCCCGCCGCCTTCGCCGGAGACGTCAATCGCCATCTGAATCCCAGTGATCCGTTGCAGGGCCTCCGCCACATTGGTATCGGGTAGCTTGTTAATATCGTCGGCCACGATCGAGTCGACGATTTGCACGGAATTCTGTTTGATCTCCTGCGCCGACTCGAGGCTCGCGCGGGAGCCAGTAACGTAAACCTTGGGAAGGACGATGGTCTCGCCTGCGACCGCAGCAGCGATGCTTTTCGGCGCGGGTGCGTTCGTCTCAGTACTATTCTCCGGGCGATCGTTTCTCAGCGGCGTCGCCCCTTGGGTTTTTGGGTTGCTGGTCCCCTTTTGGATCGAAAAGGCTCCGCTCTTGTCCTCGACCGCTACGAGCCCCGTGCCACTCAACATCTGGTCGAGCGCCACGCGGGGCAACATCTCGCCCTTCACCGGCTGCGTACGGATGTCGTGCACGAGCTCGGTGGAGAATAGAACTTCCCGGCCTGCCTGCTGGGAAAACAGCTTGATCGCTTTCTCCGCGGCATCCGCTGGCACGTCGAAGGATTTTGGGGTGGATTCGGAAGCGCGGAGACTGAAAGAGAGGACGATTGCGGCACAGACACTAAGGAGGATCCCCACAGACGTCGACATCCTCCGGCATTCTAACGGTCGAAGCGAGCGTTGGATAGGGTTCATACCCTACAATAACGCGCCGACCACGAAAATCTGTTACGTAAAAATCGGAGACCGTCGCGACCGCGACCAGACGTTCTATTTTGCCTTGCGGAGGACAAGCGTGTTCGTGCTACTCTCCACTTTGATCCCAAAGCTCGCCTGCAGAAGCCGCACAAAGGCTTCCGTGTTGCCGGCCCGAAAGAACCCGCTCACGCGCAAATTGGAAATCGCCGCATCCCCGATGATGAGCCATTTGCTCTGCGGCCCTAGTGCATACCGATTCATGAGCGCGACCGCCTCTGCGAGCCGCGCACCAGAAAACTCCAAGTGGGGGGCGCGCCAACCGAGCCGTTCATCTATTTGCTCCGGGGACATCGGCGTCACCAGAAAAGTCACTCGCCCGATCGGGTCGATTTCAACGTCCAATTGGTTGCCCGCATCGACGATTACGGAGCGCTGCAGGCCCGCAGGTTCAGCGCCGTGTGTTGCATCCACCGCTACCCGGCCTTCCGTGACCAGGACCTCGACGTGAGTCGCGCCGAGCTGGACGTTGAACGCGGTGCCGACCGCGTGCACTTCCACGCGGTCCGTCTCAACGATGAAGGGGCGTGCGGGGTTTTTCGCGACTTGGAAAAGGGCCTCGCCCTTACGCAGGGCGACGCGGCGTATTGCGTCCTCAAAGTCAACCGCAATCTTAGCCTCCGCGTTCAGTTCGACAACGCTGCCGTCGGGGAGAAACTGTTTTTTCGGCGTCACCACGACGGATGTGGCGGCGCTGGGCGCAAACGCGATGGGATCTGCCGACTTGAGCCTGCTCATCTGCCACTCGAGCCCGGCGACGAGCAAAACAGCCACTGCAGCCGCGGCGAGACCGACGCGGCGGCGGCGCGCGGAGGCCCGCGTGCCCAGTTGTTCGAGGAGCAACTTGGCCTGACCCACGCGCAAAGGCTGGTCAAGGGTCGACCACGTCTGATCGTACTGCGCCAAGGCCACGGTATGCCTTAGGTCCACCGTGCGCCAGCGCTCGAATTCGGCCTCCTCGGCCGGCGTGAGCCCGGCGTCGCGCCGCACGATCCAATCCGCGGCCACGTCTTGGATGTCGGTCAGAACTCGTTGGTCGGCACGGCTCATGTTAAAGGCAGCCGGTTTACTCCGTGCCGCCGCAGGTATTGATCGCAGCGACGCAATCCACGGCGCGCCTGCACTTGGATCGTCTGTTCGGAGAGTCCGAGTTTCAGGGCGATTTCCTTCTGAGACATACCTTGGAGCTTTCGCAGAATGACAATTTCACGGCAGCGGTGGGGCAGGGATTCGATTGCGGCCAACAATACTTCGACTTCCTCTTTCGTGCACGCTGATTCGGTCGCATCCTGACCATTGTATATAACGTGCAAGGCCTCGATATCTGTTACTACATTAAATGGGGACGAGCGTGTACGCCGCAGCGAGTCGAGCGCGAGACGACGCGCGACTTTGAACAAAAACCCTTTGGCGAATGTGATCGGTCTTGCCAACTGCCGTCGCCAGACGCGCAGATATGACTCCTGCACAATATCTTCCACATCGCGCACTGTCGGAAACGCACTGCGCAGGTACCCCTTGAGCGCGGTATCGTGCGCGTAGACCTGTTCAGCGAACCACTGCACGTTCTCAGGCGGGATCGAAGGCGCGTTCGACGCTGGCGGAGAGGTCGACAAGTTCACGTAGGGGTATAGTTGCGGGGCACGGATTGCGGCAATTTTTACGGAAGGCAAGACGATTTTTTGCGTCGAATCGACGCTAGGCGCGCTAACCGGGAATTCCGAGCCCGGCAAGAATTAGACGCCGCCAAGCGTTGCGACAGAACGTAAACTACGCGAGCGGCCCGTACTTTGGGCGTAGCTTGCTCAAGGATACCGGACGTTTTCAGCCGGTCGCTGGGTGCGATTCACACCGCGATTTGACCCTGTCCGGCTCGACTTTCTACGACACGACTTAGGGCAGACAAACGCTACGATCTGGAAGAGGTTGCCTGCGGAAAAATAATCGTGAGTTTCCAGCGGCCGCGTCAAGAGAGAGGTGGGAACCCTTGTCGTTGAATACGACACGGCACAAATCTCGAAACAAGAAACCGATTCACTATTGCGCACGAAGTTGGCCACCTCGCGCTGTGGAGTGTGACCCATGAGATTTGTAAACTTCCCGTGCGGCGTGCCCAGGCAGGAAGCGAGATTGAAGAACTATGCAACAAGATCGCGGCGGAAAGCCATGTTTGGTGCATACGCGACGGAAAGGGGATCGATAACCGCGCGGCCCCAGTTGCCAGAGCAGGCCTTCCAGATGGTCAGGTGATTGGTCGAATCCCAACGAAGCTCGCGGTTGGGTCACCCATACAGCGGTCGAGCGCTCGGCACGCAGCTTCCGACCAACATTGGGCAAGGCATAGCCTTCGGCGCTATACGTAGGTAGAAGTTCAAATGCCAACCCGAGTTCTTCCGCTTGTTCGATGGTAACAGACCGGGGCTTGAGATGCCCGAGCGACTGCTGATAGACCCGCAGGTGCTCCTTGCGAAGCACACTTAGAAGAGCCACGCCGGGACTCTGCCCACACAGTTCCCTGAAACGGATCGCAGCAAAACCAAGGGAAACGTTAAAAACCTTAGCTAACTCCAAGACAAAATCCGCTCTCTTAAAAGAAAGGTTTTGTCTGCTGTATTGCCAGCGGCTCACTACCTCTTGACGTGGTGCCAGGATTTCCGAATGAGCTGAACGAAGAGATCTTCGCGCTCTGCTGCTTCATCTTTGGTACGCATGAGAGATTTGTCGTGCCTCGCGCTGCGCTTGAAAAAGCGATGGTGGAAGGGCTAGAACAGGCGATCAACTCAGCCAGCTAGTGTCCGTGGCCGGCTCCACCATGCCTAGCGGGTGCAGGTGTTTTCGTTGGCCGCTCTGGAAGCTGGGAGAATGTGATTGGGTTGGTGGAATCCAGCTCACGGCAATGTTGGGGCATGTATCTAGGACTAACGCTAATTGACATTTGAGTGAGTCAACGGTCCTGTCGCCAAGCGCCGGATTGTGGCCTTAACGCCGGCGTCCGACGTACTTAGGTATCCATCTCTCGCTGACGCAGACACCTAAACTGGCGGCGACGCCTGTCGCCGAGCCTTCCTTACCGGTTCGGCGAAGCAGCGTGGACTCTTCAACATGTACCGACCCGCCCCAAAGAGGCCGTAAGCATCTAGGCGTGAAAGAAGCGGTTCCTTCAGTATCCAACTTTATTATCTGCCGAAACTGATCCCGCGAGCTCTCAGTTTCCATCTTTATTGTCCAGTAGCCGACTTTATTATCTGGTTTCCAACTTTATTGTGCGGATACAACCATGGCAGGCGCGGCGTCCCGGTCATTCGACGGTGACGGACTTGGCGAGATTGCGCGGCTTGTCGACGTCGCGGCCGAGTTCCGCCGCGATGTAATAGCTGAGGAGCTGCACCGGCACGGCGGCGACGATGGGCAGCACGGCCTCGTGGCAGTCGGGGATGGTGATGATCTCGTCGGCGAGTCCGGCCGGGAGCTCGCAGCCCTCGGTCGCGATCACGATGGTCTTCCCCTTGCGGGCCTTGATCTGCTGGACGCTGGAGACGACCTTGTTGAAAATCTCCCCCTGCGGGGCGAAGAACACGGTCGGGCAGGTTTCGCTGATGAGTGCGATGGGGCCGTGTTTCATCTCGGCGGCGGGGTAGCCCTCGGCGTGGATGTAGGAGATTTCCTTGAGCTTGAGCGCGCCCTCGAGCGCGAGGGGGAAAAGCGAGAGGCGGCCGAGGAAGAGGAAGTCCTTATGGCGCGCATAGCGCTTGGCGATCTCCTTGATGCGCGGGGCCTGCTCGAGCGCCTTGCGCACCAGCTCGGGCGCCTGCTTGAGGGCCTGCACGTACTGCACGCCGTCGCTGTAACTCATGTCCCGCATGCGGGCGACATAGAGCGCGAACATGGCGGCGATGAGGAGTTGCGAGGTGAAGGCCTTGGTGGAAGCCACGCCGATCTCGGGGCCGGCGTGCTGGTAGATGCCGCCGTCGGCCTCGCGCGCGATGGTGGAACCGACCACGTTGCAGATGGCCATGACCTTGTAACCCTTGCGCCTGGCCTCGCGCAGCGCGGCGAGCGTGTCGATGGTTTCGCCGGACTGGCTGATGACGAAAAAGAGCGTGTTGGAATGAAGCGGCGCGTTGCGGTAGCGGAACTCCGAAGAATAATCGACCTCCACCGGCACGCGGGCAAAACGCTCGATCAGGTGTTCGGCGACCAGGCAGGCATGCCAGGCGGTGCCGCACGCGCAGAACTGGAAGCGGTCGATCTGGCGGAAGTCGGCGGGGGTGAGATTGAGGCCGCCGAAGTTGGCCGTGCTCTGATCCTCCGCGAAGCGGCCGCGCATGGCGTTCTCGAGCGCGGTCGGCTGCTCGAAGATCTCCTTTTCCATGAAGTGGGCAAAACGGCCGAGGTCGGCATCCTCGATCGTCCAGGCGACCCGGTCGATGACCGGCGAAACGTCGGTCAGGTCGAGCGTGGTGATCGAGAAGTTCTTCGGCGTGATGTGGACGATCTCGCCGTCCTTGAGGTAGACGACGTTCTGCGTGCGGCTGATGAGCGCGGCGACATCGCTGGCGAGGATGTACTCGTTGTCGCCGACGCCGAGGATGAGCGGTGAGCCCTTGCGCGCGGCGACGATCTCGCCGGGATGTTCGGTGCAGAGGACCGCGATGCCGTACGTGCCCTCGACGTGGTGGAGGGTCTTGCGCACGCTTTCAAGGAAGCGGCTGGTATCCGGCCGCGCGGGTTCCTTCTGGTAGTGGTAGGCGATGAGATTGACGAGCGCCTCGGTGTCGGTCTCCGACGCAAAGGTGTATCCCTTGCCGATGAGGAATTTCTTCATGCCGACGTAGTTTTCGATCACACCGTTGTGCACGATGGCGAACCTGCCGTCGCTGCTGACGTGCGGATGGGCGTTGGCGTCGGTCACCCCGCCATGGGTGGCCCAGCGCGTGTGGCTGATGCCGGTGGTGCCGCTGAGGCGGTGCTGCGCGGCCAGTTTGGTGAGGATCTCCACCCGCCCCGCCTTCTTGACCACCTTGAGCGCATGGTTTTGCTCGACCGCCAGGCCGGCGGAGTCATAGCCGCGGTATTCGAGGCGCTTCAGGCCTTCGAGCAGGATGGCGGAGGCCTTCTGTTTGCCGACATAACCGACGATGCCACACATATGTTGCTTTCTTTAAGCTCGCGATTTTAGGGAGTCTGGCAAAATTTGGGCAAGGTTATTGAGTGCCCGACAAAACGTCCACCCTCCGGGGTCACGGGCAGTGCCATCCCGCGGGGAATCGCGCATCCCGCCGTTGGCGACGGGGGTGATTCTCCGCCAGACCCGGAGTGAGACGACGCGTTACCGGGCGCTCCCACTTTCCACATTGCCATGAATATCAACCCTAGCGTGCTCGCGGTCATCCTGGGCGGCG
This sequence comes from Opitutaceae bacterium, assembly GCA_049513315.1. Classification (GTDB taxonomy): domain Bacteria; phylum Verrucomicrobiota; class Verrucomicrobiia; order Opitutales; family Opitutaceae; genus Fen-1467. Next base: position 22,854 of record JBEKWG010000021.1, read on the forward strand.
GTCGGGGCACCCGCCTTTATCCTCTGACCAAGGAACGCTGCAAACCGGCGGTGCCACTGGCGGGCAAATACCGCCTGGTCGACATCCCGATCAGCAATTGCCTCAACTCGGGCATCAACCGCATCTTTCTGCTCACCCAGTTCAACACGGCGTCCCTGCACCGCCACGTGCAGAGCACCTATCACTTCGATTCGTTCGGCCGGGGTTTCGTCGACGTCATGGCGGCCGAGCAGACCGAGAAGAGCGCCGATTGGTACCAGGGCACGGCGGACGCTGTGCGCCGCAATTTTGTGCACTTCCGTACGCACCCCCACGACTACCTGCTCATCCTTTCGGGCGACCAGCTCTACCGGATGGATTTCCGCAAGATCATCGCGCAGCATATCACCACCGACGCCGACGTGACGATCTCGGCCATTCCCGTCCCCGCCTCGAAGGTCGAGGGCCTCGGGGTGATGCGCGTGGACGACAACCTGGAGATCAAGCAGTTCGCCGAAAAACCCAAGGAGCCCGCGGTCATCGACAGCCTCGCCATCAGCCCGGCGCTCGCGGCGCGCCTGGCCACGCCCTCGACCGAGAAACGCTGCCTCGCCTCGATGGGCATCTACCTGTTCAGCCGCGACGTGCTGCAGGACGCCCTCGACAACCAAATGACCGATTTCGGCAAGGAGGTCATCCCCAGCCTGCTCGGTCGGAAGCGCCTCTTCGCTTACATGTTCGAAGGCTACTGGGAGGACATCGGGACCGTGCGGTCCTTCTTTGAGGCCAACCTCGCGTTTGCGCAGCCGCTGCCGCCCTTCAATTTTTATACGCACACCACGCCCATTTACACCCACGCACGTTTCCTGCCCGCCACCAAGATCAACCGCTGCAACATTGACTACGTCGTCGTCGGCGACGGCTCGATCATCACCGACACCTCGCTCAAACACTGCATCATCGGCATCCGTTCCATGATACGCGAAGGCTCGTTCCTTGAGGATGTGGTGATGATGGGCGCCGATTTCTACGAGAGCGAGGTGGAGATGAAGGAGAACGCCGCCCGGGGCATACCCAACGTCGGGGTGGGGTACAACTGCCGCATTCGGACCGCGATCATCGACAAGAACGCCCGCATCGGCGACGGCAGCGTGCTCTCGCCCGAGGGCAAGCCCAACGGCGACTACCCGCACGACGTCATGATCCGCGACGGCGTGCTCGTGGTGCCCAAGGGCACGGTCATCCCGCCCGGCACGACGATTTGACGCCGGCCGGCCTGCGTGTCAGCGTGACGGCGGTCAGGAAAACGAAGCACTCACCGCAAGTTTGAACCCCTCAACGGGGGACGCCGCCATGAACAAGATCCTCGTCTGCACCGACGGTTCGGCCTACTCGTTCGTCTGCTACGACTACGCGGCCTGGATGGCGCAGCGCACCGGCGCCTCGCTCGAGATCCTCTATGTCTCCGACCTGCGCCAGTTCGAGGTACCCATGGTCGCCGACCTCAGCGGCAGCCTCGGCGTGCAGCCCTACCAGGCCGTGCTCGGCAAGCTGCAGGAGTTCGAGCAGGAGCGGGCCAAGGCGATTCTCGAGCAGGCCCGGAAGCATTTTGCCGCGAAAGCGCTGCCGGCGGGCGTGACCTTCACGCACAAGCTGGGTTTCCTCGTCGACACGTTCCACGATTTCGAGGCGCACATCGACCTGATCATGCTCGGCAAGCGCGGCGAGAACGCCAACTTCGCCACCGCGCACCTCGGCTCGACCATGGAGCGCGTGGTGCGCGCCAGCCACAAGCCCTGCCTCGTCACCTCGCGCGCCTTCAAGCCGGTGGAGCGCGCGCTCTTCGCCTACGACGGCAGCAAGAGCTGCCAGAAGGCGCTGGAATTTCTGTCCACCTCGTCGGCCTTCAAGGATCTCGAACTGCATCTCGTGACCGTGGCGGCGCGCAACGAGGAGGAAGCCGCGCTCAAGACCCTGCAGGCCGCCGAGGGCGTGCTGCGCGCCGCGGGCTGCGCGCCGGTGTGCCAGATGCTGGTGGGTGTGGCGGACAACGAGATCAGCACCTACGTGGAGGGGCGGGGGATCAATCTGCTCATCATGGGCGCGTACGGCCACAGCCGCATCCGCCAGCTCATCATCGGCAGCACCACGACCGCGATGATCCGCCACTGCAAGGTTCCCGTGCTGCTGTTCCGCTGAGGCGGCGGGCTCCGAAAAACGGCCAGGCATGATTTCAAGATTTGCGCTTGACGCCTTTCATGGAGATAGTACCTTGTCCTAGCAAGGTAGCTTGGTTGACTCCTATTCATGGGCATTGACGAAAAGTTCACCCCGATCCGGAAGGGACTCCTCGAGTTCCTGCTCCTCAAGATCATCGCCGCGGACAAGGTCTACGTCGCGGACATCCTCAAGCAGCTAAAGGAGACGGAATTTGCCACGCCGGAGGGCACGCTCTATCCGCTCTTGAGCAAGATGCGTCGCGAGAAGCTGCTGGATTACGAATGGAAGGAGTCCGACGCCGGACCACCCCGGAAGTATTACGAACTCACGGCCCGCGGCCGCGAACGCCTCCGCGAGACCACCGAATACTGGCAGAAGATCAACAGCACGGTAAAGAATCTCGGCCAGCCGTCCGACCCATAACCCCGATCGCACGCTCCGATGAACAAAGTCATTACGATCAATCTCAACGGCAACGCCTTTCAGTTGGAGGAGGGCGGCTACGAAGCGCTGCGCGCCTATCTGGACGGCGCCGCCCGCCGGCTCGAAAATAACCCAGATAGGGACGAAATCATCGCCGACATCGAGCAGGCGATCGCCGACAAATGCCGCGCCGTACTCAGTTCGTACAAGACAGTAATCGGCACCAAAGAGGTCGGCACGATCATCGATGAGATGGGGCCGGTCGAAGACGCTTCAGCGGAGACAGACGCCGCGGCCGGCCAAGCCGGTGATGCGGGGTACGCGCGTTCCGGCTCCACCGAGCCAGAGGCGAAGGGTGCCGCGTCGGTCCGGCGGCTCTACAAGATTCCCAACGGGCACCTGAGCCCCGGCGTCTGTACCGGGCTGGCAGCATATTTCAATGTCGATGTCTCGCTGGTGCGCTTGGTCTTTCTCTTGTTTACTGTGTTCTGGGGTATTGGCTTCGTCGCTTACGTGCTGCTGATCTTCCTCCTTCCCACCGCCAAAACGCCGGCCGAGAAGGCCGCTGCGCAGGGCCCACCCGCCACCGCGCAAGAGTTTATCCGCCGGGCCAAGGAGGGGTACTATGAGGGTATGAAAGCGTTTTCCGACAAACGCGCGCACCGGGAGTGGCGCAGGCGGTTCCGCCATGAGATGCGCGGCTGGCGGAGGACGTTCCGGAACGAGATGCGCGAGCATGCGCGCTGGTGGCGGCCGGGCGGCCCGCCGGGTTTTCTCCCGGGAATCGGTTCTTGGTTCGCCTTGCCATTCGTTTCGGTCCTGCGGGCGGGTCTGGCGCTGCTCTGGATCTTCGCGCTGGTTTCGTTGCTCGCCACCGGAACGATGTTTGGCGTACCCCCGCCGGGCGGCCTCCCTGTCTGGGCGGCGGTGCTCTGTCTGTTCGTGTTCTATGGTTTTCTCGCCTGGCCCCTCAAAGCCATGCGTCGCGCCTATTACTGGAACGCGGCGGGCGGGCCATTCTGCGCCCCTCCGTTCATCTACGCGTTCGATGCCTTTGTGGGGATCGGGTTCGTGGTCCTGCTCCTCTGGCTGGCCCTGCACCATCTGCCGCAGTTGCATGAAGCCGTCCGAAACATCCCGCCCGTCATTCATCAGGGGGTGGAGGCAGTGAAGGACTGGTGGGGCCGTTGGTAGCGACGCCATCCGTGTTTTCCAGGCGGAGCCATGCTGCATCGCACGCCGTTTACCCTTCCACTGTAACCTGAGAAAAACCAGTGAAGCCCGACTTCAATGGCAGTGATGCCTTTGACGCCAACAGCTTCGTACGCACCCCGGATGGGAGATAAAACTTTAGGCCCAACCGGAGCGCCCTGCGTGTCCGTCACGGGCGCTTCTTCAGCAGGTCGCGGATTTCCTCGAGGAGCACTTCCGTGCGCGGCGCGACGGTCGGCGCCGGGGGCGTGGTGTATTGCCGGCGCAGGCGGTTGATGAGCTTCACCACGACGAACATCGCCCCCGCGATGATGAGGAAGTTGATGAGCGTGTTCAGGAAGACGCCAACATTGAGCGTGACCGCGCCCGCCTGTTTCGCGGCACTCAACGACGCATAGGGTCCGGGCTTCTCCGTCCCGACTTTCAACACGACAAAAAGGTTGGTGAACTCGACGCCGCCGATGAGGAGGCCGATCGGCGGCATGATCACGTCATTCACGAACGAAGTGACGATGGTTCCAAACGCGCCGCCCACGATCACGCCCACGGCGAGATCAACGACGCTTCCCTTCATGGCGAACTCACGGAATTCCTTGAACATGGCGATGGTGATTAAGGGTCAGTGGTTGTGGCATTGCACGGCAAGGCACCGTCCGGTTGATGGATGCTTTTCAAAGGGGCAGGAAACTCACGGGAACAGGCCGCGCTTCTGCTTGGCCTCCGCCACGCGCTGGATGCCGAGCGTGAGCGCCGCGAGGCGGCGGCTGAACTTCATCTTGCGTTTCTGGTATTCGACGCTCGCCTTCGCCTTGTCGAGGATGGCGTAAAGCTTGGCCAGCACCTCGTCGCGGGTCCAGTAGTAGTTCTGCAGGTTTTGCAGCCACTCGAAGTAGGAGACGATCACGCCGCCCGCATTACAGAGCACGTCGGGGATGACCTCGATCTCCTCGCGGGTCTCGAGCACGCGGTCAGCGCCGTTGGTCGTCGGACCGTTGGCCGCCTCGGCGAGGATGCGGCACCGGAGCTTCGGCGCATTGGCCTCCGTGATGACGCGCTCCACCGCCGCCGGCACGAGGACGGTGCAGGGCAGCTCGAGCAGTTGCTCGTTGGTGATCGGCTCGCCGCCGTCGAAGTCGCGCAGCACGCGGTTGAACTGCACGTATTGCAGGGCCTTTTTGACATCAATGCCGTTGGGATTGTGGAAGGCGGCGGTGTGATCGGAAATCGCGATGATCTTCGCGCCATAGTCGGCGAGGGCCACGGCGCTTTCGTTGCCGACGTTGCCGAAGCCCTGGATGGCGGCGGTGACTTGATTCACCGGGATCTTGAAGTCGTCGAGGTAGGCCTTGACCAGGTAGGCCACGCCGCGACCGGTGGCCTCGCGGCGGCCCTCCGAGCCGCCCAAGGAGAGGGGCTTGCCAGTGACGATGGCCGGCTCGACGTGGCCGACGTGGTTGGAATAGGTGTCCATCATCCACGCCATCACTTGGTCATTGGTGCCCATGTCGGGCGCGGCAATGTCGACGTGCGGCGAGAGAAAGGGGATCATCTCCTGCATGTACCGGCGCGAAAGGCGTTCGAGCTCACCCGGCGAGAGGTTGTACGGGTCGACGATGACACCGCCCTTGGCGCCGCCGAAGGGCAGGCCCACCAGCGAGCATTTCCAGCTCATCCACATGGCGAGCGCGGCCACCTCGCCAAGCGTGACGTCCTGGTGGAAGCGGAGGCCGCCCTTGGAAGGCCCGGTGGAGAGGCTGTGCTGCACGCGGTAGCCCTCGAAGACGACGGTGGTGCCGTTGTCGCGCTTGATGGGTAGCGCCACCGCCATGCAGCGGCGCGGGTACTTGGTGCGGTCGCGGATTTCCTCCGGCAGGTTGATGGCATCGGCCGCCTTGTCGAACTGGCGGCAGGCCATGCGGAAGACGTCGGAGTCGTAAAGTTTGGAAACAACAGCCTTGGACATGAGTTGGTAGGGTTGGACCAGGGTTGAGGGTTTTTCTTTGTGGACTAACTTGGCGGAAGCCGGACGCACTGGCAAACGGCTTCGGAGCGGCGCAGGAAAGCCGGACGGAGTAGAGAGGGAATGTCTTATTAAGCGTTACGTCCTGAAGTGACCAATGGCGGGGTAGCGCGGGGCTTCAGCCCGCGCTGCAATAGTCGGGAGTGCGGGCTAAAGCACCGCACTACTCGCATTCTTCAAGCACGCCGGGCCTTGCCCTTGACGCGGAGGGCCGCAAGATGGCGGCGGATGCTATCGCGGCTCTCCAAGCTTGCCTCATGGTTGATACGAAAGGTCGGCGTGGCCGTACTCTTTGTCGTGCTCGGCCTCTGGACGTATGCCTTCCGGCTAGCTGCCCGGGACCCCGTCGATTTCGACCTGCACCGGCTCGAACTGCTGCGCAGGCTCACGGGCGAGCAGAAACATCTGCAGGCGGCGCTGGGCGACGTGAAACTGCGCTTCGCGGGCCTCGAGACCGGGCTGGCCGCGCAGGAGGAGCGTCTCCGTACGGCTGACCGCGCGATGGCGGCCTTGCGCGCCGACGACGCCTGGTGGCGCACCGTGTGGGACAAGCTGTTCGGCGACGCCGACCGCGTCCGCACCAAGGAGGAGCGCCTGGCCCGCCTCGAGCAGATGAAGGCCGAAACGACGGCGCGCGTCGCCGAATTGCGCAGCACCATCATCCGGGCGACATGGGAGCGGGATGGCGTGGAAATCGACCTTGGACGGGTGAACCGCAAACTGGCCGCAGTGGAGCAGGACCGGTCGAAGACGCTGCACTATCTGAGTCTGGCCTGGCAGCGGAGCCGGTGGTATGTCATCGCCGCACTGGCGGCGTGGTTCCTTGCGCCAGCGCTGTGGCGGCGCCGGCGTCAACCGGGATGATTCAATTCAGAAGCCAGGAAGCCAATTTTGTAGGAAGCCCGCTTGCGGGCGATTTTTCTTCCGTATCGCGCGCAAGCGCGCTTCCTACTTTGCCGACATCGGCATGACCACAGATAGGCGTATTGTGCGTTCATTCATGGCTTCCTGGCTTCTGAATTGCTCCTTGCCTGTGGCTTCCCGGCTTCTGGATTCATCCCTGCATCCCCGGTTGCCATTTCCCGCCTTCCCGGCTTCCTGATCGATCATGGATTTCAAGTTGCACGCTGACTATGCGCCCACGGGCGACCAGCCGCAGGCCATCGAGGCGCTGGTGCGTTCGCTCCAGGCGGGGCAGCGTCACCAGACGCTGCTCGGCGTGACCGGCTCGGGCAAGACGTTCACCATGGCCGGCGTCATCGCGCGTCTCAACCGGCCCGCGCTCGTCATCTCGCACAACAAGACGCTCGCGGCGCAGTTGTACTCGGAATTCAAGAACTTCTTTCCCGAAAACGCCGTCGAATATTTCGTCAGTTACTACGACTACTACCAGCCCGAGGCGTACCTGCCCTCGAGCGACACCTACATCGAGAAAGACTCCTCCATCAACGAGGAGATCGAGCGCCTGCGCATCTCGGCGACGAGCGCGCTGGTGAGCCGCCGCGACGTGATCGTGGTCGCCAGCGTCTCGTGCATCTACGGTCTCGGCTCGCCTGAGGATTTCGCGGAGCTGCGCATCGAGCTGCGCCGCGGCGCGACGCTCGGCCGCAACCGCCTGCTTGAGCGCCTGGTCGACAATCTCTACGACCGGAACGACTACGACTTGAAGCCCGGCCGCTTTCGCGTGCGCGGCGACGTGGTCGACGTCATGCCCGCCTACCTCGAGCAGGGGCTGCGCGTGGAGTTCTGGGGCGAGGCCATCGAGGCCCTCAGCGAGTTCGATCCGCTGACGGGCGAGGTCATCCGCCCGCTCGAGCAGTTCGACCTCTACCCGGCCAACCAGTACGTCACCACGCGCGGCAAGCTCGACGGCGCCATCGCCGGCATCAAGGCCGAGCTGGAGGAGCGCGTGGCCTGGTTCGAAAAAAACGGCCGCTACCTCGAGGCGCAGCGCGTCCGCATGCGCACCAACTACGACCTCGAGATGTTGCAGGAAATGGGGTTCTGCAGCGGCATCGAGAACTACTCGCGGCATCTCGCGGGCCGCCGAGCCGGCGAGCGGCCGTGCTGCCTGATCGACTTTTTCCTCAAGGATTTCCTGCTGTTCATCGACGAGAGCCATGCGACCGTGCCGCAGATCGGCGGCATGTACAATGGTGACCTCGCCCGCAAGCAGGTGCTCGTAGACTTCGGCTTCCGCCTGCCCTCGGCGCTCGACAATCGCCCGCAGAGTTTCGCCGAGTTCGAGCAGATCACCAGCCAGACCATCTTTGTTTCGGCCACGCCGGGGCCGTTCGAACTGGAGCGTTCCGCCGTCGTCGCCGAGCAGCTCATCCGCCCGACCGGCCTGCTCGATCCGGAGATCACCCTGCGGCCGACAAAGGGGCAGGTGGAGAACCTCATCGGGGAAATCCGCGCCGCGGTCGAAAAGGGCGAACGGGTGCTCGTCACGACGCTGACCAAGCGCCTCTCCGAGGACCTCACGGCCTATCTGCGCGAGGCGAAGATCCGCGTGGAATACCTGCATTCCGACATCGATGCCATCGAGCGTGTCGAAATCCTGCGCAATCTCCGCCTTGGCAACTTCGATGTGCTCGTGGGCATCAACCTCTTGCGCGAGGGGCTCGACCTGCCCGAAGTGGCGCTGGTGGCGATCCTCGACGCCGACAAGGAGGGATTTTTGCGCAGCGAGACGAGCCTCATCCAGACCGCGGGCCGCGCTGCGCGCCATGAAAACGGCCGGGTCATCTTTTACGCCGACCAGCTCACCAACTCGATCCGCAAGACCATCGAGACCACGCGCTACCGCCGCGAAAAACAGCTCGCCTACAACCGCGAGCATGGCATCGCCCCGCGAAGCGTGAAGCGCGCCGCCCAGGCCAGCTTGCACGCCTACGACGGCACTGGGCGCGGCGAGGAGCCGCCGGCGGTGGCCGAAGGCGACGAGGCGGACATCGCGGCGGTGATCGCCGAGCTGGAGGAGGAGATGCAGGAAGCCGCGGGCAAGCTCGAGTTCGAGCGCGCCGCGGTGATCCGCGACCAGATCAACGCCCTCAAGTCGGGCGATTTCAAGCGGCGCGCTAGGCCGGCGGCATCATCGCCGTCCAGAAAACACGGCAACGACTCGCGCCGGAGGCGCAAGATTTAGCTGATAAGAGAAACGGTAGCTTAAGGAAGGGATTCTCGGTACGGCGCCGCGTTGGAAGTGGTCGCCCGTCACGGCTAACGCGCCTGGGCCGCGAGGAGTGCGCGGAGGTTTCTGGCCAGCACCGGCTCCTGGCGCGGCTGGCCGAGTTGTTCGAACTTGGCGCGAAGGCCGTCCCAAGCCGGTCCCTCCTCCTCGCCGTCTGCGCCGAGCAGCGCGTCGGTTTCCTCGGCAGTGAACACCACGCCGGTACTCTCGACCGGCAGGTCCCGGTTGGCGGGGCAGGGGCGCTGGCAAAGAAGACAGCCGAGCAGGCAGTTGTGGGCCGACGGCGGAATCCAATCGGGCCATGCCCCGGGACTCTCGTTGATTAAGGTGAGGCAGCGCTCGCCGTGGAGAAGAACGCGGTCCTCTCCGATGGCGCCCGTCGGGCACGCGGCGGCGCACACCAGGCAGCCCTCACATTCGGGCAGCAGCTCCGGCTCGCGGGGCCGCCAGCCGGCGGGAAGCGGGAGCGCCGCATCGGTGAGGTAGCCGAAGAGCTGGAAGTAGCTGCCGAGCCCGGCGGCGTACGTCACGTTGTTGCGGCCGTAGCGCACGAGGCCGAGGCGCGCCGCCAGCGGCTTGAGCGGGACTTTGACCCGCTCGATCCGTGCGCCGGGGAGGCCGTGCTGCTGGAGGTCTTGGCGGACCTCCTCGAAAAGCGGCTGGTAGCGGACGTAGGTGGGCGGGAACACCGCCTCGAAACTTCGGCTGCCGATCGTGAACGCGACGGTATGGGCCGGACGCGGCATCACCACGACGACGACGGTCGCAGGACCATCCCACGGGGGCGTGTCAGCTGCGTCGAAGCTCGCGAGGTTTGCCTCGAAGAATGCGGTGGCCAACTCACCCGAGCGTCGCCGGGATAGAACGTCATCCCGCGCCGCCCTCAAGGCGGTTGGCAACCCCCAGGCGACTTGGTAGCCGCGCTGCCTCGCCCACCGTTGAAGGCTCTCGACCATGCGATCCCCTTTTATTGAGAGGGGACTGGATTATAGGGAGGGGACTTGGGGAAATCAATCGGGCGATCGGATATCAGCTCCGAGATAGCGAGAAGTGGCCGCGGCCGCAGCCACCTCTCGCGTTGATCAGTAGGGAAATTCCATCGGGGAAAGTCGCCCTACGCCAGTTTCACCGGCGTGACGGTCGCCTGCTTGCCGTACACCAGGGCGACCACCATGCCGCAAAGCAGATATTCGACGAGTCCGTAGAGGAACCACTGCAGGGCCATGGAATAGGGGATCGGCATGGCGCCGTACGTTCCATACGCCGCCGGAACCGCCATCATCATGCCTACATAAAAACCGTAGCGCAGTCCTTCCACGATGCCCTTCCCCTCGTAGCCTTTCGAGAAGATGAGCGTGAAGAAAAACGCTATGAACAGGTAGACGACATAGAACAGCCAGATTTTCATCTCTGCCATCGGCCGCCACAGATGCGCGGTCGCCTGATACGCCGAGGAGAGCAGCAGCAGGTTGACGATGGTCTCACACACCGAGAGCACCACAAACACCGCGACAATACCCAGCCACAATTTCTTGGTCATACGATTTCCTTTCGAGTTGTTGGGGATTAACTGACAGGAAGATGGATTTCAGGAGAAGGGGGGAGGGTCCGTGGCGAGACGTCCGACGAGTGCAAGGGCGAAACCCAAAACTCTAAACTCAAAACCCAAAACTCAAAACTCAAAACCTTGAGCTCCTCCTACGCCCACTCGGGCGGGTTCTGCAAATGCGGCTTGAGCACGCCGACGCTCGACAGGTTGCGGTAGCGCTCCGCGAAATCGAGCCCGTAGCCGACGACGAACTGGTCGGGGATCGGGAAGCCGACGAAGTCGGCCTCGAACGCCACCTCGCGCCGGCCCTTCTTGTCGAGCAGCACGCAGGTCTTCACCGAGGCGGGATTGAGCTTCTGGATGAGGTTGACGACGACCGACAGGGTCTTGCCCGTGTCGAGGATGTCGTCGATCAGCAGCACGTGGCGGTTGGTGATGTCGATGGTCAGGCTGTGCACGATCTCCGGCCGGCCGAGGGAGCGGGTGGCGTTGCGGTAGCTCGACACGCGGATGCAATCAAGCCGGATGGGGCGGCGGATCGCGCGCAGCAGGTCGGCGGCGAAGAACAGCGCGCCGTTGATGATGGCGACAACCGTGATCTCCTCCTCGGGATAGGCAGCCGTGATCTCCTCGCCGAGCGTCTTGACCCGCCGTTTGATCATGCGCTCGGAGATGATGATTTCCTTGAGGTCCTGATACGTGGGTAAAACTTGGTTGGTGGCGGGCATGGCGGGGAGGCGGACGGTCCTTTTGATCAGGGGCGCAGGGCGGCGGGTCCCCCACAGCCAAAAGGCAAAACCGCGTCGCTGGCAAATCGTTTACGGCCGGAAGAAACGCGGGTCCCCGGTTTTGTGACAACGAGGAAAACCCAGGCGCCGGTGGTTCGGGCCCGGGGTGTGCGGATTTTCTGCGGAGTTGGAAAGAGAGAAGGCGTTGCACGGCCGTTATTCTTTTGACTTTGCGGAAGCCGGCCGGTTGCCTCGCCCCTCGCGCGGGACAAGCGATGATTTCCATTCAGATCAAGAAGCTGACGAAGCGTTTCGGCCCGGTCGTCGCCCTGCACCAGCTGGACCTCACCATCAATCCCGGTGAGCTGTTTTTCCTCCTCGGCCCGAGCGGATGCGGCAAGACCACGCTGCTGCGGTGCCTCGCCGGCTTCTACTTCCCGGAGGAGGGGCAGATTTTCTTCGGCGACGACGACGTAACGCACCTCGCGCCCCACCGGCGCAACACCGGCATGGTGTTTCAGAGCTACGCCCTGTGGCCGCACATGACGGTGGCCGAAAACGTGGCTTTTGGCCTTGAGGAGCGCAACGTGCCGCCCGACGAGATCCGGCGTCGCGCCGGCGAGGCGCTCGAGTCGGTGCATATGGGCCCGTACGCCGACCGCAAGCCCAACCAGCTTTCCGGCGGCCAGCAGCAGCGCGTGGCGCTCGCCCGCGCCCTCGTCGTCCGGCCGCGCTGCCTCCTGCTCGACGAGCCGCTCTCGAACCTCGACGCCAAGTTGCGGCTGGAAATGCGCGGGGAAATCCGCCGCGTCTGCAAGGAGTTCCAGCTGACCACGGTCTATGTGACCCACGACCAGAAGGAGGCGCTGTCGATTTCCGACCGCATGGCCGTGCTCGACGGCGGCCGCATCCTGCAGGTGGGCGCGCCGCACGAAATCTACCGCCGCCCCGCCCGCAAAACGGTGGCCAACTTCATCGGGGAGACCGACTTCATTCCGGGCAAGGTGCTCGCCGCCAGCGGCGGCAAGGCGAGCGTGGAAACCGCGATCGGTCGTTTCGATGGCGTGCTGGGTGATCCGACGCTGCCGCCCAAGGCCGGCACCGAGGTCACCGTATCCATCCATCCGGAATGCTGGGTGCTTGGCCGGGAGGCGAAAGCGCAGAACTGCGTGCAGGGGATCATCGGCGAGGCGGTCTATCTGGGTGAGATGGCGCAGTATGATTTTGTCTGCCCCGGCCTGACCCTGAAAATCGTCGAGTTGAATCCGCGTTTCCTCGGGCCGGCGGCGCAAGGCGAGCTGTATGCCCACGTGGAACCGGAGGACGTGGTGGTGCTAGTAGAGTGATTTCCTCAAGGTATGCGCAATTCATGTAGGAAGGTCGCTTGCGACCGATAAACTCGCCCGCCAGCGGGCTTCCTACACGCTCAACTTACAACATGGCCAAACGCGCGATCATCCTCCTCGTCCTGGCGGCCACGATCGCCCTGCCGTTTTTTCTGCGGCCGAAAAAGCCGGCGGCGGTGCGGGCGGACGTCACGCTGGTCATCATTACGCCGAACAACGAGGCCATCCGCTACGAGTTCGGGCTCGGTTTCCAGCGCTGGTACAAGCAACAGACCGGCAAGACGGTTTTTGTCGACTGGCGGGTCATCGGCGGCACGAGTGAGATCACGCGCTACCTCGACGGTGAATACACGGCGTCGTTCCAAGACTACTGGACCCACAAGCTCAGGCGCGCCTGGAGCAACGCGGTGGCGAGCGCCTTCGCCAATCCGCGCGTCCGGCCCGGCCCGTCGCCCGAGAAGGACACGCCGGCCGAGGCCGCCCGGCGGGCGTTTCTGGCCTCCGACGTGGACTGCGGCATCGACCTCTTTTTCGGCGGCGGTCCCTATGACTTTGAAAAACAGGCCCAGGCCGGACACCTCCTCGACTGCGGCGTGCTGGAACGGCATCCGGAATGGTTCACCGAAAGCGTCATCCCGCGGTTCTACGCCGGCGAGGAATATTGGGACAAGCAGGGCCTGTGGGTCGGCACCGTGCTGAGCAACTACGGCATTCTCTACAGCAAGGAATCCCTTGCCCGGCTCGGCATCCAGGAGCCGCCGGCCCAATGGGCGGACCTGCAGGATCCGCGCCTGCAGGGCGAGGTGGCCCTCGCCGACCCAACGAAGAGCAGCTCCATGGCCAAGGCGTTCGAGAACGTCATCCAGCAGCAAATGCAGGAACGATTGCTGGACCTGATGGTCGAGGCCGACCGGATATCCGGCCTCGATGAAAAGAAAGCCGTGGCTACGGCGGTCCACGAAGGGTGGATCGAGGGCCTGCGGCGCGTGCAGCTGATCAGCGCCAACGCGCGTTATTTCACCGACTCCTCGCAGAAGGTGCCGATCGACGTGGCCGACGGCAACTGCGCCGCGGGCATGTGCATCGACTTCTACGGCCGGGAGCAGGCGGAGGCGGAGCGGCGCCGCGGCGGTTCGGACCGGCTGGGGTTCGTTGCCCCCTCCGGCGGCACGGTCAGCTCGGTCGACCCGATCGCGCTCCTGCGGGGGGCGAAAAACCGCGCGGTGGCGCTGGCGTTCATCGACTGGGTGCTCTCGCTGGACGCGCAGAAGCTGTGGAATTTCAAGCCCGGCACGCCGGGCGGGCCGGAGCAATACAACTTGCGGCGCATGCCGGTGCGGCGCGACTTCTACGCGCAGGAGGATTGGATGAAGTTTCGCAGCGATCCCGACGTCTCGCCGTTCGAGGAGAAGAACCAGCTGATCTATCATGAGGAGTGGACCGGCGGGCTCTTCCGGGAGTTGTCGTTCATCATCCGCGTCATGTGCCAGGACGACCATCCAGAGCTCGTCGCGGCGTGGCGCGCCATCATCGCGGCCGGAAAGCCGGACCAGGCGATGGCCGTGCTGCAGGACATGTCGGCGGTCGACTACGACAAGGCCGCGGGCGAGATCAAGACGGCGCTGGGCTCGAAGAACAAGCTCGAGGAGGTCGCGCTGGCCAAGCGGCTGGGGAAGCTCTTCCGCGAGCAGTACCTGCGCGCGGCGGAGCTGGCGCGCGCGAAGCGATAGCCGGGTCTCACGCCAAGCCGCCAGGTTTTTTCCAGCTCCGAAGCCAGGAAACCAGGAAGGAAATTGTGGCTTCCTGGCTTCTGAATTCAATCAACCTGCCGCAATTCCCCGGCGGATGCCGCGGAATCGGGCACGCCAAGTTGCGAAGTGCGTGTGCCTACGTCGGCGCCGGCTGCTGCCACGGCTGCGGATTCCGCTTTTCCATCTGGTTCCCGGGCTTCGCCACCGGCGTGAAACCGAACTGCGCGTACAGTCCGTGGGCATCGCGGGTGGCCAGGGTGAAGCGCCGAACGGTCTGCAGCCGGGGGTGCGACATGGCCGCGCGCATCAGGGCCTTCGACAAACCCCGGCCGCGATGCGGCTCGAGTACGTAGACGTCGCACAGCCAGGCAAAGGTCGCGTAATCGGTGACGACGCGGACCAGGCCGACCTGCTCGCCGGCGGCGGTATACACGCCGATGCAGAGCGAGCCGCGTACCGAGCGTTCGACGAGTTCGCGGGGGATGCCGGCCGCCCAATAGCTGCGCGTGAGATAAGCGTGAATGGCGGCGACATCGAGCCGCGCGGGATCGTCGGATATCAGGCAGCCTGCGAAAAGGGTTTCCTCGGGCATATGGACGGAACCGGCCGCGGCCGCTAAAGTTTTGCAAACGCCACCGCAAAGGCCGCGGGGTCCGGCGCGCCGAAGAACGAGGTGCCGGCCACGAAGGTGTCGGTGCCGGCGGCGCGGCATTCGGCCGCGGTCGCGAGGTCGATGCCGCCGTCGACTTCGAGGCGGAATTTCAGGCCGCGGGAACGGCGCCATTCGGCGATTTGCGCGAGCTTGGGCAGCATGTCGCGCCGGAAGGCCTGGCCGCCGAAACCGGGCTGCACCGTCATCACGAGCACGAGGTCCACCCGGTTGAGCAGCGGCTCGATGGCCGCCGCCGGCGTGCCGGGGTTGAGCACGATGCCGTTCTGGCAGCCGAGCTTTTTGATGCGCGCCAGCGTGCCCGCGTGGTCATAGGACGGCTCGATATGGATGCTGATGAGGCTGGCACCCGCCGCGGCGAACGGCTCGACGAAGTGCTGCGGCTCGTCGAGCATCAGGTGCACGTCGAAAAAGAGCCGGGAGGATTGGCGCAGCGCGGCGACCGTGCCGGGGCCGAAGGTCAGGTTGGGCACGAAGTGCCCGTCCATGATATCGAGGTGGATCCACGGCAGGCCGAGGCGGTTGACAAGCGCCGCGCTGTCGGCGAGGCGGGCATGATCCCCGGCGAGAATGGACGGGACGAGCAAGGGCGGGAGCATGGAGCAGGGAGAATGGAGAAGGGAGAACAGAAAAGACTCAATCCTCCTTTCACTCCTGCTCTTTCCGCCCTGGTCCCCCGCGCGGCCGCGCGTCACCACACATCAAGCACGGTGTGGGCAACCTTCCCGGCCAGCGCGCCGGCCAGCAGCGGCAGGGCCTGATACTCGGCCTGCAACTGGCCGCTGTCGGTATAGGCATCCTTGGTGACCCTGATCTCGCGGTTGGTGAAAAGCGGCTTTCCGGTGCGGTTGTCGGTGAGGGTGCAGGTGGCGCGCAGGTTGAGCGCAAATTCCCGCGCCAGGCCGGTGTCGACGGAGCTGGCGGCGGCCACCTCGCGCTCATAACTCACCAGCGTGACCCGCAGCGTGGCGTCGGCCGCCTCGGGCGAGGTCACCAGCGTCACGCGGCCGTCCTTCAACAGGGCGTCGCGGATCTCCATGGCGAAGATGGCCTGCGCCTGGGGCAGCATGGCGCGGTTTTCGACCGGCGCCACGTAGAGCGTGGTGAACGCCAGCTTGGTCTTCGTGCCGAGCTGATAGTGCGAACAGGCGGACACCCCCAGCAGGCCGAGGCTGAGGAGAGGAACGAGCGCGGAAACGGGGAGGCGCACCCGGCGGAAGGACCGGTGCTTTGAATTTCCCCGCTGCGCCCGGAATGACATACGAAGGATCCGCGTGTGCGGCGCGGCGCTCAGAAGAACAGGAACCGCTTCTTCTTGGGCGGGGACGGGGGAGCGGAGGGTTCCTCAGGCGGTTTGGCTCCGGTCAGCTTGGCTTCAACCTTGACGAGCTGAGTGCGGGCACGCAGCGCCACGGACGAGTCGGGATAGTCGGTGATGGCCTCGTGGTAAAAGACCTTCGCCGCTTTGTAGTTGCTGCGATATTTGAAGTAGTAATCGCCGATCCGCAGCTTGCTCTCGGCGAGCACCTGTTTCATCTGGGCAAGACCCTTTTCCGCGGCGGCGATGTTGGGATCGCCGGGGTAAAGGATCATGAAGTCCTCGTAATAAGTGATGGCCTCCTTGGTGGAGGTCTGATCGTAGTTGGGGCCCTCGACCAGGGAGGCATACGCCTGGGCGAGCCGCAGGTAGGCGTCGGGTGTCAGCAGGCTTTTCGGGTAGGTGTTGATCATGCGGTCCAGCGCATCGATGCTTTCCTCCGGATTTTTGAACATCTGGTGGGCCTTGGCGATGTTCATGAGCGCGAGCGGCGCATACTCGCTGTAGGGCGCGTTGTAGAGGATCTGCTCGAACAGGCTGATCGCTCCTTCGCGGTTTCGGAAGCCGGGGAGGAGGAGCCAGCCGCGGTTGCGCGCCCCGTCCAGCAGGGCGGTGGCGATGCGATACTGCTCGCCGATGACCTGGTTGAATTTCGAGGTGCTCGGATAACGCATCACGATTTCCTGGAAGGCCTGGAAGGCCTTCACGTATTGGTGGCGCGCGAGGCGAATGTAGCCGGTGCGGTAGAACGCCTCGGGGGCATAAAGGGAATTGGTGTACCTGCTGGTGACTTTCTTGTAGGTGCTGAGAGCCGAGCGGTAGTGGTGCTTCTCTTCGGCGGCGCGCGCCTTGTTCATCAGCGCAAGCGCGTTGCGATTCTCCGAGGGGGCGAGACCGGAGACGACCCCGCCTTCAAACTTCCAGCCGCCTTCCGGCGTCCAGCTGAGATCGGCGGCCAGCCGTGCGGGCAGGAAAAGCAAAGTGAGGGCGGCCAGCAAGGGCGCGTAACGGTGGAGCACGACGGGAAGCGGCATGAGGAGGTTTTACCAGCGAATCAGGGCGGACCCATACGTCAAGCCCGCCCCAAACGCCAGCAGCAGCGTAATTTCGCCGGCGTGGATGCGCCCGGCGCGCCGGGCCTCGTCGAGCGCGAGCGGAATCGAAGCGGCGGAGGTGTTGCCGTAGCGGTCGAGGTTGATGACGAAGCGATCCAACGGGATTTCCAGGTTCTGGGAGAGGGTTTCGATGATGCGCCGGTTCGCCTGGTGCGGGATGACGCAGGTGATTTGGTCAGCCGTCAGCCGATGTTGTTCCAGAATCTCCCGCGCCGCCCCGGCCATCACCCGCACCGCGTGTTTGAAGACCTCGCGGCCTTTCATCTTGATGTAATGCTGGCGGTGCTCGACGGAGTGCACTGAGGGCGGGTGGAGGCTGCCGCCGCCGGGGATGCATAGCAGGTCGGTGGCGCCGCCTTCCGCGCCCAGGTTGCAGCTGAGGATTCCATGCCGGGAGTCGGCGGCCCGGCCCAGCACGACGGCGCCGGCGGCGTCGCCGAACAGCACGCAGGTGGCACGGTCCTGCCAGTCCAGGAAACTGGAGAACTTCTCCGCGCCGATGACCAGGGCGTGGCGGCCGCGGCCGGCGGCCAGCAGCGCGCGCGCGACCTCGAGGGCGTAAAGAAAACCGGTGCAGGCGGCGTTGAGGTCGAAGCAGACGGCGTGCGCGGGAATGCCGAGCTTGTGCTGCACGACACACGCGGTGGACGGCATCGGCATGTCCGGCGTGACCGTGGCGAGGACGAGCAGGTCGATGTCGGCGGAGGTCAACCGGGCGTCGGCGATGGCGGCGATGCCCGCCCGCGCGGCCAGTTCGGAGGAAGGTTCGTGCTGGCCGGCGATGCGCCGCTCGCGGATGCCCGTGCGGGTGGTGATCCACTCGTCGGAGGTGTCCACCAGCCGGGCGAGATCATGATTCGAAACGATTTTTTGGGGGGCGTAGGAACCGGTGCCGAGGATGGCGATGGAAGGACCCATGAACGGTAAGGCCGGAGCGCGCGGGGGCGTCAGGCGACAAGCTGGCGGAGGATGTCGTTGGCGAGCGCGACGTCGACCTCGATGCGGTGGTTCAGGTCGGCTTGGATGACTTCGTTGGCAATGCGGATGGCGTTTTTCCACGACTGCCGGTTGCTCGAGCCGTGGGCCTTGATGATGTTGCCCTTGAGTCCGAGGAGGGGCGCCCCGCCGTAGCGTTCGGGGTTGATCCGGCGGCGCAACGCATCAAACGCGCCCTGCGCCAAATAGGCGCCCGTCGCCCGCAGCGGATTGGCCTGCAGCTGGTCACGGAGTTCGCCGGTGAAAAACTTGGCGAGCGACTCCCAGCTCTTGATGCAGATGTTGCCCACGAATCCGTCGCACACCACCACATCGACATGGTCGAAGAACAGCTGAAAACCCTCGACGGGTCCGACATAGTTAACGAGCGAACCAATCCGCTTGAGGGCGTCGTGCGTCTCGGCGATGAGGGAGTTGCCCTTGCCTTCCTCGGTGCCAATGGTCAGCAGACCGACGCGGGGCGCGGCGATGCCCAGCTCGATGCGGGCGTAATGCGAACCGATAATGGCGTTGTGCACGAGGTGCTCGGGCCGGGCGTCGGGATTGGCGCCGGCATCGATGAGAATGAAATAGCCGTCGGCGCGCGGTACGACCGGCGCCAGCGCCGCGCGGTCGAGGCCTTCGAGCGTGCGCAGTTTGAGAATGCCGGCCGCCACCAGGCTGCCGGTGTTGCCGCAACTGACCGCCGCGATGGCCTCGCCGTTTTTCACCAGTTCGATGGCACGCATCATCGAGGAATCCTTCTTCCGCCGGATGGCCAGCAGCGGCTTGTCGTCCATCGTGATGATCTCCGACGCATGGGAGAGCGCCAGGGTCGGCTGGTCCGCCAAGCCTGCCTTCACGAGCAGGGGCTGCAGCACGGCCTCGTCCCCCACCAAGGTGAGGGGGTTGAGGCCGGGATATTCCGCCAAAGCCAGCTTGGCGGCTTCGACGACCTCGGCGGGGCCAAGGTCGCCTCCCATGGCATCCACGGCAATACGGCCGGCGGCGGACGTTTCTGCCATTGCGGAAGAAGCAGCGGGGTTAAAGCCGGGTATTCGGTTGCGCTTGGGCTCAGACTTCCACGGTCAGCACCTGACGGCCGCGATACATGCCGCTCTTGGGATTGATGCGGTGCGGCCGGACGGTGCTGCCATCAGCCGGATCCCGGGCAAGCTGCGGAGCTTTGAAGACATTGGCAGCACGGCGGTTAGCGCTGCGGCGTTTCGATTGTTTGCGTTTCGGATTGGCCATGATGAAAAACGTTGCGCGTGTCGTGCGGATTGCCGGGCGGCGCAGCTGAACCGGCTGAAGGTGCCCGAGTAAAGGTCGGCCTCGGGGAGGGTCAAGACATCATATCAGGAAACCGGCGGCACGCCGATACCGCCGTCATAGCAGATAGAGCGCGCTGAGCACCGCGGCCACGAGCAGTCGATACCACGCAAAAATGTCCAGACCGTGCCGGGTAAGATAGCTTACGAGAAACTTGACCGCGATGGCCGCGGAGACGGTCGCCACCACGGCGCCAAGCAGCACGTGCGGCCAGCCGAATACGGCAATCATGGCCGGGCCGGACTCATAGCTCTTGTAAACGGTCGCGGCGGCGAGGGTCACGAACCCGAGAAGGAAGCTGAACTCGGCGGCGAGGCGGGGTTCGAAGCCGGCAAAATAGCCGCCGACGATGGTGGTCATGGAACGGCTGGTGCCCGGCCAGAGCGCCAGGCACTGCATGAGGCCGATGCCCAGCGCGCGCGCGGCCGGCAGGGCGGGCAGATCGAGCACGGCGTTGGCGGCGGTGGCGTATTTCCGCCGCCAGCGCTCGGCGGCGATCATCAACACCGCGCCGCTGATCTGCGCGGCCACCACGGCCTCAATGGAGAACAGGTACCGGTCGATCCATCGGTCGAGCAGGAGGCCGAGCACGGTGGCCGGCAGAAACGCCACGAGCAGGTTGCGCAGCAGCCGCAGGCCCGCCGGATTGCGGCCCAGCAGCCCGAAGCCGATGCCCAGCAGTTGCGGCCAGTAAAGCAGGGCGACCGCGGCAATGGCTCCGAATTGGATGACCACCGAATAGGTGTCGGCCGCGAGCTTGAGCGTCAGCGGTTCACCCCGGGGGTTCCGGGCGGAAGGCTTTTTAAGCCAAAGCGGCCGGCCCGCGGCGTCGCAAAGCGGCGCCTCGGAGTCGAGGTGCAGCGCGTGGTTGGCGATGATCAGGTGGCCGGTCGAGGAGATCGGCAGAAATTCCGTGATGCCTTCCACGAGCCCGAGCACAAGGGCGTCGCCCACGCTCAGCTCGGCGGCGGGCCGGCCGGACGCGGCGGCCACCACGCCCAGCGGCGTGCGAAACGCGGTGAAGGAGAGACAGGAGACCAAGGCAATCAGCAGCAGCAATAAGCGGCGCACGGCATGTAGCTCGGAAATTTCGCCCCGGCTGTCGAGTTTTATGACGCCGGCTTTTTTCGGCTTTTCTCCAGCCGGCAGCCTCGCAATGTGCTCGGTGCCATGACCGGGCTTTCCTTGTTGACTGCCAGACTCGCCGCCGGGGAGAAGCTGGACACTGCCGAGGCCCGCGACGCCGCCCTCGCGCTGGCCTCGCCCGAGGTGCCCGATGCGGAGAAAGCCGCCTTCCTCACGGCTTTCGCGGACAAAGGGGAAACGGCGGCGGAGGTCGCGGCCTTTGCCACGGTTTTTCGCACCCTGTCGCTCGATCCCGGTTTGGAGGCGTGGGCGCCGCAGGCCATCGACATCGTTGGCACGGGCGGCGACCACATGGGCGGATTCAATGTTTCCAGCCTGGTGACGCTCGTGCTGGCCTGCGCCGGCGTGCCGGTGATGAAGCACGGCAATCGGGGCATCACCTCGAAATGCGGCAGCGCCGACCTGCTGGCCGCGCTCGGGGTCGATCTGAACGCGCCTCCCGAAAAACTGCGCCGCGCCATGCAGGAGCTGGGTTATGTGTTTTTCTTCGCGCCCAACTATCACCCGGCGTTCAAACACGTCGCGGCGGTGCGCAAGGCGCTGGCCGTGCCGGGGCGCCGCACAGTGTTCAACTTCATCGGCCCGCTCATCAATCCCGGCCGTCCTGCGCACATGCTGCTCGGCACATTCTCGGAGATCTGGGCGATCAGGCTCGCCGCCACCCTCGAAACGCTGGGCGCACGGGCCGGCCTCGCCGTGGTCGGCGTGATCGACGACGGCCGCGGCATCGACGAACTCACCACCGCCACCGTCAACCGGGTGCGCGGTTTCGGCCGGCTGGCGGCGGTCGACGGCCACTGGCAGGCCGGGGATTTCGGCCTGAGTCAGGCACCGTTTGCCGACATCCGGGGGGGCGACGTGCCCACGAATGTGGCCCTCGTCGAGGCGATCCTCGCCGGCCGCGGACCCGCGGGCCTCGTCGATACGATCGTGCTCAACACTGCCGTTGCGCTCTGGATCGTGGGCCGCGCCGAGCGGGTGCTGGACGGGATTGCCCCCGCCCGGGAATTCTTGCTCGGCGGCGCAGTAAGGGCCAAGATCGCGGCGACCAGGGAATTCTATCGCTCATGAAACGACGGTATTTCGGCACTGACGGGGTGCGCGGCCTTTACGATGGGCCGATCATCAATGCGGTCTTCGTCCAGCAGCTGGGCACCGCGGCGGGCCGCTGGCTGAGGACCAACGAAAAGTGGAAAGCGGAAGGCGGCAAGCGGCTGGTGCTGATTGGACGGGATACGCGGTTTTCGGGACCGGTGCTGGAAAAGGCCGTGGGCGCCGGTCTGGCGAGCGCGGGATTTTCGCCGGTGAGCCTTGGCGTTGTGCCGTCCCCTCTGGTGTCTCGCGCCGTCTGCACGCAGGGCGCGGCACTCGGCGTCGTCATCACGGCCTCGCACAATCTCGCCATGGACAATGGCATCAAGTTTTTCGGATCGACCGGAGTCAAACTGACCGACGAGGAGGAACTGCAAATCGAGCAACAGGTGGACTACGTTGCCCCACCGGCGGAAAATGCCGCGGGTGCGGCGTTGTTTCCGGTGCTGACGGATGCCGCCAGAGATTACATCCACGCCGTCGCCCACCTCCTCCCGCCCTTGTCCCTGGCAGGCTGGCGCATCGTGCTCGACACTGCCAACGGTGCCACGTGCGGCACCGGCCTCGCTGTGCTGCACGAGCTCGGCGCAGCGGTGACCGCCATCGGCAACACCCCCGACGGTCGGAACATCAACGCCGGCATCGGCAGCGAGCATCCGGCGCAGCTTTGCGCCACGGTGCGCACCACCGGCGCGCGGCTCGGCATTGCGCTGGACGGCGACGGCGACCGCTGCGTCCTTTGCGACGAGTGCGGCGAGGTGCTGGATGGCGACGAGATTCTAACCGTGCTGGCCGTGCATGCGTTGCGGCATGGGACGCTGGCGAAAAACATTCTGGTCGTGACTGAGCAAAGCAACCTCGGGATCGATGACGCCGTGCAGGCGGCCGGGGGACGCGTGCTGCGCACCCCGGTGGGGGACCGCTACGTCAGCGAACGCATGCGGGCGGAGGGTGCCATGCTGGGCGGCGAGCCGTCAGGCCATATCATCTGCGCGGAAGTGTCGCCGACTGGCGATGGCCTGGTGGCGGCGCTCAAGGTCATCGAGGTGATGGGCGCCACGGGCAAGCCGCTCTCGGAACTACGGGGCGAGTTGCGGAAACTACCGCAGCTAGCGAGGGCGCTGCGGGTGAGGGAGCAGCTGCCCCTGGGGGAGCTGCCTTCGGTGAAGGCTGCGATCCGCGCGGTTGCGGCCGAGCTCGGCGCACGCGGCCGCGTTCTGGTGCGTTACTCCGGCACCGAGCCGAAGATCCGGCTGCTTGTCGAGGGCGAGGATGCGTTGAAGGTGCAGGCGGGTCTCGACCGCTTGCTGGCGGCGGTGCGCACGGACTTGCTGGTTGAGAGCGGCACGCGCGGACCCATGGGGGGCGGTACGCGCGGACCTATGGGTGACGGCGGCACGCGCGGAACTTTTTTTTGACTGACAGAAGTTCCCGCACCTCTTCGAGCGCGGGGGGATGGACGCAGCCCGGCGCCCGGGAGCAAACCAACGCAGCGACGGCGGCCGCAAACCGCACGCACTCCGCGTCGGGCCAATCCTGCAGCATGCCATACACCAGTCCGCCCCGGAAACTGTCGCCCGCCCCGGCGGTGTCCACCACCTTCACCCGGAACGACTCCAACTCATAACGCCGGCCCGGCTCCGCGTTTCCGTCAGACGATCTGCTTCTCCCGTCGGCGGCCTTCGCCCGCCCGCGGCCCCACCACACGGATCGCGAACCGGCCGTGAATGCCACCAAACCGGGGCAACGTTCCAGATAGCGGGCGAACAAGCCGGCGCGCTCGTCTTCATCGGAGACGGCCGCGGGATATTCCCGCCGGAGCAACTCGCCGGAAATGATCAGGACGGCGGCGCCAGCGGTGAGTTCCGAGTCCAGCCGCGCATCATAGGTGACGAGGGGTTTGCCGAAAGCGGCCGCGTGACGCGCCACGGCGAGCGTGGCCTCGCCAAACGTGGAATCCACGGAGACGATCCGGGCAGCGGCGATTTTCTCGGGATCGGGATCATCCCATTGCTTGGTGGTGAAGAGCAGGTCGCAATAGCGGCCGAACACGGTGCGCGAGGCGCCGTCGGAAACGACCACCTCGGTGACGCCGGGATAGTTGGGCACCACGCGCAGCCCGGAGCAGTCGATGCCGCGTTGTTGGAGGAATTCGAGGGTGCGGCGGCATTCCGGGATATCGCCAATCCAGTTGCCTTCGAGGGCCACGGATACGCCCAGATGCGCAAGAACGAGGGCGGTGCCGGTGGCCTCGCCCGCGTGGTTCTCCAGAATCTCGACCACCTCGGCGTAGCCATCCGCCTCCGGATACTGATCGCGCAACCGCAGCACCTTGCCGGTGCTGACGTGCCCGTAACAATAGACCTCGGCCATGCTCCCATCCCGTCCGAAGCGCGGACTTTTCCAAGAATTATTTTGTCACTTTCACCGCGACCGTCTGAGTGTGGCAAGCCGGGATCAGGTTTTGGTATTTAAGCGAGGGTCCTGAGCAAGGCCGGAACGTCATTGTCCGCGCGGTGCGGTGGGTGACAGAAGCCCAGCGTCTTTGGCCGAGGGGCGCCTCTGGGAATGACTGCCAGATCGGACCCTACGGCACGTAGGTCAGGTTTTTCGCGGCGAGGAGGTTGGGAGGGTGGTAGTCCGGCCGGGCCGTCATGCGCGCCTGCACGCTCTCATGCACCAGCGATTGGTCGGGAATGAACCGACGCCACCAGCCCAGGATCCACCAGACCGGCAGCAGGGGATTGTGCAGTTCGCCCAGCGGATCGGCCGGATAAACGTCCGGACCCGGCATAGCGGCCAGCAGTCCGTGGTCGATGGCCTCCCGCAGCATCCAGCGGAGCGCCACGTGGGAGAGGCCGGCAGCCACATACCCGCCGCCCACATCGCTGTGTACGCCGGCAAACCACACCTGGCGCACGTCCTGATGCGGTTCGTGCGACCACAGGTTGGGACGGTACTGGCTGCGCTGCTCGTCGATCGAAATCGCATGCCGCGCATGGGCGACTTCCGGGTTCAGCGTGGTGTTGGGAAACTTGCGGCGCCGGATGATGCCGACTGATTTCACCGTGTCCCAGACGCCGATGAAATACACCGGGCAGCTCCGGGAGAACGTCCGTTTGAAGTCCGCCGCCAGCGCTTTCGAACCGTGCCGGTACATCTTCGAGGCGTAGGGGATCAGGTTCTCGCTGCCGCGTTGCAGCAGACCGCACTTGTAGAGCATGCCGGCGAGGGCGCGGGCGGTGAATGCCCCGCGGCTGAAGCCGAACAGGTAGACCCGGTCGCCGTCCTGGTACCGCTCCATCAGGTAGCGATAGGCGTCCTCGATGTTGGCGGTGAGGCCCAGGGCGAACGCGAGCCCGAGGAGTTTCGTGAAAGCCCTGGCCGGGGCGGAAATAAAGCCGGGCGCGCTCAGCGTGCCGACACCGGGATCATAATAGGCGGCTTGGGTGGCGGGGTTTTTCTGGAGCAGTTCGAACAATTTGACGACATTGGTGTTGGTCGGGCCGAACTCGTTGCCCGTGCCATCGCAGCAGATAACGATGTTTTTTGACATGACGGGAAAGCGGCAAATCGCCGGATCGGGTCATTGTGGTATGTTTCACCCGCTAAGGCCAGAAACGATCCGCCCGCCCGCCGATCTTAGATGGGATTCGCCTTGGGCAAAAGCACTGCCCCGGATCCTGTTTCGGATGAGGCATCCCGGGTGGACTTGACAACGTTCGCACACAAAGCCCTTCGTGTCTCATTCATGGGCGACCCCGGCAGCCAGTCCTCCACCGTGCGCATCTACTGGACGGCGTTCATCGGACTGCTCTTCGACTACTACGACCTCTATCTGTTTGTCTACTTGGAGAAGGTGCTGGCGGCACACTTCGCGCTGGCGCCAGCCGCCAGCAACACGCTGCAGTTCGTGGGACTCGCGGGCGTGGGGCTGGGCGCACTGGGTTTCGGCTGGCTGGCGGACCGGTTTGGCCGGGGGCGGATAATGCTCGCCGTCTTCGGTGTCTACGTGCTCGGGATCGCCGGCCTGAGTATGGCGTGGAGTTACGCCAGCGTGCTGGGATTCCGGCTGCTCGCTTCACTGGCGCTGGGGGCGGAGTGGGGGATCAGCCACACGTATCTGGCGGAGCGGGTGGATCGCGCGACGCGCTATCGTTTCGCGGCGTTGCTTCAGTTCGCCATCCTGGGAGGGTTGCTGGCCGCTCTGGCGAGGAACTACCTGCTGCCGGCATGGGGCTGGCGGGGGCTGTTCGCGGCATCGATCGTGCCGGTCGTGGTGTTGTCGTTCGTGCGCTGGCGGGTGCTCATGACGGATACCGGATATCGGATACCGGATACCGGAAAGGCAAACCCGCCGGCGAAAATCGGCGGCGATGAATCGCTGGCAGAAGAAGACGTAGGAAGCGCCCTTGGGCGCGATTCATCGGTCGCAAGCGACCTTCCTACAGAGTTGGCGGCGAGAGTCGAGGGTCCAAGGTCGAACGCCGAAGGCCCAGGCCTATCTCCGGCGGCTTGCGACCTTCGACCTTCGCCTTTCGGTTCGGCCGGTCTTCGAGCGCTGCGCGAGAACGCTCGTGCCTTCGCCGTTTGCTTTGGCATTGCGAGCCTGACCATCGCCAGCGGCACCATCAATGTGTTCTATGCGAAGGATCTGCCCCAGTCGGTCATTTATACGGTGTTCTTCTGGTTCAACGTGGCGCCGGGCATGCTGCTGGGGGCGTGGGTGGTGCGGCGGCGGGGCGTGGGGCGCGCCCTCGCGCTCTATGCGGTGGCGCTCGTCGCGCTTTCGGGGTGGGCGTGGACCAGTGCCTGGCCGCAGCGAACGCTCGCCTTCGCGCTCGTGCTGCCGCTGCTCAACGGCATTCCGTTCGGCTTGATGGGCGCATTCTTCAACGAAGTCTTCGGCAAATACCGAACCATGCTCTCCGGCGCGGCCTACAACCTCGGGCGCATGCTCGCCGGCTTCTCCCCGGCGCTCATCACCGCGCTCGGACTTCATCAGGGCGGCAGTTACTTTCTCTTCACCGCGGGACTGGGCGCAGGCGTGCTGGCGTTGAGCATCGCCGCGGCGCGACTCACCCGCCGGTTTTGATATCCGGCCGTCCAGCGACCAACCCCTCTTCTTGCCATCCCTGCAGCTTGTCTCCGGCCCGGCGAATTGCAGGATCGACCGAGGAACCTTCCCATGCCCGAACTTCCCGAAATCTATCATCTTGCCCACCAGATGCACCGGGCCCTCCGCGGCCGGCGAATCGTGAGGATCGAGGTCAAGCAGCCCAAATGCCTCAATGTTTTGCCACGCGTGTTTTCGCGTCTCCTGTGCGGCCGGACCATCGATCGCGTCACCTCGCGCGGCAAATGGATCTTCACGCATCTCGATCCCGGGGTGACCTTCCTGCTCAGCTTGGGCATGGGTGGCGATCTGCTGTGGCACAAGCCCGCGGCGAAACCGCCCGAGCGGTATCAGCTCAAGATCGATTTCGCCGACCGTTCCTGTCTGACCATTCGGTTCTGGTGGTTTGGCTATGCGCACGTCCTGCCCGACCCGAAGCTGCCCACGCACAAGATGACGAATCTCCTCGGGTTGAATCCGCTCGATCGCGCCGAATTCACCTACGAACGTTTTCACGCCCTGCTGGCCGGCCGACGCGGCTCGATCAAGGCGCTCCTGATGGACCAGAGCAAGGTTGCCGGCATCGGGAACGTCTACATTCAGGACATACTCTTCAAGGCGCGCCTTCATCCCAACCGCCCGATTTCGAAGATCAGCGAAGACGAATGTTTCGCCCTGTATCAGGCCATTGTCACCAACCTCGCGGGCGCCGCCCGGCTTGGCGGCCTCGCCTTCGAAAAGGACCTTTACAATCGGGGCGGCGGCATCAGGGACTTCCGGGTCGGCTACCGGGAGGGGAAGCCCTGTCCGGAGTGCGGCACCGTCATTCAGAAGATCCGCGCCGGCGCCACCGCCTCGTTCATCTGCCCCCACTGCCAGGTCTGAAGCGGGCGGCCGCCGCCTTCTCCCGTACCGTTCCGCTCACACCCGGAAAATCGCCCCAAGCTTTTTGCCGAGCAGCAGGCTCATGCCGGCGATGGTCACGCCGAGGAAGACCATCGCCCACACCCCGAGGGCCGAGGCGAGGAAACGGCCGTCGCCCAGCAGCTGGAACAGCTCGAAAATGGCCTTGGTGATCGGATAAAACACCTGCTTTTGGGCGAGGATGAGCGAGTCGGACACCTCGAGCATGGCAAAGGCAAAGGCGAGCAGTCCGCCGGCGATGAGGTTGGCCGTGATGAGTGGCAGCGTGATCTTGATGGTCGCCTTGAGCGGCGGGCAGCCGAGATTTTGCGCGGCTTCCTCGAGCGTTTCGCTCGTCTGCTGGAAACCCGCGGCCGCCGAGCGCACCACATAGGGCAGGCGCCGCACGGAATAGGCGATGATCAGCAGGGCGGTGGGATTTTCGACCGGGTTGAGAAAGGCCAAGAGATGCCCTTCCTGGCTCATGGCAAGAAAACCAAACGCCAGCACGAGGCCGGGCACGGCCAGCGGCAGCATGGCGAGGAAATCAAGGACCTGCCGGCCGGCGAGGCGCGTCCGTACGACCACGTAGGCAATGGCGATGCCGAGCACGAGGTCGACGACGGTGGAGGCACTGGCGTATTTGAGGCTGTTGGCGATGGCCGGAACGGTGAGGTCGTGGCCCAGCGCAATCCGGAAATTGTCGAGCGTGAGGTGGTGCGGCAGCACCGTGGCGTGCCAGCTGCTGGAAAAAGCGACGAGGACCACGCCGAGGTGGGGCAGGATGGCGACCAGCGTCACCCCCGCAAAGAACGCCGTGCAGAACCCGGCACGCAGGGGCGGCAGGGTTTTCGCCCCGCCGGTGCTCGTGGCCTTGGCCATCATCGCATGGCTGTCCCGCCCCCATAGGCCCTTGCCAAGGGCGTAAATGAGCACGGTGCTGGCCAGCATGATGACGACCAGGGCGTACGGGAAGGGGTTGTCGCCGATGTCCTTCAGCCCATGATAAATCTGCACCGGCATCACCCGCGCGTAGTCAAAAATGAGGGGTACGCCGAGCTCGGTGAATGTCCAGATGAAGACGATGGTCCCGCCGGCGAACAGGCCCGGTTGCATGAGCGGCAGGGTGATGCGCCAGAAGCGCCGCAGGCCGGTGCAACCGAGATTTTCGGCGGCTTCCTCCATGGCGGGATCGATGTTGGCCAGCGCCGCCACGGCATTGAGGTAGATGACGGGGTAGAGGCTGAGCGCCTCGACGAGCGCGACGCCCCAAAACTGGTTGGCCGCGAACCAGTCGAACGTCCAGCCGGGCGGGCGCGCCCCCAAGGCGATGAGCAGGGCGTTGAGCGCCCCGTATTGTCCGAAAATCTGCTTGATGCCGATGGCGCCGACGAACGGCGGGAGAATCATCGGAATCAACACCAGGGAGGCCAGCACACCTTTGCCGGGATAGCGATAGCGGTCCGAGATGAAGGCGAGCGGCAGCGCCAGGAGCAGCGCGAGTGCGGTCGTGACCACCGCGAGCAGGAAGGAGTTTTGCAGGCCGTCGAGATAGAGGGGATTGGAGAGCAGTGCGGCCAAGAAGGCAAAAGTGAGGCGTCCGTCGGCATCGATGAAGCCGCCCTTCAGAATTTGCAGGATCGGCCACAGGAAAAACACGGCGAAAAACGCCGTCGTGACCACGAGCACGACACGGGCGAACGACTTCGACATCGCGCGGCAGTGTGGCGAGGCGGGGGAGGGCGAGACAAGGCCGAAGTTCGCCCGCGCCATCCGGCCGGCGGCCTCCTCGCCTCAGCGGTCACGGCGGCCGGCGCGGCCGTGGCGGGCGAGGTGTTTGACGAAGGCGGCGAGGGTTTCCTTGCTCACGTGGTGCTCCATGCCCTCGGCGTCCGCGTGGGCGACAGTGTCCGGCACCCCGAGCGATTTGAGGAATGCGCTGACGATTTCGTGACGCCGGCGCGATTCCTCCGAGAGCTGGCGCCCGGCATCAGTGAGGAAAACGGAACGATAGGGGAGGGCGGTGACCAAGCCATCGCGGCGGAGGCGCTGGATGGTGCGGTTGACCGTGACGTGGGTGACTCCCAAACGACGGGCCAGATCCGTCACTCGCGCCTCACCCGCCGTGGCAATAAGCTCGGCGATCATTTCCACGTAATCCTGGGCGGTTTCCTGGGCGTTTTCCTCCCGGGTGCGCTGGAGACTGATCTTGGGCGGAGCGGGACGGGTTTGGACTGACCTGGCCACGGCGCGATTCATGCCCCGTTTTTGAAAAAAGGGAAGCTTGTTGACAAGCTGGCCAACGGTCTGTAGCCACGGCTACATCTTGGAGGCAAGGCCAAAAGAATCCGCCGACCCGACCCCCGCCAGCCACCCGTCACTGGAGGGGCTGCACGGCACGGTGAGCGTGCCGCCCCGGCAGGCCGGGTTCTGGCGGCAATGGAGGGCCTTCGTCGGGCCGGCGATCCTCATCAGCGTCGGCTATATGGACCCGGGCAACTGGGGCACCGACCTGGCGGGCGGGGCGCAGTTCAAATACGGCCTGCTTTGGGTCGTCGCCCTGGCCAGCTTCATGGCGGTCATCCTGCAGGTGATCTCGGCCCGCCTGGGCGTGGCGACGGGCAAGGATCTGGCCCAATGCTGCCGCGACTACTACCCCGGGTGGATGCGCTGGCCGAACTGGGTTTCCATGGAAATCGCCATCGGCATGACCGATCTGGCGGAATCGCTCGGCAGCGCGGTGGCCCTGAACATGCTGTTCCACATTCCCCTACTGTGGGCGATCATCATCACCGCCTTCGACGTGTTGCTCCTCCTGGCCCTGCAGGGGTTCGGCATGCGGCTGATCGAGGCGGTGGTCGCGGTCTTCGTGCTGACCATCGGCGTCTGCTACGGCGTCGAGATTTTCGGGCTGGCCCAGACCCGGCCTGATTTTCTGGAAATGGGCCGCGCCATGGCGCGGCCTGACTTCGCCCAGGCCGGCATGCTCGTCGTGGCCATCGGCATCATTGGCGCGACCGTCATGCCGCACAATCTGTACCTCCATACGGCCCTGGTGCAGACCCGCAAGTTGCAACAGGACGAGCCGTCCGTCCGTCGCGCCATCCGGTTCAACACGATTGACTCGGCGGTGGCGCTGACCATCGCGTTCTTCATCAACGCGGCCATTCTGGTGCTCGCGGCGATCGTGTTCTACGGCAAGGACAGTGTGACCGCGGCCGGTGGGGCGGTGGTCAGGTTCACGGCCGATAGCGACTGGATTCGCGTGGCGTATCTGACGCTGGCGCCGCTGCTGGGGACGACGCTGGCCAGCACGCTCTTCGCGGTGGCGCTGCTCGCCAGCGGGCAGAGCAGCACGATCACCGGCACGCTGGCCGGGCAGGTTGTGATGGAAGGTTTCATGCACTGGCGGATCAAGCCATGGGTGCGGCGGCTGATCACCCGCACGCTGGCCGTCGTGCCGGCGATCCTGATCATCAGCGTCCGCGGCAATAGCAGCGTGACCGATCTGGTCAACCTCAGCCAGGTTGTGCTGTGCCTCGAACTGCCCTTCGCCATGTTTCCGCTGCTGCACTTTACCAGCTCGCGCCGGCGGATGGGGCAGTGGCGGAACGGCTGGTTCCTTATGATTGCCGGTTGGGGCAGTGCGTTGTTGATTACGGCGATGGATATCTATAGCCTACCGGACGCGCTGAAGCAGGCTTGGGCCGTCATCGTCGGCCGCTGAAGACCGACCTCCACGCACCCCAACGGAGAGCAAGCCATGTATAACAAGATTCTCGTGACTTTGGACGCGACGCCCACCGACCGGGCGATCATCGATCACGTCAAGGCCCTGGCCCAGACCATGCACAGCCGGGTCGTGTTATTGCACGTCGCCGACGGCTGGGCGGCGCGGGTGTTCGGGCCCGACGCGATCAGCCCCGAGATCGCCGAAGACAAGGCGTACTTGGAGAAGATTCAGGCCGAGTTCCAATCCGCAGGCCTTCCCGCCGAGGCCGAACTGGCGTTCGGCGAACCGGCCAAGGAAATCATCAAGTGGGTGAAGGAGAAGAGCTGCGACCTCGTGGCCATGAGCACGCACGGACACCGATTCGTGGCCGACCTGTTTCTGGGGACGACGTCCCGCCGGGTGCGGCACAGCGTCAACGTGCCCGTGCTCCTGCTCAAGGCGAAGTGATCCGGCGCGAGCGGAATGCGGGCGAATCCGCGCGGCCATTTTGCCTCAGCGGGAGACATGCGGTTGTAGGAGCGAGCTTGCTCGCGATGAAAAAGTAGAAATCGCCTGCAAGCAGGCTCCTACATTACTCGCGGAACGGCTTGCGTACCGGCGGCTCCGGGCGTCACCGCGCGACTTCAAGTCCCTGTGCAAAAACCTATTTTTCAAGGTGCGCTGGCGCCCGATTTCTGGTGAATTCTGGCGCATGCCGATGCCCGCTCCACTGACCATCACTGTCACCGCCGCCCGCCGTTTCGTGCGGCGCGCCGTGCTGCTCGACGCGCCCGTGCTGGAGGTGGCGGCGGCGCTTGATTACTTGGGTTACGTCCAGATCGACCCGGTCAACGTCTGCGGGCGCATGCATGATCTGATTCTGCGGAACCGCGTCACTGGCTACCGCGAAGGCGCGCTGCACGCCTGGCTCCATACGCCGGAGCGGCAGGGATTCGAACACTACCTGCGGGGAGGACACGGCGTTCTGGCGGCTTTCCCGCTGGAGGCGTGGCCGTTTCTCACGGGCGGGATGCAGCGGCGCAGTCGGTTGCGCCACGCGTATTCCGGCCGGCTGACCCCCCGCGAGGCGGCGCTGGCGGAGCATATCCTCGGAGAGATAGGCGCGCGCGGACCGCTGACGTCCGATGACATCGAGCACAAGGGCCGCGCGCGGTCGGCCTGGGGCCAGCAGGGCCGCCTTGTGAAGCACGTGCTGGAGAAACTCTTCGCGCACGGGCGCGTGCTCATTACCGCCCGGCGAAATTTTCGCCGCGTCTATGATCTGCCCGAGCGCGTGCTACCCCGCGTTGTGCTCGACCAGCCGCCGTGCGCGGAGCCGGAGGTCGAGGTCTGGACGTTACTGCAGCGCCTCAAACAACGCCGGTTGGTCGGCCTCAACCGGCGTGAGCTTTCGCTTGTGGCGGATCAGATCCAGCCGGTGGCGGTGGACGGCCTGCCCACGCTGTACTGTCTGCGGCAGGACGCGGCCCTGTTCGAAGCCGTCATGGCCGGGGCGCCACCGGCGTCGTCCCCGGTGCTGCTCGCACCGCTGGATCCGCTCATTTATGACCGCCGGCTCACCCGCGACCTATGGGGTTTCGACTACACATGGGAGGCGTACACGCCGGCGGCCAAGCGGAAGCGCGGCCACTATGCGCTGCCGGTGCTCGCGGGCACGGAGATTGTCGGCCACGTCGATCCGAGGGCGGACCGGGAGCGGCGCAGGCTGCAGGTTGTCTCCCGCCGAGTGCGGCGCGGGCACAAGGTCGCCGCCGCGATCAAGGAGCTGGCGGGGTTTCTCGGGCTCCGAGCCTAAACCTCACCCAGCGCCGGGGCGACGGCTTCCGCTCTTTCCATAACCCGCATCTACTATTCCGGTGGCCTGCCAGCCGCCTAGTCCGCCATAGCTTCAGCGTCGGTGGAAGGCCTTGGCGAAGGCTGGCGGAGAGAGAGGGATTCGAACCCTCGGATAGGTTTAACCCCATCAACGGTTTAGCAATCCAAGAACACTACAATGAAGTAGAATTCTCAGAGGTAAGGAGACGCACAGAAACGCACAAATGCGTCTGTATTTCTGCAACAGAAACGCAACGGCGGACCGTCGCTCATCAAGCCCGGCAAGGGGCCAATTCCGGGGCAAATTCAGGATGTCACCCGCCACCGGAATGCGTGGCGTACCCGTGCTGCCGTGTCCTTTGCCCGAGGCGGGGCGATCTCGGGTGTGTGCGATATCCCCCCCCCCGGCGGGGGGCTGAGGGACGTCTAAATCCAAATATGCGGTGCCACAGTCGCGCCAGCCGGCGGCTGCTGCCGGCCACGGTGATTCAGGCGGTGACGAGTTTTCGGGGCTGGACTTCGCGGGTAATACGGGAGCTGAGTTCCCGCTTGGCCTTACGAAGCTCGCACTCAGCCTCAAGGCGAAACCACCAACCCTCGGAAAGACCAAAGTAGCGGTCGAGCCGCAACCCCGTGTCTGCGGTGATGGCCCGCTTGTTGGCGAGGATGGCGGAGATCCGCGTCAGGGGGACTCCAATATCCTTCGCCAGCCGGTAGGCGGTGAGGCCCATCGGCTTCAGGAACTCCTCGTGGAGCATTTCGCTGGGTGTGAGTAGGGGAAGCATTTTTGTTTTCATGGGTGGTAATCTACGATCTCCGCGTCCTCGACACCGCCGGCTGTCCATCTGAAACAAATGCGCCATTTGTCGTTGACACGGATTGAGTGCTGTCCGGCGCGGTCTTTCTTCAGGGCTTCCAAGTGGTTGCCGGGCGGGACGCGAAGATCGGAGAGTATTTGTGCAAGGTTGATTTGGACTAACTTCCGCCGCGCAGTGGCCTGAATCGTTGATGGCAGATCCGGTGTCTGCTGGTCATTGAAGATCGCTTCGGTGGCCTTGCAAGCGAAGGAGTTAATCATCTTCAAAAAAAGATTACGCGTGACGTTAGTAACGTCAAGCGTAATTACCGGGATTTTAGACTAATCCTGTCTGGCGAGATTATGCCCGTCATGCCGCGTCTGTGACCCCACGCTTAACGATCTACCTCCGGCGTGATAGCAGGCACCAGCCGTTTGAGCCTAGGCGAAATGAGGGGCGTTCGAGAGTTGACCGATGACTCGGCGGGGCGGTTTGCTCAGCAAGGACTCGTCCTAACCTCTATGCTTAGGCGTCGCCTGAAACTTCAACTCCCCCTGATCAAGCTCCGAAAAAGTCACCTCAATGATCCTATCGTGCGCATCGCTTAGCCTGACCTTTGCAGTCCCTGAAACGCAGGCCACATCTTCCACTGAATCACGAACAATCTCACCGAACGAATCTTCCTCCAAGGGATCCTCTGGCTCCTCCCAAGGATCCTCCGGCTCCTCCCACTCTAGCGCCACCCTGCAATCAAGGTTTGCCTCAAATGTCACTGTGCATTCCGTCTCCCCAACGCCGACGATCCGAATATCGCTTATAGTTGCCGTTTCGAAGGACACATCGTCGATTTTAAAGTCTCTATCTGAGTGCCGACAGACCAGCCATCGCGCATCTTTCAAGATAGCTTTCTCAACTAGACCTACCTGATCCAAAACGATCTGCCGCAGGCCCTCAACTCGTTGATCATCGATCAGCAGCATTTCAGTCAGCCGCGGCAAAGAGGAAAAGTACAAGAGGGCTCCGTACCTGGCGCATGCGTCCTTGAAATCGTTGTCCGCGGACACAACGGCAATGCGACAGTTCTCTTTGCGGGCATATAAAACCAACGCTTCCAACGCGAACGCGTCAGGAAATTCTTTCCTTTTCGGTCCCTCTCGAAATGGCGCTAACATTCCATCGTACCACCCCATTATACGCTCTATTTTGACCCCCTCGTATCCTAGTTTCACCACATCGAAGTTACCCAAGAACTCTTTCCACTCGATCCGAGCAGCCTCCCTTGCGCTAGCCCGCACCGCTGGTTCACCACGGCACTGCGGCCAATGCTTCCATTTCGAAAGGAAAGGAGCCTTTCTCCTAACTCCATCTAGGGCCGAAACTGCCGCCTCGGCACGTTCGTCAAGATTCCGGTAAATCTCCTGAGCGGTCGGATCAGGTAACAAGAATTTAAGACTCCCCTTTTTTGCCACGGGAATGAAGGACACCAAGGCAGTCGAAGCAAAGTTGAACAGCTGCCCTACATAAACACTCGTGTCGAGAAACACTGCACTTGGCAGAGGCATAATCTTTTCGATCCCCTAGCGATTTTTCACCGAGGTGACACGCCACTCGTCTTCGACGAGAGTGAATTCAGTGTCGCTCAGCTTCGCCTTGCAGACACGCCATGCTGCATTCCGAATCTCTCTGATCTTCAGCACCGAATCAAACAATGTGGCCGAACTCCTATGCCCGACCGTCACAGTACTTATATTCTCGTCGGGCAGTGGCAAAAAGGCGGCAACTTGACCGGACAGCATTCCATAATGCCCCCCTAAAGCCTTTAATGCGGTTTCGGGAATTACCAGCCGCCACTCTTCTTCGTGCTCCCAATCTTTCCCCTTACGATAGAGTAACGCACGGAGATCGTCTACATTAGGCGAGTCTCCCACGTTGAGCAAATATCGTTCCCGTTTCGAGTAGTCGACAGGTCCCAGCAACCCAACCTTCTTCCAATCAGAATATAGCCCTTTGGAAAAATCGACTGTGAGCATAATGCCGGTGTGGTTACCTCCATATTGTGCCCACATCCGCGGATTATTCTTACGAGCCGAGAGGCAAAGGACATAGATGTTGTTTCTACTCGAGGCCTGCCAAGCTAAGCAGATTTTCCGATTCTCCTCAGTGAGTTCCCCCGTAGCCGGCAGAAATTCCATCGGATCATTGAAGTCGCAGGGAGCAGAAATCTTAATCTCATTGGACCATAGTGCCCCCAATACGCCTTCAGTCGCGTAGTAGTAGTACTCCTCTCCCTGCTTGCCACCATCATTGGACATAGATCATCACGGCGATGCTGTCTTTTCCCGGCTGTCAGGCGAAACGGATTTCGTCCCGATCGAGGCAATAGTTAACGACATCGAAGTATCAGGGCAAGCCCCCAAGGGTCAATGCTCAGAACAACGGCAGCTGCACTTTCTCAGCCCCTCACCCAGCGGACGTTGAGCGCCCTGAACGCTGGCGCCGGCTGGCTGGCTCCGCCAAGCCTCCACGTTCACGCGGGGAGTTCGATGATCCAGACCGCCTGCCACTCGACTTCATGACGCCAGACGCGCGGCTGAGGGTAAGCGCGTCCGGTCTCGGGATCACAGGGAAATCTTTGGTGTAGACCCCAGCGAAGGCTGGCGGAGAGAGAGGGATTGACTCGCTGCGCTCGGGGCTTCGCCCCGCCCATTCAAAGAAAATGACGCTGTAGGAATGTTTTTCCCGAGCCGCTTTTCAGGTAGTGTTCAAAGGCGATGGCTTTCTTTTCATCAGCAAATCCGAGGTAGCAGACGAGATGCCACGGCCGAAACAGTGCGGTGTGTACGGATTTTCCTGAGTTGTGTTCAGAAATCCGTTCTTTGAGGTCTCCCGTCTGGCCAACGTAGTGTTGGCTGCGGTTGTACACGCTTTCGATCAGATAGACGTAGTGCATAGGGGGAGGATGCCTATGCTGAGGGTAATGCCCGCCTTCGCCAAGCCTACGGCGCGCAGCCTTCGCCTTGGGTTCTGCTGAGAGCGACCATGCCCGCGATGGTGGTCGTCGGCTGGCGGCTGGCCTGCCAGCCGTAGGCTGGGCGAAGGCTGGCGGAGAGAGAGGGATTGACTCGCTGTGCTCGGGGCTTCGCCCCAAACCTCCGCTGGCGCTGCGGTTTGCCCTTATCCCTCTCTCGTCGCTTCGCTCCGGCCCGCTCTCGCGGGTCCGCCAGTTTTCGCGCCCAGCGCAAAACCTGGGCTCTTCATCAAAGATTGGGGACACGGGCAAATGAGCCACCGTGTCCCCGATGATGATTAACCTAACGCTTCCTGGATACCGCATCGTCCGGGTGGAGAGCAACACTGAGATGCACGTT
>JBEKWG010000022.1:0-106702 GCA_049513315.1 Opitutaceae bacterium
CAGCCTCTAGCTATGTGAAGCGATTGCCGGGGGATCCCAGTCACGATAACAGGAGCCTTTGCCCGGTCACTCCACATAGCTCGGTACGCAACATAACACAATCTATGTGATGCATCACATAGATTGTGGGCGCACGCGATCGCCGTGGCCGCATGCCGCACGGCTTCGCGAAAGACCTCCCGCGGGTGGACCAGCGACGCGGTGGCCGTGCCGGAGGTCAGTTCGACCAGTTTGATCAACCGGTTCTTCCGGTTGAGGCACAGCACCCAGAACTTCTCGACCTCAAGCCCGTTGGCGTACGGCCGTAGGTAGGCGGCGATGGCTTCCGGTCGATTTAAAAGAGGCTTCGCGACACCGTCGGCGCGCATCATCCGCCGGGCAATTTCGATCACCGCCACCAGTTGCTGGGCCTTGGCCTGTCCGATGCCGCGGCAGCGCCGGAAGTCGGCGGTTTGCCAGGAAGCGAGTGTCGCCAGTGATCCGGCATCGGCGATCAGCCGTGAACCGAGGCCCAGGGCGCTCTCCGCGCGCATCCCGTGATGAAGGACGAGTGCGAGCAATTCGGTGTCGCTCAGCGCCTGGACGCCGAAGTGTAGAAACCGCATTTGCGGTCGTTCGCCCACCGCCACCGGATGGTGGATTCCAACATACGGTTGGGTTTCGTCTGCCGGCTGCACATTGGTTTGAATCATGATGACCGGCGCGTGCAGCGCGGACCGGCCGGGCACCTTGCCCGGTTATCTGGTGCGCCCCGCGCGCCGGACCATGCCGGCACGCCAAGCCACGGCCGCGGCCGCCGAGCGCAGGAGCCCCGGCGCTCCTCGCGAGGGGGAAGGCCGCAGGCCGGGAAGGTGGAGGCTCGCGCAGCGAGCACTACCTTGGCTGGCGTGACAAAATGGGCAGGCGAGCGGGGGCAGTTTTCCTAACCAAGTAACCTCAGGCGCATAGTTTCTTACACTGAGGCCTCGATTGGTAACGCCGAATCAGGGGTTGTCCTAGCTTTCCATGCATAAGAAGATGCCCCCATGGCAGGCGACGATCAGCCCCATAATCCGGTCTTCGTTCTCGGGAGCCGCGCCGAGTTCGAAGAAACTCGCCGGCTGGAGCTCAAAGAGGTCAGGGGCCATGACCCCGTTGGCGCCATCGCGAATGCCTCTGACGAGTACACTGTTTCGTTCCTGAACAGTGAAGGTGGCACAATCTTCTGGGGCATCAGGGACTCGGATCGAACTGTCGTCGGCGTGCCGCTATCCTCGCAGGACTGCGATCGCCTTCGCAGGGCAATCAACGACAAGCTCCACGCAATTCAGCCAAGCATCGATCCGACTCGTTATCGTGTTGAGCTACATCCCTTGGCGGGTGGCGCCACGAAGCCTCAGAACCTCTACGTCGTCGAGTTGACTGTCCCTCAAGTCGCCCAATCCGAGCCCTTCTATACGGGCGGGGGAGACGCATTCGTCCGCGTCGACGGTGTGACGAAGAAGCTCAAGGGGCCCCAACTAACCGATTGGATTCGGCAGCGCAACCATCCTACCGCGAGTGTAAAGTCGGGACCGACCGACCCGCGTGTCGCCGCGTTGGTCACTCGAATCCGACGCATCTTTTCCGCGCACGAATTGGAGCCGGCGCATTTGGCTCGATTCTTCAAGACCTGCCACGCGCCATTTACCATCGCTCTCACAGACTACCAGGACGATGGCGCCTTCCTCGCTTGGCTGTCAGAAGAGAAGATCGATTGGATCGCCCGGACGTTCCTGATCAGAAGGGAGTGGATCGATGGCGAGGACGCCCGAATACACGAGGAATTCCACTTCGACAAACGGCCGGAGAAGTTTTTTGAAACCGTAAGCCAGCATGTCGACTCGCTCATCTGGGACGAGGTCCACGATTCGCCAGAAGCGTACTTTATTAGATGGGGGTCGGCAGTCCGGTTGGTTTCGACGCATGACTCTGATATTCTCTTCGTCCTGCGAGTGCCACTTGCTCGTTTCAGTAATGAGCGGACCATCTGGAAATACATCGCTGATACGAGCTGCTACCCCTGGAATTATGCTAGGACCAATATTGAGCTGCGAGCTTGGGCCCGCCTTTTGTTCGTGAACAAGGGAATTGGGTGCCACGGGTGTGAAGTTCCGTACGACGTCGCCGAATCAATGGAATCCAACAGCATCTTCCTGCACGAGGTGATCGAAAAGAAACTCCGTCGCACGAAGGATGATTGGCACCCCGAAGATCACGCTCTCTATCCCGACGAGAGCAGGGTGGCAAAGAACGTCGATACGCTGCCGGACGTGTTAGCATTCCTTCAACACCACAACCTGCCATTCGAAAAGACGAACCTGGGACCCCGATGATGGACCGGGGTGCGTCTCCAGCTCCACCCGGCCCATCAAGGACTCCCATGCAAATCCGACCGAATGGATGCCACCGGGCTTCATTTACCTATGGCACGAACGCTCACTGATGACGATGTGACTGCGATTGCGGATCGCATCTTGCTGGTCTTGTCAAAGCGCCTATCCGAACCTGCACCCCCGCCGGCACCTCCGGCTCCGCCAAGTCCGCCAGCCAAGATCGTTCCGCCAAAGCTCGCCTTCACCCTCGCGGAGCTGGCGAAAGAATTGGGTGTTTCCAAAGCCAGCGTTTACAGACTTGAGCAACGTGGCCTTATCAAATCCCTCGCGTACCTCCGTACCAAGATCTACTCCCGCCAAGAGGTAGAACGCTTCCTAAAGGACGGCATGCGCCATTTGGAGAATAGTTTATCTCGCGGTTCAGGCGGGCCCCGGCATTCCACCTGCCCCCGATAGCCGCCAGAAAGCGCGCCGAGTCAAGGTGGAGGCGGAGCACCACCTTGACCGGCGTGTAAAATATCTGGCGGCGGGCAGGCGGGAACAAGGCTGGCGACTTGAAGAGCCTTTCCGGTCTAGGAAATTCCCCCATTGAGCTGGACTGCCAGCCAGGGAAATCAGGATCCCAGCGCGAATCACCAATCCACGCGCCTGCCTCGATAGAATTCGGGGATGATCACTAATAGGTTCCTAATCATGGGTGGTGCTCAGTTCGTATCTTGGTTCCCACCGGGATGGCTACTCGCCGAAAGAACGGATACTTGATTTACTGATCGGATAATCGAAAATAGGTGGGACCACATTCGAGCTTGGTCGATGCAGGTTTGTCGTGACGAGCGATTCCGCCATTTATAGGCTGGGTCCATGACTCGGGCCGTGAACAGCGCGAACGGTTCGTATCGCTCTCCCGCGCCGATGTCGTGCCTGGCGAAGGCCCCGGCATGTTCACCGGATTTGGCCGCGCCCAAACGATTGACACTGAAATGCACCCAATCGGCGCGACGAAAAATTCCTCAGAAATCTTGAGACTTCGTTACCGGTTTGCCACGCGCAGCGGCGATTTACCTTTGGAATCGGGGTAGTCCCCGAAGCCTAACCAATCTAACCCAGATGACCGCTCCGTCACTCAGGCCTTTGCGCAAGATATCGCCGAAAGGGGCTGCCTACAGGAGAAATGAGAACACCGAACGCGTTTTGCTGGAATTGCTTGCATTGCCCGATGACGCGCTGCTCGCCCGCTGCGAGATTCTGTCGCGGGACGTCGCCGGCTATGTTCCAGGCGAGTGTCTGGTCTACCTTGTCCGCACAG
Source organism: Opitutaceae bacterium (assembly GCA_049513315.1). Classification (GTDB taxonomy): domain Bacteria; phylum Verrucomicrobiota; class Verrucomicrobiia; order Opitutales; family Opitutaceae; genus Fen-1467. Next base: position 3,661 of record JBEKWG010000022.1, read on the forward strand.
GTCATGGCGCGGCTGGCCGGACTCGGGAGCGGATCTTCGCCATTCTAGCAGAGCGCGTACGGAATCGGCTGCCACGGCGGTCCGGTTCCGACGGCTCCGCTGTTTCCCTCACGGGCAGCAACATCGCGGACGAAGTGTTTAACGGCTTCCTCACGCTCCTTATGTCAGATCGCCAGAGCTACGATGCGGGCCTCGATGCATGGGAAGTCTGTTTCGACAAAACCCTCAAGCGCCGTCGTTTCGACGCTCAGCGAAAGGTATTGCGCTACAACAAGCGGACCCCAGCCCTGGAAGTCGATGACTCCACCGGAGATGTGTCCGAAGAGCTGCGGAACCAAGGCGGCTCCCTCCAGACAAATGACCTGCGCGAAATCGAGCGGGACGCCAGGCGCATTGACGTGGATGCCGCCATCGACCAGTTACCCGATCTTCAGCGTCAGATTCTGCGCCTCGTCCGCCGCGGCTTCCCGCTGTATTCGAAAGACCCGAACACGTTTTGTGTTTCGAAGGCTCTGGAGAAATCCGACAAGACCATCCGCTCTCACCACCAACAAGCCATCGCTACCATCAAATCCATTATCGACGGGGAGAACAAATCATGAACCCGGAATCCACTCCCTCCCTCGAGGACGTGTTGGATGCATACGCCCTCGAAGCTGAAAATGACAATGCCACGCTGGAGCGCTACCTCCGCGATTACCCGCTATACGCCGCCGAACTGGTCGACCTTTCCCACGAACTCGACCGCCCCATCGACGTCAGCACGGCGCCGCTGGACGCGGCGGACCGGGCACTGATCGACGTGGCCTGGGCTCGATTCGCTTCCACTGCTGCTTCGGACGCATTCAGTCCGCTGCTGGCGCTGGAACCTTCCAAGATGAGGGCTGTTGCCAGCGCGCTCGGAGTGCCGCGTCAAATTCTCTCTGCGTTCCGGGAGAGGCGCGTGATCGTTGAAACTGTCCCGCGGCTATTCCTTGAGCGTCTGGCAGTGGCCCTCGGCACACCCTTAGAGGTGTTACGAGATTCGCTGCCCCGGGCGCCGAACTTGTTCCCGCAGCTCGTTCCGAACCGGAGCTATAAAGCAGACGAGAAGCCGAACGCCACGAAGCAGGTTAGTTTTGAGCAACTGCTGATCGATGCATGCGTGCCACCAGAGAAACGGGCGGCGTTGCTGGCTGAAAGAGACTGAGCATGGACGCTGTCGAGCTGGCCCGCCAAACTGCTGCCCGGCTGCATACCGAGGCGGTTTCGGCCGGCCATGACCCTCGACACCCGTATACCTTCGCCTGTGCGGGGGCCAGGCGCCGTGGATTCGATGTCGAGCCCGTGCGTCCCGGCGCCACGATGCTCGATGGCGGACGGGCTACGATTATTTCAGACGACGAGCTGATCCTGCATGAAAACATCGGCTCGCCTTTTGAGCAGGCGTTTCTTGTCGCGCACGAGATCGGTCATGCCGAATGTGGCGATGACAATGCTGATCCGGGTTCAATTTGGGAACCCATCGTTATCGACCCGGCACGCCCCTCGGATCCTTCCCCGATCGGACTCGATCGCGTGGTCGACTACGGCCGCCGACAGCGTCGCGAGATACAGATGGACCTCTTCGCACGGGAGTTTCTCCTGCCGCGCTCAGTCCTCCGCCAGTTGCATGTCGAGGAAGGCCTCCGACTGACTTCAATTGCCGAACGATTCGGTGCGCCCATCGATGTCGTCGCCCAGCAGCTTCTGGACGCCCTCCTACTGCCGCCAATATCGCTGAAGCCAGCCGTCGCCGAAAAAGAGCGCGAGCCAAACCGAGAACAACGTAATGCTGCGGCTCACCGCGGAGTTGCGTACTTGTTGGAAGCGGGTCCGGGCACAGGCAAAACGCAAACACTAGTCGCGAGAGTGGAGAGTCTCCTCGCCGAAGGCATCGCTCCCCGCCGAATTCTTCTGCTCACGTTTTCGAACAAGGCTGCGGGGGAAATGGCCGAGCGAATCGCGCGCAAGCACCCGGAAGCTGCGCGCGCGATGTGGATTGGCACCTTCCACGCGTTCGGCTTGGATTTGATTCGGAGGCTCCGGAAGGAGCTCGGATTCGAAATCGATCCCCGAATGTTGGACCGCGCCGAGGCCGTCGAGCTTCTCGAGTACGAATTTCCGCGTCTCGGGCTTTCACACTACCGTGATCTTTATGATCCGACGCAGGTGATTGCGGATATTCTGGCGGCAATCTCGCGGGCGAAAGACGAGGTGGTGGATGACTCGACCTACCTGGCCCTCGCCGAGGCAATGAAGGCCCGCGCCTCGAACGAAGAGGAAAAAGCGGCGGCCGAAAAGGCGCTAGAGGTTGCCCGCGTGTATGCGGTCTACGAAGCTCTGAAACGTTCGCGGCATTGCATCGACTTTGGTGACCTTGTGTCGCTCCCCGTCCGGCTGCTTGAGCGTGACGCCCCCGTGCGCGCGCATTTTCAGCAGACGTATGACCATGTCCTCGTCGATGAGTATCAGGACGTGAACCGCAGCAGTGTTCGGCTGCTCGCAGCTCTTCGCCCCGATGGCAACAATCTGTGGGTGGTCGGTGATGCGCGCCAATCGATCTATCGATTCCGCGGGGCATCGTCCTTTAATCTGGATCGCTTTGGCCTAGATGATTTCCCGGGCGGCGTCCGCGGAGAACTGGTAAGGAATTACCGTTCCTCCTCTGAAATCACCGTTGCGTTCACCGCTTTTGCTCAACGGATACCCGTGGGTAGCAAGGCGCCAGCGTTCATCTCGGATCGCGGTGCGCTGGGAGTTCAACCGGAGCTGCGCACTGTGGACTGCGGCCATCTCCAATCCGCTGCGATTGCGGAGGCGGTCGAGGAGTTACGCGCTGCGGGTTACGCCTACCGAGATCAGGCAGTGTTATGCTCCGGCAACGACACGCTCTCAGACCTCGGCCACGAACTCGAACTACTCGGGATTCCGGTGCTTTTCCTGGGCAGCCTGTTCGAACGCCCCGAGGCCAAGGAACTTTTTTCCCTGCTCTCGCTCCTCATCGACGGACGCGCGATGGGCTTCGTCCGGACGGCGTGTTCGTCCGAGTTTCGCATGTCGCTTGCGGAGGTCGCGGCAGTGATCGGCCATCTCAGATCCACAGAAGGGCCGCCGGGCGCGTGGCGCACCGACGCCAAAGTAGCAGAGCAGCTCACGCCGGAAGGCCAGTCTGCTTGGCGCAAGCTCGTCGCCTTGCTGGAAGGGTTTGGACCAGACTCATCGCCATGGCACGTTCTCACGGCGGTCCTGCTAGACCGCACTCGTATGGCGGAGCAGCTCGCTACCTCCACGGCAATCAGCGACCGGGCCCGCGCGATGGCGATTTGGCAGTTGATGAACTTCATTCGCGCACAGCCTGCCGCCGGAAATTTGCCCATCCAAAGGCTGCTGGATCGGATCAGGCGATTGCTGCGCCTCCGGGACGACCGTGACCTCCGACAGCTGCCGGCGGCCGCCCAAGGATTGGACGCGGTCAGGTTGATGACAATTCACGGCGCGAAGGGGCTGGAGTTCGGCGGTGTGCATCTCGCGAGCATGAACGCCGACTCGATGCCAGGATCGATGAAGACTCCCCCGTGCCCACCGCCTGACGGGCTGGTAGCAGGTGGCACCGGCAAGGCGCGCGAGGATCTCGAGCGCGCGCACAAACAGGAACGAGAATGCCTCTTCTATGTCGCGTGTTCGCGAGCCAAGGACCGGTTGATTGCTTATGCGGCCATCAAGAACGCGAAGAACGCTAGCCGGCAAACGTCGCCGTTCCTTCAGCGCCTCGGGGAGGGATTGGTGACGAGCCACGTCAATCCCGCCCGCGTCATGCCTCCCGCCCCGGAAATGGCAGCCGTTGTGCTGCACGTGGACGGAGCCCTGCGCTTCACCTCCCAACAGATATCCCTTTACGAAAGCTGCCCCCGACGGTTCTTCTTCACCCATATCCTCTCGGTAGGCGGCCGCCGTATTGCGACCCCATTCATGCAAATGCACGAGGCAGTGCGCGCCGTCTTCAAGGATCTAAAGGCGCAGGGTGCCAGCATGGATTTGTCGGACCTAGAGCAGCGAATGGAGAAGGCATTTGCCGCCCATGGGCTTTCGGGCCACGGGTACGAGTCGGACTATCGTGAATTCGCATTAGGTATGGTGCGATATTTCGCATCCACCCGCGATGGCCACACGATCGAAACCGCTGTCGCCCTGAGTCTGAAGTTCGGCAACGAAGAAATTCTCGTCCATCCCGACGAAGTTCTAATCCGGCCAGACGGACGTCGTACGGTGCGCACCGTCGAAACCGGTCACCGTTCCGAGAGAAAAGAAAAGGCTGTCGGCAGCACCGCCTTCGTCCTAGCGGCGCAAAAAGCGTTCCCCGGCGCGGTCATCGAATTGGTTTACTTGGCTGATCGGGTGGTGCTCGAAGTCCCGCTCTCGAAAAAGGAACTCACCGGTCGGGAGCAAAAGATCACCAAGTTTCTTATGGAAATGCGTGATGGGCAGTTTCCACCGAGGCCGAACGAACAGACCTGCCCGCAATGCCCGGCTTTTTTCATCTGCGGGCCCTTGCCTGAAGGGAAACTGATCAAGAAGTTCGGCTAGGATTACCGGATCAAGCCGATCGGAGGCGATTGAGTAGGTAACCGCGGGAATTCTCCCGCGGGAAGACCAATTAAAATCATGGCCTCCAAAGATCTCATTGAATTCGACGACGTGGGTACTGCCGTGCGTGAGGGGCGTCCCTTGCGTCCTGCACGCGGTTACCGCATCCTCTACGCCAACGGCGACACGAACTTCCGGTCGGTCCTCGTGAACGACCCGGTGCCGCTCGGGCGCCAAATTCTGGCAGCTGGGGGTGCCGGTGCCGGCGACGACTACAGCCTCTTTGCGATCCTCGCGACCGGCGACTTCGAGGATGTCCGGCTCGACGAGCAGTTCGACCTTCGCGCGCGTGGTGCCGAGCGCTTCATCGCCTTCCTCACTGACCGTGAGTTCAAGCTGACGCTCGATGGTCGCCAGCTCGCGTGGGGAAAGCCAGTGATCAGCGGCGCTGCGCTCTACGCCCTCGCGCAGATTGGCCCCGATAAGGCAATTTTCCTCGAAGTCCGCGGCGGAACCGACCGGCTCATCGAGCCAGCTGACCTCATCGACCTCGCTGCCCCCGGGGTCGAGCGCTTTGTCACCGGCCCCAAACCTGTCCGCACCTATGAGATTATCGTGAACTCCCGTCCGTTCGTCGTGCCGGGTCCGCACGTAACTTTTGAGCAAGTTGTCGCGCTGGTGTTTCCGGGCCCGCACGGCCCGAACATCGTGTTCGCGATGACCTACCGCCACGCTGAATCCAAGCCGCCCGCCGGCGAACTCGGGCCCGGCGGCTCCGTTGAAGTGAAGCACATGGGGACGATCTTCAATGTCACAAAAACCGATAAGTCTTAGTCCGGACCTAAAGCGCCTGCGCGACGAGGGTTACTTCATCCAGATTGTGGGTGGATTCCTCGTCATGCGGGAGGTGCCCTACGTCAACGCACAGCGCCAGATCAGGCGGGGCACTCTCATTTCCAGTCTGACCATGGCAGGCGACGTCACCCGGGCGCCCGACACTCACGTTGCATTTTTTGATGGCGAGTATCCCTGTCGCGCTGACGGCACGCGAATCCACCAGATCTCCCACCAGAGCGGGCACCTTCCGCTGGGCAACGGCATGATCGCCAAGCACTCTTTTTCCAGCAAGCCCAGCACAGGCTACACCGATTATTATTACAAGATGACGACTTACGCCGCGTTGTTCACCGGCCCGGCAGCGCAAATCCAGCCCGGAATTACCGCGCGGGTTTTCCGCGTGCCGGAAGAAGAGGAGGACAGTGTGTTCGAATACACCGAGACCGCGTCAGACCGCGCTGGCATTGGCGCGCTCACCGAACGCCTGGCTGCCGAGAAGGTCGCGCTTGTCGGCGTCGGTGGCACGGGGTCATACATCCTCGATTTCCTCGCCAAGACCCCGGTCCGCGAGATTCGTCTCATAGACGGAGACGAATTCCTCCAGCACAACGCCTTCCGGGCACCGGGTGCGGCCGCCCTAGACGAACTCCGTGAAGCCCCCAAAAAGGTTCACTACCTGAAGGATATCTATTCGCGGATGCACCGGGGCCTCGTTGCACATCCCGTTGCGCTTACGCAAAGCAACCTCCAGCTCCTTGACGGTATCACCTTCGCTTTCCTAGCGATGGACGCCAGCGACGACAAGCGGCGCGTCGTCGAGAGGCTCGAGACGCTCGGGGTATCATTCATCGACGTCGGGATGGGTTTGGAGTTGGTGGATGGTTCGCTGGGTGGGATTCTCCGCACCACCACCAGCACACCGGAGAAGCGGGATCATTTCCGCAACCAAGTTTCCTTTGTCGGGGACGGACAGGGCAACATCTACTCCTCGAATATCCAGGTCGCTGACCTCAACGCGCTGAACGCCGTGATGGCGGTTATCAAGTGGAAGAAATTGCGCGGCTTTTACCGCGATCTTGAGCGAGAGCACCACAGCTCCTACACCACCGACGGAAACATGCTCCTGAACGGAGGGTTGCCGTGATCCGGTATCCGCGGCTCGCACACAAGTTTGTCACAAACATCCCCAACTCACTAGAACCAGGGGTGCTCTACATCTCGGTGGAGTATGCGACTGCGATCCACCTCTGCTGCTGCGGCTGCGGAGAGGAAGTTGTGACACCTCTCACGCCAACAGACTGGGCACTGACGTTCGATGGTGACACGGTTTCGCTGTGGCCCTCGATCGGAAACTGGAACTTCGCGTGTCGCTCACACTACGTGATCGAGCGGAGTGAGGTCGTCCGCGCTTTGCCGTGGTCCGACCGCCGGATTGCCTATGGCCGCTTTCAGGACAAGCTGGCGAAAGGGCGTTACTTCGGCACCCTATGAGACAAGCATGAGCTTGGGGAGGCGGATCGTCACGACGACAAACCCCAATGACCTAGGCATTCATCCTTGTCTTTCTCTATTTCGGACAGGCGACAAAAGAAAGACATAACTCGAGAAGTCGCCCCGACCAAACCATTTACAGGCAGTACATTCTTGTCAGGAGGCAAGAGGTTATGGCCGCCAACCAAGCCAATCAAAGTTCCCAAGAGCCCAAAGGTAACGCACGGCCACACGACCCGGATCAGGCTGCTTACCCCAAACGGTGGAGTTGAAACTCGCCGTCGCCGAGGGTCCGACGGCAGAGATCGACGAGGTGATCGTGATGGGTGAAGAGGAATACTTGGGTGCGCTGGGCTAAGGTGCGCAGTTGGGGGAGGATAGCCGTGGCGCGGTTGTTGTCGAAGGTCATCAAGAGGTCATCGAGAATGAGCGGCATCGGTTCGTGCGCCTCAAGATGCTGTTCCAGCGCAGCCAGGCGGAGGGCGAGAAAAAGTTGATCACGCGAGCCATCGCTCATGCCGTCGATGGAAACCTTGGAATCGTCAGGGCGGACGCCGACGAGGATAGGAACATCCTCGGCGTTGAACTCTGCGTCGAGGCCGCTGAAAGCGCCGCGTGTGATCGTGTTGAACACGGCGCCGGACTTAGCGAGCAGCGGGCCTTGGTTCTCCTTCCGGAAGCGCTCAATCTGATTTTGGAGGAGGTACATGGCGAGGCGCAGGCGCACAAATCGTGCGGCATCGCGCCGGAGGGTAGCAGCGCACGCCTCGGCCTGTTGGCGAAAATCCGCCGCGGCGTCGCCGGCCTTTTCGAGTTCTGCCTTTTGCCTGCCAAGTTCGAACAACGTTTGGGTGACACCGTTGAGCGTAGATCGCTTTTCGTTCTTTTCGCGTTCCGCCCGCGATTTTGTCTCCAGCAACGCGTCTGGATTTTCCGCGCGAACCCGCGCAAAGAACTCGTCCACAAGCTGCCCGCGGGCGAGGCCGCCCAAGGTTTCGCGCAGTTGGCGGATACGCTCCCGGGTGGCATCCCGCTTTTCGAGATGGGCGAGGAGCGGCTCCAGTTCGTCGGCTCCAGCCAATTTCGCGAGTTGGATCAGTGCGGTCAGTGATTGATCGGCCTCGTCGGCAAGGAGTTTGGCGTCTTCCAATTCGGCTTCGGCTCCGCCGATCTGCTCAGTCAATTGTTCATGGCGGGTTTGTGCCCTGCGGGCGCTGGTGAGCGCTTTCCAAAGCGCGGCTTCGAGCACCTCAGTCGTGTTGCCCTCGATGCCCAGCGCCCGCGCCTTCGTGCTGACCGCTTGCTCGTATTGGTCTATCGCCGCCGTGGTTGATTGAACTTCGCCGGACAACTGTTGCCATTCATCGAACTTGGCAAGAAGCTCCTTGCGTTCCGTCAAGAGTGCCAGGCCCGCTTCGGGCGAAGTGTCTTCGGGCATTCCAACCGCTCTGCACTGCATCTTCCACCGGTTTTTTCCGGCGGTCACCGCTGCGGTCAGGCTGGAGCGGCTCTCTTCCAGCTCGGCAAGGTCACGTGTGAGATCGTCGAGCTGGTTGGTGATCACGCGGCGGCTGCCGGCCGACTCCTCACCCTGCTGCACGCGCGACCTTGCTGCCGCGAACAGCAGAGCGAACTCCTTCGTCTCGGACTCGCCGAGGACGGCAGCGAGTTTTTGTTTGGCCGTTTGGATTTGCCGGTTCTTGGTAGCAAGCGATTCTTCGGCCGCCCGAAGCTTTTCGAGCCGTTGTGTGAATTCGAGCCACTCGTCATGCCACTCGGTCATTTCGGCGGGTGACCGCGGTGCGATTCCGCAGGCCAGCCATTCGGCAATCCACGATCCCTGGCTCTCGTTGACAGCGCGTTGAAGTCTCTCGATTCCCCGTTCAGCGTCGCGCACCTGCTTTTCGCATTCGCCCTTTTGAAATCGCTTTTCCTCCGCCTGGGCTACGGCCTCGGCCTGCTTGCGGAGGCGATCAGCGATATTGTCGGTCTTGGCGATGGACTCTGGGAAGGCTTTTTCAAGGGGCGTTCCGGGAACGAATTCTTCTTTGGCACCCGAGCCTTTCCACTCGGCGAGCACGAGGGACCAACCATGATCGCGATGTTCCCTGGCGTTGCGGAGCGCGTCCTCGGATGGCAGCTCACCTTGCCGCTGCAAGCGGGCAAGCTCGGCCTCGATGATTCTGTAGCGTTGTTTCGCAGCATCAATCTTGTCCTGCTCGGCTTTAATGTTTCGCGCAATCTCGTCCATGCGCTCTTGATAATTGCGGATAGTCGCGCTGGCCGGACCAGAGAGGCGGGCGGTGGCGTCGAGGTCTTTTGGAGCGCCAATAACGCGTTGATGCTGATTGGTGGCCTCGCGCTTTAGCCGTTTGACCTCCAATTCATTCGCTGGAAAGTCCTTGTCGGCAGCCGTGGCCTCGGCGGCGACGGCGAGTGCCTCGCGGAGGCCGGTTAGGTCCGTCTCGGGAAGCTCGCGCAACTTGTCCTCCCGATCCTTGATCTGCTTCTTGAAGTCCGCAACCTTGCCGACGTTGTTCTCCTCCTCAGCCAACGCGCTCTTGAGCGCAGCGGCGGCTTCTTCGCAGGCGAGGCGAACGGAGCTGCTGAGTCGATAATTTTCCAACGACGCAAATTTGCCGGTGAATTGCAGGCTTTTCATACGCGCGTCGAGCAGCGGCTCGACGCCGGCCAACTTCGCTTTCAAGTTGGCGAGAGACTGGTTGCGTTCCCGGTGAGCGCCCAGATTCTGATGCAACTGATCCAAGGCATCCGCCTCGGCGAGGATGGCAGGAGCAGTCTTGAGCTCTTGGCATTGGTTTTGGAGTCGTTCGATCTGTTTCGTCAGTCGCTGGACTTCGGCCTGCGCGTCGGCGACGGCTTTGCGGGCATCGCGAGCGCGCAGCACGAAATCGCTGGCGACATCAGGCAACGGCGGAAGTTGCTCAAGGGATTTCATCTCCTCGATCAGCTTGCCGACGGTGGGCAGCGCATCTTCGCAACGGGACATCCAGGCAAGCTCGCGGTCCAAGGTGTCGATATCGTTCACCAACGTCTCCTTAAGGCGGTTCGCCTCGCCCAGTTCCTTCTCGATGTGCTCCCATGCCTCCGGCTTGACCATTGCGTCGCGACTTTTCCCGACCAGTTCTTTGTAGCGATGAGCGGCGGGACGGATCGAGACATTCGCCGTGGCCCGACCTTTGAAGAGCTGGTCGGCTTCCGCGGCGAGCGCCTCCAGTACGTTCTCGATGGGCGTCCCGCCCATGCTCGCGGAAAAGAGCGCGTTGCCGAGGTCGCCTTCGCCACGGAGCAATTGCTGCGCGCCATCGCGAAGCTCGTGCGCGCCGAGACCGAACATCGCAGAGAAATAGGATTGATCGACGCCGCCGAGGAAGGGAAGGAGGGCACCGTCTGGCAGCGGATTGCCCTCAGCGTCGAGCAGGGTGTTCCTGTTGCCCTTGCGGCGCTGGAAGATCAGTTGCTTGCCGGCGCGGTTGACGATATCGCCCCTGATCCGCAACGCGGAGTAATCGTGGAGAAAGTTATCGGGCGACTGGCCGTGTATGCCGAAGAGCAAATCCCGGATGGCGCGCAACAACGAGCTTTTGCCCGCTTCGTTTGCGCCGTAGATCACGTGGAGATCGCAGGGCTGGTCCGAGAACCGGAGATCCAGGTCGGTGAACGGGCCGAAGGCCGGGACTTGGAGCCGCTGAAATCTCACGAACGCTCCCCTCCCTTCGTTCCCAGCGCGTCAAGGATGATGGCGCAAACCTCGTCGAGGACGGCACTGCGCTGATCACCGCTCCGCTCGACTTCAATTTCGTGCCGGACCTCCGGCGGCAGCACGGCGAGCATTTCCCCGATCTCGGCCGGGAGTACCTCCAGATCAGTGCGCGCCTGGTCGAGGTTTTCGACCACGATTCTGGTGAGCGCGTCGCGTTGGGTAAGCTGAGCCACGTCATAGACAGGCGTCGTGGCGACCTTGATCCGTTCGATCCAGAGGGCCTCCTCGCCGTGGTCCTGTGCGCGCGCGAGGATTTCGGCATGCCACCGCTGGTCGTCGCGGTGGAGCGAGCCGTGCAAGGAGGTCGTGCCGGTGAAAACGACCCGAGCGGCGACCAGACGGCCGTCGGCGGCGGCCACCGCGGTGCCCATCATGTCGCTGGCCCGCGTCAGCGCCCTGGCTTCGTCATCGATGCCAGTAAGGTCAACCTTCAGCTCGTTCCAACGAACGACGTCCAAGTCGCGCCACTCCGCGCTTTCGACTGCGAGGGAATCAGTGACCGTCACCAACCGGCAGCCGCGCGGGCCGATTTCGCGCGCGTGGCGTCCCTGGCAGTTTCCGGCGAAAACGATCCACGGGTCTTTGCTTATCACTTCGGGCTGATGTATGTGCCCCAGCGCCCAGTAGCCGTAACCCTTATCGCGGAGGTCCAGCTCCGAACATGGCGCGTAGGTGTCGTGGCCGGGGCGTCCCGTGAGGCTGGTGTGTAAAAGGCCGATGTTGAATTTGCCCGAGATGGCCGGGGGATAATCCCTGGCAAAGTTCTCAGGCACGGCGCGATGGGGGAACCCGCGCCCGTGAATCACGACCGGATGACTCGCGACTTCCTTGGATTCCGCGGAGCGCGTGGAAAAGACGTACACGTTCTCGGGCAGAGTAAGTTTCTTGGAGATGATCGATGCCGCGTCGTGGTTGCCGGCGATGAGGTAAACGGGGATGCCCGCATCGCGCAATCGAACCATCTGCCCGCGGAAGAAGAGGCCTGTGCTGTAGTCCTTCCAGTCGCCGTCGTAAACGTCGCCCGCGATGACGAGGAAATCGACGCGCTCCTCGATGGCGAGTTGGACGAGGTTCTCGAAAGCGCGGCGCGTGGCGCCACGAAGCACTTCGACCGGCGCGCCGTCGTGGATTTCCAGCCCCTGTAGGGGGCTGTCTAAGTGCGGGTCGGCAGCGTGTAGGAAACGAATCATCTCAGCGATTCCGTAAACCTTGGGTCAACAACCAAGCAGTGCAGTGTCTGGTTCGGGGATTTTCGGCGTGCAGTTTGGGCCTTGGGAGGGGTCGAATTCCAGAGGCGTTTTTTAAGTGCATTAGTGGTGGTGTCCTTTTCGGACGAAGCGATCCATTGCATAGGTCTTACCGGGTGCGCTAGAATGGAATCGGTATGCGCTGGTGCCAAGCGGCAAGATTCCGGGAAAACCCGTACCTCGACCGCCAACGAGCAGTGAGCCAAGCGTAAAGCCATGCCTCTCGCCTTGGTCAGCGTCGGAAAATTAGGCCACCGACCAGACCGACCAAAACACCGAAGATACCGCAGGCGACGCAGGGCCACAGGAGTCGATTCCAGTCGACGCTCTGCAAGAGATTCTGTGCTCGCTGGGCAGCGATCCGGTGCTCCTTGGTGGCGGCGTCGATATCAGTAACGGTGCCGCGAAGCAGTGAGAGGTGTTTTGTCACGGATTTCTCGAAGTCATCCGATGCCTTTTCGAGTGAGCGTAGAGTCTGTTGCTCCCGGCTTTGCCACGTACCGATATTCTGCTCCAAAAGCTTCTGATATGCGGAGAACATGGTGCGAACATCGTCGGTCGCACGTGCCGTGGCCGCCTCATGCTTGCGGCAGAGCTGGGCATACTCCGTGAGCAACTTTCCACGCTCCTCCGCCAGGGCCTCCGGAATCTGCCGGGCCAGCAGGGCTAGAATGCCCATACCCTGGATAATGACCACAAAATCGTCGTCCGGCCGCAAGGTCTTCACGTGGGCAACATACCGGTAAAAGGACGTACGCAGGTCCGCGGGCAGGAACACCGCGATCCGGTCGTAGACCGAATCGGGAAACTGTCCGGGGTCGTTCACGGCTGCAGGAAGGCCGACGCCGATTCCAGTGCGGCATCGAACCGCTGGGCGTAGGCCTTGGCGCGCCCTCGGCCCGTGGTGCTGTCCAGAACCGGACCCCGCCGGGCCGCGTCCGCGGCCACCGCCTGGGCAGGAGTCAAGCCGCGGTTGTCGAGCTCGGCCTGGATTTCCCGGGCGCGGGCTTCAAGGTGAATCACGATTGGGCTGGCCTTGGCCAGAAAATCTCGGCCGGGCTCGGTGCGGTCCAGGTAGCCAAAGTCGTCGCCGGCGACGTGATTCTTGACGACGAGATAGCTCACGCGATCGCGCAGTGCATCGGCCCAGGTGAACAGGCTCTCGACGCTGCTCGCGGCGCTGGTGATGGTGGCCACGGCGGTGAAGGCGATGCCCTCGTCGCCCAAGGCTTCGAACATGGTGTCAAACCAATGAAACGTATCGCGGCCGGACCCGGCAGCCAAGTCGGCCAATGCCACTGGCGCTCCGGCTGCCAAGGCGGCATCAACGAACCGGTCGAGACCCCGCTCGGACCGGATGTCGAGCTTGGTGGCTTGCGGAAAGAAGTGGCTGAGCGAGCCTCGGCTCTTGTTTTCAGTATCGCAGTCAAACAATACGGCCGGGATGGCACGGGTGACATAATAGTCGGCGATCGAAATGGCCACGGTCGTCTTGCCGACGCCGCCCTTGCCGCCACAGGAAAAGACAATGCGCTTGGTGGGTCTGGTCATGTTGGTTCTTTCTCCAGGGGCTTTGCCGGATCATAGGAAAGCCAGCTACCGCTCCCTCCGGCACGGACTGCGGGCTTGGGTAGGGGCCGGTGGACAACTGTCGGTGTCGACGCCGGAGTTGGATCCGGCAGGGCGTAGGTTGTCCGCCGGCGTGACCGGACTTTGACGAACGAAAAGATGGTCGAGGGCGCCGCCCGCAGTCCGAAACGGTCAGCGAGTTCGGCCGCAATCCATGGGTAGCTCATGCGCCGCGATCGGCACTCGCGAATGAATTCCAGGTGCGGGAGCAATTTAGACTGAAAGGGCGCCGTGGGCATCACAATCGAACTGATTCGAGCAAATTCGAGGTAATCAGGCACCGGCGGGCCGGTGTTCGAATGAAGTTCGAACGATGCTCGAATGAGCGTTCTGGGTCGCGGGCGGGCGGACCCAACGCCGGAACGGCGTTAGGGATATTGCGTCTTGCTCCATCAGATTCGGAATTTGTATGCGGAAATCTTGTCTGATCTCGGCGTGTCTGTGGTCCCTCAGTTGAATGGCTCAATGCGATGTTTTTTTGCACGTGGCACGTGTGCCTTTGAGTGTTCCTACTTCGGTGTCAGGGGTTGGTGGGCGGCGTTGGTGTCGTCCGTGACTCCGGCCATTGGTTCAATGGCGATGTGGTCAATGTGGGCTTTGTCGCTTCGCCTGATGCTCAGGTAACGATCGGGGAGCTCACTGAGGTGAAATCCTTCGCCGTTCTTTAGGTGGTCCTCCAGCGTCATCAATCCTTTCCCTTGGACGGTCACCCGGTGGTCGGTCAGATGGAGGAGAAATCGCTCGCCCGCCTCGTCCTTCCGGTAGTCGAAGCAGTAAAGCCAGGACAGCGGGAATCCGGTCGTCGTGCCGTCAGCGAGCGTGAAGACAAGGTGTCCGCGGCATTCCTCGAATTGGGGCCTCTCCATTCTGGCTGGCTGCGTGCTGGTTTCTCCCGGGCGTCTGGGTTGCAGATCCATGGCAGACAATCTCTACATTGAAATCCGCATCCCCTCCTGGGGGGACGATGACGACCGATAGCCCCTGCCGGCGCGCCGGGACCTTGAGGCTCTCGGGGCCTCATCCGCGGCCTCCTTCTGCACCGGGTCGACCGGCGCGAGTGATACCGTAAGTTCCACGGGAGGAACGCGCGGAGCCAGTGCCTGCCGCACCCGTTCGATCACCTGGCGTGCCCAGCGCAATCGTCCAACCCGGGCTGGGGTCCACAAATCGACCGCTGCCTCGCGGGGGCGATGGACATTGGGCAGGGCATCGAAGAGCGCCGCCTTGTCCGGTGTGTAGCCGGTCGCCGCCTGTCGAGCCCGAGAAAAGGAGACGTAGGCGGCTTTGGTGTCGAGCCGGGCGGCGCAGACGATCACCTCGTCGGCCGTGCGGCCCTGGGCTTTATGCGAGGTCACGGCGTACCCGTGCACAAAGGCGCGGAAATCGCCCGGGATCTGCCTCTCCCGGCCCCGGGCATCGCGCGCCAGCCATGCTCCATCCGCCTCCCGTGCTTCAATGGTGAGGACTTCGCCGTTGACCAGACCGGAGCGGCGATGGTTTTGGCGGATCAGGATGCGATCGCCGGGGGCCACCTCGATCCGCCGCGGCGATGCCACGGTCCACGCCTGGGATTGCCGCGCCGGCGAAACCACATGTTCCCCACCCCGCTGGTCATGGACCAACAACCGGCTTCCGCTGACGCCCACAACCTCCACCGTCGTGCCGTTGGTCAGGCCTGCCTCGTGTATCGACCGGTGAAGTGCAAGTAGATGGCCTGGCCGGTAGGTGCCGGCCCTGGCTGCCTGCGCTTTGGTCAGGCTGAGCGGTTCGGCCACCGTGATTACTTCGCCCGCCCCAAGAATCTCGCGGGCTTTCAATTCGCTGCGCACCGCATCGGTCAGCCGGTGAATCTCCTCCCAGGTCGGAGCCACCAGAATGGTCTCGCGCCCTACGGCGAGGTTGCCGACGTAGTGTTCGGCCGCCCGCCGGATGTAGTTGCCGCCGGCCTCGTGCAGCCACCCAAGCCTGTCGATCGCCTTGAGCCCGGCATGGGCCTGACCCTGTGCCATGAGTTTCACGGCGGCCCGGTAATCGCGGTCGCTCTGCCGGCGGATATCCTTAAGCTCGAAAGTCCGCAGCCGCGAATGACGTTCCAGGACCGAGAGGAAATCCCCCGCCTCGACCCCGGAATGCTGCCTCGAGTCGCCCACCAGAATCAGCCGGAGACCGTGATCGCTGACGGTTTCAAACAGGGCCGCGCCCTGGCGTGTACCCGCAATGCCGGCCTCGTCCACGATCAGGGCCGTGCCGCGGCCAAGGTCACCGTAGCGCAGCGATCTGGCGCGCTGCAGGAAGTCCGCGAGCGTGGTGGCCTTGGCAAACCCCGCCTCCCGCAACTCCTGGGCGGCCGATGTGGTTGGCGCACATGCGATCACCTCCCGATTCATCTGTCCCAGGCCCCGGTGCAGTTCCTTCAGCAGCGTCGTCTTGCCGGTACCGGCCACCCCGCGGACGGCGCAGACCGTGTCGGTGGAATCGAGGACCGCTTTGACGACGTTGTATTGTTCGTCCGACAGGGAGCGATGCGGCTCAAAATCCGGAAACCCCAGCGGCGCGTAGCGTCCGCGGGAACCGTTGACGAACCCGATTGCATCCAGCTCCTGCGCCAAACCTTCCCGGGTCGCGTAGGGGGTATGCAACGGATCGGCTCGCCTGGCCAACGGTACGCAATCGGTGCCCTTCCCTTCGAGCAGCGTCGCTTTGAGCTTATCCAGATCGATATGGCCCAGATCCTGGTTGAGCGCCTCGGCGAGGATTTCGTGGCCCTGCTGGACGCTGGCCCGCTCGAAAAGATGGTCGAGGGCCCCTTTCAAGACGCGGGCCTCTGTGTCCGCGGGCGTCTTCGTCGGATGCCGCCGCCGGGCTTCGGCGACAAGTTGGTCGATTTCCCGGACGCGCTCCGGAGCAATTTCCGCCCGCTGGCGGCGGCGGACTTCCGCGGTCGTGATCTCCGTCAACTTTTCGCCACGGGTCGCCGTCGTCATCGCGTGCACTTCCCGTGTGGTCGGCTCCCGGCCGTGTTTCGCCTCAAAAGCGGCAATCTCCTTTTCGATCTGCGCCCGCCGCTTGGACGCTCTGGCCCGTTCGTCCAACGTGATGCCGGCAATCTCGAACCCCTCAACCGCGCCCCTGGCATCCTGAATGGTCTCAATCTCGTAGCCGGCGGCCAAAACCCGGCGCGCAAGTCCGTTCTGGTAGACCTTTCCGGCGTAGCGGATGGCGCAGAGCATTTCCCGTTCGGTCAGCGCGAACCAGCAGTCGGCTTTTTGGTCGAAGGTCGCGTTGGCCGTGACCAGGTGGGTGTGCAACTGCGCATCAAGAGCCCGCGAGGCATCGTGCTCGAACCGCGCCGCGCACAGGTTGCCAGTGATCGCCGTTTGCTCGGACCAGGCGGCCGCGCCGTTGCGCACCCGACGGGCGGCGAACCGCTCCAACTCCGAAAATGCGGCCGTCACCGCCTCCTGGTGCGCCGCCCGCAGCCGGTCGTCGCCAAAAGTGACCGCCAGCATCGATACGCTTTTCGGCGCCGAGCACTGGAAATCCAGAAAAACGATCCGACCTACGCCCATGCGGGGTGTGAGTTTCCGGCCGGTCAACGGGTGCCGGTTCTTCCGCAGCCGTTCAAACGCCTCGTCCTTGCCACGGATACGCCGGCCGGCCAGGCCGAGTTGCTCCGCCGCTCGGCCGACCCATTCGCCCGTGACGCTCTCCTTCTCCGAGTAGTAGTCGTTAGCTGCAAGGTGATTGCCCAGATAGGTCGAGCCATTCCGAATCTTGGCCATCGTGAACATGGATCGATTGGGTCCGGGGCCGCCGGCGACGTTCAGTTGACGCCGGGCGGCACGTGTCCGCCCACGAGGGCCGCGATCTGCCGGCAGGGGATCCGCTTGTGCCGGAGGCCGGGCACCGGCCGCAGCATGCGCCGGGCGACCAGACGGTAGATCGTGGGCTTGCTGACGCCCAGAGCGGTAGCGGACTCTGCCACGGAATAGGTCAGGCGCTCGACGGGCGACTCGGGCGCGGTTGGTAGGGCTTGCGATATCATGGGGCCATTATCGCAAGTCCCCTTGCTCTTCAAAAGCAGCGCCGCTGAACAGTGACGCCCCCGTTTACCGGTTGAACGTCAAAGCATTCCACCAAACGGCCGGTCAGTTGCGGTCGGGTGACGCCATGAGGCTGGCCATGTGGATTCGAAGGAGACCCCGAACGGCGGTGGCCACCTCATGGTCCGAGGTGTAGCCGGGAGCGCGGGAATTGAACCACTCGGCGGCGGCACGGGCACGACGCACACCGCGAGCTTCGATCACGTGGTAATGGAGTTGCGCCGGCAGACCGAGTTCATCGGCGTGGGCCTCGCGCCACTCCTCGACCAGAGCGGCGAGGACTTTTTTCGATCCGACCCGTCGCCGGAGCCGGGGCAGCTCATCAAGAAGATGAAACTGGGTGAGGTCGCGTCGGGAGAACTCGCGGTGCAGGCAGCATTGGAAACGCTGCCACCAGACCGGTGCGAACCGGGCGACGGCGGCAACCGGATGATCGGCTTCAAGATGGGAAAAAAGGGGACCCTCCAGCCGTTGCTGGCGTTGCGCGGCCCAATAGGCCTTCGCTCGCGTTCGTTGAGCCGAACGGGCTGCGGGGGCGAGGCCTTGGCGGGCCGAGTTAAGGGCGGCGTTGCAGGTCTGCCAACGTGCACGACGTTCCGGGCATCCGTCCACCCGTGTCAGGGAACGGAGATACTCCTCTTGGGCCGATTCGGTCGACTCGCGAAGGTCGCGATAGGCAGCGTCACCGATCCGTTCGTAGACCGACTCGGCGGCGGCATCGAGGATGGTTTCCAATTCGGCTTCCCGAAGAAAGAAGCCCCGAAAGCGAATGACCGAGCCCACCTCGGCGACGAAGCCGACGGCGAGCGCCGGCGGACGCTGCAGACAACGGGGAGTCCCCGCCTTCCGGAAAGCCTGGATCACACACCAGTCGGTGAGCTTTCGGGGCCATTGGTCGGTAAGTAGGCGGGACATGAAGGCAGGAAATTGAACCAGCTTGGCGAGGCCACGACAAGCAAATGTCAGTTTGGGCGATTGCATGTCTAGTCGAAGGCGATTCTCTCTCCCGGACATTGCTTCGGGCAGCGGCCGCGGGCGGAAGTTGCGCTGTGCGCTGCCGGACGTGGCAATCGGAATGGCGTGTCGTCACACCCGGCTCTCCCGCTGTTGGCCGGCTATGATGGGATTACTGGATCAGACCGGCCACGGATTTGATCGCCTCGAGAGTCCCATTGGCCTCAAGCGAGTCGGATGCAAAACTTGCATCGAGCAGGTCTGCTGGCAGCAGGAGGTCCCACTTTTGACGAGCTTTGTTTTGGACCGTTGCCGCTAGCTCGATGGCATCCACCGGCCCGGCCGCGACGATCTCCTTCAATGCCGCAGCCACCTTATCCACAGTCGTATTCGAAACGGTGACACATATGCCTTCGTTCATGCCGCTGAAGCCCTTTGCGTGGAGCATGAGCAATAGCGTGTCTTGGATCCGGTCTCCCTTCCACAGGAGCAACTGAACATGGTTTCCTGCCTGCCGACACCAGGAATCCTCGAGCCCGAGGCGCCGATATGTCTCCCGAGCTTCCAATAGGAGCCTCTGCGCGGCCTTATCAAGAAATCGGACCGGTTCACCTGCGCGCAGGACCTCGCGCATCTCCTCCCGCACCTGGTCGTAGATCACCGCTCCACTGCCGCCGTCGAAACTCGGAAGCGCTCCGGCGGAGGCAGGCTGAACCTCGATCACAAGATCCTCTTGAGAAATCGACAGCACCTGCCAGCGCCGGCCGCCAAAGATGACGAAGCTGCCGGGCAGGAGCGGCCGCGTTATGGGCATTGAACCCAGGGTCCGTCCACCCGCGACAATGCTGAACTCATCGTCGGAGCTGAACGCGGCGTAGAAGGTGTAATGCTCGCAGATTCGCTCCCCCTTCGGAGCGAGCAGAATCGTACCGGTGGGGTCCTGGAAGATAATCTCTCTTCGACCCAATTCCCGTAGCAGCGAGGCAAGCTGCTGCTGTGAGATCGGCGAAAACGCCCCACGTTGGCAGAGGATCTCCCAGATCTGTCCAATCCTGAGGCCCCCGTACTGTGAGATCGCCGACAACACTTGCTGCACAAAAGTCGAGGCATGCATCCCTTCCGCTGGCACCGGCTCATACCAACTCCTAGCGAGCAGACGGACCATCGCCACACTTTGAACCAGCGATTCACGGAGTTGGTCCGAAAGCGATGACTGGGCGGTGAGTTGGCGCTCGATGGCATAGCCACGCAAGATGGCGGCCTCGCCCTTGCGGCGTCCCGATCTCCCCAGCCGCTGGCGCAGGCTGGCCACCGACGGAGGGGGTCCAATTTGGGCCACGCTTTTCACGGCGCCGATGTCGATGCCCAACTCAAGGGTGTTTGTGCAGATTGCTGTGGCGGGTCTTTCCCTTTGTTTTAGCGCGGCCTCCGTCTCCTCGCGGCTTTCTTTCGAAAGGTTGCCGTGATGTGGCCAAAACTCGTTGGGCACGCGCGCGTCTTCGCACTTTCGCCGAAGCCGATCGGCGAAGAATTCGACGGCCCTTCGGCTGTTCGGGAAGACAAGGTTGTTCGTTCCCCGCAGGACTCGGAACAGGTCCTCGACGATGGCCGACTTCGCCACCAGGTCCGGCGTCTCCTCCGACTCATCCCCGCCGGTCGACTCGATCAGCTTCGCCGGCTCCAGAACGCCGCGAATCAGAACGTGTAGTTCCTGAATCCCGTCCGCTGCCTTGATCAACCTAACCCGATCCGGATCTTCCGGACGAAGGAACTCCTGTGCGCCGGCCATATCACCGAGCGTGGCGGATAGTCCGATCCGGCAGACGGTTCGGCGAAGGCAGAGCTCAATCCGGTGCAACTGGGACTGAAGTTGCTTTCCGCGCTCCGAGCCCATGAACGAATGGACTTCGTCGACCACGACGTACCTCAATCCTGCGAACAGGCCCGCCACGCTGCTCCCGTGCCGCATCAGCGTCGCCTCCATCGACTCCGGGGTGATGAGCAGGCAGCCTCTGGGGTCGCTCAAGAACTTCTCCTTGCGTGTGCCGGAAATGTCGCCATGCCACGGTGTGACCGGAATGTCCAGTGACTCTGCAAGTCCCTCAAGGCGTTGCCATTGATCGTTGATCAACGCCTTTAAGGGACTGATGTATATTGCGAGACCGGCACCCTCCCCGCACCGGGCGAGATCAGTGAGAATAGGTAAGAAGGCCGCTTCCGTTTTGCCTGATGCGGTCGATGCAGCGATAATGACGTCGGTTTCGCCGGCAAGGATCAGCGGAATTGCAAGCTCTTGGGCATCATGAAGCTCGGTCCAACTGGATTCCCAGATCCACCGTTGAATTCGTGGATCGAGTCTCTCAAAACTCTGCGAGCGCGCCTCAGAGTTTGAACTTGGCGAATTCGTCATCGCTGGCGGGAGAAGCGGTTCCTTCGGATTCCAGCGCAAGATCGGCAGCCCCGCCCTCGTCTTTTGTGACCGTCACCTCGCCCAGCAGCGATTTCCATTCCGCACCGGGATTCTGATCCAAGACCGCTAGGAGATTCACGAACGCCGTGATTGTCGTCCGTGGCGTCCTGAAATAGGCCTCCCCGATTCGCTGCTGGCAATGCGCCATGAATGCTGTGAGCGCTTCCTCGGGAAGTGGACAACGGGTCTCATCGCCGTAGGCAAAAACATGCTGGACCTTGTGGAGCAGGACGAGGAAGTCCTCTTGCGTCAGACTCGACAGCCGAACCACGGGGTGCTGGAAATCAACCAGTCCATCCTTCGCAAACGTGTTCTCGGCCAACCGCGATTGCAGCGCGGCATAGCTGTAAAGTCCGCGCCGGGTATCCATCAGAAACTCGGGCGTGCCTCCCAGCACAAATCCCAGTCCCTCCGTCGAACCCTGTAGCACGTCATTGAGGATGCATAGGATCTGTTCGTAGTTGGCGTTGCGCGCCTGCGAATTCGACAACTTGTACAAGTTGACCATTTCGTCGAGACAGACGAGCAGCCCTGAGAAGCCGGAAAGCCTCACGAAGACGCCCATCAGCTTCAGCTGGTCGTACATCGTGGCATCATCCACGATCGTGCGTACCCCCAAGGCGCTGCGCGCATCCGTTTTGGTGGTGAATTCGCCTCGGAGCCACCGGATTGCGTCGGCCTTGCGCTGTTCATTCCCCTCCTGGTGGGCGCTCCAATAGACCTCGATTACCTTCGCGAAATCGTAGCCATTCACCATTTCGGCCAACCGCGCCAGCTTCTTCTGAATGATCAGGTCGACGCCAACGCCTCCTTCTTTTGCCTCGGTGGTCGCGGTGAAGATGAATTTCTCGACGATGCCAGCCAGCGCGCCGCCGTCCGGCTTTGTTCGCGTGGAGAGATTCTTGCTCAATTCCGCGTAAAGCGAGCGAGCTTGTCCGCCGGTTGCGTGCAATCGGCGATCCGGCGTCAAATCAGCGTTGGTCGTGACCAGCTTCTTTTCGAGCGCGATCGCGCGGACTAAGTTCAGAAAGAACGTCTTCCCGGATCCGTACTCCCCGATGATGAGGCGGAATCCTCGTCCACCGTCGGCGAGGCTCTCGATGTCCTTCAGCAGCGCGTTGATCTCGTTTATCCGGCCGACCTGGATGAGGTGTTGACCGACGCGCGGAACGACACCTGCACGTAGCGCTTGGATAAGTGAGTCGCGGTCCTTTTGCCGGATGGTCGGGGTCATGCAGCCTTTTCTTCTAGCATTAGCTGGGTGTTGATTTCGAGCGTATCCTCGCCCTCGATTACCGCTTGGTCAAATTTCGTGAATGCCGCTTCGTTGATGGTTTCAATTGCTCCATCCGGCATCAAGCCCTTGTCCGAACACAGCTCCTCAAATTCGGCCCGAGTCCACTCGGGTCGCTCCAGGAGCACCGCCAACAACTCGGCATGTTTCGCATCGAGGCCGAGGAGTGCCTCTTCCGCCGTGCCCGCGGGCTCTTCAGTTGTTTCCGGTTCGGATGGCTCCTGGCCTCCGGTATCGAAGATCACCGTGAGCTTCCTTGTTGCCTCTGCCGACTCCGCCTTGAGTTGCTCAACCCTGGCCTGATCAAGTTGTATGGATCCACCCTTCGGCGCAGCCCGCCGCGGTGCCCCTTCGGGACGGGCCGCCAAGTCATGGAGCTTTGTATACAACGACGCGGTTCCCGTCCCGAACAGTACATAGATCTTCTCCAGCGCCCTGACTTCCGCGGGCGCGAGGACCCCGTCAGCGTACGCCATTGCCAATAACAGATCGAGGACCGCCGCTTTCATGCGATCATCCAAAGTTTCGATTGTCTTCTTGAGTCCTGTCGTGGAGGGCGCCTGCAGTCGATATGTTGCCATTCGCGCTAAGAGTCTTTGCTGCTCCGCCGGCGTCAGACCCCAATCGCATTCGATATGCTCGCGCAGCTTTTGCGCCTCGGGCTCGGAGAAATCTCCATCAGCCGCCGCCACGACCGAGGCGAGCTGGACCATTAGAGTCGCAGTGCCGAATCCATCAGTGGTTCTTTCCGTGACTTCAGACTCAAACACGGCGATCGGATCGTCGCTTGATGGCATGACGCCACCAAATCGGACGTCAGGTTCAATCCCGACCTGCAGCCCGCCCAGCGCGCGGCACAGCGCGATATATTTCGATTTGGTCAGAGCCGCCTGCGGGAAGACGCTTAGGAACTCGCCGTACTTTAGCGTATGCGCCTTGCCGGCTTGTTGCGCAGCTTCTTTCATCCCCTGAACCGCCCGCTTGATCGCCTCCGGCCACAACCCCGGTGGCAGGAGGATCAACGCATCCAAGGATTTTTCCTGGCCGACATTGCGAACGACGTACCGGCTATAGCTTTCAAGAAGTCGGTAGCTGTCCATCACGACCGACTCGATCTTGGAATACGTCGTGCTTAGCAGGGCAACATCCGGCAAGTCGACAACGCCAACGAGCGGGCCACTGAACGATGCGCTTGCCGGTTTGTAGGCGAGTTTCAGCTTGGTCTTGTTCTTGGGTAAAATGAGCCCGTCACCAAAACGGCGTTTGTATTCGACCCCGAAAAGAGAGGCGACCTCATGGGGGCATCGTGCCGCCACCGAGGAATATCGCGAGCGCGGGTCGTTGTGGTACCAGATATAGGCCAAGTTCGGCGGCAGCGGGGTGCCGGAATTGGCGATCAATCCAAGCCTGCGCCGAAGGTCGAAGGAGAGGCGATTCCGCTCGAGCGCCGGCAACTCCGCCATATCGGGCATCCCCGCCTGCGTCGATTGGGTGACTTCGAGGTACTCCAGGAAATCGGCCGAGTACCTGGAAAAGCTGCGGTTCGCGGCGTAGATCGAACGCAACCTGCGGACTTCCGCGACAATTGTCGGAACCTCTGCCTTCGCCGCGGGATCGGTGTCGGCATCGCTCAGCGCCCGCCTCTCGAGGCCATAGAAGTACAGGAAGACATACCCAGTGTCAGCGGCTGGGTCGGAGCGTCCACCCTCCAGCCACTGCAAATATGACGCCCGCGCAGCTGGCGCCGCGTAGCTGTAGTTCGACCAGTAGCTGAGCATCCTGACATGGCAGTTGGCCGTCCAACGCTCGATTTGTTGGGAGGGGTCAATCAAAGCTGGTTCTATCAGGCCCTGGTGGACCGAACGCAGACCTCGCCCAACATAGATCAGTCCGCCCCGGATGACGTAACCGCCGACATTCACTTCCTTGTCGGCCGGCAGCCAACACTCGGACGGCTTGGTCCCTCTAACCTGGGCCCGAGGATAAGTGCCGCCACTAGTGCGGATCTCGATCCTCAGCCCCGTCGGCCCTTGGATTGAGAATCCGGTAGCGATCTTGAGTGGAGTTCCGACAGGAACCGGTTCGTATGCCGGTTCGCCAGACAAAAGCGGCGGCTGTGCTGCAATCGCTGGCCGGCTCGGCGCCCCGCTTGGGGCGGGGCCGAGAGAATTTTCCAAGGCGCCACTGTAATAAGCCTCTTTGGCGGCGACATCAGCGATCAGATCCTCGTGGGAGATAGAGGATTGGCTGAGTGCTCTGGCTTCGCGTAGACGATCCGTTGCCTCCGCGAGCGCTTTTCCCATCGGCTGGTCGGGGGATGCCTCGACCTCTGTTGCGTTGACAAGGTCGATTGCCTCCTTGAGGGCGCCGCGGGATTCAGAGCCAAAAAGCCAACGCACAAACGTCACTCTGAAATCCACGAATCCGAGCCTCGGACGCAGAGTGTGCAGGGCATCTTCAAATGCGGCCTTTTGCCCGCGCAGCAGTGCTTGCACGCGTCCGAACAGGTAGATCCTCGCGTAGAGCCATTTGGCGGATGCGCTTCCGTCTGTGACACGCGGATGCGGGATCGGCTGCCGCTCCACATGCTTGGTCAAAGCTTGGCAAGCCGACCAAATGCGCGATGCCGAATCAGCTCCGATTCCCCGCAATTGTAGGAATCGGCCCGCGCTCCAACCCTGGCAATCAAGGATGTTCTTAATGCCCTGAGCATAGAGCGGCTGGAGCCTCACTCCGGGCGCCAGCTTCCTCACTTCGTCCAAAGATATTGCGCGTAGGTACGATTGGCGCACCCCTCGGATGTAATCTCCTGCCGCACCGGAGATCGCTGCTTGCATCTCTTGCGATAGGTTCGCTTGCCCCGCCAGCGTCTCTTCGAATTGACCCACAATCGCATGCAGTTTCCGGCGAGCGCGAACCGAGGCCGAATGTGTGTACCGCCATGCGACAAATAAGATCGCCGCAACCGCGACCAAGACCACCGTTGTTGGCAGTGTCTCGCCGCGTTGCTGCGGTCCCTTTGGTTCGACGGCGGTCTGCGATGGTTCCTCGGGGCCTTGAGGCGCCGGCGCCAAAGGCGGCACGCCAGACGTTTCGCTTGGGAGCTTCTTTGTCTCGGCCGAAGAAGCGCTGCTTGGTGTGGCAACGGTTGCAGGCGGATTGGGTTGCGCTGCGACAACAACCGGCGCGGCAGCGGAGTCGCGCGGTAGCGGGGTTTCCTTTGGTGATGGCGCCCGGCTTGTGACTATGTCATTCGGCAGGTCCTGAGCTTGCGGCCCACCGACTGCACCTTGGGTTGTTGGACTATTCGCATTGGATGCATTCGACGCGGATAACTGATCGATTGCGATTGCTGCTACACTTGAGGCGCGCCTTGGAGGCTGACCTTGATTGGCGCAACCGATAACGAAGAAGACGTAAATCGCAGCAAGGGCCTGAGCGATGACACGTATCCGAGATGGCCGCAGATGTCGAAAGATGACCGCGCAATGCGCCTGCCAATTCGAACCGCGGCGCGGGCGATCGTCTCGGCGTATATTGTCTAGCGATGTCACGGGGGTACCACTCTCGTCTCGCGGCCGGGCAGCATATGGCGCGAGGGTTCATCTCGTTCGTAATCTCTCACAGCTTTTTGCGCAACGTTGGTTTCTAACAACCCGAGTGCCAGACTCCTGCGTGCCGTGCGGCCTTAAAACTAGTCACCAGCTCGGTGCTCGCGAGTGACTGAGAGGCGAGCGGCCGGGATCGGTTGCCAGCGAACTTTGGAGCCTCGTGGACTCTGCCCCGTGCTGAAGGCGGGTCCGGCGCGCGCCTCGTTCTTGACGATCTCTTTGACAGTGCAACGGACGATCGGGAGCCTCAATGTGGGCTTTTCAGCGCAACGCCGCAATCTCGGCCAGCTTCTGGCGCAGAGAAGGCAAACGTCCCTGGCTGGCGGCATCGGCCGGCAAATGGCCGGACAGCGCCTCATTGAAAGCATCGGTCGCCGTCAGGGAATTGACCGCGCCAATGACATACCGCCGGAGATCGGACGGCGCCTGATCGACGTCCCCGACGATCCGCTCACGGCCGTCGATCACCGTGATGAAATCCTCGATGTCCGGGCTGCCGTAATAATCGCCCTCCCCGCGGTCGAGGAAGGCGACATATTTGGTGGCAAGGAATCCAACCGGTGAAACCAGCTTCAGTTTCGTATGGGCGACCACCTGTTCGGTGGCGGTGGCGAGCGCCTCCTTGAACCAAGCGGTGTTCAATCCCAGGGCTGCGCCCTCGGTCGGCATGATATCCACCATCAGATTGCCGAGCACCCAGCGGCAAAGGGGCGCACCCGGACTCATGTCGTGCTCAAAGCCCAGACCGCGGATCCGTAC
The DNA here is from genome assembly GCA_049513315.1 of Opitutaceae bacterium. Classification (GTDB taxonomy): domain Bacteria; phylum Verrucomicrobiota; class Verrucomicrobiia; order Opitutales; family Opitutaceae; genus Fen-1467. Next base: position 30,445 of record JBEKWG010000022.1, read on the forward strand.
CTCCACATCCGAATAACGCTCGGCGGTCACAACCTCCAGGATGACGTCGACATCGTCGGTCGGCCGCGCCGGCGACAGGTCGGGATGGTCGAGGAGCAGATTGACGATGGACCCACCGACAAACGCATAGTCGAGTCCCAAGCCATCCAGCCGGCCGGCCACCGCGCGCAGTGCTCCGAGGTTAGGCGGCGGCATGGCTGCTCAGTAGTTGACTGATTTCCTTCTCGGCCAGCGCGCGTTCCCGGGCGCGACCAATGCGCAGGGCATCCACCAGCGCGAGGATCCGATAGAGTTCCGGGTCCCGGCGCGCGGCCCCGGGCACGCTGGCGTAAAGCGGCTGCACGGCCGCGCCTTGCACCTGACCCTGCGGGTCGGGCCAGACAGGCGGAATCTGGTCGGATGAACTGATCTTCTCTGCCATCGCCGGTGCCGCCCAGGCGGTCGGCATCCCGCGGGTAATCTCCTTGGGGGTCGCGGGAAATGCGTAGGGCACGCCATGTACGAGAAAATTGCGGAGCGCTTCGCGCTTCACCTGCTTCGTGTCGGGATCGACCAAGCGCGCGTCCGCCAAACGACGGACTGCGGCATGCACCTCCGAGGCGCTCAAGCCCAATGCCTGCCCCAACTCAGCGTAGCTGGAGAAGCTCTCCCCCAGAGCGAGCTTCAAGGCAACGACGATGTCTTGTGGCTTGGTAAACATTGGAATACGCTATTCGCGAATAGCGAACAGTCAATCCACTTCTTTCGCCCAGCTATACGGCTTCAGCTTGACCGTCAGCCGGCTCTTCCGACCGTGCCGGAGGCGCAAACGAGACCTTCTTCGCCGCGACAATGCTGTGTTCGGGCCGAATGTGACCGTAGGTTCGCATCGCCAGGGCGCCGCCGTCCGCATGCCCAAGCCAAAGGGCGACGGTGGGAACGTCGACGCCGGATTCGATGCAGGTGGTGGCAAAAAGGTGCCGCAGATCGTGATGGGTGAGATGCGGCACGCCGGTCTTTTTGCAGGCGCTCGCGAGCGAGCCCAATGCGCTGTCCGCTTCGAAGACCCGCACATTGTTATCACTCACCCCGCGCGCCTTGATGGTTTCGACGAGTTTTCGGAAGGCCGCGGTCATCGGGATGGTGCGCGGCGCGTTCTCGGTTTTCTCACCGGGAATGGTCAGAAGGTTCTTCTCGAAGTCCAAATGGCTCCAGGTGAGTCGGTGCGACTCGCCCACACGCATGCCGGAGTATGCGAGGCCTTCGATCAGATCCGCGGCCATCCGGCCCCAGCCAAACTGGCCGCGAACGTGCGCCACGATCGCGGCGAATTGCGTACGGTTGGGCAACCGCAGAAGTTTTTTGTTCGGCGACTTGCGCACGAGTTCGGCGGCAGGATTACGGTAGAGGACGCCGTTCTTAATGCCGATTTCAAACACGTGGCGCAAAAAGCCGATTACGGCATTGACCGTCGTCGGACTGTTTCCCGGGCGTGTGCCCTTCTTTGCGCGTGGGGGACGATAGACCGAGGCACCACCTTCAAAACGCGTCTGCCAGGCTTGGCAGGCTTCCGGTGAGATCCGCCGCAGTTCCATATCGAAGATCGCCGGCCAAGTGCGCCTAAGCGTGAGTTCGGGCCGCAGCCGAAAATCTTTGGCGCGCGGCTTGAGGCGGACGTTGTTCTGAACGTCGATACGGTATAGTTCGACCGCGTCAGCGAACGTCATCTTCACCGACACCTTGATGTCGGCGGCACCCCGGCGAATGCCGCGGCGCAATTCCGCAAGCAGGTCGTTGTGCCGTAATTTCGCTACCGTAAAAGTGGACGTTTTTAGTGACTTCCAGACGAGCCGACCACAAATTCTAGCCCTGAGGTAATATGTTCCATGTTCGCTCCTTACGAGATTTGTGACCGGAGACCGGGTAAATTTCATGGATCATGGTATAGATTCGCGGTATAGTTTTGTCAACTAATCGAAATAATATCTACCTAACTTGTTTATTATTATTAACATCAGACACAATAAAATCCGATCTCGTCATTGTTCTAAGACCCTCGTGTCTGCCAATTCCACCACCCGGGCGTTCCGATTTCGGACATTAGATTGCGGATACCGGAGAGCCCGACGCAAGGTGGAAAGGCTATTCGGTTTCCGATATCCGGTATCCGGAATCCGCATGTCGGGCTTTACTATCCGGTCTCCGGTTTCCGCTATCCGAAATCACCGGGCGGCCGCGGCCCGCTCGCGGTTGAGCCAGACTTTGCACACGCTCTTCATGCGCGTGAGGATGTAATAGACGGTCTGGCTGCGCAGCCGCACGAGCTGGCCGCCGACGATCTTCGGCACGAAGTCCTGCGGCACGTCCATGATCTCTTCGGGCGCGGCGCCGTCCAGGCCCTGGCAGAGGATGGCCGTCATCGCCTTGGTGAGCGTCTGCACGTGCGGGCCGAGGGAGATGCGGAAGTGCGCACGCCGGTCGGCGTCGATCTTCAGAAACACCCCGACGGTGTCGGTGCATTCCTCGTCCTTGCGGACGTCCTCCAGATCGACGGCTTCACCGGGCCGCGGCGCGCAGCGCGCCGCGCCGTCCGCATAGGCGATGAGGTTCTCGCGCTTCTCCTCGTCGGAAAGCGCGTCAAACAGATCCACAATCCCGGCAAGATTGGGCGGATACATCACATTGCGGATGGCGGATACCGGATTTCGGAAAACCTCGATGAGAGGCCGCGTTCAAAACCCTTTCCGGTTTCCGGTATCCCGTATCCGAAATCGTCACGCGCCTTTTTCGATCGGCGCGAGCACCCTGTTGCCCCACTCGGTCCAGGAGCCGTCGTAGTTGCGCACCCGGATATAGCCGAGCAGATAGGTGAGCACGAACCAGGTGTGGCTCGAGCGCTCACCGATGCGGCAGTAGACGATGATGTCGGCGGTCGGCCTCAGGCCAAGGTTGTCGGTGTAGATTTTTTTCAGCTCGTCGGAGGTCTTGAACGTGCCGTCGTCGTTGGCCGCGGTTTTCCACGGCACGCCCTTTGCACCGGGAACGTGCCCGCCGCGCAGCACGCCCTCCTGCGGGTACTCGGGCATGTGCGTGATTTCCCCGCGAAACTCGCCCGGCGAGCGCACGTCGATCAGCGGCTTCTTCGCCTGCATGTGCGCAAGGGTGTCCTCATAGAAGGCGCGGATCTCCTTGTCGTAGCGCTTGGGCGGCACGGGATATTGGGTGTGCGGATGGCTCGGTTTCTCCCGCGTGAAGGGCCGTCCTTCGCTGCGCCACTTGTCGCGGCCGCCATCGAGCAGCTTCACCCTGGTGTGGCCGTAGAGACGGAAAGCCCATAGCGCGTAGGCCGCCCACCAGTTGGATTTGTCGCCGTAGAAGATGACGGTGGTGTCAGGCGTGATGCCGTTTTTGGAGCATACCGCGGCGAAGCCTTCGTGAAGGACGTAGTCGCGCACGGTGTTGTCCTGCAGGTCGCCGCGCCAGTCGATGTGCACTGCGCCGGGAATGTGGCCGGTGTCGTAGAGCAGGACGTCCTCGTTGCTCTCGACGATGCGGATCCCCGGATCGGTGAGGTGGGCCTGGAGCCAGTCGCCGTCGACGAGGGCCTCTGGGTGGGCGTATTGGGCAAACTTCGGGTTCATGGCGGATTCGTTGAAAACCGGGTCGCGAACTGGAGTAAGTTAGGTAATTAACCCAGCTTGACCCGCGTTGCAACTGGTCGACCCAAAATATGACACGATGCCGGCGCCGGAAAACCGCGACCCGCACGCAGCGCCTGACGCGCACCGCTCTCGTCAGAATCAATGCAGGGCCACGCCCAGCCGGTCGCCCATCTTTGCGTAAGTCTCGCGGTGCTGCGTGCTTTGCTCGACGAGATCGGCGTCGAACCGGATGCGGTCGCGGGCAAACAGCGTGATGACGCAGGAACCGCCGAAAGTGAACAGACCCTTCTCCTCGCCCTTGGTAATGTCACGCCCGGGGACAAACGTCTGCCGGATGCGGCCCACGCCCGTCGCGCCGATCTCGACCATCGCCACCGTGCCGAACCGGGGTGACTCTACGAGCGTCACCATGCGTCGGTTCTCGACGAGGTAGCCGAGGTTGCGGCGCAGCGCGATGGGATGCACCGAATAAAGCCAGCCGTTGATGAGTCGAGGCTCGTCCGCCCTGCCGTCGACGGGAAAATGAAACCGGTGATAATCAACTGGCGCGAGGCGCGAGATGAGCATCGCGCCGCCGGCAAAGCGTGGGGCCAGCACCTGCTGCTCCGGTGGCAGCTGCGCCTCGCCCAACAGCTCGGCGAGCGTGAACCTGGCGCCCTTCGCGTAGAAGCCGTCGGCACGGTCGACATCGGGAAACACGAGATGGCGTCCGTCCGCCGGCAGCACCGCCACCTGCTCGCCCGGCGCGATGGGCCGCGCCTTAGGTTTAAGCGCGCGGTAGAAAAACTCATTGAAGGTCCTGAACGCAAAGGCCGACTTGGCGAACTCGTCGACGTCGAGGTTGTAGTCGACGATGAACGGCAGGATCTGGTGCGAGCTGATGCGCTTGTTCATCCGCCAGCCGTAGAAGTGCGAATAGATCGCCCGCCGCACGACGAGCCACAGCGCGAAGCGCCCGACCGAGTTCTCGTAGATTAGGCGCAGCCAGCGCTCGCCGTAGATCTGCTCGGTCTCGACGGTCCGTAGATAACGATGAAAATAACGAATGGGTTCGGCCGGCATCCAAGCAGCGTCGCAGGTTCCCGGGCCTGCTGCAAAGCCAGAGTTTGGTTCATCTCACCGCGGGGTGTCGGGACCGGCCGGCTTCTTCTCCTCGTCTCGAAAAAACGAGAGGCGCCGCTGTTCAAGCCAACGCAGTCGCCCGGCGATAATCGGCGAAGCGGGATCCGGATAATAGACCAAGAACGCCGATTCCTTGTTGGCCGCGCTCAGATCCCGGGTCTTCAGATAACTCGCGATCCAGCGATGTTTCGCCATCGCAATGGCTGACGCATTTCGCTCTGGCGAAAAATCGCACCAGATCACGCTGGCCAAGGCGACCCAGCCGATCAGCAGGCATCGACCGAGGGACCTGTGCCTCACCATCGATCCTGCCTCGGCGGCGATCGCAAGTCCGCACACGGCGGGTGTCAGCAGCGTCAGGTACCTCCCCATGAAGGCCGCCTGAATGGTGATGGGCAGGCGCCCGAAAGCCGTAAGTCCGGCATAGAGGAGCGAAGTTCCCGACAAGACCCACACGGCTTTCGCCCGGGCAGGCGCCTCCCTTCGCCACATCCTGACCGCCGCGGCCAAGAACACTCCCACGACCAACGCAAGCAGCATGGCGCCGACCGCCACCAGAGCGGCGGATACGACCTGCTGAACAAGTGGGCTCATCGTGTTGGCCACGTGCCCATGGGCGAGCGTCGCTGCGTAAACAGAGCGCAGGCCGAGGAGGCTCGTGAACATCAGGGCGCAGAATCGTGGATAGTCCCACCAATTCGGCATCGGAAAACGCCAAACCGGCGTGCCACGGTCCCAATGGTAACCCCACGCAAAAACGACCGCCGCGACGCCGAGGAGTGCCAGGATCAGGATCGCGGGCCGTTGCTCCGCATCCATTTTTCCGCTTCTCGCCCGCAGCCAAAGCAGCAGGGCTAGGCTGGCGGTTACCGGCACGCCACAAGAGCCGTAGCCGGTAAAAAGCGTCAATGCGCCGAACAGGCCGACGCCGAGCACCCGCGGAATCAGACCTGACGAGATCCACGCATTTGCCAGCATCACGGTGAAGAAAAGCGGGAGAATCGAATGGGCCAGATTTGGCGTGAGGACCATGGTTTCCCAATGAATCGGGCCCAGCAGAAGCAGAGGGAACCCGGCGTCACTCCAACTCAGACGGCCGCGCAGCCGGCTCGCCAGCGCCACGGCAGCGATCGCGGTTAATGTCAACACGACGACTGCTGCCCAAGCGTCGGCCCGTACGTCCCAGTCGGTGACCCTGTAGAGAAACCAGTCGATCAAACCACCGAGGCCTTGGCGATGCGGCCCATGTTGCCAAAAGAAACAGTCCCAAGGTCCTTTTCCGTCAAACAACGGCTTCAGAAAATCCCATTGATCCTCGAATAAAAGATTGACCGCATTGTCCTTTACGAATCCCGCCAGTCGCACCAAACAGACTGCAAATGTCGCGCCCACCAATGCCACATGGCAGAGCGCTCTCCGGTCGGAACCGGGCGGCGATCCTGGGCCGGGGGGCGGATCTTCCATCAGTGAAGCCTGTTGGATCGGCCCGATGACGGCGAGTCAGAAGCGGCCGATCCGATCCCGACCACCGGGGGTATTCACAGGAAATCCCGGACAAACCGGCGTTGTCTTGATCGCATCCGACGGCCGGCCGGATGCATACGCTGGCGTCGGACGACCCCAAAAGCCAAAGATCCCGACACCGTTGCTACGAAGATACGATGCGGGCGGAGCCCGTAAAGGGACTCATGGCCAGCGGGTCGCGGACTCGGCCTCAACGTTCATTTTCCCCCGCCGGCGCAACGGTCGCCGGCGCCTTCGCCGGGCAGCACACCCATCTCGCGAAGGCGGCCATGACAAGCTTCCAGTCCGGCTGATCTCCCGTGGCGGCCATGGCTCGTCGCTTGCCAGTTCGCCAAAGCGGACCAACATGGCCGGCCATGGAGAATTTCACCTACCACAATCCCACCCGCATTCATTTCGGCCGCGGCCAGATTGCCATGGTCGATCGCGAGCTGCCGCCCAAGGCCCGCGTGCTGCTGCTCGCCGGCGGGGGCAGCATCCGGCAGAACGGCGTCTACGACCAGGTACGCGCGGCGCTGAGTGGGCGCACGATCTTCGAGTTCTTCGGGGTCGAGGCCAACCCGGACTACGACACGCTGATGCGGGCGGTCGAGATCTGCCGCCGCGACGAGGTTGACTGGGTGCTCGCCGCGGGAGGCGGCTCGGTGCTCGACGGCGCGAAGTTCGTCGCCGCCGCCACGCCGTTCAAGGGCGAGCCGTGGGACATCCTCGCGAAAAATGCGAAGATCAAAAAGGCCCTGCCCATTGGCGCCGTCCTGACGCTGCCCGCCACCGGCTCCGAAGCCAACGGCGCCGCCGTCATCAGCCGGCGCACCATCAAGGAGAAACTCGCCTTCATCAGCCCACTCGTGTTCCCGCGCTTCTCGGTGCTCGACCCGGAGACGACTTTCTCCCTGCCGGCGCGGCAGGTGGTTAACGGCATCGGCGACGCGTTCTGCCACGTCATCGAGCAGTATCTCACCTACCCCGCGAACGCCGCCATCCAGGACCGCTTCGCCGAGTCGATCATGCGCGTCCTCCTCGAGGAGGGCCCGAAGACCCTGGCCAGTCCGACCGACTACGCGGCGCGAGCCAACCTCGTCTGGGCCGCCACCTGGGCGCTCAACAACGCCATTGGCATGGGCGTGCCGCAGGACTGGGCCGCGCACGTGATCGGCCATGAACTAACGGCACTGCACGGCATCGACCATGCCCGCACCCTCGCCGTCGTCCTGCCCAGCCTCCTGCAGGTGCAGCGCGCGGTCAAACGTGAGAAGCTTCTTCAGTACGCGGCCCGCGTGTGGGATATCCGCGAGGGCGACGACGACGCGCGCATCGATGCGGCCATCGCTGCCACGCGCAAGTTCTACGAGTCGCTTGGCATCGGCACGCACCTCGGCGACTATGGGGTGACGGTGGACATCGCCGCCGAGGTGGCCCGCCGCCTCACGGCCCGCGGTTTGGTGCAGCTTGGCGAACGCGGCGACATCACGCCGGCCGTGGTCGAAAAGATCCTGCGCCTGGCAGCATAGCCGGGATCGTCGTCCCCCGGTTGCATCACCCCATCACCAACTCGTCACCCTTGACCTTGAAGGTGACGGTGGAGTTCTCCGCCACCTCGCCAGCAATGAGCGCGCGGGCCAGTTTGGTCTCAATCTGGCGCTGCAGGAATCGCTTGAGCGGCCCCTTCGCGTCGAGCTTGACGGTCACGCGCCGGTCGGCGAGCCGCCGGTTCAGGTCGGCCAGCAGCAGGTCCACGATCTGCGTGATCTCGTCGAGCGTGAGCGGCTTGAAGAGGATGGTCTCGTCGATGCGGTTGAGAAATTCCGGGCGGAACGCGCGGCGCACCTCGCTCATCACGCTTTCGCGCACGCTCTCGGGAATCGTGTCGCCCGTCACGCCTTCGAGCAGGAAGCGGTTGCCGAGGTTGGACGTCATGATGACGATGGTGTTCTTGAAATCGACGGTACGGCCCTGCGCGTCAGTGATGCGCCCGTCGTCCAGCACCTGGAGCAGCACGTTGAACACGTCCGGGTGCGCCTTCTCGACCTCGTCGAAGAGGATGACCGAATACGGCTTGCGGCGCACCGCCTCGGTGAGCTGGCCGCCCTCGTCGTAGCCGATATAGCCGGGAGGCGCGCCGATGAGCCGCGAAACGGCGTGCTTCTCCATGTACTCGGACATGTCGATGCGGATGAGCGCGGCCTCGGAATCGAAGAGCGACTCGGCCAGCGTCTTGGCCAGCTCGGTCTTGCCGACGCCCGTCGGACCGAGGAACAGAAAACTGCCGATCGGCCGGCGCGGATCCTTGATGCCGGAACGCGCGCGGAGGATGGCCTCGGCCGTGAGCTGCACGGCCTCGTCCTGACCGATGACGCGCTGATGCAACACTTCCTCCAGGCGCAGGAGCTTTTCCTTTTCGCCCGCCATGAGCCGGGTCACGGGGATGCCCGTCCACTTGGCGACGACCTCGGCGATCTCCTCCTGGGAAACCTCCTCCTTCACCAGCGCCCGCTCGCTGCTTTTCTTCTCCAGCGCGGCGAGTTCGCGCTCGAGCTGCGGCAGGCGGCCGTGGCGGAGCTCGGCGAGCTGGTTGAGGTCATAGGCGCGCTCGGCGCGCTCCATCTCAAGCTTCACCCGCTCGATCTCCTCGCGCACCTTCCGCACCTTCTCGACGGCCTTCTTCTCGCCCTCCCAGCGCGCCTTGAGCGCCCCGGCCTGCTCACGCAGATTGGCGAGCTCCTTGCGCAGCGCCTCGAGGCGCTGCCGGCTGGCCTCGTCCTTCTCCTTCTTCAGCGCGGCCTCCTCGATCTCGAGCTGGAGCACGCGCCGCGTGAGCTCGTCGAGCCCGGCCGGCATCGAGTCCATCTCGGTGCGGATCATGGCGCAGGCTTCGTCGACGAGATCGATGGCCTTGTCGGGCAGGAAACGGTCGGAAATGTAGCGGTTGGAAAGCGTGACGGCGCTGACGAGCGCGTTGTCCTGGATGCGCACGCCGTGATGCACCTCGAAGCGCTCGCGCAGGCCGCGCAGGATTGAAATGGCGTCCTCGACACTGGGCTGATCGACCAGCACGGGCTGGAAGCGGCGCTCGAGCGCGGCGTCCTTCTCAAGGTGCCGGCGGTATTCGTCGAGCGTGGTGGCGCCGATGCAGTGCAGCTCGCCGCGGGCGAGCATGGGCTTGAGCATGTTGCCGGCGTCGATGGCGCCCTCGGCCTTGCCCGCGCCGACGATATTGTGCAGTTCGTCGATGAAAAGGAGGACGCGGCCGTTGCTCTGCCGGATTTCGTTGAGCACGGCCTTCAGGCGTTCCTCGAACTCGCCGCGGTATTTGGCGCCGGCCAGCAGCGCGCCCATGTCGAGGGCGAAGATGGTTTTGTCCTTGAGCCCCTCGGGCACGTCGCCGCGCAGGATGCGCTGCGCCAGGCCCTCGACAATGGCGGTCTTGCCCACGCCCGGCTCCCCGATGAGCACGGGGTTGTTCTTGGTCTTGCGCGACAGGATGCGGATGGTGCGGCGGATCTCGTCGTCGCGGCCGATGACGGGGTCGAGCTTGCCCTTTCTCGCCTGCTGCACGAGGTCGATGCCGTATTTCTCCAGCGCCTGGTAGGTGCCCTCGGGATTGTCGGACGTCACGCGCTGGTTGCCGCGGATTTCGGCGAGTGCCTTCAGCACCTTGGCGCGGTCAAGGCCGAAGCTTTTGAAATACTTTTTCAACCCCTCGGGCTTGGCCACGTCGACGAGGCCAAGCAACAGGTGCTCGGTGCTGACGTACTCGTCCTTGAGCTTCGCCGCCGCCTCCTCGGCGCGCGTGAACACCTCGTTGACGGCCTGGGTGACGTAGATCTTGGACACATCGACGCTGCCGGAGACCTTGGGCAGGCGGTCGAGCTCGCGCTCGACCGCGAGCTGCAGAGCGCTCACGGTCAGGCCGAGTTTCTCGACCAACGCCGGCACGATGCCGCCCTCCTGCCCAAGCAACGCCGCGAGCAGGTGCCAGGTATCCACCTCGTTGTTGGAACGACGGCGGGCCTGGTTCTGCGCCTCGGCGACGACCTGGCGCGACATGACGGTGAGCCGGTTGGAATCCATGGGTTTATCCCGCGCATGCCGCGCGCCAAACTGCCCCCAAGGAAGATCTCCCGGGCCGGTGTGTCAACAGCGGGACACGTTGGCCGCCGGCGGGACGCCCCGGCGCAGGCGGGGTTGATAACCGGCCGGTTGCTCTCCAGGCATGATGACCCCAAGCGGCGTCCGCCAAGGACCGTCCCCGGGTCCTGAAGTCACCGCCCATGCGCCTAAGGCGCCGCGTAATGGGCTGCGGAAGTCGGCAGCAATGAAAAGCCCACGGGCGACGCGGCTGTCCAGAAAAGTTATTACATCCCCTATGCATACACTTTTCTTATCCATCGCGCCGACCGTGGGCTAATTGGTCGGAAAGCTTGCGCTCTCAAAAAACACCACTGCCGGCCATGGGCATCCGTGCTCAGTGTTTCCGTACTACTGCGCAGAAATCGGCGGCTGTCCAGAGAACTTTCATCGTCCTTCCGACTTTACGCCGCCTTCATAATTCATAACGGAAGCCCAAGGAAAGGAGCCAGCGCGGCTCAAGTTGCAGGCCGTTGACCCGCTGGTAGAGCGGCAGCTGCACAAACGTGAACGCGTGCAGGCGATGCCCCAGGTCGGCGGTCATGCCCGGGCTGACGTAGATCATTGTGTCACCACTGTTGGCCTGATCGGAGTTGGCGCCAGTCTCGCGTCCGTCCCAGCGAACGTTCAGCTGCACCTGTGGGGTCAGCCATCCCGTGGTCAGGAAACGCACCCCGCCATTGAGGGCGAGACTGGCGGCCGGACGAAAACCGTCCTTGGAGGCGAGCGACTGGTCGAGCATGACCTGGGCAAAGCAGCCGAGGGAGTCGCGCGGCCGGGTGAAATAGGAGACTCCAACCAAAACATCCGTTGTCCCCGTGCCGAGCTGCAGCCCGCGATCAAGCGGCGCACCGGCTTGGGGGCCGGTGGCGAAATTCTGGTCAAAGCGGCCGGTCGGCAGTTTCAGGCCGAATTGCAGGCCATAACTATTTTGCAGGCCGAAATGCTGGTAGCGCCCGAGGAGCCGCACATCGCCCAAGCCGCTGGCTTGCGAGGTTGACACCGCCACGTCGCCTGCCGCGACCGTGCTGTGAAAACGATCGTGATAAGGCAGCTGGACCGTCACGCCCCAGGCGGGGTTCCCGACGTAATCCAGATCGAGCCAGACGTTCCGATTCAACGTGCCCTGCTGGATTTCCTGATCGTTGGGAAGGGTGAACGCCGAACGATCCGCGCCCTGCGTGCCACGGCGCAGGTCGGACTGCTCGTAGTATTCGTAGCGCACATCGGCCTGCAGGCCGTACATCATGCTGTAGCCCTGCGCCGCCCAATCAGAGCTGAGGGAGCAACCGCAGACGGAGCAGGCAAGTCCGGGAGCGGAGCCGGCCGTCACGGACAAAACCACGGCCAAAAATGAAACGCACGCGTCGCCGCATTTTCGCGCGGAAAGAATCGGCCTTAGCGGGAGCCAGGATCTCATGGAAACTGGCCGTACCCATGTGTCTTTGCCTTCCGAAGGCAAACCATGGGGCGATTATCCGGAGGGATGCAAACGCGCAAAACCGCGGCGAAAAAATCCCGGGGCTACTTCTTCAGGTGCTGCACGATGTGGGTCAGCGTCTGCTTGGCATCGCCGAGCACCATCATCGTCTTCGGATCGTAGAAAAGCTCGTTGTCCTCACCGGCGAAGCCGGCGCCCATGCTGCGCTTGAGGATGATGACGTGCCGCGCCTGGTCGGCGTTGAGGATGGGCATGCCGTAGAGCGGGCTGTGCTTCTTGTGGCGCGCGGCGGGGTTGATGACGTCGTTGGCGCCCACCACCACGACGACGTCGGTGTTCTGGAAGTCGTCGTTGATGTGGTCCATCTCGAACAACTGCTCATAGGGCACGCCGGCCTCGGCGAGCAGCACGTTCATGTGGCCGGGCATGCGGCCCGCCACCGGATGGATGGCGTAGCGCACGGAGGTGCCGCGGCTGACGAGGAGTTCCGTCATCTCGTGCACGATGTGCTGCGCCTGCGCCACGGCCATGCCGTAGCCGGGGATGATGATGATGGAGTTGGCGCTTTCGAGCATGAGCTTCGCGTCCTCCGGGGTGTAGCGGATGACGGTGCGTGGCTCGGGTTTGCCGGCGTCGCTGCCGGCCGGGGCCGCGCCGACCGCACCGAAGAGCACGTTGGCGAACGAACGGTTCATGGCGCGGCTCATGAGGATCGAGAGGAAGAAGCCGCTGGTGCCGTCGAGCGAGCCGGCGATGATGAGCACCTTGTTGTCGATGGCGATGCCCGTGGCGGCCGCGGCGAGGCCGGCGTAGGAGTTGAGCAGCGAGATGACCACCGGCATGTCAGCGCCGCCGATCGGCATGACGAGGAGAACGCCGACGACGAAGCCGAGCGCCATCATCGTATAAAACACCCACGCGGCATTGGGCTCGTACAGCAGGTAGAGGAAGAGGGCGATGGTTGTGAAGAACAGCGCGACGTTGAAGATGTTCTGGCCCCGGTAGGTGATGGGCGCGCCCCGGATCAGCTCCTGCAGCTTGCCGAAGGCCATCAGCGAGCCGGTGACGGTGAGCGCGCCGAACAGCACTTCGAAGCCGAGGGCCGTCATCCGCAGCCGGCCCAGGCCCTCGCCGCCGTACTCGAGGTACTTGAAACAGCCGACGAGCACGGCCGCCAGCGCGCCGAACGAGTGCGAGAGCGCGATCCGTTGCGGCATCGCGGTCATCGGCATGAAGACCGCCATGAGCGTGCCGATCACCGAGCCCACGGCCGCGCCGACGAGGATGTAAGTCCACGTGAGGATCTGCGTGTAGAGCAGCGTGCCGACGACGGCCAGCGCCATGCCGATCTCGGCCATGAACATGCCCCGGCGCGCGGTGGCGGGCGAGCTGAGCGCCCGCAGGCCGAGCACGAACAGGATCGCGGCCGCAAGATAGGTCCACTCGGAAATGACGATGTTGATGTCGGTGGTCATTTCCGCCCCCCCCGGTCCTTTTTCTTGAACATCCGCAGCATGCGGTCGGTGATCAAGAAACCGCCGACCACGTTGATGCTCGCGGCGCAGACCGCAATCATGCCGAGGATGGAGCTGGTCAGGCTGTACTGGCCGCTGGCGGCCACCAGTGAACCAACGAGCGAAATGCCCGAGATGGCATTCGTGGCCGACATCAGCGGCGTGTGCAGCGTGGGCGACACGCGGCCGATGACTTCAAAGCCGAGAAAGCCGGCCAGCACCAGGATGAACAGGTAGAACATCAGCCGGCTGAAATCCATCGGGGCCAGCGTGTGGGTGATGTGCCGGGCCGCGTCGGTGGTGGCGAGGATCAGGGGTGTCATGGGCGTCCTTGGGCGTTGCTGAGAAACTTGCGCACGGTTTCGTTGACCACCTCGCCCCCGCGGGTCAGGCACGCGCCCTGGACGATCTCGTCCGCCGGGTCGGGCTGGATGTCGGGTTTCGGATAGAGGTGGTGGAAGAGATTGAAACAATTGCGGGCGTAGAGCGCGCTGGCGTCGGTAGGCACGGTGGCAGGCAGGTTGACGGCGCCGATGATCGCGACGCCGTTATGCACGACGGTTTCGCCCGCGCGGGTGAGCTCGCAGTTGCCGCCCTGCTCGGCGGCGAGGTCCACAAACACGGTGTCGGGCCGCATGCGGCCGATCATGTCCTTCGTGACGAGCAGCGGCGCCTTCTTGCCGAAAACCTGGGCGGTGGAGATGACAACGTCGACTTTTGGCAGGCGTGCGCCGATCGCTTCCATTTCCTTCTGGATGAACTCGGGCGAGAGCTCCTTCGCGTAGCCGCCGGCCGTCTCGGCGTCCTTCGGCAGTTCCATTTCCACGAACATGGCGCCGAGGCTCTTCACCTGCTCGCGCACCGCCGGCCGCGGGTCAAAGGCCTCCACCCGCGCGCCAAGGCGCTTGGCGGTGGCGATGGCCTGCAGGCCGGCCACCCCCGCGCCGAGAACGAGCACCGTGGCGGGCGTCACCGTGCCCGCCGCCGTCATGAGCAGCGGGAACATCTTGCCGATCCGCTCCGCGGCGATGAGCACGGCCTTGTAGCCGGCGACCGTCGCCTGCGAGCTGAGGGCGTCCATGCCCTGCGCGCGGGTGATGCGCGGGATGAATTCCATCGCATAGCCGGTGATCCGCCGGCGGACGAAGACCTGCAGCACCGGCGCGCTGCTGAAGGGCGCCAGGAAGCCGATGTAGGCGGCGCCTTCGCGCATCAACTCGGCCTCGGCGGGGGCGGGCGGGTGCACCTTGAGGACGAGGTCGGCTGCGGCGTAGAGTTCGCGCGCCGAGCCGATGATCTTCGCTCCGGCGGCAACGTACTGTTCGTCGCTGCTGCCGGCGCGAAGGCCGGCGCCGCTTTCGACAAGGATTTCGTGCTTGTCGCGCAGCAGCGCGCCGGCCAGGGCGGGGATGAAGGCGACCCGCGTTTCGCCGGCCGCGGTTTCTTTCGGTATCCCTATCTTCATGGATGGTGGAAAACTGGGGGTTAAGTGCGCCCGAGCCTGCAAAGTAGCACATCAGTCTCAATATGAAAAACGCCGGACCTACTATGAAAAGCCTTTGACCCGTGCGTGCCGCCTGCGAGGATCCGCGGCGACGCCGAAGGGCGTCACCCTCGTTGCCACCATGAACGACGCCCTCCACCCCCGCCCTCCCCCGGGGTTGCGCCCCCGCCGCGGACTCCATCGGGGCGGGGTTGGCCTGAGGCATGCGGCCGGTAGCCGGCGCCTGATGGCTCGCGGATCGCCGACACCAGGCGCATCCCTGCCATGAGGGATCCGGAGCCCGGCCCTCTCCAATCTTAACCCTATCACCCTCCATGTACCTCAGTCTCGTTGGCTTGTGTCTGGCCGCGGTGATTGGCCTCTATTTCTACAACAACCCCCTCAAGCACGGGCGCCGGTTCATGGTCCGCCGTCTCATCAACTGGTTCCCGCTGGGCATGACGTACGCCTTTCTGTACATGGGGCGCTACAACTTGGCCGTCTCGAAAAACGCCCTGGGCGCGTTGATGTCCAAGGAGGACTTTGGCTGGATCTTTGCCGCGGGCACGGTGACTTACGCGCTGTCCTTCCTGGTCAATGGTCCGCTGGTGGACAAGATCGGGGGGAAGAAAGGCATCATCATTGCCGCGCTGGGCGCCTCCTGCGCGAACATCATTCTGGGCGTGCTCACCTATCTGGTGATGATGCATCAACTGAAGGTGAAACTGGTGGTCGCCTTTTCAGTGATCTATGCGCTCAACATGTATTTTCAAAGCTACGGCGCGGTTTCGATCATCAAGGTCACGGCTTATTGGTTTCATGTGCGGGAGCGCGGAGTTTTCGGGGCCATCTTCGGCACCCTGATTTCGTTCGGCGTCTATTTCGCCTTCGACTGGGGCCAGGCGATCGTCGACATGGCGTCCACCCTGCCGGAAGGTGAAATGAGCTGGCTCCATATTTTGATTCAGCGGGTTTTCGCCCTCAAGACCCAGTCGGTTGATGCGATCTGGGCGGTGTTCTACATCCCCGCCGCGATCCTGCTGTTCTGGGCGCTTCTGGACTGGTGGCTGATCAAGGACACCCCGGAAGAGGCCCATTTCGCGCCGTTTGACACCTGTGATGCCTCCTCGGGTCAGATGCAGGTGGAACTCACCACAACGGATCTGCTCAAGAAGGTCTTTGGCAGCCCCCTGATGCTCCTGTTTGCACTGGTGGAGTTGACCGCCGGGGTCCTGCGCAACGGGATCATGCAGTGGTATGCCATCTTCGCCCGGGAGGTGAAGCAACCCGGGGCGGAGTTTTTCACCGAGCACTGGGGATTGCTGCTCTGCCTCTTCGGCATCATTGGCGGCTTTGCGGGCGGGCTGATATCGGACAAATTCTTCCAGTCCCGGCGGGGACCCCCGGCGGCGTTGCTGTGCGGTTTCATGTTCATCATGACGATCGTGATGGCCGCCACACTGTTTTCTTCGCCGGTCATCGTGGGAGCCGCGGCCGTTCTCATCGTCATGGCAGTGACGGGTGTTCACTCCTTGATGTCCGGCACCGCCGCCGCCGATTTTGGCGGCAGAAAAGCCACGGCCACCTGTTCCGGCATCGTAGACGGGTGTGTTTATCTGGGAAGCGGTGTGCAGTCCGTCAGTATCGGTCATCTGGCAAGCCAGAGCTGGCAGTGGTGGCCGGTTTTTTTGATGCCCTTTGCCCTGATCGGCGGGCTCATTGCGATGAGATTTTGGAATGAACTGCCCGCGGCCACCCGGAAGTACATTGCCGACGTCGAGCAAAAAAAAGCGGCGGCGCTGGCGGCTTGATTTCTGAATCGCTGCTGTACGATCCATGGATCAATCCGCTCCCGCCTCCGTGCGT
Organism: Opitutaceae bacterium; assembly: GCA_049513315.1. Classification (GTDB taxonomy): domain Bacteria; phylum Verrucomicrobiota; class Verrucomicrobiia; order Opitutales; family Opitutaceae; genus Fen-1467. The sequence continues at coordinate 47,164 of JBEKWG010000022.1, forward strand.
CTCAGATATCCGTCCGGTTTCCGCCCCCGCCGCGGTCTCAACTGGGCCGTCGTGGGCCTGATGTATACCAGCTACTATCTGTGCCGCTACAATTTCTCTTACGCCAACAAGGCCATCGCCGACGAGTTTCACTTCACGAAGTCGGACATGAGCACGATTCTCGCGCTGAACTTCATCGCGTATGGCTGCGGCCAGATCATCAACGGCCTGCTCACGGACCGGATCGGCGGCAAGCGCGCCATGCTTATCGGCGCGGCGGGCACGGTGGTGATGAACCTGCTGTTCGGCGCGTCGTCGTTCTGGGGGCTGCTGTCGCTGTTCGCGCTGCTGTGGGGCCTGAACGGCTATTTGCAGTCATTCGGCGCGCCGGGCTTCATCAAGATCAACACCGCGTGGTTCAGCGAAAAAGAGCGCGGCACGTTCGCGGGTATCTTCGGATGCATGATCAATCTCGGCCGGCTCGTCGCGAACAAACTGCTGCCCGCGTTGCTCGCCGGCTTCACGTTTCTGGCGATGTGGCACGTGCCGCCCCAGCACTGGCGCTGGCTGTTCTGGATCCCCTCGGGCGTCGCCACGGTGGTGGCGGTCGCGCTCGTGTTGTTCGTCAAGGACACGCCCGAAGAAGTGGGCTACGACAACCTCTTCGCCGGCGAAGCCGACCATGCCGACGCCGACATCCACGGCGATTTCAGCACCGTCTTCCGGCAGATCGTCAGCAACCACGTCGTCTGGATCATGGCGGTGGCCTATGCGTGCACGGGTGCGGTGCGACAGTGCATCGACCAGTGGTTCCCGCGATATTTCCAAGAAGTGCACCACCTCGACATGACGGGCGCGCAGTTCCAGTGGCTCGGCTTCCTCATCCCGGCCGCCGCCTCCGCCGGCTCGCTGCTGTCAGGCTGGATCTCGGACCGCTTTTTTGGCGCGAGGCGGGCGCCGGTGGCCGGCTGGATCTATTTTCTCCAGACAGTGGTCATTGTGGCGGCCACCCAGATCCAGACGCTCAACTGGGCGCTGGCCTTTTTTGTGTTGATCGCGCTGGCCGTCAATTCGACCCATTCGCTGCTCGGACCCGCCGCGGCGATGGACATCGGCGGCCGCAAGATGGCCGCATTCGCCTCGGGCGTGATCGACTCATTCCAATATTTCGGTGCGGCCATCGCGACCAAGGGACTCGGCTGGGTGCTCGATAACAGAGGCTGGGGCTACTATTTTTACTACATGATTCCGTTCGGCGTGCTCGGCGGCATCATGATGTATTCCATCGCGCACCGGAAGAGCCTGAAGAAAGGCGCCGCGCATTGACGCATTCCGGCGGCGGCGAACCAGCCGCGGTTGGTGCTTCAGGCGGCCGCCGGTTTGGCCAGCACTTGGTGCAGGCTGTGCAGCAAGGCCCCCATGGTATAGGGCTTCATGAGCTGCAGCTCCGAGTCCTCGACCTTGGGGCGGGCGGCGGAATCGCCCGACCCGCTGACCGTGATGATGTGAACCTGCGGGTTGATGGCCTTCATGGCCTTGATCGCCGTCGAGCCATCCATGACCGGCATGTCCAGATCGACCAGCGCCACCGCAATGTCGGCGCGATGCTGCTCGAAAACCCGCACGGCCTCCGCGCCGTCGGCGGCAACGTGCACGACATAGCCGAAGTCGGCCAGCAGGCGGCGGGTGACGTCGCGAAAAAATTCCTCATCGTCAGCCACCAGCACATGCTCGCCGGCGCCGCGGCTGTTTTCCACCCCGGCCGTGACGGCTGGCGTCTTGGCCGCCATTTCCATCACCGGAAAGTAGGCTTGGAAGGTCGTGCCCCGGCCGACCTGGGTCGAAAGCGCGATGAAGCCGCCGCTGGCCTTCATGATGGAGCGCACGGTTGACAGGCCGAGGCCCGTGCCTTCGCCGATCGGTTTGGTGGTGAAGAACGGATCGAAGATGCGGTCCACGATCTCGGGCGCGATGCCGGTCCCGGAGTCAGACACTCCCAGCACGATATAGTCACCGGGCACGCCGCCCGGCAGGGCGCGGGCGGCCGCATCGTCGAGCGTGGCGTTTCCGGCGGTGATCGTCAGCACGCCGCCGTGCGGCATGGCGTCGCGGGCGTTAACACACAGGTTGAGCAGCACTTGGTAGATCTGCGTAGGATTGGCGTACAGCTGCAGCAGTTCCGGCGTGATCTCCATGCGCACCTCGATGTTCTTGGCGAAGGTGCGGCCGATGAACCGGCCGAGTTCCTTCACGAGGCTCCCGAGATCGACGACCTCGCGGTTGCCATCGAGACCGCGGGTGAAGGTCAGCATCTGGCTGACCAAGCCGGCACCGCGGGCGGCACTCGTCGCCACCACATCGAGCAGCGCCCGGTTCTCCTCGGAACAGCCCCGGAGCTTGAGCAGGTCGGCCGACATGGTGATGGGCGCCAGCACGTTGTTGAGGTCGTGCGCGATGCCGCTGGCGAGCATGCCGATGCTGCCCAGCCTCTGCGTATGCAGAAATTGATGCTCAAGGCGCTTTTGCTCGGTGATATCGCGCCCGATCGCCAGGAGGCAGGTGCCGGTGAACTCCACTGGCACATTCTCGGGCATCCGCTGGAACGTCCATTGGCGCCAAGACCTGCCGCCGCCAGCCAATAGTGTCTCGTGCTGGCAGGTTTGCGGTTCGTCCGTGGTCGCGGTGCGCTGCAAGGCAAGACGGACCGCTTCGCCCGCCGCCTCCGGCATGAAGTCGATGAACAACGTGCCCGTCAGCACACCCGGAGTGCACGCGTAGGCGCGCGCCAGGGCCGCGTTGACGTAGGTGACGCGCTCTTCGGCGTCGAGACCGCAAATCCAGTCGCTCAAGGCATCGAGCATCGCGCCGGCGGTGGTGTTGAAAACTGCCGCCTTGGCGGGGGCGCCCGCCGTCTTGCGAAACAGCCGTGTCAACCTTCGCCAGGGTGTGGCGGACAACATGAATGCGCGCCGCGTGCGGTCAGCCGGACCCCCATGGTCGGCTGGGCCGGCCATGCGATACTGACTCGCCAGGGAATAGACGGGCTCCTCGCGCATTGGAAAGCATTTTGCATTAAGGCACATTCCCTCCGCTTTGACCGCTGCGTTGAACACTCAATTTTTAGTAGGAGGCTCTGGAGCGCAATAAGTCCGACCTGTACTACCAAAAGCCCGAGACTACCTTATAGAGAGCATTAGCCCTGTGTATTCCACGTGTCTTCCGGCTTGCCGCTTCGCTGTCAAGCAAGAGCGGAAGCGAAAGCCCGGCCGGCGATGCAAACGTGTGCAACGAGCAGCCTTGCAGGAAGGTCGCTCGCGACCGATTGGAAACCCGCACCCACCCCGCCCTGCAGGCATTCCTCTCAGGGGTGGGTGCGCCACCCCCGGGGTGCGCGCCAAGTCACCAGAAGAAGAACTCCAGCTTGGGCTCCATGTAACCCTCGGTTGGCAGTTCGAGCGCCACGCGCCACACGGTGGCGTAGCGCGACCAAGGGCCCACGATGGGGCCGTCGAACATGACCTTGGGAGAGGAGATCGGGCGGCGCGGCTGCGTGTGCAGGCGTTCCTGAAAGAGCGCGTGACCCTCAGGCAGGGAAAAGTAGAGCAGCCGTCGCTCGAAGATGTCCTTGACCTGGGGCAGGTCGGCGACGGTGAAGGTCGGATGCGTGGCGCGGAAGCTGCGGAGCACATATTCGTTGCGGCAGAGTTCGACGGAGGCGCGCTGGCAGGCGCTGCCGTAATCGCGGCCCGCGGCGTGCCCGTAGCTGAAGAAGTCGCCCGGCGTGCACCGCTTGTAGAGAATCACCATGACACCGCGGTCGAGCGGATGTTCGACCTGCACGGCGGTGACATCGGTCCATCCGGTGGGCCGCACCCGTGCCGCGAGGCGGCCGTCCCACCACGCGATCACACAGAAACGCTCGAGCGCCTCCCAATAGGCCTTCGTGCGGCACTGGCTCGAAAACAAGCCGGGAAACGCGGCCATGCCGTTGGAGGAGGCGTCGCGATCGAAGCCGTAGATGTCCCGGTCAAAGTCGTTCACCTTGACGTGAAACGCCCAGCGCTCGAGTGATTCCGAGATGGCCATGTAGCGGGCCACCATTGCGCTCGGGTGCGTGCCGGTGCCGTCGGCGTTGCTGTAGAGATTGAGCTGGGGCCGCGGCTTCCCGGTCAGATGGGGGGCGAGGTAGGCGTTGGCCTGAAAGCAGCGATGGCCCAGGACCGGGAACTCACTGAACTCGATGCGCGTGATGGGCCCGCCCTGCTCGGTGAAGATGCGCCGGTAGCGCCACGGTGCCAGATTCAGCATGGTGTCTTGATTACCTGACGCCTCTTCCCGGCGCAAGCCGCCGCCGCGATCACATGGTCACGGTCCCACGTCCTGCAACAGGATTACCGCGTCAGAATAATCGGGGGGCGGCGGTGCCGTTCAGATCGTCGTCAGCGATGCCGAACCGGCCGCCAATAAAGACCGGATCGAATGACTCGGCCGTCTTCACGAAACCCAAGACCAGCAGGAGGCTGGCGACGGCGCCGAAAAGAATGCGTTGGGTCGGAGTCATGGGCGGAGTTTAATGTTCGACGATGCAGGAGGGGGTGGGAGGATCATCATAGACCACCTTGACCTGATGGTTCGTCGCCACGATATCGAACGATGCGGCGGCTTTGGCGAGACCCGCGGTGAGCAGGAGGCTGGTGATTACGGCGAAGAGGAGCTGTTTGATCGTTTTCATTTTGGACATCCACTATCGCCGATGCCCTAAACACATCCCAGCCCGGCGTACACCCGGTTTTGCCCAGTCAGCACAGAGCAAAACTGGATATGGCCCTCTCCTGCGATTTCCGCTAAGGTTGTTCCCGTTTCATGCGAAACTGGGCAAAGATTTGCAAGCGTGTGCCTTGTCGGAACGATGCAATTGTAGGAGCGAGCTTGCTCGCGATTGCAGACGAGAAATCGCCTGCAAGCAGGCTCCTACATCTTTCATCAAAAGGTTCTAACGGCTTTCAAGAGGATCATGGTCCAATTGTATGCTGTCGTCGCGTGTTGGCCGTAATAGTGATTTTTACGGTTCTCTTCGGTCAATCGTTCGCGCGCGACTGGGGCGACTCCACGGAAGGCCGGCCTTTACTGCAGGTGTTCAAGGCGAGCGATTACCAAGCCAACGCCGCGGTAAGAGCAGTAGCACAGGATCGTGCCGGTGTGCTCTATTTTGGCAGTGACGCTCTGCTGCAATACGATGGCACGGCATGGCGGCATTTTTCAGTAGGGAACAATTTAATCGTCAACGGCCTCGCCATCGACAATCAGGGACGAATCTGGGTGGGAGGATATGGCGAAGTGGGCTACTTCGAAAAGGATGTCTCCGGGCAGTTGCATTACTCATCACTCCTATCCCAGCTTCCGCCCAAATACCGCGACCAGCTCGAAATTTGGGGCGTAGAGGCGACTTCGAGAGGAATTATCTTTTCCGCCAGCAACAAAATCATGCGGTGGGACGAAAAGTCGTTCACCATCTGGCCCCTGCTCGACGCCCGCCGGGCGTCTTCCCAGAAGATCGGCAACGCCGTTTATATACTCCATTTTGAAACCGGTCTCTGGAAACTTGAAGGTGACAAGCCGGTGTTGGTCGTCGCGTACGATCCTTCCATTAAGCGCCTGCCGTGCTACCTCAAGCCGCTCGATGGCAATTCCTTTCTCGCTGTGACGACATCGGGTCTGGCGCGACTCGAAGGATCGAAGCTCACGCTCTTCCCTGGCAACTGTAGCCAGTTCATTAAGGACAACATCTTCACCTGCGCCGTCGCGATTGATGACAATACGCTAGCTATCGGCACCTTTTATGGAGGAATCATCCTGATTGATACCCAAGGTAATATCGTGCGCATCATCGACCGCGCGTCGGGCCTGCCTGATCAAGTGATTAACGGCCTCTTCCACGACCGCGAAAAAAACCTCTGGATCATGACCAACCGAGGTATTGCGCGGATGGATAGCAACAGAGCGGTGACCATGTTCGATGAGGTCAACCATCTGACCGGAAGATCGATCAAGTCCATCGCCACGCAAAACGGCTGCCTGCATATCATTACCAGCGACGGGATTTTCGCGCTGAGGCCACGTTCGGATGCGCGTTCTTCGGCAGTGTTTGAATTACTTGCCGATCCTAATCTGAAACGCAGCAACCAAGTCCTGCTTTCGCATGCACGAGGCCTGCTCAATTCGGGATTAGTTGGCATACGTCTCCTGCAACCAGACGGGACAGTGAAGGAGATCCACAATACCCCGCTGGATGTTGGAAATCTGCTTGAATCGCGCCATTATCCCGGACGGATTTATTTTTCGGATCAGCAAGGCGTGGGTTGGCTGGTGGAGGCCAATGGCGTATGGCAACCATACCCGCAGCAAGCGCTCACGCCCGAGGCTGCGACGTCACTGGCCGAAGACCCTCTAGGCAATGTATGGGCCGGCACTCTTACCAAGGGTGTCTGGCGTATCACCTTTGGCGAAAGCAACGCACCGCCGAAGATCACGCATTTCGAGTCCGGTACCGCGTTGCCGGCCGGCGCCGGTAGAATCAAAGTCGGCATGCTCCACCACCATGTGCTACTGCTGACGGAAGCAGGCATTCTCGCGCATAATCCGGTGGACGACACGTTCTACCCGGTGGCCGCACTGCAGGGCCTGAAACGGGGCCTCGCGCTCTCCAATCCTAACGCCGCGGGCAATGTGTGGCTCGCAGCCGAGGTGCCGCTGGCTGACGGCACCACGCGACCCGTGGTGGGGGCGCTCACGCTCGACGAACACCGCCGCCCGGCTTGGCGCCAGCTTCCGATCAATGGACTCGCACGCGCCGGCACGCCCAATGTGCTCTATTTTCAGGAGGAAGCGCCCGGACAGCCGGTGCTCTGGATCGGTGGAACCGAGGCCCTGCTGCGCGTGAAGCTGGACGAGTTACAGGACCTCCGCGCCCCATTCAACACCCTGCTGAGCGCCGTGAGCACGGTTTCGTCCGCCGGTAAAACCGGCTTGCCGCTCCTCGCCGCGCAATCCCCCCGCCTGCCCTATGCGCGCAACCATCTCGAGTTCGAATTCGCCGCCACCATTTATCGCGATGCCCAGTACGTGCGCTATCAGACCCAGCTCGCGGGATTCGAACACGACTGGACGCCGGCGAACGCGAAGAACTTCCGTGAGTTTACGAACCTAAACGAAGGCGCCTACACCTTCAAGGTGCGCGCTGCCAACGCGGATGGCCGGTGGAGCGAACCGGCCGCGTACACCTTCTTCATCCTGCCTCCGTGGTACCGCACGCCGTGGGCCTACTCGCTGTTCGCGCTCACCGCGGCCGGGGGGATCTATGGCGGCTACCGGCTCCGGGTGAACCAGCTGCGGGCGCGCACCCGGCAGCTCGAGTCGCTGGTGCGCCGCCGCACCGAGGAGCTCGCGCGCGCCAACGCCGCCAAGACCGACTTCATTGCCAACATGAGCCACGAGATCCGCAACCCGCTCAACGGCGTCATCGGTCTCGCGGGCATGCTGCAGGAGTCCGATCTCAGCACGCAGCAGCACGGCATGGCCGTCTCGCTGCGCAAGTGCGCGGAATACCTCTCCACGCTCGTCGAGGACGTGCTCGACTTCTCCAAGATCGAGGCCGGCCGCATCACCATCGACGCGCAGCCGTTCAGCCTGCGCGGCGTGCTCGCCGACGTCGGGTCGATCTTCGCCTGGCAGTCGCAGGAACAGCAGATGCCCATCGTCACGCGGGTGCGCCCCAACTTCCCGGAGACCGTCATCGGCGACGAGGCAAAGATCAAACAGATCGTCATCAATTACGTCGCCAACGCCCTCAAATACGCCGGCCACGGCACCATCGAGATCACGGTCGAAAGCCGGCTCGCGCCGGGCAGCACCGTGGAGATCGCCATCGAGGTGCGCGACCAGGGGCCCGGCATCCCCCATGACGAGCAGGCGAAGCTCTTTGAAAAGTTCAACCGCGGCCGTCGCGCGCAGCAGGAAAAAATCCGTGGCACCGGCCTCGGCCTGGCTGTCTGCCGCGCCTATGCTGAAAAAATGGGCGGCGCCGTCGGCCTCACCAGCACGCCGGGCCAGGGTGCGGCCTTCTGGTTCAAGGTCGCGCTGCCCGTGCTCACGCCGCAGGCCGCCGTCGCGGCGGCCGAGGAGCGCCCGCGCCCGCCCGCCACCACGCGCGCCCTCATCGTCGAGGACCAGGAGTACAACCTCCTCGTCATCGACAGCATCCTCACCCGTCTCGGCTACAAGACCGACCACGCCACCGACGGCAACGACGCGTGGGCCAAACTGCAGGCCGGCCTCTACGACATCGTGTTCATGGACTGGGATCTCCCCGGCATGAACGGCGTCGAGGTCACCCGTCTCTTCCGGCAGTGGGAGCCTCCCGAGCGTCACACGCTTGTCATCGCCACGACTGCCTACTCCACGCCGGAAAAGCGGCGCGACTGCCTCGAGGCAGGCATGGACGGTTTCGCCGCCAAGCCGCTCAGCCCCGAAAAGATCAAGGCCACCATCCAGAACCTCAGCGGTCCGCTGCGCGCGGGCTCCTCGATCCAGATTCGCGCCGCCGAGGAGGCCCCCCGCAAGGTCCTCGACCTGTCGATCTTTCTCTACATGGCCGACCAAAAGCCCGACCGGATGCGCCAACTCGCCGAGGAGTTTATCACCGCGCTCGACAAGGACGTCGCCCTGCTCGCCGAGGCCGTGCGCACCGGCAGCGTCGAGACCACGCGCCGGCAGGCGCACCGCATCCTCTCGCAGACCGCGCTCATCTCCGCCGCGTCGGTCGCCGCCGTGGCCACCACCATCCAGGAAGCCGCGCGCAACGGCGACATCGAGACGCCGCGCTCCACGCTGACGTCATTCGAGGCGGAGGTCGCCCGCCTCAAGGAGAATCTGCGTTCCGCTCTCGAAACGAGTTGAGCTTCGCGAAACCCTTGTTCACCGCGTAACGGATGAGGTCGGGGGTGCGGTGCAGGCCGAGCTTGCTCATGATGTTGCGCCGGTGGAGCTGCACCGTGTACCGGCTGAGGTGGAGTTCCTTCGCCACCTCGTCGTTGGTCAGGCCGCCGCCCAGCAGAGCGAGCAGCTGTTGCTCGCGCTCGGTGAGCACCTTGGGAAAAGACTTGGGCTCCGTGCGCAGCTTCTGCCGCACCTGCTGCACCACCTCGGTGAAGAACACGCGCCCCTTGATCACCTCGTCAATGGCCTGTTTGAGCACCTCGACGGACTGGCGGTTCTTGTCGACGTAGCCATGCATGCCCGAGTTGAGCACCCGGTAGAGCGTGTAGTCGTCGCATTCGGTGGACACCGCGAGGATGCGCACCTCCGGATCCATCGCGATAAGCTCATCCGCCAAGGCGACGCCGTCCTTGTCCGGCAGATTGAGATCCAGCAGCACCATGTCGGGCTTGTACTTGCGGCACAACACCAGCCCGGTGGCGGCGTCTTCCGCCTCCCCCACCACACTCAGGTGAAAATGTTCCCGGCAGATTTTCTTCAGCAAATCCCGAAACATCGCCTGATCTTCAATGAGGACGATCTTCATGGGCGTGCCAGAAGAGCAATGGCCAAAGCCACGCACGGACACGAGTCCAAACATCTTCTGGAAATTTCTCCATCGCGGGCATGCGCCAGTCCGGCGGAGGCAAAGATGCGGGGCGGGGCCGGCTGAAGGAACATATCCCGGCATCGGCAACCAGTCCTCACCGCCGGCGGCGCGGCAGTTTCGCTTTGCATCACGGGGCGACTTGCGCATGGTAACACCATCATACAAACGGGGAGTCCGCCGCGCCGGACTGAGATTGAAGGACGATCGCCTCCTCTACCCTCCGAACCTGATGCGGGTCATGCCGCCGTAGGGATCGCCGGCCGCGCACCGCGCGGCGGCGTGGATACTCCGGCAGCGTGAACCGCCCGATCTTCGCCCGACCATGTCCACCACCGCCGCTCTTTCCTCCGCCTCCCCCCAGGGGGCGAACCCCGACCAGGTCGGGGCTGCGCCACGCCGCGTCTACCTCACCGGCTCGCGCCCCGACCTGCGCGTGCCGATGCGCGAAATCTCCCTCCAACCCACGCGGGATTTCGACGGCCGTCTCGCCGATAACGACCCCGTGCGCATCTACGACACCTCCGGACCGTGGGGCGAGCCCTCGTTTCACCAGGATCCCACACGCGGGCTGCCGCCCGTGCGGCTGGCGTGGATCCGCGAGCGCGGCGACGTCGAGGAGTACGACGGCCGCACCGTGCAGCCCATCGACGACGGCTACCTCAGCACCGTCCACGCCGAGTCCGCCGCCCAGAACGGCCAGTTCGCCCGCTTCCCCGCCCTGCGGCGCCGGCCGCTGCGCGCCCGGACCCGTGCCGTCACCCAGCTCGCCTACGCGCGCCGCGGTCTGATCACGCCGGAAATGGAGTTCGTCGCGATCCGCGAGAACATGCGGCTCCAGGCGGCCAGCGGACAGCTCGAGACCTCGCCCGACGCCCCGCGCGATTCGTTGCAGCACCAGCATCCCGGCCAGAGTTTCGGCGCCGCGATCCCGCGCGAGATCACGCCCGAGTTCGTACGCAGCGAGGTGGCCCGCGGCCGCGCCATCATCCCGGCCAACTTCAACCACCCCGAACTCGAGCCGATGATCATCGGCCGCAATTTCCTCGTGAAGATCAACGCCAACCTCGGCAACAGCGCCGTGGCCTCCTCCATCCAGGAGGAAGTCGAGAAAATGCGCTGGGCCATCCGCTGGGGCGCCGACACGGTCATGGATCTCTCCACGGGCAGGAACATCCATGAGACGCGCGAGTGGATCATCCGCAACTCGCCCGTGCCCATCGGCACCGTGCCGATCTACCAGGCGCTCGAAAAGGCCGGCGGCAAGGCCGAGGAGCTGACGTGGGACCTCTTCCGCGACACGCTCGTCGAGCAATGCGAGCAGGGCGTGGATTACTTCACCATCCATGCCGGCGTGCTGCTGCGCTACATCCCGCTCACCGCGCGGCGCATGACCGGCATCGTCTCGCGTGGCGGCTCCATCATGGCCAAATGGTGCCTCGCCCACCATCAGGAGAGCTTCCTCTACACGCACTGGGACGACATCTGCGAGATCATGGCCGCCTACGATGTGTCGTTCTCCATTGGCGACGGTCTGCGGCCCGGCTCGATCGCCGACGCCAACGACGAGGCGCAGTTCGCCGAACTGAAGACGCAGGGCGAGCTGACCAAACGCGCCTGGGCGCACAGCGTGCAGGTGATGAACGAAGGGCCGGGCCACATCCCGATGCACCTCATCCAGGAGAACATGACGAAGCAGCTCGAGTGGTGCGACGAGGCGCCGTTCTACACGCTCGGTCCGCTCACGACCGACGTCGCGCCCGGTTATGATCACATCACCTCCGCCATCGGCGCCGCGATGATCGGCTGGTACGGCTGCGCGCTGCTCTGCTACGTGACACCGAAGGAACACCTCGGCCTGCCCGATCGCGACGACGTGCGCGCCGGCGTCATCGCCTACAAGATCGCGGCGCATGCCGCCGACCTCGCCAAGGGGCACCCCGCCGCGCAATACCGCGACAACGCGCTGAGCAAGGCGCGGTTCGAGTTTCGCTGGGAGGACCAGTTCAACCTCTCGCTCGACCCCGAGCTGGCGCGCTCCTATCACGACAAGACCCTGCCGCAGGAGGGCGCCAAGACCGCGCATTTCTGCTCCATGTGCGGCCCCCACTTCTGCTCGATGAAAATCACCGAGGACGTCCGCCGCTACGCCGCCGAAAAGGGCCTCTCCGAGGAAGCCGCCCTCACCGCCGGCATGGAGGAGAAATCCCGCGAGTTCATCAAGCAAGGCGCCGAGGTTTACAGCCCGCGCTGAACCGCCGGCCGCTGCGGGCGGCGCATCCGGCGGCCGCTACTACCGCGTGGCTGCACCGCTGGAGCGCGTACCACCTTTCGTTCGCTGCGGCGCCACCCTGCCACGCTACGCCACCGCGCCCATGCACTTGAAAGGCGAGCTGCCACCCGTCATCAACTGGACGGTCCCCTGAATTGACGCTCCGATTTTCGGCGCCCAGCGAACCGGCCTCCTCCAACATGGATCGTACGATTTTGCCACCGGCCACGACGGCACCGGACCGCGGTTCCGTCCGCCGATCCTGAAACCTCTTTTTTCTGCCCATGAAATCGAAGAAATCTTCAGCCCAAGTCGGCTCCCCCAGGACCGCGCGTGCGGTTCGCTCCGGTGTTTCCGGCTCGTTCGCCGTGCGCGTGAGGGCTGTCCGCACCGCACACGAAGCCCTCCTCCGGCGGAAGAACACCGTGGATCCCAAGTGGGACAACGGCGTCTTCGAGCGCTTCAAGCACCCGGTCATCACGTACCGGCACACGCCGCTCGAGTGGCGCTACGACTTCAATCCGCGGACGAACCCGTTCTTCATGGAGCGGCTCGGCATCAATGCGACGCTCAACCCCGGCGCCTTCTACTGGCACGGCAAGGTACACCTTGTCGTGCGCACCGAAGGCTGCGACCGCAAGAGCTTCTTCGCCATCGCCGAGAGCCCCAACGGCCTCGACCACTTCCGCTTCTGGGACGAGCCCTGCGATATTCCCGAGCTGAAGCCCGAGACGAACCTTTACGACATGCGCATCACCTTCCACGCGGACGGCTGGATCTACGGTGTGTTCTGCGCGGAGGCGAAGGATCCCGCTGCTCCCGCCGGCGACCTTTCCTCGGCGGTGGCCCAAGCCGGCATCGTCCGCACCAGGAATTTCAAGAAATGGGAGCGCCTGCCCAACCTCAAGACCCCCGCCTCGCAGCAGCGCAACGTCGTTCTTCATCCCGAATTCGTGCAAGGCAAATACGCCTTCTACACGCGCCCGATGGACGGCTTCCTTGACGTCGGCTCCGGCGGCGGCATCGGCTGGACGCTTTGCGATGACATCACCACCGGCGTCACCGGACCGGAGACGATCATCGACGCCCGCGCCTATCACACCATCAAGGAGTCCAAGAACGGCCAGGGCCCCGTCCCCATCAAGACGCCGCAGGGCTGGCTGCACCTGGCCCATGGCGTGCGCAACTGCGCGGCCGGCCTGCGCTATGTGCTCTACATGTTCATGACCTCGCTGGAGGATCCCGCGAAGATCATCGCCCGCCCGGGCGGCTATTTCCTCGCGCCCTATGAGAGTGAGCGGGTCGGCGACGTGTCGAACGTCACCTTTAGCAACGGTTGGGTGCGCCTGCCCGACGACACCGTGCTGATCTACTATGGCGGCTCCGACACCCGCTGCTACGTTGCACGCAGCACGGTGGCCAGACTCGTCGACTGGTGTCTGCACACGCCGGAGGACGGCGGGAACACCCGCGGCTGCGTCGATCAGCGTCTCGCGCTCATTCGCGCGAACCAAGCGCTGCGCCGTTGATATCACGGCGGTCGGCTCCGTCAGGGACCATCCGGTTGTGCTCATCAAAAAAGCAGCCGGCACTCACCGCTCGCGTTAGATCGCGCAAAAAGGCCGGATTGATCCCGGTCCCCCCGAAAATCATGAGGGCCGCCCCGAAAGAGGCGGCCCTGCATGACCTAACACCAAGCAAACCGTAAGAACTACAACAATGGTCGTTCTCAGAACGACGCTTGTTTCATGGAAGATAGACGTAGCAGCGCCCAAAGCGTTGAATAATTGTTTTGTGAAAACCGCGTGAATAACCCGCCGGGCGGACCACCCTGGCCGGCAGGACCGGCCGCGCCCACGGTTTCCCCAAGTTCTTCTAGGTAAACAGCTCCGCCGGCATCACCCGGGGCGCCGTCGGAGTTCCAACCGGCCCGTCCGCGGAAGGGCGGGGCGTGCTCTTCAGCGGATAGTGGAAGGTTTGGCCCTGATAATTCTTGAACACCACCTCGTCGTCGGTGATGCGCTCGATGTACTCGGGGTTGAGGGGCACCTTGCCACCGCCGCCCGGCGCGTCGATGACGTACTGCGGCACGGCGTACCCGGTGGTGTGTCCGCGGAGGGCGCGGATGAGCTCGATGCCCTTGCGCACGTCGACCTTGAAGTGCGAGCCGCCCGTGATGAGGTCCATCTGGTAAAGATAGTAGGGCCGGACGCGCATCCGCAGCAGGCGGTGCACCAGCGCCGTCATGACGTCGGCATCGTCGTTCACCCCGCGCAGCAGCACGCTCTGGTTGCCCAGCGGCACGCCGGCGAAGGCGAGGCGGTCGCAGGCCTCCTTGAGCTCCTGCGTGCACTCCTTCGGGTGGTTGACGTGGATGCTCATCCAGATCGGGCCGTGCTTCCGGAACACCTCGCACAGCTCCGGCGTGATGCGCTGCGGCAGAAAGACGGGGATGCGCGAGCCGATGCGGATGAATTCCACGTGCTTGATGGCGCGCAGCCGGCCCAGCAGATGGTCGAGCTTGCGGTCGGAGAGGAGCAGCGGATCGCCACCGCTCAGCAGCACGTCGCGCACTTCGGGGTGGGCCTCGATGTAACGCAGCCCGCGTTCGTACTCGGGATGAAAATTGTAGTCCTGCGCGTTGCTCACGAGGCGGCTGCGCGTGCAGTAGCGGCAGTAGGCGGCACAGCGGTCGGTTACGAGGAACAACACGCGGTCGGGATAGCGGTGTACCAGACCCGGCACGGGCGAGTGCGCGTCCTCGCCGAGCGAATCAAGCATTTCCTCCTCCGATACCATCATCTCGTCGCCGCGCGGGATGACCTGCCGGCGGATCGGACACTCGGGATCGTTACGATCAATGAGGTTGAAGAAGTAGGGCGTGATCGCGAGGGCCAGCTTGTAGTTGGCGAACAGGCAGCCCGCCCGTTCGGCGGGTGTGAGCGTCATAAACTGCTCGAGCTGGGCCGCGGTCGTGATGCGGTTCTTGAGCTGCCAGCCCCAATCCCGCCAGTCGGATTCCGGCACGTGCTGCCAGAGCCCTTGGCCTTCAAACCAGGCGGAACGGTCTTCAGTATAGGACATGTTGGTCGCCGCAAAGTGATAAGCCGTTCGACCCTTCTGTCAAACGGCGGGATCGGCCGGCCGAGACACCCGGGGCTTTCGCAACCGGCACATCGGTGCGCGGCTCTAAGGCGAAAAAATGCCCCAGCGGAACTGCTGATCACAGGCAAGCAGGTAGATCATCGCCACATACACCCACACCACGACCAGCGTGATGTTCGCGATCAGACGGCGTTTGCCAGACCGGCTGTCCAACTCAGGTTTGTCCGCACTCATGGCCACCCCATGCTGCAGGAATTCCCCCGTTGCGCAAGCGCCAGACGTCGACTCCCGGCACCAGCGGCGCCCCGTGCGGCGGACGCCAGTCCCACCGGGTGAACGGCCCCTCAGTTCGCCGGATTCGCGGCGAGTCCCGGATCCATCACCCGGATGGGCACGATGGCACACGGCAGACCACGCAAAAACAGGCGGCGCTGCAGGGCAAACGCCGTGTAATTGTGCAACCAGCGCGTGAAGACGGTTTCCCGCTCGAACACCAGTTGGCCGGTGAAGAACACCAAATTGGAATATCGCGCGACCAGGTCGGGCACCAGCTTGCCCAGCTCATCCAGCACCTCGTGGCCGATGGCGGTGACCGCCTCAGCCTCGCCCCCGCGCGTCTGCACGAAGTTGACGTAGCGTTCGCCCTCCTGCTTCACATGGGCGCGCAGCCGTTCGATCTCATCCGCCCCCTTGAAGTTGCCCGCATCGAGCACGCCGATCTGGACAAACACCATGCGGCGGAAACCGCCGCCAAACAGGCGGACGGCACCCAGCAGGGTATGCAGGCCGAGGCCGTTGAAGCCGTTGACCAGGACGATGGCGGTGCGGTCCGACGTCGGGGCAAAATCGCGCGATCCGGGCGGAGGCGGCAGCTCGGCCGCCTCCACAATGGTGTCCAGGCTCGCGAGCTGCTCCCGCACCCCGTCATAGTGGCGGTGCACGGCAAACGCCGCCGCGACCAGCGCCGTGGTCATGAGCATCGTCACCCAGCCGCCGCCGTGAAACTTCAGCACCACCAGGGTCACCAGGATGAAACTGGTGAGACAAAGACCCACGGCGTTGACGGCCAGCCGCCACCACCACGCGGCTTCCTCGTGCCGCACCAGCCACCAGTGGCGCACCATGCCGAGCTGCGAGAGGCTGAACGTGATAAAGACGTTGATACTGTAGAGAACGATGAGCAGGCCCACGGCGCCGCGTGTCAACACGAGCACCAGCAGCGCGGCGCCGCCCATGATCAGCACGCCGTTGAGCGTGACGAAGCGGTCGCTGAGAGCAGTGAAGCGCGAGGGCATCCAGCGGTCGAGCGCCATGTTGGCAAGCACGCGCGGCCCATCCAAAAAGCCCGTCTGCGCGGCGACAAACAGAATGGCCGCCGCACTGATGAGCGCGACTTTCACGAACCCGCCGCCGAGCCACGCCGGCCAGCCGACGGTGAGCCGCTCAAGCAACACTGCATTGAGGGTCTTGCCTTCGGCCGGATGGACGCCGAGCAGCAGGTAGGCCACCAGCAGTCCGGCGACCATGCCGCCCAGCGAGATGGCCATGAGTGTCATGGTGCGCCGCCCCGTCCGCACGCGCGGTTCACGCAGGATGGGCAGGCCGTTGCTCACGGCCTCGATGCCCGTGTACGTGCCCGCACCCATGCTGTAGGCGCGCAGCAGCAGCGCCACCACCCCCAGCGTGCCGATCTCCGCCGACGCGCCGTGCACCGCCTTGGCCGTGTCGCCGGCCAGCGTGGCCAGGGCGCCGGCGTGCGTCCCAAACACGTAGAGCACGGCGAAGACGTGGGTGCATACGAACAGGAAGAACACGGGAAGCCACAGCAGCACCGACTCGCGCACCCCGCGCAGGTTGAGCATGGTGAGAAACAGGATGCCGGCGACCGCCGCGACCAGCTTCCAGGCGAGCCAGGATTCCGGCAGGAAGCTGAACAGCGCGTCCATCCCGCTGGCCACCGAGATGGCGATGGTCAGCACATAATCGATGAGTAGCGCCGACCCTGATACCACTCCTACCGTCGGTGAAAGCAGACGGCTCGCGACCACATATCCACCACCGCCCGCTGGAAACAACGCGATGATCTGAGAATAGCTGATACAGACGATCACCACCGTCGTCGCGGTCATCGCCGCAACGAACACCGCCAACAGAGGATGCGCGAGCAGCACCTTGTAGGCCTCCTCCGGGCCGTAGCAGGACGAAGACACCCCGTCGGCGCCCAGCCCGACCCACGCCAGCAGCGCGACGAGCGAGAGCTTGTGGAACAGACCGTGTTCGGTCAGTTCGCGTTCGCGGCCGATGAGGAGATTTTTCATCGACCGCAATGGGGAGTTGCCAATCATGTTGGTTGTCGTGCTGCGCCGCGCATTGGACAGTGCAATGGCGGCTATGTACTGCGGGACAACCGTGATGGCGCGGACTGCGCGTCCCAGCGGATCGCCCTTCCCTTTGCCTGCGAGGTTAGCTGACGGGCTCGGCCGAGAAGTGGTCTTGGCAATGGTTGCCCACGGCCATTCGCCCCGGCCGCGATGCCTGCGCAACGCGGCGTTTGGGTTCCCCGCACCGCCCTGCGGGAACGCAGAACGGTTTCGGCTGCTGAACTGTCGGTATGTGAGAAATAGAATTCGCCGGCCGCCGTCAATCGGCTTTGGGACCCACACCGCGCAACTGGCTCGGTAGCTGTCACTTTGCTCAAGTTTGTAATCGCCGCCCGCCGCATAACTTACGCAAGCAGCACAAAACCCTTGGCACCTGCGGCGAAAGGCTTTTACGTCGCGCGTTGATGCCCACGCCACGTCCAGGAGTCCTTGCGCTCGAAGACGGCTCGGTCTTCCGCGGCCTCGCTTTCGGCACCGAGGCCACCATCACCGGCGAAGCGGTGTTCAACACCAGCATGACCGGCTATCAGGAGATTCTCACCGATCCCTCCTACTTCGGCCAGATTGTCACGATGACCGCCGTGCAGATCGGCAACTACGGCATCAATCCCGAGGACGAGGAGTCGGCCGGCGGCCCGAAAGTCGCCGGCTTCGTCGTACGCGAATTGTCGCCGGTCACCAGCAACTGGCGCAGCCGCCAGAGCCTCGACGACTACCTGCGCCAGTACCACATCCCCGGCCTGCAAGGAGTCGACACCCGGGCCATCACCAAAAAACTCCGCGTCACCGGCGCCATGAAATGCTGCCTGAGCACGGCGGATATTGCCAGCGAGGAGGCCGTGCGCCGCGCCCGGGCGTGGGAGGGCCTCGTGGGCGTGGACTACGTCAAGGAAGTGACCTGCCAGGCCCCCTACGAGTGGGATCCGGAAGGCCGGTGGGATCAGCCTTTCGGGCTGACCGGAACCACCCTCGGCGCACTGACGATCCCGCATCAGCGCTACAAGGTCGTTGCCATTGATTACGGCATCAAACGGAACATCCTCAAAAAACTCCGCCAGCATGGCTTCGATGTCTGGGTGGTGCCCGCCAGTGCCACTCCGGAAATGGTGAACGAACTCGCCCCCGACGGCGTGTTCCTCTCCAACGGCCCCGGCGATCCCGATCCGCTTGATTACGCCTACCGCACGGTGGCCCGGCTCATCCAGCAGCATCCCACGTTCGGCATCTGCATGGGCAACCACATGATCACCCTCGCCCTCGGCGCCAAGACCTTCAAACTCAAGTTCGGTCATCGCGGCGCCAACCAGCCGGTGAAAAACCTCGAGACCGGCAGGGTCTCCATCACCGCGCAGAACCACGGTTTCGCCGCCCGGCCCGAGGATCTCGAAAATCGCGGAGCCATCGTCACCGAGATCAACCTCAACGACGGGACCGTCGAGGGCCTCCGCCACAAGGAGCTGCCGGTCTTCTCCGTGCAGTATCACCCGGAGGCCTCACCCGGCCCGCATGATGCCGACCCGCTCTTCACGGATTTCTACCGGCTCATCGAGCGGCGCAAGGCGGGGAAGATCTAGCCGTAAGCGATGAGCGTTAAGCTCGCTCCTGGGCTTGAAGCTTTCGGCTTATGGCTTACGGCTGCGCTTCGAGCACCTGCTCAAAGCGCCTCGCGTCCTCCGGCGTGTCCACGCCGATGGTCTGATCCTCCGTCACTCCCACCATGATTTCGTACCCGTTCTCAAGCACGCGGAGCTGCTCGAGTTTCTCGATCTGCTCGTACCGCCCCGGCGGCAGAGTCGGGAATTTCTTCAGCAGTTCCGCCTGGTAGGCGTAGAGTCCGAGGTGCTTGTAACAGGGGTTGGCGGCGACCCACGCGTCGTCGATCGTCAGGCCGAGTTCGCGAGAGAACGGCAGGCGCGAGCGCGAGAAGAAAAGCGCCCGTCCGTTCCGATCGAAGACAACCTTCACCTGGTTGGGGTTGGAGAAATCGACCACGCGTTTGAATGGCGTGGCCAGCGTTGCCATCGGGGCCGCGCCGCCGATGAGCCGCGCCAGTTCGCGGATCTGCGCGCCCGTCACCAGCGGTTCGTCCGCCTGCACGTTGATGACGCGGTCCGCGCGCACCGTGCGGTTGGCCTCGGCAAGCCGGTCGGTGCCGCTGGGGTGCGCCGGTGACGTCATGATCGCGTTGAACCCGTGCGCCGCCACCGCGTCGCGCAGCAGCTCGTGGTCCACGGCGAAATAGAGGGGGAATTCCGGCGCCTGGGTCGCGAGGCGCTCGGCCACCCACTGCAGGAGCGGCTTGCCTTTGATCGGATGCAGCAGTTTGCGCGGGAACCGGGTCGACTCGAGGCGGCAGGGAACGATGATGGCGGTCATGGGCATTGCCATTCCTATGGCAGCGGAAACACCGTCCCGCAACGCGGAACAAGCCGGGGTGGCGCCGCCGCTGGCCGCGCTTTGATGAATTGGCCTGTCGTTTGCTTTGCTTAACGTTATGTTTACCGGCTCCAGGTCCGTTCCGTCGGTTTTAAGATTGCCAGCCGGGTGAGGGCCGGTCGAAATTCCGCCCCTTAGTCTCACACTTCATGGACAAAGTCGAAGCCACGCCGAGCACACTGCAGCACGTGAAGGAGTTCATCGTGCTGAACAAGATGGGGATTCATGCCCGGCCCGCCGCCATGGTCGTGCGCATCACCAACAAGTACCGCTGCGACGTATTTGTGGAGAAGGACGAGGAGCAGGTGAACGGCAAGAGCATCATGGGCTTGATGATGCTGGCGGCCGGCAAGGGCTCGACGGTGAAGTTCATCGCCACGGGCGACGACGCCCCGCAAATGCTCGCCGAGCTGGAGCAGCTCTTCGCCCGCAAGTTCGACGAGGCGTAGGAAGGTCGCTTGCGACCGATCTTCGCCCGCCAGCGGGCTTCCTACACCCGCGATGGCAGGTTGAAAAACCGCCGGGCGTTGGCGGTGGTGATCGCCGCCAGTTCGTCGTAGCCCACACCGAAGAGTTGGGCGCAAAACTCCGCGGTGTGACGCACGAAGGCCGGCTCATTCGGCTTGCCCCGGTGCGGCACGGGGGCGAGGTACGGCGCGTCGGTCTCAATCATCAACCGCGCGAGCCCCTGCGTCCTCGCCGCGGCCCGCACGGCGTCGGCATTCGGGTAGGTGATGATGCCGGTGAACGAACCCAGGCCGCCGCGCCGGACCAGCTCGTTCATCTCGCCGGCCCCTTCACTGAAGCAGTGAAAAACCACCTGTGCCCAGTCGATTCCGCTGGCATCGATCAGCTCCACGCACTCGCGGAATGCCCCGCGTGAGTGGACCACGACCGGCACGCCGAGCCGCTTGGCAAGCTCCAGCCCGCCTGCAAACGCCGCTCGCTGCCGGCTAAAAATGCGCGCCGCCTCCGCTGCCTCCTTGGGCAGATGGAACCGGTCGAGACCCATCTCACCCAGCGCCACCGGCCGCGATGCGACGCCGCTGAAGAACGTCTCCATGGACGCGAGCGCCTGCTCCCACTCCGTCTCCACCGAGCCTGGATGCAGTCCCGCGGTGTAATGGACGACGCCGGCGTGCTCCCGCGCCAGATCACGGTAAAGCGACCAGTCGTCGGGCGCGGTGCCGATGGCGATCATCGCCTCGAGCCCCGCCGCCCGCGCGCGAGCAAGGACGGCCGGCAGCTCGCCGCGCCGCGCGAACGCGTCCAGATGCGTGTGCGTGTCGATCAGGCCGGGCATGGGTGATTTGTTATCGCGAGCCCGTTCTGCTGGCCAGCAGAACGGGCGTGGCGATCCAGCTGGATTGCTTCGTCGCTCCGCTTCTCGCAATGACAATCTACTGCCTCAAATACAACGCGCCGTACCGTTCGCGCAAGTAGCGCAGCAGGTGCCTCGGCGTCAGCGGTTCGCCGGTGACGATCTGCACCAGCTCCTGTGTGTCGTGGCGCTTGCCCTGCTCGTGGATGTTGCGCCGCAGCCAGCCGAGCAGGCGCGAGAAATCGCCGCGCGCGAAGTCGTCCTCCAACCCCGGCAGGTCGCCCTGGACCTTGTACCAGAGCTGCGCCGCCATCATGTTGCCGAGACAGTAGCTCGGGAAGTAGCCGAACATGCCGCCCGACCAGTGCACATCCTGCAGCACGCCTTCGCGATCGGTGGGGGGCGTGAGGCCGAGCAGTTCCTGCGCGAGCGCGTTCCAGGCCGCGGGCAGGTCCGCCACCGCCAGGGTCCCGGCCAACAGCCGCTTCTCCAGCTCGAACCGCAGGATGATGTGCAGATTGTAGGTGACCTCGTCGGCATCCACCCGGATGAGCGTCGGCTGGACGGCGTTGACCGCGAGGTAGAGCTCGTCCGGGAAAATCGCGCGGAGCTGCCTGGAAAAAGTCTTCCGGAAACGTGGCTCGAAGAACCGCCAGAAGGCCCGGCCGCGCGCGACCTGGTTTTCCCAGAGGCGGCTCTGCGACTCGTGCACCGCCATGCCGACCGCCTGGCCGAGCGCCGTGCCCTGGTGCTCGAGCCGGGTGCCCTGTTCGTAGAGGCCATGGCCGGTCTCATGAATCGAGCTGAACAGCGAATTGAGCGGGTTGTTTTCGTTGAAGCGTGTGGTCATGCGGATGTCGGCGGCGCTGCCCTCGCAGAACGGATGCAGCGACACGTCGATGCGCCCGCGCCGGTAGTTGAAGCCGAGCCGCTCGGTCACGGCGCGCAGGAACGCCCGTTGCTTCTCCACCGGGAAGCTGCGAAAGATGTCGGTCCGCGCCTTCACGGGCGAGGATACGACCTCGCGCATGAGCGGCACCAGGCTCTCCTTCAGTTCCGCGAACAGCCGCCCGATCACCGCCGCGGTCATGCCCGGATCGTGCCGATCGATCAGGTAGTCGTAGGGCGCGGCGGCGTAGCCGAGATAGGCGGCCTCCTGCCGCGCCAGTTCGAGATGCTTCTGCAGGTAGGGCGCATAGCCGGGAAAATCCGCCTTGGCCTTGCACTCCGCCCACGCGTGGAAGGCCTGGCTGCTGTGCCGCGCCTTTTCGCGCACAAACTCGGGGGGCAGCTTGACGACGCGGTCGTAGTCGCGGCGGGCATGTTTGAGGATGACCTGCTGATCGGCGGAGAGCTCCTCCCGGCGGCCCTCGAGCACGACCAGCAGCTCCCCGATGCGCGGGTCGCTGGCGGCGGCGTGCTGCACCTCGGCCATGAGCGCGAGCTGCTCGGCGCGCAGGTCGGCGCTGTCGGGTGGCAGGTTGACCTGCTCGTCCCAGCCGAGCAGGCCGTTCACCGTGCCCAGCACATGAATGCGTTTGAGGCGGGAAACAAGTTCCGCGCAGGCGGCTTCAGTTGTCATGGGACGATTGAACGCAGACCGCGGCGGTTCGCCAGCGCTTTCTGCCCCAGCCGGCCGGCGTGGAGCACGACAGGAGTTCGCCCGTCTTCAGGCTCGTCGTCGCGCGGAATCTTGCCAGCCTCACTACCTACCCACGGAAACCCACCCCATGAAACGCATCGCTCATCCCTTCTCGCTCCTCGCGGTTCTTGCCGTTGTCGCTGCCTTTATCCCCGCCGTCGTCCGCGCCGCCGCCGTCGATGTCGCCGCTGCGGAGAACGTCAAGCCCGCGCTCCCCGTCATCCCCGACCGCACCTTCACCCTCACCGACTTCGGCGCCGTGGGCGACGGCCGGACCCTTAACACCGACGCCTTCAAGCAGGCCATCGCCGCCATTGCCCAGGCTGGCGGCGGCAAACTCATCGTGCCCCGCGGCGTCTTCCGCACCACTCCCTTCGCCCTTTGTTCCAACCTCGACCTCCACCTGGCCGAGGGCGCCGTCATCCAGGCCCCCGATACTTTCGCGGAGTTTGGCCTGCCCGATCCCTCGACGCTCCATTCCCAGGACGAAGTCCTCGCCAAGGTCAAACCCCCCGTGTCCCTGATCACCGGGGCGAACCTTCATGACCTCGCCATCACCGGCACCGGCACCATCGACGGCAACGGAGCCCTTTGGTGGGCTTGGTCAGAACGCGCGGCGCGCGCCCAGCCTGGCCGGCTCGTTTACCGGCGCCCCCACCTCGTCGTCATCAATCGCTGCGAGCGCCTCCTCGTCGCGGACATCACGCTGACCAACTCCCCGATGTTCCACCTCGTGCCCCGCGACATCACCGACCTGACCATCGAGCGCGTCAAGGTCCGCGCCCCCTTCAACGCCCCCAACACCGACGCCATCGACCCCGGCCCCGGCACCAACTTCCTCATCCGCGACTGCGACACCGACACCGGCGACGACGACATCGTCATCAAGTCCGGCGGCACCAACATCCTCATCGAAAACTGCACCATCAAGCACGGCCACGGCATCTCCATCGGCTCCGGCACCACCGCCGGCGTCCACCACATGCTGGTCCGCCACTGCACGTTCGACGGCTCCGACAACGGCATCCGTATCAAGTCCATGCGCGGTGCCGGCGGGCCCGTCGACAACATCCGTTACACCGACATCCGGATGAAGGACGTCGATAACGCCATCGTGCTCCAACTCGACTACGTCGACAGCAACCGCCCCGACTTCAAGGGCGACCCGGCCAGGATCCCCTCCATCCGCGACATCCTCATCGATCACGTCACGATCGAGGGTTCCCGGAACGCCGGCAAGATTGTCGGCCTGCCCGAGAGCCCCATCACCAACCTCACCCTCCAGGACGTCAGCATCACGGCCGAGCACGACCTTGTCATCAAGGACGCAGACCAGCCCGTCTACGAGCGCGTCACGCTCACCATCAAGCCCGGCGTCGCCCCCGCGAGGCTTCCCGGCGAGCACTAGAAACGACTGCCCGGTGCCGGCGCCGTGGTGGTCGGGCAGTGATTTGCCGTGCCCACGATATCTTCAAGGGGCGCGGTCGCCGCAGGAAGCCAGACCCGGTGAGCGGGCCGCAGGTTCGTCCCGACAAAAAAGCCGGGCGCACCGCGCGCCCGGCTCCCAACAACCGATACAACTGACAAAATCAGTTCGTTGCGATGCGGATGCTCCCGCCCGACGAGCGCAGCTTGAGCTCGTGCCCGCCGGCGTTGACCTTGCCGGAGACATGGCTGGGTTTGATCTCACCCACGACGGTCACCGGCATCTGACAGCTCACGCCGCCACCCGACGTGCACGCGTCCAGGTCGAAGTCGCTCTTCGGGTCAACGTGCACGGTGATGCCGCCGCCGGAGGTGGAGAACTCACAGTCCCCCTTCAGCGGGCCGGCAAAGGCCACGTCGATCGGCCCGCCCGAGGTGTGGGCGTTGACCACCCCCGCGATGCCTTTGATGGAAATGCCGCCGCCGCTCGTGTGCACCTGGGCGTTGCCGCCGACCGGTCCCAAATGAATGCCCCCACCCGAGGTGTGTACGTTCACATCCCCCGTGCAACTCTCTACGCTGATGCCCCCGCCGCTGGTGTGGCCGTCGACCGTGCCGGTGATCTGGCCGAACCGGAGCCCGCCGCCCGAGGTGCGCGCCACAACCGTGCCGGTGAGGTCGCCTACGCTGATCCCGCCGCCCGACGTCTTCAGGTCGACGCTGTATTTGGCCGGCACGGTGACGGTGAACTCGCACTGCACCGGGGGCCACGAGCCAAAGTGAAACCAGGAGAACGTCCGCTCCCCTTCGTATCTTGCCAGGGCGGTGACGTCATTTCCCTGTTGCTCAAACGTCAGCGTGAGATGCTGGAGGATCTCGTCCGCTTCGGCATCGGTCGCGGCCTCGATCCGCTGTTTCACCACGATCTTCACGGCGTTGTCGGAACCGGGCTCGACTTTGATGCCACCGCCCGTGGTTTCGACCTTGAGCGTGCCGCCGGGCTGGACGGTGAAGCTCTTTTCGACGGTACGCTCGATTTTGGCAGTGAGGATAACGGGGGCGGCAAACAGCCACCCGATTCCGACGAGAACGGGCAGGTAGAGTTTCATGGCTGGAAAGACAGACAGGATACCATGAAAACCCGGCTGGCCGCCTAAAGTTACATTTATTTGGAACGGCGGCGTAAAAAACCTGCCCGGCGATCCCCCGGCCGGCACCGCCGCGCCGTTGACGTGCCCCCTGGTGTGGCCAGCATCACGCCCCATGCCTGCGCATCGCGCCGCCACCCCGATCCTTGACGTCTCACACCTCCGCATCGAACGCGGCCGCAGCGTCATCCTCCACGATGTGTCCTGGCGGGTGGAGCGCGGTCAGCATTGGGCGATCCTCGGACCGAACGGCTGCGGCAAGACCTCGCTGCTCAAGGCGTTGACCGCCTACATGACGCCGACCCGCGGCACCATCGACCTGCTCGGCCGCCGCTTCGGCCAGACCGACTGGCGCGAGCTGCGCACGCACATCGGGCTCGTGACCTCCGCCGTGCACCACCTCATCCCGCCGGCCGAACCGGCGATCGAGACCGTCATCAGCGGCAAGTACGCGCAGCTCGACCTCTGGGGGACGGTCAACCGCGCCGATCGCGGGCGCGCCCGGCGCATTCTGCGCCTGATCGGCGCCACGCCGCTCGCTGAACGCGAATGGCTGCTGTTGTCGCAGGGGGAGCGCCAGCGCATCCTCGTGGGCCGCGCGCTGATGGCCCGGCCGCGGCTGCTCATCCTCGACGAGCCGTGCGCCGGACTCGATCCCGTGGCGCGCGAGCATTTTCTCCATTTTCTCGACGGGCTGGCGCGGCGGGCGCGCCCCCGTCCTGCCCGCGGTGCGCCCGGGCGGATCGAAGGACCGACGCTGGTGCTCGTCACCCATCACCTCGAGGAGATCATGCCGGCCCTCTCGCACGTGCTCGTGTTGAGGGCCGGGCGTGTCGTCGCCGCCGGCCCGAAGTGCGCAGTGCTGACGGCGCGCATCCTCGGCGCCGCCTTCGGCGCCCGCGCGCGG
Organism: Opitutaceae bacterium; assembly: GCA_049513315.1. Classification (GTDB taxonomy): domain Bacteria; phylum Verrucomicrobiota; class Verrucomicrobiia; order Opitutales; family Opitutaceae; genus Fen-1467. The sequence continues at coordinate 73,420 of JBEKWG010000022.1, forward strand.
CTTGCCATCCGCGGCGGCCGCTGGCAGGCATGGTTCAGCCCGCACCGTCGGCAGGTGTTCTGACCATGACTTTCTTCCCTGACTTTATCGACTCGCTTGGTCTCACCAGTCCCTGGACCTATGTCGGCCTTTTTCTCGCCGCCTCGATGCTCATGATGTGGCGGCTCGAGGCGATGCTTGATCACGGCCTCGAAGGCACCGCGCTCGGCACCATCGTGATGCCTTACTGCTCGGGACTCGGCAACCTGATCTTCGTCTACCTCATCGTGGCGCACAACGGGCCGGTGCGCGAGGTGATGACCAACTGCCTCGTCAACAACGTCACCAATCTCACGCTGCTGCTCGGGCTGCCGGCGCTGCTGTGGGGGCTCGCCGTGGTGCCGGACCGGACCGCGACCGGCGGCCGGGGTGGCGGCGACACCGCGCCCCGGATCAACCGCCTCTCGCTGCTGCTCACCCTCACCGCGGTGCTCTTCTTCACCGGCGCGGTGTGGGTCCTCGGCCGGGACGGCCGGCTCGACCGCCGCGACGGGATCATGCTCACGGGCCTGTTTCTCTTCTGGCAGTGCTTCCAGGTGTTCGACGTGCTCAAGCACAATGTCCGCCAGCAGCGGTCCTTCGGCTGGCTCTTCTACTTCGACACGCTGGTCGTGCTCGCCAGTGCCTACGTGGTTTACGTGAGCATTGACTGGCTGGTGGCCTGGCTCTCGCACCAGCACGGCGGCTTTGTGAGTGCCACCCATCTCGGCTGGCTCAGCGGCTGGCTCATGGTGCTGCCCAATGCCCTGCTCGCGTTCTACTGGGGGTGGAAGCGCCGCGCCGACATCGTCTACAGCTCGCAGGTGGGCGACGGGCACATCTGCATCCCGCTCTGCCTCGGGTTGTGCGCGATGTTCACGCCCGTGCCGATGGCGGGTTTCGTCCAGATGAGCTTGCTCCTCCTGTGCGGCGCCGCGATCCTGCACGCGTTCTTCCTGCTGGTGTATGGCGGAATGCCGCGCTGGGCCGGCTGGCTCTTCACCGGGGCCTACGCGTTGTTTCTCTACGAGGGACTGCTGGCGTAGGACGACCGGCGCGGGGTGGTCCGGTCGGACTTAAAGTCCGACCTGCCAGCTCAAGCGCGCGTCCGCGCGTCTTATTCCAGCTCCAGCGGATCGGCGCGGAACTTGTTGCTCAGCTCCACGAACGCCTTCTGCGCCTGCAGCCAGCGGGGGTCCTTGCGGATCTCGGCCATCGACTTCCCCGTGTGGTTGCCGATGAGGAAGCTGGTTCCGCCGAGACGCATGCACACGTCGAAGTGCGTGCCGGCCGCCTCGGGCGCAAACTCGAAGTCGCCCACCGTCAGACGCTTCCCCGCCATCTCGGCGCGCAGCGGGGCGGTGTCCTCGGCGAACTGTTTCCGGAAATTCGTCACCCGCGGGCCGTAGTAGGCGAGGATGCTGGCGCCGACGGGCTGCAGCGACACCACCACCCACTCGTCGAACACGGTCTGGCTGTAGAACGCGTTCATGCGCCCGAGCGCGGTGATGATGAGGGATCTGGCGCTGTCGAAGGTCATGCGCAGGAAGAACGGGAAAAATGCAACCGATGGTTTTCAGCGAACGTCCGGCGCAACGCCAGATTTTTATGGCCGCGCCGCTCCCGCCCCCGCGCCTGCCGGCACCGCCCGCCGGCGCGTCACGTGGGATAACCGCCCGAGATGTACTGCTTGAGCTGCTCGGCCTCGTGCCGGTGCATGTCCACCATCCAGCGTAAAATGTCGCCGATGGAAATCAGACCCACCAGCCGGCCGCCGTCCACGACCGGCAGATGGCGGAAGCGCTTGTTGGTGAACAAGGCCATCACCTCCTCGATGGTGGTGGTGGAGGCCACCGTGATCGGCTCGCGGGTCATGACCCGTTCCATCGGCGTGGTTTTCGGGTCAAGGCCGGCCGCCACGACGCGCGAGAGCACGTCGCGCTCGGTGAAGATGCCGGCGAGCCGGCCGCCATCCATGATGAGCACGGCGCCAACCTTGTGGCGGTTCATTTCCTGCACCGCCTCGGCGGCGGTGACGTTGAGCGGCACGGAAAAGACGCTGGCACCCTTGCGTTCCAGCAAGACGGAGATGGAGGTGTTCATGGGGGGTAACTGGCTTGGGGCAGCCCGAACGTATCACTTCAGTCGCGGCGGACAACTGCAAAGACCGGTTTGGCCGGATAGTGGATCAGCTTATTGTCGGCGGGGCTGGGGGGCGGGCCGCGCGGAGACGGAACAAAACGGCTCGCGCGGCGAAAACGGACCTGCCACCTTCATCATCATGAAACCCGCTCCCGAGGAGGTTCTGCGACGTGTGCTCAAAGTTTCGCGCCTGAACGGCTGGAGCGTGGCGATCTTCGCCGGCCTGTGCAGCCTCGTGACCCTGGTGTCCGGCGATCCCGTCAGTGTCTCGGTCGGCCTGCTCGTGACCCTGGGCGGCGCCCTCGAGGTGCGCGGCCACCGGATGCTGCAACACGGCGACGCGGCCGGCATGAAGTGGCTCGTGCGCAGCCAGCTCGTGGTGCTGGGCACCATCTGGGTTTATGCCGCGACCCGGCTGGTGAGCTTCGATGCGGAGCTCTTGAGCGAGCTGATCACGCCCGACCTGCGCGCCTCGCTCAACGAAGTCGGCCTCACCACGGAGGACATTTTGCCACTGGTGCGCCGCTTCTTTTATCTGCTCTACGGGAGCGTGATGGCCGCCACGCTGATCTATCAGGGCGGCCTGGCGCTCTATTACCGCCGGCGCACCGCGCTGGTGGCCCAGGCGCTCGCGGCGCCGCCCCCGCCGCCCGTGCCCGCCCCGTTCCCGACCTTATGACCACGGGGAACCTGTCAACTAATAGTTGACAGGTTCCCGGTCGGGCTGCGCGGCAGGAGTGCTTGCGAAAGACCCCCCGCCGCCTAAGGTGCGACCCATGTTCCGGGAGAAATACATCGCGACGAAACAGAAGTGGGCCGAAAAACAGAAGGCCCGCGGCTTCGCCCCGCGCGCCACCGCCTCGACCGACCGCCTGCCGCCCGGCCAGACCCTCACCAGCGGCTTCCCCGTGCTCGACCTCGGCGTGAAGCCGGAGATTCCTCCCGACCAGTGGACCCTCGCGCTCACCGGCCTCGTCGGGAAGCCGGCAGTGCTCACCTGGGCGCAGTTCAACGCGCTGCCGCAGGTGGAGGACGTCAGCGATTTCCACTGCGTCACCAGCTGGAGCAAATACGACTGCCGCTGGGGCGGCGTGGCGTTCACCACGCTGTACGAGCTCGTGCAGCCGAAACCGGAGGCGAAGTTCGTTTATTTCACCAGCTACGACGGCTATTCGACCAACGTGCCGCTGGAGAAATGTCTCGACGACGACGTGCTGGTGGCCACGCGCTTTGAAGGCCAGCCGCTCACCCGCGAACACGGCGGGCCGGCGCGCGTGATCATTCCCAAGCTCTACGCCTGGAAGGGCGCAAAGTTCGTGCAAGACATCACCTTCCTTGACCAGGACAAGCTCGGCTTCTGGGAAGTGCGCGGGTACAGCAACCGCGCGGATCCCTGGAAGGAAGAACGCTACGCCTGACGGCCGTCACGGAAACGTGGCGAAGTAACCGCCGGTTGCGTGGATGCGATGTTCGACGGACTCCATCGGTAGTCCGGACGGGGCGATTTGCCACACCCGGAACTCTGAACCCAGAACCCTGAACCAACGCCCGGTGCCAGCGCCTTTGCGTCGTCCCCCTGCGCAATTTTGTCCACCCGGCCGGGGCTGGCTCGGGATGTGCTATGAATCGGAGCGATAGTCCGTCCTTACGTCCTCATGAAACGCATCCTCGACAGCCGCAAGCTGCTCGCGTTCGTCACGCTTGCGCATTGCGGCAGCTTCACGCAGACCGCGCGCGAACTTTTCATCACGCAGTCGGCGGTCAGCCATGCCATCAAGTCGCTGGAGCAGGACTTGGAGTGCCGGCTCTTCGACCGACTTGGCCGCAAGGCGCTGCTGACGCCCGCCGGCCGGCAGTTGCTGGAACACGCGCAGCGCATCCTGGAGGAAATGCAGCTCGCCCGCGCCGACCTGAAGGCGCTGGACCAGCCGGCCGATTCCGGCAACTCCGGTCCGTGGCAGGCGGTGGCTGGAGCGTAAGCGTGCTGACGCCGACGAAAGAGGGAAAATCGAAGAAGAAAGAGGGCGGGCAGCTTCTTCCATCTTCCTTCTTCAATCTTGAATCGCGGCGCAGCCGCGCCGCGCCGCATCGTTCGTATCAATCTGTTGAACTGGCCGGGGAATATGGCCATGTTTGCCTGGTTTTATATCCCGCGATGTCAAAAACGTGGCGGCATGTCCTGCCTCTTTTTCCGCGCACGCTCCTGCTTTGGCTGCTGCTTCCCGGCGTGACCGCTTGCACCAGCATGGTGTCTCGCCAAAAGCTGCCCGCTGCCCTCACCGGTCCTGATTTTGGCGATTCCGTCAAAGTCGTCACCATCCCGCTGCCCGCCATCGCCTCCAGTCCCAACGAGGGGGTCTCCGGCGGCATCCTGACCGCCTTCCTCCTGCACAACCGCAAGGACGAAGTCAGCGCCCTGTTGGCACCCCAGGTGAATTACAACCGCAACTTCGGTGTCACGGCCACGCTCTATGGCGCGTTCTATCCGTCGCCCACCCGCAATTACGAAATCAATCTCTCCCAGTCGACCAAGGTCAATTATGACTACGAGTTTAAGATCCACGACCAAACCTATTGGGACCACCGGCTGGAACTGAATTCCTTCCTCTTTGCGTATGCCGACGGCTCGGCGCGGTTTTTCGGGTTTGCCGCCCGCTCACCGCAGCAACAGGAGACCAATTACGCCGACACGGAAACCGGCTTTGATCTGTCTGCCGGCTATGCCGTCGGCGGACATTTCCAACTGGTGATCGGCGAACGGCTCAGGGACGTCGGCATTCATCGGGGGGCGGTTACCGGAATCCCCTTTATTCGCGACCGCTTCCAGGCCACCGGGGTCCCCGGCCTCAACGGTTTTACCGCTCATGCCCAGCGGCTCTCGCTGATCTACAGCACGCTGGACTCACCGGACATGCCGACCTCCGGAGTCTATGCCCGGGCAACCGTGGAAAATAGTTCCAAGCTGCTCGGCAGCACGGCGGATTACTGGCATTTCGGCGGAGAAATCAAGGGCTTCGTTTCCCTCGACGACGCCCGCTGCGTCAGCGTCATTCGCCTCGCCTGCAACCAGACCCAGGGCAACGGGGTCCCTTTTCTCGAACAGAGCATCCTCGGCGGGGAAAATACCTTGCGCGGCTATGGCAACAACCGGTTCATTGATAATTGCTACCTCCTTCTCAACCTGGAGGAGCGGATCCGGCTGTTCCGCTGGGAAGTCTTTCATGTGAATGCCGACTGGGAGGTTGCGCCGTTCATTGATCTGGGTTCGATCATGTCCGCCTTCGACAAGGCCCGGGCCAGGGATTTCGAATTCAACCCCGGCCTCGGCCTGCGGGCGGTGGTCCGCCCCAACCTTGTCGGCCGGATTGACATTGGGTTCGGCAGGGAGGGGCCGGCGGTGTTCGTGGGGCTGCGATATCCATTCTAGCATCGACGAGTGCCTCGAAAAAACGCGTCCGTTCAAAATCGATGCATCCCTGCGCCGGAATAGATGTCCCATTGACGCGCTCTCCGCTGTAACCCTAGATCATACCAGCTTCCATGAACTCGCACTTGATGAAACCATCGTGGATGGCCTTTGGCGTGGCCCTGATCGCAGGTGCCGCTTTGACCGCAATGGCCCAGACGGCCCCGAAGGCGCCGGATCTCTTACAAGACGAGCCGGTCGTGCTTTCTCAGGTCGTCGTGACCACCTCCTATCTTCCCGACCGCGTCAATACGGCGACCAAGCCGGTGCAGGTGATCGGGCCTGAACAAATGGCAAATGCCGGCGTTGCAACGGACCTTGCAGATTTCCTGAGAAAGGCGGTCCCGCAATTCACCGGCAACGGGAGCCTGGGCCTCGAAAACGCCGGCTCGGAGGCGTTTGTCACCCAAGGGGGGTCGATGCTGCAAATCCATAACTTGAAAACCCTTGTGCTCGTCAACGGCCGGCGCGTCGCCTGCGATCCCGCCGAAGCCGCCTTGGGGCTCGAATTCGTGGATCTCAACATGATCCCCCCGTCCGCCATTGACCACATCGAGATCGTCTCCGACGGCGCGTCCGCTCTCTACGGCTCCGATGCCGTCGGCGGGGTGATCAACGTGATCTTGAAATCCAACTTCAACGGTTGGGAAGCCGGCGTCCACTGGGGCGAAAGCAGCAACCAAGGCCACTACACGGAGCGCACGGGCTATCTTTCGGGCGGAGTGAGCACGAAAACCACCTCTCTCATGATCTCCGTCGAGGGAACCGAAACGAGCCCGATCTCCATGAGCCAGCGGCCGTATTCGAACCCCATTTACACGACGACGACCTATCCGGGTATCATCAGTGTCCAGCCGTTCACAATCACCTTTGATTCCAACACGGGCCAGCCGCAGACGCAACCGGGACCGCTCGCCTATTACCGACTGAATCCCGCTCTCAACGCGCCGCCGGCCGGGCTTCAGTACTCGATCACCCAGCTTGTTCAAAGTGGCGCCTATCAGCCGGTGACCGCCCAGCAGCTGCAGAGCGGTTACAACGTGGCCAACCAGCAGACGCTCCTGGCGAGCCTTCGGCGGCGGAGCGCCATGGCGGATTTCGAGCATCATTTCTTCGACGACAGACTGGTCGCCTTCGGCAACATCCTCTACGGCCTCACCCGCACCCAGTCCTCGGTGGCCGGGCAGTCCCTGTCGCCGTACATTTCGGCGCCGTTCACCGACCCATTCATCTACGGAAGCTCGCCCCCGCCGGCGGGCGCGGGGGCCTACGTGCCGTATGTTCCGTACCTGCAGCCGAACAGCCCTTTTTCGCCCAACTGGCTTTTCCAACCCAACGCCCAGGGCTACGTCATCAACCTTGTCAACGCGAACAACCTGTTCTCGCAGTACCCGATCCTCACGCAGGACCAATCCGAGTTCTACCGCTTCGCGGGCGGTTTGAGGGGCAAGCTGAATTCAGACTATTCCTGGGAAATCGGCGTCGACCTCAATCGCTATTCCCTGGGTTTCACCAGCCCGGGCCAGATTGACACCGCCAACTTGAACGCCGCGCTCGCGGCGGGCACGATCAACCCGTTCGCCTACAATCAAGCCGCGGGATCCCTGCCTTCCAACATCATCGGGGCAAAAACGGACAAAATGGTGAGTACGCTCGGGTCGGTCGACGTTCTGTTCCGGGGCACGCCGCTCGAGCTTCCCAATGGGAAGCTGAGCTTCGCCGTCGGGGCGAGCCACACCCGCGAAACGCTGAAGTCCACTCCGGACGCGGTCAGCCAGCCGATCGCCCCCGGCCTGTCCATCGCGGGCTGGCTCAACACCGAGTCGCTCTCCCCCTTCGAGGCGGCCCGCGCGTTCACGTCGGTATATGGGGAATTGAGGGCTCCGATCATCGGCCCACGGCAGGATATCACCGGCCTCCATGAACTCGCGGTCGATCTGGCCGGGCGGTACGACAATTACACCCAGATCGGCCATTCGGCCGTTCCCGAGGCGAGCCTGCATTATGAGCCGATCGACGAGCGATTCACGCTGCGCGCCTCCATCGGCCGTTCGTTCGGGGCGCCGGAGCTGGCGGAGCTCTTCGGCCCGCCGATCTCCGGTCCGATCCCGCCGTTCACCTATCAGGGCTACTATGGCAACACCGCTTCCAGCGCGGGCTTTTCGGGAATCAGCGGGGGCAATCCCTCGCTCCAACCGTTCAAGGCCAACATCTGGTCGACGGGGTTCGTCCTCGCCCCGCGCGAAGTCCGGGGCCTGGATCTGTCGTTCGATTTCTTCGACGCAACGGTCAACGGCGCCATCGGCTACCTGAACCAGGTCAGCATCGTGCAAAGCGTCGAATCCCTGGGCCCGGCGTCTCCCTTTTCCAAGTATGTCCATGTGGGAAGCCCGTCCGGGCCGGGGGTCACGGGGCCCGGCCAGCTCAGCACGGCCAATCCCACCAGCATCTTTGTGCAGGTGCCCTTGATCAACCTGGCCTCGCTGGCCGACAAGGGCTTCGATGCCACGCTCGACTATGCCGTGACGACGCAATCGGCGGGACACTTCAAGTTTAGCTCCACGGTCACCGTTTGGAACAGCTACCTTGTCAAGGAAATCCCGACGGAAAACTACTACCAGTACGCCGGGACCGCCTCGGGCGGAGGAAGCAGCAGCCAGGGGACGATTCCCCGCTGGCGCACTTACACAACCTTGGAATGGAAATTCCATGGCATCGACGCCCTCATCGGCCACACCTATATTCCGTCGGTTGTCGACATCGGGCCGGGTGGATCTGCGGCTTCGGCCCCGCAGCACATGGGAGACTACGAGCAATTTGACGTCGTGGCGGCCTCCGATCTCGGCAAGACCGTAGCCGCAAAGTGGGGTGGCAAGGCGGAGCTCCGGCTCGGCATCAACAACGTCTTCAACCGGATGCCGCCCGTGGCGCCCAACGCATTTCCAGCCACCAATGCCGATGTCGGGGACTACAACGGGCCCATCGGCCGGCTCTGTTTTGTGGAAGTGAAATACCGGTACTAAGGACGGGCGGACACGCCGCGGCGCCTCAGGCATACCAGTCGCGGCGCGTGAGCGGCAGGCGCGCGTCACCGCTGCGCTCCGGCTTGGACAGGAGCACCTGGTAGACCGCCAGCTGGCCGCTCGCGAATCCGTGCGCCGACCCTGCCATGTAGAGCCGCCATATGCGGTAGGTGGCTTCATTCACGAACGCCAGCGCCGCCGCATGGTTGGCTTCCAGCCGTCGCACCCAGTGCCGCAGCGTCATGGCGTAATGTTCCCGCAGGTTTTCCACGTCGCGAACCTCGAAGCCGGCCGACTCGGCCGCCCGCAGCACAGCCGGAATGGGCGGAATGTCACCGTCCGGGAACACATATGCGTCGCTAAACGAAGCGCCGCGGTAGCGGTGCGGCCACACGCCTTCGCCGATGGCGTGATTCAAAAACACGCCGCCAGGCTTCAACCGGCGGCCGGCTTGGTGAAAATAATCCGCAAGCTTCTCCGCGCCCACGTGCTCCGACATGCCCACGCTGACGATTGCGTCGAAGGGCTCGTTCTCCGGCAGCGTGCGATAATCCCGGCATTCGATCCGCACCTGCCCGCCGAGGCCGGCCTCGTTCGCGAGCGCCGTCGCCAGCTCCGCTTGCGGCCGGCTCAGGGTGACGCCGGTGACATTGACGCCGCAGGTGCGCGCCGCGTGGAGCGCCAGGCCGCCCCAGCCGCAGCCGATGTCGAGCACCCTCTGCCCCGGCTGCAGACGAAGCTTCCGGCAGAGGAGGCGCATCTTGGCGGCCTGGGCCGTGTCGAGGTCGTTCTCCGCCCGCTCAAAGTAAGCACATGAATAAACCATGCCCCGGTCGAGCCAGAGACGGAAGAAGTCGTTCGACACGTCGTAATGAAACGTCACGGCGCGCCGGTCGCGTTCGAGGGAGTGCCGCCGTCCGCCCGTTGCGGCAAAGATTCGACCCGCCAGCCGCCGCCCGGGCTTGGCCGGCAACCGGTGGAGCCGGTAGTAATCCGCCAGCAACGTCCGCCAGGAAGGCGCGGCGCGATGATTCAGGACGTCGGCCAGCTCGAAGGCCGCCTCAATGTCGCCGACAACGTCAAAATCGTTGTCCAGAAACGCCTCGCCCACGCCTATCTCGGTCCCGGAGGAGAACATGGCCCGCAGGGCGCCCGGGTGCTGTAGGACGATCGTGGCCGGCCGGGGCTTTGCGTCCGGCCAGAGGGTGCCGTCCCAGAGCCGGAACGAAACCTTTTGGAGCGGGGCGGCCGCGAACAGTTTTTCCAAGAAGCGGATGCTTGCTTCGGTTTTCGGTGCAAGGGTTGTCGTCATGGGTGTCTCCGTGGCTGCATCTATTTTGCACCCCCGGCGGCCCCTCCGCAACCAATCTTGCGCGTAGCGCCAACGCGCTTACGCCGAAGAAAGAGGGAAGATCGAAGAAGAAAGAGAACGGACCGATAGTCCGTCTCATTTTGAATCTTTCTTTTTCAATCTTGACTCGCGGCGCAGCCGCGCCGCGCCTGACCGCATGCCCCAAAAATTCACTCATCCCGGCGTTTATGTGGAAGAGGTGCCCAGCGGCGTGCACTCGATCACGGGTGTGGCCATGTCCACCACGGCGTTTGTCGGCCCGACCTCGCGCGGCCAAATCAACGTGCCCGCCTCCATCGCCAGCTTCACCGGGTTTGCGCAGCAGTTCGGCGGGCTGGCGCCGGGCTTGGAGACGGGCTACGCCGTCCAGCAGTTTTTCCTGAACGGCGGCACCAGCGCGTGGGTGGTGCCGGTGGCGGCCACGGCCACGGCGGCGCAGCTCGGCGCAGGGATCGCGGCCCTGGACGCGGTGGACTTGTTTAACCTGCTGGTGCTGCCGGGCGTGACGGATCCCGCCGTCCTGGCCGCCGCGTCTGATTACTGCCGGAAGCGTCGGGCGTTTCTCATCGTCGACGCGCCCGCCGGTGCACAGACGCCGACGCAGATGCAGCAGGCGGTGCAGGGTTTCTCATTTCAGTCAAAAAGCTACGCAGCCGTCTACTATCCGTGGATCAAGATCGCCGACCCGTTGAACAACGGGCAGCTGCGGATCACCCCGCCGGGCGGAACCATCGCCGGCCTGATCGCGCGCACGGACGCCACCCGCGGCGTATGGAAGGCGCCCGCCGGCGTTGAGGCAGTGTTGAAGGGGGTGCAGGGGCTCGGGTACAATCTCGGCGACGGGGAGAACGGAAACCTGAATCCGCTCGGCGTTAATTGCCTGCGCACCTTCCCCGCGACCGGTTTCGTGGCGTGGGGTGCGCGGACTCTGGGTGATGATCCCGAGTGGAAATACATCCCGGTGCGCCGGCTGGCGTCGTTCATCGAGGAGAGCCTTTACCGCGGAACGAAGTGGGCGGTGTTCGAACCGAACGGCGAACCGCTGTGGGCGCAGCTTCGCCTCAACGTCGGCGCGTTCCTGAACAACCTCTGGCGGCAAGGGGCATTCCAAGGGTCGACCCCGCAGGACGCTTATTTCGTGCAATGCGACAGAGGAACAACCACGCAGGTCGATATCAACAACGGGATGGCCAACCTCATGGTCGGGATCGCCCCCTTGAAGCCGGCGGAGTTCGTCATCCTCAAGCTGCAAGTTAAAACGGCCGGCTAGACGCGCGCGCCAACGCGCTTACGCCGAAGAAAGAGGGAAGATCGAAGAAGAAAGAATACGCCAAGTCTTGAATCTTTCTTCTTCAATCTTGCATCGCGGCGCAGCCGCGCCGCGCCGCGCCGCTCAGGGTTGGAGCGGATAAGCGCCGGGCGCGCGCGCCTGCTGCTTGGGCCAGCCGAGCAGTTGCTCGATCTCGGCGGGCAATGGGACGACTGAGCCCATCCCGGGGAAGGTCCGGATCAATTCGTAATTGCCCAGCTCCGGACTCTTGAAGACCGAACCGTGGTAATCGGCCAGGTACTGGCTGTGGGCCTCGAATTCCGGGTGCAGCTGCTGCAGTCCTTCGAGCGTCTTGAACTCGACCGTGCAATTCTCGCCCGCCACCGGACTCCACACGAGCAGGGCTGGTGCGCCCGGCTGGCCGGCGGAGTCGCCGCGGCGCACGTAGACGTTGCCGTCGAGCCGGGTGACCTGCGGCCGGGTGAGCCGCCCGCACAGGGCCTTCGTCTGCTCGAATCGCAGGAGGGGCTTGTGAAACCGTTCATCCGCCGTCAGCAGGTTGCCGACAAAGACGTGCCCTTCGCGCTGGTCGATGTCCGGGCCGGTGCTGGGATGCCAGCCGAAGTGATCGCCGACCGCGCTTCGTTCCGTGCGCTCAAAGGAGGCGACGGTGTTGACCAGGGTGTTGTGATAGACCCGGACGTTCGAGCTGTTGAGCACGCGAATGCCCTTGTCGCAACCGACAAACACGTTGCCGGCGCAGATCGCCCCCTTGGAGATCTCGAAGAAGAATCCATCGACGGCGCCCTCGACCCAGTTGTCGACGAACACGCCGTCGACGTTGCCGACGTCATACCAGATGCCGTTCGAGTGCGGTTGATCGATGACGAGGTTGTCCCGGCAGGTGACGCGGTAGGATTGGTCGAAGATCTTCACCGCCGCGGGATAATACCCGGTGATCTCCTCGATGTTGTTCCGGCGAAAAATGTTTTTCTCAAGGAGGCAGTCGGCCGAACCGATGATGTAGATGCCCTCCGTGCGCGTGTCGCTGACGAGACAGTGCCGGATGGTCAGTTTGTCGCCCCGAAAGTAGCCGGCCACCCGGGAGCAATAGGTGATCGTCACATTCTCGAGGGTCGTGCCGACGACCTCCTTGCCGAAGGTGGCGGGATCGGCCAGCCCGACGGGTTCCCTGCCCTCCACTTCGAGCGCGCGGTAGGCATACTGGGTGAACGTGAGGCCGCGGATCAACGGTCCCTTGCCGTCCGAGGTTTTGCCGTGGCAGGGGCCGGTCGTCCGGATGAGCGCACTGTCGAACGCGGTGATCTCGACCAGGTGGTTCGCCGGATCGACGCCGAGGTAAACCTGGCCGGCCGCGTAATCGATGTAATAGGAATGCTCGTCGATTTCCCCCTCCCACCCGACCGCCTTCAATAGCTCGCCATCGACGAAGACCATGTCGTTGTTGAAGCGATAGAGCGGCGTTTTTCTGCCCTCGCGGTCGCGCCGCCACCAGTCATCGGGCTTGGCCGGAAACAGGCGCGGCCAGGCGGTCCGCCACAGGCCGTTGCTCTGGGCTTCCCACTTGACGGCCACCTGGGTTCCTTTCAGCACCGGATGCTCATCGGTATAGGGCTGCAGGGTGATCCCCTGGTTCAGCTTCAGATCACCAGTCAGATAAATGCCCCCGCGCAGCACGATCGCATCGCCGGTCACCACCCGCGCCAGGGCCGCCTCCAAGGTGGTGGGCTGGGCCAGGGTCGCTCCCGAGGCTTCGGTCTTTCCATCGGGCGCCACATAGTAAACATGCGCGGCCTCCCGGGGCAGATCATAGCTCTGCGGGATCGGGCCATAAGGACCGCCGGAGGGCTGGGCCCGTCCGGGCAGCGGCGCTGACGCCGCCAGCGAAAGAAGGAAGATTGAAGAAGAAAGAAGGCAGCTGCAGCCTATCTTGCATCTTTCCTCTTGAATCTTGAATCGGCGCGGTGACGCCGCGCGCTGGCGCCGTTGGCGTGATGAACCATCCAGCCGGGGGCGGGGGGGGCGGCTCCGGAAGGATTCTGGCGTGGGGCGCGAGTTCATTTCGATTCCTTTCAAGCAATCAACCGATGGGGAAAAAGACGGACCACTCAGCGCGAAACTTCTGTCAGGCTGCGGGCGAGAACGCCAACCAAGAACCCGCGCTAACTCTAGACAGCGCGGCGGCGCGCGCTGACGCCGACGAAAGAGGGAAGATCGAAGAAGAAAGAGGGCAGTCCGGCATATCTTAAATCTTTCCTCTTGAATCTTGAATCGGCGCGAAACTGAAAGGAGGAAAACCTTTCATTGATTCGCGACGGTCGGCGGGTGATCTCCTGTCTTCGCTCGCCCACCCTGAACCACGGCGCAGCCGCTGCGCCGCGCCCTCTCTTGAATCTTCCCTCTTCCATCTTTCCTCGGCGCTCCGCGTAAGCGGGCGCCCCCCTATGCCATCCTCGTCATCCGGTCTCCCGACAGAGTCCATAGAACATCGCATCTTCACGATTCGCGGGCGGAAGGTATTGATCGACGCCGACCTGGCTGCGATCTACGGCGTGGCCACGCGAACGCTGAATCAGGCGGTCAAACGAAATGCCCTGCGGTTTCCGATCGACTTTGTTTTTCAGGTCTCTGCAGGGGAAAAGCAGAAGGTGATCACAAATTGTGATCACCTCGCGCGCTTGAAGTTCTCCAAGTCCCTGCCGTGGGCTTACACCGAACACGGTGCGATCATGGCGGCGATGGTGCTCAACAGTGTCGCCGCCGTGACCATGAGTGTCTATGTCGTGCGCGCGTTCATACGTATGAGGGAGGGACTCGCCACCAGCGCGGCCATTCTCAAACGGTTGGCACAAATCGATCGCAAGCTCTTGGTGCACGATGTCGTCCTGCGCGACATCTACCGGAAGCTCCAGCCGTTGCTGGCCCCGCCACCCGAGCCGCCAAAATGCCGCATCGGCTTCCATCAAGGCAGTTGCTAGTCTCTGTCCTCTTGAATCTTGAATCGGCGCTCCGCGCCGCATCTTTATTCTTCCTTCTTCCATCTTGAATCGCGGCGCAGCCGCGCTCCCTCTTTCTTCTTCAATCTTTCTTCTTTCATCGGCGTAAGCCGCGGCGCAGCCGCGCCCACGCTTCCCGTTTGACGTCCGGGAATCGATCCCGAAAGTTTTCCGCTGTGAAGTTCCGGATCCCGGTTCGGTGGTTGGTCGCAGCGCTCGGTGTCATCGCGGCCCGGGCCGACGTGCACGTCTGGGAAAAGGTCGAACTGACCTTCCACGCGCAGCATCACTACGCGAATCCCTACCTGGACGTCGACGTGTGGGTGGATCTGCAGGGACCGGGCTTCGCCCGGCGTTGCTACGGATTCTGGGACGGCGGCGATGTCTTCCGCGTGCGCGTGCTGGCGACCGCGCCCGGTCCGTGGACCTGGCGCAGCGGTTCGAACCAAGACGATCCGGGACTGAACGCGCCCGCCGGCGGCTTCACGGCGGTGGCGTGGAGTGACGCGGAGAAATCCGCCAATCCGCTGCGCCGCGGCTTCATCCAGCCCAGCGCCAAAGGCCACGCGTTCGAGTCCGCCGACGGCACGCCGTTTTTGCTGGTGGGCGACACGTGGTACGCGGCGATCACCAACCGCTTCCAGTGGAACGACGACGACCAAGCGCGCCCCATCGGGCCGGAGGCCGGCTTCAAGGATTACGTGCGGCTGCGAACGAGCCAGGGGTATAACAGCGTGGCGATCATCGCCGCCTTCCCCAACTGGGCCGACGACGGGCAGCCGTGGGAGATCTGGCTGGATCAGCCGGCGGACCTCGGCGTGCGGTCGGCCTGGGTGGACCAGGGCGAGATCGCCCGCCACCGGCCGCGCGATCAATGGCACGCCAAGGACATGGCGAACGAGGGCGGCCGGGCGTTCCTGTTCCCGGGCCGGGTCCCGGGTTACGAGCAGGTGTACCCGGACGTGACCCGCCTCAACCCGGAGTATTTCCAGTCCATGGACCGGAAGATCGATTACCTGAACGCCCAGGGCATCGTGCCGGTCATCGAGGTGGCGCGGCGCGATCTGACGTCGTGCTGGGCGAAGTTCTATCCGTGGCCGGACTCGTACAGCCGCTACATCCAGTACGTCTGGAGCCGCTACCAGGCGAACAACTGTCTCTACAGCCCCGTGCATTACGACTGGCCGGCGATGACCGCGACCACGCGGCAGCTCAACGCGGCCGCAAACCGCGTGATCGCGCAATACGGCCGCCCGCCGTTCGGCACGCTCGTCTCCTGCAACGCCTCGGTGTCGAGCCTGCTCAACTTCGGCGGGCCGGACGAAAACCACTGGCTTACCTTCCACCAGATCGGCAACGGGCGGGAGCACGACTATTACTGGTACCTCACGGAGATTTACCACGCCGCGCCGGCGCGGCCCGCCTTGAACGGCGAGCCCTACTACTCCGGCATGGCCGACAAGCGCTATGCCCCGCCCTACCGTTACGGCGCGCCGGGCGGCACGGAGGCGGATGACCGCGATGTGCGCTCGGGCATCTACGGGAGCTTTTTGTCCGGCGGTTTCGCCGGCCACATCTATGGCGCGGAAGGCATCTGGGGCGCGGACATCGAGCCCGGCTCCAGCCCGTTCATGTGGGAGGCGTTTTTGTGGAATTCCGCCAACCAGATGACGCATCTGCCCGCGTTCGCGTTGAGCGAAGGGCGGCGCTACGCGGACCTCGTGCCCGATGCCAGCCTGGTCACGCCGAACTCCACGCCGCTAACCAAGAGCTTCGTCGGCTGGGCGTACTGCGCGCGCACGCCGGCCCGGGATTTCTTCCTCGTTTATTTTGAAAAGGATTGTCCCGCCGGGAGCCGGATCCGCGGGGCGCGGCCGCAGGCAACCTACGAGGCGCAATGGTTCGATCCGCGCACCGGCCGGTGGTCCAAGGCGGGCGACGGCCGCGTGAAGTCCAACCAGTGGGGCTGGATCGACGTGCCCGCGTTTCCCTCCGCCGATGACTGGGGGCTGAAGCTGCTCCTCGCCGTGCCGGCACCCTAGGCGCGAGGCGCAGCGCAGCGCCGCGCCGATTCAAGATTCAAGAGGAAAGATTCAAGATGAGCTGCCGACTTCCTTCTTTCTTCTTCGATCTTCCCTCTTTCGTCGGCGTCAGCCGCAGCCGCTCCGCGCCCTAGCGCCGGCCCGCCTCCTCTTGAATCTTCCTTCTTCAATCTTGCATCGCGGCAGCGCCGTGGCGCAGCCGTGCCGGCACCTCCATCCTCCCGCTAGCCTCCTTGTCTTAAATCTTCCTTCTTCCATCTTCAATTGGCGCGCACGCGCCATTGACGCTTCGCGCCGCTTCTTTATTCTTTCTTCTTCAATCTTGAATCGCGGCGCAGCCGCGCCATCGCGGCGGCGGGACGCCGCCGTGCTCCCTCTTGAATCTTTCCTCTTCCATCTTGAATCTTAAATCGGCGTGGCGCTTCGCGCCGCGAAGGAGGATGGCCGCTAGCCTCTGTCTCCTGTCCTCTGTCCTCTGGCTGCTTCCTTCTTCCATCTTGAATCTTAAATCGGCGCTTTGCGCCCCCCTTGCTTCTTCCTTCTTCAATCTTGAATCGCGGCGCAGCCGCGCCGTCGCCGTTGGCCCAAGCGATGACCTGCAGGCGAAAATCGACGGCGCGGCCGGCGGCGACGTCCTGCTCCTCGCCACCGGCACCTATCGCGGCTTTCACATCGCCCACCGGCATTTCACCGCCGCCCGGCCCCTGATCATCAAGGCCGCCCCCGGCGCCCGGCCGCTCATCCTGGGGAAAGACTACGCCGGCTACCTCGGCCTCCTCAGCGATTCCAGCTACCTCGTGTTCGACGGATTGACGCTGGAGAACAGCAACCAGCCGTTCTACTGCACCAGCATCGATCACTGCCTCTTCCTCAATCTGGAGATTCACAACACGGGCCAGGAGGCCATCCACCTGCGCGGCGACTCGCACGACATCGACATCCGCCACTGCCGGATCTACGACACGGGCCATTATCGCGACCAGTGGTGCGAGGGCATCTACATCGGCATGGGCCAGCCGCCGTACGAGTCCGTGGAAAACGTGTGGATCGAGGACAACGACATCCACGACACCGGCCATGCCGAGGGAATCAACCTCAAGGCCCGCAGCTACCACATCACCATTCGCGGAAACAAGGTGCACGACCTCGCCCCAGGCACCGCCACCCAGTACAACGAGGCCGGGATCAGCCTTGAGGCCGCGGACTTGACCTTCCGCCCCGGGGTCGACCCCGACATCTGGATCGAGCGCAACGAGGTCTACAATGTGACGTTCGGCCGGTGGGCCAACGGCATCCAGGCGTCGACCATGGGGGCGAAGATCGTGCACAACCATATTCACGACTGCCAGCAGTACGGCATTGAATTCAACGACTACCTGAACGGTCCGGGCGTTGTTCCGAACTGGCTTTACGGGAACACGATTGCGGACTGCGCCGCGGGCGCGGTGAATCCCACGACCCTGTCCTACCAGGAAGCGGACCCCGGTCCCAACCCCAACCGGCCGCAGACTTGGTACGTCTCCGCCGACCCGGCCCCGTAAGGCGATAGTGGTCCGGTCGTCGCCTCTTGAATCTTTCCTCTTAAATTTTGAATCGCGGCAGCGCCGTGGCGCCGCCGTGCCTACTCATTTTTGAGGAGGAAGTCGGGGTTGCACAGGAAGTTTCCAGGACCTATAAAGGGCGCGACAACCTCGTCAGATGCCCACGGAAGCCGAATGGCTGACACGCAAGACCCGTATCGATACGAAGCTGGGAGCAACTCAGCCGCCGTGGACGATCATTCCTTATCGGGAGGGGCTTGATGTCGGAGCACTGATTCATCACGCGGTCACCGAATTTCCTACCAGCAACGGACCGGCTGACTACGCGCTTTTCGTCAACGGCCGCTTGCTGGGGATTATCGAGGCCAAAAAAGTTGGGGTAGGTCCACAGAACGTGTTGGAGCAAGCCCGGCGTTATGCGCGCGGCGCCGCCCCGGGTTCCGGCAACTGGAACGGTTATCGCGTACCTTTCCTCTACGCCACCAACGGTGAGGTCTTCTGGTTTGCGGACCAGCGGCTGCCGAATGCGATGTCATCGCAGGTGACCGGCCTGCCCAGCCCGGACGCGCTGGAGGATCGGTTCTCGCGGGACGTCGAATCTGCGGTAACGCGGCTCCAAGGGACTCCGCTCCACCATATCACCCGCCTGCGTGATTATCAGCGGCGCTGCATTACTGCCGTCGAAGAGCGTCTCGCCACCGGGCAGCGTGAGATGTTGGTGGCCATGGCCACCGGCACGGGCAAAACTTACGTAACCGTAGCTCAGATCTTCCGCCTGCTGGAGTCACGTTTTGCACGGCGGGTGCTCTTTTTGGTCGACCGCAAGGCGCTCGCCGCTCAGGCGGTCCGCGAATTCAACGCCTTCAGCACTCCCAATGGCTTCAAGTTTACGCAAGAATTCGAGCTGTTCAGTCAGCGGTTCCAGCGCGAGGACTTCGGAGACGATGAACCGTTCGATCCCAAGGTTTTGCCGCAAGACTACCTAACGGCTCCGCGCCCCACGCACACCTTCGTCTATGTGTGTACCATTCAGCGCATCGCGCGTTATCTTTTCGGCGCGCAGGGCGGCTTTGCTCAATCCGGCGACGACATCGATCGCGACGATGAGGCCGACCGCCTCGAAATCCCCCCACATGCGTTCGATGTGATCATTGCCGACGAGTGCCACCGCGGCTACACGGCGCAGGAGCTCGGCGTGTGGCGCGCAACCCTCGACCACTTCGACGCGGTCAAAATCGGTCTGACCGCCACACCCGCCGCCCACACCGTGGGTCTTTTCGGGCACCCGGTGTACCGCTACGGCGTCGACGAGGCGATCCGCGATGGCTTCCTCGTCGACTGGGATGCAGTGGCCATCAGTTCCGACGTCAAAATGAACGGCGTCTTTTTGCGGGAGGGCGAGGCCGTGACCAATGTTGATACGGATACTGGCGCCCAGCAGCTCGACCTGATCGAGGACGAGCGCGCTTTCCCCGCCGAGGACGTAGAGCGGGCCATCACCGCGCCGGACAGCAATCGCCGTATCCTTGAAGAGGTCGCCGGCTACGCAGCCGTCCATGAACAGGAGACCGGCCGCTTCCCCAAGATCCTCATCTTTGCGGTCAACGATCTGCCGCACACCTCGCATGCCGACCAGGTGGTGCTCCATTGCCGTCAGATTTTCAACCAAGGCGACGCATTCGTGCAGAAGATCACCGGCAGCCCCTCCGTGGACCGCCCGCTGCAACGCATCCGGGAGTTCCGCAACCGGCCCAATCCGAAGGTCGTCGTCACGGTGGACATGCTTTCCACCGGCGTGGACATCCCGGCACTGGAGTTCATCGTCTTCATGCGCCCGGTGAAGTCGCGCATCCTCTGGGAGCAGATGCTCGGCCGCGGTACCCGGCGCTGCGACGAGATCAACAAAGCCAAATTCACAGTCTTCGACTGCTTCGACGGCACTCTCATTCGTTACTTCCGCGGGGTATCGAGTTTCCAGATCGAGGAGCCGTGCCGTGAAGTCGTGCCGCTCCCGCAGGTGATCGACAACATCTGGAACAACGTCGACCGGCGCTACTGGACCGGCGTGCTGGTGAAACGTCTTCACCGCGTTGCCAAGTCGATGAACGCCGAGGCCCGCTCTCAATTCTCCACCTGGCTGCCCGACGGCGACGTCGCCCGCTTCGCCCGCGAGCTGCCGCAGCGCCTGGAGCGCGATTTCACCGGGACGATGCGGCTTCTGCGCACCCAAGACTTCAAACAATTGCTCGAAAACTACCCCCGGACGCGTCGCACGTTCCTGGTTGCGCCCGGAGTGGAGGACGACGTCTCCTCGCAGACTGTCGAGCGTTACGGCCCGTTCGACACTCCCGAGGACTATCTGGCCGCCTTTACCCGGTTTGTTCGCGAAAACGCCACCCGCGTGAACGCGCTTGGCGTGCTGCTCCGCCGCCCCGCCGGCTGGGGTCCGCAGCCACTCCAGCAACTCCGCGACGAGATGTGGCGGCACCAATTCGACGAGTCCAAGCTGAGGAAGGCCCACGCGCGGCTCGGGCATCGCGCGGTGGCCGATGTCATATCGCTCGTTAAGCATGCCGCAACCGAGGAGTCGCCGCTGCTCAGTTCCGAGGAGCGGGTGACCGCGGCGCTGGCCCGAGCTTCGACGTTCGACTTCAAATTGAGCTGGAAGCGCGTTCAACCAGTGGAGTGAACAACATCAACAGCGAAGAAGTTCAGGCATTGCATTTCCAGCTTCCTCCACTCCCTGAACAACAGGTAATCGTGCGCCGAGTTGAGAACCTGTTTGCGCTGGCCGATCAGCTTGAAGCGCGGCTGACCGCGGCGCAGCAGCAGGTGGACGCGCTCACGCCCTCCCTTCTCGCCCGCGCCTTCCGCGGCCAGCTCGTCCTCCAAGACCCCGCCGACGAACCGGCGAGTACGCTATTGGAACGAATCAAGGCTAAGAGAATGGCCAACAATCCCCACCTTGCTGGACGCAGCCCCGTCAGGACGATGGCTTTGCGTGCAAAAAAGCGTCCGCCTAGACAGTGACGGAGGGGATACTGGCATTACAAAATTAGTTCACCTTGGCGGTTAACCTTTTGTTGCAACCTACCGTTATGGACATAGCGTTTCGCAAGCGAGAATACGAGAAATGCGCCAACAAACACAGCTATGCCCAATCAGTATTCGGAGCGCTCCGGGCGAAAAAATACCTTGCCCGCCTTACGGAAATGAAGGCGGCGACCTGCTTGGCCGATCTCAGGAACATTCCTCAAGCGAGCTATCACGAACTTACGGGAGATCGCAAAGGGGAACTCGCCTGTAATCTCGATCATCCCTACCGCCTGATTTTCGCTCCGGCGCATGACCCGATTCCGAAAAAAGAGGACGGCGGCCTTGATTGGAACCAAGTGACCGCCGTCACGATCACCGTCATTGTCGACTACCATCATGGCTAAGATCATCCGCAATCAATTCCATCCCGACGTCGTGCCGCCTCCGGGTAATACGATCAAGGAAAGCCTTAAGGCGCTCGGCATGAAACAGGCGGAATTCGCCCGGCGCATGGGCGTGACGGAGAAGAATGTCATCGACCTGCTCTGCGGCGACGCGCCGCTGTCGGCTGACACCGCGTTGAAGCTGGAGCGGGTGTTCAACGTGCCGGCCCGGTTCTGGACCAACCTTGAGCTTGGTTACAGGGAGTATTTGACGCGCCAGAACGAGACGGAACAGTTGAAGGCCAGCGTCGGGTGGGCCCGCCGGTTTCCCTTCAAGGAACTGGCGGCTTTGGGCTGGGTGGAGCGCGCCGCCGATGAATTGACCAATGCGCACCGACTGCTGACCTATTTTGGCTGCGCTTCCGAAGCACAATGGTGTGATCTTTGGGAAAGAGCCGATGCGGTGTTTAGGCATTCTGCTGCCCAAAAAAGCGACTGGTATGCAGTAGCTGCATGGCTGCGTCGTGGGCAGATGGAGGCGCAGGAAACGGACCTGCCGGAACACAGCACCGACACATGGGGAAGAGCCCTGACGGCCATTCGTGCCAATATCAGTCCGGATCCGAAGGTATTTCAAAAGCTGGTGGTCGCAGAGTGCGCCAAGGCAGGAGTCGGGCTGAGGTTCCTGCCGGCCCTGCCGAACATGGCGGTTTCCGGCGCCTGCATTTGGCACAATCAGAATCCCTGGATCTATCTCAGCCTTCGTTACAAGACCGACGATCATCTCTGGTTCAGTTTCTTCCATGAAGCGATGCATGTCTGGCAGAATGTCCGAAAGCGCCTCTTTGTGGACGAGCCCCGGCAGGCAGTGAACGACGCCAAGGAAATTGAAGCCAACAAGTATGCTGCCGAAACGCTGATTCCGAGCGCAGCGTATCGCGATTTTGTCGCGGCTACGCGATTTGACGTTCTGAGTGTGCGGGCGTTTGCCAAAGAACAGATGGTGACTCCCGGCGTGGTCGTCGGCCGCTTGCAGCATGACCAACATGTTGCGTGGTCTTCTCCGCTCAATCGGCTCAAACAGCACTATACTTGGACGAGTGATTGAAATCCCATAAGCCTCGAAGCCGCCCTCGAACCGTTCCGCGAGATCGAGAACGACCTGAAAGAGTGACAGATGAACGCGTATGCGCGAGCGGCTGTAGCCGCGGCACGATATTGTCGATCTGACCCGGCACATGACCCGAAGGTCGCGTGGATCGCCGCGGTGATGAAGGTTTTCCCCGCGAGCGAGTCACAAAGGAAGAAAAGTTGTCCCCACGGAGCGTTTCTCGGGCTCTGCGAAGAGGGCTTAGTCGCCGGTATCCCTCGAGGCGACTTTACGCGTTCGAAACGGAACAAGGCTTACGCGGTGCGGGCAGTGAGCATGATCCGCCGCGACCCTTCTTTAGCCGATGACACGAGGAAACTATGGCGGCGAGTGATTGGCGGCAGTCGAAAGGTCGAGAACAATCAAATGGACGTGGTGGTTGCACTATGGAGTGCCGGGGTGATTCTGCACCGCAGCGTCGCCGCGGCAGGTTAACGCGCTCACGCTCTCCATCTTCGACCGCGTTTTCAAAGGTGAGTTATGAACGAGTTGACGGACATTCCCGAAGAAAAGCAGCCAAAGCAATCTGACGTGGCTGACCGTCACTTCAAAACGCGCCGTATGCTTCAGGCACTCCGCCAACGAACGGGCCGACTTCTTCTCACCTTGGTAGTCCTTGCCCTAGTGTTTGTGAGCGCAGCGGTCCTTCAACATTCCTTTGTCCATGCCCAGCTCTATCGGACTATCAGGCAGGAGCTCGGGTCATGGGCAGCGCAAATTGCGGGGGAAGTCGCCTACAAGGATAGATGGGACCTGACGGGATACCGTCGTGCGGCAATTACGGCTCCAGGCTGGGATATCGTCACTAAGGACGGTCTCATAGTTGATGTCGAAGAGCTGATCTCCGGACTCTTTGGGCGCGTCGAGCTACCCGATCAGTCAATATACGGCGGACCACAAACGGTTGTGACCATAGTTGGCGAGACGTGGCGTTTGTTCGGCAGGAAAGTCGTTGGTGGCACAGTAATGGTCGGTATCTGCTCGCCGGAAAACATCACCGCGGCCGATACCAAGCTTCTGGCCAATGCGTCGAAATTCGGTGCCACGCTCGACGCCGCGTCATCCATTCGTTCACGCGAGATTGATGGCGATGTGGAGTACGCGGTCATAAGTTCCCAAGGAGAGCTTAGGACAGCTTGGGGTGGTGTGCCCCTGAAGACAAACCGGCAAAGCTTGCCGGTGCCCTCTGACCATCTGGCCAGGCTTTTCAGCGGCGGTAAGCCGTACCTGCTATATTTCCAGCCAATACTCGACAGCCGCGGGCAAGAAGTTGGAACGGTCATTGTCCCGAAAGACATAGCCTTGGAACAAGAAGCGTTACAGGCTCAAGACAGATTCAACATTTGGGTTATTGGAATCGCCGCGCTGTTTGCCTGTGCGACGGTTCTATGGCTGATTGTGCGGGAGCTCGTCAGCCAGACCAAGAAAGTCACGCTCGAAGAGGCGCTGAAAGTCGGTGAGACTGGTACAATCGAGTTTAAGAGCACATTCCGGTGGGATGTTCGTCAGAATAAACGGGATGAGGAGAGACAATTGGACGTGATCAAGGCGATCGCCGGCTTTCTCAACACCAAGGGTGGCACGTTGTTCATCGGAGTTGCTGAAGAAGGAACAACATTAAGAATTCACGGTTTAGCGGAAGACTTGCAGGAAATGGGGGGATCGAAGGACAAACTCCGGCTCACTTTGCGGAACTTAATTACTGATTGGATTGGCTCGGCGTATTCCCACCTAATCACAGACGACTTAAAAGAATACGGTGGGCGCTGCTATTGGGAGGTTACCGTAGCAGCGGCACCTGGACCGGTCTTCGTGTGGTGGAAACCCAAAGGGGACAACGAGAGCACCTGGCACTACATCAAAAACAAGTGGGGATAAGGAGTTTGCCATGCCTATCAAACACGCCGTCTGGAAAGTCGGAACGCAGCCCACGCCGCTTGCTTCGGCCAGCCTAGCCAACGAACAGCAGTTGGAGGATATGATCGTCCACGATCCGCGTATTCTCTCCAGCGAATGGATGCTCATCGGCCGACAGGAGGAGACCGGCTTCGGGGGGCGGATTGACCTGCTGGCCATCGCACCGGACGGCTCGCTCGTCCTTATTGAACTAAAGCGCAATCGCACGCCGCGTGAAGTCGTTGCTCAGGCTCTCGACTACGCCGCGTGGGTGGAGAATCTCACCGCCGACAAGATCGCCCAAATCTACCGGCGCTTTTCCAATGGCGGGAACCTCGATGACGCCTTCAAGCAGCACTTCGGCACGGAACTGAACGAAGAAACGCTCAACGAATCGCACCAGATTATTCTCGTGGCAGCGAAGTTGGACGACTCCACCGAGCGGATTATCAAATACCTAAACGATCGCGACATCCCGATTAACGTACTCTTCTTCCAGGTCTTCCAATCCGGTTCCGAGCAACTCCTCAGCCGTGCGTGGTTGATCGATCCCGGCGAGACGCAGGCAAACGCCGCCACTACCACTATGCGTGCCGGTGAGAAGGAACCCTGGAACGGAGAATACTACGTCTCCTTCGGAGGGGAAGAATCGCGCTGGTGGGAGGATGCTCGCAAGTTTGGTTTCATTAGCGCCGGTGGCGGCAGTTGGTACAGCCAAACACTCAAACTCCTTAGCCCCGGCGACCGGGTATGGGTGAAGATTCCAGGCAGCGGCTATGTCGGCGTTGGTCGGGTGACGGAGGCGGTGCAATCCGTGAACGAATTCAAGGTACCGACCCAAGCCGGCGAGCGCCCATGCCTTGAAGTGCTCAAGGCGGCCGATCATTTACGCAAGAACGCCGCCGACCCCGAAAAGGCCGAGTATTTTGTACGCGTTGAGTGGCTCGACACCGTCGCTGAGAACAAGGCGTTCAACGAGGTCGGTCTCTTCGGCAACCAGAACACCGTCTGCCAGCCCACCACCCCCAAGTGGCGCCACACTATCGAGCGCCTCAAAACATACTTCCGAAAGTGGGACAGGGAAAAAATAGAGGAGTCAGCTTAGCTCATTACCATGCCGCGATATCCCGGCCGTAATTATTTCATCGTTAAGCACGACCTTGCTTCATTTCAGGTTCTACCTGGATTTGTCTGGAATAGCCATGAACCGCCAAGCAATCCTCCGATAGGATTCCGCCAAATTCTGAAAGGCGACCGATGGATCGCTTTCGCATACACGACGAGCGGTGCGCAAGAGCGAGCGGTAAGCCTTGTCACAGGCTATTATCAAGCCACCCGAAAAATGAAATATGGCAGGCTTACCGCAAAAGCTCATGCACAATGTGGCCGCAAAAAGTGGGCTTGGCTGATCAAGGGCGAATCGTTTGGTCAACCACTGCCCGATCCGGTTGTGATCCCGCCCATCTCGAGTTTTTTGTATAAAAAGATGTTCCATCAGAGGACCGTCATTCGGATTTCTAAGGAGGTATTTAATTCCATCCGGAAATACACCCAAACACACCGGTTCGACCCCAAGAAGATCCCCTGCCTAGGCCGAGAACCGCGGAGTGAACAAGAAGTCGTAGCTATGATCGCAAGTGGCCACCAGCAATTAGGGATAGAGAAAATCCTTCGAATCCAAACGCGTTTCCCGGACATGCTAGTTAAGATTAAGGGGAAAGCTGAGACTGTTCATCTTGAGCTCGAGCTCTACAGCTCCTCATTCGACAACCACCATCACTCAGATCAGGTCCGCGCCCACCGGTTCATTGGTGATCGCAAACCTGTGGGAGTCCTATGCTGGATCGATGACGCCCGGGAAGGGTTAGTGACGCAAAAGGTGCATCGCGTGTATGAACTCCAGACACTTCTACGAGAAGGGCGAATGATCCGTTGGTAAAGGCACCGAACCTGACCTGCCCCAATTAATCGCGACCTGCGATCTCTTGATTTTCCGCACCACTCCTAGATGAAGCCACCAGCCGACCATACCACCAGCCAGCGGCAGCTCGATTGGTGGGCCAGGGACGCGGTCGTGTATTTCATCGGCGCCGGTCAACCGTTGGTCGCGGTGAAAATCGGCGTCAGCACATGGAGCACGGTAGCGCGCCGGCTCGCGGCGTTGCAGAGTTCCAACCACGAACCTTTAGAGCTCTTGGGCGTTATCCCTTATCGCGGCATACCATTGCCCATGAAGGAGGCAGAAACGCGAGAACGGAGCCTCCACCTGCAGTTCGCCAGATGGCAGCGTACGCGCGAAGGTAAACGAGGCTACGAGTGGTTCACGGCAGTGCCGGAGCTTCTTGCCTTCATCGCCGCCGAAACCCAGCCGCCGGCAACGTTCGGGTTCCGCCGCGCTGCCAGATAGAGGCGACGAGTAAGAGTCAGGTTTTATGCCTTTCAGCAGGACGGCGGCGTAAGCCCGCCGCCGGGCGGGCCGCAAAGGTCCTACTCTTAGGACCGGACCGTCCGCGTCGCGTGACCGCCGCCACCGCCCGCCCCGGTCGTTACTCCGCTCCCGCCCGCTCCCGCACTTCGCGGCCACAACATGTCACTTATTAAGTGACATCTTCCCCTCTAGCTCCTGCCTGCCACATGTCACTTAATAGGTGACATTGTCCCTGCCGGTTTGTCCGAAATGCGGCGCACCGATGGTGCTGCGATTCACCCAGCGCGGCGCGCGCGCCGGCGAATCCTTCTGGGGTTGCCCGAATTATCCCCAGTGCACGGGCACCCGCCCGGTCTCCTGAGGATTACGCGAGGCCGGTGCGCGCATCCGTGAACCCCGCGGCAGTGCAGCGCCGCGCCCCTCTCAGCCACCTGTCACTTAATAGGTGACATTGTCTCAGCCAGCTTCAGCAGGGCGCAGTCACAACATGTCACTTAATAGGTGACATTCTCCGCCAGCTCCCGCCTGCAACATGTCACTTAATAGGTGACATTCTCCATCTGCTCCTGACCGGCCCGTCAGCGGGGATAACTTCAACCATCCATAGGACGATTCGCCCAAACGTGCCGGTTGCGTCCGGCCATGCCCAAAGCTGCCAGGGCCCGTCGGCTGCCATGCTCCGTTCCGGGCAAAAGGGACACTCGTCGGCAACTGGCGGCCGGCGAGCCGGATCCGCGGGGGTGGCTTCGGCTGCGACATACCTAAGCTCCTCACACCACGCCGTTACCCTGGTCAATTTGACCAATCATCAGCTGAGTTGACGATTATAATCGCTTATTCATTGCAGTGGCTTAGCTTCTGGCAAAAACGCAGCCTGCGCAGCGTCCCACGCCTGGAGCTCCCCCGGAGTGCCGGCGCCGTTGAAGTAGTCAACTCTGCGCGACCGGTCCATCCATTCACCATGCCTGACTTTTCCCATCCCACACTGCCTGCGCCCGACGCTCCGCCCTCCTTTCTCGACAAACCGGAGCCGAGGGCGGTCGAGCCCGAGCCCTATCCCTTGGAGCGCAGCGGCCTGCAGCTCTATCTCCAGGAAATTGCCAAAACGCCGCTCCTCACCATCGCCGAGGAGGTGACTCTGGCCCGCCGCATCCGCCGGGGCGACCAGGCGGCGCGCGATCACATGATCAAGGCCAACCTGCGCCTGGTCGTCAAAATTGCGTCTGACTACAAGGATTTTGGCCTGCCCCTGCTCGACCTGATCAGCGAAGGCAACATCGGGCTCATCAAGGCCGTCGTGCGTTTCGA
This sequence comes from Opitutaceae bacterium, assembly GCA_049513315.1. Classification (GTDB taxonomy): domain Bacteria; phylum Verrucomicrobiota; class Verrucomicrobiia; order Opitutales; family Opitutaceae; genus Fen-1467. The sequence goes on from JBEKWG010000022.1 coordinate 101,491, forward strand.
CCCGCACAAAGGCGGAAAGCTCAGCACCTATGCCGCGTGGTGGATCAAGCAATGCATCAAGCGCGCGCTGGCCAACCAGTCGAAGACCATCCGCCTGCCCGTCCACCTCGTTGACAAGATCGCCAAGATGCGCCGGGCCGCCATGAAGCTCGCCGATGAGTTCGGGCGCGAGCCGACCGACGAGGAGGTGGCGATGGAGCTCAACATCCCCGTCAACAAGGTCGCCCACCTCAAGTCCGTCAGCATCCGCCCGACCTCGCTCGACGCGCCCATCGGCGAGGAGGGCGATTCCGCCACCTTCGGCGAGATCGTGCGCGACGAGAACGCCATCAGCCCTTTCGAAAACCTTCGGGAGCGCAACCTCAAGTCCGACCTCAACACCATGATCACCTCGCTCGACAACCGCGAAGCCGACATCCTGCGCATGCGCTACGGACTCGACGGCCACGACGAGCTGACCCTCGAGGAAGTCGGCAAGAAATTCAAAGTCACCCGGGAGCGGGTGCGGCAACTCCAGTACCTGGCCCTCAAGAAAATCCGCAAACTCATGGCCAAGCATGAGGCCCAGCGGAGTGTCGAGGAGATTGAGCAGGACGAACGCCTGCGTAAGCGCATGGAGGTGTTGCGCGAATTCTTCGAGAGCAAGGCCGGGAAGAAAACCGGGAAGAACTGAAGTCCCGCTTTCTTTATTGAGGGCCGGCAGTTCGCTGCCGGCCTCTTTATGCTTTCCAGGCCCGATAGCAGGGGTCAGGTAGCATGAAAGGGGGTCGATGCAGCAGCGCCCGTGGCTGCTAGACTGACCGCCCGCTCCCGCCCGCAACATGTCACTTAATAGGTGACATTCTCCGCCAGCTCCTATCTGCAACATGTCACTTAATAGGTGACATTGTCTCCGCCCGCCGCCGCCTTCACCACATGTCACTTAATAGGTGACATTCTCCGACCCACCTCCAGCGGCGTTCGCTCCAGTCACTTGTCACTTATTAAGTGACATCTTCCGCATCGGTCCGGATGAAATCGCGAAGCGCATGCCACCGGCCCGCGCCGCGGCCGACGTCATCGGAAGGATTGCCGTCCGTCCTCGAACCAATGAAATGGCCCCATGTCCCCTGTGCACACCCCCCAACGATACCAACTACCATCGCAGCTGATGCTGCTGATTCTGGAGGCCGCCGCCGATATGGCGCGTCACTCACGCCAGGCCTTTCGGATTCCGCGATCAAAGCGGCGCGGGCTCACCCTGCGTCCCGGCAAGGACACGCCGCTCTGGAATGCCTTGGCCCGGGCGGCCCGGCCGTATCTGGTCCGGTACGGCAATCAGGCCAACCTAGGACGTTTGCTCGGACTCCCCCGGCAGCGCGTGCATGCCTACTTTGTCGGGAGTACGCAAATGCCAGACGCCGAGCGAACCCTGGAATTGCTCGCCTGGCTGGCGATGGTGCGGCAAGGGCGCCGGCCGGCCTGAACCGCGCAAATCCACGCAGGACCATGTCACCTATTAAGTGACAAGTTCTAGGGCGGCAAGAAAGGGGCAGGTTTTAGGTCGTTCGACGGGACGATGGGGTCAGCCCGCCTACGGACGCCGGTGATCCCGGCGTCCGCCGATTCAAGAAGGAAGACCGAAGACTCAAAATCAACAGTGCGCAATCCCTCCGGTCTTCCCTCTTTCGTTTTGGATTTTCAATCGCGGCAGCGCCGCACGGCGCTGCCGGCCCTACTCTTTTTTTAGCTAGAAGCCCGCGTTGCGCAGAAAGACTCCCGGAACTACAAATGCGCGGTTTTCCACCCGCCTCCCGTTGACGGCACTGGATGCGAATTTCCTCTGATTCCCACGATCCTATGCAAAAGCCAACCTCTGCTGTGAGTTTCTTGCTCACCCTCACCGCCTGTGTCCTGTTCGTCCTCGGCATCATCTCCGCGGTCATGGTGTATAAAATGAACACTGACATCATCGATGCCTTCCCAAGTCTAAAACTGGATCGCTCTACGGCTGTCTGGGCGGCTGGATGGGTGTTTCTGGCCTTCTACGTTATGAGTCTGATCCTTGCTGCTCTGGCGCAGATCGTAGACTCGACGGCGACTTCTGCCAGCCATGCCGAAACGCAAACCGAGCACCTCCGGCAGATCGTCGCTCATGCCTCCAGTCGTACGCCGGGTGTCGATGACATCGCCCGGAAGGTGGCAGGAGAAATCCGCGTCCAAGCCCGACCCCAATAAGCTCCAGCAGTCGTAAGGGGTCTGGTGTAAACAATTGTGAGCGGAGACAACCATCCTGTTGGACTGGAGAGAACAATGGCTACGGTCATAGGCGACAGCGGTGTATGGAGAGAGATTGCGGAATCGATTTGGTCGCTGAGTTCCAAAGTCCGTAGCCCGAGCGACATTGAGCCACTTCTGGCCCATCTCCGTAAGATGTACCAGCCTTCGGTGAATCGTAAACAGACCGAGATTGCCCAGCGCGTCCAATTCAAAGAGAACCAGATTGCCACCTTCCGCGCTGAGAGGGGATTTGTCCGGGCGTTATTGAATTGGTTCAAAATCCTGGGCTGCCGGTCAGATATTACCAGGCTGCGTGCAGAGGAGAGGCAACACATAGCTGCTTTGTCGGCCGACATCCAAAGATTGGAACGGCTATTGGATTCTCCAGAATTGGCAGGTGCGCGCGCAGAACTTGCTGTAATTGCACAACTGCAGCGCCTGTCCGCTGAGCACACGATACTCAACGACGTCCACCTGAGGGCCACACGTTACATCCACTTCAGGGGCGTTCCCCTACAAAGCGCGCAAGTTGACCACTTGGTCCTATCCCCAGCGGGTGTCTTTGTGATTGAGACAAAACAATGGAGCAGCCGTTTCGCAGATTCAGGACACTACCACGATCCGTTCGACCAGGTAAACCGTGCAGCCTATCTGTGTTACGACCTATTGAGGGAGCGCTTCGGTAAGATTCGGGTGCGCAGTATCATTGCATGTGCCGGTAGCTTGCTCACCGCTCCGGCAAATTCCTATGTGAAGGTCCTCCGCGTTGCGGAATTAAATAACTACATCGCATATTTCAGGCACCGAGAACTCATGCCGGATCAGCTTCAAAGTTTGCGAGAGTTTTTCGAAGAATGATCGGGAACAGAATGGATCGGGTTTTAAGTCTTTCAGCCGCTGTCGCGATGTGGAGGATTGAGTTATGAGCCGACGTGAACCTTCGAGTCCTGCGGATTATCTCGTCTTCCGCGCGCCATGGCAGGTGAGCGCCGGTCTCGGCGTGGCGGTATTCATCGCCATGCGCTGGCTTTATCCGGCGATGATGAAAGGCAACCGGATCGGCGAGGGCTTGGCGTAAGTGGGCGTTAAAGTCGCACCTCTGGCCGCCGGTTTCTTTTTCTTTCTGGCGGCGCTCTCCGCCGTCGCGCTTGACGGCGCCGCCGCGGCAGGTGAACGCGCTCACGCCCTTGCCGCTCGCCCGCGCCCCCCCAGTCACATGTCACCTATTAAGTGACATCGTTTCCTCCGGCCGACTCCAGCCACATGTCACCTATTAAGTGACAAGTCCCAGGGAGGGGAATAGGCGGGGCCGGTACGCGAATCCCTGAAGCCATCGGCGGGAAGCGCGAATTGGTTGGTTGAGCGCCCGGGCCCGGCCCTAAAACACGCGGTGCACCAGGATTCCCGATTGCATGCGTTCGCTGCCGCCGACATCATCACCGCCCGACCATGGCGATAATATCACCAAGCAGACCCGGAAGCGTGGAACTCAACGGCCCCGTGCATCACGTCTTCGTCGATTTCGAGAACGTCCAGGAAATCGATCTGACTCCGTTCATAGGAAAAGCCGTCGAAGTGACCCTCCTCCTGGGTAAAACGCAAAAGCGGCTGGAGGTCAGCCTGGTTCAGGAATTCCTGAAACACCCGGGCGAGGTCAAGTTGATCGAGATGACCACGGCAGGAAAAAATGCCCTCGATCTGGCCCTCGCTTACCACCTTGGAATGGCGGCCATCCGGGACCCGGCGGGCTGCTTCCACATCATTTCCCGTGACAAGGACTATGATCCGCTGGTTGCGCACTTGAAGAGCGCCGGCACCAAGGCCTTTCGCCACGACAAGTTCTCGGTGCAGGCGATTCTGGGGACGGCAAAACCGGCCGCCGGTCCTGAAGCCAAGCCAGCGGGGAGTGTCCCAATCCGCCGGGTCATGGCGAGTCCGGCACGGCTGGCTGGCGCGATCGACAAGGTTGCCGTCATGGCGGATCGTCTCCGGAAAAATGTCACGACCCGTCCGAAACAGGAAAAAAAGCTGCTGACGCACGTCAAAGCCCAGTTCCAAGGGAAACTCCAGGACGGCGAGGCCGAGAAGATCGTGGAATCGCTGGTCGCTCGCCGGGCCATCAGCATCGATCCCAAAGGCAAGGTGACCTATCATCTGTCGGATGGCCCGCCGGCCTGAACCGCGCAAATCCACGCAGGACCGTGTCACTTATTAAGTGACATGGTTACCGCACGCCTGAGGGGAAAAGGAGTTCGCGCTTGAATCCGTGCGGCCGGCGGCGGGACGCACCATCGAGCCGATCGATCACCGGTCCGAAATCTTTCTTGCGCGGGACGGAGGGCGCGTTACTGCTGTCCGTTCGCTTCGCGCCCAGGTGGTGGAATTGGCAGACACGCAGGTCTCAGAAGCCTGTGCCTAAACAGCATGGGGGTTCGAGTCCCCCCCTGGGCACCAGCTAAACCCGTTGGTGATCAATGACCGCAGCCGGCCCGACGACAGATTTGCCAGTTGACGTGGCAAATCGGTCATGAAGCAACCTACTGCGTTTGTCATCTCAGAGTTCGCGAATCCCTCCGGGGATATCGTCTTCCGCGTTTCGGGACAATTGGACGGAAAACGCGTTCGCAAAAACTTTCCTACCCGGACCGAAGCCGAAGCCGAGCGGCAGGTCCTCGAAATCCAGCGGCTCCAAGGAGAGACCGGCGTGCGAGTCGCAGCAACGCGGCTCGATGATGCGCAACTGAAGGAAGCCGAGGCCGTGTTCGCGCGACTGGCCGGTCACAATCAGTCGCTTTCCTTTTGCGTCGACTTCGCACTGACGAACTACCGGACGCCAGAGTAACAGAAGCGACTCGCCGATGCCGTCGCGGAGTACGTCGATGCCAAGGAACATGAGCACGATCAGGATCTGCTTTCGATCTCGCAGTTCTCGCGGATCGGCCGCGACCTGAAA
>JBEKWG010000023.1:0-83585 GCA_049513315.1 Opitutaceae bacterium
CACATGCGCGGACGGACCTACCGTTTTGCGGAAGTCGAACCGCTCTACCCTTTTGGTTTTGGTCTCAGTTACGCCCAACTCGCCTACGGTTCGTTTTCCCGGGACGTCGATACGCTCCGCGCCGGACAGGAGTTGACTGTGCGGACAACCGTCACCAATACCAGCGCTCGCACCACGGACGAGACGGTGCAGTGTTACGTCATTCCGCCCCGCGACTGGCCGGACGCTCCGCGAGCGACGCTCATCGGCTTCCAAAAATTCCCGGTACCTGCGAACACCGCGGTTGAGATCGAGTTTCGGCTCGCCAGCGCTGCGTTCTGTCAGGTCAACGCGGCCGGCGACCGCGTCTGGGCGCCGGGGCGCTACGGGCTGGTCGTCGGTCCGGCCTCGCCGGGGCCGCGGGCGATCGAACTCGGAGCGCCGGCACCGGCCACCGGCGAGATCCTGCTTGTGTAGGCCGGCCTGCCTTCATCCCCTGATTCCGCCATGCAGGCTCTCGTTCTTGAAAAAACCCGGTCTCTCAGCCTGCGCGACATTGCGATCGACGAACCGCTCGGGCCGCATGATGTCCGCGTTCGCATTCACACGGTCGGCGTGTGCGGCAGCGACGTGCACTACTACCAGCACGGGGCCATCGGACCCTTTATCGTGCGTGAACCCATGGTGCTCGGCCACGAGGCCGCCGGTGTCGTTCTGGAGACGGGTTCTGCCGTGACCATGTTGCGCTCCGGCGATCGCGTCTGCATGGAGCCCGGCATCCCCGATCCGAACAGCCGCGCCACCCGGCTCGGCCTCTACAATCTGGATCCCGCGGTGCGTTTTTGGGCGACGCCGCCCGTGCACGGTTGTTTGCGCCCGACCGTGGTGCATCCCGCGACGTTCACGTTCAAGCTGCCTGACAATGTGAGCTTTGCCGAGGGGGCCATGGTCGAGCCGCTCGCGGTTGGTCTTCACGCCTCCGGTAAAGCCCGTCTCAAGCCCGGCGATGTGGCGGCGGTGCTGGGCGCGGGTCCCATTGGTATCCTCACCGCGCTCGCCGCGCTCGCCGGGGGATGCAGCCGGGTATTCATCACCGATGTGCAGCCCGCCAAGCTCGCGCTCGCCGCCACGCTTGGCCCGATCACCCCGGTCAACGTGCGGGAACAAAACCTGGCTGAACTCGTGCGCCGCGCCACCGATGGCTGGGGTGCCGATGTCGTCTTCGAAGCCACCGGAGAGCCGTCAGCCGCAGCCCAGGCGATCGAGACGCTTTGCCCCGGCGGTTGTGCGGTCTTCATTGGCATGCCGGGCGCACCGGTGCCGTTTGACATCGTGGCGGCTCAAGTCAAGGAAGCGCGTATCGAGACCGTCTTCCGCTACGCCCACGTCTATCCCCGCGCCCTCGCTTTGATGAGCAGCGGGAAAATCAACGTGCGCCCCCTGGTCACCGACCGCTTCGCATTCGCTGATGCCATCGCTGCGTTCGACTACGCCTGCCAGATGAAGCCCACCAGCGTCAAGGTGCAGATCGAACTGCCGTAGAAGGCGACCAGATCCGGCTGGGCCGCCACCGGCGCCTCGAGCCGGGCCGCTTCTCCCTCCAGCGCACTAAACTTCATCTCTATTGTTGATCCGCACGATGTCCTGGCGGTTTCTAGTTCAATCGACCACTGCCTGCCTGCTGGCGTTAGCGGTCGCCCCTCCGGGATACGCGCTCGGCGAAGAACCCTACGTCACCTATTCTCCCCTGCCGGGAGCGCTGGCACTTGTGCATGAAACCGCCGCGCCACTGGTCGTCGATGCGCAGGACTGGCCGGGCGTGCTCCGTGCGCTAAGCGACTTGCAGGCCGATGTCGAACGCGTCTCCGGCGTCCGCCCGGAGATCGCCACTAGTATTCCGGCGCCCGCCGGGAATATTGTCATCGTCGGCACGCTCGGCCGGAGCGCGCTCATCGACGGACTGGTGCACAGTAACAAGCTCGACCCCGGAGCGATCACCGGCCGGTGGGAAGCCTTTCTCATCGAGGTCGTGGCCCATCCGCTGCCGGGCGTCGAGCGCGCGCTCGTGATCGCCGGGAGCGACAAGCGGGGAACCATCTACGGTATCTACAGCCTGTCCGAGCAGATTGGTGTGTCCCCGTGGTACTGGTGGGCGGACGTGCCGGTCGTTCACCGCGAGGCGCTGTTCGTCAAACCGGGACGCTTCGTGCAAGGGCCGCCCGCGGTCAGATACCGCGGCATCTTCTTGAACGACGAAGCGCCAGACCTGACCAATTGGGTCATGGCAAAATTCGGCTCGGTCCCGCCCCGCGCGGATCCTCCGGTCCCCCAAGGCGTGGCCAATTACAACCACCTGTTTTATGCGAGGTTGTTCGAGTTGGTTCTCCGGCTGAAGGGCAATTACCTCTGGCCGGCGATGTGGCACAACGCGTTCAACGAGGACGATCCGGAAAACCCCCGGCTGGCGGATGAATTCGGCGTCGTCCTGGGCACCTCGCACCAGGAGCCGATGCTGCGGGCGCAGGAGGAATGGGACCGGCGGTATCTGGGCACGGTCGGACATTGGAACTATGCCACGCATCCCGACCTGCTCGAGAAGTTCTGGCGGGACGGCATCCGACGAAACAAGGCGGATGAAAGCATCATCACCATCGGCCTACGCGGAGCGAATGACACACCGATGGCCGAGGGCGGACCGGCGGCGAACCGGGAGTTGCTGGAGAAGATCGTGGGGGTGCAGCGCAATATCCTGCGTGATGAGATGAATCCCGATGTAACCCGCGTGCCGCAGCTCTGGTGTCTCTACAAGGAGGTGCAGGAATTCTACGACGCGGGCATGCGGGTGCCCGACGATGTGACCCTGCTGTGGTGCGACGATAATTGGGGCAACCTCCGGCGTCTGCCGACCCCGGAGGAACGCCAGCGGGAGGGCGGGTCGGGAATCTATTATCATTTCGACTACCACGGCGGGCCGCGGAGCTATCAGTGGATCAACACCAGCCCGATTGCCAAAATCTGGGACCAGCTGACCCTCGCCAGACAATACGGCGCCGACCGGATCTGGATCGTGAATGTCGGCCACTTCAAGGGTTATGAATTTCCGCTTGAATACTTCATGAACCTGGCCTGGGACCCGGACCGCTGGACCAACGACAACATCAACGAATACACCCGCCGGTGGGCCAGGCGGGAATTCGGGCCGACGTACGCGACCGACATCGCGGAGATCGTCTCCCGGTACACGAAATACAACGGGCGGCGCAAACCCGAGTTGCTCGCGCCCGACACCTACAGCTTGATTGATTACCAGGAGGCGGAAACCGTGGTGGCGGATTTCAAGGCCATCACCGCCCGGGCGGAGGAGATTTATCGCCAGTTACCGGCGGACGCGCGGGACGCGTTCTACGAGCTGGTGTTGTTCCCGACCAAAGCCAGCGCGCTGGTCAACGAGCTGTACCTCGCCGCGGGAAAGAACGCATGGTACGCCCGCCAGGGCCGGGCCAGCACCAACGATTGGGCGGCGGAGACCCGGGCTTTATTCCAGGCGGATACGAACCTGATGGACTATTTCAACCGCACGTTGGCCGGCGGCAAGTGGAACCACTTCATGGACCAGCCGCACCTCGGTTACACGACTTGGCGGGATCCGCCCCGAAACAATCTGGACGCAATCAAGCTCGTCGAGATTGCAGTGCCGGATACGGCGGCGCTGGGCGTCGCCGTGGAGGGTTCGGACGCCGCCTGGTCTGGTGCGGCGGGCGACGCAAGCCTGCCGAAGTTCGACGCGTTCAACCGACAACGCCATTACATCGAGGTGTTCAACAAAGGGAAAGCGCCGCTCGACTTCACCGCCGTTGCCAGCGCGACGTGGATCGTGCTCAGCGAAACCCGAGACGCGGTCGAAAAGCCCCGCAGCCTATGGGCGAAATTGTTTCCCTCCGTGGCGAAGATACGGGGCACGGTTGGAAAGGATCGGCGCCTGTGGGTCGGCGTGGATTGGAACCGCGCACCCCAGGGGACCGCCAGCGGCACTGTAAAGGTCACCGGCGCCAATGGCGAGGTCACCATCAAAGTGGAAGCATTCAATCCGATCGAGGTGACGCGCGCTTCCCTGCAGGGCTTTGTCGAAGGCGAAGGCTTTGTTTCCATCGAAGCCGAACACTATGCCGGAAAAACCGACGCCGGCGCCAGCCGCTGGATCAGAATTGAAGATTCTGGTCACACCCTGTCCGCGATGCGGGCGACCGCACCCGTCGACGCACCCGGCGCCACGCCGGGGAAGGATTCCCCTTGCCTAGATTACCGGATGTATCTGTTCAGCACCGGGCGGGCGGAGGTCACCGCAATCCTCGCCCCGACCTTGAACTTCATGCCGCGGCGCGGACTCCACGTGGCAGTTTCCTTTGATGATGAGACCCCGCAGACGGTCACCCTGGTTCCCCAAGACTACATCGCGCAGCATGGGAACATGGACTGGGAGAAATGCGTTGGAGACAACGCGCGCCCTGTCCGGACCACGCACACGCTGACGAAACCCGGTTATCATACGCTGAAGATTTGGATGGTTGATCCCGGGGTCGTCCTGGAAAAACTCGTTGTGGACTTGGGCGGGCTGAAACCAAGCTATCTGGGTCCACCGGAAAGCTATCACCACCATGAGTCGGCGTCCTCTCAACCCTGAGCCTTCCGCCCCCATTTGAGGGCACACGACGCAAGATCACTGCACGAGAATCATGAGACTCATGAACCGGCTGTGTGCCGCCCTCGTTGGTTTGATCCTGCCAATTGGCGCGCTTTTCGCCGCCGCCCCGAACGGGGCCTTCGACACCGGGCATTACCGCAACCTCTTTCATGAGTTGCTCGGTCGAACCAACGACGAGGTTGAAGCGAAGCTGCGGACCGCCTGGCAGCAACTCTTCTACGGCCGCGACGACACGCAACGCCTCTATTTTCCGGTCGGCAGCGACATGGCCTACGTCGCCGACATCGCCAATAACGATGTGCGCACCGAAGGCATGTCCTACGGCATGATGATCGCCGTGCAGATGAACCGGCAGAAGGAGTTCGACCGAATCTGGAAGTGGGCCAAGACGCACATGTACCACGCCGACGGACTGTTCGCCGGCTATTTCGCCTGGCATTGTGCGTATGACGGCCGCCAGCTTGATCCCGGGCCGGCGTCCGACGGCGAGGAATGGTTTGCCATGGCGCTACTCTTCGCCGCAGGCCGCTGGGGCAACGGCGAGGGCATATTCAACTACCAAGCCGAAGCGCAGGCGCTGTTGGGAACGATGCTGCACAAAAGCGACGGGACTGTCACGGCCATGTTCAACCGCCCGGCGAAGCAGGTCGTCTTCGTACCTCATGGCGAAGGCGCCACCTTCACCAATCCCTCCTATCAGCTGCCCGCGTTCTACGAACTCTGGGGCCGCTGGGCCAAGGAAGACCGGGCGTTCTGGGCGGAGGCCGCCGCAGCGAGCCGCGCATTCTTCAAGGCCGCCGCGCACCCCCGCACCGGCTTGATGCCGGACTGCGCCAGCTTCGCCGGCTCCCCTCACATCAGAAGGGGGCATGAAGACTTCCGTTTCGATGCCTGGCGCACCCTCGCCAACGTCGCGCTTGATCACGCGTGGTTCGCCGCGGATCCGTGGGAGGTGGAGCAAAGCAACCGGGTGCTCGCCTTCCTTGCCGCACAAGGGCCGGACTGCCCCAATCAGTTCACCCTCGATGGAAAACCCCTGTCCGATATTTCGTCGCCCGGCCTTTTCGCGATGGCGGCCGTAGCCGCTCTGGCCGCCGATGCCGAGGTGGGTCGTCCTTTTGTGCAACGGCTGTGGGATGCACCCATCCCTTCAGGCCGATATCGCTATTATGACGGCTTGCTCTACCTGCTGGCGCTTCTGCAGGTCAGCGGCCAGTTTCAAATTCATGCACCACCAGTCGGATAATGAACCCTTTTCCTTCCGCTTATGATGAACCACTGTCTTCGCTCGCACCTTGGTTTGATCGGGTTCGGAATCCTGGCGCTCGCCGCCGCCCGCGCCGAGGATGGCTACCGGCTCTGGCTGCGCTATGACCGCATCCCCGACGAACCGCAACGCGCCGCCTACGCCGCCCTGCTCGGCCAGGTTGTTCTCGCTACGCCGACGGGCACGGACTCGTCCACGCTCGCCGCAGCGCGGGATGAACTCACCAAGGGACTGAAGGGCCTGCTCGGCGTCGAGCCATCCATCACGTTGGATCGTGCCGCGCCTGATCCCGCCGTCGGTGAGGAAGGCTATGGGATCACGAAGGTCGCTCGCGGCAGCCGACACTGCATCGTCATCGCGGCACGCCGCGACATCGGGGTGCTTTATGGCGCTTTTGCACTGCTCCGGTGCGTGCAGACCGGCCGGCCGCTCGACGACCTCGCCGTGCTCGAGGCGCCAAAGATAAAGCGCCGCCTGCTCAACCACTGGGACAATCTCAACCGCACCGTGGAGCGCGGTTACGCGGGCTTCTCGCTCTGGGACTGGTTTGCGCTGCCGGACTATCGCGATCCGCGCTACACCGACTATGCCCGCGCCTGCGCGTCGATCGGGATCAATGGCTCGGTGCTCACCAGCGTCAACGCCAACGCACTGGTGCTGACGGAGCAATTTCTGGTCAAGGTCGCCGCGCTCGCGGACGTGTTTCGACCGTATGGCATTCGCGTCTACCTCACCGCGCGCTTCAGCGCTCCGGTTGAAATCGGCGGGCTGCCCACGGCCGACCCCCTTGATCCGGCCGTGCAAGCGTGGTGGAAGGCCAAGGTCGATGAAATCTACCGGCAGGTGCCGGACTTCGGCGGGTTGCTCGTCAAGGCCAACTCCGAAGGCCAGCCGGGGCCCCAGGATTACCACCGCACCCATGCCGATGGTGCCAACCTGCTGGCCGATGCGCTGGCGCCGCACGGCGGCGTCGTGATGTGGCGCGCCTTTGTTTACGACCAGCACATTCCCGACGACCGGGTCAAGCAGGCCTACAACGAATTCAAACCGCTGGACGGCGCGTTCCGGCCCAATGTGTTCATTCAGGCCAAAAACGGCCCGCTCGATTTTCAACCGCGCGAGCCGTTTCATCCCCTGTTTGGCGCCATGCCCCGGACGCCGCTCACGCTGGAGCTGCAGATCACGCAGGAGTATCTCGGCAGTGCGGTGCACCTGGCTTTCCTCGCCCCCATGTGGAGGGAGTGCCTGGACTCTGATACGTTCGCCGCGGGCGCCGGCTCGACGGTGGCCAGGGTCATCGACGGGGGCGTGGATCACCATGCCGATTCCGCGATCGCCGGTGTCGCGAACACCGGCACCGACCGCGACTGGTGCGGACACCCGCTGGCCGCAGCCAACTGGTATGCGTTCGGCCGTCTCGCCTGGGATCACACGCTCTCGTCCGAACAGATCGCCGACGAGTGGACGCGGATGACGTTCTCCAACGATCCGCGGGTGGTGAAACCGGTGGCCGCCATGCTGCTCGCCTCGCGCGAGGCGGTGGTGAACTACATGACGCCGCTGGGGCTGCATCACATCATGGCCACGGATCATCACTACGGACCGGGTCCATGGGTCGACAATCTGCGCCCTGATTGGAATCCGGTTTATTATCACCGCGCCGATGGGAACGGCCTCGGCTTCGAACGCACCGCCACCGGCTCCAACGCGGTGGGCTTATACGCCCCTCCGGTGGCAAACGTGTATGGCGACATTGCCCAGTGCCCGGAACCGCTGCTCCTTTGGTTTCACCACGTGCCGTGGGATTACCAGCTCAAGTCCGGCCGCACGCTGTGGGATGAACTCTGCCTGCACTATCAGGCCGGCGTGAACGAAGTGCGGACGTGGCTGGATGCTTGGGCTTCGCTCGAGGGACGCATCGACCAAGAGCGGTTTGTCCACGTGCAAACGCTGCTGCGCCGGCAGGAGCGCGAGGCGCGCTGGTGGCGCGACGCGTGTCTGCTCTATTTTCAAACCTTCTCCGGGCGGCCGCTCCCGGCCGGAGTCGAACCGCCCGAGCACACGCTCGCCTATTACCAAGGGATTCATTTGCATTACGTGCCCGGTTCGCCCAGCGACCAATAACCCCGCGGTTCAACGTCCCGTCTTCGTCTGATGGCGGGACGCCTGACTTCCTCTCCTTCTTTGCGGATTATTTCGATATGAACGCGTTTGTTTTGCCGGTGTTTGCCGCGACTGTCGGGATACCGCCCCTCCTCGCGTCCGCCCCTCCGCCGATCGCCTTCGACTGGTTCGAGTACACCGGCGATGACGCCGTTGCTGCCGCCCCGCTGCCGGCCGGTTCTTATCGCAATCCCATCCTCGCGGGTTTCTATCCCGACCCGAGCATCTGCCGAGTGGGTGAGGACTACTACCTCGTCAATTCCTCGTTCTCGTATTTCCCCGGCATCCCGATCTTCCACAGCCGCGATCTCGTGCACTGGACCCAACTCGGGCACGTGATCACCCGTGCGGCCCAAGCCAGTTTCAACGGCCTCGGTGTATCGCGCGGGGTGTTTGCGCCAGCCATATCGTTTCACGACGGTGTCTTCTATGTTGTGACCACCTTGGTCGATTCCGGCGGCAACTGCTTCTTCACCGCCAAGAATCCAGCCGGCCCGTGGTCGAACCCGGTGTGGTTGCGCGAGGTCGATGGCATTGATCCATCATTTTTCTTCGATGATGACGGCCGGACGTGGCTCGTGAACAACGGTCCGCCTCCCGACAACCACCCCCTCTACGACGGTCACCGGGCGATCTGGCTGCAGGAGTTCGACGTGAAGAGACAGAAACTCGTTGGCGCGCGAGAGATCATCATCAACGGCGGCGTGAACCTCGCGAAGCAACCCGTGTGGATCGAGGGACCCCATCTGTTCAAAAAAAGCGGATGGTATTACCTGATTTGCGCGGAGGGTGGAACCGGAGAAGGCCACTCTGAGGTTGTCTTCCGCAGCCTCTCCGTGCGGGGTCCTTATGTTCCTTGGGCGAAAAATCCGATTCTGACGCAGCGGACCCTGGATCCGCGGCGTCCCCACCCGGTGACTTGCACGGGGCACGCCGATTTCGTGGAAACGACCGATGGCGCTTGGTGGACCGTGTTTTTGGGCTGCCGCCCTTACGAGGGAAACCTCTACAACACGGGGCGCGAGACCTTCATGCTGCTAGTGACGTGGACCGACGGCTGGCCGATAATTCTCCCGCCGGATCAGCCAGTGCCGGCCATCGTCGTCGCGGCCCGCCTCCCCGCGACACCGCCTTCCACAATTCCATTGAATGGCAACTTCACTTGGCGTGACGAGTTTGATCGCCCGGAGTTGCAGCCGGTCTGGAATTTCCTCCGGGCGCCCGGGGAGGCGTGGTTCAGTCTCCGCGCACGCCCTGGCGCCCTTACGCTGCAGCCCCGCGAGGTGGCACTGGGCGATCGGACAAGTCCTTCCTTCCTTGGCCATCGCCAGCAGCACGGGCATTTCACGGCCACGACCGCCGTCCACGTTCCGCTGGTTGCCGGCGAATCCGCGGGAGTGGCCGCGTTTCAGAACGAAACCCATTACTTCTTCCTTGGAATCAGGCGTCGCGAGACCGGCCTGCAGGTCTTTTTGGAGCGTGCCAGCAGCCTGGATCACGCGGGGGCGCCGCAGACGGTGGCGAATTCGGAAATTCCCCCGCCTTTCCCAGAAATTATCTGTTTGAAGATCGAGGCCGGCGACCGCGCGTATTCCTTCTCCTATGGGACCCGGCAGGGCGAATGGCAGACGCTCAAGGATAATGAAGATGGCTCCATCCTGAGCACGGCCATCGCGGGCGGCTTTGTCGGGACGTACGTCGGGCCCTTTGCCAGAATCGACCATTAACGCCTGGGCGAAGGATCATCGAACCCGGCGACAACGCTCGGCCTGGCGAAGTTCTTCGTCTTGCCTTTAAGTCTATAGTTAGCGCAAGCTACCTCTATGAAAGCCCCACTGCCCCAACAGAATGCAGCTTTGCGTCGTGGGCACCCGCGCTTTGCATGCGTTTGTTGAATAAATAAAACCCCGCACCTTACCCCCGCATCCACGGCCGGCCACGACTGCACCCCTGCGTTTCCCCAATTCCCCTGAGTATACTTTCCTTCGCCTCCCCTTGGGGGCTGGCTAAAGTCCGTTGCCCTCAGTCAAGGCACCCGTTGCTCCTTCGCCCCCGTTTTCTCGATCCCCACCTCCGCAACTGATTTTGCCTGATGCCTGTTTCCCCTCTAGCCCCCGGAACCACATCGACATAAACTCACGCGAGTTTGAAACAGACACATCAAGAACCAAACCTTCACTATTAACAACCATGTCGAAAGAAAGAGATAGTTTTGTAGCAGCAAAGTTGGCGAAAATGACCCTGGCGGAAAAGTGCGGCCAGGTTCTCACCTTCACCTGGCGGGGCGCCTACCTGACGCCCTCGGGGATCGAACAGGTCACCAAACTGCACGCCGGTGGCCTTTGCCTAGAACCCTACGCGCTGGAAACCTGCAAAAACCGGTATTGGGGACGCTCGCAGGTTGACCCCAACTTCAAGAAGCCGAAGGACTGGTTCGACGTCGCGCATACCTACTTCGACGATCGCAGCTTCGGCGTGAGCGTGACGCCGGAAGAGCTCACCGTCGCGCTCAACCGGCTGCAGGAAATCGCAATGAAACGGCCCGCGGGCATCCCCCTGCACATCACCGTCGACATGGAAGGCGATTTCAAAAACGATTACACTTCCGGTCACGTCGTGCAGTTCCCGCCCCCGATGGGCATGACCGCCATCGGCGACCTCGATCTGGCCTACAAGGTGGCGAACACGCTCGGCAAACAGATGGCCCTCATCGGCATCACCCAGTTCTATCACCCGGTCTGCGACGTCAACATCAACCCGCTGAACCCCGAGATCGGCGTGCGGTCTTTTGGCGATGATCCGAAGGTCTGTGCCAAATACGTCGAGGCCACCGTGCGCGGTTACCAGGACGCAGGCATTGTCGCCACCGTCAAGCACTTCGCCGGCCGCGGTGATTCGGCGACTGATGCGCACGACGTGCTGGATGTCTGCCGCGCGGACCTGAAGCGCATGCGCGAGGTCGAACTGGTCGCGTTCCAAGCGGGCATTGACGCGGGTGCCAAGGCCTTGATGACGGCGCATACGATCTTCCCGGCCTTCGATAAAGAGTTCCCCGCCACCCTGTCTTCCAAAATCCTCACCGATCTGCTGAGGGGCGAAATGGGATTCAAAGGCGTCGTCGTTTCGGATGCCATCGGCATGGCCGCCATTCTGAAGAAGTGGCCGCTCCCCCAGGCGTGCGCCATGGCAATCAAGGCCGGCGTAGACACCATTCTCCTCAAGGCGGACGACGAATCCCGCTCGCAGTGCTTCTTCGGGATCAAGGGTGCTGTAGAACGTGGCGAACTGTCCGAAGAGCGGCTCACCGACGCGTGCCGGCGGCTCCTGTGCATGAAATACGACCAGGGCCTGTTCGAGAAAGCCGGGAAGATGGATCCCGCAAAAACCGACGCCCATGTCTGGAGTAAGGAAGTCCAGGACTTCTCCCGCGAAGTGGCGCACAAAGCCCTTCTGGTGGTCCGCGACGACAAGAAGCTGCTGCCCGTAAGCAAGGACAAGAAAGTCCTAGTCATCGAACAGTGCATTCCCTACTCGTTCCTCGGAAAGGATCTCTACAGTCACCCGCACATGTTCTGCGAGCAGATGTCCAGGCATTCCATCAACCTCATCCTGGACGATACGGCCTTCCACTCCAGCGAAGAAGAGGTGGAAGAAGCGCTGGAGCTGGCGAAGAAAGCGGATCTCGTCGTCATGACGAACTATTACGCGCGCATCGAAAAGCGCGGCAACAACCAGCACCTGGTGAAGGCATTGAAAGCCGCGGGACACACCGTGGTTGTCGTGACCAACTTCCCCTACCGGAAAGGCACGACCACGGAAGCCGACGCGGTAATCTGCAATTTCTCAGGATCGCCCGATTCGATCAGGGTTTCCGCGGATCTCGTGTTCGGGGCTGTAAAGCCTTATCCGTCGACGAAGATGCCGATCGACCTGACTGCCGAAAAGAACCTCCCCGACCTGGCGCCCGCGGCTGCCCCAAAGAAGCCCGCGAAAAAGGCGGGGGAAAAAATGGGCAATGCGTGGGGCGGAAAGTGCTAGCATAATGCGCGTTTCCCCACAGCGAGTTTGATTCATCATTCCGAGCGCCAGCGACGAATCTGAGATTCCGAGCTGGCGCTCGGAATGGCAATGGACCCTGAAGCGCATAGGGTCCTACTACAGGCCAAACAAAAACGACCAACGAGCGAGAGCCATATGCCGAAATCCACTGTGTTCGACGTACGCGATATTTATACCATCCCGGGGGACAAGATAGCCGCCATTTACGAGCAAAACAAAATGGGGGTCCACTTCCAGGGCATGTCCAAGACCCTGCAGTTCCCCCAAACGGTGGCCCTGCAAGGGGCGCCCACGTGTTCCATCGGCATTTCGCCCTACGGTCTCTATAACCGCCTGAACGACGCGGGCCGGCTCATCATGCTCAACCAGAAAGCCGTCCAGTTCGCCTCGGCGCCGTTCATCCGCATCGGCGACAAATGCACGATGCTGACCCAGAAGAAGCCGGGAGATGCCGAATTGCCCGACGACATCCCGGCGGTCAAGATCTACTACTATCCTCCGGTTGCCGAAAAGCACGTTTCGCTCACCATCGCCACGCCGTCGCTGGAGATCGCCTACAAGCTCGGAAAGGTGCAAGTGGTCCGGAGGCTGATTTCTCCCCTGCTGTCTGGAGGAAACCAGACGCTGATGCCTCTCGGCGTTGAAGAGTTCGAGGTGGAAAACACCGCGAATGAGGCTCAGGAGATCACGCTCGTGGTCCCCAGACCGTCCTTGGTCAATCTCCAGGAGAAGGAACTCAAACCGACCGACCAGGACAGCGTCTATGTCTGTTCCGCGGCGGTCCACGGCCAGAAGCACGAAGAGTTTCAGGCCGCCGGCGTCCGGGGCATAATCATGGGAAGCACGGAAACCGCCAACCGGATGGTGCTGGCGGTGGCGGAAACGCCCGGAGTGTCAATTGATCTTCAGCCTTATTTCTGTCTGAACCGACTGGCGCAGGACCTGTTGCTCAAGGACGACGGCAGCTTCTTTGAAAAGCGAACGCCCGTTCTCCGCAGCGATTATGGCTCGGCCATCAGCCTCACGTTCACCGTCGAGCCGAAGGCAACGCAGAAGCTGGCGATCGCCGTCGCGCTGGATTTTCCGGAACAAGTCTATATTGACGGCACGAAGTTCGAGCGAAAGTACGTCCGGCATTTCCAGAACGAGGAATCCCGCGCGGTTGATTTGGCCAAGCTGGCGCTCGAAAGCTATCCGCAGTGGTGGAACCGCACCTTGGCGATCCAGAAACGCATCTTTGATTCCATTCAATCCAGCGCCTCCTACAAAGGCGACCGGAACGGAGCTTTGCGCCTGACGCGGTTGATCCTGAACGAACTTCATTTCCCGCTCTCGAACGCCATTGTCTGGGTCGAGGACGAAAAGGGAAATGAACGCGCCCGGTTCCTCGAGTGTTTCGATTACGCCTACATTGATCCGTCGGACGTGGATTGGTATTCAATGGTGCTGTTGATGCTATTCCCACGGGTGGAAAAGGATTTGTGCCAGGGGTTCATTGATTCGATCCTAGCCGAGGATCCCGCGCTGCGTTTTTACCACCAGCACGCTTCAAACGTCGAAGCTCGAAAACATTACGTGGAACACCCCGAGGCGTACGAAGGCGTTTCCATGACTCAGATTCGCGACGCCTTCAAGACCAAGGGCAGCGTCGCCCACGATCTGGGCGCGATGCCCAAGGGCCATCCCCTGCGCAACGTCAGCGATTACGCTTGGTACAACAACAATTACTGGGTGGACCTGTTCCCCAAACTGATGATGCGGGTGTTGCGCAACGTGAAGTTCACGGGCGATATCGATTTCCTGAAGAAGAATTGGGAGACGCTCAAATTCGGTTTGGAGTCTCTGCTCAAACTCGATTTCGATGATGACGGCATACCCGAAGGCTATCCCGACGAGGTGAAAAACACCTTCGACAACCTGGTCCTCTTCGGTGCCGATGCCTACGACGCCACGCAGTTCCTCGGCGGCTGCCAGGCCATGATCAAGATGGCTCAAATGCTCAAGGACAAGGCAGGCGAGGCGCAAATCAAGAAGGCGTTCGACAAGGGCTGGAACAGCCTCGAAAAGCTATGGCGGGATGGGAAGAATATGAAGGGCGAGAAACTCCAGTACTATATCACCTGTTTCGATCCCAAGACCGGAAACGCCAACACCGATGTCTGGACCAACCAGCTCGACGCCCTGTGGTATATGATCTCCATCGGCGAAGAGCCCTCTATCCCGGAAGATCGCGCCAAAAAAATCCTCAAGACGATCTACAAAAACAACCGCTCCTTCATGGGCTGGGCCATGTGCAAGACAGAGAACGGCAAACCGGTGCAATCGGACCAGGGGAAAGACGTCTATACGACTACCAATTACGTCTTCGCCCAGTTATTGGATTACTACGGCATGGCCAAAGAGAGCAAAGACGTCTACAAGCACATGGACCGGGTCGTTTTCGATTACGGCAACTCGATGATCACAGCCGACAACCTCCGGGCCGAATTGGAAAAGGAAGCCGGAGAATCCAAGCCGGGACCCCATTACATCGTCGCCGCCTATCCCCGGCCCGGGGCCGTCTGGACGCATCTGGTCATGAACCACATCAAAGACCTGCAGGCCAAGACCCAATCCAAGACCATTGAGTCGCAGGACCTGATCCCGTTCTTCCCCGAGCTGCTGAAGGGTTCGTGAAACGGGAAATAGTTGGAGAAAATCATATCAACCACGGATGCACACGGCTGGACACGGATAAGACGCGAAACAAATTCCGCGAATTTCGACCAAGAAATTGACGTGGATTCGCGCAATTCGCGCCTTCCCCCTCTTGATACGTGTGAATCCGTGTCCATCGGTGGTTAGGAAAAACGCAACGATTGACTAAGAAATCAATCGATATGTCCAAGAAGTACGACATCACGTTCGTCGGCCACATGTGCTATGACGAGATCATTCCCTTCGGAGGAAAGCCCCACATTGCTCCGGGAAGCGCTGTATTATGCGGGGCCATGGTCGCCCCCCGCGTCGGGAAAAAAGTCGCCGCAGTCGTGAAGATGGCCAAAAAGGACGAGAACATCCTGCAGCCGATGAAGGACGCAGGCGTCGACACCTACCTCATCCCGAGCGCTGAGACAACCTATTCGCGGGTATTGCACTATTCCGCAAACGTCGACGAGCGCAAATTGACACTCGTCAAATCCGCCGGTCTGATTTCCATCAAGGACGTCCCGGCGTTGAGCTCGACGTGCGTTCATCTGGCCGGGATTTCGGACACCGAATTCGACCTGGCGCTCATGAAAGGCTTGAAATCCCGCGGATACAGCCTCTCGACCGACATGCAGAGCTTTGTCCGTCACGTGGCGCCCGTGACCCATGACATCGAGTATAGCGACGTCGCGAACAAAAAGGAAATCGCGGTCATGATGGACAAACTCAAACTGGACATTGTGGAAGCAAAAATTCTGACCGGCACCGACGATCTGGAAAAGGCCGGCATCGTCGTCGAATCGTGGGGTTGCCCTGAGATCCTGATCACGCATTCCCAGGGAGTATTGGCGCGGGTGAAGGGAAAGACGTACTACGAAAAATTCTCCAACAGCAACAGCTCGGGCAGGACTGGCCGCGGTGACACGACTTTCTCGGCTTACTTGTCCTGGCGACTGGATCACGACGTGGCGACCTCGCTCAAATTCGCCGCCGCGCTTGTTTCGATCAAGATGGAAACGCCCGGCCCCTTCAAAGGAACACTGGAGGATGTCGCAAAGAGATTGAAGGAAAAACATTCCGCTCCCTCGAGCTGGAGCACAGCCGGCTCGACGCCGACCAGCGCTTCCTCGTGGCGCAGGGCACCCACAGCTATTACGGCAGCACCCAGCTCCTCTGGAGCTCCGGCCGACCGCTCTGGGTGGTCTACGAGGGCGAGTACCGGATGATGAACACATTCGACCTGACCGTGGACCATCTCTTCTTCGAGCTGGCGTGGCATCCCTGGACCGTGCGCAACACGCTCGCCCTCTTCGCCGACTCCGTCGCCGCTTTCGACTACGCCGCCAACCCGAAACCCACCAGCGTCAAGGTGCAGATCGAACTATCCTGAGTCCCGTTCCATTTCCATTCCTCCATCCATGAGCAACCCCGCACAAAGACTCTCCTTCCGGGAGAAGGCCGGCTACGCCTTGGGCGACGCCGCCACCAACTTCTTCTTCCAGGCCATGATCCTGTATCAGGGCAGATTCTATACGGATGTCATGGGCCTGTCCTCCTCGGCCGTCGCGTGGCTGTTCCTCATCGTCCGCGGCTGGGACGCGATCTTCGACCCGCTGGTCGGTACCCTAGCCGACCGGACGAACTCCCGGTGGGGCAAGTTCCGACCCTGGATCCTGTGGACCGCGGTCCCGTATGGTCTGGTGCTCTGGTCGGCATACACCGTGCCGGGCTTCGCGGGCAGCACCAAGGTGATCTACGCCTACGTCACCTACGTGCTGTTGATGATGTTCTACTCGGCGAACAACACGCCCTATTCCGCCCTCAACGGCGTAATGACGGGCGACGTCAACGAGCGCACCAGCCTCGCACAATACCGTTTCGTGGCCGCCATGTCGGCGCAACTGGTCGTGCAGGGCTTCACGCTCCCGCTCGTCGACAAGTTTGGCGGGGGCAATGTCGCGAAAGGCTGGTCCATTACGTTCGCGATCTTCGGCGGCCTCGTGATCCTGTTCTCCCTCATCGCCTTTCTCAGCTCGCGGGAGCGCGTCCGGCCCGATCCCGCGCAGAAGGTCTCCCTCCGGCAGGATGTCGCCGGGGTGTTCAAGTGCCGCCCGTGGGTGGCGATGTTCCTGCTCACGATCTTCGTCTTCACCACCCTGGCGCTCCGCGGCACGTCGATGTATTACTACTTCACCTATTTCGTGGACAAGGCGGCGCTCCTCGACTTCGTGCGGAGCTTCGGCCTCGGCACCATAGTCGCCGGTCATGGCGCGTGGTGGAAAACAGTGCTCGGCTGGTTCGGCTTCATCCTGACGCCTGACGGCTCGAACGCCTCCTCCGTCGGCTTCAGCCTGTTCAACATCGCCGGCACGATCGTCACGATCATTGGCGTATTGACTTCGAAATGGCTTTCGGAGCGCTTCGGCAAAAAGGCGGTGTTCGGTACCGGCCTCGCCCTGACCACCCTGATCACGATGGCCATCGTCCTGGTGCCGGCCACCGCGGTCTGGCCGTTGTTTGTCCTGAGCCTGCTCTGGCCCGCGGCCTACGGCCCGACGATCCCGCTGCTCTGGGCCATGATCGCCGATGTCGCCGACTACTCCGAGTGGCAGACCGGACGGCGGGCCACCGGCTTCGTCTACGCGGGCATCGTTTTCGCCCTCAAGGCGGGCCTGGGCGTCGGCGGCGCGCTGGCCAACGGCATCATCGGCGCGTACGGTTACGTGGCCAACGTCGCCCAGTCGGAGCAGTCATTGCGCGGCATCCAGCTGAGCGCGACCGTCTACGCGGGCATCCCGTTCGCGCTGGGTGTGCTCTGCATGTTCTTTTATCCGATCACCAAGGAACTGAACCTGCGCATCGGCAACGAACTCGCGGAACGGCGGAAGAAATTCGCCACCGAGTGAGATCCGGCTAGGTTGCCGGCGTTGCTTCCGTGACATGAAACTCGGTCTCGGCCTCTACCGCCACATGCTCACCCGCGAGAACTTCCAGTTCGCGCGGCAGGTCGGTGCGACGCACGTGGTCGCCCATCTCGTCGATTACTTCAAGGGCGGCGCCCATAATCCGCGCGACAACCAGCCCACGGGCACGGCGCGCGGCTGGGGTCTAGCCGGCGATCCGGCCGCCCTCTGGTCGCTGGAGGAGCTGGTGGCCCTGCGCCGCGAGGTGGAGGCCGCCGGGCTCAAGCTGGAAGCCATCGAGAATTTCGACCCGGCGCACTGGTATGACGTCCTGCTCGACGGTCCGAATAAGCGACCGCAGTTGGAGAACCTCAAGACGATCATCCGCCGCCTGGGCCGGGCCGGCATTCCGATCATGGGTTACAACTTCAGCATCGCCGGCGTCGCCGGCCGCGTGACCGGCCCCTTTGCCCGCGGCGGAGCGGAGTCGGTCGGCATGGACGGTCCGCTCGACGAGCCCATGCCCCGCGGCATGGTCTGGAACATGGTTTACGATCCGCACGCGCCCGTAGGCGCGGTGCCGCCGATCACTTCGGACGAACTCTGGCGGCGGCTGGCGGATTTTCTGGGGGAACTGGTGCCGGTGGCTGAGGAGGCGGGCGTGACGCTGGCGGCGCATCCGGACGATCCGCCCATGCCGACAATGCGCGGCCAGCCGCGGCTGGTCTACCAGCCGCAACACTACCAGCGGCTGCTCGACCTCCAGCCCAGCCCGGCCAACGCCCTTGAGTTTTGCGTCGGCACGCTGGCGGAGATGACCGCGGGCGACATTTATGAGACCGTCGACCACTACAGCCGGCAGGGGCGGCTGGCGTACGTGCATCTGCGCAACATCACCGGCAAGGTTCCGCATTACCGCGAGACCTTCATCGACGACGGCGACGTCGACATGGTGCGGGTCCTTCGGATTTTGAAGCAAAACGGTTTCGCCGGGGTCGTCATTCCCGACCACACCCCCCAGCTCGCCTGCGCGGCCCCCTGGCATGCCGGCATGGCGTACGCGCTCGGCTATATCCAAGCCGCGCTGAAAACCCTGGATTGAGCCGCGGCCGTTGGGTTGCCAAAAGATGCCGCTTTACGCCCTCTGGTGGTTCCCTTACCAAAAACCCATTCCGGGCCTGTAGCTCAACGGTCAGAGCAGAGGACTCATAATCCTTTGGTTCTGGGTTCGAATCCCAGCAGGCCCATTCCGCGCAGCGGAAGGGTGCTGGGAAGTAGAGCGTGACACATGGCTCAGCGCGCCGTCATCGACTCCGCCGACAATGTCGCCGGCGCCAGATATTTGTCGAGAAACGCCTCCAGATGCCGGTAAAAGTTGATCCTGGCAATTTCGTTGTGAAATCCATGGCCCTCGTTGCCCTCATAAATGTATTCGTAGTTCTTCTGGTATTTCTTCAATTCCCGCTCCAATTTCTCCCAATTCTTGATCGTGACGCGCGGATCGTTCTCTCCGTAGGCATGGAGAGTGGGAATCTTGATCCGCGAGACGAAATTCACCGGCGAGCGGGATTCGAGGATCTCCTTATCGTCCCCAACCATATTGTGGTAGAAGGCCTTTCCTTCTTCGTTCTCTTCGTGCTGCCAGTTCGCGATCAACCTCAGATCCGACACGCCGACGTAGTTGACCGCGCAGCGATAAAGATCGGGCGTGAAGACGGCACCGGCGAGGGCCGCATACCCGCCATAGCTGGCTCCATAAATGCAAACCCGCGTCGGGTCCGCGATGCCCTGGTCCACCGCCCACTTCACCGCATCGGTCAAATCATCCTGCATCTTGCCACCCCATTCGCGGCGCCCGGCGAGAAGAAACGCCTCTCCATAGCCGCCCGAACCGCGATAGTTTGGCTGGAGCACGGCGTATCCACGGCTGGCGAAAAATTGGACCTCCGGATTATAGCCCCAGGTATCCCGGAGCCCATAAGGGCCGCCGTGCGGGTTGATGATCAACGGGACCCTCGTGCCGGCGGCTCCCGCCGGTAGCGTGAGGAAACCGTGAATCAGGAGGCCGTCACGCGCACGGTACACGATCGGCGTCATGGGCTGGAGCTGGTCGGGTGAGATCCGCGGGAACATTTTCCCGAGCTGGACGAACTGTGTTTTACCCCGGAGGTCGAGGAGGTAGTATTCTCCCGGGTTTACATCGCCGTGGACAAAGACGATGAACACGTTTTCGTTTCGATCGGTGGTGTTTTCGATCGTGACGTCGAACTTCGCCGGGATCGTGGCACGCAACATTCCAGCGATCTTCGCGATGCGGGGATCGAACCACTTTTCCTTCCGACCGTCCGGGTCGTAATAGACTCCTTCCAGGTGGGCATGGTCCCACGACAAACAAACCCTCACGATTTCTCCGCAGTCCGATTGAAACAGGGGTGCGCCCCATTGCCGGGTCTTGGGGTCATACCCGTACAGGGCATCGCGGCCTTCGGCGTCGGCTTTCGTCAGGTAGATGGTGCGGTTGTCCGCGGAGAAGCCATGATAACGAACGGGACTGTTATCTGCGCCGATTCCTCCTCCGCACTCCGCGACGGGAGCCCATAGGCTCGCCCGATCGGTGCGGCTTTCGTGGATGGTACGGTCACCGTCTTGCCGAACGCGATACCGCACCTCGCCTTCGCCATCCGCGGCCCAATGGCTGGTTTCGGGATCGTCGCCAAAAACCTTGGTTCGTTCCGACGTGATCAAATTGATCGTAAAGAGTCCGGTGTGCCAACCGTTGGGGGACGATCTCCCGTAGACGAGAATGTGCGTTGGGTCGAATTGCAGATAATCCTCGATTTTAGCAAAGTCTGCGCCTTGCCGGTTTTCTCTAAAATTTTCCGCCAAGACTTGGATGCTTTTCGTTGAGACCTGGATCGCCATGATGGCCCGGGACTCGCGCCCATTCGGATCGGCGGAGAACACGATCCGGTCGTCGCCCTTCCAAAAGATCTCGGTGATGTCGCCGTCATAGGCGCGGACGATGGGTTCCACCTTGCCGGTAGTCAGATCGAAAAGGATGACCAACATCTTGTCCTTAACCGGTGAAAGGAAGGCGACGTGCCGGCCGTCGGGAGAGACCACCGGGGAGGCGATTTCCGGATTCTGGAAGAAGGCGTCAGCGGGAAGGCGTTCCGCGGCGCAGCCGCAAACGACCGTGTGTAAGGTGACCCATAGCCCAATCATTATGCGCCGGTACGGCATGCTTCTCCATTGTCGCACAGGGCGGAGCAGGTCGATATTTTTTCGTGGAACGAAATAGAATCGGTTCCTGAAACCTTGGCGCATTGCCGATTGTTGGTCGCTGCAAACTTAATGTGAGCAAAAGAAAACGTCTTTTACGCCCACGGACCAATTGCCCCTATGCATCCGACCAACGAAGTCTCCTCGGCCAGCGGATCCACTAGCTTTTACAGGAAGCGGGAAAATCTTTATGCACGTTGTTTTTACGGCCAGCTAAAGCCTCATTTACCAACCGGTGACAAAAACACCCAGGGTGCCCGGCCAGCCAGGGGAGTCACCGCGTGAGAACCACGGCCGCGTGGCGGGCAATGGGCGGTGTGGGCAGCCGCAGAAAGCCACCCTGGTGCGCAAGGGTGGCCGGGGCGGCGGGAATGCCTTTGAGTGTGTCCCACCACGTGACGTGCCAGGTGCCGGCGGGCACATCCTCGATGAGAATGGTCCCTTCGGCTGGCGCCGGCGCTTGGAGGGCAAACACGCCCACGCGATTCCACACCCAGAGCGCAACAAAATCGCCGCTGCGCTTGCCCACCGCGGCGAGAATTGGAATTTCGAGTCCCAGATCGATCCCCGTCAAATCAAACCAGTCGGGGCCACCGGGGTTTTCCACCACAATGGTATGCTCACCCATGGCCACCGGGAAGGAGAGTTCGGCCGAGTTCGGCGCCGCCGTGCCAACCGAGTTGATCGGCCGCGCCGGCCAGGATTTTTCCGCCACCGTGCTGCCGTCAAGCGACACCCGGATCGTGGCCCCGCCGGCGCCGGTATCGGCGACGTGCAGGTGCAGGGTGACGGGCTGCGGAAAATCGAGGTGATAGGTCGCCTGGCCCGGGTACCCTGCGGCCAGACTGTTGGGCGAACCGACATAGATCCGCGGGATGTCGGCAAAAGCGGGGGGTTCGCGGCCGTCCAGCGGCACGGTGATTTCCGGGGCGGGGCGGCGCTCCCAAGTCTGCCCGCCCGCCAGCACCAGCGGCACCCGCGTCGCACATTCAATCGCCGCGGAGAACGGGGTGAGGCCGTCGCGCCCGCCGAGTCTGGTGGCGGCGAGGAACCGGGCGACCGCGCCGAGTTCATCGAGCCGCCCTTTTTCGATGAGCCGCTCGCCCTGCCAGGGTTGCGCCGGGTAAAGCCCGTTTCCCATGAGGCTCGCCCAGACCGGTGGAACGACGGCAACGCCGGAAGCCTTCTCCTCGGGGGTGAGCGGAACATGATCGTCTCCGACCTCGCCGTAAAACACCGGACGGTCGAGTTTGTCAGGTGCCGGATCAAACCGGCGCACGCCGGCGAGAATATTGGCCGGATAGAGGTGCGGCTGAAAATAGTCCATCTCCGCATAAATCGGACTGCGCAGGTTGTCGGTGCTGGTGGTGAGGAGGTGGTGATAGGGATCGATCGAACGGATGTAGGCGGCCATTTCCGCGTGCCACCGGGCCACGGCGGGCTCGTCATGGTCACGGTCCATGGCGTCGACCCAGTGCACCTCGTTGAAGAGTTCCCAAGCCAGGACGGCGGGCGAGTAACCCCAACGGGCGACGACGTAGCGGTATTTCAATGCCGTGAGACCCTTCGCAACGGGCGACGTGAAGAACTCGGCGGGCGAATGGAGAAATCCGCCGTTGGCGGCATTCCATGGATGGTATTGCCAGTTGGCATCGGCGCCGGTGGAGAACTGACCATGGTGTTGAAACACGATCTGCAGATAAACGCCCTTGTCCTCGGCGAGGGAGACGATCCTGTCCCAATCCGCGGCCACGCGCAGGTCGAGGATGCCTGGCGGCGGCGATTTACCCATGTCTTCAGGAAGCCAGTCGAGATTGAGGCCGCTCCAGTGCACCATCCAGATGCGCGTCCAGTTGAGGCCCGCCTTGGCAAAGGCCTCGATCGCCCGGCGGTGAAATTCGACGCGTCCCGTGCTGGCCCAAGCGAGGTTGGCCCCGATTGGGGTATAGGTTGCGCCGGTGGAAAAAACCAAACGTGCCGCGGCACCCGCGGCGCACTGCACCGCCGGGCGGTCCTCGGTCTCCCGGACCCGCGTCTTGTCGCGTGTCACCATCTTCACGGCGAGCGTTGCGGACTGCCCTTGATTCACCTCGGTGACTTTCCCTAGGCGATATTCACCCACTTCTTCGGCGCGAGCGCGGACTGCGAACTGACCGTTGCCGAGGAAAAAGGCGGGAAGCCGCAGTATTTTCCGGGATGGGGTGACCACGTCCACCCAGATGTCGCGCACGAACGGATCCCCCTGATCGGCGGGGAGCTTGAAAACGAAGGTGACTGGCTCCGGGGAGGCGAAAACTACGGGCAGCAGGAACCACAGGACGCAAAAAATGGCACAGGCGAAGGGGAAGCAGCGAGAAGGGGAAAGCATGTTCGTCGTGGAAAAAACAGGTGGTGAATCGCGGTTCAGGCGGGGGGTGCTGCGGCTGTCACCAAGATGGGCCGCCGCATCGCCGGAAGCTTGAGGGACGGGCCGGCGGCGCGCAATGCCGGGACGAGGTTGCCTACCTTTTGGTCCGGTCCGCGGGCGCGGCTATCAACTGCACAAATATCTCGCTTCTCCCCCTCATCCGCATACAACGCGTGGCCCTGCCCCCATGTCGCCCCAAGACAAGCTGCCTCTCCGGGAAAAAATCTCCTACGGCTTTGGCGACCTCGCGTCCTGTCTTTACTGGGGTTCGTTCAGCAACTTCTTGCTGATTTTCTATACCGACGTGTTTGGCCTCAAGGGCGGGGCGATCGCCACGATGTTCTTCTGGAGCCGTATCTGGGACGGCGTCAACGATCCCATGCTCGGCACCATTGCCGACCGCACGCAGACGCGCTGGGGCAAGTTCCGGCCCTACCTATTATGGACCTGCGTGCCCTTCGCCATTGCGGGCGTGCTGATGTTCACGACCCCGGACTGGGGTGTGACAGGGAAGCTGATTTGGGCGTGGGTGACCTACAATCTGATGATGATGCTCTACACGACCATCAACATCCCGTACACGGCGCTGCTGGGGGTGATCTCGTCCAATCCAATCGAGCGCACGGCGGTCTCCTCGATCAAGTTCCTCTTCGCCTTCGCGGCGGGATTGATCGTCAAGGCCACCCTCCCGTGGATGACGGCCAACCTCGGCGGAGGAAACGCCGCCCGCGGGTGGACGCTGACCTTCGTCATCTACGGCGTCGCAGCGGTCATCTTCTTCCTGATCGCGTTTGCCGGCACGAAGGAGCGCGTGACCCCGCCCCCGGCCCAGAAGACGAGCCTCGGCCGCGACATCCTTGACCTCCTCACGAACCACCCGTGGCGGATGCTGCTGGCCACCACCCTGCCGTTCATCCTCTTCGTCGCCTTGCGGGGGACGATCATGGCGCATTACATCAAATACTACGTCGGCAAGCAGACGCTTTCCCTGCCGTTTCTCGGCACGCGCACCTACGGCTACGAAGCCATCGTGAGCACCTTCGGCGTCGCCGGCGACATCGGCGCCATCGTTGGCGTGCTCCTAGTCACTCCGGTCGCGCGGCTCCTCGGCAAGAAGACCGCATTTGTCGTGCTCTTTCTCATTTCGATCGCGAGCACCGCCGCCTTTTATGTCCTGCGCCCCGACCAGCTGGGGGTCATGTACGCCCTGCAGATCGTGGGCTCGATGACCGGCGGCCCGCTCAGCGTTCTGCTCTGGGCGATGTATGCCGACGCGGCCGACTACGCCGAATGGAAACGCGGTCGCCGCTCCACCGGACTCGTGTTCTCCGCCTCCACCATGTCGCAGAAGGTGGGATGGGCCGTGGGCGGCTACCTCGCGGGCCGGATGCTCATGGCCACCGGGTTCGTGCCGAATGTGGACCAGCCGCCCGGGGTGATCGAGGGAATGAAGTCGATGATGAGCCTCACGCCAGCCCTCGCCGGTCTCGTCGCGCTTGCGGTCTTCCTCTTCTACCCGCTCAACGAGAAGAAGGTCACCCAGATCGAATCCGACTTGAAGGCGCGTCGCGCGGGCGGCGCGGTGGTGACGAACGCGGCCTAGGAAAGAGCGGCTATTCCCCGGGCCCCCGCCCGATTGGCACCCGTCAGCTCGACGGAGAATGTGAGGTTCCGCTGCTGCGTCCCGGCGACATTCCTCCCTTTTACAACTCAATACGTATCCACCAGCGATTGAAAGGTGAGCAGACGTTTGAGCCGCGCCGGCGTCTGCGGTCGCGCGAATTCGACTTCGATCGTCTTTTTCTCCCAAGGGTAGAGTTCGAAGTAATTGTCGCTGCTGCAGTGCGCGAGCCCGGGTAGATCGAAGGCGAAGCGGTGCTGGAACACCAGCGAGCGGAACGTAAGCGTCGCCCGGGTCGGCGAGGTCAGGTGGATGCCGACCGCGGTTCTGGCCCTCGGCAGCGCCAGAAACCGCGGCGGCGCGAAAAACACCGTCTCCTCGCTCACGCGCCGGCCGGCGATCTCCAGCGCGAGGCGCAGGTAGAGCGCATCGCGGCCGTGCTCTGCCAGCGGCACGGCGAGGTCGAGCGTTGTTTGTTTCACGCTCTCCCCGGGGCGGAGCGCGACCCGCTTGCGGCCGCGCAGCATCCGGCGTCCATCCAGGTGGAAGAGATCCCAGAGCAGCGTGCCGCGTTGCGCGGCCGGTGCGTCGCAAACCGTGTAGAGATGCACCTTGCGCACCGTGCTGTGCCGGCGATTGCTGATCCCCTGGCTCTCCTCGCCCGGCACTTGGGCGCTGGCCAGCACCGGTGCGAAGAACCGGCGGGCCGCGTGGTGCAGCGCCCGCCAGCGACCGGTGAACTCGATCGAGCTCCATGAGGTGACCGGCCAGCAATCGTTGAGCTGCCAGTAGAGCGCGCCCATGCAACGCGGGGCGTTGCACCGCCAGTGCTCCGCCCCCGTCTGCACGCAATAGGCCTGGTTGAGCTGCGAGAGGTAGATGAGCGCAGCCTGATTTTTGGGAAACCGGTAGCGGCGCAGAATGTAGTCGAGCATCACCGGATTGCCGCCCCAGCCCTTCTGGTGGCTTTCCATGGTCGGGCCGAGGATGTTCGCGTCCTCCGGAGGACAGAACGTGGCCTGCGTCTCCAGCGAACTGAAACTCTGCATCCCAAATTCGGAGACGAAGCGGAAGGCGTACTTCTCGTAATCCTTCGCCGGGCGCCGGCCATGCCAGACATCCCAGAAATGCGTGTCGCCGCGCTGCTCGCCGGCCGCCTGGCTGGTGTCGTGATCGCCGCGCCAGGGAGAACTCGGCCAGTAGGCGGTGACGCCGTCGTGCGCCGCCACCACGGCCGGCAGCGCTTGATGAAAGACCGCCCGGTAACGGGCCCGGCGCTTTTTGTCCGCGACGAGCTCGTGCGCGTTGCAACCGAACACCTCGTTGTTGCCACACCAGAGCGCGAGGCAGGCGCGATGCCGCAACCGCCGCACTTGATGCCCGGCCTCGGCGCGCACGCCCGCCACGAACGCCGCGTCGCCCGGGTAAAGCGTGCAGGCAAACATGAAGTCCTGCCACACGAGCAGGCCGAATTCGTCGCACAGGTCGTAGAAATCCTCGCTCTCGTAGATGCCGCCGCCCCAGACGCGAAGCATGTTCATGTGGGCCTGCACCGCGCTGCGCAGGTCGCGTTCGTAGTCGGCACGGGTCAGCCCGGCGACGAAGCTGTGCGCGGGAATCCAGTTGGCTCCCTTGGCGAACACCGGCCGGTCGTTGACGACGAACTGGTATGATTCTCCCCACTGATCCGGATGCCGGTCGAGCACGATGGTCCGCAATCCGATCCGCCTCGACCAGACGCCGATGGGGGTGCCGTCGACCCGCGTGACCTTGACCTCGAGGCGGTAAAGCGGCTGCCTGCCCTGGCCGTTGGGCCACCAGAGTTGGGGGTGATCGACTACAATCTCCGTGCCGCGGCCTTCGGCCACGACCACGGCGCCGAGCGTGAGCCGCCAGCGGCAGACAGCCGCGGCATTGGGCCTTGCGAGTTCGGGCGCCAGGTGTAGCACCACCCGGCCGTCGGACCGGTGGATTTGCGTCACGCGAACGCCCTTAAGGCGGTTGCCGGTCCAACCTTCAAGGCGGATGTCGCGCCAGATGCCCGCGGTGACGAGCCGCGGGCCCCAGTCCCAGCCAAACTGGCATTGCTGCTTGCGGATGACGGTGCAGCGACCGACGGGGTCATTAATTTCGCGCGGACGATGCCCTGTCCGGTGCGTGCGGATGTAGTTCATCGCGCTGCCGAAACGGATGACCAGGAGGTTCCTCCCCGGGCGCAGGAGCGGCTTCACGTTCCAGCGATAGCCGACAAACATGTTTTCCGTGCGCGCGACCTCGCGGCCGTTGAGCCGTACCGTCGCCACTGTGTCGAGTCCGTCGGCAACGAGTTCCACCACCGCTTCATCGAGCAGCGATTCCGGCACGGTAAACGATGTGCGGTATTCCCAGTCGCACCCCTCAATCCACTGGAGGGAGGTCTCGTTGTTGGCCCAAAAGGGGTCGGGAATCAGTCCGTGGCTTCTCAGGTCGCGATGCACACATCCCGGCACTGCCGCCGACCGCCACGGCGAACGCCGCGTGGCATCGCGGAACCTCCACGAAGCGGTGGCAAGGGGAAGCAGGCGCATGGCGGCTCGAGGCGCTGGGACGGAAACACGATTACAACGAATGGGTCCTTATGAAATCGACGATTTCCTGCGCCTGGCAGAAGCAGAGGGCCGAGACGGTGTCCGCCGCGCCGTAGTAGATCGCGATGCGCCCGGTCGCCGCATCGCACAGGCAGCCGACGGGGAAGCATACGCCCGGGACAAAACCGGTGAGTTCGTAGGGAGCTTCGGGGTTCAGCAGCGCCTGATTGCAGCGCGCGATGATCTTCCACGGCTGGTCCACATCAAGCAGCACCGCACTCATCGAATAGACGTAGCCATTGCACGTCGTCGTCACGGCGTGATAGAAAAGCAGCCAGCCCTCGCTGGTCTCGATGGGGGAAGGGCCGGCGCCGACCTTGGTCCCCTGGAACCAGGGCCAGCCGCGGCTCATGACATGGCGGTGCTTGCCCCAATAAACCATGTCGGGGCTTTCACTGACGAAAATATCCCCGAAGGGTGTGTGGCCGGTGTCACTCGGACGACTCAGCATGAGAAACTTGCCGTGAAACTTGCGCGGGAAAAGCACGCCGTTGCGGTTGTAAGGGAGGAACGCGTTTTCCAGCTGCTTGAAGCGCACGAAGTCCGTCGTGCGCGCGATGCCGATGGTCGGACCGTGGTAGCCGTTGCACCACGTCACGTAGTGCACGCCATCGATCGGGGTGACCCGCGGATCGTACGCATACTCATGCCGCCTCACCTCCTCGTCCTCGCAATGGAAGTTGATCGGTTTCGGCTCGAAGGTCCACTTCAGGCCGTCCGGGCTGCGCCCCACATGCAGGTGCGGAACACGATCCATGCCCTCGGTGCGGAACACCCCGATGAACTTTCCCTTGAACGGCACCACCGCGCTGTTGTAGATGCCGGTGACGTGCGGCAACGGCCGCCGTCCTATGACCGGGTTGGCGTCGTAACGCCAGACCACATCGGACATGCCGGCAGGTTTGGGCTGCCAAGGCAGGTTGGAAATCGCCGGACCAGTGATCGCAAGCTTCATGAGGTTGGAAAAGGCTGGGGGTTGGGCGGGTAAAACACAAACGAACGCGGAGAGGTCTGAGCGTCAACACCGCGTTTCCTGTCGTGTGTCGAGGACCTGGTCGGTATCACCGGGAAATGCGGCCTTAAGCGCGGGGTGGCGGAATTCATTAATCGTTCGCACCGCCAAATGAAATGAGGCCGGTTGCGCGCAGCTTGAGCTCAATTTCCGCCCTCTGCCTGATTCACCTTCGCGTCACTTCAACCCAAGAAACTTCACCACCCAGGCAGTGATCGCCTCGGATTGTTCGGGGGTGTAGCTGTGGGCCAGCTCGAGGGTGAGGCCGAGTTCCTTGGTTGCGGTGATGACATTGTAAGCGGCGTAGGTCGAGGTGGGCGGGCAGACGTCGTCGTTGTAGCCCCAGGTGTAATAGCCCGGCACCTTCACGCGCCGGGCGAAGTTGACCGTGTCGTAGTAGCTGGCCGTGGCGATCTTTGCCGGCGTGGCCTGCGGCGACGGTTTGCCTGTGTTGGGATCGGGCTGGAATGGATGGGGCCAGCCTCCAGCACGCCCGCGCAGCTCGGCTGAGACATCGCAGAACGCCGGGTGGGTGGCGGCCAGACCAGTGACACGCGAATCCAGTGCGGCCGTGACGATCGAGAGCTGGCCGCCCTGGCTCGCGCCCATGACAAGCAGGTTCTTGCCGTCCCACATCTCGCGCGAGGCCAGAAAGTCGTTTGCCCGCACGCAGCTCAGGTAGATCCGCCGATAATAGTAAGCCTCCTTGTCATCGAGATTGAAAAGCCAGTAGCCGTTGAGCCCCCCGGCATAGAGTTGGTCGTAGACCTCCAGCGGCAGGTTGACGGGGATTCCATGGACGCCGATCTCAAGCGTGATCACCCCGCGCGCGGCGAGCTCCTTGTCGCCGAAGTAAGGCCGCACGCCGGCGCCGGGCACCTTCAAGACCGCGGGATAGTGTCCGGGCTTCTTCGGTTCGCACAGGATGCCATAAATCCGCCCCGGCACCTGCATCCATTCCGGACTAACCGTGCGGAAACTCACGTGATAAACGTTGACGTCCGCCGTGCAGGCGTCGGGCAGCAGCGTGACGCGCGCCTCGATCGGGATTTTCGCGAGCTCGGTCTTCTCCGCCTGCCAGAACGCGTCGAAATCCGCCGGTTCGACCTGCGTCGGGACAATCTTGTCCGGGGCGAACGCCGCGGTCGCCGCGCCGCGATAAGTGCGGCCCGCCACCTCGGTGGTGACCGTACAGCGCAGAAACCCGGGCTGCGCCATCGTGCCGCCGTCGATCACGAGCCCCTCAAGTGGAACCGCGGCAGTTTTCATCGCAACCGGCATCATCTCGGGTCCGGCCTTGTAGCCTATGGTCACGCCGTCGATCGGCTCGTTATCGGCGGTGATGGTGACCTTAAACCGCACAGATTCGCCCAGCTGGTAGGTCCAGTCGCGGTGGTCGGGCGCCACGCGCACCTGGACGGTGGCGGCGCGGAGGGTGGCCTGCAACGGCACGGGCGTGACGGGCACCGAAGCGCGGCCCGAGCCGGCACCGACGGCGAAGATGAAGCTTGCAATGAGGAGGGGGCGGGAGGGGCTCATGGCAGAAAGACGCAAAACAGGCCTGATATTCATGCCTGTTTCATTCAATAGCTAAAAACAACATCGGCCGACCGCTTTCGCTCCTGCCGCGCGTAAAGGTTCACCATGCAATAACGCAAAATCTCCTGCGTCTGCGCGGATTTGCAGGCATCATCATGGACAATGCCGCGTCTTGCTCGCTGCTCAACCGTCGTTATCCTGCCCCACGCAGACAATAAGCTCCTCCCGGTCATGAAACTTGCTCCCCGTTCCCGCCTGGTGATGATCGGCGATTCGGTCACCGATTGCGATCGTGCGCGCCCGGTGGGTGAAGGCGGTCCCGATGCCTTGGGTCACGGTTATGTGGCCGAAATCGCCGCGTTACTGATGGCGGTTTACCCGGCGCGGTCGATTCGGATGACCAATATGGGCATCAGCGGCAACACGGTGAGAGATCTGGCCGCGCGCTGGGATACCGACGTGTTGGCGCTCAAGCCAGACTGGCTCTCCGTCATGATCGGAATCAACGACGTGTGGCGGCAGTTCGACGCCGTCCATCAGGCGGAAGCGGTCCTGCCTGATGAATTTACCCGTATCTACGACGGGCTGCTGATCCGCACGCGCCCCCAGCTCAAGGGCCTCGTCCTCATGACCCCCTATTACATTGAGCCCTCGGCGACCGACGCGATGCGCCAGCGCATGAACGAATACGGCGCCATCGTCAAACAACTCGCCATGGAGCACGATGCCATCTGCGCGGACACACAGTCGGCCTTTGATCATGTGCTGCGGCACCATCCCGCCGCCGCCTTCTCGGCGGACCGCGTTCATCCCAACCGCAACGGCCACATGATTCTGGCGCGCGCTTTTCTCAATGCGGTGGGGTTCGCCTGGTCCGCGCCTGACCGCCGCCCTTGAGAACCTGCTTTTAAGCTAAGCAGTTTCTGCGGTCGGTTGCAGCAGGTCAGACCCGTTCACGCCGTGATCGGAAAATACACTCCGGCCCTATCCCGGCCCGGCGAGCCAGCCGTGGAGCCGCAGCCATTCCTCGCCGAGTTTCGGCCAGTCTGAAGTCGGACCAAAGCCGGGGCGCAGACCGATGCCATGCGGTCCCTTTTCATAAACATGGAGCTCAGCCGGCACGCCGGCGCGGTGCATCGCCTCGAAAAATCCGATGCTGTTTTCCGCCGGCACGGAGCCGTCCTCAAAGGTCGTGAGCAGGAATGCGGGCGGCGTGTTTTTCGTGACCTGCGTGTCGGTGGAGTAGCGCTCGATCAACTCCGGCGAAGGATTCGGACCGAGGAGTTTCCGGCGCGAGCCCGCGTGCGTGTAGGGGTCCTTCATGGTAATGACCGGATAGATCAGCAGGAGAAAATCGGGCCGCGCGCTGACCGCGTCGAGCGGCGCGCCGGTGCGGCCTTCGGGCGCATCGTAAAGCGTGCCGGCGCACGACGCGAGGTGCCCTCCGGCCGAGAAACCCATCACCCCGATGCGGTCGGCCTTGAGGCCGAACTCCGCGGCGCGTGAGCGGACCAGCCGCACCGCCCGCAACACATCGCGCAACGGCGCCGGGTGACCGTATTCGGCGAGCCGGTATTTGAGCACAAAGGCCGCCACACCGAGCGAGTTGAACCACCGGGCGGGTTCCGCCCCCTCCTTTTCCATTGAGAGCCAGCCGTAGCCGCCGCCGGGGCAGACAATGACCGCCGTGCCGCACGCCTTCGCGGCCGGCGCGGCGTAATAGGTTAGCGTGGGCTGGTGGACGTTGCCGACCCGCCCGTCGATATTCTTCTCCGCGGTGGCGTCGGACCGAAGTCCCGGCACGCCCTCCGGCCAGAGAACGATCACCTGCGATTCGGCGGCCGGAAGTGTCCCGCCGATGATCGCAAAAAAACAGAGCCAGCCGCGGATGCCGCGAAGCTTAAGCTTATTCATGGATAGGGTATGGGGGGAGAACGGTCGAGCCCTTGAATCAAAAGCATCTCAGCCTTTTCCGCCGCCCCGCAGGACGACCACGTTGGCAAGGTCGTTTTTCTCGAACTCCCGCCAGTAGGCCTCCTCCAGCTGCTTGATGCGCTCCTCGGGGGTGGGCGGCGGCTCCACTCCGGGTGTTCCAGCCAGCGCGTGCTTGGCCTGTTCGGCCGAGTAGTCGCGGTCGGAAAGCCGCGCCACCAGCTCATGCCAGAAAGCGTCGTTGGTGAAATCGCCCTGGATTTCACGCATCCGTTCGTCCTCGGCCAGCTTCGGCGAAGGCTGCCGCGTGCCGTCGGGTCGCTCCTCGACAAGGTCAGCGCAGTCCAGCGGCCCGGCCAGCCCCAGCAGTTTCTGGTCTAAGTCGAAGTACCGTTTAGCCGCGGTGGTTTCCTCGCCCTGGTAGGCGGTGACCACCCACATGCCAAGATGCGCGAGTTCCAGCAGGCGCTGGTATTCCTTCTGTGTGAACGTGGGCTTCATGACGGAAAGCGGTGAATGCCCACCTTGTCCGCGCGCGCGCCGGGCGTCAATGTCCGCCCGCCCCTTGGGCCGCGCAACCGCAGAATTGACCGGGAGCGGCCCGCCGGGCTATCTCTCGTTCGCCATGTCCACGCCGCCCAGTCCCGCCAACCTCATGGATACGCTCGTGTCGCTCTGCAAGCGCCGCGGCTTCATCTTTCCCTCCTCCGACATCTACGGCGGCCTCAACGGCTTCTTTGACTACGGCCCGCTCGGCGTGGAGCTGAAGAGCAACATCAAGGCGGCGTGGTGGCGCGACTTCGTGCAGCGCCGCGACGACATGGTCGGCCTCGACTCGTCCATCATCCATCATTCCACCACGTGGAAGGCCTCCGGCCACGTCGATAATTTCACCGATCCGCTGGTCGACTGCAAGGTCTCCAAGCAGCGCTACCGGGCCGATCAGTTGTTCTGGGCCGCGGTGGTCGTCGACGGTAAAACCGTCGGTCATGTTTCCGCACTCGAAAGCGACGCACCCGAGGTTGAACTGCAGCAGGCGGCCGAAACACTCAAACGCAAGAAAGCCATCCAGGGGAAACTTGCGCCGGTCGTCGCGAAGGATTTCACGCAGGCGAAACCCGACGAGATTCCGCTCATCCCCTCGCCGGCCACCGGCGAGCCCGGCAGCCTCACGCCGCCGCGGTCGTTCAACATGATGTTTGAGACGTACGTCGGGGCGCTGCGCGACGAAACTGCCCTCGCCTACCTGCGTCCCGAGACGGCCCAAGGCATCTTTATCAATTTCAAGAACGTCCTCGACACCGGCCGGGTGAAGGTGCCCTTCGGCATCGCGCAAATCGGCAAGGCGTTCCGCAACGAGATCAACCCGCGCAACTTCACCTTCCGCTTGCGCGAGTTCGAGCAGATGGAGATCGAGTACTTCATCGCGCCCGACGCCGACTGGCAGAAGTGCCATCGCGACTGGATTGACGCCGGCCTTGCCTGGCTCGAAAGCATCGGCATCCCCCGCGCGCTGCTCAGCGAGTACGCGCACCCCAAGGAGAAGCTCTCGCATTACTCCAAGGGCACGGTGGACATCATGTTCAAATTCCCCTTCGGTGTGCAGGAGCTGTGGGGGTTCGCCGCCCGCGGCGATTTCGACCTCTCGCAGCACCAGAAGTTCAGCGGCAAGTCGATGGAGTATTTCGACGAGGCCGCCAAAAAGAAGTATGTGCCGCATGTCGTCGAGCCCTCGGTCGGCGTCGACCGTATCTTCCTCGCCGCCCTCTGCGCCGCCTATGCCGA
Organism: Opitutaceae bacterium; assembly: GCA_049513315.1. GTDB lineage: Bacteria > Verrucomicrobiota > Verrucomicrobiia > Opitutales > Opitutaceae > Fen-1467. Next base: position 33,967 of record JBEKWG010000023.1, read on the forward strand.
GGACGAAGCGCCGGACGAAAAGGGCAAGCTCGAGAAGCGCGTGGTGCTGCGTCTCAGCCCGCGGCTGGCGCCGGTCAAAGTCGCGGTGCTCCCACTGGTGAAGAACAAGCCTGAATTGGTGGCCGTGGCCGAGCAGCTTTACCGAAAACTACAGCGCAAATACGTCGTGTTCTACGACCAGTCCGGCGCCATCGGCCGCCGCTACCGCCGGCAGGACGAAATCGGCACGCCGTGGTGCGTGACGATCGACTTCGACACGCTTGCCAACGGCACCTTCACCCTGCGCGAGCGCGATTCGATGAAACAGGAGCGCATCGACGAAAAAATGCTCTTCGCCCTGCTGGACGTAAAGCTTGATTAAGCGGCGGTCGTAGCCGTTTGCCTGACGAAAGTCTGCGCGCACCCCACCCCATGAAGAAACGGTTTCGCTTCATTGGACTGTTCTTTGTCCTCGCCCTGATTGTCATCCAGTTCTTCCACCCGGAGCGAAACCTCGGTGTCCGCGGCGGACCCAATGACATCGCGGCACACTATGCCGTGCCTCAAGATGTCCAAGCCGTTCTAGTCAACGCCTGTTACAACTGCCACTCGAACCATACCGATTATCCCTGGTACGCCGACATCCAGCCGATCGGCTGGTGGCTCAACCACCATGTGCGCGAAGCCAAGGGCGCGCTCAACTTTTCCGAGTTCGGCACCTACCGCGCCAAACGGGCTGCGCGCAAATTCGATGCCATCATCGACCAGGTGGAGCAGGGCGACATGCCGCTGCGCAGTTACACCTGGACGCACGCCGAGGCGCGGCTGACCGGGGCACAGAAGGCGCTGATCACCGGCTGGGCGCAAACACTGCACAACAAGATCGCCCCGGAATAAGGCTCGAAGCCAGGCGGCAGACTACCGCCACAAACCGTTGTACCCCCATGCTGCATCCTCCTGAAACCTTCACCACCGAACGCCTCGTGGCGCGGATGCCCCGCGTTGAGGACGCCGAGGCGGTGTTTGCCGCTTATGCGTCCGATCCGGAGGTCACGCGGTATCTTTCGTGGCGTTACTACACCGAAGTCGACCCGCTGCGGAAATTCCTGCACAGCGTCGTGCGCACGTGGGAGACGGATGACGGCGGCCATTACGGATGGCTGCTCTGCCTGCGCGGCACCGATACGCCGATTGGCTCCATTGGTGTGGGGTTCGACGCCCATGGTGCGGTCATTGGCTATGTGCTCGGCCGCGCCTACTGGGGCCGCGGGTTGATGCCCGAGGCCGTGCGTTATGTTTCCGCCTGGGCGCTGGCGCAGCCGTCGCTTTTCCGCGTGTGGGCCTTTTGCGATGCCGAAAACCTCGCCTCGTCCCGCGTTATGGAAAAGGCCGGCTTCCTACGCGAAGGCCTGCTGCGCCGGTGGCAGGTCTGCCCAACCATCGGCCCCGAACCGCGTGACTGCCTGATCTACGCCAAAGTCCGCTGACCCGCCGGCTCGGTCCGGTGTGCTCTCGAGGTGGCGGCCGCCGTCTGGCATTAGGTCGTGTCTTCAAACTATCCTGTACTGCGAAGCTAGGAGGCTGGCAGGCGTAGCGCAGTGCTTCAGCCTGCGCTGAGCGGATGAGCGCGGGTTAAAACACCGCGCTACGTGCCGCTGCAGCTAGTGGTTCATTTAGGAGATTGTTTGCGGTTTGAAGACACGCCTTAATGTCTTTTTAATGCCTTTGCTGGCACTTTTGATTAGGGCCGTCTGCACGCCCTGCCTATGCTGTCGGTCATGCCAGCCAAAAGAACCGATCCTCGCCCGCGGCATAGCCCTGATGGTCCTTGGGTGTTTGCCCTCCGCCTCATCGGCCGGCTGTACATGAATTGTTTTCATATCCACGGCGTTGGCCGGTGCGCTGCTGTACAGCCCCGGTGACCAAGGCGGGCAACCTCCGCCTGGGTGCCGCATGTATCCACCTCAAACACCAAGCCACTTCCTTGCCTTATGAAGAAACTTCCGCGCTCAAAACTCGCCGCGGCCACGGTTCTGCTCACCCTGGTTTGTGGTCTCCGCGCACAAACCGCGCCCACTCCGGCTGTGCCTGTCGCGCCCGCGCCGGCCACATCTGGCACGCCGGCCCCGGCCTCGCCGACCCCAGCCACGACGAAATTCTATGGCTGGATCGACACCGCCATCACCCTGAACAGCACCCGACCAAACGACCGCCAAAATTTCGGTCGCCTGTTCGATAATGCCGCTGATGAGCTTCTCCTGAACCAACTGGCTGTCACGGCCGAGCGGACCTTTGGCTCAGATACCTCAACGTTTGATTGGGGATTCAAGGCCCAGGCGATATACGGCAGCGACGCTCGTTTCATTCATGGCCTCGGCTTGCTCGACAACGCCTCCAACATGCGAAATCAGCCGGACGTTACCGAGCTGTATCTCAATCTGCATTTCCCGGTGGTTTCCAGCGGGGGTTTGGATGTCAAGGCCGGGAAATTTGTGACCCTGGAAGGTGCGGAAACCATCGACCCGCGCAGCAACCTCTTCTATTCGCACACCTACATCTTCAACTTCGGGATTCCCTTCCAACACACCGGCGTCCTCGCCACCCTTCACGCCTCGGACACGTTTGATCTCATGGCCGGCATCACGCGAGGCGTTAATACCGCCCTTACCGATAACAACGGGGCGGTTTCCTTTCACGGGGGCATCGGTTTCAACAAACTGCTGGGTGGCAAAATTACGGGGCTTCTAAGCGTGCACATCGGTCCGGAAACGCCGCACGACAACAAGGACCTGCGCTACCTCAATGACCTCACCTTTACGTACACCATCTCGGATAAGCAGAGCGTGATCGTGGACCTTAATTACGCCAAGGACGCCGCCGCGAAAGCGAGCGGCCAGGGCGCTGCGATTTATTTTCAGCAGACCGTCAGCGATACGGTCAGCGTCGCGTTGCGCGGCGAGGCGTGGCGCGACTCCGAAGGATTCTTTGTCGCCCAGATTGCGGCCAACGATGACGCCATGAATCTCCTGACCGGGTATCCCAACCTGAATGCGCGGACGGTCGGCGGCGGTGCCACAACCTACGGAGCCCTGACGCTCGGGGCCAACATCAAGGTGCCCAGCGTTTCCAAGCCGTTCGCGGGTCTAATCATCCGCCCCGAAGTGCGCTACGACAAGTCCTTGAATGGCACGACACCGTTCATCGATTCGTCGCACAAGAACCAGTTCACCTTCGGCGTGGATGCAGTGTTAACGTTTTGACATGAACGGCTATCAGCCGCGCGGTTATCTGTGAACCAAGGCGACAACCTGGTGTGAGCAATCTCTCACGCGCCCTGCGGCTTTTTTGCTGGCGGCCGGTCGTGCGATGCTCAGCCTAACAACACCTGCGCGCCGGCGACGAAGGCGTCCGGCAGCACGCTGTAATGATTGCGCTTGGGAAAACGTCGGCTGATCACCTTGCGTTGGGGACACGGTTGTGCCGCGAGTTGCGCTTCCGGCAACTCGGGTTTGGCAATCATCGCCGGCGTGCCGTTCTCGCCTCTTCCCAAGAACAGGCGCGTGGGCGCCGATCCCTCCGCCCGCGGAATGCGGCCGGCCCGGCAAGGCCGAACTCAGTCGTCCCCGGTCGGCAGCCAGTGTGGACCTCGGGGGCCACGCTTCGCGTCATTCACATCAAACTGCAAGCGCCCCCATGAAGATACGTCTGCGTCCATTGTCCGTTGGGCTCCTCGCGCTGCTCGTGTTGGTTAATTGCCTTCAGGCGCAGATTGCACCAGCCGCGGCCACAACACCGGCACCGGCCGCCCCCAGCGCCGTTGGGCCGGCTGCTCCCGGGGTGTCCGTGGTGCTGATGCCGGCGATCGCATCGCAATACATGTTCCGCGGCGCCCGCTTGGGCGGACTGTCATTTGAGCCGATGATCGAAGTCGACTCCGGCAATTTCGCCGTGGGTGTCTGGAGTAACTTTCCGCTCAAGGACAAAGTTGCTGGTCAATCAGATCCGGAAATCGACCCTTACGGCTCCTATACCATAACAGTGAACGATTCCCTCAGCGTCGCGCCGGCCTTCACGTGGTACAACTATCCCAGCGCCGACACGCGCAACGGCTTCTACCGGTCGAGGTTCGAACCCAATATCGCTTTCAACTACACGGTTTGCGGGATCAGATTCACGCCCAAATTCTACTACGACGTGGTGCTCAAGGGACCCACGTACGAATTCAACATCGCCGCTGCCCTCCCGTTGAAAGCTCTCGGCACTGAACTTGATTGGAACGCCACCGCGGGGACGTTCATTGTCCGCGACGCCGCCAATGGGGCGAATCCCGCGGTCAAGAGCTGGGGTAATTACTACCTCCTTGGTGTTTCCGCCCCATTTGCCATCAGCTATGCCTCGAAACTCATCTTGGGCGTCGCCTACACGAAGGGCTCCGGCAACTTCTTGAAAGCCGGCAGCACGCCAAAGGTGGAGAATACCGCGGCGGTTGGTCGCGGCATTGTTACGATCAACTACTCTTACACCTTCTAACTATTGACTCTTTCCACCCCGCGCCCAAGCGCGCGGGTCGTTAGACCTCAATGCGTCGCGCGGTCAGTCAAAAAGCCGCTGCAAGCCTTCGCGAAAGGCTTCCGGCAGCACGTTGTAATGGTCGCGTCTGGAAAAACGCCGGCTGATTACCTCCAGCCGCGGAAACGGTCGCGCGGCAAGCTGGTCCTCGATCCTTTCCAGATCCCCGGTCATTGACGGCGTGTCGTTCTCGCCCAAGCCGAAAAACACGCGTGCCGGCAGGGCGACCCCGGTGCGCTGGAGACGGTCGGCGTGGCAGAGCAGCGCGTGATCATCCCACCACAGGGAAGGCGCACTGACGAGAAAGCAGTTGAAAAAAAGTTCTCGCTGAAACAGCGCGTACAGCACCAGCAGGGAACCGAGCGAGTGGCCGGCGAGTCCGCGCAAATCTCCGTGCAGCGGATAGCGTGATCCCAGTTCAGGCCAGAGCGTATCCGTGAGAAAGGCGAGAAACGCGTCCGCCCCGCCGCTGCCCGGCTCGGTCGCCATGGCCGTGGGCGTGTAATCACGAATGCGCCGGTTGCCCGGTTTGGTGTAGCTCGCCCCGTAGCCGACCCCGACCAGCAGCAGCGGCCCGACCCTTTCCGTTGTTTGCGGGGTGCGGTATGCCGCACCCGCAAAACGGAATTGATCATCGCCATCCATGAACGCCACCGCCGGCCATGGTTCCTGCTTCGCGTCCGGTGCCTCGACAAAAATCCGGTAGTCGGTGCCCGTCTGCGGCGAATGCAGGGTGAAGTCGGTTTTATTCCCGGATTCTTTGTCGTTGGGTTTCAAAGATCATCCCACTGAAACCCCGCCATGGATGGCCGCAAGCGTTGGTTGCGGTCGCCCCGGTCTTTGCGCGTCTGCGCCGCAAGCGCCCGCTCCTGGTTCCCGCGATTTTTTCCTGTGTTGTCACTCTTGCGGTGGTCCCCTGCGTGTCGTTTGTCGGTCCGCCGCCCGGCTTCGCTTATATTTTCCCCGGAAGGCGCGCGCATCCGGCTACTTGTGGGTTTGGTTCATTAGCGCACCTGATTCCTTTTTTCCGTGCCGTTTTACTCAACGATTCTCATGGAGGCCGCTTGGCATCAGTCGCCGCCGCCCTTCAAGCTTTCTCTTTTCCGCCCCGCTTGCGTTCACGTCTGCCACCGTTCCCTAAAATCCCTTTCTTAAAATCTGGTTTCCCATTAGTCACAAGGAGACCCCATGATCGCGCCCTTCTGCTCCTGCGCCGGTGGTGAACAGGCGAACGAGACGGAACTCCTCGCCCGCCTCGACGAGGTGATCGCCGAATACCGCCACCTCCCCGGCGCGCTTATTCCGGTCCTGCAGATCGCCCAAGGCCTTTTCGGTTACCTCCCGGAACCCGCCCTCAAGCATATCTGCTCCGGCCTCGGCAAATCCTACAGCGAGGTCGCGGGAGTGGTGGGATTCTACAGCTTCTTTTCCACCACCCCTCGCGGCCGACACACAATCCGTGTCTGCCTCGGCACGGCGTGCTACGTGCGCGGCGGCAAACGCGTGCTTGAGACCTTCAAGCACGCCCTGAGCGTTGACGTCGGTCAAACCACCCCGAACCGACAATTCAGCCTCGAGGTGGCGCGCTGTATTGGCGCCTGCGGCATCGCGCCGGCCTGCCTGGTCGATAACACCGTCCACCAAGGCATCAAGCTGAACAACATTCCTGCCATCCTCCAGAAGTACCAGTAAGCCCGCCTGCCCCGGGATCCATCTGCAAGGGATACGGCCTCCATGCCCAATATCACATGCATCAACCTGTGCGCCGGTGCCGGCTGCGTCGCCGCGGGTGCCCTTTCCCTCGGCGCGGCTCTTAAGGAAGCCCTCGCCAGGCGCGGTCTCACCCAGGTGAAGGTCGTGGAGACTGGCTGCCTTGGTCCCTGCGCCGGCGGCCCGGTGCTCATCTGCCAGCCCGGGGGTGTTCTCTACCAGAAAATCACCCTCGCAGACGTCGACGACATCATCGAGCGGACGGTGCGCTGCGGCGAAGTGGTCGACCGCTTGGTGTGGCGCAAGACCGAGACCGGCGAGCCGTTGGTGCGGGTTCAAGACAACCCGTTCTTCAACCGGCAGGTCAAAATCGCCCTGCGCAACTGTGGCATCATCGATCCTCTGAGTATCGACGATTATCTTGCGCACGGCGGCTACGAGGCCCTGTACAAGGCGCTGACCGCGATGACCCCGGAGCAGGTGATCGAAGTCGTCAAGGATTCGGGTCTGCGCGGCCGCGGCGGCGCCGGCTTCCCCACCGGCCTCAAGTGGGAGCTCTGCCGCATGGCCAAGGGCGACGTGAAGTACGTGCTGTGCAACGGCGACGAGGGCGACCCGGGCGCGTTCATGGACCGCAGCCTGCTCGAGGGCGACCCGCACAGCGTGATTGAAGCCATGGTCATTGCCGGCTTCGCCATCGGCGGCTCGCAGGGCTATGCCTATGTGCGCGCCGAATACCCGCTGGCGGTGGAGCGCCTGGGTATTGCCATCGGCCAGGCGCGCGCGCGCGGCTATCTGGGTACCAACATCCTCGGCGCCGGCTTTTCGTTCGATCTCGAGATACGCATGGGCTCGGGGGCTTTCGTATGCGGCGAGGAAACCGCGCTGATGACCTCGATCGAAGGCCATCGCGGCGAACCCCGGCCGCGCCCGCCCTTCCCGGCGCAGGCCGGGTTGTGGGGCAAGCCGAGCCTGCTCAACAACGTCGAGACCTTCGCCAACATTCCGATCATTCTGACGCGCGGCGCCGCGTGGTACGCCGCCTATGGCACCGAGAAATCCCGGGGCACGAAGGTCTTCGCCCTCGCGGGCGCGGTGCAAAACACCGGCTTGGTGGAGATCCCGATCGGCACGCCGCTGGGCGATATTATTTACGAACTGGGCGGCGGCATCCCCCGCGGCAAGCGCTTCAAGGCGGCGCAACTCGGCGGCCCCTCGGGCGGCTGCATTCCGCGCCAGCACCTCAACGTGCCGGTCGATTACGAGTCACTGCAGGAACTCGGTGCCATCATGGGCTCGGGCGGTCTCATCGTCATGGACGAGGATACCTGCATGGTGGACATGGCGCGGTTCTTCCTCGACTTCGTTCAGGACGAGTCCTGCGGCAAGTGCACGCCCTGCCGCATCGGCACCAAGCGCATGCTCGAGATCGTCAACCGCATCTGCGAGGGCAAGGGCAAGGAGGGTGACATTGAACGGCTCGAAGAGCTTGGTCGTATCATCCGCGCGACTTCGCTCTGCGGCTTGGGACAGACCGCGCCCAACCCGGTGTTGTCCACCATCCGTTACTTTCGCGCCGAGTACGAGGCGCACATCCGGGAAAAGCGCTGCCCGGCCGGCGTGTGTCCGAATCTGGTGCGCGCCCCCTGTCAGAGCGCCTGCCCGGCCAATGTTGATGTGCCGGGTTTCCTCGCCTTGGTGGGCGAGAAACGCATCGCCGAGGCCCTCCGCCTGCATCGCGAGCGCAACCCCTTCGCGGCGGTGTGCGCCCGCGTGTGCTTCCACACCTGTGAGGACAGATGCCGCCGCGGCACGGTGGACGAGCCCCTGTCGATTCGCGGCGTGAAGCGTTTCATGGTCGACGAGGAGACCACCCTCCAGCTTCCGGAGTTCCGTCCAAACGAAACCAACGCCACGCGCAAGGTCGCCATCATCGGCGCCGGCCCGGCCGGCTTGTCGTGCGCCTACTTTCTCGCCCGTCTCGGCTACCGGCCGCAGGTGTTCGAGGGCGAATCGCGCCCGGGCGGCATGCCGGTACAAGCCATTCCCGCCTACCGCCTGCCGCGCGAAATCCTCTCGCTCGAGGTGCGTATGATCGAACGCCTGGGTGTCACCATCAAGACCAACCAGCGCCTGGGTCGTGACTTCACGCTCAAGGGTCTTCGCGACCAGGGTTACGAGGCGGTCTTCCTGGGGGTGGGTGCGCCCGCCGGGCTGCACCTGGACGTGCCGGGCGAGGAGCTCCGGGGCGTGGACGACGCCATCCGTTTTCTGCGCGAGTACAACATCCGCGGCACCGCACCCATCGGCCGCGAAGTGGTGGTGGTGGGTGGTGGCAACGCCGCGATTGACACCGCTCGCACGGCGGTGCGCCTCGGCGCGCGTTCGGTCACGGTGCTTTACCGCCGCGCCCGCGGGGAGATGCCGGCTTACGCCGAGGAAATCGAGGAGGCCGAGCACGAAGGCGTGGTGATTAAGACGCTGACAACGCCGGTCGAAATCGTGGCTAAAAACGGCCGGGTTTGCGGCGTGCGGTGCCAAGCCATGGCCTTGGGCGAATTCGACCACAGTGGCCGCCGCCGGCCCATGGCCACCGCTGAGGAGCCCTACGTAGTGCCGGCCGACCAAATCATCACCGCCATCGGGCAGAAGCTTGAATCGGCGGTGCTTCTCGCCGGTCTGGCGGTAACCCCGACCCAGGACGGCTTCATCGCCGCCGATCCGCTCACGGGCCGCACCTCGCTTGACTGGCTCTACAGCGGCGGCGACGCCGCCACGGGACCTTCTTCGGTGGTTGAAGCGGTGGCCGGCGGCGAGCGCGCCGCCGTGGCCATCGACGCCCAACTCACCGGCGCCGAGCACGCCTTCTGGCGCAAGGACAAGGAATGCGCCGTCCCCTTTGACCCCAACGCCGATCCGGTCAAATACCCGCGCGCAAGGATGGAACTGCTGCCCGTCGAGCGGCGCCGCAACAACTTCAACGAAGTCGAGCTGCCCTGGACTGAATCTGTTGCGGTCTGCGAAGCGAAGCGCTGCCTGCGCTGCGATTTCCGCGACAAGAACTGACCTCGGAAAAGGAACGCGATGCCAAAGCTGACCATCGACAATGCCAATGTGGAGGTTCCCCGGGGCACCACCATCTTGAATGCGGCGCGCACGGTGGGAATCAGGATCCCTTCGCTGTGCTACCTTGAGGGCGTGCAGGTCATTGGCGGCTGCCGGGTGTGCCTGGTGGAGGTCGAGGGGGCCCGCACGCTGGCCGCCGCCTGCTCCAGCCCGGTCGCCGAGGGGATGACGGTGCGCACCAACACCCCCAAGGTGCGCGCGGCCCGTCGTACCGTGGTCGAACTGCTGCTCTCCGACCACGGCGGCGAGTGTCAGACCTGCGGGCGTTCAAGCGACTGCGAACTGCAGGCCGTGGCCCGCGATCTTGACGTGCGCGAACTGCGTTTCACCGGCGCGCTGCATCAGCGCCTGATCGACACCAGCACCCCGGCCCTTGCTCGCGACTCCTCAAAATGCATCATGTGCCGGCGCTGTATCACGGTGTGCAGCGAGATCCAGGCCACCCGGGCCCTGTGGGCGCAGGATCGCGGTTTCGAGAGCGTTGCGGCCCCGGCCTTCGGTCACGAGCTCGCCAGCGTGGCCTGCGTGCAGTGCGGCCAGTGTGCCGCGGTCTGTCCAACCGCGGCCATCACCGAGAAGGACCACATTGAGAAGGTGTGGGCCGCCTTGAGTGACAAATCCAAGCATGTCATCGTGCAGACTGCGCCCGCGATTCGCGCCGGGCTTGGCGAATGCTTCGGCCTGCCTCCGGGCACCCTGGTTACCGGCAAGATGGTGGCGGCGCTGCGCCGGCTCGGCTTCCACCGCGTGTTCGACACCAACTTCGCCGCCGATCTGACGATCCTCGAAGAAGGGACTGAACTATTGCTGCGCCTCAAGACGGCACTGGTTGCCAAGCTTCCGGCGGGCCTGCCCCAATTCACCAGTTGCTGCCCGAGCTGGATCAAATTCGCAGAGTATTTTCATCCCGAGCTTTTGCCCAACCTCTCCACCGCCAAGTCGCCCCAACAGATGTTCGGCGCCCTCGCCAAGACTTACTATGCGCAAAAGATCGCCCGTAAGCCTGAAGATATCTTCGTGGTGTCGGTGATGCCGTGCACGGCCAAAAAGTTCGAGGCCCAACGGCCCGAAATGAACGCCGGCGGCGTCCAGGATGTTGACGCGGTTCTCACCACCCGGGAGGCGGGGCGCATGATCACCCAGGCGGGCGTCGACTTCCTGGCCCTGCCGAATGAAGAGATGGACCTGCCCCTGGGCCTGAGTTCGGGTGCCGCCGACCTCTTCGCCAACACGGGCGGCGTAATGGAGGCGGCCCTGCGGACGGTGTGGTGTGTGGTCACCGGCAGTCCCTTCCCCTTCGAAAAGCTGAATATGACCCCGATTGCCGGGCTGGAGGGAGTGAAAGAGTTCTCGATCACCATTCCCGGCGCGGTCCCGGAGTGGAAATTCTTGGAGGGCCAGACCCTCAACCTCGCCGTGGCCCACGGCCTGGCCAATGCCGAGCGCCTCATCCAGAAAGTGCAGGCGGGGGAGGCCCATTACCATTTTATCGAAGTGATGGCCTGCCCCGGCGGCTGCATCGGCGGCGGCGGCCAGCCCCGCTTCACCACTAACGAGGTGCGCCTGGCGCGCATGAAGGCTATTTTTGCCGAAGACGAGGGCAAGCGGTTGCGCGTGTCGCTCGAGAATCCGTCGGTCGCCCTGCTCTACCGGAATTTCCTTGGCCAGCCCCTCGGCGAAAAGTCTCACCACCTGCTGCATACCCACTATCGCGCCCGTCCGCTGAACTGACCCGCACCCCTACCTGAGGGTTTGACCAGCCTGGCGTTGTGGCGCAACCACGGCGCGCTGATTCATCCCTTCGGGGCGCCTGCGGTGATCCGTTTGGCGCGGTGCTTCTGTTGCGCGATGTAAACGATCAGGACGGGCTGGTCACGGGCACGAGACCGGCGAAGCGCCTGCCGAAATCCGTGCGGTCCGGGGAGGTGATCGCAAGGTTGGTTGGGCCGCGCGGCAGCATTGGGCGGGGCAAGCGATCTATCGTTGCAGCGGAGCCGGCAGACCACCACTGTCCGCACCAATCCCCGTGGGCATGCCGAGTCATTCGCCGGGTGCGCCAAGTGCGTGGCGCTGGGTTCCAACGCTCTATTTTTGCGAGGGCGTTCCCTATGTGGTCGCCATGACCGTGTCGGTCATCATGTACAAGGGCCTCGGAATATCGAACACCGCCATCGCGTTTTACACCAGCTGGCTGTATCTGCCCTGGGTCATCAAGCCGCTCTGGTCGCCTCTGGTGGACCTGCTCCGGACAAAGCGTTCTTGGATCGTCTCCCTGCAGTTCGTGATCGGGGCCGCGCTTGCCATGATCGCCCTCACGGTGCCGGCGCCGCTCTTGTTCCGGGCCACCCTCGCCATTTTCTGGCTCCTGGCGTTCAGCTCCGCCACCCACGATATTGCGGCAGATGGCTTTTACCTGTTCGCGTTACCGCCGCATCAGCAGGCGGCTTTTGTCGGTGTGCGCAGCACCTTCTACCGGCTGGCCATGATCGCCGGTCAGGGCGGTCTCGTTTATCTGGCAGGCAGTCTGCAAGAGACCATGGGTGATGCGCGCCGGGCCTGGGCTGGTGTGTTTTTCTTGCTCGCGGCGCTCTTCGTTCTGGCGGGCCTGTATCATCTTGTCGTCCTGCCCCGGCCGGCTGGCGACCGACCCGCCGGCCCCACGTCGCACCCGGTGGCGGACTTTTTGTCTGTCTTCGCGACCTTCTTCCGAAAGAGAGACATCAAAGTCATCCTGGGGTTTTTGCTTCTCTATCGGCTGGCGGAGGCCCAGTTGCTGAAGCTGGTGGCCCCCTTCCTTCTCGACGGGCGCGCCGGCGGCGGCTTGGGACTTACCACGCGGCAAGTTGGCCTTCTCTACGGCACCATCGGCATCATTGCGCTTCTGCTCGGGGGCCTCGCGGGTGGTTACACCATCTCCCGCTTCGGTCTCAAGCGCCTGTTGTGGCCGATGCTCATCAGCATGCACCTGCCCCTTGCCGTCTTTGTCGTTCTGGCCCTGAAGCAGCCGGAAACCCTCGCCGTCATCGGCGGTGCGTTGACGGTTGAACAGTTCGGCTATGGCTTCGGGTTCACTGCGTACATGGTCTACATGATGATGGTCTCCGCGGGTGAGCACCGGACGGCCCATTATGCCATCTGCACGGGTTTCATGGCGCTGGGCATGATGCTGCCCGGCCTGCCGGCGGGCTGGATTCAGGACCATCTCGGCTATGTGAGATTCTTCATCTGGGTCTGCATCGCAACGATCCCGTCGTTCGTGGCCACCGCCCTGATCAAGGTCGAGGCAAACTACGGGCGGAAAATGCAGCCACTCGCCCGCGAAAGCGCACCCCTGCAGCAAGAGCAATAGGGATATGCCTGGGACACAAGGGGCGCCGGTGGTTCGTCCGGCGCAATCCTGTCTTTGCCTTGCTGTGGCCAGCCGCGCCACTGTGGTGATGGATACGGCAGAATCGATTTCGGCCCCTCCCCCTGCCTACTGCGGCACCAGCCACAAGCCGGTGCTTGATTGTCCGGGCGATCGGCGGGATTCACCCGCCCCTCCATTTGTGGTCTTGCTGAATTGGTGGATAAAGGGGTATGTATGATCAACACCCGCCGCTTCCGGGATGACCACGGCAAACGGGAGTGCCGCCTGAAACCATGTATCAAGTGACTTTTTCCGAGCAGAGCATGCGCGAGCTGAACAAACTGGACAAGCTCGCGCAGCTCGCCGCCATCGAGCCAATCAGCCGGCTGACTCCGGGCGATCTCGCTCATCCGCGCGAGCCGCTCGGTCGTTTTTCCCGTGGAGGAAAAGTGTTCTACCGGCTTCGTGCGGATGACTTCCGCTTCTATTTCACGGTTCGCAGCGAAACCTTGCATACGCACTACATCCTGCACAAGGCCTCCTTGGAGGATTTCCTCTTCCGAACGAAACTGCCCGTGTCGGAGCAGCAGCTGTTCGAACAACACTCAAAATTCTGGAAGTATCTGGAGAGCCTGACCACGCCCAAGAAGTAATGTGTTGGTGGCTTCGGTGCGGTTCGCCCGGTTGCTGCCTTTTTACTTACACGCCATGCCCGACCTCGAATCACGGGAGAATCCCTACAACGTCACGCAGGCCAGCCGGATTTACTTCCTGCCGAATCTGATGACGGCCGGAAACCTGTTTTGCGGCTTTGTCGCGATCATCAAATGCATTCAGGCCCGGCTGGAAACGATGGCGCCCGGCACCTATGCGCATACGCCTGCCGCGCTCTATACCCAGGCGGTGTGGTTCATCCTTGCGGCGGTGATCTTCGATTCGCTTGACGGCCGGCTGGCGCGGCTGGGGGGCCGCGAGTCGCTCTTTGGCGCGGAATTCGACTCGTTGGCGGATGTGGTGTCCTTCGGTGTCGCCCCGGCCCTGATGATGTTTTTTTTGATTCTTTCGCCCACCCAGGGCTTCCCCTTGTTCCGCCAGATCGGCTGGTTCGTCGGTTTTGTCTACCTGCTCTGCGCGGCGGTCCGGTTGGCGCGCTTCAATGTCATTACCAACCCTTACCTCCACACCCCCAAGGATAGCAGCAAAGATTTTATCGGTCTGCCCGTCCCGGCGGCGGCTGGAACAGTGGCTTCTCTGGTGCTCCTGCTGCTGCATCTTTCCGAAGACAATCGGGAATTACACAAACTGACGCTAGCCCTGCCGGTGCTGCTGTTGCTGATTGCCCTGCTCATGGTGAGCACCATCCGTTATCCGAGTTTCAAGCAGGTGGACTGGCAGACCAAGACCCGGTTTCGCACTTTTGTCTTAATCATTGTCGTGGCAGGTGTCATCTTCTGGTTGCAGGAGATCGCGCTGGTGATGCTCTTTTTCGTCTATGTTTTTTTCGGTCTTTTCCGTTCTATCCGGCGCGCGCAGTTGATCGGCCGGCTCCGCCTCCAGCGAAAACAATCCGTGAACAAACCTCCAATATCCGTTCAATAACCCCCGGGGTTGTTCAAGCTCGTGAATAACCCCTGGTTTCTTGGCCATCTATCACGATTTTATCCACAACTTCCCCCTTCCTTCCTTTCCGAGCGTAAAACGAGTCTTCACACTTGGTTGTTGGTCCAATTCACCGAACATAATAAGATGGAATAATTCCTTATTGAATCCCTCTCTGATTGCCCTTTGTTAGTTACTCAGCGTTTCGGTCCAATCGTCCCTCCCCTCATGAAGTTTAAAATCAACCGTGACCATTTCAGCAACGGCTTGCAGCAGGTGCTCAACGTTGTCGGTTCCAAAGCCACGATGCCGATCCTCAGCAATGTCCTGATCGAAGCGGAAAAGGACCATATTTCCCTGACCACTACGAATCTCGACTTGGGTATCCGCTGTAAAATCAAGGCCGAGGTAAAAGAGACAGGCTCTGTCACTCTGCCCGTCAAACGGCTGGCAACCATCGTTCGTGAACTGCCCAACATCGACGTCGCGTTAGATTCCTCGCCCAATCACCAAGTGAAACTCGCCTCCGGTGGCTCGCAGTTTCGCATCATGGGTATTGGAAAGGAGGAGTTTCCACCACTGCCGGAATTCGGCGATGACAAGTCGTTTTCCCTCGAGCAAGCAGAGCTGGTCACCATGCTCAAGTGCGTCGCCTACGCGCAGTCCGCCGACGAAACACGCTATATCCTCAACGGAGTTTATTTCAATTTCCGTGATGGAAAACTCTCGCTGGTGGCCACCGACGGCCGCCGCCTAGCGCTCATCAGCAAGGAGTTGGAGTTTCCCGCTGCCAGCGCCGGCAGCATCATCCTCCCGGCAAGAACGGTGGGGGAGCTGCTGCGGCTGCTCGACAAGGGCGCCAAGGTCAAGGTCTCGTTCAACGAACGCCGTGCGTCCTTCCAGATCGCCACGGAAAAGGACACCAGCGGGCTGGTCGAGAACATCTACCTCTTCTCCAAGGTCGTGGAGGGCAACTATCCCAACTACCAGCAGGTCATCCCCAAGGAAACCCATCAACGCATCAAGCTGGAACGCGAACTCTTCCTGCAATGTGTTCATCGCGCCGCGCTCGTGTGCAGTGAGAAATCCAACTCCGTCAAGATCAAGCTCACCAGCAATTTGCTGGAAATCACGGCAGCGAGTCCCGACTTCGGCGAATCACACGAAGCGATGGCCATCTCCTACAGCGGGCCAGATCTTCAGGTGGCGTTCAACCCGCAGTTCGTCATGGATCCATTGCGGGCGCTCACCAAGGATGAAGTTTTCTTTGAGTTGAAGGACGAAGTCAGCCCGGGTGTTTTCAAGACGCTGGAAAGCTTTATTTGCGTCATCATGCCGGTGCGGCTGAGTTAAAATCCGGCAGCCACCACCGGGCGGGGCGCCAGGAGTTCGGCAGCGGGCGTTCTCTTCCTTTTGCACTCACCGTGGAATTCGATCCCGTCTATTTTCTGCTGGCGGCCGCCATCCTCTCGCTGGTGCTATTCTCGCTCAACCAGCGCCTGGCCTCACCCGTGATTGCCATCTTCGTGCGTTGGCTGCGCTGGCTGTTGTTCGCCTTTGGCGGGGCGTTCCTGGCGATCGAATGGGGTTGGAGCACCCGGCCGTTCTGGGTGCTGGCCGCGGCCCTGTTTCTCCTCTGGTTTCTTCTGGAAACGATTTACAACTGGATCGCAATTTCCGCGCTCAGTCAGAGCCCGCTTCCGCTTTTCCCCCGCTACGCTGTCAACACCAGCGGCGAAGAGTGGCCCACCCACCCCCGGCTGCTCAAGGTCCGGGAATGGCTGCGGGCCAACAAATGCACGCAGGTGCAGGCGCTGAAGGCCGAGATCGGCGGCGGCATCTACCTCCGGCTCTCCATCTATCAGGATCACGAGGCGCGAACCCGCATCCAGGTGACCTTCGTCCCGCAGGCCAACGGGGCGATCTCCGTGTGTTACACGCTCACCACGCGCACGACCGACGGGCTGCGCTACGTCACCGACAATCTCTATCTGCCTTTCGGCGGTTTCTATCCCGAAAACTGGCTGGTAGAAAGAAATCCGTGGAGTCGCAACCTACCCCGGCTTCTGGAGCGACACCAGCGGCGCCTTGCCGCCACAGGCGAAACAACGGTGCCGTGGGCGGTGGAACCGGTGGAGGACCTCAACCAGCAGCAGTTCGAACTCGAGCGACTCAACACCGAACTTGGCTTTCTCCTGCCGCACGACCAGCGCGAGGAATTTGGCAAGATGACCTACGAAGGCCGCTTCCGCGTCTGGCGCGAGGTCTGGATGCTCGACTACTTCGGCCGGGCGACGCGATATCAATAAGGACAACCGACGGCGAGAAGCCGGAGGAAGCGTTTCTCAGCCGCCGATATAACTCATCTCGATCTTCCGGCGCGTTTCGTGGCGGTCGAGCAACGCCGCGCGTTCGTCGGAGTAGCGGTCGAGCCGGCCGCGCCAAACGCGGCAGAGGAAGGCAAAAAGCTCCTCATCACTCGCGCCGGAACGCAGCGCACCCAGCAAATCCCAGCCGGTTGAAGCGAAAAGACACGTGTAAAGTTTTCCGTCAGCCGAGAGGCGCGCGCGATGGCAGTCGCGACAGAAAGGCTCGGTGACGCTGCTGATCAGACCGATCTCGCCCCGACCATCCAAATAACGGTAGCGCGCGGCGACTTCACCCCGGTAGGTGGGACTGCAGGGTTCGAGCGGCCACAAGGCGGAGAGGCGCGCCACGATTTCCTGTGCCGGCACGACGAGGTCGCGGCACCAGCCGTTGTAATTACCCACGTCCATGAATTCGATGAAGCGCAGCGTGAAGCCCTGCGCGCGCGCCCACGCAGCCATCTCAGGAATATCGCCGTCGTTCACCCCCCGCTGGACCACCATGTTGATTTTAATGGGAATACCAAGCGGCGCGGCGGCAGCGAGGCCCTGCAGCACGCGCTCAACCTTCAGACCCTGCCCGCCACCGCTCAGGCGAACAAAGGTTTCGGGACGAAGACTATCAAGACTGACATTCAAGCGATCAAGGCCGGCGGCGTGCAGGGCGGGCGCGACGCGCGCAAGCAGCCAGCCGTTGGTCGTTAGCGCCACGGCGGGTACGCGCAGGTCCTGCTTGAGCAGACGGACCAACTCGGGCGCGTCGGGTCGCAGAAGCGGTTCACCGCCGGTAATCCGCACCTTTTCCACCCCCACCCGCAGGAATTGCTGCAAGAGGCGGCGGAGTTCAGTGGGCGACATGACCTGCCCTTCTTTCAGGAAGGCATGGTCAGGGCCGAACACTTCCGCCGGCATGCAGTAGGGGCAGCGGAAGTTGCAGCGGTCGGTCACGGAGAGGCGCAAGTCGCGCAGCGGCCGGGCGTACTGGTCGCAAAGGACAGACATGAGAAGAAAGACGTAAACGCAAAGCGGCGGAAGCGCAAAGAAGCGAATCAAAAGTAACTGCCCAGCGGCGCGGCACCACCCGCAGCGGTGAAGAAGGCCGGGCGGCACACGCGGAGTTCATGAATGAAAGCATGGGAAGCGACATTTCCTCCGTGCCCTCCACAAGCGGCATGTTAAAGTCCGGCCATGCTTTCTGTCGCTGAAGCAGAAAAACAGGTGCTGGAGGCGGTCGTTCCCCTCCCGGCCGAGGATTGTCCACTGGTGAATGCGCACGGCCGCGTGCTGCGACAAACGCTCATGGCAGATCGTGATTTGCCCCCGTTCGACCGGGTGGCGATGGACGGCTATGCCCTCCGGCACGACGTATGGCTGGCGGGAACGAGGCGGTTCCGCGTGGCGGGAGCGCAGGCAGCAGGCACCATACCACGTTCACTTCTGGCCAACGACACCTGCATTGAAGTGATGACCGGGGCGGTGCTGCCCGGCGGCACCGATGCGGTCGTGCCCTACGAAGATACGACACGCGAGCATGATTGCATAACCATCGCCGCAGAGGCGACCGTCGCGGCCGGGCAGGCGGTGCACCGACAGGGATCAGACCATGCCAGCGGGTCAGTGGTGGTGCAGCCGGGCGTAAGACTCACCGGCCGGGAAATCGCCGTGGCCGCGGCCTGCGGCTACGCCCACCTTGCCGTGACAATGCAGCCGGAGATCGCCGTGGTCGCGACCGGCGATGAACTCGTTGATGTGAGTTCCCCGGTCGCGCCGCACCAGATCCGCCGATCAAACGATTACGCGTTGCGGGCCGCACTCGTTGCCGCCGGCCATCCGCGCGTGGAGCGCTATCATCTGCATGATATGCGCCACGAGATCGAGCACCTCCTCTGGCACATCGTTGCGGAATATGACGTGGTGCTGCTCACCGGCGGTGTATCGAAGGGCAAGTTTGATTTTCTGCCCCGGGTGCTCGACGAACTCGGCGTAAAGAAACTCTTTCAAGGCGTGGCGCAGCGGCCAGGCAAGCCGTTCTGGTTCGGCCTCAGCCCCCGGCGCACGCCCGTCTTCGCCCTGCCGGGGAATCCGGCCTCTTCCTACATCTGCCTGCATCGCTACGCATTGCCCGCGCTCGCGAAGATGTGCGGTCTCATCCCGGCGAAACCGCAGTTCGCGGTGCTTACGGAGCGGGTCATATTGAAGCCGAAGCATGCCGGTTTCCTGCCGGTAAAAATCGCCCAAGGTCCGCGCGGCGAGCAGCAGGCGACACCCGTTCCGCTCAATACCTCGGGTGACTTCACCGGCCTCACGGATACGGATGGTTTCATCGAGCTGACCGCCGAACAGGCTGAGTATGCCGCCGGTACGGCCAGCCGGTTCTGGACATGGGTGTGATAGCGCCGGGCGCGCTCAGGCAGGGTGGTAAAATCCCTTTGCGCCCCTGCGGCAAAGCGCAACATTAACGTGCATGGTATCGCATCTCGACACGAAGAACCGTCCCGCGATGGTCAACGTCGGCGGCAAGCCGGTGACCAAACGCACCGCGCATGCCAGGGCGGTCGTATCGCTACCCGCGGGTCTCGCAGCCCGGCTGAAGCATGGAGACATCGCCACGAAGAAAGGGATGATTTTCCAGATCGCCGTACTCGCCGGCGTAATGGGGGTCAAAAAGACGAGCGAGATCATACCGCTCTGCCATCCCCTGCCGCTCGAAGACTGCAGGATTGACATCAAACCGGAGAAAAACGGAAGCGAAGTAACCATCCACTGCCGGGTGCAGACGCACGCGAGGACCGGGGTCGAAATGGAGGCGCTGACAGGAGCGACCGTGGCGGCGCTCACGCTTTACGACATGGCGAAGGCGATTTCGCACGGCATTGTAATCAAGGAGGTGCGGCTCCTCGAGAAGACAGGGGGCAAACAAAACTACCGGGCAGGCCCATGATTTTTTCCCAAGGCAAGAAGCCGACCAGGATTTTTTCCGCCAGGCTCAACGCCGGGTCCGGACGCCCAGGCAACGGACAGACTCGATGAAACACATACAGGTGCGGTATTTCGCCGCGCTGCGCGAGCAGGCCGGGCGTGCTGAAGAAAAGGTCGTGACCGAGGCCGCCACTCCCGCCGCGCTCTACAAAGAGCTGCGCAGGAGGCATGGCTTCAGGCTGCAGCCGGAGAGATTGAAGGTGGCGATCAACGACGATTTCGCTGCGTGGGACGCCCCGTTGGCGGACGGCGTTAAGGTGGTTTTCATACCGCCCTTCGCGGGCGGCTAGGGCCTCTCCATGTTTCGCATCTCATCCGCGCGACTTGACCCCGATACCCTGAGGCGGGAACTGCTTGATGCCCGCGCCGGCGGCTACGTGTCGTTCGAGGGCCGGGTGCGCAGCCGCAATAAACGCCGGAAGGTTTGTTCGCTCGAATACGAGGCCTATGGCGAACTCGCTGAAAAAGTGGGGGCACGTATCATCGCCGAGGCGCGCGCGCGGTTTGCCATTTTTTCAGCAGCGTGTGTGCACCGCCGCGGGCTTCTGCAGATCGGAGACGTTGCCGTTTGGGCAGGCGTGACAGCCGAGCATCGCGACGCGGCATTCGACGCCTGCCGCTACATCATCGGCGAGATGAAGAAGCGCGTACCCATCTGGAAAAAAGAGCACTATGCCACCGGAACTTCGGAATGGATAAGCCACGGCGCCGGCAGGGGTACAAAAGAACGAGGGCAGGAAGGAAAACGCAAAACCAGCCGGGGGCCACAATCGGCTCGTATCCGCGCACGGCATTATTAGTGTCAAAGGACATGCTCTACTTTGCCGTCAACGCCATTGAAAAACTGCAGCATCTGCCCAAGAAGAATCTGATCAATCTTGGGTTGGCCGCCCTGATTGTGGTGGCGGTGATCCTTCTTGTTAAGCTGGCGACCAGGGTGAACAAGTTTCTGCTAGCCATGATCGTCTTGGTGACCCTGATGGTGCTAACGCTCACGTGGGTTCATGAGCGTAATGAGCCCAAATTTCTCACCCCGATAATCGACGCGATCGCGCCTTACATTCCCAACCCCAAATGGGGGAAGTAAGCGGCGGGAAGCCGGGATTGTCCGCAGCGATCGGCCGCCCACGACAAGGGAATTGATTGGTTTTTGACGGGGTTCCGGAATATTTTTTTCGCATGCCCAAAACGCACGCAGATATCGGACTCGTCGGTCTTGCGGTGATGGGTCAAAACCTGGCACTCAACATTGCCGACCACGGCTTTCAGATCTCGGTTTACAACCGCACGACCGAGAAAACGACCAGGTTTGTAGCTGGAAATCCCGGGACGCCGGGCGGCCTCGTCGGCACAACGACCCTTCAGGAATTCGTCCAGTCGCTCGCCAAACCCCGCAGGATCATCCTCCTCGTCCAGGCGGGCGGACCCACCGACGCCGTCATCGACAGCCTCGTTCCGCTCTTGGAGCGGGGGGACATTATCATTGATGGCGGCAACGCCAAATGGACCGATACCATCCGGCGCGAAAAGGCCCTTCGTGAAAAAGGGCTTCGCTTCATCGGCTCAGGCGTTTCTGGCGGGGAGACCGGTGCCCGCTTCGGGCCCGCGCTCATGCCCGGTGGCGACCCCGCCGCCTACAAGGAGCTGGAACCAATTTGGAATGCCATTGCCGCCAAGGTCGACGCCAAGACCGGTCGCCCCATCTTGGGCGCCATACCCGGAAAACCCGTCTCCGGCGGTGTGCCCTGTGCCACCTACATTGGTCCCGATGGAGCCGGCCACTACGTAAAGATGATTCACAACGGGATCGAGTACGGGGACATGCAGATGATCTGCGAGGCTTATTATCTCATGCGGCGCCTCCTCGGCATGAAGGCCGACGAAATAGGGGACGTCTTCGCCGAATGGAATAAAGGGGTGCTTGACTCCTACCTCATCGAGATTACCGCCGACATTCTTCAGCAGAAAGATCCAGTCACAAAAACAAAAGCCCTCGTCGACGTCATCCTGGACACAGCCGGACAGAAGGGCACCGGCAAATGGACCAGCATCAACGCACTCGACATGGGCGTTCCCGCCCCCACGGTTGCCGAAGCGGTTTTCGCCCGCTGCCTATCCGCCATCAAGGACGAACGAGTCGCCGCCTCCAGAATTCTTAAGGGACCGACAACGAAACCATATCGCGGATCCCGGACGGCCCTGATCCAAGCCATTCATGACGCCCTGTATTGCGCGAAGATCTGCTCCTACGCGCAGGGCTTCCAACTCATGCGCGAGGCCCAGAAGGAATATAAATGGACGCTTAATTTTGGCGCCATCGCCCAGATCTGGCGCGGCGGCTGCATTATTCGCGCCATATTTCTGCAGAAAATTACCGAGGCGTATGGCCGGAAACCCCAGCTGGCCAACCTACTCCTTGACCCCTACTTCAACAAAACAGTAAAGGAAGCGCAGAAAAACTGGCGGAAGATCGTTGCCTTGGCTGCTCAATACGGGGTTGCGGCCCCAACCTTCGGTTCGGCGCTTGCCTATTACGACGGCTATCGTACCGCCCGCCTGCCGGCCAACCTTCTCCAAGGACAGCGCGACTATTTTGGGGCGCACACCTACGAGCGCATCGATCAACCCCGCGGCAAAATTTTCCATTTGGACTGGCCGGAACCGGCGCGCCCGCAGATCCAAGTCTGATCAACTCGCCCAAGCGGGGCGCCGTTTAGTCCAAGACAGGATTTAATTGACCTCCCAATGGTTTGGGTTAATTTTATCCTAACAAATTGATTATTAGGATATGATCATAAATGTTATATCCTAATTAGAAATATATTAGGATAAATGTCGCGAGTTGTGATTTCTCCACCAACATTTCTTGATGTCGTTCTCCAGCAATGGGCTGCGATTCTCGAAGCACACGAGAAATTAGCACCGCAAGATTGCTACTTGCACTGGGAGGAATTGAAACAGAGGGCAAAACCAGAAGGCATTAGCCATGAAGTATGGTGGGCGGCCTTGAAACTTTAAATTCAACATACCGGATGGACTGATTGAAATATTACACCGGCTTGATCATGGCGGGAGCGAAACAGAGATCAGGCCGGAAGAATTTGACCGATTTTATGCGAGCGCCCTTCTTGAGGAGTCGATGGCGTCTGCCCGGCTCGCCGGGGCCACGACGAATTATGCGGTGGCGAAGGAAATGCTCCGCAATGGCCAGCGGCCGCGCGAGAGAAGCGAGCAGATGATACTTAACCAGCACCTGGCGCTGCAGCGGGTTTGGAATTGGCAGGACCGCGAACTCAGTCCGGAAAGGATTTTCGAGCTTCATCGGTGCATTACCGCCGGCACGCTGGACAAACCAGAAACTGCCGGGCGTTTCCGCCAAGACGGGGAAAATTCACCCATCATTGACGCAGCGGGAGGGGTTCAATACGAGCCCCCGCCAGCCGGCGAACTGCCGCGACGCATGGAGCTGATGTGTGCCTTCGCCAACGGCCAGGCGCCGGATTTTTTCCTCCACCCGATCATCCGGGCGATCGTGCTGCACTTCTGGCTGGCTTATGATCGTCCGTTTTGCGACGGCAACGGGCGCATCGCCCGAACCCTTTTTCGTTGGGCAGTGCTGCGGCAGAACTATCCCCGCCTTGGATGCATCTCGATCTCGGACGTTCTGCTCCGGGCGCCGGCGCGCTACGCGCGCGTCTTCCTACACACAGAGACGGACGACAACGACCTCACTTATTTCATCCTTCATCAGGCGGAGGTCATTCGCGCGGCGGAGCGGGCGCTGCATGACCGGGTTGTGCGCAAAACAAACGAATTACAAGAGGCGAAAAAGAAGCTCCGGGGCCTGGCGGAACTCAACCCGCGCCAGCAGGCGGTTATCGAGCACGCCCTTCGCAAACCGGACACGCGGTACCTGATCGCGGGTCACCAGCGCAGTCATGGCGTTACCCATCAAACGGCGCGGGACGATCTTTTCGATCTAACCCAGCGCGAGCTCCTGGTCGCAGGCAAGGAAGGGCGCCGCTACCTCTTTCTGGCCCCCCAGGACCTGCCCCGGCGGCTACAATCCATTGCCGGACCCCGCCGCACCAAGCCGGCTTCCATGAGCGACGAGTTGCCGACCGCCCTGCTCTAGCGGCTTGATCTCAGGTGACTGGCCGAATAACCCGTTAAGCGAGGCGGTGCTTACCTGTCTTTGAACGGCAGCCGCGAGTCGGCCGTGGCCACCGCCAGACGCAACCGGGAGACGCGGCATTTCTCCGCCCGCCAGATGCTTTCGAGCCGGGCATAATCCTCCTCCTTTGTGCCGGTCACGATGCAGTAGTCCTGCTGCGTCCATTGTTCCACTTCATAAAGCGCGGTCCTCATGCGCCGCTCGATCTGTTCCTTCGAGTCCTGCCCGCGGGTGAGCAGGCGGTCATAGATGGTCTCCATGTCCGGCGGCATGATGAAAACCGTCACAAGCCGGCCGCGCATGGTCGAGTGGCCCTCGAACGCCTGGCGGTAGGCGCGCGCCCCCTGCACGTCGACATTGACCACGAGGTCGACGTTACGGGCGAGCTTGTTGAAGACGGCGCTTTTCTTCGTGCCATAGCGCGAAGTGTGTACCTGCGCCCATTCTAGGAACTCATCATTGGCCAGCGCCTCGTCAAACTCGGCGTTGCTTAAGAAATAATAATCGACGCCCTGCTGTTCATCCTCGCGCTGGGCCCGCGTGGTACAGGTAACAAGGCGTTCGACCTCCTTGTGGTCGGCGATCAACCGCCGACACAGCGTCGTCTTGCCGGTGCCGGTGGGGCCAGCGATCAGCAGCAACAGGCCATGGACTTCCTTCGGCGGGGGGGTCATGGGCGCGGGGGGTCAATAGGTGAACGCCACCACGTTGAGCAAAATTCCGTAGCCGAGCAATCCTGCACCGAGCGCCCTTCCCCGCCCCGGTGTAGCGAACAGCCACTGGAAAAAATCACGCAGCCGGTAGGGCAAGGCGGCGAGGTAGAGAGCGGCGATGACGGCTGCAAAAACCAGGGTCACCATGAACAGCCGTTGCGGATGGGTGTACTCCATGAAGGCGGCGTTGAGGAGCGGCGTGGCGATGAGCAGGGTGAGAATGCTGAGCCCGCGCACAGCAAGGAAGTCGGGCACGTACTTGATCGACAGCACGCCAAGCACGGCAAAGCCCAACACCCAGAGCACATTCGAGCTGCCGATGATGCGGTCGGCGGCGCCCATGTTGGCTACGCGGAAAAGGAACCACAGCACACCGCCGCCAAAAAGCACGAGCGTGCCGATCGGCGAACGCGGGAGGGCCTTGAGGGTGGAGATCACCACAGGGCTGTTGAGCAGCAGCAGGGCGCCAAGCGCGGTGAGAAAAAGTCCGGGGAGCAGCGTGGCGAGAAAAAGGGACATGTGGTGTATTGATTCAACCCACGGAACCCACTGAATGGAACAATATTTCAGGGGGGCGAGGGACGGTCAAGGCGCCACCCCGGCCAGGGCCGGCGCGCCATAGAGAGCGCTCGCGGTGGCGCGCGCGATATGCACGGGTACCAGTTCGCCAATAAGATGCTCGGTGGCCTCAAAATGTACCAGGCGGTTGCCGCGCGTACGGCCCATGTAACGCAGCCCCTTTTTGTCGGGACCCTCGACGAGCACTTCCTGCACGGTGCCGACGAGCGACTGGTTCCGGCGGCGGGAGTTTTTCTCGAGGAGGCGCAAGAGAATCTGGTTGCGCCCCTCCTTCACTGCGGCGGGCACTTGGCCGGTCAGCGTGGCCGCGGGCGTTCCGGTGCGGGTGGAATACTTGAAGATGTAGGCCATGTCATAGTTCACGTCCTCGAACAACTCCAGGGTCTGCGCGAAGTCCGCCTCGGTCTCGCCGGGAAAACCCACGATGATGTCGGTCGAGAAAGACATGTCAGGCCGCACCCGGCGCAGGGCCTCGACGATCTCCAGGTAGCGCGCGCGCGTATAAGGCCGGTTCATGGCGCGAAGGATACGGTCGCTGCCCGACTGAAGCGGGAGGTGCACGTATTCACAGAGCTTGGGCAGCCGGCCGTAGGCCTCGACGAGGTCTTGCTTGAAGCCGCGCGGGTGTGGGGAGGTGAAGCGGAGGCGCGCGAGGCCGTCGATTTCGTGGAGTCGCTCGAGCAGTTGCACGAAAGGGGTCACTCCACCGGCGTGCGCATACTCGCGCCGGCCATAACTGGTGACGATCTGGCCAAGCAGAGTGATTTCCCGCACGCCGCATTCCACCAGCGTGCGGCACTCCGTCACAATGTCGTCCATCGGGCGCGAGCGCTCGTCGCCACGCGTTTTTGGCACAATGCAGAAGGTGCAATCCATGTTGCAGCCCTGCTGGATGGAAACAAAGGCGGTGACCGGTCGCTCGGCCAGCACATGGTCGCGGATGGTGTTCTGCGACCCGGCCTCCTCGGCGATATCGATGATCGTGTTGCCCACGGGCAGGCCCGCCGCGCAGGCGGCGCGAAGGTTGTCGAGATAGCCCGGCACTTGGTGAAACTTCTGGGTGCCGACGATGAGGTCGACGTCGGGCAGCTGGTCGAGCAGCGCGGCGCCGCGGTTCTGCGCCATGCACCCGAGAATGCCGAGGATGAATTGCGGCTGGCGTTTCTTGCGCGCGGCCATGTAACCCGCCTTGCCGATGGCCTTCTGCTCGGCGCGGTCGCGGATGCTGCAGGTGTTGAGCAACATGATGTCGCAGTCGTCCTCATGTTGGACAAGGCGATATCCGCGGGCGCGCAGCATCGCGGCGACAGCCTCGCTGTCGCGCACGTTCATCTGGCATCCGTAGGTTTTGATGTAGACGCGATTCACCTGCTGGGAACGCAGCTAAGTAATCACCCGCCCCTCCGGGTCAAACGGTAAACGGAGGAGTCGCGGGCGACATCCCGCCCAGCGGGAAGCCGCGGGTTTATTTGCGTTTTCCGCCCAATGCGCACATAAGGACCCCCGCTATGGCTACTGTATCCACCAATACGCTCCTCGCGCGGCTCAACTGGCGCTACGCCACGAAAAAATTTGATCCGGCGAGGAAAATTCCCGCGGCCACCTGGGCGGCGCTCGAACAGGCGCTCGTGCTCTCGCCCTCCTCCTACGGCCTGCAGCCCTACCGCTTCCTCGTCATCACCGATCCGAAGCTTCGAGAAACACTCAAGCCGCTCTCGTGGGGCCAGCCGCAGGTGACCGATGCGTCGCACTTTGTCGTCTTCGCACGGAAGATCACCATGACCGAGGCCGACGTGACGAAGTTCGTCAACCTGACGACCGACTCCCGCGGCATGCCGCGGGGCTCACTCCAGAGCTACTATGACATGATGGTCGGTGATCTCGTCAAGGGGCCGCGCAGCGCTTGGGTTAATGAATGGGCCGCACGCCAGACGTACATTGCCCTCGGCAACTTGCTGACCTCCGCCGCGATGCTCGGTGTCGATGCCTGCCCGATGGAAGGTTTTGACCCCGCCCAATATGACGAGGTGCTCGGCCTGCCGGCCAAGGGGTACTCCACGGTGTGTGCCTGCGCACTCGGCTACCGCGCCGCGGACGACAAGTATGGAACCGCGAAGAAAGTGCGTTATCCAGCGGGCGAACTCATCGAGCACCATTAAGGGATTCCCTTCCGGCGCTGCGCAGCAAGTAAACGCGCCGGCCGCGCAGCCGGTCCGGCCCGCCAGTGGTTGAGACCCGGCGACCGTAAACGAGCAAATTTTGCTTCGCGTGCGGGGCACGGGTGCCTTTCCTCTTAATCCATGGGATTACTCGACCGGTTTCTCCCGAAGAAATCCGCCAGCTTGCCAGCCGCGGCTAAACCACTGCCTGCGGCGTCACTGCCTGCGACAGGAACGGAGCCCACCGCTGAAATCCAGCCCCCCACCCCCGCGCCAGGGCCTGAAACAGCCCCCCCTAGCGGGGTTGGAGCCCTTGCCCGCCTCAAGCAGGCGCGAGAGGCCTTGGAACTCAAAAACCTCGCTGGTGCCATGGCCGTCTACGAGGAGGTGCTCGCTACCGCCGGGGATCGACCGGACGTGCTTGTGACCATCTCCGGCGACCTTGGCGTGGCTGGCCGCACGCGGGAAATCATCGAGCTCATCGCGCCGCGTTACGACGCTCAGCGGCACGGTCCCGCGACCGGTATCAACCTGCTCCAAGCCTATCTGGCCGTGCGGGAACCGCAGGCCGCGCAGCACGTGCTCGACCTGCTCTTCGCACTTAACCGGCCAGAAATCGAGGAACGCCTGTTTGGTTTCTCCAACGTCATCGCCGACATGATGCTACTGGAGACCGAGGGGGCGATTGTTCCGACCCCACCACCCGGGTCTCCGGCGGACGTTACGACGGCAAGGATCGACTTGGTGAGCATCAGCAAACCCATCTGGTTTTATGGTCTTGAAAACATCCCGGGCTTGCTGCCGCCGAAGGAAGGCAAGCTGCGGCGCGTCGCCTTTGGCCAACTGGCCCTGCTTGGGTTGAAGGATCCAGCCGGGAACATGAAGCGGCCCGAGGATGAACTGGGCCGGCTCTCGCGCGGAATTCCGCTGTGGCTTTCGGAAACGCTTTTCTTCAGCGCCAGCTACGCCTCTGTCGCCGCGATCGCCACCATGCGGCGGGAGCAATACGGATTGTTCGACGCAGAGTGGGCGCCGGAACACATCCGCCAGCTGGTTGACACGACCGAAGGCGGGCTCGATTACGTGTTCACCGGTTCGCTGCGGCAGGAACACGCCGACTACGAGTTCGTGCTGCGCCTCTGGGAGGTGAAAAAGTTTCGCGAACGCAAGGCGTTCACCGCGCGCTGGACGCCGGCGACAGCCGACCAAGCCCTGGCGCAGTTCAACGCACAACTACGCACCTTCATGGAGTTCACGCCGCACCCCGCCGGTCAGGGTCTTTGCTATGCGCCGCCAGCGAAGTTGCGCGACTACATTGAGGCGTTGGGCGCGGGGCTCACGCTGTTCTTCGGTGAAAAGCAAATCCTGCCACCAGCGCAGCTCGTGTTGCCGGCCGACGTAATGGTTCGCCTTGGCGCGGCGGCGGCGGAATCGGAGTTCGCCTCCCTGCTAACGCTCAGCCTGCACGCACGCGCCCGACGCCTCGGCCTCGCGGCACCACCTGCGCCGCCTGTGCTCGCCGACACGCCGGCGGTGAGGCAGGCGAAACAGGCGTTGGGGTGGTAAGCCGACGATCCATCACTTCTGTATGTCCCGTTTACCCACCTCTGATCTTCGCATTCGTGCCGCCCGCCCTCTGATTTTTCCCGCGGCCCTGGCCGGCGAGTTGCCGCTCGACGATGCCGGGGCGGTTTTCGTGGCGCAGAGCCGCCGCACAGTGGAGGACATCATCCTCGGCCGCGACGACCGGCTGCTGGCCGTGGTCGGACCGTGCTCCATCCACGATCCGGCGGCGGCGAACGAATACGCGGAGCGCCTGCATGAGCTGGCTGCGCGACATGCCGCCGAACTATTCGTGGTCATGCGGGTCTACTTCGAAAAACCGCGGACGATCGTCGGCTGGAAGGGGCTCATCAACGATCCGGACCTCGACGGCAGTTTCCGGATCAATCAAGGACTGAAGCTCGCGCGGAAACTGATGATCGATCTTACGGCGCTGCGCCTGCCGGTCGCCACCGAGTTTCTCGACACGACGCTCGGTCAGTACTACGCGGAACTCGTCACGTGGGGCGGCATCGGGGCGCGCACCGTCGAGAGCCAGGTGCACCGCGAGCTGGCCTCAGGTCTTTCCATGCCGGTCGGCTTCAAGAACCGCACCGACGGCGATGTGCAGGTGGCGGTCGACGCCATCTGCACGGCGCGGCATCCGCACTGGTTTCCCTCACTCACCAAGGACGGCGCGCCAGCGGTGCTGGGCACCTCGGGCAATGATCGCTGTCACCTTGTCCTGCGCGGCGGCACCCGCGGGCCGAACTATGCCGCAGAACATGTGCGCGCCGCCGGGGAGTTGCTTCGTGCGGCCGGTCTGCCGCCCTTCCTCATGGTCGATTGCAGCCACGCCAACAGCGGCAAGGATGCCGAACGTCAGCCGGCGGTAGCCGCCGAAATCGCGGCGCAAATTGCCGCCGGCGAACGCGCCATTTGCGGCGTAATGTTCGAGAGCAATCTGCTGGGCGGATCGCAGGACTACCGCACCCGGCCGCTCGTCTACGGACAGAGCATCACCGATCCATGTCTCTCATTCGAGAAAACCATTCCCGTGCTCGCGAAGCTGGCCGAGGCGGTGCGGGCCCGGTGAGGGCCACCGCCGCGAAGATCATCGCCCACCTGCGCACGCTGCACCGCCTGCGCGATATCGAGGGCCAACGGCGCTACGGGATTACGCCCCAGGGGGAACACCTTGGGATCAAGGCGCCGGTCCTGCGGGAGATTGCCCGCCGGTATCGCCCCAACCATGCGCTCGCCCTCGAGCTCTGGGCGAGCGGCATCCACGAGGCGCGCGTGCTCGCCGCGCTGGTTGACGATCCGCGGCAGGTCACCCGCGGGCAGATGGAGCGATGGGCGCGCGATTGTGACAACTGGGGCGCCACCGATGCGTGCTGCTGTGTTCTCTTCGACCGGACGCCATTCGCCATCGAGAAAGCGCACACGTGGAGCCGGCGCCGCGCGGAGTTCGTGAAGCGCTGCAGTTTCGTGCTCATGGCGGGCCTCGCCGTGCACCGGAAGGAACTGCCTGATGCGGTGTTTCTCGAATTTCTTCCGGTCATCCGGCGCGAAGCGGTCGACGGTCGCAACTTCGTAAAGAAGGCGGTCAACTGGGCGCTGCGGCAGATCGGCAAGCGCAACCCGCGCCTGAGAAGGGCGGCCATCGCCACCGCAAAGGATATCCAGAAAACAGATTCCAAGTCGGCCCGCTGGATTGCCGCCGATGCGTTGCGTGAGTTGGAGAAGGTGGGCGGCAAAAAAGCACAAAAAGTGCAGAATTAGCCCGGATGTTTCTTTATGCGCCCCTTTGCGCCCCCGGCGCGGGCGTCGCCAGCTGGCCGCAGCCGGCAGCGATGTCGATGCCCCGACGCTGGCGCACCGTGCTGGGCAGGCCGTAGCCGGCGAGAATCTCCTGAAAGCGCCGCGCGGTGACACGGTCGGAGGGCGCGCCGTCATAGCTCCTGGTCGGGTTAAGCGGAATAAGGTTCACTTGGGCGAGAAGACCGTGCAGCAGGCGGCCGACGGTATGGGCCTGCTCCGGAGTGTCGTTCCGACCGGCGATGAGCGTCCACTCGAAGAAGATGCGGCGTTGCTGTTTCCCGACGTAGTAGCGGCAGGCCTCCATGAGCGCATCGAGCGGCCAGCGTTGCGCCACCGGGACGAAGACGACGCGTTCCGCCTGCGTGGCGGCGTGCAGACTGACGGCGAGTTGGATGGGGCGGGCCTCGTCAGCCAGGCGGACGATGCCGGGAATCACGCCCACCGTGCTCAGGGTGATACGTTTTGCGCCGATGGCCGGGCCGTTCTGATCGCGCAGAATATCCACGGCCCGCATGACGGCTTCATAATTGTGCAGCGGTTCTCCCATGCCCATCAGCACGATGTTGCGCAACCGCTCGTGGCGGGCAT
This sequence comes from Opitutaceae bacterium, assembly GCA_049513315.1. GTDB lineage: Bacteria > Verrucomicrobiota > Verrucomicrobiia > Opitutales > Opitutaceae > Fen-1467. The sequence continues at coordinate 65,223 of JBEKWG010000023.1, forward strand.
GCGGAGAGGTGCGGTCGCTTTTTGCATGCGGCGCATCGCGGCCGCTTTTGCGCAGGACCCCGTCGATGTGCATCACCTGCGCGACGATTTCGCCGGGTGTGAGGTGGCGGGCGAAACCCATCTGCCCCGTGGCGCAAAACACGCAGCCCATCGCGCAGCCGGCTTGGCTGCTGATGCAGGCGGTGACGCGCCCGGTGAAGCGCATCAACACGGACTCGATGCGGCGGCCGTCGCCAAGCGCCAGCAGGTACTTGCGCGTGAAGCCGTCGGAGCTGTGCGTTTCGCGCGCAATCCGCGGCAGTGCGAGCGAAAGCTGCTCCTCGAGCCGTGCGCGCAGCCTTGCCGGCACCTCCGGCATGTCCGCCCAGCGCCTGACACCGTCGTTGTAGACATAACTCCACAGCCGCGTCGCGTGCACCGGGCTGAAATTCCACGACGCGACGAGGGTGATGAGTTCTTCGCGCGTGAAATCGTGAAAATTGCGGAGCGGGCCGGCCATGGTCGATCCGGGGAAGCGTGCGACGAAAGTCCGCTGCTTCAAGCGCCGAGGTGGAGGCGCGGCATGCGACCGGCAGACCCGGACGCCAGCGGCCCATGTCGGCAGGCCTTCGCGCCGGCCGGTGTGAATATCCATGATTTCCTTGCCGGCATTGGTGACCGCTTCCGGCGTTGGATTTCTAATTTTGGTTCACGCGACAGGCGTGCCGTCAGAATGATCCAATTCCCGGGCGGGGGTCGACTTCGGGGCGTCGTTCCCCCCGGGCGGCCTCAAACGCTCGAGTTCGAGCGGATGCTCCTCGAGCATCTCGCGCTCCGACATGCGGCCAGTCAGCCACGAGAAGTTCATCGGATAAACGTCGGGGTTGAAGATGACGAAGTAGAAGTGCCACACAAGGATCGCGAGCGTGGCCAGGATCGCCTCGTAGAAATGGATGGTGCGGGAAATATCGAAGCCGAGCTTGGTGAAGAGCCCCATTGAGGTGTTCTCGAACCACAGGATGACCCCGGTCGCACCCATGATCAGCGTGCCCCAGACCAGCGCCCAATATTCGGTCTTTTCAATGTAACTGAAGCGGTCGAACGCGGGCTTCCCGGGGACGAGGCCGAGGTTGTAGCGCAGCACCTTGAACGGATCAGTAAGGTCGCGGACGCGCGGGAGCAGGTCGCGGAAAAGCCGGCGGCCGCGGGCGGTGAAGGCGAGGTAGGCGATATGCCACCCTCCGGCGGCCAGCAGCGCCACCCCGGCGAGACGGTGGATGAGACTGCGGAACGCGAACGCGCGGTCGCTGACCTGCCGGATGGCGACGACCCACCACGCCTCCGGATAATGCAGCATGAAGCCGGTGACGACCAACAGCATGAAACTGACGACCAGTGCGCCGTGCTGGCAGCGCTCGTGCACGGTCATGCGGAGGTAGAGCCGGTGGGCGACCGGCCCTTCGACGACCAGGCCCTTCTGGATGGCTAGCTTGCGCCGCGCCTTCTTAAGAAAATCGAGCAGGTTGTGCACCGCCATGCCGCCAACGACCGCCACGATCAGGATCACATAGAGGTTCGCGATCCAGTAGAGAATCGGGCTCTCGCGGCGTTGCTCCACGCTCACGTGCACGGAGCCGATGGTGAAGCGCGTGTTGGCGCCGGGATGGCACTGACCGCAGGTGGCGACGAGATTCCGTTTGTTGACGCTGGAGGTCGGATCGAGGGGCGACTTGATGGCATGCGCACCGTGACAGCTGGCGCAATTCACCACCACGATGGCACCACCGCGCACGGCCAGGCCGTGATAACTGTCGGTGAAAGTCTGAAAGCGGTCGCTCGCCAAGCCGTATTTCTGGGTTAGGCGCAGCGAGGAGTGACACGTGGCGCAGACCTGCCGGGCGACGTTTTTGGCATAGACGGGTGACGTCGGATTGGTGTGTGCGAGGATTTCGTGCTCGCCATGGCAGTCGGTGCACACCGGCGAATCGGAATTGCCCCTGCGCAGGGCGTCGGCGTGCACGCTGGAATTATACTCGGTGGTCTGGGTCTGGTGGCATTTCGCGCAGGTTTCGGGCAGGCGGGATTTGTACACGCGCGAGCCGGCGATCATGGCTTGGTTCATCTCGTGGCTGCCGTGGCAGTCGACGCAGTTGGCGGCCTCCACGACGCCGCGCCCCAGCGCCGCACCGTGCACGCTATGTTCGAACGAGGCCACGAACCTTGAACCAAGCAGGGTCCGGGCGCCGACTTCGGACTTCTTGAGATGACAGGATTCGCAAAGGCTGGTCTGTGCGAGCTTGAGTTCGATACGCACCTTCTCCTCCGGGAGGCGGGCCACGGGCTGGCGGTGGCAGTCGAGGCAGGCCGGCGCCTCCTTCCTGCCGGCGGCGAGCGCGCGGCCGTGGGCGGAGGCGAGGAACTGGTTTCGCGCCGGCTGGTGACAACGGCCGCATGATTCCACCTGCTGCGCAGGGGTGAAGGGGAAAGCGGCCGACTTGACACCCGCAACCGCATGCGTGCCGTGGCAGGCGGTGCAGGCGGTGTCGTCGCCCTTCGGGAGAGGCGAAAGCGCGAGGTGCGAATGGAAGACATGCTGGCGGCCGGCATCCTCGTGGCACGATACGCAGTCGACGGGCTTGAGCGGGGTTTGGTGCGGAATACTCTCGGGGTCGAAGTCCTCGTGACAGTCGGCGCATTCGAGCGAGCCGTGGGCGGACTTGGCGATGACGGCCTGGTCGGCAAAGAGCGACACGATGCGGCCGGTCTTCTTTATGGTGAGCTTCGGGTCGCGGTGGCACTCGAGACAGGCAGCGGAAGCATTAGGCGGGGGCTCCTTGGCCGCCTCCGGTGCGCCGCGCAGACGCCCCGCGACCAGCAGGCACCCCGCGCCCAGCAACAAGGCAATGCACCACCGGACCAGGCTAATCCGGTGCGGCTGGATGAAAGCGGTTGTTTCGGGCGCCATGCGCGAGGTTCGACCCGACCGCCATCATAACGGGGATGGTACGAACCGACACCGCATGCGTTGACCGAACGTGGGCGTTTTTTGCCATATTGCGTTGTGGGCCTACCACCGCAAAAGATGCCCACGAGGCCAGCAAAATATGCCCAGCATCCGTCAACCGATGCGGTGTCGGTTCCCAAGGTTCCCGCTATGCTGCCGGGAAATCAAAAGCTTGCATATGGCGTCGGGCATGACCGCTTTCATCTGGCCGCGCCGGCACCGTATCATTCGGTGCCTTGGCACCCTGTGGCTGGGTGCCGTGTGGCTGGCTGCCGCGGGACCCCTCTGGGGCGCCGAGCTCATCCCGAACAGCGATTGCCTGGACTGTCATGAGGCGGAGCCACTGCCGAAAAACAAGGGCGGGCCGGGCAAATTCACCGGCGTCCGCCCCGACTTTTTCAAGAAGTCTGTCCATGGAAAGCTCAACTGCGTCGACTGCCACGCAGGAATCACGGAAACGCCCCATCCGGCAAAACTCCCGCCCGCGCAGTGTGCCCCCTGTCATGAAACCGAGGTCAAGGCCTACACCACCAGCATTCACGGGATGAGTCACATGATGGGCGCATCCGGGGCGGCCACGTGCACCAGTTGCCACGGCACGCATGAAATGGCGCCGGTGAAGCAACTCGATTCGCCGGTCTTCAAGCTCAACCTGCCGCGCACCTGTGCCACCTGTCACAGCAATCAAGGCCTGACCGACGAGTATCGCATCCACAATCCCCAGGCAGTCGCGCAATATCTCGACAGCATTCACGGCCGCGCCCTGCTGCAAATGGGGTTGATCGTCGCGCCCTCCTGCAACGACTGCCACGGCGTACACGACATCAAGCGCAGCGTCGACAAGGGCTCGCGCACCAACCACGCCAACATCGCCAAGACGTGCGGCCAGTGCCACGTCGGCATCGAGGAGCTCTACAACCAGAGCGTGCACGGCCAACTGCTCACCAAGGGCGACCGACGCGGCCCGGTCTGCTCCGACTGCCACTCGGCGCATGAGATCGAGAAACCCGCCAGCGCGCACTTCAAGTCGCTCAGTGACCAGCGTTGCGGCCGCTGCCACGAAGACCGGCTGGCGCACTACCGCGAAACCTATCACGGCAAGGCCATGGCTCTCGGCCGGCCCAATGTCGCCGCCGATGTCGCGGCATGCTACGATTGTCACGGCCATCACGACGTGTTCCCGGTGAGCGATCCCCGCTCCCGCCTGTCAAAGCAGCGCATCCTCAACACCTGCCAGCAGTGCCACCCGGGCGTCAGCCTCAAGTTCACCGCCTACCAGCCGCATGCCGACCCGCTCGACAAGGCCAACTACCCCCTGCTCAACAAGGTCTTTCTCTTCATGACGGCGCTGCTCATCGGCGTGTTCGCGTTCTTCGGTGTGCATACGCTCTTCTGGCTCTTCCGCTCGGTCTATCTCTTCCTGCACGACTCGAAGGCGTTCCACGAGGCCAAGGTGCAGGCGCACGCCGACGACGAACAATTCACCCGTTTCACGCCGTTCGAGCGCTTCCTGCATCTCTTGGTTGTGACGAGCTTCCTGCTGCTCGTCATCACCGGCATGCCGTTGAAGTTCTATTACACCGACTGGGCGAAAACGATCTTCAACCTGATTGGCGGTGCGGACGTCGCGCGCACGCTGCACCATTTCGGTGCGCTCGTCACTTTCGCCTACTTCGGGCTCCACCTGGGGGAGATGATCGGCACGTTGTGGAGACGGCGAAAGTCCCTCCGCGATCCCGTCTCCGGCCGCTTCGAGTTTCGCCGCGCGTGGCAGGCGGTGTTCGGGGCCGACTCGATGGTGCCATCGCTCCAGGACTGGCGCGACTTCCTCGCGCACCAGAAATGGTTTTTCGGCAAGGGCCCGCGCCCGCAGTTCGACCGCTGGACCTACTGGGAGCGCTTCGATTATTTCGCGGTGTTCTGGGGTATTCTCGCCATCGGCCTCTCCGGCCTGATCATGTGGTTCCCGAAGTTTTTCACCGGGTTCCTGCCCGGCTGGATCATCAACATCGCATTGGTGGTGCACTCCGATGAGGCGCTGCTTGCCGCGGGCTTCATCTTCACCTTCCATTTCTTCAACACACATTTTCGCATCGAAAAGTTCCCGATGGACACGGTGATCTTCTCCGGCCGCATCTCGAAGACGGAGATGCTGCACGAGCGGAAGCGCTGGTACGACCGCCTCGTGGCGGCAGGCCGGCTTGACGACTATCGAGTCAAGGACGACTGGGAGGGTAGCAGGAAGATCGCCAAGGGTATCGGCTTCCTCTTCTTCGGCACCGGCTTGCTCCTGCTCGTGCTCATCGTCTACGCGATGCTGTCGAGACTGGCCCACTGAGCCGTCGGCAGATGTCAGCTTTTGATTGCTGCCGAGAGAGGGGCAAGGCGCTTTCCGGCACAGGCCGATCTCGGGGCCTTCCCTAAGCGGCCTGCGGGTGGCCGTTCTGGCTGATGTCGAGCTCGGCGGCGGCCGCGTTGTCACGCACCTGCTCGGGCGACTTGCAGCCGGGAATGACCGCGGTCACGGCCGGATGACGCAGGCACCAGGCGAGCGCCCAGCGGGCCATGGGCACGCCGGCGGGCACTTCGGCGGCCGCAAGGCGCGCGACTTCGGCCAGCTTCGCATCGCGGTCCTTTTTCATCCATGCCTCGCGCACATCGTTCGGGGCGAACGTTGCGCCCGGCCGGTACTTGCCTGAGAGGAATCCGCTCGCCAGTGGCACGCGCGCCAGCACCCCGAGGTTCTGCCGGCGGCATGAGGGGAACACGGTCTCCTCCGGTTCGCGCTGCAGGCGGTTGTAGACGACTTGGATGGATCCCGCGCCGACGAGCGAGGCGCGGCCCGTCTGGTAGACGTTCGTGTTGGGGCTGATCGAAATGCCGAGATGGCGCACCTTGCCCCTGGCCTTCTCCCTCAGCAGCGCCTCCCACAGGCCCTCAGTGCGAAACTGTTCGTCCTTGGCTGAGTGACATTGCAAAAGATCGATGTAATCGGTCCGCAGGGCGCGCAGGGAATCGTCGAGTTGTTTTACGACGTCGGCCGGACCAAACAGGTCCGTGCGTCGGAAGGACTCGTGGAAATGATGGCCGAACTTCGTGGCGATGATCCAGCGGTCGCGCTGGCCGGCGAGCGCCGCGCCGATGAAACGCTCCGCCAGGTGGTCGCCGTAGCACTCGGCGGTATCGAGGAAGTTGATGCCACAGTCGCGCGCCGCGGCAAGGATGGCGTCGACCTCCCCTTGGGAAAAGTCCTTGCCCCATTCGCCGCCGAACTGCCAGGTGCCGACGCCGATGACGGAGAGCTTGAGGCCGGTGCGGCCGAGAAAGCGGTAATGCATATGGCAGGCTTCAGGCGTGAGGTCTGAGGCGGGCGGAGGCAAGCCGGCGCCCGCAGACCACAAGTGGGTCTCGACCCTGAACCGGCTTCAACCTATACCTGAACCATGCCCGAGACCCTGACCAAATTTCTGCAGGCGTTCATTCCCTTGTTCGTGGCCATCGACCCGGTGGGGCTGGCGGCCGTTTTTCTCGGCCTCGGGCAGGGTGTGGCGCCCGCCACCCGGCACCGCATCGCGTGGCAGGCCACGGTGACTGGCGGCTTGGTGGCGCTCGGGTTTCTATTTCTCGGGCAGAATGTCTTTACCGCCGTCGGCGTCTCGGTGAAGGACTTCCAGATCGCGGGTGGCCTCATTCTCTTCATTCTGGCGGCGCGCGACCTGACCCAGGCGGACGGTGCGCCGATGCGGCTGCCGGAGGATTTCGGCATCGTGCCGCTGGGCATGCCGCTGATCGCCGGACCGGCACTGATCACCACGCTGCTGCTGCTCGTGCAGACGCAGGGCATGCCGGTGACGCTGGTGGCGCTGGCCGCGAACCTCGTGCTCGTCGTGCTGGCGTTCGTCGGCAGCGAATGGCTGGGGCGCACGATCGGCCAGATGGGCCTCCGCGCCATCTCCAAGATCGTCTCGATGCTGCTGGCCGCCATCGCGGTGGCAATGATCCGCCGCGGTCTGGCGTGGTGAGCGTCACCCGGCGAAACGAGTCAGCAGATCCACGTAGATCTTGGCGGCGGTGACGAGGTCGGCCACGCGGACGCGTTCGTCGACGGCGTGGGGTCGGAAACCGACCGGGCCATAGCCGAGGGTGGGCACGCGCCGGTGCTCGGCGAAGAAATGCATGTCGTTGAAACCGGTCGAGACATAGAAGACCGGGCGGCCGCCGCGCACCCGCCGCACGCTGGCGGCCATCGCCGCGAAGAACGGATACACCGGATCGCGGTAGCACGGATGGTTCTCCGAAACTTTTTCCACGGAGATGCGGCACTGCGGGATGCGGTGCGCCGCCGCGGCGAGAAAAGCGCGCAACTCGCGCTCGGCGGCGGCGACGGTTTCGGTGGCGATCACGCGGCGGTCGATGCTGAAACTGGCCTCGGCGGGGACGGTGTTGATCTTGCCACCGGCACCGGCCGCGAACACGCCACCGACATTGATGGTGGGATGCATCACCCCGCCCGCCGGCGTGCGGAACCGGCGCCGCGCGAGGCACCGCTTGTAGTCCTTGAGCGCCAGCACCAGCGCCGACATCTTCTCCAGCGCGTTGATGCCGCGTTCGGGATTGGAGCCGTGCGCGGGTTTGCCGTGCACCACGACATTGAGCCAGACGACGCCGTTATGGCCGCAACCAATGGCGCGGCCTTCCCCACCCTCCATCACCACAACGCAGTCGGCCTTGAGGGGGACCTGATCGACCAGCCAGCCGGCGCCGAGGAGGCTGTCGGTTTCCTCGTCGGCGGTGAATGACACCTCGACGTTGCAACGCGGGCGCGTGCCGGTGGCGCGCAAGGCCCGGAGCGCGAGGAGCAGGCTGGCAATGGAGCCCTTCATGTCGGCGGTTCCACGACCGTAGATCCAGCCGTCTTCGACGGCGGGCACGAACGGGCTGCCGTGCCGCCAACGCCCCCCTGCGGGTACGACGTCGTAATGCGCGTTGAAATGGACGGTCTTCGCCGCGCCGGCGTCGAGAAAACCGAGCACATTGTAGCGGGGGCAAGCGCGCAACTCGGGTCTCTGGCGCAAGAGCACCGCGGTACCCGGGACGGCCAAGCGACGCGCCTGCAGGCCGGCACGAACCAGCTCGCGAGTCAGCAGCGCGGTGATGACGGCATAGTTTTCGCCGGGTGGATTGACCGTCGGAATGCGCACCAGCTTCTGCAACAGCGCGATGAGATCGGTGCGGTGGTGGTTGAGATACCGGAAAGGCGTCATGAGGGACAGGAAACGGACGGGGCGGAGGGGGACAAGCCCCGGATGTCAATGGGACCGGGCGAGGTTGATCCAGAGTAGTCGCAGGATAGTGAGGCCGGCCATGACGAGAAAAGCCGGCCGCACGAAGCGCGCCCCTTTGCGCACGACGAGACCAGCGCCGAGGTGCGCACCGGTCACCTGCCCGGCGGCCATCACCAGACCCGCCCCAAGGTGCACCAAGCCGGCCGCGGCAAAAAGCGCGAGCGAAGCGAGGTTACTGGTGGCGTTCATCACCTTGGTATGGGCGGTCGCCCGGGTGAGATTGTATCCACATAGCAGCACGAACGCGATGGCCCAGAATGAACCCGTGCCCGGACCAAAGAAACCATCATAAAAACCGAGGCCCAGCCCGAAAACGGTGTAGAAAAACACCGGGCTGAGGCGCGCGGGCCGGTCCTCCAGGCCGATTTGCGGCTGGAAGATCAGGTAAACGATGACGGCGGTGAGCAGAACCGGGATCATTTTTTCGAGCACCTGAGAATCGACGTGTTGCACGGCCAGCGCCCCTGCCAGCGCCCCGGTCAGAGTCAGCAGGATGCCGAGACGACAGGCGCGCAGATCGACGAGCCCGCGACGCACATACCGCCACGACGCGGCCACGCTGCCGAACGACGCCTGAAATTTGTTCGTGCCGAGCGCGAGCTGCGGCGGCAGGCCGAAGTTGAGCAGCACCGGCACCGAGATGATGCCGCCACCGCCCGCGATGGAATCGATCAACCCGGCGCTGAAACCGGCGGCGAAGAGCAGCGGATAGGACCAGAAAGGCAGGTGGACGAAGGAGGACAAGGGGGCGATAGATCGCAGCGAGCATTCTCGCCGGGTGATCGATGACAACCCGTAATCGGCGGATCAATTCCATCCGCCAGTCTTCGCGAGATGCCTTTTGACATTGGGAGAAAGGCCTGTCCAGTTGGGGACGCAGCGCGCATGGCGAACTTGGCCGACCTTCGCAAAGACTACAGTCTGGCGGGTCTCAGCGAAAAAGACCTGGCGCCCGACAGCGTCGAGTTCTGGCAGGGCCGCCGCCGCCGCTTGCACGACCGTCTCCGCTGCCGCCGCGATCCGGGCGGGGAACGGATCGTTGAGCGGCTTTCACCCTGAACATCCGGCTGACAAGATGAAACTATTTCTCGTCCGGCACGGCCATGCGCTGGCCGACAAGGAGGACGCGCGACGCCCGCTGAGCGCCCGCGGCGGCGAGGTCACGCGGAGCGTCGCGGCGTTTCTCCGGACCAGCGGCGTCCTGAAGGAGGTACAGGCGGTCTGGCACAGTCCGCTTGTCCGCGCCCGCGAGACGGCGGAACTGCTCGTGAAGGAACTCGGTCTTGACGCCCTGTTGATCGAGACCGCCGGGCTCCTGCCCGAGGACAACCCCGTGGCCGTCGCCGACCGGCTTGATCGCGCGGATCAGGCGGTGATGATCGTGGGGCACGAGCCACAGCTCGGGGTGCTGGCCACGTTGCTGGTGCGCGGCAAGCTGAAGCCCGTCGGGTTCGAATTCAAAAAGAGCGCGATCCTGGCGCTCGAGAAGAGCGCCGGGCGCCACAAGAAGTCCGGCCGCGCCCGCTGGCGGGTGCGCTGGCATTTTTCACCCGAGCTGCTCTCCACCGGCGGCGTCGCCGGCGACGAGGATTGACGCGACCGTCGGCTCCGGCGTTGGCAAGCGTGAACGCGTCGCTTAGCTTGTGGTCATGGAATTTCATGTTCTGCCCACGCGCACCGCCGGGGCCGCCGAAAACATGGCACTCGATTTTCTGCTGCTGCAGCGTTATCCGCGCGCCGGGGCGGTCCGGTTCCGTCACTACGAGTGGCGCGGGCCGGCATTTACTTTCGGTTTTGGGCAGAAGATCGCCTGGGTGCGCGGGCAGCTGCGGGCGGAGGAGCCCATCGATCTCTGCCGGCGGCCCACCGGCGGCGGCCTGGTGGACCATCGTCACGACTGGACCTATGCATTGGTGATTTCCCGGGAACATGCATTGTGGGAAGCGCGGGCCACCCAGTCCTACCGCTTGGTGCATGAATGCCTCGCCCAGGCGCTGCGCGAACTCGGCCAGCCGGCCGCGATCAAGACCCAGCAGGATCCGGCGCTCGAAGCCGGCCCCACGACCTTGACCGAGACCGGCGTATGCTTTCAGCGGGCGGAACTCTACGATGTCGTGCATGAACGCACCGGCGAAAAGATGGCCGGCGCCGCACAGAAGCGAAACAAGCACGGCCTGCTTTTTCAGGGCTCCATCTGGAAGCCGGCCGCGGGGGCCCTCGATTGGGACGTATTTGGCGGCCGGTTCATCGCCGCACTGGCCCAAGCCGTCGGCGCGCCGGTGACGCCCACACCCTGGCCGGACCTCAATGAAGATGAGGTCACCGGCCTCATCGAGCAGTATTCCTCGCCGGAATGGCTGGAATACCGCTGAAGTTTATGGCGGGGAAGTGCCTCCGTTCGGGGGTTTCGATCCGCGGATACGTTGACATTGGCGGCTCCGTGAGCCCGCATCTCGCAACCTTTCGCTCCGGAGATCCCTCCGCGCGCTTCTCTGTCTTGACCGACTAATGGCATTCATGTCCACTCACCTCGCGTCCAATACTCCGGTTTGTTAGCCCAGCAAGCATCCCTGCCCAATACTTCCGACCGCAAACATGACTCCGGATCCCGTCCGCGGTGTTTTCTTGCCCTGGCTTGGCAGCCTCACCTCCGACAGTTTCTTCGATATCCCCGATTGGGACGCAGGAAACGGTCATGGAGACCTCCTGACTGGCCGGCGGATTTCTCAGCTGGATCATCGCGCCATGAATCACCGCTCATTCGTGGTGGGGGATGAGTGTGTTCGAGACTTGGGATGATCTTACCGGATTAATTTCCAGAGTGTTTTCAAGTGAACCATTTCCAGTCTCCACAAATATCCAAAATAACCTAGAAAAAAGGAAAACGCCATGTCTAACGCTGTCGCGATTGAAGAGGCATATCAGTTAGCCCGCGCACAATATGCTCGTTTGGGAGTTAACACCGATGAAGTGATGAAGGCGCTTCGTGGCGTGGCTGTGTCCCTGCACTGCTGGCAGGGCGACGACGTCGGCGGTTTTGAAAACCCCGAGGCGGGGCTCTCCGGCGGCATTCAAGCGACTGGTAACTATCCGGGCAAGGCCCGCACTGCGCAGGAGCTTCGCGCTGATGCCGAAAAAGCCCTGTCACTGATCCCGGGCAAACACCGTTTTAACCTGCACGCCATTTACCTCGATTTGCCCGGGGGCAAGAAAATTGCCCGTAACGAGATTCGTCCCGAGCATTTCAAGAGCTGGATTGATTGGGCCAAATCCATCGGGATCGGCATGGACTTCAATCCGACCTGCTTCTCGCATCCGAAGGCGGCCAGCGGCTTCACGCTGTCCCATCCAGACCAAGCCATTCGCAAGTTCTGGATCGAGCATTGCCAGGCCTGCCGCGAAATCGGCGCAGCGATGGGCAAGGCCCTCGGTTCCCCCACCGTGACCAACGTGTGGATTCCCGATGGCATGAAAGACACCCCCGCTGACCGCCGCGGTCCGCGTGAAAGGCTCTTGGCCGCGCTGGATGAGGTGTTCAAGAAACCGTTGGATCCCAAGCACAATCTAGACGCGATCGAAGGCAAGCTGTTCGGCATCGGCTGTGAAAGCTACACCGTCGGCATGCATGAGTTTTATCTCGGCTACGCCGTGAAGCATCAAAAAGTCCTCTGCCTCGACGCCGGCCATTATCATCCGACCGAAAACATGGCGGACAAGATTTCCTCCGTGTTATGCTTTGTGCCGGAGATCCTCCTCCACGTCAGCCGCGGCGTTCGCTGGGACAGCGACCACGTCGTCATCCTCAATGACGATCTGCAGGCCATCGCACAGGAATTGGTTCGCGGGAATTATCTCAGCCGCACCCACCTCGGCTTGGATTTCTTCGACGCCAGCATCAACCGCATCGCCGCGTGGGTCATTGGAGCGCGCAACATGCTCCGGTCCCTATGCATCGCGATGCTCGATCCGATGGCCAAGCTCAAGCAGTTGGAACTCGATGGCGACTACACGTCCCGGCTCGCGCTGATGGAGGAGGCCAAGACGCTGCCATTCGCGGCGGTCTGGGATTACTACTGCCTGCAGCAAAACGTTCCGGTTGGGGAAGCCTGGCTGGCCGAAGTGAAACGGCACGAAAAAGACGTGTTGTCCAAGCGCCGGTAAGGAGATTCCATGCATCCCGTTGCTCAAGCCATGACGAATCCAACCCTGGGGGTGACGATCTTCGCGTTGGGGGGTCTCGCCGGAGCGGTGTTTTATTTGCCGCTCAAGAAGGTCAAAAACTGGGCCTGGGAGAGTTACTGGCTTTTTTGGGCCGTGTTTGCGCTGGTGGTGGTCCCGCTGATTCTCGCCTTCAGCACCTCACCGAACTGGTTCTCTGTGCTGAAACAGGCGCCGTCCCAAGAAGTCTGGTATTGCTACCTCTGCGGCGCGGCGTGGGGCTTTGGCGGTCTGACGTGGGGCTTGATGATTCGCTACCTCGGCGTCGGACTGGGGCTGGCGTTGGGTTGCGGACTGTGCTCGGCAGCCGGAACAGTGGTGCCGCCCTTGTTGAAGGGTCAGTTCACGCAACTTTTCCAAACATCCTCGGGCCACGCCTCGCTGGGAGCAGCGGTGGTCTCACTGGTGGGCATTGTCCTGGTTGGCATGGCCGGTATGTCTAAGGAAAAGGAGTTGCCCGAAGAGGAGAAGAAGAAAGCGGTGGCGGAATACAGCTTCAAGAAGGGCATTATGATCGCCGTCTTCTCCGGCATCATGAGTGCCGGAATGAGCTTTGGTTTGCAGGGTGGGCCTGAAATCCAGAAGCTAGCCGCGGTGGTCCAGCCGCCGACGGCGTTAGTGTGGCAGGGCATGCCCGTATTGGTGGTCGTGCTGCTCGGCGGCTTCACGGTCAACGCCATCTGGTGTCTGTTCCTCAACGCCAAGAACAAGACCTTTGGCGACTATGCCAAGAAGGAGGCCCCCCTCGTCAGGAATATCATTCTTGGCGCCATCGCCGGCGCAATCTGGACCTGCCAGTTCATCGCCTTCAAGACCGGCGAACCCAAGATGGGCAACCTGGGTTACGTCGGCTGGGCCGTGCTGATGGCGAGTCAAATCATGTTCAGCGGCATCCTCGGCTTGATTTTGGGCGAATGGAAGGGCACCAGCAGCAGAACCCGCAGCCTCCTCTTCGCCGGCCTCGCCGTGCTGTTGGGCTCGGCCGTCATTGCCGGTTACAGCGGTTACCTGTCCCAGCAAGGCTGAGCACGCCGACGAGAGCGCTGTCATCCGCTTCGAGGCCGCCTCCCCAAGGGGCGGCCTCAGTTTTCTGAACCGACCCGGCACGTCGCACGCGGCCAGCTACTTCTCGCTTACGTGCTGCATCCACTTCGCGCGATAGGCTTGGAGAGCTTGGGTCAGGCCGCTCGGGAGGGCGGCCACTTGGCGGTACTTCACACCCAGAGAAGCGGTGTCCACGCTGTAAGGATGGATGCCCAAGCAGGCGGCCTTGCCGGCGATGGCGGCGCCCAAGGTGGTCGTCTCGGTGACTGCTTGGCCGCTCTTGTCAAACATCGCGTACACCGGCCGGGCAGTCAGCGTCGCCAACAGAGCCGCAAACAGCGGATCCTTCGATCCACCAGCTGTCAGCACGATGGGTACATGGGCGTCGGATGAGATCGCTGCAACCTGATAGGCGGTGGTGATGGCCGTCAACAGGTTGCTCGCGAGGTAGGCGGTGGCGGCGTCGTTGAGAAACACCTGCTCGTTGATGATCCGTCCCTTGACCCGCGGGAACGGGCCGGTGCCGTGGTTGGACGGATTAATGTTGGGCAGCGCGAAGCACTCAGCGTCTTTCAACATTTTAGCCAGACGCGGGGCATCCCACGAGTTGTCGAACCCGCGTCCCGTGGACTGGGCGAGTTTCTTGAGATGCGAGAAATCCGCGCCGCCGCCGTATCGGGCGGTGACAACGGGTTCGCCGTCCACGGTTCCCTGTATGATGATGTCGCGTGTGTAGCCGTCTCCAGGCACTTGGGCCGTGCCGCCTATCTGGGCGATCATCGTCCAAGTGCCGGCTTCCACTTGCAGCACCGGTTTCCCGACCGCCGTAGGGTAGGCCTGGTAAAACGTCGAGAGAATGGGAATGTGCGAGAGGCACGTGTCGTGTCCGCCGGAGACCACCAGCGGTGGGGTCGTGAGCTTCAGTTGCGCGGCCTGCGCGGCGGGCATGGTCCCGAGGGATTTGTAGCACACGGACGGTAGCGCGGGCACGAGCCGGCGAAAGGCTTTGACTTTCTCGGCGGCACGGCTGGGCGTGCCTGGTTTGCTGCGCACATCGCGCGTGCCGGTGTGGCACATCCAATAGCTGTGTTCATTGCCGGCTTGGCGGATGGCGACGAGGTAATCGTCGCCGAGAAAGTGTCCGCCCATCAACGCCCCGTACTGGGCGAAGCCCGCTGCTTTGGCCAGCAATTGTGGGCGGACCATCTCCTCGAACACAAACCGCTTCAACAATGTCAGCGAACCGGGGAAATCACGAATCGATCCGGTCTCTTGGAAGAACTCTTCCCGCGAGCCGGCCAGTTTGACGAACTGCTCGTTGACCGCATCGGGATATCCCTGCGTGTAGGCCAGCGTCAGCCGCTGACCGGAGACCTCCATCAGCGTATTATCGGCACCCACCAAGCCTCCCGAGGCGCCGCGCGCAACTGGTGCGACCACCGCGGCTGCGCGGCAGCCCCCTGGCAGCGACCGAATGGCCGTGTCGAACCAGTCAAATTCCTCGCCCGTGGCGTTGTAGGCCAACCCCTCGTATGGCTTGACCGGGCTTGCGGTGGCCGCGGAGTGCATTGTGGCCAAAGTCTCGAAATCCAGCGCTTCGAGCTTGATATTCGATGCGCCGTCCACAGGAACCAAGATCGTCTTCGCGTTCATGCTGCCTTCCTGATGCTACCCGCGACCGCCGTTGGGTCCGGGCATAGCTGCGGGTTACGATGGGAGTTTCTTAACGTCAGCGGCGGTTTTGGCCTGCTCTGAGTAAGAGCACAACCCAGAAAACTTTTTCGCAGAAAGAGGGACGAAAAGGACCAGCAGCGGACCTCAATCGGTGGCATAAAGCTGACTGCAAAGCCGTGAGCATGCGCTCAACGACCGGGTTTTGGCTCTGCCCTCGTCGGCACGGCGTGGTAACCACAGTGCTCCGGTTCCACCACGAGAGCAACGGCGACGGGAGCATTCGGTTGCTTCTCCAGGATCCCGCCCATGGCGGGCATCATCATTTTCGGCTCCCCCTCGGGCGTGGCGCCCAAGGAAGGGAAAGTCTCCCGCGGTTGCACAAAGACGCTGCTCTTCCTCGGCCTGCTGATGCTGGTGTGCTCGATGATCGCGGGCGGCGTCAGCGACTGCCTCGTGCAAGCGAGCTGAGGCACGGCCCGATGCGGGTTAAAAATTGCCTCCGGCTGCGGGGGCTTTCCGCGCCGGGCGGGTAGTTTGCCGATCACCGATCGCGCACCGTCCTTCGGGGCAAAAAAATTTCGAACCCCAAAGCCATTCCATGGCTCTTGGTTAAAAGGGTCGCGACCCTCGATTCCACTGGATTGGGAACCGCAGTATTATTATCCCCAGCTTACCCATGCCGCAGAATACCCCCCCACCCCATCCCGTCGAAGAGTTTGAGCGCGAGCCCGTGCCGGAGAGAGCGTGGCTCGGGCTGAAGAGTTATCTGGGCCAGTTCGCCGGCGAACATGTAGCTGGCACCGAGTTGATGATCGGACCGCTGTTTCTGGCTTCTGGCGTCAGCGCGGCTGATTTCATCGGCGGCCTCTTCGTCGGCAATCTCCTGGCCGTATTAAGTTGGACGTTCTTCACTGCGCCTATCGCCACGCGGGTACGGCTGACGCTTTACTATCAGCTGGAGAAGATCTGCGGGCGCCGGTTGGTGATGGTCTACAACACCGCCAACGGGGTCATGTTCACCGTGCTGGCCGGAGCGATGATGACGGTCTCGGCGACGGCGTTGGGGGTTTATTTCAAATTCTCGATGCCGCAGTTGACTGACACGCTGCCGACGGGAGTCGGGTGGGTGGTGGCCGTGCTCATCACCGGCGTTCTGTTCGCGATGGTCGCGGCGAAAGGCTATTGCTTCGTGGCGCGTTTTGCGAACTACCTGGTACCGGGGATGGTCCTGGTCTTCATCGCGTTCGGCGTCATTAGTCTGCGCACCATGGGGGTGACTTCGCTGGGCAACCTTTGGGAGATCGCGTCGACCAGAATATGGACCGGCGGCGCCCCGCAGCCGGGGCAGGTTAAATTCACGTTCTGGCACGTGATGTTCTTCGCCTGGTTCTGCAACATGGCCTGGCACATCGGCATGGCGGACCTCTCGGTGTTCCGTTTTGCACGGAAAGCATGGTACGGCTTGGCTTCGGCTGCCGGCATGTACACGGGGCATTTTATGGCGTGGATCGCCGCTTCGACGCTCTACGCAGTACAGCTCAAGAACGATCCGACCAATACGGCCGTACTGCCGGGACCCTTGGCTTATCAAGCATGCGGTGTGATCGGCCTGCTGTGTGTTGTGGCGGCGGGTTGGACGACGGCGAATCCGACCCTCTACCGCGCGGGCCTGGCTTTCCAAACGCTCATTCGCGGTTCGTCCCGCTTCAAGGTTACGCTGATCACCGGCCTGATTGCGAGTGTAAGCGCCATTTTCCCCATTGTGACGATGAAGCTGCTCGATTTCGTGGCGCTATGGGGCATGATCCTGATGCCGATCGGCGCGGTGATCTTTGTGGATTTCTGGATCCTCCCGCGGCTGAAAATGCGCAGCAATTTTGCCGAGGTAACCGGACATCCGTTTAACTGGGCCGCTGCGGTGGCTTGGATTGTCAGCGTCGCCGTCTGCAGCTGGATCATTACCGCGTTTGGACACGATAAGATGTATTTCGTCAGCCTTCCCGGATGGTTCGTCACTGCGCTGTGCTATATCGGTTTGAGCAAGGTCATGCAGCGCAACGTCGCTTCGCGCGTTGCTGCCGTTCCCAACCAGGCCGCGACTAGATAGCCGCATCGAACCAGTCGAATTCCTCGCCGGTGGCGTGGTAGGCCACTGGCCCACGGATTGACTGGCCGGACTTGTTGTGGTTGCGGAGTGCATCGTCGCCAGGGTTTCGGAATTCAACGTCTCCAATTTGATGTTCCCGGCGCTGGCGACGGGTACCAATATCGTTTAGGCGCTCCGGCGGGGTGAGGCTGGGGCGATCCCGTCGGATGGCGGAGGGCTCAGGTGGGAGGGGGAACCGTCAGTATTTAACAAGCTCGCGTCGACCCGTACGGATTTTAAGCGCACGCCGCTTTCCGCAGGGTAATCACGCACTCGAGGTGGCGCGTCTGCGGAAAGAGATCGAAGGGCTGGACCGCGGCCAACGCGTAGCCGGCGGCGGCGAAATGGCGCAAGTCGCGCATCTGCGTGGCCGGATCGCAGGACACGTAGACGACGGCGCGCGGGCCGAAGCCGAGGAGTTGGCGCAGGAATGGCTCGTCGCAGCCCTTGCGTGGCGGGTCGATGACGACCGCGGTTTCGCCCGGTGGGAAGTCAACACCGGCGAAGATCGCCGCGGCATCGCCGGCGACGAAGAGGGAGTTGGTGATGCCGTTGGCCGCGGCGTTTTCGACGGCGAAAGTGATGGAGGTGGCGCTGATCTCCACGCCGGCCACCCGTACAAAGCTAGGCGCCGCCGCCAAGGCAAATAGTCCGCTGCCGCAGTAGGCGTCGATGAGAAAGCGCGCGCCGCTGCCCGCCGCCTGGTCGCGCACGTAACCGGCGAAGGCCGGCAGGATGAACGGATTGTTCTGGAAAAAATCGCGCGCCAGAAAGCGCAGCCGGAGCGATTTTGGATGCCGGATGCCGGATGCCGGAGGGGGGAGAGGGATTTCTTCGGTGATCACCGCATCATAATCGGTGATCACGCCTTCCACCGCCTGGCGCAGCAGGAGAGTCGCACCTCGTTTGAATTCACCGGCCTTCAGTCGGGAACGTACGTCGGTGCGAATATC
>JBEKWG010000024.1:0-83031 GCA_049513315.1 Opitutaceae bacterium
CACCAAGTCGACCACGAGCACGACCTCCACGACGAGCACGACCTCCACCGCCTCCACCACCTCCTCCACCACCTCCACCACCTCCTCCACCACGAGCACGACCTCCACCATCTCCTCCACCACCTCCACCTCCACCACCTCCACCTCCACCACCACCAAATCCACCACCACCACCTCCACGAGTATTTATTATGACGGTTGAAGCGTTCCACCCGACCCCGCTCGTTCAAGCATCCCATGAAACTCAGACGTGAACGCGGTGGCGTTTTGCTCGCCACGCTCTTTTTTGTGACCTGCCTCTCGGCCTCGGCCGCCGCGATTTTGGGGTTGAGTCTGTATTCTTACCGCCTGGCGCTGCGGAACGAGGTCCGGGCCCAGGCCAAGGCGGTGGCCGAGACGGAAATGGATTGGATCTACTACCAGTTCATGAACCTCATCCTCGGAGGCACCGATCCGTGGGACACGGTCGGCACCCTCGCCGCGCAGCTTCCGGCTGATACCGGCGCGGATGGCTCGACGCCCATTCTCACCACCAACCAAACCCCATTTCTCCAAGCCCATCAGACGGCCGGTTGGATCGTCCGGCGCTCGGTCGTTCGCAACCAGATGATAGCGGGCCAGATCCCGGGCACGCAAAAAAGAGGAACCATTTATTACATCGACGTAAGAGTCGAGGTCCTGCCCCCTCCCTCCAGCAGCTTTGCGGGTTCCGTCTCGGAGCGCGTTGGCCGCTACTTTGCCTGCTCCCGAACCTCGATTTTCCAATACAGCATCTTTTTCCAAGGTGATCTGGAAATGGCTCCCGGCGCGAATATGACCGTCAACGGCGATATCGCCGCCAACGGCAGCATCTACATGGGAACCCGATCTTCCCAGGGCGCCACGCTTAGGTTGAATAATCAGGTGCGCTACCTGGCTGACCACTATTTCAACCAGAATTCCTCCGGCCAAACGTACTACTACGAACCGGACACCCCCTCCCCCTCCCCCCCCGACGTCCCCCCTGTTTTTGGCACGTCTCAAGCGGCGCAGGTCGAGACCATGAACACCCCCGAGAATCTGCTGGGCGGCGTGGATGCCGAGGCCCTTGCGAACCAGCGACCCGATCTGTTTTCATCGGTGAACGACGTTTACCGCTCACTGATCGCGCCGTCGCCCGACGACGCCAGCAGTCAGGAATACCCGTTGTACATTCCGAGTCTCGGCGACGACCCGACCATCAGCGCCCAACGGATGTACAACCGCGCCAGCCTGCGCATCACGGTCAATGCCGACGGAACCGTCCACTTCCGGAAAAAAGGCGACTCGGTCGATTGCGACACCCAGTTCGCCGGGGTGGTGACAGATTTTTCTTCGGACTCCTCGGGCGTCTACATTAAGGCCGTCACCGACCTACGCGAAGGCACGACTGTCAACGTGACCGAGATCAACGTGGGCGCACTCCAAGCCAAACTCGCGGCAAGCTTCCCCGGGACCACTTTTGACGGCACGCTCTACGTGAATATGAAAGACGGCGATAGCGTTCATCCCCCCGCCGTTCGCCTGATCAACGCCACCGCCACCCCCACGGTCAGCTCCGCAGGCTTCTCGGTGGCGACCAACGGTGGAATCTACGTTAAAGGCGATTACAACACGACCCCGCTTACCGATGGAAGCTGCAATCCGGCGATGCTCATGGGCGACTCGGTCACCTTGCTCTCCGCGAATTGGGATGATGGCAATGCTGACGACTTGAACGTGAATGACCGCCCCGCCACCGGGGGCACAGCGACGATCAACGGCGGCGTCCTCACCGGCAACGTTGCCGCCACCACGACCACCGCCAGCGGTGGCGCTCAAAATCTCCTGCGCTATCTGGAAAACTGGACCGGAACGAATGTGGTCGTGCTCGGCTCGCTCGGCCGCCTGTTCAACTCGAAATACTACATCCGCCCGTACCAGCAACCCGGCACCGTCTACATTCCGCCCCTCTCCCGCACGTTCAACTACAATACCGCTTTGCAGACCATGCCCCCTCCGGACTCGCCGACCACCACCTCTTTCACCCGCGGGAGCTTCTTCAATTGGTGATCAGCCGCCGGCGCAATCCCTCCCGGCATGCCCGGCCGGCGGCAGTGCGAAAGCTGCAAAGATCACACGGGATTGGCCGGCTCAGCGATTTTGTACCGCAACATGCCCCCCATGAATAAAGAGGACGACATCCTCCGGTTCGGCGAAGGTGAGCGCATGTTTGTGGTTTTGCGGGCGCGCCGCCTGCTGCGCCAGGGCGGGGTCGACGCCGGAAATTTATTGCGCGCGGAAGAGCAGCCCGACGGCGATGTCACCGCCGTCATCCCCGCCCGCAATGAAGCTTCCACGGTGGGAGTGGTGGTGCGGGAGTGTTTCAACTACGCCGGCAAAGTCATCGTCGTGGAAGGAGGATCGACCGACCGCACCGCGGAGATTGCCGCCGCCGCCGGAGCGCGGGTGGTGCGCGACCCGGGCCGCGGCAAGGGCGTGGCGCTGCGCCTGGCCGCCCGCCACGTCGACACCCCCATCTGTGTCTTCGTCGATGCCGATGGTTCACACGATCCGATTGATATTCCGGTGCTGGTGGCACCGATCAAGGCGGGCCTCGCCGACCATGTCAGCGGCTCCCGCCTGCTGGGCGGCTCGGATGAACTGCACGGCGGCGGGGATGAGTTCCTGCGCTTCACCGGCTCGGCCTTCATCACCTATATGATCAACAAGCGGTTTGGCGCGCGTCTGTCCGATTCCCAAAACGGATTTCGGGCGATCCGGACGGAGGTGTTCCGCCGGTTGAAGCTGCGCTCGCGCCACACCACGGTGGAGATGGAAATGATCATGGCCACGCTCGCCGCCGGCTTGCGCATCGTGGAAGTTCCGACCCACGAGCTGCCGCGGGCGGCGGGCTATTCCAAAATCTCGCTCTCCCGCCCGGCCACCTGGCTGGCCTACGGCTGGACGTTGCTCGCGGGACTCTGCCGTCCCAAGGCCCCGCTCCCTCCCCTGCATGAAGCGAACGTATGACGCTGTAATCGGCGTGTGGGACGGCCACGATGCCGGCGCCGCCCTGGTGGCCGACGGCCGGGTCGTCCTCGCCCTGAACGAGGAGCGCCTCAGCGGCCGCAAGCTGGACGTGGGCCTGCCGGTGCGGGCCATCGCCGCCATGCGCCAGGCCGCCGCCGGCCGGCACATCGCGTGGGCGCCCACCACCTCTGATCCCGCGAAGACCCTCACACGGACGTTCCCCTCGCTGAAGGAGAATTACTACCGGTTGCGGCGGCGTCTCGAATATCCCGGGCCGTTCGACGGAGTGAAGACCTTCGCAAAATACACGCTAACCCAGCTGCCGACCAACCGTCTACTGCGCGCGTGGACGCGGCGAACCTCGGCCGTCGCCTTGGGCGTCCCTTCCCATGACGTGTTCCTCGTCGATCATCACGAGGCGCACGCCGCCGCGGCCGCCTTCTGGCCTGCGTGGGGGCAGGACGCGATCATCGTGACGCTGGACGGCATCGGCGACGGCGAGTCCGGATCCGTCTGGGAGTGGTCCGAGGCGGATGCGTCGCTGCGTCGGATCATCTCCATTCCCGGGGCCGCCTCGCTGGGCTTGTTCTTCGAGCACGTCACCCAGGAATTGCAGATGCGCCCGCTGGAAGACGAGGGCAAGGTCATGGCCCTGGCGACCTTCGCGGCGGAAAGTCCGGCCGCGAAAAACCCCTTCCTGGGCTGGTTCACACTCACGCCGGACTCCCACGGACTGCCCGTCTTGCGCTGCCACATCCCGCCGGCACGAATGGCGCGGGAGGTGGCCCGGAACGTCTGGTGCACGCCGCGCGAGCAGGTCTGTCGCATGGCGCAGCAAACGCTGGAAGCCATCGTCCCGCGATTCTTCTCCATGCTGGTGGAGGCGACGGGACGAAACGCCTTTGGTTACGCCGGCGGAGTAGCCTCCAACATCAAGGTCAACCGGCTCGTGCGCACCACGCCCGGCGTCGCCCGTCTCGAAGTCTGCCCCGCGATGGGCGATGGCGGCCTGGCCCTGGGCTCGGCCCTCGCGACTTGGCGCCAGATCACCGGGCAGCGGCCGCAGCCGTTCAACGATTTTCGACTCGGCACGGACTATGGCGACCTGGGACGCGGGGCCGAAGTCATCGCCGATGCCGCCTCGGCGGCATGTTCCCGCCCGGCCGACATTGCGCTCGCCGTCGCCGACCGCGTCGCAGCCGGCGAGATCGTGATGTGGGCCCAGGGAAGGATGGAGTTGGGCCCGCGGGCCTTGGGCACGCGTAGCATCGTCGCCCGCGCCGACAACATCACGGCCCGCGATGATCTCAACCTGCGGCTCAAGCGCCGGGTCTGGTTCCAGCCTTTCTGCCCCTCCATCCTGCTCTCGGAGGCGCCGGCGTTGCTGGCCGATTACCGGGGGCCGCAGGACACCAATCTCCACATGACCATGGGCTTCATAACGACGAGCCACGGACGGACGGCCCTGGCTGGCGCCATCGGCCCCGATGGTTCATGCCGTCCGCAGATGGTGGTAGAAAACGAGGCCGACCCGTGGTATCGGCTGCTGGCGCGGGTAAAGGTCCTCACTGGCACTGGCGCGATCATCAACACCAGTCTCAACATGCACGGCAAACCCATGTCCGACGCCGCCGACGGCGTGATCGAGGCCTGGCGGGAAAGCGGGGTTGAGCACCTTGCGCTGGGCTCGGCGTTGCTGTCCAAGAAAACTCTTTTATCCCCCGGTTAACCATGACGTCCTCACCCCGTCTTCAACGCATTGTCTGGCTTGCATTCGCCTTGGTTGTCCTGGCCCTGGTCGCGGTCTGGGCCGGCCGCGTGGTTACCGACCTCAGCATCGATGAACAGCGCAATCTGGTGCCGGTTTCCACGGTCTGGGGCATGCACGCCTGCGTGGTGGCGATCATCGCCGGGCTCGGCGCCCTGACCGTGCCGGTGGGAAGAATCCTGGGGCGCCGCCGCGCCCTCACCGCGCTGGCCCTGCTGGTCGGCGGCTACCTCGCCTGCGGCCTCGCGCCGAAGACCATCCGCATCTTCTTTGATGAGCATCTCTACATGCAGATCGGTCAGACCATCGCCCACACCGGCCGCGCGGAAGGCGCCAACTACGCACGGGTGGAATACGGCCAGTTCGAAATGTACAGTCCTTGGACCAACAAGGAGCCCAACGGTCTGCCCTACCTCCTGTCCTGGATTTACCGCATTGCCGGCGTCTCCGACAATGCCTCGCATTTCCTCAACCGTGCGATGGTCGGTGTCGCCGCGGCCTCGATTTACCTCGGACTGACCTTGGTACCCTGGACATTGCCGCCCGGAGCCGGTCTGGCCGCTGCCGTCCTTTTCGTTTTCACACCCCTGGTCCTGTGGTGGGGACACACGGTCGCTACGGAGCCGGCCGCCGCCGCAGCCACCGCGGTCGCCTTTCTGGCCGCCTGCGTCCACGCCCGGCTCCGCGACAGGGAAACGGCCCAAGGCCTCCCAGCCAGCGGCCTTCTGCTCGCGGGCGCCACCGCATTTGCCGTTTATCTCCGACCGGAGTCGCTGCTGATCTTTCCGCTCGTGGCTGCCGTGCTTTGGTCCACTGACGACCGGTTTATCGAGGACTTGTCCGCCTGGGGCGCGCTGGCGTTGGCGCTCGCCCTGGCGGCGCCGAACGTCCTTCATCTCTGGTCGATCCGGGAAGAGAACTGGGGAGCTCGGGACGGACGTCGCTTTGCCTTCGATTTCATCGGCAAGAATCTCCATAGCAACGGCGGCTATTTTTTTGATTCAAAGTGGTTCCCCCTTGCCGGCACGGTGCTGGCTCTCACCGGCATGCTGTGGCTGCTCAAGCGGAACCGCACGGCCGGACTGGCGCTCGTCGTGTGGTTCTGCCTGTCCTGGGGCATCTTCATCTTTTTCTATGCCGGCGGCTATTACTACGGAGCGAGTTCGCGTTACGGCGTGGTGTCCGCCACGCCCGTGGCCATCTTCATGGGCATTGGCCTGGCCGGCCTGTATGGCGCATGGCGCAAGCTGCCGATGCTGGCGTTCGGCCTGGGCGCATGCGGGTTGGTCAACTGGGTCGCCGCCATGCACTACGTGCCGACCCTGAGCCGTGAAGCTGTGGAGGCTGTGGCCGATGTGGACTTTGTCGCCCGGATGGCTCACACCCTGCCGGAGGGATCACTCGTGATTTCCCCGGATCCGTGCATGTGGCTTCTTCAGGGGGTCAACTCCTCGCAGTTTTTCACCATCGAGCACATGGTGCGCGGGCAAATGTGTGAGCTGGTGAACCAATACCCGGGTGGCGTGTACGTCCATTGGAGCTTCTGGCATAATGCCGAGCCGGGCATGGCTGAGCCCACGGCCAAGCTGCTGGTCGAAACCAAGGCCACCGAGGTCGCGCGGGCGCAGTGCCAGGCTTTCAAGCTCGCAATCTTTCGCATCGACACGCCTGAGGCGCTTGCCCGCTTCGGCGGCCAGCAACCCGTCAACCGCCGGCGCGACACCGACCTGGACATCCGGCTCGAACGGGCCCGCGCCGAGCCCGCCCCGGCCGCCGCCGCTCCCCCACCTGTCAAATGAGTGCGCTTTACTCCTGGAGCCGCTTTGCCCTGCGCACCGCCGCCGCCGCCGCGGGCAGGGAGGGCCGGCCAACCAAGCTCATCTTCGTCGTCACCAAGCGCTGCTACTCGCGCTGCGTCTACTGCGATATTTGGAAGATCAAGGACACGCCCGGCGGACTTGACGGCGAGCTCTCGCTGGACGAAGTGCAAGCCGTCGCGGCCGCCAACCCGTTTCTTCAGTGGATCGATTTCACCGGCGGGGAACCGACCGACCGACCGGATTTTCCGCAGGTGGTGCAGGCGTTCGCCCGCGCGTGCCCCGATCTTCTCCTCGTGCATTTCCCCACCAACGGCATCGCGACGAAGCGGATCGCGGAGATGGTGACGGAGATCCAGCAGACGGTGCGGGCACGCCTGGTGGTGTCCGTTTCCATCGACGGCCCATCCGAGCTTAACGACCGCCTCCGCGGCATCCGCAACGATTTCGCCCATGCCGTGGACACCTTCGCGTCGGTTCGCCGCCTGCTCGGGCCGGAGAGTGTCTTCGTCGGCATGACACTTCATGGACACCGGGCGGCTTACGGGCACACCACCTCCGAATTAATCGAGTCCACCTTCGCCGCCATCAACGAGGCGCTGCAGGCGCGATCCGAAGCCGCCATTAGCTGGGGCGAATTCCACCTCAACATTCCGCATATTTCCCAGCACTACTATGGCAACACGGGGAGCGAGGCGAAGGATGGTTTCGGCGGCGCAGCCCACCGCACCGAGATGATGAATGCCTTGAAGCTGGCCGCATCCAAGTCCAGGCGCCGCTTTTGGTCGGCGATGAGCGCCATCGAGCGCATTTACCGCGCCGAGGCCGGTCGGTATCTCGCCGAGGGCCGGACTTCCATCACTTGTTCGGCCCTGCTCTCCACCGTTTACCTTTCGGAAAAGGGCGAGGTCTACCCCTGCACGATCTGGAATCGTCCCCTGGGAAACGTACGCACCACCGCCTTTGCGTTGATGCCGATCATCGAAGCCGCCCGCCGCGATGGAGTCCGCCGGGCCGTCGCCGAGCAGAAGTGCCCCAATTGCTGGACTCCCTGCGAGGCCTATGCCGCCATTGGCGCCTCGCCGGTGCGTTCGCTGCTGGCGCTTTCCCGCTGAAGCTGATTTCAAATAACCAACCTTCCTATGAACGACTCCAATCGCTCCCCCCTCCTGCTGACCCAGGCTCTCTCCGTCCTGATCATCGCCGCCGTGCCGCTGGCTTCATTCCTCGCCTTTTCCATTCAGCCGATGATGGGCAAGCAGCTCCTGCCACTTTATGGCGGCACATCCGCCACCTGGCTGGGTACCATGCTTTATTTCCAACTGACGCTTCTGCTCGGCTACGCCTGGGCCGCCTGGCTTGTGCGCAAGCCGGTCACGCTCCAGGTTGGAGCGACGATCGGGCTGGCTCTCCTGGCGGTGCTCACTTTTCACCTGCCCTTCGGACAGGCTGACTCCGTGCCCAGCATCGGAATCGTCGTCTGGCGCCTCGCCTTGAGCTCCCTGCCGGCCATGGTGTTGTTGTTCAGCACGTCGCCCCTCCTGCATGGCTGGCTGCAGCGGCGCGGACAGGAGGTGCCGTACTACCTCTACGCCATTTCCAATGCCGGCAGCCTGGTTGCACTCCTGCTCTATCCGTTTGTCATCGAGACCAGTCTGCGGCTTGCGGATCAGACTTTCTACTGGCACGGCATTCTTGCCGTTATCGCCGGTCTGCTCGCCGCGGCGGGCTATATCATCCTGCGCACTTCGGATGATACGAACGCCACACCGGCTCCAAGCGGGCCCGCCGAAACCGCGTCACCCGGCCTCATTGCCGTGTGGCTTGGTCTCAGCGCCCTCACCTGCATCGGCATGCTGGGCGCCACCTACCATCTCGCCTCGGAAATCGGCTCGAACCCGGTCGCTTGGGTGGGGCCTTTCGGCGTATACCTGCTCAGCTTTACCGTCACGTTTTCCGAGCGCTGGCGCCGCTGGATGACAAAGACGACCATCGTCTGGCTGGCGATCAGCCTCGCTGGCTATATGGTGACCAAGGGTTTTACGGCCGCCACGGTCAACGCCTGGACCGCTTGGTGGCTCATTTCGCTGACCGCCAGCGGCAGCTTCCTGGGCAACGCCTTGCTGCACAGCCTCCGGCCGGCGCAGCGCTTTGAAAGGTATTACCTCATCCTGGCGGCCGGTGGAGTGCTCGGCGGCCTGCTAACCGTCACGGTCATCCCCTATCTGTTCGTCCGCCCCGTCGAATTTATCATCGCTTCCGTGGCGCTGCTGACGATCGGCATGCTATGGCTCACCGGCCGCCGCGAACCCAGCATCGCAGTCATTATGGCCGCCGTCCTGCTCGCTCCCGTGATCGGCTTCGGCCTCCAGCAGACCAGACTCGAGACTGCCAATGGCGCACGCGTCCGCCATATCCGCGACCTCTACGGGCATATCATGATCACGCTGAATCCCCAGAGCGTCGTCCTGTCAAGCGACACGACCACCCACGGCTCACAACTGACCGCCGACGCGGCGGCGCGGCGGCGACCAACGCTCTATTTCACGGAAAGCACCGGCGTCGGCCGCGTCCTCGAGCGCCTGCAGGCTGAGCGTCCGACCATGCGCGTCGGCGTGATTGGTCTCGGGGCCGGCATCCTTTCCGCCTACGCCCGCAAGGGCGATACCTACGATTTCTGGGACATCGATCCGAAGGTCATTCGCGTCGCCCGGGAATACTTCACCTTTGTCGCCGAGTCCGCCGGCCAGATCAACCTCATCCAGCGCGACGGCCGCAAGGCGCTCGAAGAGTCCCGGTCCGACTATGACTTGCTGGTCTTGGACGCGTTCACCGGTGACGGCATCCCCTCCCACCTGCTCACGCGCGAGGCCATCGCCCTTTACCAGCGCCGGCTCGCCGCGCGCGACGGCCTGCTGGTCGTCCACGCCTCGACCCGTTACACCAAGTTATTCCCCGTCGTGGAAGCCACCGCGCGCTCGTTGGGGAGCTCCACCATCGACGTGGCCACCGACATCAGTGCCTCCACCAATGATCGTGACTGGGATCCCACCCACACAGAGTACCTCATCGTCTGCCGGCCCCAGCGCATGAAGGACATTTCCGGCTGGTTCGCCGAGGAGGAGGACAAAGGCCGGGTCAAACACAAGGTCACCACCGTTCAGGCGCCCTTGATCAATACGCAGTTGATCTGGAGCGATGACCGGAATGCGGCGCTCGACACGCTGGAACTGGGCCGGTTTCTGTTTTAACCATGACCGGAGACTCCGGTCAGCATTCACGTGTCGTGTCCTTTGGAAGAAATGCCCATCATTGAGGAGCCGGCAATCCGCCGCCGAATCGCTACGCGCCACGAGAAACCGACCGTCAACCTCCCCGCTTCGTGCATCTTGCAGCTACCACTGATTGGATCAGTCACGACGTTTGAAAACACCGCCTAAGCCCGATCGAGTCGACGTCCCTCCCGCGGGCGCGTGTCTCCCGGCGTTTTCCGTTGGCAGGCGCGCCGTCTTCTGGCGCTACCTCGCCATGATCCTCATCGCCAAAGTTCTCCTTGAAGTGTTCTTCTTCCTTGGCGTGGCGCGGCAATACGGCGAGGAGGACATTTTTGTGTCGCTAGCACTACCACCGAGGGAGCCCGGGCGAAACTATTGGCATTCCATTGCGCAATTCAGGACCGTTTCCGACTGGGCCAAGTGGAAAGGGGATCCCACGGATATGTATCAGTTTCGGATCGCCGCGCTTTACCCGAACCTTTTATTCATGCAGGCGTTTGGGGCTTCGGAATCGTCGTTAACGCTGTGGACCGCGCTCACCGGGATCAGCACCGTTTTGCTGGTGGGGCTCATCGGAAGATCGCTCGTTGATGCGCGAACCGGACTCTTCAGCGCCTCCGTGCTGGCGCTCATCCCGGGGCACATTATCTATTCCGCCCGTGTCGACACCGATATGCCGCAGCTCTTTTTCATGTGCCTGGGCATATTCTTCCTCGTCCCGGCGTTGAAGGCGGCCACGAGTCGAACGCAGCTGACATACGCCGCGGCCAGTGGATTGGCTTTCGGCTTCCTGTATCTCTCGAAGTTGCTGCTGGCTTTTCTGGCGCTGACCTGGGCCATCCTCGTTCCTTTTTTGCTGGTCGCGCTAGGCGACAAGGAGACGCTCCTGGCGCCCAGAGGCAGGCTGCGGCAGGCAATGTGGATTTCGACGGTATTGCTCGGCGGCTTCGCCTTGGTTTTTGCGGCGGAAAACTGCGCCTACTACTTTTTGTCCGGCCACTGGTTTCTGCATTGGCGAATCATGAAATGCAATGCGGTGAATATTGAGTCATGGCGTTGCGCGAAATTTGTGACCCTCGGGTTTGTCAAGCTCTGGCTGCCACCGAGTGGTTGGAGCGATTTATTGGCGCACACCAAGATGTTCTGCGACAGTCTGTTCCCCGTGGGTTGGCAGAGTTCCATCTACAGCATGCCGATCCACGGGTGGAGCGGCGCCGCCTTCCTGCCCGCACTTCTGGTTCTGCCTTTTCTCCGAATCGGTCACCGCAAGCTTTCGCTCCTGATCATCACCGGTTTCGTGTTCTATTATCTATATCAGGAGTGTTTCTGGCTTTATCCCACCAGCGAAGGCGGAATGCTCAATCTGACTTTTATACACAAAGTGCACCGTTTTGTTTTTCCCTGCTATATCGGCATCTCGCTGTGTGTCGGACTTGCTCTCGGGTCGCTTTCACGCTTTGGGCAGCAACACACCCAACGCTGGCCCCGGCGCATTCTCCTGTTGGCCCCAGTTTGCCTCGTGCTTGCTTTTGGCGCCGCCAACTATCCGGGCACGATATACTTTCACACGTTCTTACGCGATTCTCTCGCAGATTTCCGTCAAGTCTGCAGCGATTTGAAGGCCATCGCGCCCAATGGAGCGAAAGTCTATGTCGCCGCCGGCTCGGAGCCCTATTATCGACTGTTTCAATATCCTCGACACTATGATTGGAGGTATTTCGTGGACGGACCCGAGGACGCCGTTTGCGACGGCTGGGGGGTGGTGGGTGGTTCCCTAGGGCACGGATTGTCGCCCGAGTTGTACATCGAACAATATCCCGAATGGTTGCGCCCCTATTACCGAGGGCAGGTCGGACCTCCGCCCGGCTGGCAGTTGATTCAGACAAGGCTGAGTTTGATGGATCCTAGCATACCATCCGTACGCATCCTGAAACTGCCAAGGCGCAACGAAGAAACCCATCCATGACCAGAGACGATGAACCGAAGCCAGCGGCACCCCTGGGACAGCCCCTGGCCAACAATGAGAACGTCAACGCCAGGTATTTTGACGCCTGGAAGAACTATCAGCAACTTGTCGGGAGCATCGATACCTATGATCTTGTTTCGCGGGCGTTGGTCGGAGAGCTTCACGGCCGGGTCGTGGATGTTGGGAGCGGCGGGGTCGTCAACTATGACTGCGGCAACATTACCAACCTGGTGCTGGTCGATATCAGCACGGAGTACCTTAACCGCGTGATCCTGCCGGCCGGCGCGGTTCTGAAGACGGGGACGGCCGTTGCCCTGCCCCTGGGGGACGGCGCGCACGACTGTTTGCTCATGCAGATGCTGGTGCATCACCTGGCCGAAGGCGACTACCGCACCACCCGGGCCCGAACCCAAACGGCGCTACGCGAGGCGTACCGCGTGTTGAGGCCGGGCGGCAAGATCGTCGTGATCGAATCCGTCGTCAATCGATGCTTTGAAATGGCGGAACGATTGTCGTTCCCGCTGACCCGCCGCCTGCTGCGTTTGGTCGGACATCCGATGGTGTTCCAGTGGACACCGGCTCGTCTCTGTGCATTTGCACGGGAGACGGGGTTCATCGACATTCGCGCGGACGGCATCCCGCGGGGAAGGTGGATGATCTTCCTGGGCCGCCGCTGGCCGACGCTGCTTGTGCCGGTCAGCCACTGCAAAATCGTGGCAACCAAACCCGGGTGAGCGCGCGGCGAGGGAATCGCGAGCGTTCAACTTCGCCACAATCATCGCGGGGCGTCGCGCGGATCTGGCGCGGGGTCGAATTGAATCTCCGGCGTGCCCCAGATCTCAAAAAAACCGTTTCCCCCAGCGCAGAAGTAATCGATCTCGATTTCATAACGCCCGGGTTCCACGAAGGCACCACAGGCGAAGTCCTCCGTCACATCATCCTCCCAATGCACCAGACTGCATTCCGCCCCCAAAGCGTTGCGGAATCGGACCCGATATCCGTTTTCACTTCGGAGATGCAGCATCGTACGCGGTGACGAGAAGCTGATCCAGCCTCGCATTTTGATGCTGCGAGCACGCGGTATGTGAGAGATTTTCTCATCGACCAGCGCCTTCAGCCATGGAGTACTCACATCAAAGACGGGAGGTTGCACCGCCACCGCCAGCGGCGGCTCTGCCAGTTCACGTCCGGAATAGAGCCAAACCCTCAGATTTCCCCTCAGGTTCGCCGGCGGCGGGTCACCGGATAGAG
The DNA here is from genome assembly GCA_049513315.1 of Opitutaceae bacterium. Classification (GTDB taxonomy): domain Bacteria; phylum Verrucomicrobiota; class Verrucomicrobiia; order Opitutales; family Opitutaceae; genus Fen-1467. The sequence continues at coordinate 13,108 of JBEKWG010000024.1, forward strand.
GATGATCGAGTTTGATGTCATCCTGCACAAGTCGCGGTATCGCATTGGGTATTGGAAGCGGTGCGCTCTCGGTCCTTATCGCTCGCACGCCCATGGCCACACCGATCAGGAAGGCAGCGCAGCACGTCCACAAAAGCCAGCGGTATCGGGGCTCAAGGCTGAGATGGGGGATCATGGGAGTCCACCTTCGTCGGACGGAAAAGCCACAGCTGTAACAGACGAGATCGCCACGGTCGTCGCAACCCCGCAAATGTGTGGATCAGAACGACGTCCCCGCCAAGAAGCTTCATGCGATCCGGCGACCAGGCGGCATCGGCGCTCATGGCTTCCCGCCGGGCCCCACCCGTCCAGATGCAGACCGGCGGCGAATTCCGCAAGTCCAAGAACCGCGATCGCGACGGCTGAAACGAGGTCTTGTCGGGCCAGCCCAGCATTTCTGTGAATTGCTCGCATCCATCCTCATCGATCACCTGCGGAAGCCGGCAATACGATTTGAGCCAGGTTGTGCTCGCCACCGCGGCCTGCCGATAGTCCGCCGTGCTGTCCTCAAATTGATGGTAGCGAATCACCATGCCATATCCGGCAATTCCCAGACAGGTGCCGAGCAGACCGCAACGCAGGGCGCCGAGAAGCCAGCGATCGAACACTCCTGGCAACGTCAGGACGACAGCCGTGAACGCCGCGATAGGCGGAGCCAACACGTCGGTGTATCTCCACGGTCGGCCGTCGAAAGAAATGGGCAAATAGTGCGGCCTCAGCCGGAACGGCCAAAACTCGAGAAACAGAAAAAGTCCCAGCGCGCTGAAGAAGAATACGAAAGCCATGGTTCGTTCGGGCGCCGGCAATCGTCGCCAAAGAACCCCGGCGGCCACACCCAGACCCAGCGCGATCCACATCCAGATTCCATGCAACAAAACCCGGAAACCAGCCGGTCCAAACGGAAGCAAGAGTTGTTCGACGTATTGGAGATAGAGATCGTGCAGCCGAAGGTTCCCGTTCAGATAATTCTCCGGCAGTTTCACCGCGTACATACGCATCTCGGCTTGGATATTCCCGAAGAAATGCCCCGTCTTTGCTTGATAGAACAGCTGGACACCGAGTGAAGGCAACAAGAAGACCGCCGCCGCCAACAAAAGAGCGATCCAACGTCTTCGCGCGGGCCAACCCCGGCGCTCAACCTGCAGGAGAACTTCGGTCGTCAACCAGATGCCGAGCAGCGGCAGGGCCGTGATCTTGACCTGGTAGGCGACGGAAAAAGCCGCACCGGCCAGAATCGAGAACCCAATCCATGACAGATGCTTGCGCGCCGTGAGTGGCGACTCCGCCAATCCAGCATAGGCGCATCCGAACAAGTTGACGCAAAGCAGGCACCAGAAGATCAACGGCACCTCGATAACCCACATCAAGGAATCGACGAATAAAACGGGATAGCACGCGAGGATGACTGCACAAACGACCGGAGCCTGGGATCCGCGGGGAAGGTTTCTTCGCAACCAAAGCGCGGTGAGAAGCGGTAGGAAGCCTCCGGTGATGATCGGATAAAGCACCATGCCGTGGGCCGTCCAGCCGAGCCACCGGAGTGAAGCGCCAATCGGAAGCAGCCACGCTGGGCGAAACTCGGCCTGGCCCTGAGCGCCCAGAGAAGGATATTCGCCCCGGAATATAAACCCCAAGGGACAAGCGTAACCCGGGTCGTCGGGGAGTGCCGTCCCAATTGCGAAAATCCAGCGAGCGAGCAAACACACCAAAGTGATGGCCACGAGGATGCTCAGATCCGAATCCCTTGGCGCCAGCCATCGCCTGATTTGCTGGATTCTCGCAATCATGTGGTTCTTTCGCCGTTCGCGGTGTCAATTGGCGCTCGCATCACCTCGACCGACCTGCTCGAAGCCTTGGACGAACGAATCGTGCTCGTGTCGCGCATCAGGAAACGGACAACCGGGTGCAAGTGGTGATTTGAATGCGGGAAGATGGATGCGTCGAGTCGATAAAACCGTGCGCCTCGATCCAGACCATGTTTTTTTGTTTTGCGCGTTTGCCAACTGATTTGCAGGCGAGCGAGCCCACTCGCGCGATACGGCGCCAGCAAGCGGGCAGCCCACCCATTGCACAACCAAGGCGTGAGACCGGACGATCCGCGCGCCAAACGCTTGCCGCCGCTGCCTCGGTGCCCAAGGTAGCAGCGCCAGTCATCGACTGGTTGGAATCGCGCCCAATCTCGCTTCGGTATCGCATTTCTAGCAAGCACGGCCATTCTGGATCGCAAGCCAGGTTGCCTCACCATGCCACACGAGACCATCGCGGTCGTCATCCCCTGCTACCGGGTTGCCCGTAGTATCCTCGAGGTTGTCCGCACCCTGCCCGTCTGGGTTGATGCCGTTTACTGTGTCGACGACGCCTGCCCCGAGAAATCGGGCCAGTTGATCTGCGCGGAGATCCACGACCCGCGCGTGCGGGTCCTGTTCCATGAGCGGAATCAGGGCGTGGGCGGCGCCATGATCACCGGTTTCAAGGCCGCACTTGCCGCCGGCCACGGGATCATCGTGAAAGTCGACGGCGACGGGCAGGTGGATCCGGGGTTGCTCCCACGCCTGTTGCATCCGATCGTTTCCGGGACTGCCGATTTTGCGAAAGGCAACCGCTTCTACGATCTGCAGGCGCTGCGGCAGATGCCGTTGGCCCGCCGGATCGGAAACTTCGGGCTGACGTTGCTGACCAAGGTGGCCAGCGGACACTGGCACATTTCGGACCCGACCAACGGTTTCGTGGCCATGCACCATGCGGCGTTGCGCATGCTGAACTTCGAAAAGCTCTCGCGGAGTTACTTCTTCGAAACCAGTCTGCTCATTCAGCTCAATATCATCCGCGCCGTCGTGACCGAAGTACCCATGCCGGCGCGCTACGGCTCCGAACGATCTTCGCTCAGTGTCTGGCGGACGCTGATCGGCTTTCCGCCCAAGCTCGTAGCGGGCTTGCTGCGACGGATCATGTGGCGCTATTTCATTTACGACACGAATGCGGTGACCGTCCTCCTTGCCGTCGGCTCGCTTAGTCTGGTAGGAGGCGCCGCATTCGGTTTCTACCGGTGGCATGCTGGGGTCATCGCCGGCCGAGTGCAGACGACGGGAACCGTTGCCCTGGCTCTGTTGCCAGTGATCGTCGGAATCCAGATGCTGCTGCAGGCGTGGCTGCTCGACATCGTCGACAAGCCCGTGGCGCCGCTCGCAAGCCGGATCCACGATACGTGGGAGTCCAACGGCTGACAACCCGATCTACGTCCACCCTTTCAGCAGTCGCTTAAAGAATCCTCTTACCGCCAATTCCGAGCGACTCTCCAAATGCCCTGAAACTGAGTTGATGAGGATACGGAACGGCCGCCAAGGACGCAGGAGCCACGCCACTCCATAAAAGAGAAATGTCCCGACGATCCGTGCAAAGAGGAGTTGCTGCTTGCCGAGGGCGCGGCAGTAGGAATACGTCCGGGTCACGTCGGCATAGGCGGCCAGACGATTAAAATAGTCATCATTCATCTCTTGAATCTGCCCTTCGGATCGGAGCTGATTGAAGAGTTCGCTGCCCGGATAAGGAACAAAGACCCAGATGGCGATATCGTGAATGCCGGCCCACGCGGCTCGGACGATGACACGGTAGGTTTCCCGCAGGTTCTTCCAACGATCTTCCGGAAAGCCCAGGATGAAATTGCATTTGACATTCAGTCCACTCCGCACGGCCAGCCGCATCGACTTGAGAACTTGAGGAATGGAGATCCTTTTCTTGATCAGGTGCAAAGTTTCCTCGGACCCACTCTCCGGAGAATAGGAAATATTCCTGCAGCCAGTTTGATATAGAAGACGCGCGACCTCTTCATCGACCGCTTCAGAGCGCGTTCCGCTGGGAAGCTGCCAGGTGAACTTCATCTTCCGCTGTTCAATCCCGTGGCAAAAGTCGACAATCCATTGCTTGCTCACGATCATCGTGAGGTCATAAAAATCGAAATTGTCCGCTTGATACTCTTGCTGAAGATCGGCGATTTCATCGAGCAGGTCGCCCGGATCTCGCGGTTTCCAGCGCACGGTCCACATGGTGGGATTCGAACAAAAGGTGCATTGGTAAGGACAGCCTCGCGAGGCCAGAACCGGGATCGAGCGCCCTCGGTTGACACCGAACCCGTAACCCCTTGAGAGGTACTCCTCGATCGGGAGCAAGTCCCATGCGGGGCGAGGAATGGCGTTGAGATCCTGGATACGCGGGCGGGCGGCAGTTTGATGAATCTGTCCGGTCGCGTCACGATACACCAGACCCGGGACCGTGTGGAGTTGCCGGATCCCCCCTTGCTCATATACCCGCAAAAGGTCCGCCATCGTCTCCTCGCCTTCCCCCAAAACGATCGCATCCAGGGAAGACTGGGCGAGCGAGAATTCGGGAACGGCCGTGACGTGTTCTCCCCCGGCGACGATCAAAGTTCCCGGAAATCGAGCACGGATGGCATGAAGGAGTTCCCGGCAGACTGGCCATTCAAACGAGAAATTGGAGGACACGCCGATCATGTGGGTGTCTTTGGGAATGCGCTCAACAATGGCGGGGATCGTCAGGCCATGCAGCAGGGTCCCCCGGTCCCGTGGAATATATTGCTCAATGGCCAGCGAAATCGCATCGATAAAACAAACTTCATGTCCCGCTTGCCGAACAGCCGCGGCGATATAGGCGGGGCCGATCGGTGGAACCACCAGGTCCGCCAGGTTGAAGGTCGGCATGAGAACGGGAGGCCGTATCAAAGTGAATTTCATCATTGCGACCCATTATGAGGGGGCATTCGGGGAATATCCCACAATCACGGCTGCTGGACAAGAAAGCGCACTGAATCGCAGCCCCGCATCTCCGCGGTAAGGCGAGGAAGGTCCAGAATGTCGGCTTCGGCGATGCGCACCCGCGGATTACTCTGGTGCGGCGCCAGATTCCGTCGGCTGCCGGTGGTGAAATTATCGCAGACAACCACTTCGGCTCCATCGGCCGCGAGACGATCGACCACGTGGCTGCCGACGAAGCCGGCACCGCCGGACACCATGGCTCGTCCTGGCTTCATGGCGTCGAGCGAATCCGTTCTCGCAGCGTTTCGGTGAAAATATGGTTGAGGACCAAATGGACGTCCTCGACCGGTCCGTAGGCGTCGCATTTCACGTGGATCGCGACGTCGGCCAGCTCGCGCAGCCGGCCTCCCTGAAAGCCGACGAGCGCCAGGACCCGGCCACCGTGTGCCTTCGCAAACTCGGCCGCCCGAACGACATTGAGCGAATTGCCGCTCGCCGAAAGGACGATTAACACATCCCGGGGTTGCAGGAGATTCCCCATCTGCTCCACGAACACGTTCTCGTACCCCAAGTCATTGGCGAGGGCGGAAAACCATGCCATGTTGTCGTTGAGGCTGAGCACCCGCAAACGAGGTTTGCCGACAGCCACGGTATTCTTGCCCAGATCCGCGGCCATGTGCGAGGCGGTGGAAGCGCTTCCTCCGTTTCCGCAGATGAAAACCGTGCGGCCATTTTCATAGGCATCGAGCAACACGGCCGTCGCCGCCGCCACCGCGTCGAGGTCAAGTTCCGCCAGCAGTTCGCGCAAACGCGAAACGTAATCTTGCGCAAAGCTTCTCGGGGCGTTCATCGGTCAATCGCCAACGTAAATGATTCGCGTACCCTGTCGCTCCAGCCGGAAATCGATGTGGCGCAGGTCCCCCAGCGCCTTGATCAGCGCCTCGCGGCGCTCGGGCTCCACGTAAAAGAGAAAGAAGCCGCCGCCACCCGCGCCCAGAATCTTGCCGCCGACCGCTCCGGCCGCGCGACCGCGCTCGTAGAGTTTGTCAAAATGCGCGGAGGAGACGCCGGAGGCCATCTGCCTTTTCAGCAACCATCCCTCGTGCATCATGCCGCCGATCGCCTCAAAATGCCCGTCCACCAACGCAGCGCGAAGCTCGTCGGCCTGATCCCGGATGCGGCACAGGATCTCGAAGCGCTTTGGATCCGACAGGATGTTCTGCCTCTGCTCGGCGAGGATTCCCACGGCGCTCCGCGTGACACCCGTGTAGAACAACACCAGTCTTTTCTCCAGTTCTGCGCGGTCCTCGGCGCCAAGGATGATCGGATCGACGTGAACACTGCCATCGCTGTTGAACCGGATATAGTTCATCCCCCCGAACGCCGTTGCGTACTGGTCTTGCTTGCCGATCGGCTCCTTCAGCCGGTCGATTTCCACTTCACACGCCTGGGCCGCGCAGATCTCGTGCGACGGCATGCGTCCCCGGTGTGCCAGCAAAGCATGGATGAGCCCCACCGAAAACGCCGAAGAACCACCCAGCCCGCTGCCGAGCGACGGCATGTCGGCGAAGCTCGTGATCTCGAGGAAATCGCGGTTGTCCGTCACGCGGAGACATTCGCGGATGAGGGGATGCCGGATGGCTTCGATACTTTCGCAGCTCTCGGTCTGTGCGTATTTCAGGAGGTACCGAGGCTCGAAAAACTCATGGATCGCCAGATAGACGAACTTATCGATCGCAGAGCTGACCACGGCGCCATAACCGCGCTGGTAGAAATCGGGAAGATCGGAGCCGCCGCCGACAAAACTGATCCTGAAAGGGGTCTTGCTGATGATCATTGCCGGATAAGACCATCTTCGATGGCTGCCTGGACAAAGGCGAGCAGCGAATCGAACTCCGCGTCGGGTGCCGCCACTTTCCGCACTTGATCACGATGCCCAGGATTCCCCAGGAGGACAGTCCGTATGCCGGCGGCGCGACCCGCGCGCACGTCGCTGGTCTGGTCTCCCACTATGATGCAGGCGGCGAGATTCAGACCCAGTTCGCGGCGGGCGCAAAATAACAGACCGGGAGCAGGTTTGCGGCAACGACAGGCCCGGCGCAGCTCCGGCACCCCCTCGCCGTGGTGGGTCTCGGGGTGGTGGGGGCAAGCGTAGATCGCGTCAATCTTCCCGCCGCCAGCTGCAATCTTGGCCCGAAGCCGATCATGGATCGTCCCCAGCATCGCCATGGTGCAAAGCCCGCGCGCCACGATTGACTGGTTGGTCGTCACGACGCATCGAATACCCCGCCGGTGCAACAGGGCCATCGCCTCCGCAACTCCGGGGAGCAGCTCCAGTTTCTCCGGCCGGTCGATGAAGCCGGAATCGACCGTGAGCACACCGTCCCGGTCGAGGAAGACCGTCTCGACCGGCTGCGGTCGGGCTCGGGCCGCCTCCGCCAGCGCGCGATCGGCGAGGTATTCCTCGACCGAGGCCAACCGCTCCGGCGTACCCATGTCCTTCACGAACCCCTCTTCCTCCAAGAAATGAATGCCCAGCGTCTCGCCACGGGTGATCGCGGCAGGGAAAACGTCGGCCCCAAGATCCGCCGGACCCGCCGCAGGGACAAAGTCCAGGAGCCGGCGTGAGACCACGTGGACGGCGGCGTTGGCGACGTTGCGATAGAGGCGGCCCGGCTCGCGCCGATTGACGAATTCGAGTACGCGGCCAGCGTCGTCCGCCACCACCAGGTGTGAGTCCCAAGGATGATCGGACGCCCGCACCAGCAAGGTGCCTAGCGGACGATGGATCTCGTGCGCCGCAATCAAGCGTCGGGCGTCGAAGTCGAGAAAGACGTCGCCGTAGGCGAGCACGAAATCGTCATCAAGCCGGTTGGCGCACCCACGCAATGCGCCGGCCGTCCCCCCGGGTTCGGGTTCGGTCAAAACCTCGATTCGACAATCAGCAGGGCGGGGCGCTGTATAGTACCGGGTCACGACATCGCCACGATAACCGGCGGCAAGCAGGAAACGCTGGATGCCTGCTTTCGCCAAGTTTGAGATGATGTGATCGAGCACCGGGCGCCCATCGAGCAGGATCATCGGCTTGGGTAATTCTCGCACCCATTCGGCCAGACGGGTGCCCCTCCCTCCACAAAGAATGACTGCCTGTTGGACGAGCATGCACCAGGGAGCATGCCGACTGGTTGGCAGACGGGTCAACGGGTTTTGCTTCCACACGGGTCCGCGGGATAACGCCCAGCATATACCCGTTGGTCAAAGGCTATTCCGGGCGGCAAACAGCCAGCCGCCGGAACGCCACGGCTCCGCTAGTCGTTGGTCAGTCGCGAATCTCCGGCCCGCCGCGGCCGGGATCATCGGATCGGGAGCAACGGGTGGTCTCGCGCGCCGTCCTCCGATGATAAACCGATCATCCGATCGACAATAAACTTGGGGCGCATGCGCACTTCGTCGTAGATGCGGGCAATGTATTCCCCAAGGATGCCAATGTTGATCAATTGCACGCCCGCCAGGAAGGTGATGAGGAGCACGATCGTCGGGTTGCTCCAGACAATCGGATGGCCGATCAGCTTCAGGAACAGGTACGCAGCGGCCAGCAGCAACGATAAACCGGTGACGAGAAAGCCCACGACCGAGCTGAGTCTCACGGCGGCTGAAGAGAAGCAAACCAGTCCGTTCAACGCGATCCGCAGCGAGCCGATGGAGGGGTAGTTAGTCTTGCCAGCGAAGCGCGTCGGTCGGTCAAAATGCACCACCGTGTGCCGGAAACCAACAAAGGAAACCAGCCCGCGGAGGAATCCGTGGCATTCTTTCAGCCGATTGATTTCGTCGACCGCCCGGCGGCTCAGCAACCGGAAATCACCCGTGTTCTCTGGAATGTCCACCTCGGCGACCCGCCGGATCAGCCAATAGGCCACCCGCGCGCCGATCGTTCGAATCAGCGGCTCGCCCTGGCGGGTCCGCCGCTGCGCGAGGACGATGTCGTATCCCTCGCGCCACTTGGCCACCATGTCCGCGACCAGCCGCGGAGGATCCTGGAGGTCGACATCCATCACGACCACGGCGTCTCCCTGCGAGTATTGCAGCCCGGCGAGAGTCGCCATCGGCTGGCCGATCCGCCGGCTGAATGTGAGGAGCTTAAGGCGCGGGTTGTGTTCTCGTTGTTCGAGGATCACCTGTTCCGTGCGGTCGGGCGAGGGATCGAGACAGAAGATGATTTCATAGTCGATGGAGAGACCTTCCAGGATCGGCGTTAGCTGGCGAAGAAACTCCGGGATGTTCTTCTCCTCCCTGTAAACTGGGACGACGATTGAAAGATCCATGGAGGTGGGCCAAGAGCGGCCGGCCGATATCGACGTGGATTTGCCCGGTCGCCGAATGATGTCTGCAATATGCGATAACGTCGGCCGGTTGCACAAGGCTTTTGGGTTCTTCTCCTCCGTTGATCTCATCATCTCTTTTACGCCGCCTCAGTCCGCAGCTACTCCCGCCACTTCCATCCCCGTGGCACAATAATTGCGCCCCTTCCCAAAATCCGCCGTGGCTTCGCCAGGTTCACCAATTTTCAGGTCGCCGGACGCGATGGAATACACAAGCAGTGGCCGCTGAGTGCCACAAAGAAGCCAAGCCGGAAGAAAGCCAACTCGTCCGGAGAAGAGCTTCGCTTTCGAGGAACGCGCTTCGGTCTCTGCCATGGCTCGGGCCAGAGAGGTCAGCCCCCCTTGATTTCTCGTGCTTCACGCCGTGGCGTTTTCGCGCAACCACGCGGCCAAGGCGGCCCAGGCGCGGCCGCGGTGGCTTAGTCGGTTCTTCACCGCGGCGCCGAGCTCGGCGAAGGTCTGCTCGTATCCGTCGGGCACGAAGATCGGATCATAGCCGAAGCCGCCCGTGCCTGCCGGCTCCCGGCGCAATTTTCCAAGGCAGCGGCCTTCGAAGACGTGCTCCTCCCCGTCGGGACCCACGAGCACCAACACGCATACGAAATGTGCAGCCCGCCGCTCCTCCGGCACCTCGTGGATCACGGCCACCAGTTTCGCCAGATTCTCCGCGCCGCTGGCCCGCGGCCCGGCGTAGTAGGCCGATTCCACGCCAGGCGCGCCGCCGAGAGCGTCCACGCACAGGCCGCTGTCGTCCGCAAGCGCCCAGCCTCCCGCCGGCAGCCGTTCCTTGAGCGTCCGCGCCTTTTTGCGCGCATTGCCGGCAAAGGAGCCCGTGTCTTCCGCCACCGGTGGCATGCCGCCAATCGCCACCGCGGAGATGATTTCCACCGGCAGTGCGTCCGCATCCGCCAGCGCCTGAAACTCGCGCGCCTTGTGGGCGTTCCCCGAAGCAAGATAGATTTTCATTCGCAAAGATTCAGTCGCAAGGCGAGAGACGAGCGCCGAGAGCCAGGGCGGCCCGGCATGAAGCTGACGGCTGCCGCCATGGCGGGCGGTTCACCGCATCCACGGCCTTCGACTCTCGACTTTCGACCTTTGCCGGCATCGACACGGCTTCATCCCAAGCTGAAGGTCGTCTCATCCACCTGCAGTTTTTCCGGATAAGCTACGCGCCCTCGCATCAGCTGGTCCGGTCCGAACGAGGCGTGCCGCACGTTCTCAATCCGCACGGCGTTGGTGAGCTTCTCCGTGCGCAACCCCTTGAACACCGCCTTGGCCCGTTCATCCCCCAATAGCACGGGCGCCCGGTAGACGAACAGGTAGTCGAGCTGGCGAAACTGGATCAGCTCGCTGATGATCTGCGCGCCGCCCTCGAAGTAGACGCCGGTGATGCCCGCCTCCGCACACTTCCTCCGGAAATCCACCAGCGGCGCGCGCATCGTGGACGACGGCAGGTTCCAGACTTGCACGCCCATCGCCTGCAGCTTCCGCATGTAGCCAAGGCCGCCGTGCGGCGTGGTGACCACGATCGTCCGATGCTTGTGTTCGTCCGTGTAGACCTTCGGCAGTTTCTTCTCAACGACCGTTCGCAACAGGCCGTCGAACACCAGGCGTAGGGGGCACCACACCTCGTCGCCCACCCGGCTGGTGAGACTGGGATTGTCGCTCAGGATCGTGCCCGCGCCGACGGCGATGGCCGGAAACAACCGCCGCCAGTGGTGCACATCCGCGCGCGCCATCTCCCCCGTGATCCACTCCGAATCGTTCGCCCGCGTGGCAATCTTGCCATCGAGGGTCACGGCGGCCTTGGCGGCGAGCAACGGGGTCTGCGTGGTGATCCAGTGGTTGAAGATCAGGTTCAGGTCGAGACAGTCGTCGACCAGCACGCCCTCGGTCACTTCCACGCCCGCCGCCCGCAGCATCTCGAAGCCGTGGCCGGCGTGCACGGGATTGGGATCGGTGGCGCCGACCACCACGTGCTGGAGGCCGGCAGCGATGATGGCGCTGGTGCACGCGCCGGTGCGCCCCTGGGTGCTGCATGGCTCGAGGGTGACGTAAAGCGTCGCGCCCGGCCGGGGCAGGCGCTCGAGGTTGTGCAGCGCCATGATTTCCGCGTGCGGTTCGCCGTCCCTGGCGTGGAAACCCTCCGCCACCACCCCGCCCTGCTCCACAATGACGGCGCCCACCATGGGATTCGGGTGCGTGGTGCCCCACCCCTGCCGGGCCAGCGCCAGGGCGCGCCGCATGAAGTGCTCGTGAATCAAATTGTCTGGGGAGTCCATGTCATTCGATCAAAACCGGATCACCTGTCTCTGCACTCTGATTTTCAGCATCGGCCATCCGTCAGCGATCTTCCGTCGTTGCCGTCGACCATGGCGGGACCCGATGACGCGGCAGGCTGTCCTCGGTTTTCCATTTTTCGTTTTTGGTCTTCCTTTCCTCTGACACCTGACTTCTGACATCGGTCCACTGTTTACCCGTGGACAAAGGGATTCGTTTCCCGCTCCACGCCGACCGTGGTTTCGGGCCCGTGACCGGGGTACACCACCGTTTCGTCGGGCAGCGTGAAGATCTGCGCGCGAATGGAACGTTCCAGCACTTCGAGGCTGCCACCCGGCAGATCGGTGCGGCCGACGCTGCTGTGGAAAAGCGCATCGCCTACAAACGCCGCCTTCAGGGCCGCAAAGTAGTATGCCACGTTGCCGGGACAATGCCCCGGGACGTGCCGCACCTCGACCGTCTGCCCCAACGCCGTCCAGCGCTGTCCCTGCTCAACGAACTCGTCGATTTTCATCGGTCCGAGCCGCACGCCGGGGATCAGAAACATTTCCATGACCTCGGGGCTCTCGATCAGCATCTGGTCGTCGCGGTGGGCGCGGACCTTCGCCTGGGTCGCCGCCACCACCTCGGCCCCGCCCTGCGTGTGGTCCCAGTGGCCGTGCGTCAGCCAAAGCTCCCGGAGGCGGCACTGCTCCCTCGCCAGGATCGGCTCGATCTGCCGCCAGATGCCGCCCGGCGCGTCGATGAGCACCGCCTCGTTTAACTCCGGCGCGGTCAGCAGGTAGGCATTGGTCTGGATCGGACCCGCCGGCAGGACGTGGATGTTCATCCCCGATTAGATGCGGCTTGCGCGCCGCCCGCGCAACCGCGAAGTGTCGGGGCCACTGTCGACAGCCATCGATCCGCGATTTTCCCGCGAACTTTCACCTTCCCTTTACGCCGGACCTCGCTACCTCATTCTCCTTCCAATTCTCCGTGCCCTCTGTGCCTCCGTGGCTTATAACCGTAGTCCGACATGATTAGCGCTGACATCCGCCAGAGCTTCCTCGATTTTTTCCAAAAACACGGCCACACGATCGTGCCGTCGTCGTCGCTGCTGCCCGACTCGCCCGGTCTGCTCTTCACCAACGCCGGCATGAACCAGTTCGTGCCGATCTTTCTCGGCGACCGGCAGCCCGACGTTTCCAAGTGGGCCGGCGTCAAAGCCGGCAAGGACACCCGCGCGGCCGACACGCAGAAGTGCATCCGCGCCGGCGGCAAGCACAACGACCTCGAGGATGTCGGCTTCGACACCTGCCACCACACGTTTTTCGAGATGCTCGGCAACTGGTCCTTCGGCGACTATTTCAAGAAGGAATCGCTCGAATGGGGCTGGGAGCTGCTCACCAAGATCTGGGGCATCCCCGCCCAGCGCCTCTTCGCCACCGTTTATCAGCCCGGCAAGGGCGATCCGTCTGAATTCGATCGCGAGGCCTACCATATCTGGGCCGGCATCTTTAAAAAGGCCGGACTCGATCCACAGGTCCACATTCTCCACGGCGGCAAGAAGGACAATTTCTGGATGATGGGCGACACCGGACCCTGCGGCCCGTGCTCGGAGATCCACTTGAACCTCGCGCCCTCCGACGACGAGCAGGCCGGCCGTGCGCTCGTCAATGCCGGCCAGCCGCGCTGCATCGAGATCTGGAACCATGTCTTCATCCAGTTCAACGCCAACACCGGCCTGGGCTTTGAACGCGTGGCCGGTATTTGCGCCACGACGAAAGGCTTCAAAGACTTCACGCCGGATCCCACCAACTACGCCGCCGACATCTTCGCGCCACTGTTCAAGAAAGTTTCCGAACTCTCGGGAAAAACCTACAAGGGCACGGTTCCGACCAAGCGCGAGAACCTAACCGAACAGGAGTACATCGACATCGCCTTCCGCGTGCTCGCCGACCACGCGCGCTGCGTCTCGTGCGCCATCGCCGACGGCATCCTGCCCAGCAACGAAGGCCGGAACTACGTCGTCCGCCGCATCCTCCGGCGCGGCATCCTGTATGGGCGAAAAGATCTCAAGTTGGATACCGGCTTCTTCGAACAACTCGTCGAGCCCGTGGTGCAGTCGCTGGGCGGCGTATTCCCCGAACTCAAGGAACGACAGGATATCATCCGGCGGGTGATCCGAGCTGAGGAAGAATCTTTTGGCCGGACCCTTGATCGCGGACTTTCCGTCTTCACCAGAATGATTGAGAAAAGAGAAATCGTTGAGAAAGGCTTCATCCACGCAGGAAGAGCAGGCTATCGCTCCACGGATTACAGTGTCGTGGGCAACCTCGAAGTGCTGCGTGGTGAAGACGCCTTCGAGCTCTACGACACCTACGGATTCCCGCTCGACATGACCCAGCTTCTCGCGCAGGAGCGCGGTTTGAAGGTAGATGTGGAGGGGTTCAACACCGAGATGAAAAAACAACGTGCACGCGGCCGAGCCGCACAGAAAAAGGAGATCATTGTGGCTACCACCGAGGGCGAAGAAACCATTGAACAAAAACCGACCAAGTTTCTCGGCTACACCCAGCTCACGGCCGACGCGAAGGTGATCGACGTCGTCAAAGCCGACAAGGAAACCTATCTCGTCTTCGACCAGACGCCGTTCTACGCCGAGATGGGCGGTCAGGCCGGCGATCATGGCGCCGCGAAGATCGCCGGGCAGATCTTCGCCATCGTTTATACGATCAAGGACAAGTCCGGCCGCTACCTGCACCAGCTTGCGCCCGCCTGCGCCCTCGATGCGGCGAAACTCTCCCTCACCGGCCAGACCGCGAAGCTCGTCGTCTCGCCCATGGCCCGCCGGGCGATCGCCCGTCACCACACCGCGATCCATCTGCTCCATTGGGCGCTGCGCAAGGTGCTCGGCACTCATGTCCACCAAGCCGGCACGTCGAAGACGCGGGACCGCGCCCGTTTCGACTTCTCCCACTTCGAACAGGTGAAACCCGACCAGCTCCGCGAGGTCGAGCACCTCGTCAACGACAAGGTGCTCGATAACACCCGGGTTGAGGCCTACGAGGTTGAGTTCGACAAACGGCCCGCCGACACCCTCGCTTTCTTCGGCGAGAAATATGGCAGGATCGTCCGCGTCGTGGACATCGGCGGTTACAGCCGCGAACTCTGCGGCGGCACGCACGTCGCCACCACGGGCGAGATCGGCCTGGTCAAAATCGTCACCGAATCGGCCATCGCCGCGGGTACGCGGCGCATCGAGATCGTCGCCGGGCAGGCGGCGCTCGACTTCGTGGCCATGCGCGAGGCCGCGCTCGCCGCCGTCAGCAGCCTGCTCTCCGCCGGCCCGCTGGACGTGGCCAAGAAGCTGGAGTCGCTGCTGACGCACAAGGCCGAGCTCGAGAAGAAACTCAAAACCTTCGACCAGAAAGCCTCCGCCGGCCTTGCCGACGAACTCGCTGCCAAGGCCGTCACCAAGGATGGCTTCAAGTTCGTCTCCGCCGTCGTCGCGACCGATTCACCCGAGACACTCCGCGGACTCGGCGCGCAGGTGCTGGCCAAGCTTGGCGAAGGTGTGGTCCAACTCGGCGCCGCCTTTGGCGAAAAGGCTGCCGTCGTCGCCTTCTGCTCGCCGGCCGCCATCAAGTCCGGCCTGCAAGCCGGCAAGCTGGTTACCGTACTCTCCGCCAAGCTGGGCGGCAAAGGCGGCGGCAAGCCCGACTTCGCCATGGGCGGCGGCCGCGACGTCGCCAGGCTCGCCGAGGTGCTGAAGCTCTGACCCGCGCCCCGGAACCCTGAACCGCGCCGGTGCGTCCGAGGCCCCCGCCCTGCTGGCCCGCCATGTCCCTGCGCTCAGACATCCCGCCCACACCGCGTTCCCCGGGAACGGCCCCGGATGACAAAATCCCCTTTGTCGCCAAGGCTGCGTACGGCTTTGGCGGCGTGAACGACATCTTCGGACACTGGCTGTATCCGAATCTCTCGGGCCCGGTTTTCACGATGTATCTTGGCCTTGCGCCGAACCTCGTCGGCACGGTGCTGATGGTCGCGCGGATGTTCGATGCGTTCACCGACCCCTTGTTTGGCTGGTTGTCGGACAACACCCGTTCGCGGTGGGGCCGCCGCCGTCCCTACATCCTGTTTGGCTCGATCGCGGCCGGCATCGCCCTCCCCTGCCTGTTTCTGGCTTCGCGCCACTGGGACGCGTCGGCGCCCTGGATGCACAACCGCCTGTTCTGGTTCATGCTCGTGTCGCTGTTTCTCTACGCGCCGATCATCAGCCTCTACAACATGCCCTACGGGAGTCTGGGCAGCGAGCTGACGCCCAGCTACCACGAACGCACGAGCGTGATGGCGTTCAAGGCGGTGATCCAGAAAATCTCCGGTGTTTATATGGCCTTCGCGTGGTGGTTCGCGACGCGGCCGATGTTCAACGATGCGGCGACGGGAAAACCCGATGTGCTGCGCGGAGTGCAATGGGCGGCAGCCCTGGCTGGTCTGCTCATGATCATGGCCGGTTTCGCCAATTTCTTCTGCGTCAAGGAGCGCTATTACGCGAAAGCCGCCCAGCAGCCCAAGACCCGTTTCTGGGCCACGCTGGGACAGACCTTCCGGTCGCGCCCGTTCATCGTGCTGCTGGCGATCGGCGTGGTCTATGTCGTTCCGACCACGATGCTCGGCGGCCTCTCGCAGTTTGTCGGCACTTACTACGCGTTCCACGGCGACCAGGCGATCATGTCGTATTATTACGCCTGGGGCAGCGTCGGCTATTTGGTCTGCGGAATCATGGGGGTTTTCACGGCCGGATGGATCGCGCGCCACCACGGCAAGATCAAGGCGCTGTTGTTCACCCTGGCCACCGGAATCTTTTCCTTCGGTTCCAGTTGGTGGATGTACCGGCCGGGCAACGGCTGGCTGATCGTATTGAACACCGCGCTGACCGGTTTCTCGTCCACGGGCCTCTGGGTCGTGCTGCCCTCGATGTGCGTGGACGTGGTGGACGACGATGAAATCAAGTCGGGGCAGCGTCGCGAGGGCGCTTTCACCTCGTGGTACTCCTGGGTGGCCAAGTTCGGCATGGCGTTGAGTCTTGGGCTGGCCAACTACCTGTTGGAAGCGGTCGGTTACCGGCAGTCTTTGGGCGGGGCCCAGACTCCGGAGACGATCTGGTGGATCCGCTTTCTGTTTGCCGCGATTCCCGTGGTCGCGCTGCTGGTTGCCCTGCTCCTGCTCGCCTTCTATCCGCTGAGCCAGACGCGGATGCACGCGATCCGGCTCGAACTCGAAGCGAGGCGCGGGAAGGTGTGAGCAAAAGCCGGTGGAGGCAGCTCGGCAGGGAAGCCTCGCAAACCCAAATCGGGCCACAGCAAATTCCACCATTGCAACCGCGATCGGAGCGTCCGGTTGAGCCGCGATCCATGGCCGCTTTAGTGCCTGATTTCCAGAATTGTCTAAATGCCGCTGGCGCGCTGGAATCGTCGCACCCCCGGGCTTTTTATCTGGAGAGGAGACGACCATGGAATATTTCGACCTGATCCAAAAGCGCTACAGTGTGCGCGCCTACAAACCTGATCCGGTGGAGCATACCAAGCTTTCCAAAGTTCTCGAGGCAGCACGCTTGGCGCCGACTGCCGCCAACTTGCAGCCGTTTCAGTTCATTGTCGCGCACGTCAAAGGCCGCGAGTCCGAGTTGCAGCGCGTCTACCACCGGGAATGGTTCATTCAGGCTCCGCTGGTGATCTGCGCCTGCGGTCTCCCGGCCCAAGGCTGGGTGCGCGGCACGGATGGTTTCAACTGCACGGTGGTGGATGTTGCCATCGCCATGGACCATTTGATCCTGGCGGCAGCCGACTTGGGGCTAGGCACCTGCTGGATCGCCGCCTTCGACGTCGCGGCAGCCCGTCAGGTCTTCGGCCTGCCCGAGGGCGTGGAGCCCATCGCCCTGACGCCGCTCGGCTACCCCGCCGACCTTCCCGGCCCGAAGGAGCGCAAGCTGCTGTCCGAACTTGTGCGCTACGAACGGTGGTGAAATTGCCGATCCCGCCAGAATTTTAGCAAGGACCTGCCCAGATGCGGCTGATAGCCGGAGAGAACAAGATGAAGCGAAAGCGCAAAAAAGAATGGTTCGACGATGACTCGTTCTGGCGGGAGTTGTACCCGTTCATGTTTCCCGAGAAACGGTTTGCCGACGCAATCCGGCAGGTAGACCAAGCGCTAAAGCTGACGAAGCCCAAGGGGAAGCTGGCCCTCGACCTCTGCTGCGGCCCCGGCCGATGCTCGATTGCCCTCGCGCGGCGGGGATTCTCCGTTACCGGCGTCGACCGAACGAAGTATCTCCTGGCCCAAGCCAGACGCAGGGCCAGAACTGCCCGGGTCAGCATCGAGTGGGTGCGGGCGGACATGCGCGACTTCGTGCGCCCGGGCGTCTTCGATCTCGTACTCAGCATGTTTACGTCCTTCGGCTACTTCGACAACAAGCGCGAGGACCTCACGGTGCTGCAGAACATGTTCGCCAGCCTTCGCCCGGGCGGAACCTGCCTCATCGACGTCGTCAGCAAGGAATACCTCGCGCGGGTGTTTCAGCCGGCCCGAGTGGATGAACTCCCCGATGGCAGCCGGTTGGTGCAACGAGGCGAGATCTTCGATGATTGGACCCGGATCCGCGCCGAGTGGATTCTCATCCGTCGGGGCCGGGCGCGAACCTTCGCATTCCATCATACGGTCTATTCCGGCCAGGAACTGCGGGACCGGATGGAACAGGCCGGGTTTGTCGGAGTGCGGCTCTACGGCGATTTCAGCGGAGGCACTTACGGCACCAACGTCGAGCGCCTGATCGCCGTCGGCCGAAAACCAAAGCCAAAGAAAGGAACAGCAGCCAGCGGGGCGGCCAATTCTTAAGCCCCGATTGAGTTGCTGCGCCTCCGTTCCCGTAGTTGCCGGCGGTAAGACGAATCCTTGCGGCTAGACCGAAGCCGCCACCAGATCGCCAACCTCGCGCGTGCCGTAGCCCATCTTGCCGGCGGCGAGAGCCTTTAACTTTTCGCGCACGATCTTGATGACGGCGCCCTCGATGGCAGCGGCCATGGTGCCTTCGCCTAAAAAGTCCATCATCATCGCCCCGGCGCAGACGGCGGCCAGCGGGTTGATGACATTCTTGTTCGTATACTTGGGCGCGCTGCCGCCGATCGGTTCAAACATCGACGTGCCCTGCGGGTTGATGTTGCCGCCCGCGGCGATTCCCATGCCGCCCTGGATCATCGCGCCCAAGTCGGTGATGATGTCGCCGAACATGTTGTCGGTGACGATCACGTCGAACCATTCCGGGTTCTTCACGAACCACATCGAGGTGGCGTCGACGTGCGCGTAGTCGCGCTTGATGTCGGGATAGTCTTTCGCGCCGACCTCGTGGAACGCGCGCTCCCACAGGTCAAAGGCATAGGTCAGCACGTTGGTTTTGCCGCAGAGGGTGAGCTGCGCCTTCCTGCCGGCCGCCACGTCCTCCGCCTTCAGCCCTTTCCACGGTTTCCCTCCGCGGCGCTTGCGGGCGCACTCGAAGGCGTAACGCAGGCACCGCTCAACGCCGCGCCGGGTGTTCACGCTCTCCTGGATGGCGATCTCGTGGGGCGTTCCCTTGAAGGTGAATCCGCCGGAACCGGTGTAGAGGCCCTCGTTGTTCTCGCGAACGACGACGAAATCGATGTCCGCGGGCTTCTTGTCCTTGAGGGGGCAGAACCGCTCGTCGTAGAGGCGGACGGGGCGCAGGTTGATGTACTGCTCCATTTCAAAGCGCATCCGCAGCAGGATGCCCTTCTCCAAAATACCCGGCTTGACATCCGGATGACCGATGGCGCCTAGGAGGATCGCGGGAAATTTGCGCAGCTCGGGGATGGCACTGTCCGGCAGCACCTCGCCGGTGCGCAGGTAGCGGTCGCCCCCGAAGTCATAATGCTGGTAGTTCAGCTTGACGCCGTATTTAGGCGCCCCCGAAGTCATAATGCTGGTAGTTCAGCTTGACGCCGTATTTAGGGGCGGCGGCATCGAGCACCTTGATGGCCTCGCGCACGACCTCCGGACCGGTGCCGTCACCGCCGATGACTGCGATATTGTAGCTCTTCATTTTTGAAGTAGATGTCGCTCCGCGGTCTGGCGGAACGGCGGGCGGATGCTACCGACCCGCTCCAGTCGATCAAGCTCAGAGCGAGCCGGGTGCGCATGAATTTCTGTCCTGATGGTGATCCAAGTTCGCTTATAGGGACGATGCCATTGATCCGGCAGGTAGGAGGCGCGCTTGCGCGCGATGCGGAGCGCAAACCGCCCGCAAGCGGGCTGCCTGCAAATCCAACTATTCGGTGGACTCATCCCTCATAGGTAATTTCCCGCTCAACTGGATCGCCATGACTTGGCACGCGCATGGTTTTACCACGATTCCGATGCAAAGGCGAGTGGTGCAACTTTCTGATGGAAAAGCCGTTCCCGGGCACCAGGCTGAAAAGTCTGCTGCCATGCACACCTGGCCCAGCATTGTGCTTGTCGCACCGGCTTACCTCTTGGCGGGGTCCCGGGGCTACTGGCCGGTGCGCTGGCGCACCGGCATCGAAGTGAGCACCACCGGACGCGCGGGTGCCCCGATCGAAACGAGTCTTCTGTATTGTCGTCTTTCCAATCGAAGGCGTTGCGAAGAGGCGGTTGCCCTATAAAGTAGCGCAACATTCACCAACATGGATCTCAGCAGCATCATCGACGAAATCGCCGGCCAAGCCGATGACTTCCTTGCCAATGCAGCGAACCGCAAGGAGGCCCGTGCCGGCATCGACGAGCGGGTCAACACCGACTATCCACGCCTCAGTCCGGTCGACCGTAAAAAAGTCGCGGAAGGCGTGATGGCCATTCTTGAGAACGAAGGCTTTTTTGAGACCGCCGGGCGTTGGGGTGGGACGGGCGAAGAAGTCGAAGGCGGGAAGTGATCAGATCTTCACGGTGAAGAATCCCCCGTTTGGTGGCGAAGGGACCAACCCTTCGGCATCGGCACGAGGTTTGCGCGTACCTCGTCTCCCGGGGCGGAATCGAATAACCGGCACCACGATTTCTGTGCCCTGCTCCGCCGAGGGCGCCACCGGGCTGGGGGCGACGAGAAGCGAACGAAGATCGCCGCGCTCCGCTGAGCAAAGGGATCTCCCGCGGCTCTCGGACGCGGCGGGAACCGGCGAATCCGCCGGCGCGATACGGCACTCAAGCCGTCCCAGCCCTGCTCCACCGGGCAACGGCCAGCGCGCCCAACGCCACCGCCACCCCGGCGATCACGTCGACGGCGTAATGGTAGCTGCAATAAACCGTGGCCGGCAGGACCCCCAGACAAGCGGGGAGGTACAACACGGCCCACCGGGGGGCGTATCGCAGAGCATATACCAGCACGATGACCGCCACGGCGACGTGTGAACTTGGGAAGGCGCCCCCGGGCAGTTCAAACCAGCGATAGATTAATTCCATGACACCGGGAAAGACAGCGCCGGAAGACGGCGCGGTTTTCAGATCGACGGGTCCGGCAACCGGAAAGAGCACGAATACCAGGCAGCAGAAATAGAACGCACCACAAAGGGTGGAGAAATAGTCATCGAGCACGCGCGGCGTACGGCGCAGGTATAGCAGCAAGGCCAAGCCGGGGAACAGCAGGTAATACGAAAAATACACCGCGTGCATGATTTCCGCGATCATGGCCTGTGGATATGCGCGGGAAAAGTCGACGGCCGGTTCGCAACCAAAAAGTGTCCGATCAAGGCCGCGCAGGAAGTCGTCGTGAAAGCCGGGGCACAGAATGTGGTTCATCGCTCCGGTCTGCGCATACGCGGCCCAGATGAAGAACACCGGGTAGAACGCCCGCAGCGATCGCCACACCGCGCGCGCGTCAGCTCCCACCCGGGAGAAGAAAAACCACAGCAGCGCCAGCATCGCCAAGTTGGGCAGAACCAAGGCGTACCACGCCGGAATGCGGTGCGCAAAGCTCAAGATCAGACCGGCGACGACCAGGTTGTAGGCGAAGGTCAACCGGTCGGTACGGTTCAGATTCCGCCAGATGGGGGCAACTGATGTGAATGAAAGCGCCGGGGTCATCGAGAAGCGCCTCGCGCCTCAAATCCAGCCATGGTTGAAGTACCAATCGCACGTCTGGCGAAGGCCCGCCGCCAGGTCGAATTGCGGAACGAATCCGAGTTCGTCGCGAATCCGGCGCCCACAGCACACCCAGTACGGGTGCAGGAACTCCCGCATTCGCTCGGGATTCAACACCGGCGGGCGGCCGCTCACCGTGCCCCACCACCCTCCGAGCCGCGCCACCGCCCACGCCAGACCCTCGGGCAACCGGATTGTCCATGGATTTCGGTTCATGACTCGGCTCATCGTTGCCACCACCTCGTCCCATGTGTGCGTCGTACCATCTTCCAGCAGATATTCCTTCTGCCGGCTGGCGGGATTCTGCAGGCACAGGACGACGGCGCGCGCCAGATCCTCCGCATGGAGCAACGAAAGTGAGCGGGTCTGCCGGCCGATAAGGGGCACCACCCCGCGCTTGATGAGCCGGAAACAGGTCAGGAAATCGACGTCGGCTGGTCCGTAAAGAGCGGGAGGGAGAAGGATGGTGACCGGGAACCGATGCCGGAACGAGGCGGCGATTTGCTGGCCGGCCAGTTTGCTCCGGCCATAGGGTCCTACGGGGCGCGGAAGGTTATCCTCCGTCACTGGCGCATCCGGGCCGGCCGCGGGCCCCAGGGCGGCGAGACTGCCGATCATGACCAACTGCTGCATCCGTCCGCCCACCTGCGCGCAAGCCTCGCACAGGTGCCGGCTGCCCTCGGCATTGACGGAAAAAAACGCCTCGGGCCGGCGAGCGCGCGTGAGGCCGGCGCAGTGGACCACCGCGTCAACGTCCTGCACCGCGGGCGACAGGGTCTCCGGTCTGGTGACATCCCCCCGCACCAACTCCGGTTCAAATGCTTCGATGAATTTCAGACGGCTACGCCCACGGACAAGGCATCGCACGGCAAAACCGGCGGTGTGCAGCGCCG
This sequence comes from Opitutaceae bacterium, assembly GCA_049513315.1. Classification (GTDB taxonomy): domain Bacteria; phylum Verrucomicrobiota; class Verrucomicrobiia; order Opitutales; family Opitutaceae; genus Fen-1467. The sequence continues at coordinate 35,614 of JBEKWG010000024.1, forward strand.
CCACCACGTGATAACCGACAAAGCCGGAAGCACCGGTCACCAGGATCTTGCGCATACGGCGGCCCATCGTTCGGCTTCACGCGCCCGCTCACGACAATGCCAAGTCATACAAGCGGTACGTCTTGTAGACTTGAAATCCCATTTTCTCGAGCGCGCGGTTCATCGTCGTGTTGGATTCGAGGATCCACGACGCTTCGCCCCGGAACATGCCCTTGGCATACGCGTTCTGGTAGGTCTCGCAGTAGAAACAGGCATCAATGCCCATGTGCCGGAATTTCTTGAGCACGCCCATCGTGATGATCCGAATCGCGTTAATGCGGCGTTTGTGCCACAGGAGCTGGAAAACCCCGAAGGGGAAGAGCCGGCCGTTGAGATGGATCAACGCCTGGTTGATGTCCGGCAGGGAAAGGGAAAAGCCCGCAATCTCCCCGTCCACCTCGGCGATGAGGCAAAGGTCAGGATCGACAACCGTCTTTAGGTCCTTGGCCAAGTGGATGAACTCCTTGTCAGTCATGGCCACGGCGCCCCAGTTCTCCGCCCACGCGGAGTTGTACACGTTCTGAATGCGCCGGACCTCGCCATCATAGTTCCGCATATTCACCTTGCGGACGCTGAACCCGTATTTCTGCCGGGCGAGCTTCACTCCGCGCTCCAGGTACGCCGGCGGATGGCCGGATGGCGTTTCCGAATAATACGCCAGCAGGTTCATGACCGGATGGAATCCCAACCCCGCGATCAGCTTCTCGTAATAGGGCGGGTTGTAGGGCATCATGATCATGGGTGGATGGTCAAATCCGTTGACGAGCAGGCCGATGTCGTCGTTGACGCACATGTTCATCGGGCCGCGCATGACCTCCAAGCCGCCGGCTTTGAGAAAACCCGCAGCGGCGCCAAACAACGCGCCGGCCACCGCGTCGTCCTCCACACATTCGAAGAGGCCAAAGAAGCCAGTCTTGTCGCCGTAAATGGCATTGTGGTTGTGGTTGATGATGCCGGCGATCCGCCCGCAGCACCCGCCCCGCTCGTCCTCCGCGAGAAACAATCTCACGTCCGCGTGTTCGAAGAAGGGGTTCTTGCGCGGATTCAGGAAGTCCCGCCGTTCGACGCGCAACGGAGGAACCCACTGTGGGTACCGGCCGGGGTAGATCCGCCAAGGGACATCGATGAAGCGGTTCTTCCCGCGCTTGTCCCCGACCTCGATGATCCGCACCGGCATGGTTAGTGCACAAGACCCGTTTGCCGTCCCACCTTCTCGAACTTCTCCAGCGCAAAGTCGATCTGGGCGAAGGTGTGCGTCGCCATCAGGCTCACCCGCAGCAGCGCGTTGCCCGGCTCGACCCCCGGCACCACCACCGGGTTCACAAAAATGCCTTCGTCTTGGAGGAGGCGGCAGAACTTGAAACACAGCAGGTCGTCGCCAATGCGCACGGGCAGAATGGGGGTGCAGCTCCGCCCAAGATCGAACCCCATCGCCTTCAGCCCGGCGGACAAGCGCTGGGCATTGTCCCACAGCCGCTGGATGCGCTCCGGTTCTGACTGGATGATTTCGAGCGCCGCCATCACCGTCGCCACGTTGGCCGGAGGAATGCTGGCACTGAAGATGAGCGCGCGGGACTGATGTTTGAGGTACTCGATGGTCTCCGCGTCCGAGGCAATGAAGCCGCCGACGGAGGCCAGCGACTTGCTGAACGTGCCCATCGTGAGATCGACTCTATCGGTCAGCCCAAAGTGCGCGGCCGTTCCCCGACCCTGGGGGCCAATGACACCGAGCCCGTGGGCGTCGTCCACCATCACCACCCCGCAATGGGCTTCGGCGAGGGCAACGATGGCCGGCAGTTCGGCCAGATCGCCATCCATGCTGAAGACACCATCCACGACGATCAGCTTGCTTTTCTCGGGCGGCAGCGACTGCAGTATCTCTTCGAGGTTCTGCATGTCGTTGTGCCGGTAACGGATCACCCGGCTGAAGCTCATGCGCGCACCGTCGACGATGCTGGCGTGATCCAATTTGTCCAAAATCAGGGAATCGCTCCGGCTGGCCAGCGTGGGCAGCACCCCCAGATTGACTTGGAAGCCCGTGGAATAGATCAGGGCCGCCTCCTTGCCGACGAAGCGCGCCAGTCGCTCCTCGCATTCCAGGTGGATGTCCAACGTGCCGTTGAGGAAGCGCGATCCCGCGCAGCCCGTGCCATACTTCGCGATCGCCGCGATGGCCGCCTCTTTGACCTTCGGATGGGTGCTCAAGCCCAGATAATTGTTCGATCCCAACATCAGCAACTTTTGGCCGTTCATCTGCACTTCGGTGTCCTGGCCTGAGGACAGGGGACGAAAATACGGATAGAGCCCGAGATGCTTGATTTCCGCCGGGGCGGTGTAACGACTGATTCTCTCGTGGATGGTGTCAGTGTATTGCTGCATGGGGTACGCCATCGAAACGTTGTTCAGCTCGCAAATCAAGTCGGATGAAAGATGGGTGGCGCGGAGGCGCCGGGCTGCGGCACGGTCGCCTTGTTCCATGCTGACACACCAGGGTCCAAGCGGAGCAGGACACTCAACTTACTGGCGCAGGTCAATGTAACTGCGGTCACTGGCAGGAACCTGGGATTTCAGGGCGAGTATTCATAAGGGACCTCTGTGCCTCGCTTTTCCAGCTTTTTCAGCGGGCGGCGGACGTAACGGGGATATCCCCGGTCATCCAGAAAGGGAGGTGGAAAACGGCGGCGGGCTGGCGGCAGCCACGATGCAGGCGGCCGGGACCACGAGGCGCAGGCTGCGGGGGCGGACGACGACGTCCACCGTGGCGCCGGTTTCGTGGGTCTCCCCGTCGGTATGGATGAGGCCGGGCGCCGAGCGTTCGATGACGAAACGGGTGCTGCGCAGGTGGCGCACCTGCGCGCTCCGATCAAAATTGCCCAGAAACAGTCGTGCCAACAACGCCACTGCCCTCGCCACGCTGGGGGTCGGCACGACCACCAAGTCAAGCAGACCGTCGTCAACCCGGGCCCCCGGTGCCATCCGGGCATGGTTGCCATATTGGTCGGAATTGGTCACCACCACGAGAAAAGCGTTCATCGTCTCGCGTCGGCCGTCGGCGTCGCAAAAGGCCACCGGTTCGCCGTGATAATGGGCAAAGGCGGCCAATCCAGTGCGCAGATAGGCTACCATTCCCCGGCGCGCCAACCGGTTGAACTGCCAGCTGATTTCAGCATCGAAGCCGGCGCCCATGGCATTGAAAAACGGATGACCGTTCGCGGTGCCAGTATCGATGTTGACGACGCGGGCCGATGGATCGACGAGAAGCGCGAGAGCGCGCCACGGCTGTGCGGGCACGCCGAGGTGCCAGGCAAGGCCATTGCCTGAGCCGCATGGCACGAGGGCCAGTGCGGCGGACGCACCGACCAGCGCCTGGGCAACCTCGTTCATCGTGCCGTCACCCCCCACCGCCACGACCTGCTCGCATCCGTCGGCAACCGCCGCCCTCGCGAGGTCCGTGGCTTGGCCACGCCGTCCGGTGAAAACCAGATCGGCGTCGAGCCCGTGCCTGGCGATGAAGGTACGAATGGCAGACACCAGTCGCCGGTGACGGTGGATCCTGCCCGAGCACGGATTGAGTATAAAGCGCGTTTTGCTCGTAGAAAGCCGGATTAGTAGGCAAATGTTGGTGTCCGACCCCGCGCGGGACAAGGCTGAACCGAGAAGATGGCAGGTTCGATGACCGATGACGACGAACCCCCGGCGCAACCCGGAATGGCTTTCGAGGCCGGAGGGTGCCACGGCGACCCGGCCTCACCAATCCGGGCGCTCAAACGGGTTCCTCGTCCGTCGTGCCACCTCGCTCGGATTTCTTTTCCGGAGGCGGCGGGCTCGCCGCGTTGAGCCGGCGCAACTCGTGCCAAGCCATGGCGTACTCGACGAACGAGGTGATGCCCGTGCCGAGGCAGCTGTGTAGGTTGCGGCGGGCCCCGGCGATATCGCCGCGGCTCAGCGCCAGCTGTGCCAGCACGAAATACAGCTCGCATTCCTCCTCGGAGTAGCGCAGTCCGCCCTGCGGTTCCAGCCGGCTGAACAAGGTTTTTTCGTCGATACGCCCGGCGAGGAAGCCGAGCAGGCTGGCACCCCACGGATCCTCCTTTGCCATCTTCGAATCCAGGCGGGCACCCCCGGGTTTTCCCTGCCGCAACCGCGCCAGATGATGCATGATGCGGGCATAGGCGAACCCGGGATCAAGCTTGGCCGCGCGGGCATAGGCAGCCTCGGCCTCGGCAAAGCGGCCCTGCTTGAAAAGATGGTTTCCCCACGCCTGCATTTCGAGGGCATCGCCGGGTGCCCGTCTCTGCGCCTCGGCAAATACGGCATCCGCTTCCTTGAAATCCCCGCCATCGCTCAATGCCACCGCCAAGCTGTAGCGTATGGCGTTGTTGGCCGGCTCTAGCTGGAGGGAGCGGCGCAGATCGGCGACCGCAGCATCCTTCTGTAGGAGCTGTGCCCACGCCTCGCCGCGTTCGCCATAATTGTCCGCCAGATCGGCTCCTTGGGAAAGACCGGATTCGATCCAATACGACGCGGCGGCGAGTTGCACGAGGAGGCGCTGTTCCAGCTGCGGATGCACCGATACTCCCTCCAGGTTCGACGGCGGGGAGTCGGTTTCCGCACCCAATCCGAGCCACTCATGCGCCTCCGCAAACGTCTTGCTGCAAATGCTCGCGGCGGCCTCCGGCGTCACCAGGCGTTGCAGGCTCGTATGGATGAAATTTGAATCGAGGGGCCGGGATCCCGCGGACCAGCCCGCGAGCAGGCTGTGGGCGATCAGTGCCAGCTCATCGAAACCCGCGTCCTGGGCCGATTCAGAGAATCGCTCGAGCACCTGATCATCGCCGGTCGCCTTGTCGTCGTTGATCAGGGTCCATAGCCGGCGGGTTTCCGTCAAAGCCGCCGGCTCCGGTCCGGTCACGGCGGCAGGGACTGCGAATAATGGATCCACCTGGCGCAATTCCGCCAGGCTCCGTCCGCCCGGCCGATCGCCCGTCGCACCCGCCGCCCGGCCGGCCAGTGCCTGCTGAGCCACCGCGAGATCCGCCCAAGCCTCGGGATTCTTCGGCCAGACCGCCAGGGCCGCCTGCGCCTTGTCCGCCAACGTCGCAAATGCCCTCGTTCGGCGAAGCCGTTCCAGCTCCACCCCGTTGCCTCTACTGACCTGGAGCACGAGCTGGGCATGGGCATCCAGCCGAACCAGCTCCTTGCGGTATTCCAGTTCCATCCGGCCGAAATTGATGGCCAGCGTGGCCACCCGGTCGGCCCTCACCGCATCACCAGCCGCCAGCAGCAGGCTCACGTGAAGCATGGCCATCAGCGGATCTCCGGGCGCAATTTCGTAATACGCGCTCCAGAAGTTTGGATTGTGATCGATCAACTTACCCACGTCGACGGGCGGGGTCCCGTGACTGGCCTCAGTTGCGTCCGCGACGATGCGCAGATCGTCGGCAAGCGCCGCCACGCCCGGGAAGTCGGCATCGGGCTGTTCGCCCAATCCCGGCAGCAAATCCTGCACCTCCTTCCAGCCCACCTGCCGCACCATCGCCAGCAGGGTTTCCGTCTGCTTCAGGGTCGTCGCTTCCGCCGTTTGAGCCGAAGGTGGTGGCGGCGACGGAGGCAGGGTCGCACATCCTGGGCTCAGAAGCCAGACGGCACCGGTCAGGACGGGAAGAAGCGATCGGCGCAAGCCAAGGGAAACGGAAACCATGGATGGAGGTTTTGAGACATGCCTCTTACTCAAAAGTGCGGGTTCGCGCAACTGGACTCGACTGATGGTCTTGCCTGAGAACCGCCGACCCGCCACCAGCTTGCGCGCCGTCCATGCGTCAACTGGCCATTGGCAGTCCGGCCATCTTGGTGATCGTCTTCCCCGCGGCGGCGTGACTGGATCGCTGGCGCCGTACGGTTTGACCAACCGGGGCCGGCCCTTTTGTTTATAACCCATGTCCGCCGCCGCCAGCAGCTCTCCGACCGCAACACCCTTGTTGTTCGTCCATCTTGCCTTCGACCCGGCCAACCAGCTCGCGGTGCGGCAGGCCGGCACCCGCCTCGGCCTTGCCTTCGTCGGACCCACCCCGGAGGTGGCAACCCAACGCCTGGAGGTGCATTTTAAGAACCATACCCCGCCGGCAGAGTATTTCACGGCCGGGGCGGGCGGCATGCATTATCGGGTTGCCTTTTGCCAAGTGGACGGAACTCCGGCCGACGCCGAGGTGATCTTCCTTTCGCTGGAGCGGCTCGCGGCGCGCCAGCCCGATCTCGCGCCATCGCTCGCTGCCGTGCTCGACGAACTCGATCCCCACTTGATCGCCATCCCCTATCTGCACCTCGGCGAAAACGACTATATCTACCGTTTCCGCGTGGAGAAGGAACGCAACCGCGGCATCTACGCGCAAGATTCCGCCGCCTGCGCTCTTTACCAGAGCAAACTCTGCGAGGCCATCAAGAGCCTGAATCGCACCCACGAGCGTTCTGCCGCGCCACCCGCCCGGCTTGATTTCGGGGCGGTGCGTTACGTCATCCCCAGTCACTTCGGCTTCTGCCTCGGGGTGAAGAACGCCATCGAACGCGCCTACGAAACGCTCGCCGAAAATCCCGGCCGCCGCGTCTTCATGCTGAGCGAGCTCATCCACAATCCCTTTGTCAACGATGACCTGCTGCGGCGTGGATTGCGCTTCCTGCAGACCGACAAGGGGCGCCCCTTTACGGTCGAAGGTCGTCTCGCGCAACCGGACGACCCCGCGCCGCTGCTATGGGACACGTTGACAAGCGATGATATCGTGGTGATCCCGGCGTTCGGCGCGACCGACGAGGACAAAAGGAAACTCATCCGCAAGGGCATCCGGGTAGCCCAGTATGACGCCACGTGCATGCTGGTGGAAAAGGTCTGGAAGGCCGCGCGGTCGTTCGGCCGCGAGGGTTACACTGTTGTCATTCACGGCAAGGCGGAACACGAGGAGACCAAGGCCACGTTCTCCAATTCCCGCCGCTTCGCCCCCTCGCTCATCATCCGCAACCTCGCAGAGGCGCGCCTCATCGGCGAACTCATCCTCGAGCCCACCGCCGCCCGCCGCGCCGCTTTCGCGGAGAAATTCCGCGGGCTGTCCACCGCCGGTTTCGACCTTGAGCATCATCTCGTCCGCATCGCGGTGGTCAACCAGACAACCCTGCTCATGAACGAGACGGTGGAAATCATCGATTACTTCCGCAGCGTCTACCGCCGGAAGTATGGCGAGGCCGAGGGTGATGCGCACGTGGGTGGCAGCGGCAAGAAAGACACGCTGTGCTATGCCACCCAGGTCAACCAAGATGCCCTGAGTTGGGCGCTGGCGGAGCCTCTCGATGTCGCCTTGGTGATCGGCGGTAAAAACAGCTCCAACACCTACCAGCTCTACCGCCTGTGCGAGCAGAAAATGGGAGCGCGCGCCTGCTTCATCCAGTCGGAGGAGAACATCCGCGACCGCGACGATGTGCAGCACTACGTGTTTCCTGCCAACAGCCACGACCGGGCCGGCGAGATGGAACGCCGGTCATTCCCTGACCGCGGCGATCCGCTTCGGGTGCTGATCACCGGCGGCGCCTCATGCCCCGATGGCCTCATCCAGCAGGTCATTGCGCGCATCAACGCCTTCTTCCCGACCAGACGGCTGCGGCATATCGACGAAGTGCTGGCCGAGCTGCAACAGCACGGGGAAGGCGCCTCCTCGCAGCCGCCCGACTGATCCCGGCGGAACCGCCGGCTGCCTCCTTTCCGCTCCCATGGCCGCCCGCCGGCTGGAAATCTACCCGGGGATCAACGGGACAAAGCGCACCGGCCAGAGACGATGGCTGATGATTTCGTCGGGTGTCTTTCGCTCCAGCAACATGAGCACCTGCTCTCCGTACGATCCGCCAACCGGCATGATCAGTCGTCCACCGATTACCAGCTGCGCGATCAGAGCCGGCGGAATGTCGTCGGCCGCCGCGGTCACCATGATCGCGTCGAACGGGGCTGCCTCCGGCCAGCCCAGCGTGCCGTCACCCTGCCGGACGTGCACATTGGCATACTGCAACCGCGCCAGTCGGGCCTCCGCCGCCCGGGCCAGTTCGGGGATGCGTTCGAGCGAATAGACGTCCCGGACGATTTCGGCGAGCACCGCCGCCTGATAACCTGAGCCGGTGCCCACTTCGAGCACCCGGTCGCCGGGCGCGAGGTGCAACTGCTCCGTCATGTAAGCCACCACCGCTGGCTGCGAGATCGTCTGCCCGCACTCGATGGGCAGGGCACAATCATCATAGGCGGCGCCGCGCAGGTGCCCGGGGACGAACTCCTCCCGCGGCACTACATCCATGGCCCGGAGCACGGCGGGATCAGAGACCTCCTCCAACCGCAAACGCCTTTTCATGACGCGACCCTAGCGCGCCCTCGCGGAAAGTCGAAACCGGAGATCGGCCTGGTTAGAAGCGCAGCGTGATGCCGCTTTGGACGCCGTAGGTCGTGCTGAGATCGATCTTGGCGGTGCGCTCGTTGAGCGTCTGATCAAAACTGCCACTCTTTTGATAGTTCGCCCCGAGGAAAAAGCCGGTCCGTTCGGTCAGCCAGTACTCGACGTCGGCGTCGGCGTAATAGGCCGGCAGAAATATACCGTGCTGCTTTTGCTCGACCGTATCGACGGAGGAGGTCACGTCCACGAGATCGACGAGGGTCTCCTGCACGATAAAGTTGATGCCAACATAGGCCACGGCGGCACCCGCCCCCAAGCTGAATTTGAGGCGTTCGGTGATTGGGATTTGAAACAGGGGTCCGACCCGGAAGGTGTAATAAGCCCCCTTGATCTGCCAGTGACCCTGCACGTCGGTCGTGCTGGTCGTGGTCGTGCGAGCCGGCAGGCTGGAAAGGAGGGTGGTGGTCTCAACCGATTGCGTCTGGATGCTGCCATCAGAGTTCAAGACCGGATTCCCGTTGGCATCGAGGACATTTTGGGATCCGTAGGTCGGCCCGGTGTACGGCACCGCCGGCACGGCTTGACCGTTGAGAGCGTAGACGTCAGTGGTGGACGTGAGCTGCGCGGGCACGGTGCTGTCGATCTTGGCATTCAAGCCCGAGAAACTGAAACCAGCCACCAAGCTGAAGTCCACCTTGCGGGCGATCTTGCCGAAGCTGTGGCCCATCTGCAGTTCCCAACCCGGGGCGCCGAGGCCCTTTGCCTGAAGCCCCGCTCCGAGCGTGCTGGCGCTGTAGGAGTGAAAAGCAATGTCTCCGCCCGGCGTAACCTGGGAGGTGTACTGATAGTTCCAAGAGTTGGTCAGTCCATCGTTGACCGGGTTGCCATTGAGGTCCTTGCGCGCATCCGGATCCACATATCCGTCATTGTAGTTCCGGCTCACCGTCGAGGTGGTGTCACCGGCATTGACGATGCTCGGCACGTTGCCGAGCTTTCCGAAGGAAACCTTGGGACCGCCAATATAGCGCAGGCTGAAACGGAGCTGATTCGCGCTGGGGGTCAGCGGGAAATAATCCATTTCGTCCTCGTCGTCGTCGGATTGGGCGTGAAGAACTCCGGCCAGGACGGCCAGGCTGGCGGCAAGGGAAACGGCAATTCTCATGGGCAGGGAAGAGGCAAGCATTGCTTGAGAGGCGGGGGCGAGCAAAAAGTGGCGCGGATCAGGCCAGACAGGGTTATCGGAAGCAGCCGTCTTGCGCTTGACCCTGGAGCATATGACGACATTCCGACACCTCTTCTTTGCGGCTGTTCCCGCCGATCGGGCGCCCGGTCCGGCGGGAAGGCGGTTTGCACCCTGTGTTACTCCTTGAATTCGTTGAACTTTTGGGCCGCCTTTTCGGCCTTTAACGCCGCGGCGGTGGCCGGATCGATGGCGGCTTCACGCTCCTTCAAACGCTTTTCGATCGCCTGCAAGTCCTCCAGCTTTTGCTCCAGTTCCACCTCCTGCTCCTGCTGGGTCTGCATTTTTTCAAACAGCTTCGCCTCATTCTCTTCAACGAACAGCTCGCGCTCCTTGAGCTCCGTCCGCTGTTCCTTCAGCAAAGCCTCCTGACGCTCCAGCTCGGCCTTGAGCTGTTCCAATGCCGTCTGTTCCTCCTTGGACAGAGAGGGGGTCTGGACGCTTTTCTTGGCCGCCGCGATGACCTTTTCACGCGCGACCAACACTGCCTCCATCTCCGCAAGTTCGCGTTCGCGCTCGGCCAGTTTGGTGACGAGGTCGCTGACGGCCCGTTCGCGCTCCGCCAGCTTGCCTTCCAGCTGGCGCAAGGCCTTTTGCAGCTCGCCAACCTGCTGCAACGTCAACGGGCGGGTCTCGCCCCACGGCATGCGGGTCGCCGCCATGATGGCGTTGATGGATTCCCGCGCGGCGGCGGTTTCCTTGGACGGCTCCAGTGAAAGCCGCCCGCGCAGCGAGAGGGGCTTCATCGCGGGCGGCCGGGCGGGAAATTTGATCGACCCCGGCGGTGGGGGCGGTCTGGGTGGGCCGGGCGGCGGGAAAGGTGTTCCGTTCATTTCCTGAACAGTCGTAAGAAGAACCCCCATCGACCGCCTTTCTTCACGGGGGGGGCGGCGGGGGCGGGGGCACCGACTTCGCGTACAACCGGCTCGAGCAGCTCGGTGGCGATCGCTTCCTTGATTGGATCTTCCAAGATGGCAAGATAGCGTTCGAGTGAACCGCCCTCCTTGAGCGAAGCGGTCAATTCGTCGAACTCGGTTTTGAAATGGTCGAGCAGCGGGGTGGCCCGCTCACGCAGGGTGGCTTCCGCCTTCTTCAACTCGTCCTTGCTGAGGTGGGCGGCCTGGGTTTCCTCCTCCGGTTTGAGCTTGCCGCCGAAGCGCTTGAAGAGTGCGAGCCGCTCGCCGGCGGGCACTGTGTCAATGAACTGGCCAAGGGCCTCGGGCAGATGCAGGCCCTTGCTGCCGGGACGGAATGGCAGGATCGTCGCCAGCGCCTCTTCATTCACATGCGCCAGCGCGTTGAGCAGCGTGCGGAAATCTCCGCCCACAATCACATGCGGAGGCATGCTTTGCGCGAAGTGCGCAAATTCACCGAGCGTCGTGATCTTCTCAAGCTTGCAGAACTCCTGCGTGTCGGCGGAGATCATCGTGAACTCGATGGGAAAATCGATGGGGATGTCGAGCTTCGCGAGATTCCTCAGCAGCGGATTGTCCCTTTCCTCGGTCGCCATGGTCTGTTCGATCATCTCGCCGAACGGATTATCGAACGCGAGGGTCTCCCGCAGGATGACGATCAGCTGGTCAATGCGGTCTGGATATCCGGCCAGCCCGGGCATGAGGTGCAATTCCTCAAAGGTCAGATCGATGTATTTCGTCGGCGTTTCATCCGGGCCCGACAGCGGCCAGTCGGGCCCGTCCAGGTTTTGCGCCAGACTGTGGAGGGCGGTGTTTACCATGATCGAGGTCTGAAAACCCATGCGTACATCGTCCCAGTCCTGGGCGGTATATTTTCCTCCTGATGTGCTCATAAATCGTGCAACCGGTGAATCAGAGAAGCTCTCCGTGTTTGATGATCTCCAGTGCGAGCCGGCGAAAGTCGTTCAGCACATTATCCGTCTCCGTGGTCTCCTGCCCCACGAGGATGACGGGCAGACCGAGGGCCACGGCCCGGCGGACGATGGTGGCGTCGCGCACCTCGGTCTCAAAAATCCTGGCCGTGGAGGCGACCCGCCGCTGATTCTTATATTGATTCATGCGCAGTTGCATGCGCATTTTCGGCACCTCGATGTCGACGCCGGCCTTGATGGAATTGAAGATGATGCCCTGCACGGCGGCCGGCGGCCCCATCTGGGCCGTGCGGAAGCTGGCCGAAAGCTTGTGGAATCGATGCAGTTTCTCGACCATCAAGGTGAAGCCGATGAGGCTGAGCGCGTCGGGATTGGCGGGTGTGTACACCTCGTTGGCGGAGAACACGGCGCACTGGCAGGCGCGCAGGATATTCGGCGGGCAGTCAAAAAGGACAAAATCGTAGTCGTCCTCCAGTTCGCGGAGCTCTTCATTGAACAAGAGATAGGGCGGTTTGGTTGGATCACCCTCATACTCTTCTTCCAGATCGACGAGATTAAAAGTGGTCGGGATGAGATCGAGGCCGGGCAGCAGTTTCTCCCCCCCTTTCCCCTCAATGACATCCTTGACGAGAATTTCCTTCAGCCGCGTTTTTCCGGGTGCAAAAATGGAAAAAACCGCGCCCTCTCCGCTGTTGTTGATCTTGTTCCAACGCTCAAGGCGCAGCAGCCAGATACTCGCGTTGGACTGCGTATCGAGATCGAACAGCAGTATGCGCTTGCCGAGCTTGGCCAGACATGCCGCCACATTGACAATCAACGATGTCTTACCAACGCCACCCTTGTAATTGATGAAAGCTATCTTTCGCGGCATGTAAAAATGTATTACACTCGCCCATCTAATGGGTTGAAAATGGTAGCTTTCACCCATCGCGCGAGTCAAAATAATATCCTTGGGAGTTTGACCGTTTTTTTGCGCTGGTCCTGGAGATGACAGCGGAGTCCACCAAATCCGCCCAAAGTATGCCGGGGCGATCGGCGGATCAAGCGCCCGGCCACGCTCGAGCTGATCACCTTCCCCCAGGTCCGGCCACCGGCGCTGCTGGACTCCTCGTCAAGTTTCACGCCGATGTAACCGCGGTGACACCGTCTTGCCATGTTGCTCGCGTCTCATGTTGCCGTCATGACTCCGGTCATACTCAGCGTGGACGACGAACTAGATGTCACCGACCTGGTGCGCTTTCACTTCGGCGAGGCCGGCTATGAGGTGCTGACCGCGACGAGTGGACGGGAGGCGATCGAAACCATTCGTTGCCGCCGTCCCGATGTGGTGCTGCTGGATCTCATGCTGCCTGACATCGATGGCTTTGGCGTTTGCGAAATCCTGCGGTACAACGCCAACACGGCGACCATCCCGATTGTGATCCTGAGTGCCTGGTCCACGACGGATGCGCGCCACGTGGGGCTCGAGTTGGGCGCTCTTGATTACATTACCAAGCCCTTCAGTCCGAAAAATCTGGTCGCCCGGGTGAACAAACTTCTGCAGTGGCGTCCGGCATCCGCTTGAGAGGCGGCTGCCACGCCGGCGCGCCGGGTTCGCATCCAACGGTCCGAGCGGGGCGGTGATCACTCCCCGCTAATCCGGAAAATCAACGGCACACTCATGCGAAAACGCACCCGGCGGCCATTCTTGCAGCCCGGTTCAAATTTCCATTTGGCCACCGCGCGCAGCGCCGCTTCCTCGAAGCCGGGTGTGGTCACACTGAGGATGGCGGGACTGTACACATTTCCCGTTTCGTCGACCAGGAATTCCACCATCACCATCCCTTCCGCGCCCCGCTGGCGCATGGCAAAGGGATAGACTGGGGCTGGTTGCAGACGTACACGCGGCACGCGATCGAGTTCGTTCCAGTTGACCACGCCAGTGGACGGATTCTTGTCGGCCCGTTGAACGGCCCAACCAACCGGAATCGTCTTGGTCCCGGGGGTACCGGGGATCGCCGGGATCACCGGGATAGTAACAGCACCTGGCGGCGGGTCCACCGGGGGAATGTCCACCAGGCGCGGAGCCGTTTTGTCGGTCCGATCCGTGCGTTCGGAAGATTCACTGTCTTCGCTCGCGCGCACAGGATCATTGGGCTCAACGAGCAGCTTTAACCGATCCTCGAGCTTCCCTTCTTCCTCGGGCGGAGAGGTGATCATGGGCCGCTTGCCCGGGAGACCGAAAAGCAGGAAGGCCTGCAACGTCAGGGCGAAGGTGGCTGGCAGGATGTATTGCCTTTTCATGGGGTCCTCCTGGCTGGGGTGCTTCTCTACCCTGATAACGTCCGCCCGGCGCTTTTCTTAGGTCTGCACCCCGACCTGCGGCGTGCGATGTCACCGTGGCAGCGGGCGCAAAACGGAGTCGACGTCGCCGGGAATTCCGCTGCTACTGACCCATTCTCCGCCATGCGCCGGTTCACCGTCCTGCTCGCCGCGTGTCTCTGCTCTGCCGCCGCCCGTGCCGAGTTGCCCGGCGCAGTGGCGAGGGCCCTCGCCGCCTTCCGTGCCGACGGAGCCAAGGGCTGGGCCTACACCCAGACGACCGTCGATGGGGATCGGAAAACCATCGAACGCTTCGACCCCGGCCGGCCAGAGTTTGTACGATGGACGCTGATCGAAAAGGACGGCGGAGCCCCCACGGTGCAGGAGTTGCAGCAATATCGCGAGCGCAAGGCCCGCCGGGTGCTGACCGCCGGCCCGCCGCCGATCAAGGATCAGCTCGACCTGGGCACCGCCGAGCTGCTGGAAGAAACGCCGACCTGCTGGCGCTACCGGTTCCACCTCAAACCGGGGGGTGGCGACGACCGGGCGGCGGCCCACATGCGCGCGACGCTCACCATCAGCAAAGCAGCGGCCTCGATCGAAACACTCGCCCTTGAGAATATTGAGCCGTTTTCGCCGGCGTTATTCGTCAGGGTGGAACAGATGCGCACCGTGATGACCTATAGCCTGCCCACGGCTGAGGAGCCCAGCCACCTGCAGCGCGTGGAGGCGCACGTGCGCGGCCGGGCGATTGTCAGGCCGCTCGATCAAACCGTGGTCGTCACATACTCCGATTTCGAGAAGGCACGGGTCCGGAAAGAGTGAGGCGCGTCGGGCCCGCCTTCATTATTTTCCTGTCGTCAGCCGCACTGCCAGCCTTACCCTCACGCCATGGGCATGACATGGCTGGCTGATGCCGAACCGGAGACTTTCTGGGCACACCATGCATGGACGGATTTCGCCGCTCTGCCGCGGAAGGAATATGCGATCGTGGTGCTGCCGCTGCACGGCTTTGCCAGCCATGGCGCCGACCGGCCGCTCGACATCGAAGAGCTGCTGGGCGCCTCCCTGCTGCGCCAGGCGGTTGAGCGGGTAAAGAGGCATTTTGTGGTGCGCGTGCTGCCGCCGCTGCGCTTCGCGCCAGCGGCGAAGAACGGCGGCTTTTTCGGCCTCGATCCCGAGACCGCACACGACCTAGTGGCTGAAATTGCCGCGGGGGTGAAGGCGGCCGGCTTTCACAAGCTGGTTTTCTTCAACACCAGCCCTTTCAACGAGCCGTTCGTGGCATCGGCCGCCATGGATGCACGGGCCGGACTCAACCTTCGCACCTATGTCATCCACGCCCGTTCGCTGGGTCTGGATCCTGGCCGGGACAATGCCGGCGAGGTCGCCCCGTTCGCGAGCCATCTGGCAGAACTGCTCGCGGAAATCCGCCAGCATCTCGCGCCCCCGGTTGCATCCCCCGCCATCGATCCATCGGTACTCCACGTTCCGCCTCCCGCGATTTTCCCGGCCTACCGCTCCCGTTATCTCCCGGCCCTCTCCTCCGCCCAGCTGACCGCCCTGCCCGCCAAAAAACGGCCGCTTGTCATTGTACCCACCGCCTCCATCGAGCAGCACGGCCCACACCTGCCGGTGGGGGTGGATGCGATCCTTGGCCAGGCCCTGCTCAGCGCCGCACTGGCCAAGCTGCCGTCCGACTTTCCGGTTTTCGTCGCGCCGTCCCTGACCTACGGCAAAAGCATCGAACACCACGGGTTCCCGGGAACGATCTCCATCTCGACCAGAACCCTGCGCCGCCTGGGGCTCGCGATGGCGGGGCAGCTGCGCGACGTCGGCATCCGCCGGCTCGCCTTCCTTAACACGCATGGCGGCAACAGCGCGGTGCTCACGTCCCTGCTGCACGAGATACCGGAGAGCCTCGGCATCAACGCGACGCTGTTGCGCCACGGCTGCCAACCGGACGTCAGCGTACAGGAGGCCGCGTGGGGTTTTCACGCCGACGAATGGGAGACGGCACTCCTGCTGGCCTGCGCCCCGGAACTTGTGCGCATGGACAAGGCGGTTTGTGAATACCCTGCCCGTCTTGGCGATCCCGGCGAGCTGCGGCCGGAAAATGCCGTGGCAACCTTTGCATGGATGACCCGCGACATTTCCCGCTGTGGCGTCATGGGTGATCCTACCCGAGCGACTGAAGAAAAAGGGCGGCGCTGGTTGTCCAACGCAGCCGATAATCTCTCGTCAAAAATCCGGTCGCTGGCCGGTGAATAAAGCAGGGCGGTGACGCATGGCTTTAATCCCCGTTTAACTCGTTGAACCCGCCGAAGTAATAGTAATTGACATCATCTTTGAACCTTGAACTTTTCCCCCCACAGCGTTTTTCCGGGCATGCGACTTTAGCATGGCGGATGACCCTGATCCGAGCATGATAGTTCACCACTGTTCACTGCAGTCGGCCGAATAGATGTGGAAATCTCATGGAAATAGCTGAACGGTTCACCCTCCCCTTTCGCTGGAAGCTGAGCCTTATCATCATCTCAGTCTGCGCCGTTTCGCTGCTGGCGGCGTTGGGCAGCTACTATGCCTTCGAAGTCTATCGCTTTCGCAACGAAATCGTCGCGAGGCTGGATGCGACCCAGCGTTTGTTGATGGAAAGCCTTGTCTCGTCCCTGGAGAAGGATCCGGCCGCAACCGATCTTTCGTTGGGCACACTCAAGAGCGACAACCTCATCGTGGCGGCGGCGGTCTACTCGGC
The DNA here is from genome assembly GCA_049513315.1 of Opitutaceae bacterium. Lineage (GTDB taxonomy): Bacteria > Verrucomicrobiota > Verrucomicrobiia > Opitutales > Opitutaceae > Fen-1467. The sequence continues at coordinate 52,212 of JBEKWG010000024.1, forward strand.
GAACAACAAGCTCCTGAGCAAATACGTCAAAGAGGGCGCCAACGAATTCATTCCCCTGCCTCGGGTCGTGAACTTCTTCAATATCTCAACCAACGAGGTCACGTTGTTCCGCCCGATCCTGAACAAGGAGGCTAAAAAACTCGGTACGCTGTACATGAAGGCCGGGGTCGAGCACCTCGCAACGGAGCGTTTCGGGGAGCCAATCCGCCTCATGGTGATCATCTTTCTCGCCTCCTGCCTGCTCGCCATGGTCGTCGCCCAGAGTCTCCAGCGCACCGTGACCAATCCCATCACCGAGCTGGCCGGCGCGGCCCACAGCGTCGCGAAGCGGCAGGATTTCAGCGTGCGGGTGAAGGAGCGGGGCAACGATGAAATCGGCACGCTGACGCGTTCCTTCAATCTGATGCTGCAGACCATCCAGCAGCGAAACGCCGAACTGGTGGTCGCCCACAAGAACGCCGAGGATGCCCGGGATAGCCTCCGGCAGGTCAACGAAGGGCTGGAACAAAAGGTGGCCGAGCGCACCGCGGAACTGGAACGGGCGGTGGTCGCCGCCAAGGAGGCCAATCAGGCCAAAAGTTCCTTCCTCGCCAAGATGAGCCACGAACTGCGCACGCCGATGAACGCGATCATCGGCTACAGCGAGATGCTGCGCGAAGATGCCGCGGACAAGGGCGAGGCGGACACCGCGGAAGATCTCCAAAAAATCCTGAGTGCCGCGCATCACCTGCTCGGTCTGATCAACGACGTGCTGGATCTATCCAAGATCGAGGCCGGCAAAATGCAGCTCTATCTCGAGACGTTCGATCTGCAGACCCTGGTCCACGAAGTCAGCAGCACCATCGCGCCCCTGGTCGAGAAGCGCAAAAATGAGTTGATTGTTAACTGCACCCCCGCGATCGGCTCGATGTATGGCGACGCCACCAAGATCCGCCAGGCGCTCCTCAACCTGCTGAGCAACGCGAGCAAGTTCACCGAGAACGGACGCATTGAGCTGAAGATCGAGCGCGAGATCGGCGACCAGCAGGTCTGGGTCCTCATGCATGTCATTGATACGGGCATCGGCATGACCGAGGAACAGTTGGGCCGGCTCTTCAAAGCCTTCACCCAGGCCGACGCCTCGACCTCCAGCAAGTTCGGCGGCACCGGTCTCGGGTTGGCGATCACCAAGCAGTTCGCCCAGATGATGGGCGGCGATATCACGGTCAAGAGTACCCCCGGTGCCGGCTCCACCTTCACGATGCGCGTTCCCGCCCGCGTCAAACCCGCGCGTTCGCCGTATGCCATCACGGACAAGGAAAGCCAGCCGGGGCCCGCCCCGAAGGGGCGCGTGCTGGTCATCGACGACGATGAGGCGGTTCACGTCGTGCTGACCAACATGCTCACCCGCGAGGGTTATTCGACCCGGAACGCCCACGACGGCAAGGAGGGACTGCGCATCGCTCGCGAGTACCGCCCCGACATCGTCATTCTCGACATCCTCATGCCGGGCATGGACGGCTGGTCGGTGCTTTCCCAGCTGAAGGCCATGCCGGGTTTCGCCGACATTCCCATCATCCTCCTGACCATGCTTGAAAACAAGGAGATGGGATTTGCCTTGGGCGCGGCCGACTACCTGACCAAACCCATTGACGCCCAGAAGCTCCTGCCGGTCCTCGAGCGGCACCGGACCCCCAAGCAGGCCGGAACCGTGCTGGTGGTGGAGGACGATCCTCCTTCCCGCGAACTGCTCGTCCGCATGCTCGAGAAGGAGAACATCGTGGTCAAGGAGGCTGGCAACGGCAAGGAGGCGCTCGATGTCATCCAAGGCGGCGTGTTGCCGGACATGATCATCCTCGATCTGGTGATGGCGGAGATGGACGGTTTCGAATTCCTCCGCCAGATTCATCCGCATCCCGAGTGGTCAAAGATCCCCGTGGTGGTGGTGAGTTCGCTTGATCTTAACAATGAAGCGCAGCAGGCTCTCAAGGGTCAGGTGGAACGCATCTTTCAAAAGGGAAGCTTTGCCCGAGAAGACTTGCTCCGGGAGGTCCGCGAGACCATCAATCAGCACATGCTGAAACGTCAGACCGGATCCGGCCAGGCAGCCGCCGAATCCTCCTAGCCTTCATCCCCTTCTTCATTCTCCCCCATGGCGAAGATCCTCATTGTTGAAGACAATGAAATGAACCGGGACATGCTCTCCCGGCGTCTCGAACGCCGCGGTTACACGACGGTGATTGCCGTCGACGGCGGCGCCGGCGTGGAAAAGGCCCGCACCGAGGCCCCCGATCTCATTCTCATGGATGTGAGCCTGCCAGTCATGGATGGCTGGGAGGCCAGCCGCCTGATCAAGGCCGACCCCGCAACCGCCGCGATCCCCATCATCGCCCTCACGGCCCACGCCATGACGAGCGACCGGGACAAGTCATTCAAGGCGGGCTGCAACGACTATGACACCAAACCGGTCGAACTGCCCCGCCTGCTCGGCAAGATCGAGGCCTTGCTGAACAAGCCTCCGGCACCGGCAGCATGAGCGAGCCTTCCCCAGACAGCGGCGGTGAGCGTCCTTCCGTCAGTGCGCAGAGCACGCTGAGCCCGTTTCTGCAGGCTCTCCAGTCCAACGACATCGAGACGCTCACCCAGCTCCGCCACGCCCTGCGCACCCCCCTCAACCAGATCATCGGTTACAGCGAGATGCTGCTGGAATCGATCGAGGACATCAGCGCGGAACGTCTGTTGCGCGACATCAAGAAGATTCACACCGCGGGCGGGCAGCTGCTGGCGCTGTTCAACGACGCCCTCGCCCCCTGGAAGATTGAAACCGGCAAGATCGACCTGCTCAGCATGCGGCGGGAAATGCTCACCCCGCTCAACGCCATCATCGGCTACAGCGAGCTATGCCAGGAAGAGGCGGCGGAGGCCGGCATGCCCGACGTGGTCAGCGATCTCAAGCGCATCAACCTGGCGGGGTATAACCTCCACCAGCTTTTCGAGAGCAAGGAATTCGCGATCAAAATCGACGTCGGCCCCGCACCGGCCGCCGCCAGTCCCGCCCCCCATGCCGTCATCGGGCCGGCGGTGCCGGCCAGCAAGTCGACGCCCCCCATGGAATTTCTCGGCAGCACCACCGCCCGGTATAGCGGCAACCTCCTGGTCGTCGACGATGATGCCATGAACCGGGAGATGCTGGCCCGGCGTCTCCAGCGCTCGGGCTTCAACATCACGACGGCGGAAAACGGCCGCGTCGCGCTCGATCTTCTGAAGCAACGGGCCTTCGATCTTGTCCTGCTCGACATCATCATGCCCGAGCTGAACGGCTTCCATACCCTCGAGTTCATCAAGGCCGACCCCAAGCTCCGTCATCTGCCGGTCATCATGCTCACTGCGCTCGACGAGGTCGACAGCACGGTCCGGTGCATCGAAGCCGGGGCGGAGGATTACGTGCCCAAGCCTTTCAACACCATCATCCTTCACGCGCGCATCAACGCCTCGCTCGAAAAGAAGCGGCTGCGCGACCAGGAGCAGGCCTACCTTTCCGAACTGCAGGCCGAGCGCGCCAAGTCCGACCGGCTCCTCCTGAACGTCCTGCCCACCGTCATCGCCGACCGCTTGAAGCAGGGCGAGCGGACCATTGTCGACAGCTTCCGCGAGGCCACGGTGGTGTTTGCCGACATCGTCGGCTTCACCAGTTTCTCCGCCAACATTGCGCCCAGCCGCACGGTGCAGTTGCTCAACGACCTCTTCTCGGGCTTCGACAAACTCGCCGAGACCTACGAGCTCGAAAAGATCAAAACCATCGGCGATTCCTACATGGTGGTCGGTGGCGTCCCCACCCCCCGGCCCGAGCATGCCGAGCGATGCGCCCTGATGGCGCTCGACATGCTCGAGGTGCTGCACCACTTCAACCGCCGCAATTCCCTCACCCTGGATATCCGCATCGGGATCAACAGCGGTCCGGTCGTCGCCGGCATCATCGGCACCAGAAAGTTCGCCTACGATCTCTGGGGCGACACCGTCAACGTCGCCAGCCGGATGGAGTCCCACAGCCAGCCGGGTATGATCCAAGTATCGGAGAACACCCGCGCCCTGCTGGCTGACAAATTCATTCTCGAGGAGCGCGGCAAAATCGACGTGAAGAGCCGCGGCTTCATGGCCACTTACCGGCTCGTGGGGCGGAAAAGCTGATTCCGCGCCGGCCAGCAGCGGTGGACCCACCTTCGGAAGTCGAAATTCGTCCGGCCGCCGACGCCGATTTAACCTCGATCCTGGCGTTGTATCGCGACGTCGGCGACCGTCACGCGCTGCCGCTCGACCGGGCTCAGACCATTTTCAGGCGCATGCAGTCGTATCCGGATTACGCCGTCTATGTGGCGGTCGGCGCTGGAGAGATCGTTGGAACATTTGCGTTGCTGATCATGGATAATCTCGCGCATCTCGGCGCACCGTCCGGCGTGGTTGAGGACGTGGTCGTGCGTAGCGACCGGCAGGGACGCGGCATCGGCCGACGGATGATGCAGTTTGCGCGGGAGCGCTGCCGCGAGCGAGGCTGCTACAAAATGACCCTGTCAAGCAGCCTCCGGCGCGAAGCCGCCCATCGTTTCTATGAAACCTTGGGCTTCGAGCGGCATGGCTACAGTTTCCTGATGGAACTGTGGGATTCGGAAGGTTTCCGGCGCGAGCGGCGCGGCTTCCGCTTTTCCGGCCGCCGCCGATTTCTCCCGGCCTTGGCAGGGGACGTCACCCAGCCGTCCACTTGAAAATCGTCGTGCTCAGCGGCGGCAGCGTGAGAAGGAGCGATTGGCTGAATCCGTCCGCGGGCTCGTCCTCTGTCATCCGGCCGCCGTCGTTGCCGAGGCCACTGCCGCCATAGTACTGGCTGTTGGTGTTGATGACTTCCTTCCAGAGGCCGCGGCGCGGCACCCCGATGCGGTAGTCCGGCCGGATGACCGGCGTGTAGTGGCCGACGACGGCGAAGATGGTCTGCTCGAAGATGTCCAGCCGCAACCACGCGATCACGCTGGCGTCGGCATCCTGGCAGGCGATCCAGCGGAATCCCTGCGGATTGAGGTCATTGCGGCTGAGCACGGGCTCGTCCGCATAGAGCCGGTTGAGGTCGCGCACTAGCCGCCGCACCCCCTCATGGTCGTGATACTGGCAGAGATGCCAGTCGAGGCTCGCGGTGTGGTTCCATTCGTGCGCCTGGCCAAAATCATTGCCCATGAAGAGCAGCTTCTTGCCCGGCCACGCCCACATGAAGCCGTAGAGCGCGCGCAGGTTCGCGGCCTTCTCCGGGATGTGCCATGCGCCCATCTTGTAGAGCATGGAGGCCTTCCCGTGCGTGACCTCGTCGTGCGAGTAAACGCTGATGAAGTTCTCGGCGTACTGGTACAGCATGCCGAACGTGAGGTCGTTCTGGTGCCACTTGCGGTGGATGGGATCCTTGGAGAAGAAGTTTAGCGTGTCGTGCATCCAGCCCATGTTCCATTTGAAGTCGAAGCCGAGCCCGCCGTCCTTCGTGGGCTTGGAGACGCCGGCGAACGAGGTCGATTCCTCGGCGATCATCAGCGCGCCGGGGTAATACTGGTGCACGAGGTCGTTGGCCTGGCGGAGAAAATCCATCGCATCGAGATTTTCCCGGCCGCCGAGCTTGTTGGGCACCCATTCGCCCTCCTTGCGCGAGTAGTCGAGGTAAAGCATCGAGGCGACGGCATCGGCGCGCAGGCCGTCGATGTGGTAGCGGTCGAACCACGCGAGGGCGCTCGCGACGAGGAAGCAGCGCACCTCGTTGCGGCCGTAGTTGAAGATGAGCGTGCCCCAATCCTGGTGCTCGCCCTGGCGCGGATCGGCGTGCTCGTAGAGGTGCGTGCCGTCGAACTCGGCCAGCGCGAAGCTGTCCCGCGGGAAATGCGCCGGCACCCAGTCCAGGATCACGCCGATGCCGCGCTGGTGCAACTGGTCGACGAACCACGCGAAATCCTCCGGCGTTCCGTACCGGTGGGTCGGCGCGAAGAACCCGGTGACCTGGTAGCCCCACGAGCCGTCGAAGGGATGTTCGGCCACGGGCAGGATCTCGACATGCGTATAGCCCATTTCGCTCGCATAGTCGGCGAGCAGCGGCGCCAGCTCGCGGTAAGTCAGCGGACGCTCGGCGTCCTCGACCACGCGCCGCCACGAACCGAGGTGCACCTCGTAAATGGAGAGCGGGCGGTCGGGCTGCCCCGCCTGCGCGCTGCGCTGCTCGAGCCAGGCGGCATCGTTCCACTGGTGCCGGCGCGTGTTGCAGACGAGGGCGGCGTTGTGGGGAGGCGCCTCGTAATAGGTCGCGTAAGGATCGGTCTTCAGACGGATGTGGCTGCGCTGGTCCCAGATTTCGTACTTGTACACCTCGCCCTCGCCCAAGCCGGGCACGAAGAGCTCCCACACGCCAGAGGACCCCAGCGACCGCATCGGATGGTAGCGCCCGTCCCAGCGGTTGAAATTGCCCACGACCGACACGCGCCGGGCGGTGGGCGCCCACACGGCGAACGAGACCCCCGGGACGCCGTCGATCACGCGCAGGTGCGCCCCAAGTTTGGTGTAAATGCGGTGTTCGTTGCCCTCGTTGAAGAGATAAAGGTCCTGCTCGCCCAGCGTCGGCAGAAACTCATACGGGTCGTAGAACTGCCGGATCTCGCCGCTGTGCAGCCTGACGCGCAACTGGTAGCGGAAGACTTGGGGCTGCCGGGGGATGAAAATCTCGAAGAAACCGTCGGGCGCGAACTGTTTCATCGGCCAGCGGGGCGCACCCCCGGCCATGAGCGCGACGGCGTCGCGCGCGTCGATTACGGCGCATTCCGCGGCTTCCTGGATGAAGGCACGCACGACCACCCCTTCGCTGCGGCCCCGTTTCGTCGGGTGCATGCCCAGCAGGCTGTGGGGCTGGTTGTGTTTGGCTTCGAGCAGGGATTTAAGCTCGGACTTGGAGATTTTCACCGGGACGGGAGAGTCGTTATTGGATGGCATTCTGCGCAGCTGGCGGCGCGGGTCTAGGCCATTCTGGGCCGGCCGTAGTAGTGCAGTTTGTCATTGCGGCTCTGCTGGCCAGCAGAACTTGGCTCGTGATGACCCGCAAATTGTGCCGGCCCCGAAGGTGGCGAAAGACGCCAAGCTGCTTACCCTCGAGGCGATGAAGATGCAGACGACGGTCTACGCCCCCGCCGACGGCATCGTGGACGGAGTCCTGGTCCAAGTCGGCGACACCGTGCAGAGCAAAGTAGCGTTGATGGCGCCTGTCTGGACGCGCTCAGCGCCGCACCACCTGCACCTCGCGCCCCGGTAGCACTGGCCGGCACAAGACCATTGACCCTGCCCGGAAACACTCTCTTGTGTGAGGGCCAAAATGAGCTCGCCGACGCCCTCGCTGGATGACCTGCGCATCGAGCGCAGTGGTAAACCGGATGCGCCGCCGCGCCTGCTGCTGGTGGCAACGGCGGTCGGCGTCGCCGCGGTCATCGCGGCCAGCTTCTGGTGGCTGACGCGACCCAAGGCCATCGAAGTGCACACGGTGCTGGCGCGCGAGGCCGCGAGCACGGGCGGCACCGAGCGCACGGTGTTGAACGCCTCCGGCTACGTCACCGCCCGCCGGGAGGCGACGGTTTCGTCCAAGATCACCGGCAAGGTCACGGAGGTGCTCGTCGAGGAGGGCATGAGTGTGAAGGAGGGGCAGATCCTGGCCCGGCTCGACGACACGAACGTCAAAGCCAGCCTGCATCTGGCCCGGGCGCAGTGGGAGTCCGCGCAATCGACCCTGGAAGAAACCCGCGTGCGCCTGAAAGAGGCGGAGCAGGAGCTGCAGCGGCAGATCGACCTCACCCGGGGCAAGGTCGCGACGCAGGCCGATTATGACCACGCCGCGGCGGCGGCCCTGGCCTACAAGGCCAGATTGGAGCAGCAGCAGGCGGATGCCACCGTGGCGGAGCGCACGATCGCCATCTGGCAGCAGCAGTTGGAGGACACGATCATCCGCGCGCCGTTTGCCGGCATCGTCACGTCCAAGAACGCGCAGCCGGGTGAAATGATCTCTCCCATGTCCTCGGGCGGCTTTACGCGCACGGGCATTTGCACGATCGTCGACATGGAATCCCTCGAGATCGAAATCGATGTCAACGAGAGCTACATCAACCGCGTGCAGCCCGGCCAGCCGGTCGAGGCGACGCTTGATGCCTATGCCGACTGGAAGATTCCCTGCAAGGTGATCGCCATCATCCCGACGGCCGATCGCGACAAATCCACCGTCAAGGTGCGCGTCGGCTTCGACAAGCTCGACCCGCGCATCCTGCCGGAGATGGCGGTGAAGGTCGCCTTCCGCGAAACCGTCGGACCCGCGCCGGTCGCCGTCGCGCGCCCGGTGCTCGTGCCCAAGGCCGCGATCCGGCAGCAGGACGGACGCGACGTGGTGCTGGTGGTGCAGAGCGGGCGCACCGAGCGCCGCGCCGTGACCGTGACCAGCACGTCGGCCAACGAGACCGAGATCAGCGCCGGCCTGGCGGCGGGCGAGCGGGTCGTGGTCGAGGGACCGGGCGATTTGACGGACGGAGCCATTGTGAAGGAGAACAAGCCATGAGCGAACAGACCTCGAACGCCGGGAACGGCATGCTGGTGCAGGTGGACGGAGTGGAGAAAGTCTTCCATCGCGGATCGGAAGACATCCACGTGCTGCGCGACCTGCACCTGAAGGTGCCGGCGGGTGAATTCCTCGCCTTGATGGGACCGTCGGGCTCGGGCAAGAGCACGCTGCTGAACCTGATCGGCGGGCTCGACCGGCCGACGAACGGGACGGTCACCGTCGCGGGCGAACGCGTGGATGCTCTGTCGGACCACCGGCTGGCGGCCTGGCGGTCGCGGCACATCGGATTCGTCTTCCAGCTCTACAACCTGCTGCCGGTGCTGACCGCGGAGCGCAACGTGGAGCTGCCGCTGCTGCTGACGCACCTGTCCAAGGCCGAGCGCCGGAAGCACGTGGAAGCGGCGCTGGCCGTGGTCGGATTGATGGACCGCGCCAAACATTTTCCACGCCAGCTCTCCGGCGGCGAACAGCAGCGGGTGGGCATCGCCCGCGGCATCGTCACCGACCCGACGCTCCTGCTGTGCGACGAACCGACGGGCGACCTCGACCGCAAGGCGGGCGACGGAATCCTCGACCTTTTGCAGGCGCTCAACCGCGAGCACGGCAAGACCATCATCATGGTCACCCATGACCCGCACGCCTCGGTGCGAGCGTCGCGCACCGTGTATCTGAACAAGGGCCAGCTCAGCAATGAGCCGGTGAAATAAAACGCCCGTCGCCCCGCCGCCGGCGTTCCCCATGAAATACCTGCATCTCGTCTGGAGCAACTTGAAGCGTAAGAAGCTGCGCTCGCTGCTGACATTGCTTTCCATTGTCGTGACGTTCGTCCTCTTCGGGTACCTGTCGGCCATCAAGCAGGCGCTCACCGGCGGGGTCGACATTGCGGGGGCGGACCGGTTGATCGTGCGGCACAAGGTTTCGATCATCCAGCTGCTGCCCGAGAGCTACAAGGCGCGGATGGAGCGGATCCCCGGGGTCGCGCTGGCGACGCACCAGACCTGGTTCGGCGGCGTCTACCAGGACCCGAAGAACTTTTTCATGCAGAATCCGGTGGTGCCGGAAGAGTTCCTAAACATGCATCCGGAGATGCTCCTCCCGCCGGAGCAGAAGCAGGCGTGGCTGAAAACGCGGACGGGCGCCATCGTGGGCCGCAATACCGCCGAGCGTTTTCGGTGGAAGGTCGGCGACAAGATCCCGATCCAATCGACCATCTGGTCCCATAAGGACGGCAGCCGGCTGTGGGAGTTCGACCTCGTGGGCATTTACGACGGCCGCGACAAGAACACGGACACGACCCCGCTCTTTTTGCGGTACGACTATTTCGAGGAGGCGCGGCAATGGGGCAAGGGACAGGTGGGCTGGTTCACCATCCGCGTCAAAGATCCCGCCCAGGCGGCGGAGGTCGCGAAGAAGGTGGATGAGGAGTTCGAGAACTCGTCGGCGGAGACCAAGACGGAGCCGGAGGGGGCGTTCGTCCAGGGCTGGGTCAGCCAGGTGGGTGACATCGCGCTGATCACCGCCTCGATTCTCGGCGCGGTGTTCTTCACCATCCTGCTGGTGACGGGCAATACCATGTCCCAGTCCGTGCGGGAGCGCACCGGGGAGCTGGGCGTGCTGAAGGCGATCGGCTTCACCAACGCGCAGGTCCTGGCGCTGGTGCTGATGGAGTCCTGCCTGCTGGCGCTGGTGGGCGGCGTACTCGGCTTGGGGCTGGCCTGGCTGACGACCTCCCGCGGCGATCCCACCGGCATGCTGCCGATGTTTTTCTTTCCACACCGCGATCTGCTTCTAGGACTGGGCTTCAGCCTGGCGCTGGGCGTGGTCACGGGGGGGTTGCCGGCCCTGCAGGCGATGCGCCTGCGGGTGGCGGACGCACTAAGGAGGATGTGACATGGCTGGCCCGCTCAATTGGTTTTCCCAAATCGCCTCGGTGACGAAGTTCGGCCTGCTGGGGATTCCGCAGCGGCGCGGCTCGGTGGCGGCGGCGGTCATCGGCATCGCCGGGGTCGTCACGGTGCTGGTGGGCGTGCTCTCGATCGCCGCCGGCTTCCTCCGCGTGATGCAGGCCTCCGGTTCGCCCGACATCGCCATGGTGCTCCGCAGCGGCGCGGACTCGGAGATGGTCAGCTACATATCGCACGACAACACGCGCATCATCGCGGATGCGCCGGGCGTGGCGCGCTCGCCGGAGGGCCCGCTCGCGTCCGCGGAACTCTTTGTGATCATCGACCTGCCGAAGCGCTCGACCGGCACCGACGTGAACGTGCCCTTCCGCGGCGTCGAGCGGGCCGCGTTCCGGGTCCGCGACCGGGTGAAGATCGTGGACGGCCGCATGTTCGAGTGGGGCAAGAACGAGGTCATCGTCGGCGTCGGCGCGGCGCGGGAGTTTGCCGGCCTGGAGGTCGGCCACACGCTGCAGACCGGCCGCTACCAGTGGCCCGTGGTGGGGATCTTCTCCGCCGGCGGTGGCAACGCCGAGTCGGAGATCTGGACCGACGCCACCATCCTGCAATCGGCCTACCACCGCGGCGACGGCTTCGAGACCGTCTGCGCCCGGCTGAATTCTCCGGCGGCCTTCGACGCCTTCAAGGATGCGCTCACGACCGATTCTCGCCTGAACGTGAAGGTCATGCGGCAGAACGACTACTTCGCCGAACAATCGACGATGGTGACGAAACTCGTCACGACGCTGGGCTTCATCGTTGCATTCCTGATGGCGGTCGGCGCCGTGTTCGGCGCACTGAACACGATGTACAGTTCGGTGTCCGCACGCACCCGCGAGATCGCCACGCTGCGCGCCCTAGGTTTCGGGAGCGGCGCCGTGGTGGTGTCGGTCATGCTCGAATCGATCGCGCTGGCCCTCGTGGGAGGAGGAGGAGGCGCGGTCCTGGCGTATCTCGTGTTCAATGGAATGCACGCCGCGACGGTCAACTGGCAGACCTTCAGCCAAGTCGCGTTCGCGTTCGCGGTCACCCCGCAGTTGCTGGTGCAGGGCATCATCTGGGCGACACTGATAGGGCTGCTGGGCGGCCTGCTCCCGGCGATTCGCGCGGCGCGGCAATCGGTGGCAGCCGCCCTGCGGGAGCTGTGAATTTTGCGCTGGGTCCGGCGTCGTCCGCCGGTCGGGGTGTGGAAACTCGGCGCCGGATCGTAATTGCCGCAACTTGCGCCCGTGTGGCAAAGTCTGGCGCGTCATGAGCCCAGGTCACAGAGAGCACGGAGCACCGACACAGAGCGGACAGAGCCTTATCCATGCCCATTCAATCGCGTCTTCAAAACGCTTGTCATCGCGAGGCGCGCGGAGCGAGCCGTGGCGATCCAGCTGGATTGCGTCGTCGTCTCGCGGAGCAAGACTCCTCGCAATGACGGTTGGAAGACCCGGCCCAGTCGCTCACATCTCCTCTGTGCCCTCGCTCAAATCTCTGTGTGCTCTGTGACCCGCTTCAACTGCTGATTTCAATATGAATACCTCCGAACAGAAAGCCGTGCTCACCATAGCCATGATGGCCGCGTTCGCCGACGGCGAGAACAGCGAGGTCGAGCGCACCGCCCTGCGTAGCATGGCGGAGAGCTTCGGCCCCGACGCCCAGATCAACCTCTGGGACATTTACCAGGATGTGGTCGACCGCCGGCGTCCGCTGGGCGACGTCGCCGCGCAACTCGTCACGCCGGAGGCGCGCGCCATGGCCTACGATCTGGCGGCCGGCGTGTGCGAGGCGGACGGCACGGTCAATGAAAAGGAACGCGCGTTCCTCGACTCCCTCCGCGGTGCGCTGAACCTCGGCGCCGCGGCCTCCCCGCCCCCGCCACCGGCATCCGCGGCCCCGGCGGCCGGCGCAGGTGCCGTTCCACCGCTGCTGGAACCCGTGGACACGGGGGCCATCGACAAGATGGTCATCAATTACTCGATCCTCAACGGCGCGCTCGAGCTGCTGCCGCACGGCCTCGCCACCATGGCCATCGTGCCGCTGCAGATGCGCATGGTCTATCGCATCGGCAAACGTTATGGCTATGCGCTCGACCGCGGACACATCCGCGATTTTCTGGCAACCGCCGGCGTGGGGCTCGCCTCTCAGGCGGTGGAGAGCGTCGCCCGCGGGGTCCTCGGTGGACTGGCGGGCTCCTTGCTCGGCGGGTTGGGCCGGGCCGTCATGAGTGTCGGTGCGAGCGGCGCGTTCGGCTTTGCGGGCACCTATGCCATCGGCCAGCTCGCCAACCGTTACTATGCCGGTGGCCGCAAGATGGAGACCGCCGTGCTGCGCGACACCTACGCCCGCCTGCTCACCGAGGGCAGAGGGCTGTTCAGCCAGCATGCCGGTGCCGTGCAGGCGCGCGCCCGCACCCTCAATCCGGCCGACGTCATCAATCTCGTGCGCAATCCGCCGTGAGCGGTTCCGCCCTGCTCCCGACCAGCATCAATTTCCGCAGGCTGATCGCATCTTGCTCTCGACGGGCTAGGATGCTGGTCAGCCTGCTTCTCCGTGATTGCTCCCGTTGATTTTTTCCTTTCAAAACATCTTCAAGGAGAAACTCCGCGCCATGATCGACTACCGCCAGCCGGATCTCACGCAGCATCCCCCGCGCAGCCCGCGCGTGCGCCTGGGCGGCTTCGCCCATCTGCCGCGCCTGCTCGACAAGGCCCGGGCCTTCGCCGCGGGCAGGCACGGCCTCTACGTCTACGGGGCGATGATGGACCGGCATTTCTTCGCCTTCACCGGCATCGACGCGGCGGCGTTCCTGGAAGCCGTCAAGACCGGCAAGTCGGACACCGAGATGCTCGCCTGGGTGATGGAACACCTCAGCCCCGCGCGCACACCAGCCGAGATCGGGCAATGGTCGGCCTGGCTGGAGGCGCTAGGCCCCGGCAGCGCGAAGGGCACGCCTGGCTCGCCGAACGCATCGCCGGCTACGGGCCGAATCGCGACGACGTGCGCACCTACTGCGAACATCTCGATCTCGACGACTACACCTCCTTCGGCGGCGCAGGCTGAGGCTGAGTACGAAAGTCGAAGGTTCAAGGTCGAAAGCTTGGTGGGACGCTGGCAAGCGTAGCGCAGTGCTTCGGCCTGCGCTGGGTGGATTAGCGCGGGTTTCCGACTTCGCCCTTCGGGCTACGACGGACAGGAAAACACCGCGCTACATGCTGCTGCAATCAGAGGTTCATTCAGGAGGCTGTTAGCGGTTTGAAGACAGGCCATTGTACCTCGGGTGAAGGCCGAAGATCGAAGGTCCGCCTCCTTCGTGTCTTTGCGTCTTGGCGTGAGGAGGCGTGCGACGCTGGGCCGCAATCCCCATGGCGCCGATGTTGCAGTCGCCGGCCCCTCTGTCAGCCTACAGTGCGGTACCTTTCCCCCCGCCGGCGATATCCCCCTCGCCGTGAGAATGGCACGAGGCCTTACGACCATGTTCCTCGCAGAGATTGAGGCCACGAACCTCTGCAACACCCGGTGCCTGCACTGCCCGCATGAGGTCATGCGCCGGCCCCGCGGCATGATGACCTGGACCACATTTGAAACCATTGTCAGCCAGATCCGGGAACATGTCCGGGGCGAGCGGTTTTCCCTCTCCTTTAGCGGCATGGGCGAACCCCTGCTCAATCCGGCCATCTACCAGTTCATCCAGCATGTGTCGGCGGACGCCTTCACCTCGTTTTCCACCAACGGAACGCTCCTGACCGAGCAGAACGTCCGCCGGCTGATCGATGCCGGGCTGGATGTCATCTATCTGAGTTTCAATGGCGACGACGCGGACTTGTATTCGCGGATGATGGGCGGGCTGTCCTTCGAAAAGGTGACCGCCTACATGCGCCGGGCGGTGGAATTGTCCCGGGGCACCCGCCTGAGGATCGTGGCCCATGTATGCATCACGAAGGCCAATCAACACCGGCTCGTACAGATCAAGCGGCGGCTCGAACAGGAGGGCGTGGGGTCGGTCATCTTTTCCCTCGTCCACAGCCGCGGCGGTAATCTGCAGGACCGGTCACTCTGCGACACACCGCCCATGCCGGAGGAGCACTGGATCTGCGATGTTATGCAAAACACCCTGTTTGTCGACTGGCGGGGCCGGGTGTTGATTTGCAGCAATGATCTGCATGGCGAACACAGCTTGGGGGACCTGCTGACGGAACCGCTGGAGGTGGTCCTGCAGCGCCGCGTGGAACTGCTCGCGCAGGCGGTCCCCTTGAAAATCTGCCGGGAATGCAACGACATCCTGAAGGCCGGCGGCGATTCCCCCCTGCCCAGCGGGGCCGGCGGGATTCTCCGCGAGTGGATTTACGATCTCTATCGGGACGACGGCAAGCCGCTCACCGCGGCCACCCCGCCCTTGAAGTGGATTTATCGGATTTACGAACAGGAAAACCGGCTGGATCGTCTCGTGAACCGCCTGCTGGGGATCGAGCAGCAGCTTCAGCAGGAACTGGCCGGCGCGCGGAAGGCAACGGCATCCCGGCAACGGGAACTGGAGCAGAGAGCCCGGGAGCTGGAGCAGAGAATCCGGGAGCTGACCGAGTTGCGGCAATTGCAGCTCCGGACCGCCGCGCAGTTGCAGGAGCTGCAGCAGCTTCACCTCCAGACCACTGACCAACTACAGCAACTGCACTGCCGGACCACGGAGCGGATCACCGCCCTTGAAGACCTCGTGAATCAGCGCGAGGACAAGATTCGGCGTCTGATGGGCTCGTTCTCCTGGCGGGTGACCGCGCCGCTTCGCGCTTTACGCCGTCTCCTCTTCGATGGCCGTCGCCCGCGAGCCCGGTGACGAATGGGGTGACGCCGAGCCGGCAAAGGAGTCAGGTTGTAATTCTTTCCGTCCACCAGCCTCCTGCAGCGGTCTCCAATCCTCCTGTGTCGTGTCTTTGAAACGTCTGAGGGTGAATTGGAGGACGGGCCGTTGTCCCGTGGTGGGGCCAGCACGCCGTGCGGGCCAACCCGCGCGGTGCGCGGGTTCCGCCCACGGTCCTTGCGCCCGGCAGGAACTCTGACAGTAGTCGCGAGTCTTTGTCGGATCTCGCTCTCCAGCGATCCGGAGAGTTTCGATGGCTGCAGTGTCGGGCCTCTAGCCAGACCTGCATAAACCGATCCATCACTGTCGCGCACGCCGCCTTGATTGCGGTCATTGAATCGTCTATTCCGGATGCCCGAATCACGGGATCTCCTGATCCGGTTGGCTTGACCCGACCGGCCCCAGGATCCCGGATCATATGCTCACCTCATTGCTTGCGTCTTCCCGCCCGCTGTTCGCCTGCCTCAAAAAACCGCCGGCCCATGTCTGGATGATTCTCGGCGTCAGCGCGGCCATTCCGCTTTACTTCACGTTTGCCACCGGCCTGGTCTGGGAAGACTTCCTGATCACCTATCGCTACAGCGCCAATCTCGCCCACGGCCAGGGTCTGGTTTATTCGCCCGGTGAACACGTGTACGGGTTTACCTCCCCGCTGAACGTCCTGCTCCCGGCCCTGTTCGCGTGGCTGTCCGGCGCCCGGGACTTCGTGTTGCCGCTGTGGCTCTTCCGGCTCGTGTCGCTCGCCGGACTCACGGTCGCGTTCGTTTCGGTCACGAGTGTCCTCACGCGCGAATACGCCGGCGCGCGCGCGGCCTTGTTTGCGTGCGGCCTGTTTCCTTTGATCGCCGTCCTGGAAATCAAGACGACCGCCTTCGCCATGAGCGGACAGGAGGCGGGTCTCGTCCTTGCCTTCCTTGCCCCGGCCTTTGCCCTGGTCTGGCTGGGCTGGGCGGAGCACGCCCTGCTCGGCGGCGTGCTGTGGGCCGGGTTGATGTACAGCCGCCCCGACGCCTGCGTTTATATCGCCTTCCTCGGCCTCACGGCCTTCTGCTTTGAAACCACTTCGCGCCGGCAACTCGTGGTCGCCCTGCTGAAGTCAGGCGCGATCTGCGCGGTGCTCTACCTGCCGTGGTTCCTGTTCACCTGGGCCTATTACGGTTCACCGATTCCGCACACGATTGTGGCGAAGTACGGCGTTGAGTCCTACGAATCCGCCCGCGTCACCTTCGGATTGTTTGCGCCCCTGGCGGCCGGCATCAGGAAGGCGCCGGCCGTGCTGTGCTGGGCTTTGGCGCCGATCTACGACTGGATGGATGGCGGCTTGGGCACCTGGCCCCGGTGGACGCATGACTGCGAACTCGCGCTGGAACTCGTGGCGGTCCTGTACTGGCTGATCCCGACGCGCGATCGGTTCGGTCGGATGGCTTCGCTGTTCACCTTCCTGATCTTCGCCTACCTGGTCTACGCCAACGTGGCTGCTCAGCACGCGCCGTGGTATTTCCCGCCGCTGGCCTTCATGAGCCTGCTGACGCTGGTGGCCATCATCGCCGCGCTGACCCGGCGCCTCACGAACGTTCCTGCTTCTTATGGTTTTGCCCTGCTGGCGCTGGCCGGCGTGGGCTGCCTGCTGGGGTTCATTTTCTTCACGTCGCTGCGTCCGCTCCGTTTCAAGCAGGACGTCATCGAATGGGGTCACCGGCGGGTGATCGGCTTGTGGCTGAAGGACCACGTCGGCCCGGGCGAGACGGTGTACCTCGAGCCTCTGGGCTACATCGGCTATTTCAGCGGGTGCAAGATGCTGGACTGGCCCGGGCTGGTCTCGCCGGAGGTGGTCGCGGCGCGGAGGAAACTGTCCATCCAGTCGGGCTACACCTGGCGCGAGGTCGCCGAAGCGCTCAAGCCGTCCTGGATTGTCGCCCGGCCGGACGAGTCCCAGTTGATGGGGCAGTCGGAGTTTCTTTCGAAGAACTATGATCTGGTGAAAGTGTATGACGTGCAGGACAAGATCCGGGCGGCGGGCGTCATGCCGGGTATGAGAATGGTATTTGGTGAAAGTGCGTTTGGCGTCTATCACCGTGTAAAGAGGTGAAACCGTGAACACGCCGCACGCGCCACCGGGTCCACCCTCGTCCCCCGCCCCTCCATTCCTGCCGATGGCAGGCGTGCTGCTGGCCGCCGCGCTGGCGACTTATGCCAACAGCTTCACCGGGCCGGGCAGGTGAGGCGGACGCTTAACCGCGGTACGACAATCCATCGGAATATCATCCGTTTGTCTGCAACCCGGTCGGAGCTTGCCTGTCCATCCTGCTGCCCGTATCCCTCGCGCCGTGCTCCGCGGAACCTCCGCTTTTTTCATCCTCCTGCTCGCCACCGGTAGCGTCACCGCCCAGGTGACGCCGCTCACGCCCGTGGTCACGGCGGACGACACCACCTTTGACTTCACGACCGGCGAAGCCGTGCTCCGGGGCAATCCACGCATTGAATATGGTCCCACCCTGCTGCTGGCGGACGAACTCCGCTACAATCAGGCCAAGACTCTGGTCATCGCGAGCGGTGATTTCTCCATCACCTCCGGCGCGGAGCGGCTGCTCGCCGCAAGCGGCACCTACAATCTCGCCACCGGTTTCTTCACCCTGATTGACGTGCGCGCCGGCGAGCCGCCCTTTTACGTCACGGCCGCCTCCGCCACCGGCACGCGCGCCCGGATGACGCTCACCAACGCCGTCGTGACGTACAGCGAGCCGGGGCTCTTTGCCCCCACCTTGTCCGCCGACCAGATCATCTACGAACCCGGCCGGCGAATCATGGGGGAGCACGGCCACCTCGGCCTCGGCGACCATCCGCTGTTCACGCTTTCCAAGTTTGACCGGCCGTTCGACCAGCCGCTCATCTCGTATTTCACGGCGCGCGTCGGCTACCGGCACAACCTCGGCGCCTATGTCGACTTCGGCCTGCACGTGCCGGTGTGGCCGGGCATCAACCTCGGCGCCGATCTCGGCGAATATACCGCCCGCGGTGTCATGTTCGGCCCCTCGGGGAGCTATCAATTCAAGTCGGACGGCGGGGAGACCACCGGCGATTTCCGATCCGGATTCATCGACGATCACGGCGACAGGAAAACCGACTTGCTCGGCCGGCCCGTGCCGGAGGAGCGTGGTTATATCGAATGGCGCCACCAGCAGACCATCGACGACCGCCTCACCCTCACCGGCCAGTTCTCCTGGTGGGGGGACTCCGAGGTCGTGCGCGACTTTCGCCCCAACCAGTTTTACCCCGTGCAGCAGCCCGACTCGTTTCTCGAAGGGGTCTATGCCGGCAACAATTATTACCTCGATCTCTTCATGCGGCTGGCGCCGAATAATTTTGAGATCGTGCAACAGCGCCTGCCGGAGATCCGCTTCGACCTGCTGCCGGTGCCGATCGGCGGCGGAATCCATGAGCGCTTCAACTCGAGCCTCGCCGTGCTCCAAGAGGATCCGCTGCTTACCGGCTCCACCCTGCGCAGCGACCGCTTCGACACCTTTTACGCCGTTGACCGTCCGATCACACCTGCCGAATGGCTGACCATCACGCCGGTCGCCGGCGGACGGTTGACCTATTACGCGAAGGCCACCGGCGGCCGCGACACCTATACCCGCTGGCTGGGCGAAGTGGGCGCCGACGCGGAACTGCACGCCAGCGGCGTCTTCGACTACCGCAACGAACTCTGGAAGATCGACGGCCTGCGCCACCTGCTGACGCCCAAACTCTCCTACCGCTACATTCCCGAGGCGGACAAAGGCCAGTCCTTCATCCCGCAGATCGACCGGGAGGTGTTTGCCACCGATCTCGAGCCCCTTGATCTCGGTTCCATCCGCAATATCGACCAGCTGCACGGGACCAACACCCTGCGGTTCGGTCTCGATAACGTGTTGCAGACCCGTGATGCAAACTACGGCTCCCGCGACCTGCTGACCTTCAATCTGGCCGCCGACCTGAATTTCTCGACGCAACCGGCCCAGCAGCGATGGTCTGATGTCTACACCGAGCTGGCGCTCGCCCCCGCACCGTGGCTGCGGTTTGAGCTTTTCCAGCGGCTCTCCCCGCAGAGCCTCAACCTGAAGGAACTCAATGCCAAACTCGAGCTTATCGACCGGGACTGGTGGACGCTGCGGCTGTCGAACAATTACCTGCAGGACCAGATCGAACAGTACTTTCTCGAGTATCAACGGCGCCTGAATGAGGTATGGAAAGGATTTGCCCGCCTGCGTTATGACGCGCGCGCCGCCCGCTGGGACGAAATCTCCTTCGGCCTGAGGCAGAACCTCCGCAACACCTGGAATGTCCGCTACGAAGTCTCGTGGTATCAAGGCAACCAGCGTGAAGGCTCATTCGGCTTCAACGTCATGGTCGATCTGATCCGGTTTTGACGCCCTGCTCGGTCGCCGCCGCGGCGCCGCCCGCCCTCTGCTGATGTCCCTCTCCATCGCCCGCAACCAGCAGCAAACCGTTCTCCGCCTGTGGCGGAGTCTGCAACCGCATTTGCGGTCCGACCGCGATCTGCCGGCGCGCATTCAGGAGGCGCTGCGCCGCCGGGAGTTCGGCGCGCGCGACCGGCGGCTGTACCGTGAATTACTCTACACGGCGGTCCGCTTCCTGCCGTGGGTCGAGGAACTCACCGTCCGTTCCGAGGAGGAGGCGGTGCGCGCCATCGCCTGGCTGGCGGCCGACACGCCAGCGACCCGGGGGTTTCGGGAAACCCTTGTCCCTGGCTGGCCGCCGCCGCCGCCGGCCATCTCCGCCCGCGCCCGCCACCTTGGTGTCCGTAGTGAACTGCTGCCGGAATGGTTTCACCGTCACTGCCCCGAGGCGTTTATCTCACCCAATCTCGAGGTGCTGCACACGCGGCCGCCTTTGTGGATCCGGCTGCAAACCGACGACCCGGGCACGGTTTTATCCGAATTCACCGGACGACGCTGGCGGTGGCGTAAATCGGAAGTGCACCCCGAAGCCTGCGAGGTCTTGGACGAAGCTGACCTGACCGCCACCGCGGCCTATCGCGAGGGCCGGTTCGAGATTCAAGATCTGGGGTCACAGTTCGTCCTTGCCAGTGCGTCAATCGCCCGCGGCGGGCAATGGCTCGACGCCTGCGCCGGCGCCGGGGGAAAAACCCTCCAGCTCGCCCGCCTCCTCGGTCCAGAGGGACGCGTTGATGCTTTCGACCCACGCGCGAGCGCCCTTGAGGAACTTCGCCTGCGGGCACGCCGCGGAGGCTATGCCAACATCCATCCCCTGCCCCTGACTCCTCGCACCGCGGATTATGACGGGGTGCTCGTGGATGCGCCGTGCAGCGGCAGCGGCACCTGGCGGCGCGCTCCCCATCTGAAATGGTGCACCTCGCCAGCGGACATCGCGGCCCATGCCCGCCGGCAACGGGCGTTGCTCGCCCGCTTCAGCCGCCTGGTCCGCCCCGGCGGACTGCTCATCTATGCCACCTGTTCGCTCAGCTGCCACGAGAACCAGAAAGTCGTTGCTGCGTATCTGGCCGCTCACCCCGGCTTCACCGCCGCCCCCTTCCTCCGCACGTTCAATTGCACCGTCGAGGAACCAGGCCTCACCATCCTGCCCGCCCGGCATAACACCGACGGCTTTTTTGTCGTTCCGCTGCGCCGCGAGCGCTGATTTTTCCGTTGCGCGACGGCGCCTTCTGCCGCATCCCCTCCCCCGTGGTTCCTGACGCCGATCATCGCATCAAGCTCCAGGTTTTTGAGGGCCCGCTCGACCTGCTGCTCTTCCTCATCCGGAAAAACGAGCTGGATATTTATGACATCCCCATCGAGCAGGTCACCCGACAGTATCTCGACGTGATTTTCGCCATGCAGCAGCTTGATCTCGAGCTGGCCGGCGAGTTTTTCGTGATGGCGGCCACGTTGATGGAAATCAAAAGCCGCCTGCTCCTGCCCAAGGATCTCCAGGCCGTTGATCCCAACGCCACGGACGAGGAGGAGATGGATCCCCGCTGGGAGCTCGTCCACCAACTTATCCAGTACCGGAAATTCAAGGAGGCCGCCACCCGGCTCGGTGAGCTGACCGTCAAACAGCAGGACATGATCGCCCGCTACGTCTCGGCTCTTTCCGACCGCAGCGACCGGCCCCTCAAGAGCGCCGACCGCATCGAGCTCTGGAATGTCTTCAACGTGGTGCTGCGCCGGCTGGCCGAAAAACTGGTCGTCGGCGAAATTCATGACGAGCAGGTGACCGTCGCTGATCAGATGGAGATGCTCCTCGCCCGCCTCCAGACCCAGCCGCGTTTCGTGTTTTCGCAACTCTTCACCACGACCGTCAGCCTGCGCACGCTCATCGCCACCTTCCTGGCGGTACTGGAACTGGTCCGCCTCAAGCATCTGCGCATCCGGCAGGACCAGGCGTTTGCCGACATCCTCTGCGAAGCGCTAAACGAGAACGCACTTGAAACGCCAGCCGCTCCGAGCACAGTGACGGTGTGAAACCGGTGAGAAAGCGGAGGAAGAAGACCCGCGCGGCCCTGCTCGGCGTCGGCCTCGACAACGATGATGGCCACAAGCGCATCACGACCGGCGAGAAATTCCTCATCCTGGGCGGATCAGAGGAGACGCATGAGCGCATCACGGAAACCCTGGTGAAGACCTTCGAAGAACTGAGGCAGCGCGGCAAACCCCTCGAGGAGGTCGAGACGAAGGAGCTGTCGGAAATCATCCACCGCTCGACACCGCGCTGATCATTGCCCCCTCATCTATTGACACTGCAACCGTCCCGCCAACCGTAATTATCATGTCTGCCAATATCTCTCATCTGACCGCTGCCAATTTCAAAGATACGATCGCCGCTGCGGCAACGCCCGTGCTCGTGGATTTCTGGGCGCCTTGGTGCGGCCCCTGCAAGATGATCGCCCCCATTTTGGAGGAGCTGGCCACGGAACTGGCCGGCAAGCTCACCATCTGCAAGGTGAACGTCGACGACAATGGTGACATCGCCGCCCAATATGGCATCCGTGCCATTCCCACGCTCTTGCTCTTCAAGGGCGGCCAGCTCGCCGAACAGATCGTGGGCATGATGGACAAGGCCACGCTCAAGGCCAAGATCTCCATCCACCTCTAAGCGGCGTCCAGACGTCCTTGCTCGCCCCACCCGCCGAAAATCCGGCGGGTTTTATTTTCCCATCGCCAGGGCCGCTGCGAGGCTCAGGGCATAGACCGCAAGATAGACCCCGCACTGGCCCAGGAGGGGAATCACGTCCGCGGCACTTCCGGCAGCCCGCAGCCTCCGCCACTGGAGAATACCGTACAGTCCGAGGATGCCAGCCCCCGCGGCACCGATCCCGCGATGATAAAGCCCGCGCCAGGCCAGCGCCACAAACACCCCGCAGGCAAACAAAAGGGCCGCGCCAAACTGCCATTGAGCGAACGGCTTGCCGAACCGAACGACCAGGGTCCGCTTGCCGGCCTTGGCATCGGTTTCCGCGTCGCGATAATTGTTTACGAGGAGGATGTTGGTCGTCAGCACGCCAACGGCCATGGCGGCCAGCACGACGTCGGCGTTCACCCGCCCCGCCTGCACGAAGAACGTGACGCACACCGCGACGAGGCCGAAGAAGACAAAGACAAACACATCGCCCAGCCCATGGTACCCGAGTGGATACGGCCCGCCGGTGTAGGCAATGGCGCTGGCGACGCTGGCCACACCGACCACCACCAGCCACCAGCCGCCCCAGGCGATGAGCGCCAGGCCGCTCGCGAACGCCAGTCCGAAGGCTAGCCCCATCGCCCGGAACATCGTCGCGGGCGCCACGAGGCCGGCGGCCACCGCCCGCCGCGGGCCGATGCGCTCGCCGGTGTCGGCGCCCCGGGCATAATCATAGTAGTCGTTGGCAAAGTTGGCACCGATCTGCACGAGCAGCGCGAAGCCGAGGCAGAACCCCGCCGCCCCCGGGTCAAACGCCCCGGCCCGCCACGCCAGCGCCGAGCCCACGATCACCGGCGCCACCGCCGCCGGCAGCGTGCGCGGCCGCATGGCCGCCAGCCAGATCCTCCATCTTGCTTCCCCGGTGGACACGGCCCGCCACCGTAATCCGCCGGCGCGCCGGGACAAGCTGATTGCGGGCCGGCCTACAGCCCGCCCATGTCGACAAAGGCATCCTCCGCTACGCCCGCCCCGCCCGGTTCCAAAATCATCCCGGCCGCGACCGTGTTGTTGGTGAATTCGTCGATCAGAATCAGACTGCCGGTGGCCCGGTTGCGTTTGTAGCTGTCAAAAAAGAGCGGGGCGGTGGTGCGCAGGCGGATGCGCCCGATGTCGTTCATGCCGATCGCCAGGTCACCCTCCAGCCTGTGAAGCGTGTTGATGTCTGTCTTGTAGCGGACCTCATTGACGAAGCCCTTGGCCTCGCGCGTCGTATGCCGCACCACATAGCGCCCGCCCGGCTGGAGTTTCTTCTTGGAAAACCAGCAGACCATCACCTCGAGGTCCTGGCCGACGTGCGGGACGTTGGTCGGCTTGACCAGCATGTCCCCGCGGCTGATGTCGATCTCGTTCTCCAGCGTCATTACGGCGGTCATGGGGGAAAAGACCTCGGCCACTTGTTCCGTTAGGCCGTAGATCTGCCGGATGCGCGTGGTGAGGCCGGATGGCAGCACCTTGACCTCGTCGCCGGGCTTGAACACGCCGCCCGCGACACGGCCGGCCAGGCCGCGAAAATCGTGGTGGGTGTCGGAGTTCGGTCGGATGATCCACTGCACGGGAAAGCGCGAATCGACGTGGTTCGCATCGCTGCCGATATAGGCGGTCTCCAGCAGGGGGAGCAGCGGGCTGCCCTGGTACCACGGCATGCGATGCGAGGGTTCGACGACATTGTCGCCATGCAGTGCACAGATCGGAATGAACTTGAGGTCGGGTATCTCGAGGCGGGAGGCGAACGCGGAGAACTGCTCGACAATCTCGTCGAAAACCTCCTCCCGGTAGTCGACCAAGTCCATCTTGTTCACGCACAGCACCAGGTGCGGGATGCGCAGCAGTGACGCGATGAAGGCATGCCGGTTGGTCTGCTCCACGATGCCCTTGCGCGCGTCGACGAGCACGACGGCGAGGTTGGCCGTGGAAGCGCCGGTCACCATGTTGCGCGTGTACTCGATGTGCCCGGGCGTGTCGGCGATGATGAACTTGCGCCGCGGCGTGGCGAAATAGCGGTAGGCCACGTCGATCGTGATGCCCTGCTCGCGCTCCGCGCGGAGACCGTCGGTCAGGAGCGCGAGGTTGAGGTTTTCCTCGCCCCGCTGCGCCGTGGCGCGTTCGATCGCCTCCAGCTGGTCCTCGAAAATGGCCTTCGCATCATAGAGCAGCCGCCCGATCATCGTGCTCTTGCCGTCGTCCACGCTGCCCGCGGTCGTGAACCGCAGCAGGCCCATGGAAGGGTAACTTTTGTCGGTGGACATCGATGAATTAACGCAAAGTCGCCAAGCCGCAGAGATCGATCATAAATGATTCACCACCCGATGAATTCCATTTTTTACCAGCTGCTCTCCAAAATTTATCACGAGCCCCAAACGCAAGCCGGTGAGACGGAGATAAGTCAAAAGCTGTGACCTGAAGATGGGATTAAAATCGGTGGTGGCCTTGTTATCGACCAATACCAGCCGGTTGACCCGGAGATCGAGACGAAGCGGCGAAGCCAATTCCTTCCCCTTGTAGAAAATGGGAACAGGCACCTGGCGCTCTACCGCCAAGCCACGCACGCTCAATTCTTCCACCAGCGCCTCCTCATAGACGCTTTCGAGCAGGCCGGGCCCCCCGAGCACTCGATGAACCTCGATTGCCGCTTCAACGATCACGCGACTGATGTCATTTTCGTCCATGGGCTCCCTGCGACTTTCGCGTCCTTGCGCCTTTGCGTTAAAATTCAGAAATACCCCGCCTTTTTGCGGTCCTCCATGGCGGTTTCGGAACGTTTATCATCGGCGCGGGCCCCGCGCTCGCCCATGCGCGCGGCAGCGACCTCCCGAATGATCTCCGGCAGCGTGCTTGCCGTCGATTCAACCGCGCCGGTGCAGGTCATGTCGCCCACGGTGCGGAAACGGATGCGCCGCGTTTCATAACGCTCGCCGTTGAGCAACGTGAGGTGGGGCGATTTCGCCAGAAGCACGCCGCCGCGGTTTACCACCTCGCGAACGTGGGAGAAATAAATCGAGGGAATGTCGAGGTTTTCCTTCGCGATATACTGCCACACGTCCATTTCCGTCCAGTTGCTGAGCGGAAACACGCGGAAATGCTCGCCGTGGTGCCGGCGGCCGTTGAACAGGTTCCAGAGCTCCGGGCGCTGGTTCTTGGGATCCCACTGGCCGAATTCGTCGCGGTGCGAAAAGAAACGCTCCTTGGCCCGGGCCTTTTCCTCCTCGCGGCGTGCGCCGCCCAGCGCGGCGTCAAACTTGAATTCCGCGATCGCGTCGAGCAGCGTCACGGTCTGCGCGGCGTTGCGGCTGGGGTTGGACCCCTTCTCCTCGGCGGCGCGACCGGCCTTGATGGAGTCCTCCACCCGCCGCACGATCAGCCGCGCGTCAAGGCGGCGGACCAGCGCATCGCGAAATTCCAGCGTCTCGGGGAAGTTTTGCCCGGTGTCGATATGCAGCAGGGGGAAGGGGGATTTGCCCGGCCAGAATGCTTTCTGCGCGAGGTGCACCATGGCCAGGGAGTCCTTGCCGCCGGAAAACATCAGGACCGGACGCTCGAACTGCGCCGTGACTTCGCGCATGACGAAGACGGCCTCATGCTCGAGCTGGGCCAGGTGCGTGATGTTATAGGAACTCATGCGTGAAAGGTTGGATCATGGCGCCGGCGGCGGCCGCTTCACGCGGGCGGCAGGCGGAGCCGCGGGACGACGAACGCGTAAAGGCGTTCCAGCGATCGCTCGACCGGTTCGTGGTCGGTGTTGATCACGAGCGCCGCCGGCTCTGGAGGTTCAAAAGGCGCATCGTGTCCCGTGAATTGTTTGACCTGCCCGCGTCCGGCGGCCGCGTAGAGCCCTTTCGGATCGCGGCGGACGCAGGTTTCCCGGGATGCCTCCACGTATACCTCGAGGAAATCCTCCGCCCCGATGATTCCCCGCGCCAGCTCGCGCAGCGTGCGCGTCGGTGTGATGAAAGCGTTGATGACAACGATGCCGGCCTGCACGAACAGCTTCGATGTCTCGGCCACCCGGCGGATGTTCTCGCCGCGATCCGCGTCACTGAAGCCTAAATCGCGGTTCAAACCCGTGCGCACGTTGTCGCCATCGAGCAGGTGGGTTGCAAAGCCGTCCGCGTGGAGGCGGCGTTCCAAGGCCGCGGCGAGTGTGCTCTTGCCCGAACCGGAAAGCCCATACAGCCACACCACCCGGGCCCGCTGCCGCAGCCGGGTCTCCTTGTCGCGGCGGGACAAAACCCGGTCGAAGACCGGATGAATGTTTTCGGGGATGTCGGCCATGGGTCGGTGTGCTGCCAAAAAGGGGGCGTTATTCCTCGCGACGCGGCGGATGAGTCAATCAATCTTTTGCGGCCTCCGGGTTTCCACGTCAACTTCGGGTGCCACATATCGCTCGTTTTCAGGAATCTCCAGCGTACGCTCCAGGTTCCTGATCCGGCCGAGCACGATCCGGGACCCGGCGGCCTCCACGTCCGGCGGCAACGTCGGATGAAGCCGGCGCAACCACGCATAGGCCTCGCGCGACCGGCCCAGGTGTTTCAAAAGCTCGGCGTAGATGCGCGCGGCATAGTAGGGCGCATCCGGCAATTCAGCCGCTTGCCGGTACCACCGGGCCGCGGTGGCGGGATCCCCCCGGCTGTTCAGGTGGATGTTTGCCATCTCGACGCACACCGCCGCTCGTTCCGGGTGGTAACTACGGGCGTCCTCCAAATAACGCAGTGCCATTCCGGCCTGCTCCTCCAAGATGCGCCGGCGCACCGCCGCAGGCACGGCACCTTCCCGGCCGGCGCTCCGCAGCCGCCATTCCGTCATGTCGTAGGCGATGATGCGCGCCCCGTTCAACCAGAAGCCGAGCGGGCGCTCGTCGACGATGGTCACCAGCCGGAGCATGGCCTGCGTGGCCGGCAGGTCGCACGCCGCCCACGCCAGATAGGTCTTCAGCCAGAGCCAATCGGCCACCAAGGCGCGGAACCCTCCCAGCACGGCCATGCTCGTGCCCTGGCCTACGATCGCACTCAACCGGCGGGTGCGCCCTGGCATCCCGGCTCGCGCCTCCGCCTTCCTCATCGCCGCTTCCACCGGCCGCAGAGCCGCGCCCGCGATCAAGAGAACCGCACCCACGACCGCGGCAACCTTGGCCCTAGAGTTCACGATGCCGGAAACAGTAGACCGCCAACCCGCCATACACGCTCATATAAGCCAGCGCGTAGGCCGCGAGACCGCCGATAAGGCCGGCGGAGAGCGTCTCTCCCGCCCCCACCCGGTCAGCAACATCAAACAGCTGGAAGTTTGGAAAAAGGAGTCCGCCCAGCCACACGCCGCCGCGGGCCAATGACGAATCCATCATTCCGTAAAAATCGCGCGCCAAATATTGCAGCTGGCCTATGACCAGCGCGACAAAGCCGGCCATGATGGCCAACAGGCTGCTGCGCGCATAGCTGGCCACCAGCAGAGTCAGCGCGGCCAGCACGCTGAGCTTGAGCCACTGCACCAGACCGCACCAGGCCACGCCGGCATAAGCCACCACGCGCCCGGTTTCGAACGTCCCGGGATGCGCCTTCATCAGCCCGGTCTCCCGCCACCACAGCAGGCCGGCCAGCAGCGCGGTCACCAGCCCGCAGAATACCAGTAGCAGCAGCAGCACGCCGCCGAGTTTGCCGAGGACGAATTCCGCCCGCCAGACGGGTTTCGCCAGCACGGTAAGCACGGTGCGCCTCTCGATTTCGTCGAAGAAAAACTGCGCGGAGGACACAATCGACAGGATCGCGCCAAAAAACGCCAGCGCCCCGAAGCCGACATCCGTGACAAACTTCAACTCGGATGAACCGAAGTGGAAATCACTGAAAAACAGCGCTCCGCCCGTCATGGTCGCCGCCACCATGATCAGGAGCAGCAGCAGCCGTTGTCGGACGGCTTCCCGAAAGGTGTTTCCGGCGATCCATCTCACCCGTGCCGGGGAGAATGCCACGCGGTTCATGATCGCTCGTTCCCTTTTTTTCCAAGGCTGCCGATCGTTTCCAAAAAGACCCGCTCCAAGCTTGTCCGCGGCGTCTCCACCCCATGAAACTCCACCCCGTGCGCCTGCAGCCAGGACCGCAACTCCCCCAGCGTCCCCGCCGGGAGCCGGTCGACCAGCAAAGCCGTCTGCCCGCGTCGCCGCGTAAGCTCCTCCACGCGTTCCTGCAACACCAGGCGGCCGTGGTCGAGCATGGCGACGCGATCACAAAGGTCCTCGATCTGCCCGGGCAAATGCGAGCTGAGCAGCACGGTCCGGCCCTGCGTTTTAAGCCCGTTGATCATTTCGCCGATTTCCGCCGCGCCGATGGGGTCAATGCCGGAGGTCGGCTCATCGAGAATCACTAACCGCGGATCTGTCACCAGCGCCTGGGCCAGCCCGAGGCGCTGACGCATTCCCTGGGAATAAGTGCCGATGCGACGATGCATGGCCTCCACCAGTCCAACCTCGGCGATCACCGCCTCCACGCGTTCCTTCCTTCCGACGCGGGCCGTTCCCCCCAGCCGCGCATGAAAAAGCACCAGCTCAAAACCGGTCAGATGCGGATAAAAATCCGGCGCCTCCGGCAGATAGCCCACCCTCCGCCGCGCCTCGACGCGGTCACTGGGCACTCCCCCTATCCGGCACTCTCCCGCGGTCGGCGCCAGCAGACCCAGGACGATCTTCAGGAGCGTGCTCTTGCCGGAACCATTCGGTCCCAGCAGCCCCATGACCTCGCCTTCCCTGATCCGCAGGGTGACCCCGTCCAGGGCACGCACCTTCGCTTCCCGCAGACCGGGCGTGAAATCCTTGGTGATGCCGTCAATCTCGATGGCATTCACGGCGTTTTCAACGGACGGTGAATCCGCTGAACTGCGGGGGACCGCGCCGCCCCGCCCGCTCCACCGTGCGGACGTAGCCGTGCATGCTCTCCTCGAGGGCCGCGACAAACGCGCTCACTTCGCCCATGTCTCCCTCCGCCTCGATGCACACGCGGCCATCCGGCAGATTTTGCACATAACCGGCGACCTCGAACTCGCGGGCGATCTGCAGGGCCGTGTAACGGAACCCCACTCCCTGCACCCGCCCGGAGAAATGAACGGTTTCGTGATGGACGTCGTTCGCAGCCGACATGGGCGCAGTTTTGCCAACCTCGCGCTTTTTCTTCAATCCGAAATTTTTCCTGGAATATTCCACTCCGGCCGGCATGGATTTTTCTTTGCATTTCATGCCTCTCCACCCACACTCCGCGACCGGGCAAAAAGCCCGCGAGTGATGAGTGACTTTGATTCCGAGGGTTTTTTCGAAAACGAATGGGACGAGCGCGGCGACCTTGCCTGGAACGAATTTGATTGGGAGCGATACCTCCGGGAGCAGGACGACACGCTGCATCGCTATCTCGCCCACTACGAGAAGCTGCAGAATCATCCCGAGCGCATCGACGAGGTCGCCCATCTCATGGGTTGGGACGACGGCCAGCCGGGCGATGAGGCCGAGAGCACCGGGATCACCAGCGACGCGGATGACGAGCCGGTCGACTCCCCGCCGACCGCCGGCAATTACTCCCTCGAACCCTATACGTTCCACAAAAACCCGGTCTTCATCGCCACCAAGGCCATCTACCTCAGCCTGAAACGCGGCTGGGAGCGCCTGGCCGGCGACGATGCCAGGATTCCGCAGCCGCTGGCGCTCGCCGTGCAAACCAGTCTTTACCGGGGCGAGGAGCACGCCATCCTCGGTGTGCAGGCGCTCGACCTGGGCGACTTCGCCCTGGCGGTGAGCCTTTTCAAGCGGGCGTTGCAGGAACTCAACCAGACGCTCGCCGTCACCGGCGAGCCCGCCGCCGCCGCCAACCGTTATTTTGCCGACTGGCGGGAGGCCGCCCTGCCCCGCCTGTTCGACCTGCGTGAAATCTGGCTGCGCGTGATCAGCGAATGCCGGCAGGAGCTGGGGCGGCGCGTGGACGACGAAAGCTGATTTTCGCGGGGCGGTTTTCGAAAAGAGCCTTGCACTCCTTGGGAGGCACCGTTTGCCTACCAACCCGCTTCCCGGAGAGATGGCCGAGTGGCTTAAGGCAGCGGTTTGCTAAACCGTTGATGGGGTTAAACCCATCCGAGGGTTCGAATCCCTCTCTCTCCGCCAGGTTTGGGGTCTACACCAAAGATTGGGGAGGGGGCACGGTTGAGGGTTGGGTTGGTGAGTGGAGGGTTAGCCGCACTGGGCGATGACGCGGAGGCGGTAGTTCTGGAAGGAGCGGAAGCCGTAGG
>JBEKWG010000025.1:0-49536 GCA_049513315.1 Opitutaceae bacterium
GGCGAGCAGCTGGCCGGCGCGACTGATGCCGTGGACGAGGCCATCGGTGTAGTCGCCGCGTTTGAAGTAGCCAGTCATGGTGTCCGCCAGTTCGCGCCAGAAATCGTCCCCGCACTGCGCGTGCACAGCCTCATCGCCGATCACCGCGAAGGTGCGGGAGCGCGGGGCCACGAAAATCAGCACCGCATGGCGATGTTTCGTCTGCTTCATGCCCAGCCGCAGAAACGCCTGCTGCGCCGCGGCCACGGGATCGGGAGCGCGCTTGTGGCTTACCATGACGCGGATTTCGCCGGAGGTTTTCTGCTCCGCTTCATGGATGGCGGCGTGGATGCGCTCGTGGGCGAGTTTGCTGATAAATTCCCGGTGTTTCATGACGGGTCCTTTCACCAGCCGCCTCCGGCGCCGCCACCGCCAAAGCCGCCGCCGCCGGCGGAGAAGCCCCCGCTGCCGCCAAAACCGCCTCCGCCCCCGCCGCCCCCAAAGCCGCCGAATCCTCCGCCGCCGAGCCAGAACGTGGGGCCGCTGGAGAAGCCGCGCCGCCGGCCGGAGCTTTGGTAAACGGCACTGCGCCAGTAGCGGTTCAGGTAGGTGAAGACGGTGATCAATAGAAAAAATGCCATGCCGACTGGCCAGCCGAAGCCGTTCGACCGATTTTCGGCATTGGTCCGGCCCGTCCCGTGATACTCGCCACGCGTGGCGGCGATCATGGCGGCGACTCCCGCCTTGAGGCCGCCGGGGTAGTCGCCTTGGCGGAAGCGGGGTTTCAGCTCGCTTTCAACGATGAGATGGCACAATCCATCGGGCAGCGCGCCCTCGAGACCGTAGCCGACCTGGATGTAGAGCTGGTGCTCCTGCATGAAGACAAAGAGCACGGCGCCGTTGTTTCTGCCTTTCTGGCCGACGCCCCACGCCTGCCCCACCCGCACCGTGTAATCCTCGACCGAAGATTTCGACTCCATGCGCGGATAGACGACGACCAGCATCTGGTTCGTGGTATCGTGCTCGAATTGTTCCAGCTGCCGGTCGAGCTGGCCGGCCACCGCTGGCGGGACGATACCGACGTAATCGTTGAAATAGTGCGCCGGGCGCGGGGGAATGACCTCGGCCCCGTGCAAGGCGGCGCCCAGGACCAGGGCCAAGCCAAGGGTCCGGCAGATTTTACGCACCATCGTGACGGTCGCGCGGTGCGGGCTCACGGCTTGGCCGGGGCGGGCTTGGCGCTGAAGTCAAACTGCACGGCGGGTGGCTTCTCGGCTCCGGGCGTCGCGTTGAAGTAGGCCTTCTCCTTGAAACCGAGCGCGGCGGCGAAAAAGACCGTGGGGATGCGCTTGATCGCGGCATTATAGTCGCGGGCCACGTCGTTGAAGCGGCCGCGTTCCACCGCAATGCGGTTCTCCGTGCCCTCGAGCTGGGCCTGAAGCATCTGGAAATTCTGCGTCGCCTTGAGTTCGGGGTAGCGCTCGACCACGACCAGCAGACGCGAGAGCGCGGAGGAAAGCTGGCCCTGGGCCTGCTCGAACTGCGCGAGCTGCGTGGGATCGGTGGGCGCGGTGGTGGGACTGAGCTGCACCTTGCCGACCGAGGCCCGGGCCTCGGTCACCGCCATCAGCGTCGTTTTCTCGAAGTTGGCGGCGCCGGACACGGTGTTGACAAGGTTGGGAATGAGGTCGGTGCGTCGTTGATAGACGTTTTGCACCTGCGCCCATTGCGCGTCGACCGCCTGCGAGCGGTTGACCAGGCCGTTATAGGTGCCCACCGCCGCGATGATGAGGATCACGATGAGAAGCACAAAGGCTCCGAAAATGCCAAGGATGACTTTGCCCATAAGTGGAGCATACATTGCCGCAGTGCAGGGAGAAGACAAGCGGCTAGGCGGTACAACGCCGGCGAATGTTTGTAGACGGCGCGCGGCGGGCAAGCCACATGCCGACACTTGACGAATGGCACGGACTGGACATGATCCTGTCCAGCATGAAATCGATCACCTACACTGCTGCGCGGGAGAAGCTGGCCGCCACGATGGACCAGGTGTGCGAAGACCGCGCGCCGGTCGTCATCACCCGTAACCGCGACCAGGCGGTCGTGATGTTGTCGTTGGAAGACTACAACGCATTGGAGGAAACGGCCTACCTCATGCGTAGCCCGGCCAACGCACGGCGGCTGCTGGCCTCGATCCAAGAGCTGGAATCCGGC
Source organism: Opitutaceae bacterium (assembly GCA_049513315.1). Taxonomy (GTDB): domain Bacteria; phylum Verrucomicrobiota; class Verrucomicrobiia; order Opitutales; family Opitutaceae; genus Fen-1467. The sequence continues at coordinate 2,194 of JBEKWG010000025.1, forward strand.
AAGGGCAAGGTGCGGAAGCTGAAGGAAGTCTGAACATAATCGCCGCCCATGCAGCTGGTCTTCTCATCTAAGTCTTGGGAAGAGTATCTTTACTGGCAGGAGACTGACCCAAAGAAGCTCCGGCGGATCAACCAGCTTCTCAAGGAGATCATGCGCGAGCCGTTCACTGGCATCGGCAAGCCGGAGCTCTTGCAGCATGCCTTTCAAGGCTACTGGTCGCGCCGAATCGACGGCGAACACCGCATGGTCTACAAAGTCGTCGGCGACCAGCTCTGGATCGCGCAACTGCGCTACCACTATTGACAGTCTCCGTCGGTCAGGCCCGCGCAGCCGGTGCCGACGAGGACGGTGCTTTCAGCGAGGAAGATATCACAACACGAATACTTCCTAATTGAATGTAACCGTTGAAACGCTAGGTTGGTGGTGAATCTGATGCCTGCAAAGAACTACTGGCTCGACTTGTTCACTGGCATTACTTGGAAAGAATTCCAGGCGCATGGTGCTAGGGTAAGTGGCTTTCGCGAGAGTAGGTGGACCACTATGCAGAAGATGACACCCGGCGATATTCTGCTCTGCTACCTCACGGGAGTCTCAAGGTTTATCGGATTCTTGGAGGTGGTCGGAAAACCGTACAAGGGTTCGGAAAGAATCTGGAACGACGATACATTCCCCTGCCGTGTCGACGTGAAGCCAGTCGTCATGCTGACTCCTGAGACAGGACTGCCTGTGTATGACTTTAGGGACCGATTGAGTTGCTTCACAGAGGCAAAAACACCCGTAGCATGGACCGGTGCCTTTCGGGGCTCACCTTCACGGTGGAAGGAGAGTGACGGTAAAATCATAGTCGAAGCCTTGCTAGCGGCCCAGAGGAACCCTAAGACTTTGCCGACCGATCCGAGAAAACTCGCAAGAAAGCCGAGAGCGTTTCTGACCAAGAGCGATCAAGCTGTCACAATACCGGAGCCTGAAGAAATCGTCGGCGAAAAGACTTCCTCAGGTAGTGAACCCAGAGAACACACGGAAGTTCAATCACTCTTGCTCCAGCTCGGAGCCGATATGGGGTTCGAGGTATGGGTAGCAAAGAATGATCGGAACCGCGAACACAACGGGAAACGATTTTCGGATCTGCCAAAGTTGAAGCAGAAGTTGCCGCTCCAGTTTGATGACGCTACCAATCGTACCATCGAATTGATCGACGTGCTTTGGCTCAAAGGGAATTCCATTGTTGCCGCTTTCGAGATCGAAAGCACCACCTCAATCTATTCAGGCCTCCTCAGAATGTCCGATCTGGTGGCTATGCAGCCAAATCTGAACATCCCCCTGTACATCGTGGCTCCTGAGGAGCGACGGGACAAAGTGTTTGCCGAAATAAACCGTCCAACGTTTTTGAAGCTCAATCCGCCCATCTCCGAGATATGTCGATTCATCTCCTTCCAAGTTCTTCGTGAACGCCTCAAAGAGGTAAAAGGTGTTTTGAAATACCTGAAGGCGGAGTTTCTTGAAGAGCTTTCCGAGCCTTGCGTGATTGAGGAGTGAGTTGCCTCACCAGCCCCAACTGCGGCGCAGGCGCAGAGCTTGGTAAAGATCCTCGGGCACTTCCGTGAGAAATCGGCTGGGCATCAACAGCGTGGCCGGGCCGCCCTTGGCGTTCACTTTGGGGAAGCAGAGATAGAGTTCATCCTTGGCGCGCGTGACCGCCACATAGAACAGCCGGCGCTCCTCGTCGAGGTCGCCCGCCTCGACGGCGCGGCGCAGCGGAAACAGGCTTTCGGCCAGTCCGAGGATGAACACCACGCCGAATTCGAGGCCCTTGGCCTGGTGCACGGTGGTGAGACGGAGCGCGTCGGCGTCGGGGTCGACCTGCCGGTCGCTCGTCTCCGAGTTGAGCAGGGCGATCTGCGCGAGCAGGTCCTGCATCTCGTCGAAGCGCCCGGCGAAGCCGATGAGCGACTTCAGATCGTCCAGGCGCGAGGCATAGTTGGCATAGGCGCCCTTGAGGTAGTCGCCGTACCAGCCCTCGATGGCGATCTCGACGGCCTTGAACGGCTTTTCATGCTGCACGGCGGCGGCGATCTGCTGGAGCGAGGTGACGAGCCGCGGCCACTCGTCCCGGGACTCCTTCGGCACCCGGGCCTTCACCTCGTCGGTGGCGAGGGCATCCACCAGGTTGCGCTGGTGGGCGCGGGCCTGCTCGATCGCGGCGTGGTAGAGTTTCTGCGCGCCCTTGTCGCCGATGCGCGGCAGCAGCACGGCGAGGCGCTGCCAGGCCATGGCGTCGGCCGGGTTGTAGACGAAGCGCAGCATCGCCACGAGGTCGCGGATGTGCGCCTGCTCGAAAAACCGCACGCCGCTCGTGATCACGTAGGGCACGCCGAGGCGCGAGAGTTCGAGCTGCACGTCGAGCGCCTGGAAATGCGCGCGGTAGAGCACGGCGATGTCGGCCAGCGGGCGGCCCTCGTCGACCAGCCCCTTGACGCGCTGCACCACGAACATGGCCTGCTCGCGCGCGTCCAGCGTCTGCACGAGGAACGGCTTCTCGTGGTCGGGCCGCGCGGGGCGCAGCCACTTGTCGAAGTGGCGGCCCTTGGGCTGGGCGGCGAGCACGCCGTTGGCGAAGGCGAGGATCGACGGCGTCGAGCGGTAGTTGGTCTCGATGCGGTAAATCTGCGTGCCGGGGTGACGGTCGGGGAAGGTGAGGATGTTTTCGAAGTTGGCGCCGCGCCACGAGTAGATGCACTGCGCGTCGTCGCCCACGGCCATGATGCGATGATGCGCGCCGACGATGTCGACGATCTGCGCCTGCAGCGTGTTGGTGTCCTGGTATTCGTCGACCAGCGTGTGGCGGAAGCGTTGCGCGAGGTGCGCGGCGACGTCCGGCGCGGCCCGGAGCAGGTCGAGCCAGTATTCGAGGAGATCGTCGTAATCGACGACGTTCTGCCGGCGTTTGCGCTCGCGGTAGGCCGCCGCGAAGGCGCCGATGAGATCAATCACGGCCTCGTGCTGCGGGTAAAACTGCGTGATGGTCTCGCCGAGCGCCCGCTGGGTGTTGCGGGCAAAACTGATGATCTCGAACAGCGGACCGGGGCGCGGATGGATCTTGTCCTTGAAGAAGACCTTGTCCTTCTCCTCGACCGCGTCGCGCAGCAGGCTCTCGGCCTCCTCGGCGTCGAGGATGGTGAACGAGCGCGTCAGGCCGATGGCCTCGCCGTAAATGCGCAGGACTTTGTGGCCGATGTGGTGGAATGTGCCGCCCCAGAAGCGGTGGGCCTCGACGCCGGTGAGATCCTGCACGCGGTGCAGCATCTCCCGCGCGGCCTTGTTGGTGAAGGTGAGCAGGAGGATTTCGTGCGGCTTCACGCCCTGGCTGAGCAGGTGGGCGACGCGGTAGGTGAGGGTGCGCGTCTTGCCGGAGCCGGCGCCGGCCAGCACGAGCAGCGGCCCGGGTGGCGCGGTGACGGCGGCGAGCTGCTCCTCGTTGAGATCCGCGCGGAAGTCGATGGGAGGGATCTGCAGCGGCGCACCTGGCTCGGGTTTGAGGACAAAATCCATCGGAAAGGAGACAGGAGACAGGAGCCGGCCGGGGAAAGCCAAAAGAAAGGGCGGCTCCGGCCTAAGAAAATACGGGTTCGCGAGTCATTGGAATAAAAGCAACCTTCATCTTCTGCCATGAACTCCCTGCGTTCCCTCCTAGCCACCGCGGCCTCTTTGGCCGCTCTTTCCGCCCCGGCCCAGCCGGCGTTGACCATCTACAACCAGAATTTCGCCGTGGTGCGGGAACGCGTGCCGCTCGAACTCACGGCCGGCGCCAACACCGTCACCTACTCGGGCGTCACGGTGCACCTCGAACCGGACTCCGTGGTGCTGCGCGACCCGGCGGGCAAGGTGGCACTGCGCATCCTCGAGCAAAACTACCGCGCCGACACGATTTCGCAGGGCCTGCTGCTCTCGCTCTACGAGGGCCGGGAGCTCGACTTCCTGGTGCGCGACCAGAACGCCAAGGAATACACGGTGAAGGGCAAGGTCATCCGCAGCGGCTACGTGCCGAATCCCGGCGGCGGGCAGCAATACGGGCAGAATTTCTACCAACAGCAGCAGTTGATGCAGGCGGCGGCCGGCTCGCCGATCATCGAGGTGGACGGCAAGCTGCGTTTCTCGCTGCCGGGCGAACCGCAGTTCCCGGCGCTGAGCGATGACGCCATTCTGAAGCCGCTGCTTACGTGGCAGCTCGGCGTCGAAAAGGCCGCGAAGTTCGAGGCCGAGTTGAGCTACATCACCGGCGGCATGAGCTGGCAGGCGTCCTACAACCTCATCGCGCCCGAGCAGGGCAACACCCTCGATCTCATCGGCTGGGTGACGATCGACAACCAGAGCGGCAAGACCTTCGAGAACGCCGCGATCAAACTGATGGCGGGCGACGTGAGCAAGCTGCAGCCGGAGCAAAACATGGGTTACATGGCAGCCAATACCCTGGCTGGGTCACGACTCATGGCCCAAGCCGCCGTCACCGAGAAGGCCTTCGACGAGTTCCATCTCTACTCGCTCGCGCGTCCGACCACGCTGCACAACCGCGAGACGAAGCAGGTGGAGTTCATCCGCGCGACGGGCGTCAAGGCGAAGACGTTCTACGTCTACAACGGTGCCTGGATCGACCCGCGCCGCTACGGCGGCTGGAACCTGGAAAACATCCGCAACGACCGCGACTACGGCACCCAGTCGAATCCCCGGGTGTGGGTGATGCGCGAATTCAAGAACTCCGAGGACAACGGGCTCGGCCAGCCGCTGCCGAAGGGGCGCACGCGCTTTTACCGGCGCGACGATGCCGACGGACGGCTGGAATTCACCGGCGAGAACACCATCGATCACACGCCGAAAAACGAGACGGTGCGCATCTACACGGGCGACGCCTTTGACATCGTGGGCGAGCGGCGCCGTACCGATTACATCCTCAGCAATCGCAACGATTCGATGGACGAGGCGTTCGAAATCAGGCTGCGCAACCGCAAGACCGAGCCGGTCGAGGTGCGCGTGACCGAACGGCTCTACCGCTGGGTGAACTGGCAGATCGTGCAGCAGTCCGACGATTTCGCCAAGACCGACGCGCAGACGGTCGAGTTTCGCGTCACCGTGCCGCCCGACTCCGAGAAGGTCGTGACCTACCGCGTGCGCTACGACTGGAAGTAGCGCAGGCTCGGCGGAGGGCGCTACAGCAGCACGAGGTTGTCGCGGTGGATGACCTCGAGGTGCTTGCGACCGGGGTAGAGCGCCCGCAGTGCGTCGGTGCTCCTGTCGGCAATGCGCGGAATCTCATCTTCCGCGAACGCCGCCACGCCGCGCGCAAACACGGATCCGTCCGGGCTGGTGACATTGACGATGTCGCCGGCCGCGAATTCGCCCGAGGCGCCGGTCACGCCGACGGCCAGAAGACTCTTGCCGCCTTCCTGCAACGCCCGGCTCGCGCCGGCGTTCACTAGGATCGTTCCGGTGGGCCGCTGAAAATAGGCGAGCCAGCGCTTCCGCGACTCCATCGGCAGGCCACTGGGCACGAAGAAGGTGCCGGGGGAGCGGCCACTGAAGAGCCTGTTCAGCACGTCAGGCCCGGCGCCGCTGGCGATGAAGACGCCGCAGCCGGACTTGGTGGCGAGTTTGGCAGCCGAAACTTTGCTGGCCATGCCGCCGACCGCCGTCTCGCTCTTCGTGCCGCCGGCCATGGCCTCGATCTCGGGCGTGATTTTTTCCACCACTGGCACGATCTGCCCCGTGCCCTTCAGGTCGATCAGACCGGGGGCAAGGGAGAGAATGACGAGGTACTGCGCCTGGGTGAGACTGGCCACCATCGCCGAGAGGGTGTCGTTGTCCCCAAATTTGATCTCAGCGGCGCTGACGGTGTCGTTCTCGTTGATCACCGGCACGACGCCATCGGCGAGCAGCTGCTCGAGCGTGGCTTTGACCGCGAGATAGCGGCTGCGGAGACGCAGGTCGTCATGGGTGAGCAGCACCTGGGCGATGGTCAGTTGGCACGGGTCGAAACCGCGCTGCCAGGTCTGCATGAGCAGACTCTGGCCGATGGCGGCGCAGGCCTGTTTTTTCGCCAGCTCCCGCGGGCGCTTCGACAGCCCGAGCCGGCCCATGCCGAGCCCGATGGCGCCGGAGGTCACCACGATGACTTCGGTGCCGCGCTGGTGGAGTTCGGCGATCTGTGCGCAAACGGCGCCGATGCGCTGCTCGTTGATGGACACACCCCGTCCCTCGACCTTGCCCGGGGCACCCCTCTCAAGAGGGGATTCACCGACCCCGGAGGTAAGCACACCGGTACCCAATTTTACGACGATTCGCCTCGGGGGCGTCGTCGTGAAGGCGTGGGGGGTGAGGCGTGAGGTATCAGGTAAAGACATGGGAAAGGGTGGGGAATGACTGGCCTCCCGCCTGAAGCCCCCAGCCTCGCGCCTTCACCGTTTGAGCACCGCTCAAACAGTGGTCAGTTCCTTTTCCTTGGCGGCGAGATGGGCGTCGACGTCCTTGATGAAACGGTCGGTGACAGTCTGAATTTCCTTTTCGATCCGCCTCGCGTCGTCCTCGGAGAGCGTGCCTTCCTTCTGCTGCTTCTTGGCGGTCTCCATCGCGTCGTGGCGGACGTTGCGGATGGACACGTGGCCCTCCTCGGCGAGCCGGTGGGCGATCTTGACGAATTCCTGCCGGCGCTCGCGGCTCAACTCGGGCAGCGGCATGCGCACGACGCCGCCGTCGACGAGGGGGTTGATGCCGAGGTTGGCGGTCTGCAGTGCCTTCTCGACGTTGCGGATGATCGACTTGTCCCACGGGGTGATCTGGATGAGACGCGGGTCGGGCGTGGTGATGGCGGCGCAGTCTCTCAGGCGCAGGGTGGTGCCGTAGGCTTCCACCATGACGCCTTCCACCATCGCGGGTGAGGCCTTGCCGGTGCGGATGGTGCCAAATTCATGGAGCGTGTGGTCGAAGGCCTTCTTCATCCGGCCTTGCATGTCGGTGAGAATTGGATGGTTCATGGGAACGGAACTCGGTTCAGGGTTCTGGGTTCGGGGGGAAAGGCTGGGGACTGAGAGCTGGGGGCTGGCCGTTGCGGCATTCAGCCCCGCACCAGCGTGCCGACCTTTTCCCCGAGCGCCGCGCGCTTGATGATGTGCGGTTCACTCAGGTTGAAGACGAGAATGGGCACGTTGTTGTCGAGGCAGAGGGAGAACGCGGTCGAGTCCATGACGTTGAGCCGCTGGCGGAGCGCGTCGATGAAGGTGATCTGGTCGTATTTCACCGCGTCGGGGTGCTTCTTGGGATCCTTGTCGTAAATGCCGTCGACCTTGGTGGCCTTCATGATGATGTCGGCGTGCATCTCGCTGGCGCGAAGCGCCGCGGTGGTGTCGGTGGAAAAGTAGGGGTTGCCGGTGCCGGCGACAAAGATGACCACCCGGCGCTTCTCGAGATGGCGGATGGCGCGGCGGAGGATGAACGGCTCGGCGATCTCGTTCATCGGGATGGCGCTTTGCACGCGCACGTTGACGCCCATCTTCTCGAGGCAGTCCATGAGCGCGAGGCCGTTGATGACGGTGGCCAGCATGCCCATGTAGTCGCCGGTGGTGCGGTCGACGCCGCGCTGTTCGCCGGGAAGGCCGCGAAAGATGTTGCCGCCGCCGATCACGACCCCGATCTGCGCGCCGAGTTCATGAACCTCCTTCACCTGCGTGCAGACGCTTTCCAGCGTGGCCGCGTCGATGGGATCGCCCGATTTGCCGCCGCGGATCACCTCGCCGCTCAGTTTGAGCACAATGCGTTTGTATTTGATGGCCGGCTGCCCGGCAGGCTGGTCCTGCATGACGCAGGATGTAATGGCCGGGTGAAATCTGCGTCAATCGCGGAGATGCCGCGGACGGACGGTGGCCGGCGTGAAAACGCTCTCGACCCCGGCTGGTTAGTGTCGTTTGTTGGACGGGACTTTTAACCGCCCCATTCTTCTTATGAAACATGCACTCACCCTTCTTGCCGCCTCGGCAATGCTTACCATGAGCAACCTGACCGCCTCAGATCTCGAAACCGCCGTCTACGGAAAACTGAACGATGGCCGTGAAGTAAACATCTTCACCCTCACCAACGCGAAGGGCATGACCGCCCGGATCACCGAGTATGGCGCGATCCTCGTCGGCCTCGAGGTGCCCGACCACCAGGGCGTCAAAGCCGACGTCACCCTCGGCTACGATACCCTCGCCGGCTGGCTCACCAGTACCAGCTATTTTGGTGCCAGCGTGGGCCGCTTCGGCAACCGCATTGCGCACGGCAAGTTCACGCTCGACGGCAAGGAATACACCCTCGCGACGAACAACTCGCCCGGCGGCATTCCCTGCCACCTGCACGGCGGCACCAAGGGATTCGACAAGGTCCTCTGGAAGGGCGCCCCCGTCCGCAAGGCCGGCGCCCGCGGCGTCGCGCTCACGTATACCAGCAAGGACGGCGAGGAGGGCTATCCGGGCACCCTGCAGGTGAAGGTCACCTATTGGCTGACCGACGCCAATGAGCTGGTCTGGGAGGCTGAGGCCACCACCGACAAGCCCACGGTCATCAACCTCGCGCACCACACTTACTGGAATCTCGGCGGCGATCCGACCAAGCCCATCACCGACGAGACCCTCATGCTGGCGGCCGATGATTATCTGCCGACCGACGCGGGCTTGATTCCCACGGGAGTCCTGACCCCCGTGGCGGGCACGCCGATGGATTTCCGCACGCCGACAACCATCGGGGCGCGCATCAACGACGCCTTTGAGGCGCTCAAGCTTGGCGGCGGCTACGATCATTGCTGGGTCTTGCGCAAGGGCACGGGGGTGCGGCTCGCCGCAGTCGTCAAGGATCCGTCGAGCGGCCGCGCCATGGAAGTGCTCACTGACCAGCCGGGCATCCAGTTCTATAGCGGCAATTTCCTCGACGGCAGCGCCGCCGGCAAGAACGGCGTGAAATATCAGTTCCGCACCGGTTTGTGCCTCGAGACCGAGAATTTCCCGGACGCGCCGAACCATTCCGATTTTCCGAGCGCCGTGTTGCGGCCCGGCGAGACCTACCACCATACGATGGTGCTGCGTTTCAAAAACTGAAAGCCCGGATCACGACCAGGACAGAGGTTATATCGATTTCGTGCGCCAGTCAGCAGGCGGCTGAGGCGCGATGGCAGGGCATCAGCGCGGTGCGCAGGCTCTTCCCGGCAGTCCTCCCGGAGCCGTGGGAGAAGCGATGACCAGCGCGGGATGGCGCTTCCCCTGGTCACAGATCGCTATCGGTTCCCCTTCCTTGACGACCGCTGCTTCGACCAGCTGGTCTTGGGTTAATTTTAGGTGGACTGGCACCGCCAGAACTATTGGTCGCCGCTCCTCCCCTGGGTACTTGCGTGTGGTTTCGGACTTGTGCATCATCCGAGCTGCGGGCGTTTCTATGCCGAAGAAGAAAAAACACATCCAGCCGACTGGCCGCGCCACGATCAGAAATATTGCGGACTATGCCGGCGTTTCGATTGCGGCGGTTTCCTCGGTGCTCAACAACCTCCATGTCGAGCGCCGAATCTCGGAGGCAACGGTCGCGAAAGTCCGCCGGGCCGCTGCCCAGCTTGGGTATCTGCCAAACATCGGCGCGAGGCGCTTGCGCCGCGGGGAGAGTGTCAGGAACAGCGTGGTATTCGCCCTCATCACGAGCTTCGAAGCGCCGATTCCGCTCGTGAAGCATTTCATCTTTGCGCTGCGTCAGCTGGTGGCGAAGGGAGGGTTTCCGCAAGCGGGCGGGGCAATATCCGTGATGGTCGAGATGTTCACGGCCGGTCGTCTGCGCGAGATGCCGGGGTTGCTCACCGGCGACCATTTCAACGCGGCAATCATCCTCAACACGACCGCGGTGGACGATGCCTTTCTTGCGAAATCGAAGCTGCCATACCCCACGGTGGTCGTGAATCGATCCATCCCCGGCTATTCCTCGGTCATGGAAGCTCCCGACTCGGGCGCGCGCGTCGCCGAGGTACTCACCAAAAAGCGGCGCCGGCGGCTCGGGGTGCTTCATGGCAATCCCTTGACGCAGATCACGCGGGTGCGCGTCAATTCCTTCACCGAGCGCACGATCGCGCTGCTCGGCCGCCCAGCCGAAGAGGTCGTCGCGACCACGCTGTCAGAAACGGCCGGATATGAGGCCATGCGCGCCTATCTAAAAGAGCGAGGATCGCTCGACGGTTTATATTCTGTTTCCGATGCGCTGGCTTTGGGCGCCTACCGGGCGATCAAGGAAGCCGGCCTGCGCATTCCGGACGACATCGCGGTGATCGGGGTCGGGGACTATGAGATCGCGCCGTTTTTTGACCCGCCGCTTTCGTGCGTGGGCGTTTCGCACCAGCAACTGGCCGAGCGGGCCAGCCAGCTCCTGTTCGCCCAATTGGAGGGGAAGGGGCACTCGCGACACCTGGCCTGTGCGCCGATTTTGGAAATGCTGCGCGCGTCTTCCGGACACGAATGAAGCGCTCCGACGACGCGGAGAGGCGGCACGGAAGAAAAAGCTTGCAATAGATAAAACGTTTTAGCAGTTCAGTCCATGCCACCGCTCATTTTTTGACCAGCCACCGAGCGAGTCGCGGCATGTGCCGACCGTGGCCGGCAAGTCCTCGTCAGAAAAATAATCAGAACTCTGCAGAAACCCACGCCTCCCGCGGGCGCGACCATGGCCTCCGCGTTCCCCCGTTCGTAGAATTCCAACCCGCCTACCTCCAAATCTAAACTCCATGAATCGCATCATCCATCCGCTGCGAAGCCCTGCGGCCTCATGTACGTTGCTGGCCGGTCTGCTTGTCTTCACCGGTCTTTCCGCGCAAACGACCTCCACCCCCGACACCAGCCCACCGCCCGCCGGGACAGAGGTCATCCAACTCAGTCCCTTTGAAGTCAAGGCCAGCCAGGTCGGGCCCTACCAGGCCACCGCGGCCTTGGCGGGCGGCCGCGTCGCCGAGGACCTCTTCGAGTCGACCACCAGCGTGACGATCGTTACCCAGGATTTCATCAAAGATACGGCGCCCCGCGACACGTTCAACGCCACCAAGTACATCGCCGGCATCGCGAACAACAGTTCGCAAGTGGCCGGCGACCGCGTGTCGGTTCGCGGCTTCCAAGTGTCGAGCCCCGACATCGACGGCTTCGATACCGTCCAGTCGGTGGTGAAGAACGATCCGGCTCTCTATGAGACCATTGAGTTCGTGCGCGGCCCCGACTCCCTCCTCGCGCCCAACGGCAGCCCGGGCGGCACGCTCAACCTCATCAGCAAGGTGGCGCGGTTCGCCAATTTCGGGAGCGTGACCGGCCAGGTCGGCGAGTACGACACCAACAGTGGCAACTTCGACATCAACCAGATGGTCGGCTCCAAGGCCGCCTACCGCCTGGTGACCAGCTACATCAACGCCACGCAGGGCGACAACCAAGGTTACCACCAAAGCCTCGGCGTGGAGCCTTCGGTCCTGTTAAAGCTCGGGCCGAGTTCGCAGCTGCTGCTCCATGCCACCTATTTCTGGGGAACCGCCTACAACTACCTCGGCCTGCCGATCAACCCGGCGACCCGCAGCATCTTCTCGACGATCCATTTCCTGCCCGGCTTGGACAAATACGAGACCCCGTATGCCGACAACTCCGGTGACCCGAGCAGCGCTAACCACTCGAACCGGATGATCTATCGCGCGCTTTTCACCACGAATCTCACCGACAATCTCTCGATGCGGCTGAGCGCGCGCTACCTGTGGGAGTGGGAGACCAACAACCAATGGAATCTCACCGGCAATGCCGGCGGCGGCTACAATCCGTATACCGGCGTGTGGACTCCCGGGCTGGTCTGGTCGGGAACGGCCGCCACCGGCTTCACGTCGGCCCCCGCTCCCGCCACGAGCTCCACCTACAGCTTGAGCCAGTCGCCGACGAATGACCTGGACCACTTCATCGACGTCCAGAACGACTGGGTCTACCATCTCAAGAACCAGTATTTCGACTCGCAAACCATCGCTGGATTCGCGGCTGAAATCTTCCACACCGTGGGCAAGGGCTACAACGCCTCGAGCCCCGCGATCAATGTCTATGCCATTCCCACGACGGCGACTTGGACGCCCTCCACCACCCCGTCCTCGAACCTCAACGCCACCGGCAACTGGGAGCAGATCTATCTCAATGAGAAGCTGAAGTTCTGGGACGGCCACCTCATCGCCAACGCCAGCGTCGTCCCGACGTACTTCTACGAAAGCGTGGCCAATTACATCTCGGGGGTGACCGCCACCTCGCATCCGGATCTGACCTTTGTGAACTACGGCCTCACCTACGTGGTGGTGCCCTGGGCGTCGCTCTATTACGGGCACTCGGCGGATGCCGCCCAGATCAATCCGCCCCCGATCGCGACCACGACGAATCCCAATCCCCCGGAGATCCAATCCGGCAAGCAGGATGAAGGCGGTCTCCGCCTGAAGTTCCTCAACGGGCGCGCCACCGCCTCCGCCACCTACTTCCAGCTGTATCAGACCAACAACTCCATCGTGAATCCGGCTCTCTTCTCGGTGCCCCCACCGGCCGTCTTTCCGCCCAACCTCTACTCGGACCGTATCGCGCGCGGCTGGGAATTCGAAACCAACCTGAACCTCACCAAGGGCCTCTCGGTCATTGGCAACTTCACGACCCTGACGAATCGCAGCCCTTACGGCGTGCGCTTCCGGGCAAACCCCGAGCATTTCGGCGCGCTCTTCGTCAATTATCATTTCGACCAGGGCTCGCTGAAGGGGTTCTCGGTTGGCGCCGGCTATGTCTTCCAGGGCAAGGCGGCCGGCGACAGCGCCTCCGGCGTGACCAACGCGAGCACGACGACGACATACATCCCCAACCAGCCCAGCTTTTATATCCCCGCCTACGGCCTTTTGAATCTCACGGCCTCCTACCGGTTCAACCCGCACTGGATAATCCGCTTCTACCTCGATAACGCTTTGGACAAATCTTACATCGCCGGCTCCCTGAACGCCAACGCCGTCATGCCGGGAATTCCGATCAATCCGCATGGATCGGTTACCTACTCGTTCTGAGTCTCCCGGCAGAACACGCGCCGGCGGAGCCCGGTGTCCGGCGCGTGGATGGCGGGGCGCGAGGCTGACTGTGCCGAAGCGCTGGGTCCGAAGTCTCATCGCATTTGCCGGCCTGGCATTGGGCGCATGGGCCGCTGGCGAACCGGAGGCCCCGTCGACTCTTCGGGTCACGGATCTCAAGTGCGAGTCCGCCGCCGCGCCGCTGGGCGTCGATGTCGCGCAACCGCGCTTGTTCTGGCGCGTCGCGAGCATCGAACGCGGTCAGCGGCAGACGGCGTGGCAGGTGCTGGTCGCCTCGTCGGCCGCGGTGCTCGCGGCGGACCAGGGCGACCGGTGGGACAGCGGGCGCGTCAGTTCGGACGAGACCACGTTCGTGCGCTATGCAGGCGCGGCGCTCGCGTCGTCGCAGCAGGTTTTCTGGAAAGTACGGGCGTGGGATCGCGACGGCCGGCTTTCCGCGTGGAGCGCACCCGCCAGCTGGACGATGGGCCTGCTCGCGCCCGCCGACTGGAAAGGCGTGTGGATCGCCGCGCCGGGCGACACGGAATCGCTGCTGCTGCGGCACGAGTTTTCCGTGCGACCGGGATTGCGCCGCGCGGTGGCGCACGTCTGCGGGCTGGGACAATACGAGATGTTCCTCAATGGCACGAAGGCCGGCGCCGACCTCCTTTCGCCCGGCTGGACCAACTACGACGTCACCGCGCTCTACGACACGCGCGATGTCACCGCGTTGCTCCGCGAAGGCCGCAACGTCGCCGGCTTGCTCCTCGGCCACGGCTTCTACCACGTCGCACCGCGCGATCGCTTCACCAAGCTCACCACTGCGTTCGGCCCGCTCCGCGCCATCCTGCATCTGCGGCTCGAGTATGCCGACGGCACGGTCGAGTTTGTCGGCACCGATCCGTCGTGGCGCACGCTTGCCGGACCCATCACGACCGGCAACATCTACGCGGGCGAGGACTACGACGCGCGCCGCGCGCCCGCCGGCTGGGCGAGTCCCGGCTTCGACGACCGCGGGTGGGCGCGCGCCGTGGCGCTGCTCCGGCCACTGGGCACGTTGCGAGGCCAGAGCGCCGCCGCTGAACCGCTCCGCGAGATCGAGACGCAACGGCCCGTCGCCGTGCGCACGTTTCCCGACGGCACCGCCGTCTACGATCTTGGGCAAAATGCGTCCCATATGCCGCGAGTCCGCGTCAGCGGGCCCGCCGGCAGCATCGTCCGGATCACGCCCGCCGAAATCGTCAACGACGACGGCACGATCAACCGCAACACCATGGACGGCAAGAACCGCGGCAACGCGTGGTGGCAATACACCAAAGCCACCGACGGCGAGGAAACCTGGTTTCCCCACTTCTATTATGTCGGCTGCCGCTACCTGAAAGTAGAGTGTTTCAGAAGCGAGGAGGAACTGCCGCTGCGCGTGCCTGCCGAGGACTCGATCGAGCGCTCCAAGCCGGCATCCGCGCCGCGTCCGGGCGATCCCGCACGGCTCCCGCAGATCGAGTCGCTGGAGGGCGTTGTCGTCCACTCGAGCGCCGCGCCGCTCGGCCATTTCGCCACCTCGAATCCATTGTTCAATCGCATCCGTGACCTCGTGCGCTGGGCGCAGCGCTCGAACATGGTCTCCATACTCACCGACTGTCCGCACCGGGAGAAACTCGGGTGGCTCGAGCAATACCACCTCAACGGTCCCGCGATCCGCTACGAATTCGACGTCGCCCGCATCTTCGCAAAGGGCATGCACGACATGGCGGACGACCAGACCGACGACGGCCTCGTGCCGAACATCGCGCCGGAATATACCGAGTTCAAAGGCCCATTCCGCGCCGCCGCCGAGTGGGGCGCCGCTTTCATTCTCGTGCCGTGGCAGCAATACCAGTTCACGGGCGATCTCGACTTGGTACGCACTCACTTCGATGCGATGAAGCGCTATTTCGCCTACCTCGAAACCCACGCCACCGACAACATCCTCTCCGCCGGCCTCGGCGACTGGTACGACCTCGGTCCGGAAAAACCCGGCCCCGCGCAGCTCACCCCGCCGCCCGTCACCGCCACGGCGTTCTACTATGACGATGCCTCGATTCTCGCGCAGGCCGCCGCGTTGCTGGGCCGCGCCGACGAGGCGAAGGACTATGCAGCTCGCGCCGCCCGGATTCGGGCGAGCTACAACCGGCATTTCTTCCACCCGGACACCGGCTCCTACGCCACCGGTTCGCAGTGTGCCAACGCGCTCCCGCTGGTCCTCGATTTGGTCGAGCCCGCCGGTCGCGCGCGCGTCCTCGCCGCGCTCGTGCGCGACGTCGAGCAGCATGGCTACGCGATGACGACCGGCGACGTCGGGTTTAGGTTTCTCCTCCAAGCCCTCGCCCGCGGCGGCCGCTCCGACGTGATCTACCGCATGGTCAACCAGGACGAGAAGCCCGGCTACGGCTACCAACTCAAGCACGGCGCCACGAGCCTCACCGAATCTTGGGACGCCAACCTCGGCTCCTCGCACAATCATTTCATGCTGGGGCAGATCACCGAGTGGTTCTACAAGGACCTCGCCGGCATCGACGCCGACCCCGCGGGTCCTGGCTTCAAGAAGATTTTCCTCCACCCGGGTCCGGTCGGCGACCTCGCGTCGGTCGAGGCGAGCTATGATTCGATTCACGGTCCGATTTCCCTTCGCTGGGAGCGCGTCGGCGACCGCTTTACGCTGAAGGCGGAAATTCCCGCCAACACAACCGCGACGGTCTTCCTGCCCGCGCGCGAAGGCGCCGCGGTGCTCGAAGCGGGCGCGGCCGCCGAGCGCAGCGCGGGCGTGACCTTTCTGCGCCGCGAGGGGGACCGCGCCGTGTTCTCGATCGAGTCGGGCAGCTACGCTTTCGAATCGCAGTGGGCCGGGCCCGAGGTTCCCGCGCGATGATACCATCATGAACCCCCAAGTTCCAACGGAAGGCGTCCTGGCCGCCCTCTGGCTGCCGACCGACGCCAACGGCAATCTGCTGACCCACGAACTCGGCCAAAATCTCGCTTTTCTCAAAAGCCACGGCATCCACGGGGTGCTCGCGCTCGGCAGCACGGGCGAGTTTCCGCAGTTCGACATCGAGCAGCGCAAGCGTGCGCTCGCGACCGTGGCGGAACTCGCCGCGCCGCTCCCCGTCATCGCCAATGTGAGCGACATCCGCCCGCGGGCCGTCGCCCAGGTCGGCCGCTTCGCGCACCAGATCGGCCTGCCCGCCATCGCCATTATGACGCCCGGATTTTTTCCGTCGTCGCAGGACGATGCGCTTGCGCACTTCCTGCACGCGGCCGACACGTCAGGCCTGCCGACCTTCCTCTATAATTTTCCCGAACTCACCGGCACGCGCATCAACCTCGAAACCGTCGCCGCCTTCGCCGACCGCGCGCCGATGGCCGGCATCAAGCAGAGCGGCCGCGAATTCGACTACCACCGGGACCTCATCCGCCTCGGTCAGGAGAAAAACTTCGTCGTGTTTTCCGGCGCCGACACGCGGCTGCTCGAGATTTTTGCGCTCGGCGCCGCCGGTTGCATCGGCGGGCTCGTCAACATCGCGCCCGAGCTGATGGTCCACCTCTACCGCGTGTGCCGCGAGGGCGCGGCGGGCAGCCCGCACCCGGCCTTCGAGCGGCTGCAAAAAATCGGCGAGATCATCGACCGCCTCACGTTTCCGCTCAACATCGGGGCCGGCATGGAGGCGCGCGGGCTTCACGTGGGCGAACCGAAGGCCGTTGTTTCGCCGCGCTCGCGCGAGATTTACGACGGCATCGTCACGGACCTGCGCGTGCTCTTCGCCGAGTGGGGCTTGGCCCCGGCGGCGTGACGCGCCGCGGGATCGGGTTGAAAATTCCCGCCATCCCGCGTCTTGTTCACATCCTGGCTCCGTCGCTGACCTGCCGATGAAAAACAAGAACTACAAATGGGTCGTGGTCGGGATGCTCTGGTTCGTGTGCATCTTCAACTATGCGGATCGGCTGTCGTTCTCGTCGGTTTTCCCGAAGCTGAAGGCGGAGTTCGGCTTCGACGCCGTGCAGCTCGGGCTGCTCGGTTCAGCCTTCGCGTGGGTGTATGCGTTTGGCGCGCCGTTCGCGGGCTTCATCGGCGACCGCATCGCGCGCAAGCACCTCATCCTCAGCGGCTGCGTGTTCTGGAGCGGCATCACGCTGCTGACCGGCTGGTGCGGGAAACTCTGGCAGTTCATCACCGTGCGCGCGCTCACCGGCGTCGGCGAGACATTCTATTTTCCCTCGGCGATATCGCTGCTCAGTGATTATCACGACCGGCGCTCGCGCTCGCTCGCGTTTTCCCTGCACCAGTCGGGCGTTTACGTCGGCACCATCGGCGGCAGCTGGGCGGGCGCCTGGTTCGCCGAACAATTCGGCTGGCGCTCGTGCTTTTGGTTCTTCGGCGCGGCCGGCAGCACGCTCGCGCTCGTGCTCTACCGTTTCTTGCGCGAGCCGGAGCGCGGCGCGGCCGACGCCGCCGAGGCCGCGGAAATCGATCCCGTGCACCCACCCGGCGTCGCCGTCGAGGCGCCGGCTGCGCCGCTCGGCGTGGCGGAGACGCTGCGGGTTATCTTCGCCAAGCCGACCGCGCTGCTGCTCATGGGCGTGTTTCTCGGCGCGAACCTGGTCGCGACGATTTTCCTCACGTGGACGCCGACGTTTCTCGTCGAGAAATTCCACTTCAGGCTCACGACCGCCGGCCTGTCCGGCAGTGTGTTCATCAACCTTGGCAGCGCGCTCAGCGTGCCACTCGGAGGGTTTCTGGCCGACCGGCTCGCGCGGCGCTTCGCCGGCGGCCGCATGCTCGTGCAGGCGACCGGCCTGCTCGCGGGCGCGACGTTCGTCGGTCTCGTCGGCCTTACGGATGACGTCACGACATTGCTGGTGGCGATGACGGTGTTCGGTTTGTGCAAGGGTCTGTATGATTCCAACATTTTCGCCTCGCTTTACGATGTCATCGAACCCCGGGTCCGCGCGACCGCGGCGGGCGTGATGAACACCGTGGGCTGGGGCGGCGGGGCGCTGGGTCCACTGGCGGTTGGCATTGCGACCAAATACGGCCGTCACGCCAATCAGATGGCTAACATGAGTGAGGCCATCGCCTTTGGCGCGATCATTTATGTCCTCGGCGCTGCGCTGTTGCTCTTCGCCTTCTTGGTGACCGCGAAAAACGACGTGGTGCGCGGCCCCGGGGCGGCGGCGTAAGACCTTCATTCCCGCATGAACTACTACCTCGGCATCGACGTCGGCACGACCAGCGCCCGCGCCGGCATTTTCGACCAACGGGGCAACCTGGCTGCCGCCGCGAGCCATCCGATCAAGATCTGGAAGCCCGCACCGGACCATGTGGAGCAGTCCAGCGACGACATCTGGCTCGCGTGCGGCGACGCCACGCACGCCGCCCTGAAAATGAGCGGACTCGCGCCCGCGGCGATCACGGGCATCGGTTTTGACGCCACCTGTTCGCTGGTCGCGCTCGGCGCCGACTATCGTCCCGTCTCGGTCAGCACCACCGGCCGCGCCAAACAGAACGTGATGGTGTGGATGGATCACCGCGCCATCCCCCAGGCGGAGCGCATCAACGCCACGAAGCATGCGGTGCTGCGCTACGTGGGCGGCGTCATCTCGCCGGAGATGCAGACGCCCAAGCTGCTCTGGCTGAAAGAAAACCTCCCCAGCACATGGAAGCGCGCCGGACGGTTCCTCGACCTGCCGGACTACCTGACTTACCGCGCGACCGGTGACGACACACGGTCGCTTTGCACGACGGTCTGCAAGTGGACCTATCTGGGCCACCGCGGCCTCGATGGGGCAGGGTGGGATGCGGACTATTTTCGGGGAATCGGTCTCGGCGACCTTGCGGCCGAGGATTTTCGCCGCATCGGCCGGAAAGTGCAGCCAATGGGGCAACCGTTGGGCGGCGGGCTCACCGCGCCGGCGGCGCGCGAACTCGGACTCGCCACCGGCACGCCGGTCGGCGTGGCGATCATCGACGCGCACGCCGGCGGGCTCGGCCTGCTCGGGGCGCGGCTGGGTGGCGAGGCAATGACACCCGCCGCGCTCAACCACCGGCTCGCGCTCATCGGTGGCACGTCGTCGTGCCACATGGCGGTGTCCGCGCAACCGCGTTTCATCCCCGGCATCTGGGGGCCGTATTATTCGGCGATGATTCCCGAACTCTGGCTCACCGAGGGCGGACAGTCGGCCACGGGCGCCCTGATCGACCATGTGATTTTTTCGCACGCCGCCGCAACGCCCCTGCAGGCCGAGGCGAAGCGCAAGGGCCAGACCATCTACGAACTTCTGAATGCCAGGCTCGACGCGCTCACCAAGACGGAACACCTGGCGCATCCGGCCGAGTTAACGCGCGAGCTGCATATCCAGCCCGACTTCCACGGCAACCGTTCACCGCGCGCCGATCCCACGCTGAAGGGTGCGATATCGGGCCTCACCCTCTCGGCCACGGCCGACGACCTCGCCCGGCAATACCTGGCAGCGATTCAGGCCGTTGCCTACGGCACGCGCCATATCATCGAAGCAATGAACCGCAAGGGCTACGCCATCGACACGCTGCTGGCCTGCGGCGGTGGCACGAAAAATCCCGTCTTTCTGCGCGAGCATGCCGACATCACCGGCTGCCGCCTGGTCTTGCCGCGGGAGCCCGAGGCCGTGCTGCTTGGCGCGGCGGTGCTGGGCGCGGAAGCTGCGCGCGCCTTCCCCTCGGTGCTCGACGCAATGTCAGCCATGAATGCCGCCGGGGAAGTCATCGCGCCAACGCCCGGCCGCGTGGCGCTCTATCATGAAGCCAAATACCGCGTCTTCCACCGGCTCCACGCCGATTTCCTCACCTACCGCAAATGGATGCGAAATTCCTGATCAGCCTTTCCTGATGAATAAATCCAGCACCACCGTCCTGCTTGTCGCCAGTGGCGACCTGCGCCAGTCCGCCAACGAAGCCTGCTGGCCCGCCCAGCAGGCGATGGAGCAAACGCTCACCGCCGCCGGCGCCAAACTGGGCTTCAGCTTTGTCCGGGCTCATCCTTTCAAGCCCGATCACAAGCACGGCTTTATCGCCTCGCAGAAGGAGGGGCTGGAGATTTTCTCGAAAATCGATCCCGAGACGCCGCTTATCGTCGCCGAGGCCGTGTGGCAATACTCACACCATGTGCTCGGGGGGCTGATCACGCATCGCGGCCCCATCCTCACGGTGGCCAACTGGAGCGGCCAGTGGCCGGGCTTGGTGGGCATGCTTAACCTCAACGGTTCGCTCACCAAGGCCGGCGTTGGTTACTCTTCGCTCTGGAGCGAGAGGTTTGATGACGATTTCTTCCGCGACGGTCTGGCGATCTGGCTGCGTACTGGCGCTGTCACGCACGCGACCGCTCACGTCAAGCCACTCGGCAGGTGCAACGCGCCCGGTCGCGCCAAGTCCGTCGCCGCAAAGATCGCCGCCGGTCTACGTCAGCGAAAATCCATCATGGGCGTCTTTGATGAGGGCTGCATGGGCATGTATAACGCCATCATTCCCGACGAACTGCTCTTCAAATGCGGCGTCTTCAAAGAGCGTCTGTCCCAGTCAGCCCTTTACTACGCGGCCACCCAGGTAAGTCATGAGGAGGCCGGCGAGGTGTTTTCCTGGTACAAGGCCAGAGGTTTCACGTTCAATTTCGGACCCGACGAAAAAACCGACCTCACCGAGCAACAGGTGCTCTGGCAGTGCCGGACCTACATCGCCGCCTGCCGCCTGGCCGACGAGTTCGGCTGCGAGACGATCGGCATCCAATACCAGCAGGGCCTCAAAGACCTGTTGCCCGCTTCCGACCTCGCCGAAGGCACGCTTAATTCCACCGACCGGCCGCCGGTCACACGGGCCGATGGCAGCGTCATCCGGCCCGGTCAGCCCATTCCGCACTTCAACGAAGTCGACGAATGCTCCGGTCTCGATGCGCTCTTCACCCATCGCGTGCACAACGCCCTTGGCCAACCGAGCGCCACGACCCTGCACGATCTGCGCTGGGGCGACTGGGATCAAAGCGGTACAACGTCGGACTACGTGTGGGTTTTCCTCATTTCCGGTGGGGCGCCCGCCGACCATCACATCGGCGGTTGGGCAGGCTCCGATTCGCACCGGCAGCCGCCGATGTATTTCCGCCTGGGCGGCGGCACGCTGCGAGGCATTGCCAAGCCGGGCGAGATCGTCTGGAGTCGCATTTTCGTGGAGGGCGGCGCGCTGAAAATGGACTTGGGCCGCGCCAAGGTGGCCGCACTTCCGCGCGCCGAGACCGCGCGTCGCTGGAATGAGACGACCTACCAGTGGCCGATCATGCATGCCGTCACCTACGGTGTCACCCGCGATCAAATGATGGCCCGCCACAAGGCGAATCACATTCAGGTCGCTTACGCCCACTCGGCCCAGAAGGCCGACCTTGCCCTCTATACCAAAGCGGCCTTGGCCGCCGAACTCGGTCTGGAGGTGTCACTATGCGGCACCAAGGCCGATGGGCAGCCCTTCTGACCATGCGTGATCCCGTCGAGTGCCGGACAAAAGTATTTGCCCCTACCTTGGTGAACCCCTGAAGGCGGCGTTTGGGCCCTCGACGTCGCATATTGCATTCTCATAGTTGAGCTTCAAAAAGCTTATCCAACAGGACGATGAGCTTGATGTGATTCCGCATGGTTGAGCTGGCTTGGAAGTGCTGTGGGGGAAACGGCAGCTTACCCCTGAACAGGCCCCATGCTTTTCTTGCTTTTGCAGGATTGAGTATTCATGGGAGGTCAGGTTAACGATTCCTCATCGGGGTCCATCTGACCGCTGATGTTATCTCATCCTTGGTATCAACCCCATCATGAAATGAAAAAAACGCTCTGTCTTCTCGCCGTGGGCCTGCTCATCTTGTCTTCATCTGTTATTTTGGTTTCCGCCGCCGGGAAAGAAAAAGGGGCCAAAGAACAGTCGGTCGCCCGAGGTTCCATTCGCGTCAAAGGTCAGCCTTCAGCCGTTGAGCGCGCCGCACTGGCTAAAATCTCATTTCAAGATGCGCTCGCTGCCGCCGTGGCCGCCTATCCGGGCAAGGTCATCTCCGGCGAGCTCGGGGTGGAAGACGGCAACCTCCAGTATGACTTCGAAATCATCGGTGCCGACAAGAAGGTGATGGATGTCGCGATTGACGCTGGTAACGGCAAAGTGCTTGATATCGACGAGTCCGACGAAGATTGACCGTTGGGAATGGATATCGTCCAAAAGTGCGCGAGCCCCAGACGCGTGCGTTTGAGCTCGGTGTTCATTTGCGGCGCGTTTCTGCAGCGCTTATTGCGGCATCGTCCGTGTGCTCATCCATGAGGTTTGGAAAAGGCATATGGGCTCGATGACTGCTCAGGCCACGTCTACTCGCGACACTTCGCCGGCCACAACGCCGTGGCTGGCGGGGCCAGCGCGCCCGGATTTTTTGCGCGACGAGTTGCTTCATGAAATCGTCCAGGCGAGCGCGGATGGACGGCAGGCGCGAGCCGCGCTGAAATATCGCGGCCGGTCGCTGAGCTATGGCGAGCTGTTGCGCCGCTCCCAGCAAACCGCCCGCTACCTGCGGGCCCGGGGCGTGGGCCGGGGCGAGCGCGTGGCCGTGTGGATGCCGCCCGGGTTCGACTGGTACGTCGCCATGCTCGGCATCCTGCAGGCCGGCGGCGCCTACGTTCCGCTCGATCCCGAGTATCCGCCCGACCGCATCGCCTACGTGGTGCGGGACAGCGGCGCTCGCTGCATCATAACGACATCTCCGCTGGCCTCGATCGCCGCCGCGCTGCCCTGCCGGGTGATCGATTTCGAAAACGAGGCGGCGGAGATGGCCGCGCAATCCAGCCGCCCGCTGTCGCGGACCGAGATCGGCATCACCCCGGACGATTGCGCGTACATTATCTATACCTCCGGCTCTTCTGGCCGGCCCAAAGGCGTGATGATTTCGCACCGGTCGATCTGTCACCTGGTGCGCTCGGAGGGTTCGGTGCTCGCGCTCCGGTCCGACGACCTGGTGTTTCAGGGAATGTCGCCGGCTTTCGACATGTCGCTTGAGGAAATCTGGCCGGCGTGGGCTGCCGGAGCAACGTTGCTGGTCGGCACGACGGAGATGGTCCGGGCCGGGGCCGATCTGGCGCCATTGTTGGCGCGCGAAGGCCTCACGGTCTGGACCTGTGTGCCCACGCTGCTGGCGATGCAGGAGCAGCCCATCCCCACCTTGCGCCTGCTCAATCTTGGCGGTGAAGTCTGTCCGCCCGAGTTGGTGCGCCGGTGGGCCCGGCCTGGTCTGCGCATCCTCAACACTT
This sequence comes from Opitutaceae bacterium, assembly GCA_049513315.1. Taxonomy (GTDB): domain Bacteria; phylum Verrucomicrobiota; class Verrucomicrobiia; order Opitutales; family Opitutaceae; genus Fen-1467. The sequence goes on from JBEKWG010000025.1 coordinate 25,610, forward strand.
ACGGCCCGACCGAGACCACCGTCACGGCGACCTTTGCGGAGGTCGCGCCCGATCGTCCGGTCACGATCGGCCGACCGCTGCCGAACTACACCGCCTATCTTCTTCGCGAAAATCTCACGCCGGTCGCGCCCGGTGAGGCGGGCGAGCTCTGCATCGGCGGGCCGGGTCTCGCCTTGGGCTACGTGGGCCGGCCCGATCTGACGGCGGAATGCTTCGTCCCCAACATCCAGCATCGGCCAGGCGGTCCCGATCCGCTTCTTTACCGTACGGGTGATCTGGCCCGCCTCACCCCCGGCGGCGAGTTCGAGTTTCTTGGACGGATCGACACGCAGGTCAAAATCCACGGATATCGTGTGGAATTATCGGAAATCGAGTCGGTGCTGCTGGCTGTGGACAAACTGAAGCAAGCCGTCGTAACGCCACAGCGCAGTGACCGTGGCGAGGAAATCCTCGTCGCTTACATCGTACCGGGTGAGGGCAGGACTTGCGATGAGACCGTGCTGCGCTCCCGATTGAGGGAGCGACTGCCGGGATACATGGTGCCGTCGATCTTCGAAGTGCTGCCGGCACTGCCCACCATGGCAAGCGGCAAGGTGGACCGGAGGAACCTGCCGCGGCCCACCCGCGCGGCGGTGCCGGAACGCGCCGTGACGCCGCCCGGAACACCGGCCGAGTGCAAACTCCATGCCCGGTGGTCTGAACTGTTCGCGCCCGCTGCGGTTTCCCTCGACGACGATTTTTTCCTCGATCTCGGCGGCCACTCGCTGCGCGCCGCCGCCCTCGTGTCAGCCCTGCGGAAGGATCCCGCACTACGCCACGTCTCGATGGCGGACGTGTACAATCATCCCACGGTGCGCCGGCTCGCCGCGCATCTGGAGGCGACGCGGCCGGCGAACGGCCGGGAGAAAGCGGGCGCAATGTTCGCCCCGGTCCCGCCGTGGCGCTACTTTGCCTGCGCAACGGCGCAGGCGGCCGGCCTGGTCCTGATTTACGGACTGTTTTCGCTGCAGTGGCTGATCCCCTATTTGTCTTACGCCTGGCTTCTGAGCCAGGAGGATGTATCGCGGCGCAGTGCGATTGCGATTTCGCTGGGCCTTTTCATTGCCGCAATCCCCCTCATGCTCGCGCTGGGCATCGCCGCCAAATGGCTGATCCTCGGCCGGCTGCGCCCCGGGGAGTATCCGCTGTGGGGCCTGACGTATTACCGCTGGTGGCTTGCACAGCGGCTCCTCGACACGGTGCCCATCCATTATCTGGGAGGGTCACCGCTGCTGGCGGTTTACCACCGTCTGCTTGGAGCGCGCATCGGTCGCGGGGTGTTTCTCGGCAGCGGCGCGATCGACGCGCCCGACTGCGTCGAGATCGGGGACGACACGGGTTTCGGTACCGGGGCTTCGCTGTCGTGCTGCAAAGTCGAGGGCGGGCTGCTGAAGGTCGGCGCGATTCGCATCGGCCGGGCCTGTCACATCGGCGCCAGTTCGATCGTGGCGATGAACACCACGATGGCGGACGGCGCCGAGCTCGACGATCTTTCGATGCTGCCGCCGGACCGCACAATCCCGGCGGGCGAAAAATGGGGCGGCTCGCCGGCGCGTTTTCTGGGTCCGGTGAAACCGGGCGGTCCGGTCCGGGCCCGGGACTACACGCGCCGGGCATTTGGGGTCGGTTACCTGGCGCTGCTGCTGGTTTTTCCGCTCTTCGCGATCCTGCCGATTTTTCCGGGCATGATCCTGATGACGGAGCTCGACCAGCGGACGGACGGCTATGAATTCATGATGCTCTCTCCGTTGCTGGCGACGGGGTTCGTGGTCTCGATGTGCCTGCAGATCGTGGTGCTCAAGTGGCTTTTGGTCGGCCGGGTGAAGCCGGCCCGGATCCCGGTGTTCAGCCTCGCGTACCTGCGCCACTGGCTCGTGGAGCAACTGATGCAACTGAGCCTCGACGTCGTCGACCCGCTCTACGCCACGCTCTATTTGAATCCCTGGTACCACCTGCTTGGCGTCCGCCTCGGACCGCGGGCCGAGGTTTCCACCGCGTCCTCGATCAGTCACGATCTGCTGCAGATCGGGGAGGAGAGTTTTATCGCCGACGCGGTGTCGCTGGGCGCCCCGCGCATCCATCGGGGCGTGCTTTCGCGGGAGGCGACGGTGATCGGCCGCCGGGCGTTTGTCGGCAACAGCGCGGTGATTCCGTCGGGCACGACGCTGGGCGATGGAGTGCTGGTCGGAGTCCTCTCGGTGCCCCCCGGCGACGCGGCTGCGGCGCTGAAAAAGGATTCGTCCTGGTTCGGCACCCCGGCGGTGTTCCTGCCGCGAAGACAGACCGCCACGCAGTTCGACGAGGGCAGCACGTTTCGCCCCAAGCGCCGCCTGATCCTGCAACGACTCTGCATCGAGTTCTTCCGGGTGATTCTGCCGCTCACGGTGATCATCGCGCTGACCTCCCTGATGATGAGCGTCGTGGTGGACCTGGATGACGCCGACTGGGGCCTGGATGAAATCGCCCTCGTCTTTCCGCTGCTCTACATCGGTTACGCGCTGGCAGCCGGCGCATTTGTCGTCGCGCTCAAATGGCTGGTGGTCGGCCGCTATCGCGCCGTCGAGAAACCGCTCTGGAACCAATTCGTGTGGCGCAGCGAGCTTGTCACCTCGACCTACGAGAGCCTCGCCGTGCCCTTTTTCGCGGACATGCTGCAGGGCACCCCCTTCCTGCCCGCCTACCTGCGTTTGCTCGGCTGCCGCATCGGCCGCCGCGTGTTCATGGACACCACCGACATCACCGAGTTCGACCTCGTGCGGATCGGTGATGACGCGGCGCTCAACAGCGACTGCGGCCCGCAAACCCACCTGTTTGAGGACCGGGTCATGAAGATTTCGAGCGTGGACATCGGCGCGCGCTGCACGATCGGCGGCGGCAGCATCGTGCTCTACGACGCGCGCATGGAGGACGACAGCACGCTCGGCGAGCTTTCCATGCTGATGAAAGGTGAAACCCTCCCCGCCGGCACCCACTGGGCGGGTTCGCCAGCCCGGCCTGTCAAATGAACATGACACGTCCCATCTATCCCGGCGTCACGGGGCGGGTGGTTGATGCCCCGGCCGATGTCGTCGTGATGGCTCACCAAGGAAACGGCGTCGGGATGCGCCGGACGCTCGCCGGTGAAATCGCGGCCCGCTGCGGACTTCCTCTGCACGAGGTGGCGATTTTCTCTTGGGCTGGAAGGAGGCCCTCGGTGGAGATCCGCGGACGTCCGAACACCCGATGGCAGGTGAGCTTAAGTTACACTCGGAACTGCACCGTCGGCGCGCTGTGTGCTGGAAGGGCGATCGGTGTGGACGTCGAGTCGATCGATCCAGAGTTCAGGTGGCAGCCCATCGCGGCGGAATTCTTTCCGTCTGAGGTAATCGCCACATGGGATCACCTGTCACCGCAGGAAGCGCGCCGAGGTTTCTTCCGGCAGTGGGTGCGATGGGAAGCTGCTCTGAAATGCCGCGGAGTGGGTTTCGGCGCAGAGGATTTGACGTATGAGGTCGCGTTGGACGGACTGGAACTCTTTGATTTGGATCTGGGAGAGGGTTATGCAGGCTGCCTGACTCTAAAGCCGATATGACTTTTAGTGAGGCCAGAACGCCTGCGTTGGATCAGCATCTATGGGTTCAGGATTGTTTATGTCTTGGGCTTCACCGCCGCCTCCAAAGTCCGCTTGTCAGAGACAGCAGTGTCTTGCGGCAAGCGCAAACGGAAGAAGGCTGAGAAACGCGGCAACACTTTACCCCTAAGGACGCTGGCTGCCCGGCATGGTTTGGTGCTGCTGCGCAGCATCGCTCCGCGATCACCCTCCGAGTGCCCCATCTCCGCTTCGCTCCGTCGTACCGAGCGAAGCGACATCAGCCACCATGTCGTCATGGTTCTCAACCAGCCCGTCAGCCAAACTGCAGAGGAAGAAATCAGTCGTGTGATTTGCTGAGCCTCTTAAGCAAGCCGCGGTCACATCGGATGAGTGCTAGCTTCTTGGCCCGGCTCCAGCGTTTGAGCTGAGCTTCGCGACGCCGGGCCTCGGAAAAGGTTGAGTAGATCTCAATCCTCAGCACCGCCACAGGGGGATCCAGCTCGGTCGTGCGGCAGGCTTGCCCCGTGATGTGATCGTCAAGCCGCTGTTCCAGATCAAGCGAGCAACCGACATAGATGGTTCCCGATCGCAGCCGCAGGAAGTAGACAACTGGAGTGCCCCTCGACAGGCTCGGGGCCATTCGCCGCGCTTCGGCGATTAACGCGTTCACGTCAGTCGTGTATGCCGGCCGCAGGCCATGAGCAAGCCGGGCTTGGGCGGCGCGTCGAATGGCTGCCCGGCATGGATCGTTCCACGAACTTTTTGGAGCGAATCGGGCCGTTTCCGAGGGGATTTCCCTCTGAAACCTCAAAGATCGGGCAAAGCCTGAAGCGAATCAGCCGTCGGGGCAGCCCCGTTTGGGGAGCCGGATTCGCTCCATTCGCTCCACATTTCGTGGCTTTCTCGCTCTTAGGGGTAGCTCTTATTCGCTTAGGGGTAGGGTCTACACATCCGTCGGTAGTCCGCTACAAGGGCAAAAATGAAACTCTCGGGAGTGTTCACGAAGAAACCGCCCCACAGAGCGAGGGGGGCGTAGAGCGGTAGCCGAGGACGGAGTGAATCTTTTCCGTTTGAGCGAATGGGGCAACCGCTCCCATCGATAACTTCATCCGACTTGCAGCTCTGCGCGGTCAGCACAATTGCTGAATTGAAGGCGTCCGCCGACGCCGGCCGTATGCCGGTGAATGGTAAACGATGGGACGAATAGTGCAGCCAGCAACCGACCCATGGTGAGTTCGAACGAGATCTCTCCGGTCTCGGCCCAGCGGCGCATGCGCGCCACACCGTCACGCTCTCCCCACACAAAGAAATGCAACCTCCCGGTCGGCCCGCGTACTTGGCGGCCATTAGGTTTCGAGAGCAGCGTCGTCTCCTCTTCGATCCTAAACCCCAAGGCGCGCCGGCCGCACCGCAGTTTGAGTGTGCCGGTATCTGGATCTTTATCAATCGTCCATTGGAATCCTTCTGCGTGGGTGAGCAGCAGATGGACGGCGAGAGTCGCTTTCTCGACCGCCGCTGGCGATACGCTGACGCACGGTAGTCCGCGCTCGGAAACAAAGATCAGGCCGCGATAGTCCTTTTTGTAGTTTAGCAGACGCCGACGCACCCGCTCGGCAATTGGGTGTAGTCGTTCGCCCGCCGGGGGCAACGCGACCGCGGGAATCTTTGACACAGGGCGCACCACTACCGGGCGGTCCTCACCGGCGCGCGGGGCCGGCAGATTGGGTCGAGGCAGGCTTTGGCCCGCGGCAAGCTTCGCCCAATATCCGCGCGGCGGGAGCGGAATATTGCGACGGTGGCAAAGCTTCGCCAACGCAACGTCGGAGATGCCGAACTCACGGGCAAGACGTACAGTGGGTGTCCCCCACACGCTCTCGAATAGCTGCTCTCGTCTGAGAAATACGACTGGGAGCGCACTGGGAATTCTGCTTGGCATGGGGACGAAAGAGCATGTGAAGCGAGACGCAGGCCCGCGGTCTTCACCAATGGGGGACATGTTGTGAGGTGAATGTTGACGTTTTTGAGGCTAACCACGTGCGGCCGCCGGCCGTTGGCGATTCGCCCAATTCGAATTGTCACACTTTGACAGAGAATCGCCTGCAGGACTATTCTCGGAATCTGGTGCGCATGGATGCCTTTACCATTTACCTGATCGTGAAAGCGCGCACCTTTCCGTCTTTCACGCTGAGCATGGCAAGCGATTCATCTTCAACGCCCTTTAAGGTCAGTTGCCAAAGGAAGACATGGCCTCCGCTCTTCTTTATCGCCCCCAGATAGGTGGCTTCATAACCGGCATTCAGCCGCAGGGATAGCTGTCTGACTGCGGCGTCAAACTGATCCTTAGTCATCTTCTGCTTGAAGGAGTCGTCGCCATCCTCCACGAAGGACTCGTAATCGGCTTGCTTGATCGCAGTGACAAGTTTGTCGAAAATGGCCTTGTCTTCCTTCGCAGCCTCGGCGGCGGAAACGTTGTTAGCACAAGCTACCAGCAAGGCGGCACCAACAATGAGCGAGCGAATGATTCTAGTGTTCATGAGAATGCTTTCTCCTGTCACGGATCAGTTCTAAAGCGGTCACTCTGATTCTTAGAGGCGGCGGCGAGATAACAGCGGTGTAGTGGGTCTGTTTTGCGATCGTGATGGCGCCGGGCGCATCGGTTGCTCTTTTCTGTAGCTCCAGAGCTTGGTGAAGACCTAGTGCGAATCGTCCACCTACGAAACCGTGTTGAACGCTTCGGATTCGCCCCGCACGTTCGAAGTTTTGGTGTCTTAGCCATGGGTCTAATGAGTGGAGGGTGGGCTCTTGCATATGGCGTAAGGTCTCTCCCGCATGCAGACCCGAACGGCTGCCAAGAGACTGGCGCCGGGTCCAGTCGAGCCGGCGGCAAAGGATCCAGGGGAATGTCCGGTAATCGCATTGTACTCCAAAATTCCTCTATTCAATCTTAAAAAGACAAACGCTGCGCACGCGGCAGCAAAAGAGAACTTCGTCCAGCCAAACGAGCGTAGGTCAAGAGGGTCAAGAGTACGACTTTTGCATATCAATCTTCGCGACCCGCACTACGCGGACGCGTGGCTTGCTGGTGGCGATAACACGGTCCAAAGCCGTTTGGTAGGCCATTGCATCGAGCGGAAGCCTCACTGGCGCGTTCGTCCAAGCCGAGTACACCATCGCATTTGCCAGCTCAACGGACTTGAGGCCCTCCTCCGCCGGAGTTAGGAGCGGCCGTCCGTCGAGAACCGCCTCGATGAAATTGTTGATCACGCCGGCATGGGCGGTGTTGGGCTCGTCCGCGTACTCTTCGCTGGTCGTGTTCGGGACGCCAAAGGCGTTGTCGGTGGTGCGGGAATACTCGCGCGAATCCACCTCGTTGCACGTCAGGCGCAGGACGTCGTGCTCACGTACCACCAGACCGCGCGTGCCGGCGATCTCTAGGCGGTTGACGCCCGGGGCCTCGCCCGTGGTGGTGGTGAACACCCCGGTGGCCCCACCCGCGAACTCCGCATACGCCACTACATTGTCCTCGACCTCAATGTCATGGTACTGCCCGAAATGGCAAAAAGCCCGCAGCCAAGACGGCATCCCGCACAGCCATTGCAGCACATCCAGATTGTGCAACGCCTGATTCATTAAAACGCCCCCGCCCTCGCCTTTCCATGTCGCCCGCCAGGCATTCAGTCCATAATAGGCTTCAGGCCGAAACCATTTCGTGATGGTCCACTGCACGCGCTGCAGCTCGCCCAAGCTGCCTGCGTCCATCCATCGCTTGATGCGCTGGTAATGCGGATGCAGGCGCAGGTTCATCATCACGCCGAACACCTGCCCTGGCTTCCGAGGCACGGCGAGCAACTCTTCCCCATCAAGCTTGGTCGCGGTCAGCGGCTTTTCCATCAGCAGGTGCAGCCCCCTGGCCAGCACCGCTTCACCCAGCTGCCGGTGCAGCGGATGCGGCGTGGCCACGATGAGGGCGTCGACCAGACCCGAATCGAGCATCTGGTCCGCCGCGGCAAAATAGCGCACTTGCGCAGGCAGCGCGAACAACGGCGACTTGAGGTCGCTGACCGCCGTCAGGCGTCCCCGGATAATTTTGCCGGCAGCGAAATTGGCGACATGGACTTCGCCAATGTTGCCGAGGCCAATAATTCCAAAACGCAGCATGATGATTCTTAGTAGACGAGGGGAGAGGCGACCGGCAAACCGTTGCCGGAAGGCAGGCGCGTTTGACTGACAGGGAACGACAACATCAGCTCCGGATCAGGGCTCGAAATGCGGAGTGGACGTATCGGACGCCCGCAGCGGCTTTCCGTCCACGGCGTGGTTTCCGTGATTTCGATCCGCGTTCCGTCGGGATCAAAAAAGTTGATCTGCCGTTTCCGGTTGACCCCGGTCTTCATCGGCGTCGGCGGCCGGCATTCCGGCCTCAGTGTGCGTCCGGCCAGAATTTCTCCGGCTTTGGCGACATCCGGTACCTTTAGGCAAAGGTATTTCACCACCACTCGTGCTCGAGGTGGTGGAGGTGGCCGCAGCATAAATCCACTTGGTCACGTCAACCCGAGTGCGCCCGCTTTCCGGAGAAATGCATCCTGAATCGCGAAGTACGCGGGTTTGGGGTCGTGGTTAGCGAACAACCCCGGTGCACCCCAGCCCGGAAACACTCTGCGAATCCAAGATCGTTCATCTTCATGATCCCAAATCAGGAAGGCCGAAACCTCCGGCATCCGTAGGTATAATTCCACAAGATCTCGATATTCATCGGCCTGCAATAACAGACGGTTATAGTCCGCCGGCAGACGCATGCGCACATCCACCTCTGAAAAATGCACTTTTAAGCCCAGCGAGGCGAACCGGCGAACGTTTTCCTCGATTGAACAAAGGTTGGAGCGAATCTCCCCTAGCGGGTAATGCGATTCGAAAGCTATCCCGTGAACCGGCACGCCCTGCTTGACGAATCGAGCCAACATCTCGTAGACCCAATTCGACTTCGCATTTACTGATTCGATTGCACCATCACTGTAAAAGAGGACGGCTTCTGGATCGGCTTCGTGCGCCCATTGGAATATTTTAGGCATATAATCCACACCAAGCTTTTCTCTCCAGAAGCTCTCACGCCATCCAATCTCCATCGGCTTCTCCTTGTTGGGGCTAAACCCAAACACTGCCGCATCCAGCGGGCTATAAATAGCCGCGTTGTCCACATCCCAGCTCAGCACTCGTCCCTTATACCTGTTAACGATGGTGAGAATATATTCCTTTAACATCTGCTGCACCTCATCCGGCGAAAATTGGCCTGTTTTCAACCAATTTGGAACGCCCGAGCAAAACATTAGCACATTTGCACGGAACGGCAGGCCGTTGTTTGTCGCCAGGGCAAGATGTTCGTCGGCAATGTCGAAATCATATTCGCGCGGGCCCCGCCACACCCTCATTTCTCCACTGGGTGAGACCATCTTGAACGCATTGACCGATCCGAGCAGCGAACTCTCCCGCACCTTATTATGAATGTAAAATTCTTTGTCGCCCGGGTCGATGACCTCTTCCAAATGAAGGGCCGAGCCAAACGGGCGAGAAAGACGTTGAGATAATTCCCCGAGGCTGGGGCCTGTTAACACCCGCGTGCCTGGCGTGCGCTGGCCGGCAACAAACTCCCGCAGCCAAGTGAAGGCTGGCCGTTCAGAACGATCCCAGCGGACCAAACAGCTTTCGCTCTTCTGTTTGTTGAACGCTTGCGGTTCTTCAATGTCTCCAAGCGTCACACCGACTACTGCAGGATGCTGCCAAATTTCGTTCAATAATGCTGAAAAAAGATTCTTGTGTAATTGGTCATCAGTTTCATGGACCGTCAATTCAGTAATCCACACAACGAGGTCCCGTTGATGAGCCTCGTCGAGAATCTTTCGCAGTTTGTCCGGCTCAAAATGCTCGCCATCTTTTAAGGTTAGGCAAACACCATCGAGAAGGTGCTGCTTATCCCGCCTCAGACCTCCAGCATCTTCAATGAACTTGGCAATAAACGGCTCACGCTCTGCCGTCAACTGCTCGCCCCAGAGAAAATGGGTGTCCTTTGCAGGAATCCAAGGGTGAACGTTGATGAGATGCACCATTTTAAGCAGCCACTCCATCTTCTTAGCTGGCGGCCCGTTCCTTGTTTCATCATCTGGCCACAATTCACCGGGAAGGTCGTCAACTTGCCTTCCAGCCTCAAGCCATCGGCCTTTGCGCAGATAGCGGTGCGTCATTGTTTGCAGCCGATACCTCAAACGGACGTTAGCATCCTTCGGGTCAAGCCATTTGGGCAACTGCGGCGCATAAGCCCAGCACCGATGAAGTACTTGCAGCGAACGATTTCGCGCACACCTCATCATCGCATCGAGGGCTTCGACGCGCTGAACAGTCGGATTCGGTGCCATGACGTTCCAAGCCCCTGTATCTCCAGATTCAACGGCGTCAAAAAGGCTACCGAGAAATGGTGTCTGATAGGGATGTTGCCATGCAACATCCCACGCAGCGCCGAGGTGTTTTCGAGTCAATGTGTTATTCATAGTCTTCAATTAACATAAGGTGAATCCTTCAATTATCCGTTAAATCTCACACAACTAAATTATAGCGCCGTTAACCAATAGGCATCGCGTCTCGAGTCTCGCCCAAAGCATACGACCTTCCGTTCCGCGCGTCGTCATTTTAAGAGCTTCTCGATCCCGGCCGCCCGGCCTGATCAACGCGTTCTTGATATCTTTCCAGCAGCTTGGCCTGATTTTCTTTCGTCTGTTTGTCGGTCAGCGGGAAAAACGCAAGCATCACCAAAGAAGTTACTGTACCTGTTATTGGTATCAAGCTAAAGGCAAGGCGCATCCGCGTGAGAGCTTCCGGAACTTGATTCGTCCCTAGCTCACGACGGAACCCCACAGCTACCATGACGATCCCGGAAAGCAGAATCGCCACCACACGCATTCCAGAGTCAAACCAGCTTAAGAATGCACAAAAGGTACCTTCCCTGCGAAATCCTGTTTTGAGCTCATCATCATCGCATATGTCCGCCACCAAAGACCGCGTAGTGAGCATAAGCACAGTGTAACCTAAAGCGAGCAGAGTCGCGGTGATCAGTGTAGCGTAAGGGTGTTCCGGACGATAAGTAAACCACTTTGATGCCGATGCCACTATAAGTATTACGATCCCCCAACGCAGCAACGCCACCTTTCCAATTCGAACGGCAAGCCGACCAAATATTGGGGCCGTCACCACCGTAATAATACTCGTGAGCGTGCCAAGCAAGCCCGCGAGAAAGGCCGCGCTTTTGAGATCGTTTCCGTAAACATAATAATTAATAATATAAAAGCCAACAGCGGATCCAGCCACCATCCCGTTCGCCAATCCGCTAGCTGTCAAAACTCCGCAAACGATTACAAACGCTTTATTAGCGAAGGTGACCTTAATGCCTTCAATCAGATTCAACCCCGACCTGCGATCGGCCAGCAATTGCGGCCGTTCCGGAACTAGTAACGCCGGGAGTACTGTAAACGGTATGACTATAGCGCCAAGGATTAACGCCACAATGTGAAGGCCCGTAATGGTGCTAGTAAAAAAATATGGTGATTGAATGATTCGAAGCATCCATAGGCTTAAAAGGTTGAATGCGAAGGTGAACGCCAAAAAGAACGCCTGTAGATGAACCCGGTCGTGCCGGTCTGTTGCAAGCCCGTACAACAATCCATCTCTGGGCACCTCATATATCGCACAGCAGACGCTGAAAACGGTTATCGCACTGAACAAGTATAAGGCAAGCCAACCGTGAGCCAATCCACGAGGGGCGAACCATAGAAGAGGAATGGAAAGACCGAGAGCGATGCCTCCCCAAAAAATAAATGGCCGACGCCGGCCCCACTTCGATTTACAGTTATCCGATACAGCGCCGATCCAAGGCCTTATAACTAATTCCAAACCATGACCTGCTGCTATTGCAGCAGACACCACAGCGGGATTTAATCCTAATATAATATTATAAATAGGAAAAGATAGCATCTCCAGAGCATTTTTGGCCACTATGCTAGCTGAGCTTAGGCTCATCACGACCTTGTGGGTCAGCGGTGTTTTCAGTTCGTCCGCCGGGGGGTTGGAGTGCTTTGGGGTCGGGGCCATGCAACTATTGATCTTTCAGTAAACAATGGATATGCATTCGGGCTTAGTTCCACGGCAGTTCCGAGGTGTCGATGCAGCTCCAGAGAAGCCAGGGCGAATGCTGCAGGTGGAGAAGCGCCTGCCCGACGCCGCTTTCCAGTTCGTCCACGGTCGCTGGCGTAGTGTTGGCGAGCGTTTGCTTGGTCTGGGTCCAGACGTGCTCGTCCGGATTGAGCTCCGGTGCGTAGGCGGGAAAGTGGTGCAGGTGAAGGCGCCGGCAGCGATGCAGATACTGGCGCACGGCTTCGTTCCGATGGATTTTGGCTCTGTCCCACAGGAGCACGACCTCGCCCCGGAGGTGCCGCAGCAGCAGGCGGAGAGACTCGACGACTCGCTCCCCGTTGATGTTGTCCCGATGGCACCGGAAATACCTGCCGATCCACTGGTGGGCCGAGGATATCGTGATCGCGGAGATGACCGAGACCCGGTCGTGCCGGTAGCTATGGCGAAGGATCGGCGTCTGTCCGACCGGAGCCCAGGTCTTTCGGACGTTCGGGGTGAGCATGAAACCGCTTTCATCGAGGAAGACCAGATGAGCCCTGAGCTGACGGGCGTTTTTTTATATCGGGCCAGTTGGCCCGTTTCCATCTGGCAATCGCCTCCTCGTTGCGCTCGATCGCCCGGCGCTCCGGTTTTTGCCAGGTCCATTCCAATCGTTGAAGCAGCAACCGCCGGGCGCCGGTCAGGCCGTAATGCACGCCGAACCGCTTCGCGATCAGATCCGCGACCCGGCGCAGCGTCCAAAGGTCCGTGGCGTATCCCGCTTTCTGGGCGCCGGCGACCAGCAGGTTTGTCAGCAGGGCAGTTTGAGCCGGCGTCAGCCGGGCCGGCCGCCCCGGGATCGGTTTGGTGCGCAAACCTTGATTTCCGCTTCGCTGATAGGCTTGGTGCCACCGCACCACTGAACTCACCGACGACTTCACAGCCCAAGCCACCTTCTGATAGGTCTCGCCCGAGCGCAGCAACGCGATCGCCTTCCGCCGGCGCTGTTCCAGCCGTTGTGGACTGCCAGGAGGTCTCATGCCCCCACGCATACCAGAATGGGAAACGTTTATCCATTCTTTAGTGCAAGATCAATAAGTGGAGGAAATACGCCGATGCAGGTAATGTGGTTTGAATCTAGCAGTGCTCGCACCTGGTGCTAAAGCACGAAAAAGAGTCCTTTTTATCCTCTATGGGACATTTCATTATACGGCCAACGATGATTTCGGTAGCGGTGCAAAAATCTCACTTCTTAGGTCCAGCATCGCAAGAGCTCACTTCTGGCCGAGGTAACGGTTACCGGCGGATCGCTGGGTTGCTACGACAGGAGGGCTGACCGGTGGGCAAGCGTTCGATTCAGAAACTGTGCCGGCAGGCCGGGCTACGGGTGCCGCAATGGTCATTCGACAGGACTGTCCACTGAATCCAACCACCGCGACCACGTCTTGACTTGGGATTTCATCGCCGACGCGACGGTGCCCGGCCGAGGCCTGCGCAGGCTGACCATGCTCGATGAGTTCACAAGGAGGCATCCCGTCGGACGCATACCATTCAACTGAGGAATTTAGACATCTGTTCACGGAGGCTTGTTGCACCGGACTTACGATCCGCTGGTATCGGGAATTATCGGCGGCGCGCACGCTCAGTACGAACGCACAGCAAAAAACAATCCGGCAGGATGGATGCATGCAGTTAGGCAAACCACCAAACTCAGTTCGCTCGTAAGCAAATACCCGCCGCTCTTGGCGCGCCACTCACTCAGGAAGCTGGGTCACGCGCACATAAAAGGCTCCACAAAGTGGGTCACACTTGTCGTCCCCAAAAATTGTCTCGAGCCGTGTCTTGCCGCTTTTGAGCGACACTTCGAATATCGCGAGCGTCTGACCGGCCAATGTCTTGCTAGTTTTACTAACATCGGCAATATTTAACGTTGCGGACGCAATCGGCCGCGCACCACGTTGATCGGAAAGGCCCTTGACGCCTTCTCTCAGCGATTTTCCTGCCTCAAACGGCCAACGACTAAGTTCCACGCGGTAAACTCCATTAGACTCCACTTCGACGTCCCATGCTCCACGCGCCGATCCCGCCTCTAAACGTGTAGGATTGTCACAGTAATCGCCCTGCCAATCACTCGCGTACAGAATTACCTGAGGTATACCCGGGTGTCCCAAATGGATGTAACGGATTTTTTCAAATTCTGCGTGCGCGACCTGATGCCAACTCTCATAATAGGCACTCATTGTTTTTAGGATATCTGGAAACTGGTCAGCTACGTTTGAATCTTGGTGGGGATCCTTTGCGACATTATACAGATGGTCGCCTTCGAGTAATCGCCATTTTTTAAATGGCACTGCAGCCGCTACCCAACGAGCGCCGGAGATCTGATATTGAATTGGCAATGTCCGATCGCCGTAGGACCAAGGTTCTCCCCGCAACAGCGGAACCAAGCTTACCCCGTCCATCGGATGTGTATCGTCCACTTTAATACCGCACAACTCCAGTAGCGTCGGCGCGATATCTTGAGCCTCTGTTAGTTCAGTAACATCTCGGCTATGCTGAATCTCGGCTCCCGGCCATCGAAAAAAGAAGGGAACTCGATGCCCACCATCCCAGAGATCGGCTTTCATGCCGCGCATTCCTCCGTTATAAATCTCCGCTGCCTCCGCGGAGCCCGTGCCATTGTCGCTAAGAAAAAGCAAGATCGTGTTTTCATTCATTCCGTGTTTCGACAAAAACGCGTCGAGTCGCCCAAGATTCTCGTCAATGTTTGCGATCATCCCGTAGTACTCCGCTGGGACTTTTACCCCATTCCACACTCCGATTTTCTCGTAGGGCTCCGAATATTTGGAGGGGACACGGTACGGTGCGTGAGCGAGATTATCCGGAAGGTAGACGAAGAAGGGTTTCTTGTTTTCCTGGCACTTTGTCATATACTTCATAGCCTCCGTAAAGAAAATGTCGCCCGAATAGCCCTGATACGCGATATCAGTGCCATTATGCGCTAGGACCGGGTCGGTGTACTCATCTCCCGTTCCATTTTGATTTAGAGTACTATTTTTCCAGTTCGAGGCGAGCGAAGGCAACCCCCAAGCTCGAAATGACAAAACCTCCTGAAAGCCGCGGTCTTGAGGTCTGTAGGGATAGCTATCTCCCATGTGCCATTTCCCGAAAATGCCAGTGGAATAACCCGCCTTCTCAAAATAGTTGGATAGCATCGGTATGTCCTCACGCACCATCGAGCGACCTTGGCAAACTGCAGTACATCCATTCCTGAGCGCATCCACTCCAGTCATAAGCTGCCCCCGCGACGGAGAGCACATCGGCGCCACGTGGAAATCGGTAAAGTGGACACTCTCTCGGTACAATTTGTCCATATTCGGCGTCCTAAGAAATGGGTGCCCGTGTGCTCCAATATCTCCATAGCCTTGATCATCAATGAGAACGATGATGACGTTCGGCTGGTTGTTGGACGGCGCGGTACGAGTTTGACCGATAGCCGGAACAACCGCAATTGCGGTCAGAATTGCAGGTGTGGATATTTTCATGTTCAACATCTTGGGTCGAGTTTTAGGGGAGTCAAATGGACGAACTAAAACCGACCATCCAGGATGTCGCGCAACCTGCTAACGAATATCTCGCTTTGTTCCTCCGTGCCTGTCGACACACGCAGGCAGTTCCGCAAACCCCAACGTTTTTGCGCGTCCTCAACCTTGATGCCGCGTTTTCCCAACTCAGTCGCAACCTTGGACGCGTCCTGCCCAACATTGATGAGCACAAACGGCGCTTCGCTAGACACGTACGTAAGTCCGAGTTCCTTGCAGGCACGGTAATAAATAGAACGCGAACGTGAGCATATTTCACGGGTTTTCGCCAAGTGCGCCTCATCCGATAACGCAGCCATCGCAGCATAGAAGGAAAGCGAGGGAAGCATTCCGCCCTGGCACGAACGAATCCGCCGAATGAGAGCAGGTTGACCGAGAGCATACCCCACCCGAAGGCCGGCCAAGGCGTATTCTTTTGAAAGAGTTCTCACGACGACCAAGTTCGCAAATTTGTGTACGAGCAGTGCCCCATTCCCACATTTTTCCCGGGGGGCAAAATTGATATAAGCTTCATCAAGCACGACTACCACGTGCCCAGGAACCCTCGCTAAGAATTGCTCGATTTCCGCCCCGGTATGAACAGTGCCGGTTGGACTATTAGGATTAACAACGACAAGGACTTTTGTTCGTTCCGTAATCTTTTTCAGCATCCCATTAAGATCTTCCCTGTAATCGGAGGTCAAAGGCACCTTCACAGCTGTAGCCCCAAAGTAGATTCCGCCATAACGCGAAACCATTTCGTAGGACGGATGGGCCTCGATCGCTTCCGCTCCACCTCCCGACTGAGTAACCACGGCGATGGCATGCAGCAGCTGTCCGGCGCCATATCCGACCGTCACCCAGAGCTTCTCTGAAGGACTCACTGGATGGCTAAATCCCTCATCGTGTGGCAACTGATTCATATCAGCAATGCGTTTATACAGTGCCACTTGTTCATTGTCGACATAGAGGTGCACGTCTTCAGAATGGGCGCGTATCGCCTCTATTACTTTTTTAGATGGACCGAGCGGATTCTCGTTTCTGCATAGCCTTATTAATACGTCGGAGTTGCTGTTTTGCACAGCGATCGTGCTCATTATTTGTTTGTTTTGTGGTATTGTCACATTGAAATCAACTTATTTCCCTATTCCCCTCTGCGCCGCTCCTAGTGCATGTTTCCACGCCCACGACAACATTGAATAATCATGCCCTATCTCTAACAGCCGGCAACCCATATCCGAGTACTTGGCCGCCTCTTCGCTCCATGGCTGTCCGAGTGGAATGATAACGTGCTTCCCGTGCCGTTGTGCGGCTTTCACCGTTTTTCGTAACCCATCCTGTACACGTCGGTGGTTCTTATCTGGCCCAGGAAGACCAATTGCCACAGAATAATCAGCCGGTCCAAACATGGCGATGTCCACACCCGGCACCGCAAGAATTGAGTCAATGTTCGTAACCGCCTCCGTTTTCTCGATCATAATAACGACCAGAGTCTCCTCATTACTCCACTTAATCCAATCCGCTGCCGCCGCCGTTCCATAGCGCCCGGAGAAGCCAAGCGTGCTGTAGCCTCGATCCCCCAAAGGTGGGAATTTGGCCGCACGCACCGCCGCACGTGCTTCGGCGGCGTTCCGGATTTCAGGAACGATCACTCCACTAGCTCCGATTTCCAGCACTTTCCGAATAAGATAGGGATTACCCTTGTCGATTCGCACTAGCGGAGTGATTCCAGCCAAATGGGCTGCGCGAAGAACATGCTCGGTCGATTCATCTTGCCGCCATGCATGCTCGTTATCAATCCGGCAGAAATCGAATCCGCTAATGGCGGCCAATTCCACTATCCCTGGATGAAACGTGCATATGCAGGTGCCATAGGCGGTCTTCCCTTCCGCTAATAACTTCTTAAGACGATTGGGCACGTGTAGGTTCATACTCGGTTAAGCATAGTCTCGTAGTTTTGGCCCATCACGGTCGTCAGAGATTCGCCTGACTGAAGGCGTTCGACTAGTTGTGCTTCCCATCGGACGTAGTCACAGAAATCCCTTCCGACCAAAGTGCGCAGCCACCACGACCGTCAAATCTTAGGCTCGTTAGATTCATTTCAAGCGATTGGCGCTTCCTATTTATCGCTCACCAGCTGCACGCAGATTCCATTTGGGTCGCGCATATTTAGGACCCATTTGCCTTCCTCTGGATCAAAACAAGGAATCTCTGGCTTTGGAAACGGTATAAACTCAAAGCCTTGTTTTCCAAGAATCTCATACGCCTTCTTTATGTCTGGGACGCGAAACGCGACGTGATTAAGACCAGGCTGGTTGGGGCCAAAAACCTTGGCTATTTTAAGAATTGTCTCGAATCCAGGTAGCTTCAATTCCGCCTCACCAGCCGCGGGAACGGTCTTCTCAAGCCGCTTGTACCCCAGAGTCTGATAAAATTTAGCTGTGGCCTCTACGTCCGTAGCCAAAAACTGGATGTGATCAATCGCTGTAACAAGCGGGTTAAATTCTTTTGGTGCTCGAACTTTAACCTCGTCTTCCTCGTCCGAACCGATCGGCTCTTCGCGTTTGGCGTCCACGAGCTGCACCCGCCACCCAACCGGATCGCGGGTATTTAAGCACCATCTGCCCGTATCAGGAATAAAAAAGGGTATAATTTCGGATGGAAACGGCTCGAAATTAATTCCTTGCGTTTTAAGAATCTGGTACGCCTTGTTTATGTCCGGAACTTGATGTGCGATGTGATTAACGCCAAGCGGCAACGTTCGCCCCAGTATGCATAGTTCCACAATTGCTTCGAATCCAGGTATCTTTAATTCCACCGCTTTACCCGTGTGCAGCGTTCTGTGAATCGTCTTAAGGCCGAGAGTTTCGAAGAATTTCGCTGACGCGTCAACATCCCTCAAATGGTAATGTATGTGATCGATTGCTGTAACCATGGTTTTATGGTGCTTTGATATTTGTTGTGTTTATGGGTGATGCAGAAGGTTGCATTAGGATGAAATTATTAATCCAACATTTTGTGGCGCTTAGGAACAAGTGCGCGTTGGCTCTCGAAGGTTTGACTATGGCTCGCGATTCAGAGGCGATGGTTATCACTGTGCATTTGAATTTATGGCCGGAAATCGCAGAGATGCAGGGTGCAAATTAAGGACTTTACTAGGACTTTAGGGCCACCTTGTGGGGCGATGGTGCGCTGGAAGGAGGGCTATCCGTGGGATTTTGTTGTGCTTGTATTTGCGTCCTAAATTTCGCCTTCGCTGTGGCAACAGCAGCTGTTGGACGGACTGCGAACGTTCTCGGGGCAATGCCCTCGCTACGGCTACCGGCGGATCGCGGAGCTGCTGCGGCGTTTGGCAATGCCAGTGGGATTTGCATGCCGTGGATTGTGGGCTGGGTTGCTGACCGACGGGATTTGCATTGGGGTCTGGCAATCTCGGCGCTCGCGCCGGGATTGATGTTGTTGCTAGTCCTTGGTCTATGGCGCGGGCGGGTTAAGGTTACTCCTAATAATATCAACATTCTATAGCTATTGAACGTTGAGCTGGTGCGCCAAGTGGCCCAAACTCATTGGCCAGTATGGGTTGGTTCCCTGAACACACACCAATGGTCCCTTGCAGGGACGCTGGCCATGTGGATGTCATCGGAGCCTTCCTTTACTGAGGTCTGTGGAGCTTTGCCGGCAACTATTCGGTCCAAAGCATCCATTTTCAATCCCTTTATGTTACCTCTCGCTGGTCTTGACGTTCGTGGTTCGCGATCTGGCGACGGGATCGAGGGCGGAATCGAGCAGGCATTGCACGAGGCTATCGGGCGTGTAGTAGCTGCCGGAGGTCTTGCGTTCGTTGCCGGCGAACTCGGTAAAGGTGAACCGTGCGCCGTCGCTGCTGATCTGCGGGGTCAGCGCGAGGAAGCTCGCGCAATCAAACTGCCAGCCAACGCGAAGAAGACGAAAGCACCTAAAAGGTGAATTCCGACATCGGAGCGAGATGGAAGAGTGTGGCAGAGAATATCGGCCAGCCGTCGACCGTAAGAGGCACTGTAGCTCGCTAGGTTTAACGGAATAACCGTAAGAGCTACAGTGTTCGGGTGTTTCAACTCGATGAGCTAAAACGCCGTCTCCGAGTCCTCCGTGAATCGTTTGAACTCACGCAGCACGACGTCGCCATGCTGGCCGGGATCGATTACAAGTTCTACCAATACATCGAATCACCGCGAAAAAAACAGATTTGGTTGGAAACAGTCAGTCGTTTGGCGGCGGTTTATCACGTGGAGCTTTGGCAATTCTTCCATCCGAATTTTCTCGCTTACGCCAAGAGTCCAAGGGCGCGGCGAAAGCCGGGTGCTTAAATGCCGATCCCCACCGAAAGCCTTCGGCTTCAAATTAGGCACCAGCCATGAAATGGCCCGGCCTCATCGGCAGTTTTGACGGCAACCTGCCCGTGATTTACTGGCGGATCATCAACCAGGAGGTTCGGCTTCGTCTCGGCGGGAAAAACACCTCACCGATGCTGGCGACCTGCGCCAACGCCGAGGAATTGGACGCGCTGCTGCGGGGCGAAGATTGGGAACGATTGAATGCGCGGCTGACCGACATGGCAAGAGGGCTGCAGGCGGCGGGTGCCGATGGACTGGTGATCTGCGGCAGCCCGCTGAATCCGGTGGCGCGCGAAATCGGCCGCGCCGTCGGTTTGCCCGTTGTCAGCATGGGCCAAGCCGTCGCGGAAACATTGCGACTGTTTCGGTATCGTCGCGTGGTGGTGCTCGGCCCGAAAACCGGCCGGGAAGAAAGCATGTGGCGCGAAGAATTGCGCGGGTTCGATTTGATCGATCCGCCAGTCGGAGAGCGGCGCTGGCTATCCGAAGCGGCCGAGGCCGCCCCGGCGGAAAACCCGGAGGACCGGCGGATCGAAACGAATCGAATCATGTCCTCGTTGCGAAAAAAAGGGGTGCAGGCTGTCGTGCTCGCCGAGCCGGCCTTGGCGCGCTGGGTGAATTTGGAAGAGTCGTTGCTGCCCGTCTTCGACGCGGCCGAGATTCATGCGTGGGCTGCGGCAGGCTGGGTTCTGGCGGGGGAGGGCTGCATGGTGTCGGCTCCACCCTGTGTCGTCCGCGACAACTGATGGCCGCGGCGTGCTTGAAAATGGCCGCGGCGGCTATGGTCGTAATTCCCTATTCTGGTATGCTCAGGATACCCAAACAGGCGAACCCCGCGCCTCTTAACTCCGAATTTCCAGCATGGCCCCCTACAGTAGTGCCGAATATCCCCACCATGAATTGTCACGCGTCGAACTTCCGCAGGGAGCAAAACTGACGTGATCCCGGAAATTCGAGCCACTTGAAGTGTCGGTCTGGGCCTGAAAGAAAGGACCAGGCCATGAAGGGAAAACGATTCAGCACCGAAGAAAAAGTCCGCATCCTGCGGGAAGTGGACGGAGGCAAGAGCATCGTGGACCTCTGCCGGGAAAAGAACATCTCGGACGTGACGTACCACCGTTGGAGGAAGCAGTTCGGCCAGATGGACCTGAATGAGGCCAAGCGGCTAAAGGAGCTGGAAAAGGAGAACACGGAGCTCAAGAAGCTGCTGGCTGACGCGATGCTGGCGAAGAAGGTTCTGGAGTACGCTCTCGGAAAAAATTGTGAGCCCGGGGCACAAGAAGCAGGTCGTGGAAGCGGCCGTCAAGGAAGGGGTGTGCTCCGGGCGGGCAGGATGCCGGATCCTGAAGCTGTCCAGGTCAGGCTACTTTTACCGGGCGGGGAGGCGATCGAGCCGGCGGCAAGAGCTGGTGAAGCGCATCCACGCCCTGACCGATGCGAACCCGCGCTACGGTTACCGTCGGATTGCAGCCCTGCTCAGACAGGAGGGCTGGAACGTGGGCAAGCGCCAGGTGCGGCGCCTGCGCCGGCTGGAAGGCCTGAGAGTGCCACCAACCAAGCGGAAGGTCCCGCGCCCGGGGCTACTCCACCGGACTTCCGACCAAGGCAACGCATAAGAACCAGGTGTGGACCTGGGACTTTATCGCCGACGCCACGGTAAGAGGCGGCGCCTTGAGGATGCTCACGGTCCTCGATGAGCACACCCGGGAGTGCCATGTGCTCAGGGCGGACCGGGCCCTCAAGTCCGGCGACGTCATCAACCTTGTGAAGGGCGCCATCGCCCAACACGGCGTCCCGGAGTACATTCGCTCCGACAATGGCTCGGAGTTTATCGCTAAAGAGATCCAGCACTGGCTGGCCAAGAACAAGATCAAGACCATCTACATCGAGCCGGGGAGCCCCTGGCAAAATGGTTTCGTGGAATCCTTCCACGGGCGCTTCAGGGATGAGTGCCTCAACCGCGAGCAACTCTGGACCCTGACCGAGGCCCGCGTCGTGATCGAAGACTACAGAAACAGATACAACCAGCAGAGGCCGCACAGTAAGCTCGGCTACAAGAGCCCGGCCCGCTATGCGGCAAGTTTACCTCCATCCCTGGCTCCGGTCAGGCCCGCCGAGCCGGGCCTTCCCTCCGCCAGGGATGGACAACCAGCGTCAGTCGTATCAACATCAACTAATCATCCAGACCGACCCTGAGGACGGTCCGAAAAAGGGGATCCGCTCACACCCGTTCCGCGGCAAACCCACGAAAGCCGCGGCGCTACGCAGCATGACTACCGAATTGTCTGGATGCTTGAGACAGATTGGGATCCGTCCGGATTCAGGTCGTGGGCATATTCCCGGATGTTCTCGTTCCAGACGTCGCCGCCGTGAAAGACTTTTCTTTCAAAGTATTCCTGGATGTGAAAGCCACTAAGGGGCCTTGCAGCCGGAGGACCCGCCCGAGTTGCTCGGCGTTGAAATTCGAGGCAGCCAGCGTCCGAATCTTGCCTTCCCGCACGAGCCGATCGAGGGCCGCCAGCATTCCGGGTCCGCCGCACTCTCGTCCCACTTATGGAAATAATAAGCATCGAGTGTGTCCACGCCCAGACGCTGCAGACTTCCTTCCACCCCGGCCTGGATCAAGGCGGCGCTGTAGGGGGCCAGATTTTGGTGGCCACCAGGAGTGAGCCGGGCCTCGGCCGACGCGAAGCCAGCCAAGCTCCGATAATCCGTTCGCACTCTCCTTTGGAGTAGTGAAAGGAGGTATCAATGTGGTTGATGCCTTTCGCGACCGCATGATCCATCATCGCGAAGGCCTGGGTTTGGTTGATTTCGCGGCCGAAAGTGGCGGTGCCCAGTCCGATTTTTGCTCAAGCGAAATCTCGGTGCGGAAGAAATAGGAGAACTCATAAAAATTAGATCAATCGCTGACTGATCTCAAAGCCGGCGCCATCCGTTGTTCTCGGATGGCGCCACAAGTTGGGTAACTTTTTTTCGCGAGAATTTCTGTCATCCGATCATCGTGTCAGCAGATGAGACTGCAATGACGTAATAGGTCGCGGGAACGCTGCCCGGATTCCGCAAGGTTTGCACGGCACCGGGCGCGAGGAAAACAAGGTCACCCGGACCGACGAGGTGGGTGACCCCGTCTACATTGGACTCCATCATGCCCTCCTTCATGATCACGAGAAGCAGATTTGCGTGGCCCGAGTGTCGGACCGGATAGCGGCCAGCCGCCGCCGTTGCCGTGTGAATCTTGAGATTCGTGAACGTCACGGTCGGGGAGTCGAGGAAACTCCGGCGGATATCGTGGGTCATCGGCTTCGGCTCAATCTTGTCCCAGTGCACCACACAGGAGCGGAGCGTTCCCGGCGGAGCCCACTTCGCGGATGGCTCGTCGCGGACGGTATGCACGGCGTCGGTGCAGAAATTGATCACGTAAAAGGTGGCCGGTTGGGCGCCGCGATTCACCACCGTGTGGACATCGTTGGATGCGAAAAAAATGACGTCGCCGGGCGCGGCCGGCTGCGTCTCGCCATTGATGGAAACTTCCAACGCCCCGTCCTTGATGATCAGAATTTCCTCCCAGGGATGACAGTGCGGCGCGTGCGGTGTCTTGCCGGGATTGAGCGTGCCGATTTGCAGCTCGAATCGCTCCAGCGTCGGCGCGGGTGCGTCAAAGACCGGGCGAGAAATGCCGATCGCCGTGGCTCGCTCAGCCAGCGTGGCCCAATCGACAAACGTCGAGCCAATCGGTCGGGACCGCGCTGGTCGCTTCGTGGGGACGGCCGGAGGCACCGTAAAGGGCTCCGCCGGTGCTTCAGGTGAGGCTACGCGCGCAGCCGTGGATTCGGACATCCGCTCTTGCATATGGGAAATGGCTTTTAGGGATTGGACGGCGCGCAGATCAGAACGATTAGGTGATCCGGCCCACGACATTGATCGGATTCCCGGGCACGACCGCGAATCGACTGAGCGTCGAGCAGGGAGACCGCCATGCGGCCGCACGACGCCGCTTGATTCGATTGATAACGGCCCACTTGTTCGCCGGTGACGGTGAATGGCGTGAGCATGATGCTCATGGCATTAAAGGGATGGCGAAGGCGATTAACCGAAAGGTCTAACGGCTTACCCGGTTGAACGCCGCGTCGAAGGCAACCCGCTCGGCGGAGAATCAAGCTTGCGCACGAACGCTGCCGCCTCGGTCGCGTCGTGAACGCGGTCCGT
>JBEKWG010000026.1:0-75711 GCA_049513315.1 Opitutaceae bacterium
GGCGTCCGCCTGGTGTTTCAGGCGCAGAAATCCATTTTGGTCTTTTATGACGCGGGCACTCATGAGGACGTGAGACGATTTTTGCGCGACCTTTGAGACCGGATTTGTAAAATAGATGGTCGGCTATGGTCGAAAACGACCATTAACGACCTCTGGGCGGATTGCTTTCGGGAAAACGGCGGCCGAAGCGTGGGAGCGTTGAACAACCATCCCAACTGCGCTGCGAGCCTCCACGGTCACGGAAACCGTCAAAGGGCCGGAGTCCCCTGCCCCGCCCTCACCGGCCGCCTGTACTAGAACAGTCACTCGGCATTTCCAGTCATGGATCGAGAAGACGTCTGGCCAAACCTACAGCCGGAGCGACGTCGAAATCGCAATCCGCTTAACGCCTCCGCCGGCGGCTTTGCCGGCCCAAAACAACCTCATTGAACGGTTGCAGCCCCACGACAACATCTTACGCCAAAACCACACTCCCGATATCGCTTTGATGCCGAGCAAGGCTTTGTAGAGATCGTCCACGTTCTGAAAACTCGGCGTATTCAGTCTGTCTACATAGGTCTTCAACATGGTTTCCTTGTAGGATCGCAAAACGCTCCGCCATCCTTCCCCGGCTAGACACCAATCTCAGTACTACGCTGATTTCTTTCCGGCCTTTGGGTCGGCCGCTGCCTTCACCGCAATCTGCATCAGCCGGTCTAGTCCGACGGACCTGAGGCCTTCAATGCTCAGGATTCCTGCATCCTGTGCTTTTTGCATGCCCCGGACTCTATAGAGTAGAAATGCGAAAACGAGAAAAAATAGCCGACGAAGGGGGATCGCCCGCGAGCCCCGCCGCAGCGGCGCGGGCAAGCAGGCTCCTGCAAAGGAAGTGTGCTAATTTGTCATTGCGAGGAGCCCGCGAATGCGGGTGACGAAGCAATCTATCTAGCTGGATCGCCACGTCCGGCTGCGCCGGACTCGCGATGACTAGGCAGAGAGGCGGAAGCACGGGCGCAGCGACTCGACCACGCTCGCTGGAGCCAAGTCTGCGCCCCTACCCTACAAATGTCCGCACGGCGCGAGCGAGGAGAGATCGCCCGCAAGCGGGCTTCCTACGACGCGCCGGTCAGAAAGGCTTTGATCTTGGGGATGATCTCCTCGCCGGCGTCCTCCAGCACGTAGTGCCCGGCGTCAGCGAGATAATGGGCCTGGCTCTGCGGGAAGATCTCCAGCCAGCGGTTATAGAAATTCTTGGTGAAACAGAAGTCCGCCCCGCCCCAGGCAATCATGACCGAATGTTCCTTGAGGCGGCCCAGCCCCCGGTACGCCTCCTCCAGCGGCGCCATGCTCGGGTTTTCCGCGCGGACCGGAATGTCGGCGATAAACCGCGCCACGCCGATCCGATTCGCCCAAGAATCGTATGGAAACAGGTATCCCCGCCTCACTTCCGGGGTCAGCGGCCGCCGATGCACGGCCATCGATGTCGCGGCCCGGGCAAATCCGTTCCATCCGCGCACCAGCCATTCGCCGATCAGCGGCGTCCGGCACAGGCGGATGCGTAGGGGTATCTGAACCGATGGAAACGCTGCGGTGTTGAGGATGACGATGCGCCCGACTTTATCCGGATGTTGGGCCGCCCAGCCGAAGCCAATTGGCCCGCCCCAGTCGTGAACGACCAGATGCACGCGCCGCAGCCCCGAGTGGGCGACGAGTCCCGCGAGATTCTCAATGTGGGCTCCGAGGCAGTAGGGATAATCCTGCGGCTTGTCGGAAAGCCCCATGCCGATGTGATCGGGCGCCACGCAGCGGAATCCCGCCCGGACCAAAGCGCCGATGAGTTCGCGATAATAAAATGACCAGGTCGGGTTGCCATGGAGCAAGAGCACGGCCTCCTCTGAACGCGGGCCTTCATCGACATAGCTCATGCGCGCCTGGCCGCAGGCGAAGATTTTCGGCTCAAACGGGTAAAGCCGTCGCAACCAGCCGGGGAGCGGCGGTCGTCCTGCGGTCATGCCGGTTTCGTGCACTCGGGATCCTGGTTTAACTAGGCCGAGCCAGGAGGCGATGCCATTCCGTTTTGAAACCACTAATCCACACTAATCTCCACTAATCTTTCCGGGGACCGGATTAGGCAGGTATAAGTGCCCATTAGTGTTCATTAGTGGTTAAAAGGAGCACGCCGTCACCATTCGAGCGCCAGCATCATGCAATTGATGCCGCTGCCGATGCCGAGCAGCGCGACCCGGTTGCCTTCGCGGACCGCCCCACCCTCAATGGCCTTGACCAGCGTGGCGGGCAGCGAAACCGAGCCCATGTTTCCCAGCGTCTCGAAGGTCGAGAAGTCCCGGGCAAGATCGAGTCCGAGCGCCTCGTAGAGTTTGCGCCGGTGCATGCGGCCGACTTGGTGGCAGACAAAGCGATCGACCAGCGTCTCCGTCCAGCCCGTCTCTGCCTTGAACGCGGTCCACGCCCGCTTCGCGACATCGACGCCGGCCAGCAGCAACTGCTCGGAATCGGTCTGCATGTCCAGCCCTTCCCTGTCCGCCGCGTCGCCCCGGCAGAGTTCGCTGTGCTCGGTGGCCGACAGACAGATGCCGCCGAGCAGCCGATGAGCTCTGCCGCGAATCAGGGATCGATGGCAGACGATGGCCGCGGCCGCCCCGGAACCGATGGTCAAGTTCGCGAAGAACGGTTTGATCTGGTTGCGATCCAAGGACGCGGTCAGGAGGTGCTGCACCGTGCGCTCCACCAGCGGACGGCCGTTCTCCCCCGCCACGACCATTCCGCACTGAATCTGCCCGGATTCAATCATGGCCGCAAGGATCGTGAAACCGTTGAGGAAGCCGAGGCAGGCGTTGGAAACGTCAAAGATCTGCGCCCGGGGATTGAGGCCGATTTTGCGATGGGCAAACGCCGCCGTGGCGGGCTCGAGCAGATCGCGGCAGACTGCCGTGTGCAGGAACGTCTCGATCTGCTCCGGCTTGAGCGCCGACCGGGCGAGCACCGTGCGGCCGGCCGCCGCGCTGGCATCGGACGGCCGCGTACCCGGAGGCCAGAAGCGCCGCTCCCGGATGCCGCTCATCAACTCGAGGCGTCCGAACGGCAGCCGCAGGCGTTCGTAAAGCGGCCGCAACCGCTCTTCGAGGCTGGTGGAGGTCCACGTTTCCTCGGGCAGTGCCACTGCGATCGACTCGATGCAAACGTGCTCGAAGCGCATGATTCAGAAGTCAGATGTCAAGAGTCAGGCGAAATCACACAATTGTAGGAGCGAGTTTACTCGCGACTCCGAGCGAGGATCGCCTGCAAGCAGGCTCCTACAGGACACGCCCTTCGGCATGCCCGCCTTTGGCCTGTTGACCATGTGGTATGCATCGTTGCCGCAAGGTCGGGAAACGGTTCGCCTCATGCGCCCTCTGACCGCTGACTTCTGCCCTCTGACCTCTGCGCCGAAGGCGCCTCCGGCCGCATCGCCAGCCGGATGACATCCTTGTCGAAATAATTGCTGCCCAGGCCGGCGTCGACGACGAGCGTAGCGCCATTGAGACCGCTGCTGCGCTCGCTCAGGAGAAAGACGGCGGCATTGGCCACCTCCTGGGTTTCGAGCGCGCGTTTGCGATACGTTAGTTTCTCCGCGTACAGGTAGCTTTCCAGGTACCCGGGAATGCCGGCTGAAGCACTGGTCTTGAGCGGACCGGAGCCCACCACGTTGAAACGGATCCCGGTGTCGGCACTGAAGGACTTGGCGAGAAACCGCACGGTCGAATCCAGCGCCGCCTTGATCGGCCCCATGTAGCCGTAGTTGTCAGGCGTGACCAGCAGGGACGAGATGCCGATGGTGACAACGGAGGCATCGCGGGTGAGATGCGGTTTGAACGCGCGCGCGATTTCCACGAGGGAGAAGCACGAAACTGTCATGGCCTGAAGAAAGTCCGCCCGCTTGGTTTCCTGAAACGATTTGAAGCCCTCGGCATAGCGGGCGAACGCAATGGAATGCACCAGGCCGTGCAGCGGTCCATACTTGGGGCCGACTTCCGCCGCCAGCCGTCCGGCGGCGCCCTCCTCCTCGACATCGCACACCTGGACGGCCCGTGCGCCCATCAGCCCGCCCAGCGATTTTTTGCGCGCCTCCGAGCGGACGCTGTAGATGACGCGCGCCCCCTGCTCCTCGAGGGTTCGGCCAACGGCCCAAGCGACACTCTTCGGGTTGGCGACGCCGAAAACGAGGAAGGTTTTCCCTTCGAGCGCGAGAAAGCTCATTGCGCGGCGGGCTTGGCGGGCGGCGGGTTGGAGCCGTTGGATGACGCGTCCACCAGCGCGACGCCAAAATCCACCGTGAGCACCTTGCGGTTGTCGGCGGTGCGCACCGATCCGCTCATAAACATGAAACGCCCGAGCCGGTCCTTCAGCTTGACGTCGATGATGAGCTCGTCACCCGGCTTCACCGAGTTTTTGAACTTCACCTCGGTGATGCGGGTCAGCACCGGGGTGTAGTGGCTCAGGTCCTCCCCCTTGGCGGCGCACTGCTTCGTGAGAAAAATGCAGCCGGACTGGAACACCGACTCGCAGATGAGCACGCCGGGCATGATGGGATTGCCCGGATAATGCCCCTTGAAATAATCCTCGTCGGGGCGGACCCGGCGGCGGGTCGTCAGCGTGTCCTCGGTCTCGGCGATGATTTCGTCCACGAACAGGAAGGGCGGTCGATGGGGAATGAGCTTTTCGATGGGCTCCATGATGGATCAAAGGGATGGGTTTGGGGTAAGTCGCCGCGTTGGTCAGGCTTTCGTCATCACTGGTTCCACGGTCGGTGTAGCCGCTTCTCGTTTTTCGGCAATCAGGTATTTATCCATATTATTGGCAGTAATCACGCCATAATTTATAGTGCCCAGCCACCCTGACATGATAATACCCACCGAGCCGGCGTGGTAAAGCCCGGGCAGCCGGGAGGAAAGGTCCATGGAGACCTTCAACCCCTCGAACTTCGTGCCAAAGGAGGTGCCCATCCAGTGTCGCGTGTAATGTTCGATGGTCCGTGGCGTGGCCGCCTCGGCCCAGCCGATCCTGGACCGCACCCCGGGGACGAAGCGCTCGAGACAGGTGATCGATTCTTCGATGATGCGCGTTTTCTCCCGCTGATACGCCTCGGCGGACAGGCGGTTCCAGTCGTCGTACCGGGCATTGAGCGAGCAGACCACGGTGTAGCGTCCGGAGCCGGGGCGCGTTTCCGGATAGTAGACCGAGAAGGTGCGGCTGGTCGAGTGAAAATCGACGAGCTCTTCGCTCGTGAACCGGGTGGAATCGGAAACGAAGATGAGGTCGCCGATGGGGGGGATGGATTCGCCCTGGCGGATGCCGAGGTAGACCTGGCACGAGCTGGTGTTGATGCGCACGGCCAAGGCCTGCGCCACAAACTCCGGCGGGAAATGCTCCGCGCCCACCAGCTTGAGAATGGTGCCCTTGATGTTGGCATTCGAAAGCACGGCGCCGCAGCGGATGGTGCGGCCGTTGGCGACGACGCCGGCGACCCGTTTGCCACCGGCCGCTGCTTCCACGAGCACCTTCTCGACCATGACGTGTTTGCGGAGCTCGACGCCGTTGCGCTGCAGCTCCCCGGCCATCTTTTTGATGAGCAGATCGGTGCCGCCGCGAAACGTGTACACGCCCTTGCTCATGAAGTTCGAGAACACGATGCCGTAGGTGATGGCGGGGTCGTCGAGGGAGGAGCCGTTGGCATAGGCGATGGGCTCCATGAGAAAGCGCTTCACGTCATCCCGGCCCGGGAAATAGCGCTCCAGCATCTCGCCCGTGGTCTCCGGATTGTTGTCGTAAAAGTTCATCGCCCGCAGGTCGGTGAAAAACCGCTCCACGGTATCGGCCGGCACCTTGAACTGCTCAATGAGCAGCCGCGTGAAATCCGGGCGGTCGAAGGTGGTGGTGAGGGCGAACTGCGGATTGACGAAGCGGATGCCTTTGAGCTGGACGATGGAGTCGGCGATTTCCTGCGACCAGTATTTGCGCGCCGACTTGATCATGCCGACGGGGAAGCCGTGCAGCGAGATGTCGAAGATGTGTCCGCCCTTGCGCGTGAACCACGTGGCCAGGCCGCCCAGCTGGTAGTGATGTTCGAGCAGCAGGACCTTGTGGCCGCACTTGGCGAGGCAGTTGGCGCCGGTCAGGCCGGCGAGCCCGCTGCCGATCACCACGACGTCATAATAGTCGTCGACTCCTTTGAGCCAATCGTAAGCCATGAAACGTTCCACTAAGCACAGTCGATTCTCGGTGGGCAACTGGGAATTTGGGTGCCTTGCCCCGCCGGGAAGCCTCACTCGCGGGCTCCGGGATGCAGAATATGGAGGTTGGCCATGGTAATGCCGCTGAGCATCGCCCCGATGACCCCCAGCAGCCCCTGATCGGTGCCGCAGAGATACAGGTTTTTCAAGTGGGTGCGTCCGTCGCGGATTTTGCGCGGCGCGCCATAGACCGCTCCCTGAAGATGGCCGGTGAATCGTGCAATGGTGCGCGGCGTGAAGATGTCGGTGGCGAGCGTCGCGGCTGCGAGAGTCCCTTCGGGAACCGGCGGCAGAAAGCGACCGGCACTGCGCGTCATCGCCGCCAGCCAACTTTGCTTGTCGGCGCGGTAGCGCTCCTCCGGCAGGTGCGCCCACTGATCGTAATTCGCGAGGCAGGTGATTCGTAACTGGCCCTCCGGCAGCCCCTGACCGGCAAAATCGAAATTATTGGGGAAGCAGATGACTCCGCTCCGGAGGTCGACCTGCTGTCCCGGCCGGGCGTACTCGAATCGTTCCGAGTCGTTGAAGAACACGATGGTGTCGCTCCCCCACCCCAGTTCCCGCGGCTGGCATTTCAGCACCCGGATGCTTTCGATGAAGGAGAGCCGGTCCATCGAAGCCTTGGCGAAGGCGGACCGGTCGTCCATCGTTGAAACCGCCAGAAGCTGTTGGGTTTCCTCGCTGCCGATGGAGGAGATCACATGCTCGGCGGTGATTTCCGCGCCGTCATCGAGCCGCAGGGCGGCGGCGCGCCCATCGCGCTCGATGATGCGCGCCACGCCACATTTCATGCGCCGTTCGCCGCCCGCCGCGCGGTATTTCTCCAGCAGCACCCGGATGACCCGGCGGATGCCTTCGGGCGGACGCGCGAGGCCTTCGAGGAAGATGGCTTTGAACATGATTCCGAACTGGGCGAAATCCATGTCATTCTCCTTCGCGCTGCCGTAGTACATCAGCGGGCAAAGCAGCATGTCTTCGAGCAACCGGTCGGTGATGTGCCGCCGGACGATCGCGCGCGCCGAAACGACCGGAGCATCAAGGGACACGTCGTCGTAGGGTCGGACCAGGGTGACGAGCCGGCGGAAGCCGTCGATCTGCGCGGGGAATTTCGCCGCAATCTCCTCCTCCAGAACCGCCAGGTCGTTGGTGAAAAGCAGGCCGGTCTCGCCGCGGGGGCCGAAGGCAATGCG
Organism: Opitutaceae bacterium; assembly: GCA_049513315.1. Taxonomy (GTDB): domain Bacteria; phylum Verrucomicrobiota; class Verrucomicrobiia; order Opitutales; family Opitutaceae; genus Fen-1467. The sequence continues at coordinate 7,460 of JBEKWG010000026.1, forward strand.
CGATTGTTTTTGCGGGCAGAGGCCAAGCTCGTCGCGTTCGATCCGGAGCTGCCGCAGCAGCTTGCCGAACGGCGTGCCTTTTGTGCCGCGGGGCACATAGTTCGTCATGGCGTGCAGGCCGACATCGTAGTTCCGGCCGGCGAGGTTGTAGAAGCTGTTGAGTCCGCCGGGAGCGTAGTGCCGCTCGAAGATGCAGACCCGCCGGCCGAAGTGCGCCAGCCGGATGCCCGCGGCGAGACCGGACATGCCGGCACCGACGATGACGACGTCGTAGTGTGCGGCGGAATTCATTTGAATGGCCTGTCATCGCGAGCCCGACGACTTATCGCGCTGAAGCCTTCGGCGAAGGCGGAAGTCGGGCGTGGCGATCCAGATGGATTGCTTCGTCGCCAGGCTTCTCGCAATGACATTTATGGCCTCACGGGTCATGAACAACGCCACTGGCGGCGCGTCTGCATAAAAAAAGCCGGGACAGCTCCCGGCCGCGCCAGATCAACGGTCAAGCAGGTTTAGGTCTTTGCCGCGAGGGCGTTGAATTTGGGGGTGAGATAGTCCGCACAGCTGTCGAGGGACGCCAGCTGGATGTAATCGGCCTCGGGCACCTCGATGCCGTGGCGCTTCCGGAGTTCCATGACGATGTCGAGGAAGTCCATGGAATCGAGCTGGAGCTGGTCGCGGAGGCGCACATCCGGCTTCACATTACGGAGATCTTCGTCGGGCGCGATGTTGGCGATGATGTCAATGACCAGCTTTTTGCATTCGTCTTTCGTCATGGGAAGGTGCGGTGTCAGGCCCGGTAGCGGATGATGATGAGCGTGGAATTGATTCCAAGCATACCAAAGGAGTTGTTCAGAATTGCGTCAACCCGTTTTGCCTTTTTCGGCTCATTGAGCACGAGGCCGGGCACGTCGCACTGCGGATCGAGTTCGTCCACGTTGATCGTCGGATGGACCATCAGGTCATTGAAGGACGGCAGGTTGCCCGCCAGCTCGAGCGCGCCGGCCGCGCCCATGGCATGGCCGATGAAGCTTTTGGTGTTGTTGATGTTCACGTCGGTACAGCCCGCAAACACCTCGGCGAGGGCCTGGCATTCCTGAATGTCGCCCTGGAGCGTGGCGGTGGCGTGCGTATTGACGATGTCGATGTCGGCCGGCGTGAGGCCGGCGTGGCGGATGGCTTGGCGGATGCACTCGGCCTGCCGCACCGCGTTGGGCAGCACGTAGTCGGTGGCGTCGGAGTTGACGCAGTAACCGGCCACTTCGCCGTAGATCTTCGCGCTGCGGGCCAGGGCATCCTCGAGCCGCTCCAGCGTGTAGATGCAGCCGCCCTCGCTCACCACGATGCCGTTGCGCCGCTTGTCGAACGGGCGGCTGGCCTTGGTCGGATCCGGATGCGAGGCGAGCGCGCCCTGGCTCTTGAAGGCGGCAAAGATGCCGAAGGTCTGGATGCTTTCGCTCACGCCGCCGGCGAACGCCAGGTCGACCTCGCCGAGCCGCAGCATCTGCGCGGCGTGGATGAGGCCGAGGTTGCCGGCGGCGCAGGCCGCCCCCAGCGTGTAGGCGGGACCGGTGATGCCGAGGTTGAGCGAAACCTCACCCGCCGGATTGTTGGCGACGGTGCGCGGGTTGTGGTGATGCGACCAGAACCTGGTGTCGTACTTGAAGAGCGAGATGTTGTAGATTTCGTTCTCGGTCTCGACATTGCCGTGCTCGGTGATGCCGAGATAGATGCCGGTGCGCGACTTGTCGACGGCCTCCCAGTTCACCCCGCTGTCCGCCAGCGCCTCGCGGGCGCAATGGATGCTGATGCTGCCGGCGCGCGTGCCGATGCGGACGTCCTTCTTCTTCTGGTACTTGAGCGGATCGAAGTGGCAGACCCCCGCCGGCTGCGCGCCCATGTACCGCACCTCGATCAGCTCCACGCCGGAGACGCCCGTGAGCAGATTCTGCCGGTATTCCGACAACGTATTGCCGTTCGGCGCGGTCAGGCCGAGGCCGGTGATGACGATGCGGGACTGCTTCATGGATGGCACGGGAAGACTCTCAGGGGCGCTTGGTCAGGTGCGCAAGAGAGTTTTGCCTAGCCATCGCTCGGGGAAAATCAATACAAGTCTCGTCTGATGAATGTCCTTGTTGTGGGCGGCGCCGGTTACATCGGCAGCCATTGCGTGCGGCAGTTGACGGCGGCGGGGCACCGGCCCGTGGTCATCGACAACCTCGTGTACGGCCACCGTCGCGCCGTCGCGCCGTCGGTTCCGTTCTACGAAACTGGTCTCGGCGACGAGGCTGCGGTCCGCCGGGTGCTCGCGAAGGAACAGATCGAACTCGTGATGCACTTCGCCGCCTTCTGCTACGTGGGCGAATCCGTCAACGAGCCGCTCAAGTACTACCTCAACAACGTCGTCGCCACGCTGCACCTGCTCAAGGCCATGCTCGACGCGGACGTGAAGAAATTCGTGTTTTCCTCCACCTGCGCAACCTACGGCATACCGACCGCGCTACCGCTGGTCGAAACCATGCCGCAGCGTCCCATCAACCCCTATGGCCAGACCAAGCTCGACGTGGAAAATGCCCTGAAGGCGCTGGCCCTCGCCCACGGCCTGAGTTTCGCGGCCTTCCGCTATTTCAACGCCGCCGGCGCCGCCGAGGACGGTTCCATCGGCGAGGATCACGATCCCGAGACGCACCTCATCCCGCTGGCGATTGATGCCGCGCTGGGCCGGCGCCCGCAGCTGCAGCTTTTCGGCACCAACTACCCCACCCCGGACGGCACCTGCCTGCGCGATTACGTGCACGTGGACGACCTGAGCCGCGCGCATATCGCCGTTTTCGACCGCCTCGCCACTCCCGGCGCTGCTCTCTTCTACAATCTCGGCACCGGCCGCGCCTACTCCAACCGCGAGGTGATCCGTGCGGTGGAGAAGGTTTCCGGCAAAAAGGTGCCGCTCATCGAAGCGCCGCGCCGGGCCGGTGATCCGCCCGCCCTCTACGCGGATTCCACGCTGGTGCAGCGCGAGCTCGGCTGGAAGGTGAAGTTCGCCGACGTCGAGTCGATCATCGCCACCGCCTGGAAGTGGCACTCGACGCATCCGCACGGCTTCGGCGGGCGAAAGCGTTGAGGTAGGTAGGGCCCCGAGCTTGCTCGCGGCCCTGGAGTCTGCGGTCAAGGGATGGCATCCGCCCTCCTTGCTGTCATCCTGAACGAAGTGAAGGATCCAGTGACACTCGGTCGGAGCCAACGGCGGAGTTGCACTGGATTCTTCGCTCCCCTCAGCATGACAGGTCAAACAACCACCATGAGCTATTGGGTGTACATCATCACCAATCGCCCGCATGGCACCCTCTATGTTGGCGTGACCAACGACGTGGAGCGCAGAATCTGGCAACATAAGGGCGGTGCTTTGGAAGGCTTCAGCAAACGCTACGGCCTGAAAAGCCTCGTCTATTTTGAACGACTTCGGGACATCGCCGCAGCGATTGGGCGCGAAAAACAAATCAAGGGCTGGCTTCGCAAAAGAAAGATCGAACTGATCCACAAGACCAACCCCCTGTGGCGCGACTTGAGCGAAGGATGGTACAACGATAATCCGGTTGGTTGAATCGCCTCTTTCCTGTCATCCTGAGCGAAGCGAAGGATCCAGCATGACTCGGCCGGGCGACGGTCCTCTGGATTCTTCGCTGCGCTCAGAATGACACGCGTGCAGAGATCATCGCCTGTCTTGAGCCTTAGGAAATGTTGGAGGCGTAGCGTCGGGCCTACACCTTCAGCCCGAGCGCGTCGATGCGCTTGCGGAGCGTGGTCCGCGTCATGCCGAGGCGCTCGGAGGCGCGCGCGAGGTTGCCGCGCTCGTCCTTGAGTACGCGCCCGATCATTTCCCGCTCCAGGCGTTCCAGCACCGGTTCCCTGCCCTCGGTCTTCAAACGGGCATAGACGAAATCCAACGCATCCTGAAGGGTGAGCGCCGAAGGCCCGGTCGCGACCGGCGGCGCCGGCGAAGACGGCTCCGCGGCCGCCGCCGGCTCCATCGCTGGCGCGCCGGTTTGGGCGGACGGCGCCACGACCGCCGTGGCCGGTTCGAGCGTCGTCCCAGCAGGCACGGCGGTCGGGCTTGACGGCACGGTGGTGGTCCCATCCGTCCCGGCTGCGCCGCGTAATTCCGGCGGAAGATCCTTGAACAGAATGGTGTCGCCCTGCGCAACGACGGCGCTGCGGTAGATGACATTCTCGAGTTCGCGGACATTGCCCGGCCAATTGTGCCGCAGCAGGACCGCCATTGCTTCGGCGGAAACCTTTTTCACGCGCGTCTTTTTCTGCTGTTTCAGGGTCTGCAGCACGTAATCGACGGTCTGCGGGATGTCCTCGGGGTGTTCCCGCAACGGCGGCATGCGGATGCGCACCACGTTGAGTCGGTAGTAAAGGTCCTCGCGGAAGGTCCGGGCCTTCACGATTTCCTCCAGGTCCTGGTTGGTCGCGGCGAGCACGCGCACGTCGACCTTGATCGTCTCGGTGCCGCCGACGCGCTGGATTTCGCCCTCCTGCAGCACGCGCAGGATCTTGGTCTGGGTGGCGGGCGCCATGTCGCCGATTTCGTCGAGAAAGATGGTGCCGCCATCGCACAACTCGAACTTGCCGATGCGCTGGCTGGTCGCGCCGGTGAAGGACCCCTTCTCGTGGCCGAACAATTCGCTCTCGATGAGGTTTTCGGGAATGGCCGCGCAGTTGACCGCGATGAACGGCCTGGCCGCGCGATGGCTGTGCTGGTAGATGCTGTGCGCGACCAGTTCCTTGCCGGTGCCGCTCTCCCCGGTGATCATCACGGTGACATCGCTGGCCGTGACCTGGCCGATGGTCTTGAAGACCTGCTGCATGGCCGCGGAGCTGCCCACGATGCCCTCCTTGTAATCCTCGGTGTTGAGGCTCGGCTGGTAGTCGGCCGCCGCGCGCAGGTCGGCGTGGGTCTTGAGCGCGTTCTCCGTCAGGGCGAGCACCTTTTGCGGATCGAACGGCTTCATGATGTAGTCGAACGCGCCGTATTTCATCGCCTCGATGGCCGTCTGCGCCGTGCCGAAGGCGGTCATGAGGATGACAAGCTGCCGCGGGTTGATGGAGCGGATGTGCTGGAGCGCTTCGATGCCGCCCATGCCGCCCATGCGGATGTCGAGGAAGACGACGTCGGGCGGGCTTTTTTTGACGGCGGCGATGCCCTCCTCCCCGCTCGCGGCGGTCGTCACCGCGTAGTCACGCGAGGAAAGCACGCGCGAAAGCGAGTAGCGAATCTCGGAATCGTCGTCGATGACGAGGATGGTGGACTTGGCGGCGGCCATGGCGGAAGAAAATCAGGAACAAACGCGGGCGGCGATTATCGATTAGCATCCCGCCCGAAACGGGCCTTACTTAAGGCAAATGCTTGGATGGTCAATTAACTTGTTCCGCGTCTTCGGCATCCGCCTGGCCGTGCATTTCAGCTTTCTGCTGCTGCTGGCCTACGTGGCGTGGGGAGGCTGGATGGACGCCGGTTGGGCGGGCGTGGCCTGGAGCGTGGCGTTCATCACCCTGCTGTTCACCTGCGTCGTGCTGCACGAGCTGGGGCATTCGCTGACTGCCCGGCGTTTCGGCATCGGTGTGCCCCGCATCCTGCTGCTGCCCATCGGCGGCATGGCGGAATTCGATTCGATTCCGCGCCAGCCACGGCGCGAACTCCTCATCACGCTGGCCGGCCCGGCGGTAAACTTTGCGATCGTGCTGGCCTTGTGGCCGTTTGTCACCGTGCCCGTGGCGTGGGCCGATGGCGAGTTGCCGCGCACCTTCTCCGGGCTGGGCTGGGAGCTGCTGCTGGTCAACCTGGTCATGGGTTGCTTCAACCTCCTGCCGGTTTTCCCGATGGATGGAGGCCGCATCCTGCGGGCGCTGCTGGCCATGCGCTGGTCCTATCTCAAGGCCACCTTCTGGGCGGCGGCGCTGGGCAAGGTGCTCGCCATCATCGGCGCCGTGCTCATGGCCTTCGTCTGGAACAATCCCCTCGGCGCCATTCTCTTCGCCTTCATCTTCATTGCCGGCGATATGGAATACCGCATGATCAAGCGGCGGGAGGAGGAGAACACCCAATGGGAGATCCTCATCCGCCGCCTCTATGGACCCCCGGGCGGTGATGGACGTGACACCGCGGTCAACATCCTGCACGGGCCGAACTGACGGCCAGCGCTTGTCCCCCCGCATCCCCGCTGCCGCTAGATGACGATGCGCTTTCCGGTGGACGCCGCCTCATAGATGGCGGACAGGATGCGGATGTCCCGGCGGCCCAGCTCGCCCGGGACGGGGGTCGCCCGGCCGGTAAGGATGCAATCCGCGAAATCATCCATCTGCCGGGCCTGCTGGTTGACGGGCGGATCGAAGTTGAGTCGCCCGCGGCTGGTCTCGCACTCGATGTCACGGTACGCAAATGCGCTATCCGGGAAATCGACCCAGCCGCGCGGGCCTTCCGCGTGAAAACTATTGCGGTTTTGCGAGAAGCTCGATCGCGCGCGACCGACCGCCCCGCCGGGAAATTCCATGGTCCAGCGCATCGTTTCCTCCACGTCCTTGAACAACTCGGGCCGCGTCTTGGGCTCCTCGTGCGCCGTCACGGCGACCGGCGCCGCATCGCCGGCGGCCATGCAGGCACCGTGGACCACGTAGATGCCAATGTCCATCATGGGCCCGCCACCGGCCAGCCGCTTCTCCGCCCGCCATTGCTTTCCGCGCATCACAAAGCTGAAATCACCCGTCATCCGGGTGAACGGACCGAAATCGGGTTCTCTTGCCAGCCGCAGCAGCTCCTGGTGATAGGGATCGAAATTGAGCCGGTAGCCGAGGGAGAGTTTGACCCCGGCGTCGCGGCACGCCGCGATCATGGCGTCGCAGTCCGCGACGGAGCAGGCCATGGGTTTTTCGGAGATGACGTGCTTGCCGGCTTTCGCCGCCCGGATGGTGAACTCCGGATGCAGCGCGGGCGGGGTCACGACGTAGACGACGTCGATGTCCGGATTGTCGGCAATCTGCTCAAGATGATCGTAGTGGTAGAGGTTCTTCTTCGGCAGGTCGTACTTGCGCGCCCATTTGGCGGCTTTCGCCGCCGAGCCGGTGACAACGCCAGCCAGACGGCAGAGTCTGGTTTGCAGAAGGGCGGGTGCGAGTTGGTTGGTGCTGTAGGAACCGAGCCCAAGCAACGCGACACCCAGCTTGCGGGCGCCCGCTGCCGTCGGTTGAGCCTCGGCGCGCGCGCTGGTCCGCAGGAGATAGCCTCCGGCAACGGTTAGGGACCCGATGGCGGCGAGACGGAGGAACTCCCGCCGGGAGGGAGCATGCGGCATGGCGCGAAACCTTGCCGAAGCGCCGTCCAATCGCAAGCAGCGATGGGAGCCTGTTGGCATGCAATGAGACCCTCCACCGTCGACGCGTAGTTGCCGGTGCCTTCCGCCCTGACGCGCTTACCGCGAAATGAGGCGCTGGCGACGATTGCCTGCAGCAGGCTGCGGGGAAATGGGCCTATGGGATAGGCAGTTCGATACCAAGGCGAACCGGCGGTTACGCCGGTGCGGCTGTGTCCTTGGGTTTCGGCGTGTCCGTGGCCGACTCCAAGGAAATCGCGCTCCAGAAGAACAGTACGGCGAAAACGACGTCCGCCAGCGCGAAATATTTCCACAGGTTCGGTACGCCACCATGATACCAGTGCCAGCCAACGGTGGCGACATAGCAGACTTTGAGCAGGATGCCGTAGCCGATCAGATTGCGGTTCTCGACCGGCCGGAGTGCGATCGTCAGAAACATGAGGCCGAAAATCACCAGCAGGCCGGCCGCGAAATGGATGTAGCCCCAGTGGTTGGGCGGAGTGATTCCGGCGAACTCGTAGACCTGGGGCGCGGCGGCGATGAACGCCAGGCCCAGCAGTCCATCATAGGCCGCGGCGACGGCGTACAGGATGCGGATGGGTAGCAACGCTTTCATACTGGATTCCTTTCATGTTTGAACTGGGCGTAAAATCCTTTGCGCCGGTGCCGCGTGGCATCATCGCTGTAGAGCTGTTCCCCGAGCCGGTAAATGCCCTCGCGCAGCTCCTGTGGTGTCATGCCGGTGGGGCGGTAGTTCACGTCGAAGAGCGTGCTCAGGTGCCAGGCGCCTGGCTGGAGCACGCGCCCCTCGCGCAGCAGACGCTCATAGAGCGGCGTGCCGGGGAACGGCGTCAGCAGGGTGATCTGCACGTCGTAGGGATTCACCTCTTCGACAAAACGGAGAATCTCGTCGAAGACGTCCGTCGTGCAGCCATCCAGTCCGAGAATAAAACAGGTGTTCACGGTGACGCCGTGCCCTTGGATCGAACGCACCGCCTCGGCGTAATGCGGCGCCCAGCGGGCTTTGCGGTCGGCCCGCTGCTCCAGTCCCGCCAGCGGTCCGGCGGACGGGTTTTCCAGGCCGATCAGCACCTGCCGGCAGCCGGCCTGATGCATCAGGTCCAGTAGTTCGGCATCGTCGGCCACGCTGATGTCGGTTTCGGTAAACCATTTTACCTTCAAGGGAATCAGCGCCCGGCACAGTGCCCGGCCCCAGGGTTTGTCGACAAACGTGTTGTCGTCGGCGAACTCGATGAACGCCTCCGGGTGAAGCTCCTCGATGAAGGCAATGTCGCGCACCACCTGATCGACCGGCCGCCGCCGGTACGGCGCCTGGAGCATCACCGTGGAGGCGCAGAACTCGCAGCGCCACGGACAGCCGCGCGTCGCCTGGACTGTGTACCGGTTGTAGGCGCGGCCGCCGAGGATGTCGTACCGCGGCACGGGCAGGCGCGCGACATCGACCGGTTCATAATCCGTCGCCTTGAAGATGGCCGGCTCCGCCCGGCGCGCGGCGGCGGCCACCACGGCCGGCCAGACGTTCTCGCCTTCGCCGATCACCACGTAGTCGGCATGCTGCAGCGCCTCCTGCGGCAGCACGGAGACGTGCAAACCGCCCATGGCGACCTTGACGCCCTTCTGCCGCAAACGGTCGGCGATCGCATAGGCTTCAAAAATCTGCGCCGAAAAGGTGCTGATGGCGACCAGATCGCACGCGTAGATCTCGGCCGGTTCCGCGCCATCGGACTCCGCCTCGTAATACCGCACCTCATGCCCGGGTGGCGTGCTGGCCGCCAGATACAGCAGCCCGAGACTGGGCAGCGACGCGATGATTTTGCTGCGTTCGACAAAGCCCGGCAGGGTGAGGCCGAGTTCGAGCAGCTTCTTGTCGTGCGCCCGCACGCCGCTCATGGCAAGAAGTCCGATCTTCATGACGGTATCCGGAGGAGGATGAAAATGACTGCCGCCAGCAGCAGGACAACAGGAATAAAGAAGAAGGCCCGAAACGGCTGCCGCCACGCAGCGAGAAAACACACCGATGGCATGGCGACCGCTCCGCCGAGCAGCAGCATGCCCGGCAGGTCGGCGCGCGGGCCCGCCGCAGTCGACAGCCCATACACGACATTGATGGTGCCGAGTGCCGCGAGGGCAATATGCCCCAGGCGCAACAGCCGCCGGCGAAACGAGCCGTAGCCACCGAGGAACTCCTCGCGATGAAACCCGAGCCCAATGACAGCGCCGCTGACGAAGGCGACCAGTATCAGCCACCATCCGGCAATGAAATTGAGCGTATGGGGCATCAAGATTCCGCTCACGGATTCATTTCCATCCGCCCAGTCTCCGAGTGTCGCCCATGTTCGCCAGCCATAAGATATTGCTGTGATCCACATCTAAAAGTCCGGCCCTGAGCAGCAAGCCAATTAGCCTGCACCTGCGCTTGCGGCGGCGGCTGGAACCGCTGAAGCACGCGGGTGGCGGTGTTCCCGCCGGTGGAAGAATGGACCGGAGCGATCTGGCTGCTTTTCAGCCTCTGCGTATCATCACCCGCAGCGCCCCAACGAGCGCCAACGCCAAGACGAACCCTGCTCCCATTGCCCCGCCGCCGCCACCCCCAGGGTTCCCGGCTGCGGCGGCGGTCACGGTCAGCGTCGCGGGCTCGCTGGTCACGCTGCCGACATCGTTAGTCACCAGCACGAAGTAGGTGCCGGCCATCGAGGTCGCCACGGGCACCAGGGTGACCGTCGGACCTGTCCCCCCAATAATCGGCCCTCCGTTGTTGTTGTGAAACCACTGATATCTGGGCGCCGGGTTGGCGGAGATGACGACGCTGAACTGCACCTGACTGCCGACCGCCGCCGTCACGTTTTGCGGGGGCGTCACGATTACCGGCGCCGTCGCCACCGTGCCGGCGCGGATGGTGTGGTTGCCGGAATCGGCGACCAGCAAACGGCCGGCGCCGTCCACCGCCAAGCCCCCGGGCATATTGAAGCGGGCGGAGCTGCCGCAGCCATCCGCGCTGCCGATGGACTGCGTCAGCCCGGCCAGGGTGGTCACGACCCCGAGCGGCGTGACTTTCCGGATCGTCGCGTTCACCACATCGGCGACGTACAGAGTGCCGCCGGCATCGACGGCCAAGCCGCCCGGCGCGAGAAAACTGGCGGCGGTACCCGTGCCATCCGTGTCTCCGCCGACTCTGGCCATGCCGGCCAAGGTCGTCACCACCCCGGCTGGGCTGATCTTCCGGATCGTGTGGGCGCCTTCGTCCGTTACGTAGACGTTCCCCTGCGCGTCGACCGCAATCCCCTCCACGCGGTCGAATCGCGCCTCACTGCCGGTGCCGTCCGCGGTCCCGCCGACTCCGGCCGCGCCCGCCAGGGTGGTCACCACGCCCGCGGGAGAGATCTTGCGCACGGTGTAGACGTCGGCGACGTACGCCGTGCCCGCCCCGTCGACTGCAATCGCGGTTGGATACACAAATCGCGCTTCGCTGCCGATGCCATCGGCAGCGCCAAAAGCGCCAGCAAGGCCCGCCAAGGTGGTCACCGCGCCGTCGGGGGTAACCTTGCGAATCGTGCGATTGCCCAAATCGGTCACGTAGATGTTGCCCTGCGCGTCGACCGCCAGTCCCTCAGGATCGGAAAAACGGGCGGCGCTGCCCACCCCGTCGGCGCTGCCTGCAGTGCCGGCCAGCCCGGCCAGGGTCGTTACGACGCCGCCGGTGGAGATCCGGCGAATCGTGTTGTTGACGGAGTCGGCCACGAACACGTTGCCGGCGGCATCCACCCCCACGCCCACTGGAGTATGGAAACGTGCGGACAGGGCCGGGCCGTCCGCCGCCCCGTACGGGGCCTGGCCCGCTCCGGCGATCGTCGTCATCACACCGCCCGGCGAAACCCGCCGTATGGAGGAGAACTCCGTGTCGGCCACCACGACATTCCCCAGCGCATCCACCGCAATCCCGTCCGGAGGCGCCACCCAGCGGGGAGCGCTGGTCGAAGCCAGCGTAGGCAGCGTGCTCAAGATTGTGGCTTGCCCGTCCGAGGTGAGCCGAAGGATGCGAAGAGAGTCCGAGAGGTAAAGGTTGCCCACCGCGTCGGCGGCCACGCCCTGGGGATAACGAATCGCGTTATTTTGCACGGTCGTCACCTCGCCCGCTGGCGTGATCTTACGCAACCGGCCATAGTAGCTGAAAACGTCGTCGGTCGCATAGAGGTTGCCCCAAGGGTCCGCGGCCAGCCCCTGGAGTTCACTAAAACGGGCCGCGCTGCCGGTGCCGTCCGCGTCGCCGTCAGCGCCCGCCAATCCCGCCAGCGTGGTCACCACCCCACCCGGCGTGATCTTCCGGATCGTGTGGTTGGCCTCGTCCGCCACGTAGACATTGCCGGCGGCATCCACGGCCACGGCGCACGGCCGGTCAAAGCGGGCAGCGGTGCCGATGCCATCTGCACTCCCTGCCTCACCCGCCGCCCCGGCCACAGTGATGGTGGGCTCTAAGTCCCATGAAAGCGGGAAAGCCTTCCGCACCGTGTGATTGCCCGTATCGGCGACATATAGCGCGTCGCCCGACGGGGTCACGGCCACGCCCTCCGGGCTGTTGAATCGCGCGGCGCTGCCCGCCCCGTCAACCGCTCCGGACACTCCCGCCAATCCTGCCAACGTGGACACATAGCCGGTGTTGGCGGCGGCCAAATTGCCAGCGTCAATCCTTCGGATCGTGTGGTTTTGGGTGTCCGCGACGTAAATGGTGCCGTAGCCGTCGACGGCCACGTTGGTCGGCTGGTAGAAGCGGGCGCCCGCGCCATCGTTGCTCCCGATGGTCGCCCACCCCGCCAGCGTGGTGAAGGTGTACGGCGTGTAGTTCACCTGTGCGCACGCCAATACCGACAGCATGCTCATCCCCAGCGCTAGCACCCCCACCCTGTGAATGAAGCGCGGCTTGGGGTCGGATAAGCGGATCAACAGTCGGCACGTCTTCATGGGGATGTTCCTTCCAGTAAACCCGGCACGCTCAAATCGCTCGCCCCTCAGATCCAGTCTCCCGTCCGTAACTTTGCGGATCCCGGCAGGGGCAGGCCGCACAGCTTGCACTCCATGACCTGTTTGACATCACCCAGCGTGCGCAACTGGCACAGCTCCTCGCTGTTGATCGACACCGGGAGCACGTCCTCCGCCAGCGCCACGATCTCCATCATGGTCAGCGAATCGATGCCCAGATCCTCGATCAACCGGAGGTCATCGTCGGCGTCCCTGAGCTTGGCCCGCAAATCGGGATCCACGTGGTGCTCGATGACGCCGAGAATGATCGTGGGCAGCCAGGCGGGGTCGCCGGTCTGGCGGAACCGGCAGGCGGCCTCGTAGGTGGAGGCGGAGCAGCGCTTCAGGGCTTCGCGCAGGTAGGCCTCATCCTTGGGAGCAATGGATTTCGCGGACCCGGGAAAAGGTTCGCTGGTTTCCAAATCGCTGCCGGAGGTTGGTGCCATGCGGGTTCCTCTGAGCGATATGACAATCCGGTGTGCCAAACCCGCTACTCGGTCCGGGTCGCCGCGAATATTTCTGGCGCCGCCGGGAATTTCTCTGGGACCGACGCGGTCAGAACGGACTTGCGCTTGGCGCACGGCTGGTCGCTTTCGCCGGGGTCGGGCTCGGTGGTGACCAGCACGATGAGAAGGGCTAGAACAATGGTCACCATCGGCAGGTCGCTGATCAAAGCCAGCCGGCCGGCGGCCAGGGTGGCGACGAAGGTGAGGAAGATGGTGGCGTTCATGGGCGGTTGGTTTTCATCCCTCAATGCGCTATTCCGCCCCCAAACGGATCATCCCGTTGAGATATTCTCCGCTGGCGCCAGCCGTCGCCGGAATAACTCGCATCCGCGCATGATTAAAGCGCGGCCGCGTGCTCAGAACGTGGCGGTCAGCGACAGCGAGTAGGTGCGGCCGCGCCAGTCGCCGTACGGCTGCACTCCGGCGCCCGAAGGATCATTGGTGTACTTCGGAAGGTGGGCGCCGAAAAGATCGTTGATCCGCACCTGGCCGCGCAGGCCGAAGCGCGAACTTTTCCACGGCACCCACCGGGTCAGGTCGCTCTGCAGGAAGGCGTCGAACTGCCAGCAGCGGTCAATCTGGTCGCTGCCCTGGCTCGCCCACTCCGCCACCGGCAGGACCCGCGCGCCATAGTAATGCCCCTCCATGCCAAAACCGAAATCGTTCTTCGACCAGTCCGCGCCGAAATTGGCGCGATACCGGAGGAATCCGCTCACCCAGCCGTCCGGCAGGCGCAACTCGTCGACCACCGGCGAATCGGGATACACCTGTCGGTCGAACCGTTGAAACCACACCACCCGGCTGTGCAGGCCGAGCGTGCCGCCGACACACTTCGTCCACGCGTAGTCGAGCGCCACATTCCAGTTCTGCGAATGCCGGCGGGCCGCATTGATGTCGCCGGTCAGGAGCGAGGTGACGTAGCCCGCGGCGTGGGTGTCGCCCGGCGCCAGCGGCGCGCGGATGACGCGCCCCGGAAATTGCGACTCCAGGTCCATCAGGGTCTGCGCATCCAGCGAGATCATCTCGTTGGTCTTCCGGGTGTCGACGAAGTCCACCGCCACCCGCAGGCGATGCTCCTTGCCCCGCTGGAAAATGACCCCCGCGGTTTGTGTGGCGGCCGACTCCGGGCGGAGGTTCGGGTTGATCGCGGCCTGCGCCTGCACCGTGTAGCTCTGGTTGCGCACCGGATCGGTGATCCACACCTGGCTCACCTCGCCTGTGCCCAGACCGGAGGGCTCGGCCAGCTGCTTGCTCATGAACGGCGTGGGATAAAGGCTCGAGAGCATAAAGCTCCCGCGCAGGGAGAAGCCGCCGGCCAGCTCCAGCTTCAGTGCGCCGGTCGGCGCGACATAGGTTTCCGCGCTCGTGTCCGCCGCCACATAGCGCACCGCCACGTCGGTCTCGACCTTGCGAAGCCAGTGCGGGAGGCGCCGCGGGGGCACCAGCGGCCCCTGCACCTCCCCGAAGACGCTGTAGCGTTGCAGAATGCGCCCCTGCCACAACACCGGGTCGGCTGCCAGCGAGCCGTCGCCATAGCGGAGCACCGACTTGTAGTCCGCGAGGTGCATGCGCCGGTAGTCAGCGCCGAAGTTCACCGCGCCCACGCCGGCCGGCAGGGTCAGCGACTGGTTCGTCACCCGCACCGAGGCGTCCACCGTGTCGTAGTTGCCCAGGGTCACGAAATGCCCGCGGGCGCCATCGTAGATCAGCACTTGGTCGTAGTACTCCGGCGGCGGACCGTAGACTTGGGTGTCGCGCAGCGGATTGTAGCGGCCGGTGTCGACCAGCTCCTGCCAGCGGGCGTTGTCCGCGCCGGCGAGCCCCCGGTACTTGGTGAGGTTATGGGCGTACTGCCCGTCCAGCGCGACCCGCCAGTCCGCCGGCAGTTTCATCAGCAGGCCCAGCACCGCGGAGCCGAATTCGATCCGCGCCTCGCTGTAACCCTCGCCGAGCAACGGAGCGGTCTCATTCAGCGAAACCTTCACGTCCTGCCCGAAAGGATTGAGCGGCGAGGCGGCGCTGAGCGTGAGGTCTGCGCTCTGCACATCGTAACCCCGGTTGACCATGGTCAGGCCATAGGTGCCGTCCACGCCCACCTGCAGCGACGGGCTGACGTCCCAGGTGGCAGAGCCAAAATAAGTGGCGCGGCGTTGTCGCCGGCCGTACGGGTAATCGGCACTGTTGGGCGAAACCGCCAGCCCGCCGGGCGAGTCAAACAAATCGAAATTGCGCACCCCCTGCCGATTCGCGAAGGCCGCGAGTCCGCCCGTGCCGTCCGCACCCGGCGCCACCGAAGTCACGGGTGACGTGCCCCACCCGAACAGCGGCGACAGGTCGGCGCTGCGGATGTTCGGGGTCGCGCGGTACACCGGGTTGTCTGGCGCCGCGTACGGCTGGACATTGGCGCGGATGTAGCCGAGCTCGGCCTCGGTCGCCGGCATCGTCCGGCTGAGGCTGGCGCTCAGCCGCAGGCGCAGCGCCCCGCCAAGCAGCGTCCGGCTGTGAAGCAGCGAGACCGAGGATTGCGGGGCGTCGAAGCGGCGCAGGGCGTTGGTATAGGTGGTGTTCACCTCGGTCACTTCCCCTTCCGGATCGGGGCGGAGCACGATGTTGATGACCCCGCCCACGGGGTTGCCGGTGTAAAGCGAGGCGGCGGACGAAGGCAGCACCTCGATCTGCTGCACCAGGCTGAGCGGGATGAAATTCACGTCCGGCGGCAGCGTGCTGGCGCCGCCGCTCGTCACCACCTCCGGCAGACGCCGGCCGTTGACGAGCACGACCGTTTCATTATCGCCGTAGCCCCGCAGGTTCAGGTTCGTGCTGCCGACCGCGTAGGCGTTGCCCGCATCCTGGTCCGGCGGGCGGTTCCCCGCGTCGCTGTCCACCAATTCCCGCTGGAGGAACTCATTGAGATTCACCACGCCGCTGCTTACGATCTGCGTGCGGCTGTAGACGGCGTAGGGCAGCGCGTCGTCCGCCGTGCGCGGCAGGTCGAGGTTGCCGGCGGCGACCCGCGGGCCGAGATACACCCCACTGCCGTCGAAGAGCCGCCCGCGGTCGGAATCGCCCGTGACGACATACGGCGCGAGGTGCGTCACCTCGTCCGCCGCGGGCATCGCTCGCGTGTCCACGATCGTCACCCGGCCGGCCAGCACGCGGATGCCCACGATCTCCTGCGGCAGGTAGCCGGCGCCGCCGGCGTCCAGGCGGTAGACCCCGGACGGCACTGCCGCGAAGACGAATTCGCCGCGGTCGTCGGTCGCCGTCGACTGGTCGATCTGAGAAATGTTAACCCGCACCCCGCGCGCGGGCGCGCCGTCCGAGGCAAGCAGCCTGCCTTTGATCGAGCCGGTCCGGCGCGCAACCCGCGTGATGGCGAACTTTCCTTTGTCATTCCGCCGCGCGATGAACCCGGTGTCGCGCAGCAGGTGGCTGAGCGCATCCGCCGGTTCGTAGCGACCGATGACTTCGGTGGATTGCACCTCCCGCAGCTCCTCGAAGGAGAAAAGCAGTTCGACCTGCGCCTGTCGCGAAAAAGCCAGCAGAGCGTCAGCCGCCGGCTGTGCGGGCACATCAAAGTCAACCGGCGCGGACCGGGCGCGGACCGGCAGCAGACCAATCAGCCCCAGGGCCAGGACGCGGGTCAACAGCAACACCCGCCGTCCGTGTCGAAAAATGGACGGTCCCCCCGAGCGAGGTCGAGAAAGACTATGGCGTGTCTTCAAACCTTTGTTTTTGCCTCCGGTCATCTTGAGCGCAGCGACCGGTCCGGAGCAGCCGGAAGGATCGAGTGAGAGTCGAAAGCGAGTCCCGACCGTGTCCTACTGTATTCTTCGTTCAGAATGACAAGCCCGGTTTGCCGGCACGTCCTGGAATCTTGGGAACGGGATCCTTGGTTCATGCCGGAGAATCGCCGCGGGCCCTAGTGCTCGGGGCGCAAACTCACCTGCACGGTGCCATTCAGGCTGCGCGTCACGCGGACCGGCAGCGACATCTCAAGTTGTGCCAAGAAACCATCGAGATCATCCAGACTATAGCGTCCGCCAAGGGATACCGGCAGGTCCGCCGCGTCGGGCGCGACCGTTATGCCGCACCCGTTGTAGCGGGCGTACCGGGCCAGCGCCTCGCGCAGGGGCATGCCGGCGAACACGATCCGGCCCTGGCGCCAGGCCAGCGCGTCGTCGAGGGTAGCGGGCGTCAGCGCGTGAACCTGCACGCCCGCGGGGCCGGCGGAGAGTTGCTCGCCGGCGTGAAGCAAAACCGGCGCCGTGGGCCGGCCGTTCGCATCGTCGGGCCGCGCCTGCACCGACCCCTCGAGGACCGTGACCTCGAACGCCGCCGGCGAATCCGCGCGGACGGCGAATTGCGTGCCCGTCACCTGCACCGATCCGGCGGGCGTTTCGACAATGAACGGCCGGGTGGCGTCCTGGTGCACAGCGAAGAAGGCTTCGCCGGACGCGAGACGCACCCGCCGCTCCTTCGCGTCGATGTCGATACGCAGGCTGGTCTGGGCGTCGAGTTCCACCCGCGTGCCGTCGACCAAGGTCAGCGCCCGGCGCTGGGCCGCGGGCGTGGCCAGGTTTTCCGACTGCGTCTGCGGGCGCCCCAGCCATGCCACCAGCGCGACGGCTGCGGCCGCCGCGGCCAGCCCGGCGCCCGTGCCCCACGCGAGCCACCGGTGCGCCCGGCGCGGAGCGGCGTCCGGCGGCATTTCGACGCCGCCGGTCGCCACCAGCACCGGCAGCAGTTGTTCTAGATCGGCGGAGAACTGGCAGTAGCGGGAAAGCAGCGTGCGGTGGACCGGGTGCTGCGCGAGCCATACGTCGAGGGCAGTGCGATCGGCCGCGGTCAGCGTAGAGCCGTCGAGCTGCGCGGCCCACAGCGCCGCCTGCTCCTCGGCGGCGGGATCAAGGCATTGGGGGTTGCTGTTCATGGGTGGGCCTCCTTGGCGGTCGGTGTTGCAGCACTGGTTGCGGTGTTGGCGGGTTCGGTCGGCAGTAGCGCGCGGAGCAGTCGCAAGGCCCGCGCGTGCTGTTTCTCCACGGTGCTGATGGTGATGCCGAGCCGGTCCGCGATTTCCCGGTGGGACAGCAGTTCGACTTTCCGCAACAGCAGCACGGTGCGGCAACCTTCGGGCAACTGTCCGATGGCCTGCTCAAGCTGCTGCAGCTCCTGGCGCGCCATCACCTGTTGCACCACTCCGGGTTCGAGCGAAGCCGTGGTTTCGGGCTCCCAGACCTCGCTCGCGAAGGGCGCGATGCGACGGCGTTTGAGCCGGTTGAGCGCGAGCCGTCGGGCCGTGGTGTAAAGCAGGGCCTCGGGTTTCTCCGCTCGCTGCCCAATGATGGTCGGATGCACCCGCAGATAGGCATCGTGCGCCACGTCCTGCGCCTCGCCGGGGTCGCCCAACAGCCGCGTCAGATAGCGCCGCAACGGGTCGACCGTGGCGCGGTAGAGGGCGGCGAAATCCCGGCGGTTGTCGGGTTCGTCAGGCATGGGAGAAAACGCGGCGCGGCCGCCCGGATCGGGGGGCGGAAGCCGTATTTCTTAAACGAGGCGGCGACGGGCTTGATTGCACGCTGTAATTAATGACAAGCCAGCGGCGCAAACCCGCTACTCTGGCGGCGGTGGGGCGCGCCCGGTTCGCGAGTTCTGTGCATCGCGGACGGTGGTGAGGAGCTGCCCGATCGTGAAGGGCTTCGTCAGCAACGCCGACAACGCCAATGCGTGCAGCCGGTTCATGGTCGCGGCGTCGGCCACGCCGGTGATGCCGACAATCCGGGCGCCCGGCTCAATCGCCCGTAGCGCCTTGACCAGGGTCGGGCCGTCCATCTCCGGCATCATCATGTCCGTCACCACCAGCTGCACTTTGCCGCAGGCAGCGTTGAACTGCTTGATCGCATCCGCGCCGGCCGCGCAGCTGATGACCCGGTAGCCGAATTCCTCCAACGCCTGGCGCGCGACCTCGCGCACCGGGGCCTCGTCGTCCACCAGCAGCACCAGTTCGCCTCCGGCCCGCGGCCAGGGACGAGCGGTGCCCGGCCTGGCCTCCGCCTCCGGTACTGACGCCGCAGGGAAATACAACTCGAAGGTGGTGCCCCGCCCCATTTGGGTATCGAGGCGGATAAAGCCGCGGTGGCCCTTCAGAATGCCCAGCACGGTGGACAGCCCCAGGCCCGTGCCCTTGCCCACCCCCTTGGTCGTGAAGAACGGCTCAAAAAGCCTCGTCGCCACCTCCGGCGGAATTCCGCTGCCCGTGTCGGTGACGCGCAACCGGACAAACCGGCCCGGGGTGGCGCCGGGGGTTTGCGCCGCCGTCGCCTCGTCGATCGTCACATTGGCGGCGGCCAGGGTGAGCGTGCCGCCTTCCGGCATGGCATCGCGGGCGTTTACGCAAAGATTCATCAACGCCTGGTGCAGTTGCGTGGGATCGCCTTCGATCGGCCAGATATCGTCCGGCATCTCGGTCGCGATCTTGATGTTCTTCGGGAACGTCTCTTCCGCGATCGCGACCATTTCCCGGAGCAGGTGCCGCAGTTGCAGCGAAACGCGCAGGCCCGCGCTTCCGCGCGCGAAGGTGAGCACTTGCTGGACGATGTCGGCCCCGCGTTTCGCGCTCTTCTCCATGGTCTCCAGCAGGCTGCGCCCCGTGTTGTCGCGCACGGATTCCCGCAGCAACTGCGCGCCCATGACAATCGGAGCCAGGACGTTGTTGAGGTCGTGGGCGATGCCGCTGGCGAGCGCCCCGAGGCTCTCGAGGCGCTGCGCGCGCAGGAACTGGGCCTCCAGTTTCTTTTTCTCCGTAATGTCGGTGGTGATCGCCAGGATGGTACGCGGCCGGCCCTGCTCGTCACGCATCAGCGTCAGGCGGCACAAAACATCCACCAGTCGCCCGGCTTTCGTCATTTGCTGCCGTTCGCCGGACCAGTCTCCCTGTTGCAGGAGCTTGGCCAGCAAGTCGGCGACCGCGGCGGCATCGGGGGAAATCAGCTCCACCGTCTTGCGGTTCACCGCTTCGGCGGTGGACCAGCCGTAAATTCGCTCGGCCGCCTTGTTCCAATACAGGATGGTGCAATCCAATGCGGTCACATAGATGGCATCGTTGGCACGATCCAGCAGCGCCGCCTGCTCCTGGATGCGTTCTTCCGCCTGTTTGCGCTCGGTGATGTCGAAATGCGTCCCGGCCATTCGCACCGCCTTGCCTTCCGCATCGCGCTCCACGACCTTGCCGCGCGAGAGGATCCAGCGGTAATCCCCCGCCTTCGTCTTCAAGCGGAACTCGAGGGCATACGATGGGAGCTTGTGCTCCAGATGCTGGCGGAAAGCTTCCTCTGTCCGGGCGCGGTCATCGGGATGCATCAGACTCAGGAAACGCTCGTAGCTCGCGGGGAATTCCCCGGGTTCGTAGCCGAGCATGGTGTAATAGCGGGCGCCGAAGAACGCCTTTCCGGTCGGGATATTCCAGTCCCAGAAGCCGTCGGTGCTGCCCTCCAAAGCAAGGGACAGCCGCTCCTCGCTGGTTCCCAGTTCATCCACCGCCCGCTTGCGCTGGGTGATGTCGCGCGAGATGCCGACCAGCCCGGTGATGGTGCCGTTTGCATCGCGCAGGGGGACCTTCGTGGTGGATACCCACGTGACCCGGCCGTCGGGCCAAGTCTCCTTTTCCTCCAGGCCGATGAGCGGCTCGCCCGTAAGCATCACCCGTTGCTCGTCCTTGTAGGCCTGCCGGGCGTGCTCGTCGGAGAAGAAATCGAAGTCGGTCTTGCCGGCCGCCTCGCCGGGATCGCGCAGTCCGAAACGTTGGGCCATCGTCTGGTTGACGCGGACAAAGCGGCTCTGCCGGTCCTTGAAATAAATATTGTCGGGAATCGTACTGGCCAAACTGTTAAACAGCGTCTGCTCCTGCCTCAGCGCCTCCTCCGCCTGCTTGCGGATCGTGACATCGCGAAAACTCCAGACCCGGCCGACAATTTCCTTCCCGAGGCGCTGCGGCTGCGAATAGCGCTCGAAGCTGCGCCCATCTTTGAACCGCAACACGTCAAAACTTTCCGCCTCCGGCTGGGCGTACAATTCCCTCACCTTGCGGAGAAAATCTTCCGGCGTCTCCAATTGCTCCAACACAAAGGCAAGCGCCCGGTTGTCATCCCGCGCGGCCAGGACATCCGGGGGGATGCGCCACATCTCGGCAAACTTGCTGTTGCACCGCGTTATTTTGCCCTGTTGATCCACCACGAGGATGCCATCCGCGGTTGATTCCAGCGTGGCTTCGAGCAGCGAACGCGACCTTTCCAATTCATCCACCGCCCGCTTGCGCGCGGTGATGTCGCGGCTGATGCCCATCAATCCAGTGATCTTACCTTCCGGACCACGGGTCGGCACTTTGCTCACCAGCAACCAGCCTCGCTCACCGGATGCAAGCACCGTCGGCTCTTCGCGGTTGATCAACAGCTCTCCAGTCTGGATCACGTGCTGATCGTCGGCAAAGTAACGATCGGCAAGGTCCGGCGGCCGATAGTCATAATCGGTCTTGCCCACCACTTCTTCCTGGGATTTCGCACCCAAGGCTTGGAGGTGCGCGATGTTATTGAGCAAAAACCGGCTTTCGACGTCTTTGACGTAGATGCGGTCCGGCAGACTGTCGATCAGCGTGCGCAGCAGACTGCGCTCTGCTGCCAGCGCCTCCTCGGCCTGCTTCTGTTCGGTGATGTCACGCGCCGAAGACAGGACGCCGGTTACGTTTCCTGTTTCATCCTTGAGCACCCGGCACCGCCAGGCGAGCAGGCGTTTTTCCCCATCCTGGCGCCGCTGCCAGCTTTCGACGCGGATCACGTCTTGGGAGCCGTCGAAGAGTGGCTCAACCGATTGGTAGGTGGTCTGTTCGCCTTCAAAGTAGAAGACGGCTTCCTTGCCAATCACGTCGTCGCCGAAGAACGCGATGCCAGCCTGATTCGCCCAGGTGTAGACCTTATGGGTGTCCACCTCCATGATGATGTCCGGCACGGCGGCGAGTATGGCCTCCTGGCGTGAGGAAAGGGTCAGCAGCGCCTCCTCGGCCCGCTTGCGCTCGGTGATGTCCCGGAAGATTCCCAGGAGACAGTCACGCCCGTTCATCCGGATTCGGGACGCCAGGATTTCCACCGGGATCAGCTTGCCACTTTTCGACAGAAGACGGTCTTCCACACCCTGCCCGGCTTTTTCCGTCAGGGCTTGTCGGAACTTCAGCGTTTGCCCGCGGGCCAGCTCCTGCGGCGCATGGAGGATGGACTGCGGCTGTCCTACGAGTTCCGTCTTGTTGCGCTCCACCATGCGGCACAGCGCCTGGTTGCAGTCCATCACCGTCCCGCTCTCGACGTCCGCCACCGCGATTCCATCCAGCGCATTCTCGAACAGCATTTGGTAGCGCTCCTCGCTGGCTTTCCGCGCCTCCTCCGCCTGCTTGCGCTCCGTCGTGTCGCGCAGCGCGACCTGAATCGCATCCTTCCCTTTGAAACGGATCTTCGATGCACCTATCTCGGCGTAAAACACTGAGCCGTCCAGGCGAAGCAGCTTCCCCTCCAGCAGCGGAATCCTCTCGCCGGCACTGACCGCGGCAATGCGCTGCTGCGAAGCTGTGCGATAGTCGGGATGTACCCGCTCGATGATCGGCTGGCCGATCAACTGTTCTGCGGACGTGGCGCCCAGCAGCTTCAGCGCTGCCGGGTTGAGGAAAACCAGTTTCCCTTCGCTGTGCACCGCAATCGCTTCGGGTGAAGTCTCGACCAGCTGCCGATACCGCTCCTCGCTTTCCCGGATCGCCTCCTCCGCCCGCTTGCGCTCGGTGACGGCGCGATGGCTCGTGCGGTCCCCCGTGCGCGGCGATGGCGGTGCTCGCTCTCCCTTAACCTTCTTGGCTTGGACCGCCGCCCGGGTGTGGCGTTTTCGGGGCATGGGGTATTCTTTGTTTTCCGCCAGACGCCCCCGGGTGGCCGGCAAGATGGCTTGAGAACCGCTTGTCAGTCACCGGGCACTTCCAGCAGTTGTGCGGATCAGATTAAGCAGACTCTCCCATTTGCCAACCTAGAAGGAGCAGCTGCGAAAGCACCCTTCACTGCCGGACAAGCCGGCGGGGCAATTGGCGGTTGGGGCGGCACTGGCCCGGCTGCCATGGAACAAGGGGTCGAAGAGTGAGGAGGAGAAAACAGCATGAGGGGTTCCGGTGCTTCAAACGGGCAGAGGAGGAAATAGGCCCGGGTTTTTCACAAACGACTAAACGATTGATCGATGCGAATAACCGGCATACACACTCCCTTGTATAAACACCCTGTTCGCAAAAACGAGGAACCGCTATGAACGACCGATTCGCACAGCTCGAAACTCTAAGAAAAGCATCTTGGGACGCCATCACATCCAGACGTAAATATGAGTGGCGTGTGTCTATTGCCTTTTGGGGGCTAATGGGGGCTTTCGTCGCCGTGCTCGTTACAGAAAAGATCGATGTACTAGGGTGCTATGGTCTATGGCTTCTTCTCTTCCCTATCATTCTAGGAGCCTCGCACCTGTGTTGGGTGCGTGGCCTGTTCAAGGCATTCACTTTTGATAAGAAAGAGGAAGAAGCTTTGCGGAGGGCCATGCGCAAGGAAGCATCCTATGACGAACCAGAGGAAGTCACCTCGTTAAGAGAGCGCATAGTAGCTGTTCGCTCCCACGGGGTTCTCAGGCACTGGTATCACGGACCACAAATCTACGCTACGATTGCGTTCACTTTACTAGCCATGTCCGTCGTCTGCTTGAAGGTTTACGACAAGAAGTCGAACCATTCGCGAGAGGCAACGCCCATGTCTGTCATGGCTCCTGCTGCGCAGGAGCCGCGCCACCCATAGGCGTGGTTCATCTGTGACATTCCAAAAGAAACTGCCTGTGAAAACTGTTCCCAAAAACGTTCCCAAATTTTATTCGCAACGGGTCAAATGCAGCCGTTTGGGGTCGCGGCCTGTAGCCACCCTGCCCGGCGTCAACATACGTGAAAGAAGGCAACCATGCCGACGAATATCAGAATCATCCACGCGCACGACTTCATCAAAGCGACCCCGGAAGGAACGCTCGATCTCGAGAATTCCAAGAAACTGCTTGTTGAGATCGCGGCAGACTCATCCACGTCGGGCGACCACGAAATACTCTTGGACACTCGGATGGCGCAGTCCGCAATGTCTGCAACCGACCTTTGGTATCTGGCCGCCGAACTCATCAGTTTTCGCAAGGCCCTTTCCCGAAAGACGGCCGTTCTTTGTCCACTTGACCGGTTTGATCACGCAGCGTTCTTCGCGCTCTGCGCCCAAAACAAAGGCTTCCGAGTCCGTGCATTCACTTCTTTCGAGGATGCCATGGAATGGCTGATGGCGAAGGAGACCTAGACGGCCCTCCGTGCGTGGATAACGCCCGCCTTCGCCCTCAGGACTTCTGCCGCCGCTGCGCTTTGGCGCGACTAGCCGGCGAGGCAATTTGCGCATTCTATGCGGGTTCATGCGGGAGAATCATGATGCCCCCTACAAACACCTGATAACCATTCGGTGAAAAATGCAGGAGCCTGCTTGCAGGCGATATTCGCTCTGCCTTCGCGAGCAAGCTCGCTCCTACAACTGCATGACTCCTGCTAAGCTCCTGCGCGTTTATTTGCCGGCGCACCGAACCCGAGGGTAATGTCCTCCTTCGCTGAAGCTTCCGCCGTCGCTGAAGCTATGGCGGACAGGACGGAGGACATCCTTCGCCTCAACGGCTGTCTCCCTGATCCGAGCACTCCGTTTGCTTTGAGGTGGCCTGCCATCCGTAGCCTGGAGGGCGAAGGATGGTGGACCCGATCAGGTTCGAACTGACGACCTCCGCAATGCCATTGCGGCGCTCTTCCAGCTGAGCTACGAGCCCACAAAATCCAGGAAGGGCTGTAACATCAAAGTTTCGCCTCTGAAGGCAAGGACTTTCTGGGCGGGAGTCGCTGCGCGCCGCAAGGGGCAAAGAGCTAAGGGCAAAGGAGCAAGGGCGAAGAGCCAGGAGCAAAGTGCAGAGAGCAAAGGGAAAGGAGCGCTTTGCGCTTAGCGCTTACCACTTACCGCGGCCACCGGCCGCCCCGCTCACTCTTCCTTCATCCGAAACGTCAGCACCCAGGTGTCGGACTTGCCGTCGGGCTTGGGACCCACCGAGCCCATGCGGGCAAAGGCCTCGATGCAGGACTCGTCGAACGCCGCGTTGCCGGAGGAGCGCACGACGTGCACGCGCGAAATCGTGCCGTCCGCGGCGATCAAAAATTCGACGTCGGTCGAGAGCAGATCGGAAAGTCCCGGCGGCTTCTCGTGATTTTGCCGCAGCGCCGTGACGAGGCGCGCGATGTAGCCCTCCAGCTCGGTTCGCTGCGCGGCAGTCAGCGCCGTGCCGCCTCCCCCACCCTTGGAGCTGGCCGAGCCGCCAAGCACGCCCTCGGCAATGCCCTTGGCGTTGATTTTGGGAGCCGCCGTCGCCCGGGGTACCCCGGAAGAGCTGCCTGCCTTCGAGGGCGCCGGCTTGCCGTACTTCTTCACATACTGATCATAGGACAGCCGGGATTCCTTTAACGAAGGCGCCTTGGTCGCGCTGGCCGTGGCTGTCTCCGCGCGCGAGGTGCGCCGGGCGGCCTCGGAATTGGACGGCGCCGGCTCCTCCACCACCGGCTCGGCCCGGGCTGGCGGTTCGGTGATTTTCACCTCCACCGTTCCCTCCGGGCTGCCCAGGGCCGGTGCCGCCGTGGCCGTGAGATCTGTGGGCGGACCGGCGACGAGTTCGAAAATCTGCACCGGCGGCGTGCGCTGATGCACGACAAACGCGAGCACCAGGATGGCCGCAACGATGGTCCCGTGGAGCAGCAGCGAGAGGAAAAACGCCGTGGGCGACCGCGCGTACATGGTCAGTCCGCCGCCTGCGTGTCGAAGGTGATCTTGCTGAGGTTATTCTTCATCAGCAGATTCATCAAGCGGATCACCTGCTGGTATTGCAGCGTCTGGTCGGCGCGAATGCGGATCACCGGCTGCTTCTGCCGCGCCCCGAGGCCCGCCACCAGCGTCTCCAGCTCCTTGAAGCTGACCCGATGCGAACCGAAATAATACTGGCCGTTGCGATCGATGATGATGGGCTGGAATTCCGTCTCCGACGGTGGCTTGGGCTGCCCGCGCTTCGACTCGGTGGGCAGATTCACCGGGATCGTCTGCTCCTGCTGGATGAGCGGCGTCGCGATCATGAAGATGATCAGGAGCGTGAACCCCAGATCGATGAGGTTCGTCACGTTCAGATCCGCGATCGGATGAGCGGTGCGCTGTCGGCGGAAGATGCGGGCCATAGGTGAAAATGGTTAATGGTTATTGCTTCTCGGCTATTTATTATTGCCCGGCACCGGGCGGCCGGGCGTGGCGCGGATGCGCGCGGTGCGTACGGAAGCACCAATGATCCGACGCAGTTCATCGCATTCCTGGATTAATCCCGACAACTGCACGCCGGGCAACAGATTGCCTTTGGTGATCACGCGGAGCCAGATCGCGGTTTCATTGGGTTCCTTGAACGCGATACGGAGCTTGTGGATGAAATCGGCCCGGCTCTCGGCTGATCGGGCCTCGGCATAATTGGGCGCAGCGGACGTTCCGGAACGGATGATTTGTCCCGCGAGGTGCCGGCCGGCAAACGACTCGCTCAGCCGGTTGGCAATTGGAATGACCCCGACGGCAAACTCCACCAGACGCTCCTCGAGAGCATCGGCTTTGGATTCGGCATGCCCTTCCGTCGTCATGACCATTATTCAATAGGCAATAACCAACAACCAATAGACAATTTCACCTACACCTTCATCTCCAGCTCGATGCGGTCGGCCAGGATGCTGGCGTAGTTCTCCGTTTCGGTGATCAACAGGCGGCTGCGCGCCAGCAGGATGTTGTAACCGAACACCGAGGGAATCGCCACGATTAGTCCGGAGATGGTGGTGAGCAGCGCGGCGGAGACGCCGGGCGCCAGCGTCTGGATGCTGGCCGTTTGCTGCACCGAGATGGAACTGAACGCCTCCATCACGCCCCACACCGTGCCGAGCAGGCCGAGAAACGGCGCGCCGGCGACGATGCTGGCGAGGAAGATCATGCTCGATTCGTAGCGGAGCACCTGCCGGGCGAGCCCGCGCTGCAGGGCGTTTTCCGCGTGCTCGAGCCGCGCCCGGAGCGTGTCCTCGCCCTTCTCCTTGCCGATCGCCGCGGCGTGCCAGTACGCCTCGATGGCGTCGGCGAAGAGGTCGGCATACGGGATCACCCGGCTGTTGCGAAACGCCTCGGGCAGGTCGAGCAGCGTGCGCTGCTCGCGCAGGCGGTTTTCGAAGCTGTGGTTGAGCCGGCTGAGGTTCTTCAGTTCCATGTGCTTCCCGAACATGATCGTCCAGGCGATCAGGCTGAACACGGCCAGCAGCACGCAGATCACCTGGCCGACGGGATCGCAGCGGACGAAGAGCTGCCATGGATTGGTGGTCGCAAGGACGGGCGTGAACAATACAAACGGGCACATGCGGTCGAGTGATGGCGCGAATGCGAGGAGCGCGCAACGAAAATGGTCGCGTCCGTCCGCGCGAATCTGATTGCGGCCTCCCGCCGCTCATTTTCTGCTTGGGTTGAATCATGAATTTCAAGACCCGCACCCTCGAGGAGCTCCGCACCCGGCGGTCCTCGGTCTCCGGCAAGTTCGCCGTGGCCGGCCTCGACGGCTTCGTGGACCGGATCGTCCATCCGGTCGCCACGCGCCACGGTCAGGGCGAGGCCTTCCTGCCGATGGCCACGATCGAGGAATTCGGCCGGCGCGTCCTCGCGGCGGCGGGCAAAAGCACCAACATCGAGCTTTATCCCCGCCTGGACAAACTGGGCGGCAACGGTCCCCTCATGGCCAGCGCCCTGCTGGCCGCCGGCCTGCGCTTGAAATACATCGGCGCGCTCGGCACGCCCGTGGTCCATCCGGTCTTCCAGGAATTCGCCCGCCGCGCCGAGGCCGTGTCACTGTGCGATCCGGGCTTCACCACGGCCCTCGAGTTCACGGACGGCAAGGTGATGCTCGGCCAGATGAAAAGCCTCGACGAGATCACCTACGCGCGGATCGTCGAGGTCATGGGCGAAGGCGCGCTGTGCGACTGCCTCTCCCGCGCCGATCTTGTGGCGCTCGTCAACTGGACGATGATCCCGAACATGACGGCCATCCTCGAGGAGCTGGCCGCACGCGTTTTCCCGCAGCTGCCGCCGCGCGAGCGGCTGTTCTTCTTCGACCTCGCCGACCCGGAAAAGCGCTCCGCCACCGACCTCTCGCTCGTGCTGCATGCCTTGGCGCGCTTCCAGGCCTTCGGCCGGGTGACGCTGGGCCTCAACCTCAAGGAGGCACAGCAGGTGTTCGCGGTGCTGGGCGGCGGCGCGGAGACCGAGGATGAGAAGGGCTTGCGCTCCATGGCGCGGCAGATCCGCCAGAAGCTGGACCTCGCCACGGTGGTCGTTCACCCCACGAAGTCCGCCGCCTGTGCCACCAAGGACGACACCTGGTGGGTGCCCGGCCCCTATGCGGACAAGCCGCTCATCACCACAGGCGCGGGCGACCATTTCAACGCCGGCTTCGTCACCGGCCAGCTCCTCGGACTCGGCCCTGAGTCCTGTCTCGGGCTCGGCGTGAGCACGTCGGGCTTTTATGTGCGCACCGCGCGCAGCCCCTCGCTGGGCGACCTCGAAACCTTTCTCGCCCAGTGGCGCTGAATCGCTAACATTGCTTCCGTGATGAAAAAGAAAACGAAACCGGCCCGGCCCGCCGCCCGCGCCCGCACCGCCGCCCCGCGCGGCATCCTTATCTCGTTCGAGGGCTCCGAAGGCAGCGGCAAGTCCACGCAAATCGCCCACCTCGCCGAGCACCTGCAGGAGGTCGGCCGCGCGGTCGTCTCCACCCGCGAGCCCGGCGGCACCGAGATCGGCGAGCAGGTGCGCAACATCATCGTCCACAACTCGCGGGGCGACGAGATGTGCGCCGAGACGGAACTACTACTCTTTGCCGCCTCCCGCGCCCAGCTCGTGCGCGAGATCATCGCCCCCCACCTCCTGAAGGGCGTCATCGTGCTCTGCGACCGCTACATCGATTCCAGCACCGTCTACCAGGGCGTGGCCCGCAACCTTTCGCTCGATCCCGTCCAGCAGATCAACCAGTTCGCCGTCGGCAACGTCCTGCCCGACCTGACCATCGTGCTCGACGTCCCCACCCGCGTGAGCCTGAACCGCATCAACCAGCGCGCGTCGGACCTGCCCAACCGCATGGAGCGCGAGAACATCGACTTCTACAAAAAGGTGCGGGATGGTTACCTCATGCTCGCCCGCTCGCTGCCCCGGCGGTTCTTCGTGGTCGATGGCACGCTGCCTGAGGACAAGGTTAGGAAGCTCATCTGGGCCGAGGTAAAGAAGCGGATCGGCGTGTGACCTGCCCCGGGCGACGCCTTGCCGAGACCTCTGAAACCGTTTTGTGAACAATGTAGGAGCCTGCTTGCAGGCGATTTGCCCTCCGCCATCGCGAGCGAGCTCGCTCCTACAATTGTATGATCCCGGTTTAATCGATTCCGATGTCCACTGTTTCCTGGCCTGAATCACTCGCCGGCACTCCGGCGGTCAGCGTCATCGAGAAGGCCCTCGAACGCGACCGCCTGGCGCACAGCCTCCTGCTGCACGGCGACGACCTCGACACGCTCGTCCTCGTCGCCCACGCCATTGCCGATCGGCTGCTGAACGAGGCGGCGGGCCGGCGGAATTTCCCGCCGGAAAAGCATCCCGACTGCTTCGAGCTGCGTCCGAGCGGGAAGGCGCGGCAGATCCGCATCGGCGAGCCGGTGAATCCCGACCCGGGGACCATGCGGGAATTCCTGCGCAAAATCGCCGTTTCGCCGGCGATCGCCCGCCGCAAGGTCGGCATCGTCCACGAGGCGGATCGCATGAACGATGCCACGAGCAATGCCTTCCTGAAGACGCTGGAGGAGCCGCCCGGCCTCACCACCCTGCTGCTGCTCACGACGCGCCCGTATGCGCTGCTGCCGACGATCCGCAGCCGCTGCCTGCATTTCCGTTTCGCCACGTCCGCCACACCGCTCGCACATCCGGCCCTGCCCGGCTGGAAAACCGATTATCAGGCGTGGTTGGGACGGCTGATGGAAGGCGTCGCCGAGCGAAAGGCCGTCGCCGAGCAGGTCTTCGCCCTTTACGGACTGGTGGTCCGCTTCAATGCCATTGTGGCCGGCGTTACCGCGGAGATCTGGAAGGCGCAGGAGGCGAAACTTCCGCCCGATCTCGCGGAGGAGGAACAAATCGCCATCGAGACGGGCATCGCCAACGGCATCCGCCAGAAGCTTTTTGCGGAAATCGAGCACGCCACCGTTGCTTTTGCGCGGCCGCGGCTGGTGGCCGGCGATGGCGCGGCCGGCGCGGAGCCGGGTCGAAACGTCCGGCGGGCCCTCACCGCGGCCGTGGCGGAGCTCGAGCGCTGCCACGCTCTGCTCCGTCTCAACCTGAACGAATCCGCCGCACTGGAGGAGTTCCTGCTCACTTCGCTGCGCCTGTGGACCAAGCGATAAGGCGGGTCCTCAAACTGTCCTGTACTGCGAAGCGGGGAGGCTGGCAGGCGTAGCGCAGTGCTTCAGCCTGCGCCGTGCGGATGAGCGCGGGTTAAAACACCGCGCTACGTGCCGCTGCAGGTAGAGGTTCATTTAGGAGGCAGTTTGCGGTTTGAAGATACCCCCCAGCCTCAGGGCCGGACGCGCGTCGGGTCCTGCACGGTTTCGGTCCGGGCACTGCAAAGTTCCTTTTGCGTCCAGCGCGCTTCTGCGCACAGTTCCGGGCGCATGACC
Organism: Opitutaceae bacterium; assembly: GCA_049513315.1. Classification (GTDB taxonomy): domain Bacteria; phylum Verrucomicrobiota; class Verrucomicrobiia; order Opitutales; family Opitutaceae; genus Fen-1467. The sequence goes on from JBEKWG010000026.1 coordinate 38,248, forward strand.
TGGGGCGAAGCAAACCTGCTGGTAATTTCCGCGATGGCCGCGGGCGTCATTAACGCCGTGGCCGGCGGAGGCACGCTCATCACCTTCCCCGCTCTGCTGCTGGCGCGCACCCCCTCGGTGATCGCCAACGCCACCAGCACGCTGGCGCTGGTGCTCGGCACGTCCGGCGGCGTTTTCGGCTACCGGCGGCAGCTCGACCCGGTGCGCGTCTGGCTCCGGCGTTTTGTCCCCGTCAGCCTGCTGGGCGGCTTGATCGGTGCGATGCTGCTGACGGCCACCGGCGAGAAAGTCTTCGCCAAGCTCGTTCCCTTCTTGCTGCTGTTCGCGACGGTCCTTTTCCTGGGCCAGGGCGCCTTTCGCCGGTTCGCCGGGTTTGACGACGAGCCCGGCATCACCCCGCATCCCCATGGCCGGGTCGTGTGGGCGGCCGTGATCTTCCAGTTCCTGGTCGCGGTCTACGGCGGTTACTTCGGCGCCGGCATCGGCATCCTCATGCTCGCCTCGCTGGGTTTTGTGGGACTCACCGACATCCACGAGATGAACGCACTGAAAACCGTGCTCGGCTCGCTCATCAACCTCGTCGCCGCCGCTTATTTCATTTTCGCCGGATTGATCGCGTGGCCCAAAGCCGGCGTGATGACCATCGGCGCCGTGGCCGGCTACTTCCTCGGCGCGCATTACGCCCAGCGGATCCCGCAAAAACGCGTCCGGCAAATCATCACCGCCATCGGCTTCACCATCTCGGCGGCGCTGTTTTATCGGCAGTTTCTGCGCTGATACCGTAAGCAGGTAATTCAGGTAGGGCGCGTTATCCCTAACGCGCCGTAATTTCGAAGGCCGTTAATGCGGCGGGTTAAGGATAACCCGCCCTACCTTTGTGAGGTGTCAGGCTTGCCCCAGCACCACCAGGCGCACGAACTCCTGCCGCGCCTCCAGGTGCGGATTGTGGCTGGAGGCTGGCAGCACGGTGATCCGGGCGGCGGGAAAGTGGCGGCGGATGACCGCATGATCCTCGGGCTGCACAAAGCCGGATTTGCCGCCGAGGATGAAATGAGCCGGACCGTCGAAACGATCATTTGGTTCAAGGGGATTCTTCACCAAGTCAGGCAGCGCCGCGGTTAGCACGGGCAGGTTGACGGTCCAGCGCCAGCCGCCGTCGGCGCCGCGATCAAGATTCGTCGTGAGAAACTTCCGCATCGCCCCGTTGTCGACGCGCGCCTCCAGTCGCATCTCCGCTTCGGCCCGCGAACGGAGCCCGTCGAGCCGGAGTTCGTTCATCGCCGCCAGCTCCGTCCGCTGCACCAGTCCGGGATACTCCTTGGGCGCGATGTCCACGACGATGAGACGGTCCAGGCGTCGGGGATGGCGGCAGGCCAGCCGCATGGCGACCTTGCCCCCCATGCTGTGCCCCAGCAGCGCCGCCCGCGCCAGCCCCTGCGCATCCATCCACGCCAGCAAATCGTCGATCATGGCGGCGTAGGTCATCTCCGGCGCATGCGGCGAACGACCGTGGTTGCGCAGGTCAAGGGCGAAAACATGAAAATGGGAGGCCAGGCCGGCTCCCGCCGTCTGCCAGTTGCGGGACGACCCGAGGAAGCCGTGCACGAGCAGCAGCGGTGGCTGCCCCGCGCCGCCCAGATCGCGATGGAAAAGCATGCGAAAAGTAGTGAGCATCGAGCAGCGGGTAGCGAGTGGAAAGCATGAAACCATCCGAACCTTGGCTTGCACTGCCTGCGCCGGCCGCTACTCACTACTCGCTCCTCGCTACTACCCGATGACGCCGATGATGCAGCAGTATTTCGAGGTCAAACGCGGCCTTCCGCCTGGCACGTTGCTGCTGTTCCGCCTCGGTGACTTCTTCGAGATGTTCTACGAGGACGCCGATGCCGGCTCCCGCCTGCTTGGTCTCACGCTCACCCGGCGGCAGGGGGCGCCCATGGCGGGCATCCCCTATCACGCGGTCGACAACTATGTGAGCAAACTCCTCGTCGCCGGCCGCAAGGTGGCGATCTGCGACCAGCAGGAGCCCGCGCGCCCCGGCAAGCTGGTCCGGCGCACCCTCATCCGGATTCTCAGCCCGGGCACCACGCTCGCCGCCAACCACCTCGACGCCGCGCGCAACCACTACTTGTGCGCCCTCACCCTTGACAAGGGCGTCCTGCGCGCCGCGTGGCTCGACCTTTCGACCGGGGAATTCAAGGTCGCCGCCGACCCGCATCCGGAAAACCTGCTGCCCGTGCTCGCCGCGCTGGATCCGCGCGAGGTGCTCGTGCCCGAGGGATCACTCGAGACATGGCGAACGGTGCCGCACGAGCAGACCGCGGTCCGCGCCCTGCACGCCTTCTGCACCGGGCGCGCCTGCACCGAGCTTCCCGGTTATCACTTTGACACGGCCGCGGGCGCGCGGACGGTCATGGATGCGCTGGGCGTGCTGAATCTGGAGGGGTTCGGCCTCACCCACACCCACCACGGCCTCGGCCCGGCCGGCGCGCTCATCTATTACGCCACGGAGAATCTCTGCGCCAGACCGGAGAACCTCCGGACCCTGCAGGAATACCGCAGCATGCACACGCTGCTGCTCGATCCGGCGACGCTCCGCAATCTCGAGATTTTCCAGTCGGTCCGCGGCACGCGCGACGGTTCGCTGCTCGGGGCCATCGGCCGGACCGTCACGGCCGCGGGCGCCCGCCTGCTGGAGCGCTGGCTTGCCGCGCCGCCGCTCGATCTCTTGGAAATCCGCCGGCGGCAGACGGTGGTCGGCGAGCTGTTGGCACAGCCGGCGCGCCTCGCCGAGTTGCATGCCCTGCTCCGCCATGTCCGCGACATTCCCCGCATCCTCGGCCGCCTGCAAAATCGTCTGCGCAATCCGCGCGAACTCGGGGGCATTAAAGACACGCTGGCCCAGCTGCCGGCGATCATCGACTGCGTCGGGTCTTTTGAGGCCGGCCCGGTCCCTCCGGTTGAACTCACCGGCAATCCCCGCGCGGCCATGCTTGATCTGAAAGCCCGGCTCGCCGACCTGCCGGCGCTGCGCGACCTGCTCGGTCGGGCGCTGGCCGACGAACTTCCCGCCGACCTGCTGGAGGCCGGTTACATCCGCGGCGGCTTCGACGCCGAGGTTGACCGCCTCCGCGGTCTCACCCGCGACAGCAAGACGTGGCTTTCCGACCTCGAGCGCAGCGAGCAGGAGCGCACGGGCATCAAGAGCCTGAAGGTCCGCTTCAACTCGGTCTTCGGCTACTATCTTGTGGTCACCAAGGCCAACCTGCACCTCGTGCCGGACGATTACATCCGCCGGCAGACGACGGTGGGCGGCGAGCGCTATGTCACCGAGGCACTGAAGCAGAAGGAAAAGGAAATCCTGCACGCCGAGGAGAAGGCCGTCGCCCGCGAGCAGGAGCTGTTCAACGAACTCGTGGCGGCCGTCATCGCCGAGGCGCCGGTCCTCCAGCGCACGGCCGACGCGCTCGCCGAGCTGGATGTGCTGGCCGGCTGGGCGGATCTCGCCCGCGAGTGGGACTACTGCCGACCCGAGCTCGATGAGAGCGAGGCGCTTGAAATCATTGAGGGCCGCCATCCCGTGGTTGAGCAGATGCTCAGGTCGCCGGACGCCTCCCCCGCCATGGGCGGCCAGGCCTTCGTGCCCAACGACGCCGCGCTTTCCTGCGCCGAGACCCAGATTCTCGTCGTGACCGGCCCCAACATGGCCGGCAAATCAACCTACATCCGGCAGGTGGCGCTCATCACGCTGCTGGCGCAGATCGGCTGCTGGGTGCCGGCCAGGCGCTGCCGCATCGGCCTCGTCGACCGCATCTTCTCGCGCGTCGGCGCCAGCGACGATCTCGCCCGCGGCAACTCGACGTTCATGGTAGAAATGAACGAGACCGCCAACATCCTCAACAACTACACCGTGCGCAGCCTGATCATCCTCGACGAGATCGGCCGCGGCACGTCCACCTACGACGGGCTCAGCATCGCCTGGGCGGTCGTCGAGCACTTGCACCACCATCCGGAGCGCGGGCCGCGGACGCTTTTTGCCACGCATTACCAGGAACTCACGCAACTCGAAAAACACCTGCCGCGCCTGCGCAACTGCTCCGTCGCGGTCAAGGAATGGAACGACGACATCGTGTTCGTGCGCCGCGTCGTGCCGGGCGCCGCCGACCGCAGCTACGGCATCCAGGTGGCGCGGCTCGCCGGACTGCCGCTGAGCGTCATCGATCGCGCCAAACTCATCCTCTGCAAACTCGAGTCGGATGACACCGAGGTGGAACTGCCCTCACCCGAGGTCCGGGTGAAGAAAAAATTGACCGTGAAACCCGGCGACGCCGGCCAGCTCGACCTGCTGTAATACCGGCGATCGGCGCCGGCCCACTAAACCGCCTTTGCCTGGCGACGCAGGGTCCAGATCTCCCGCGCAATCCGGATGATCTCGGCCAGCACCGACGGCACGATGGCCTGCTTGGGATCGTCGCCGATGCCTTTGCTGGGCTGGACGTGGGCCTCGATGCACAATCCGTCCGCGCCGTAGGCGATCGCCGCCAGCGCGCAGGCCGGGACGTAGGAGGCCCGACCGACCGAATGCGACGGGTCGACCACGACCGGCGCCCACGTGCGCTCCTTGAGCAACGGCACGATGGACTCGTCGGGATGGTTGCGGTAGCCGTCAAGGGCGGGCGCCGTTCCGCGCGGGCAAAGGATGACGTTGGGGTTTCCGAAATTGGCGACATATTCGGCGGCCGAGATGAATTCATTGAGGGTACCCATGTGCAGGCTGCGCTTGAGCAGCACGATGGTCTTCCGGCCGGCCACGGCGCTGCCGATCTGGCGGAGCAGCGAGTAATTCAGGGCGTTGCGCGCGCCGACCTGGAGCATCGGCACGCCGGCATCGAGCGCGAGCTTGAGCTGGTCCTCGCCCATGACCTCCGTGTCAACCGGCAGGCCGGTGCGCCGCGAGGCCTCCATGAGGATGTCGAGCGACTTGTCGTCGCCCTGGAACGCATAAGGATTGGTGCGCGGCTTCCAGACTCCGCCCCGCAGAACGTGGGCGCCGGCCTCCTTCACCGCCTGGGCGGTTTCATAGAAATAGTTCGGATTTTTCGGATCGATCGTGCACGGGCCGGCGATGACGAGCAGTTTCTTTCCCAAGGTCACGCCGCCGATGGCAATCTTGTGCGTGGCGAGGTCCGAGCGGATGTCCATCAGCTTGAACGGCGACTGGATGCGGTCGATGCGCTCGATGTACGGCAGGCCCTCCAGCCGGTTGATCATCAGCTCGTCGCGCTCATCCCCCACGATGGCGTAGATGGTTCGTACCGCACCGACGATGGGCCGGATATGGCAGCCGAACGATTCCACGATCTCCGTGATCTCGCGGATTTGCTCGGGGTTGAGAGAGGGGCCTTGGGGAAGGATCATGACCGGTAAAGTGGCAATTTAGCCGGGGCGGGCGGGCGGGCAACAGGAGAAAATCCGGGTTTCAGCCCTTCGGATAAGCGGATTTTTTCTGGCTATTTCGGGCCGGCGAGTACAATTGGAGACTCACTCAATCCATGGGCAGAACAGACGCAGCCTGGCCCACCTCGCCAGGAGGATCCCGTCCGGACATCGAATATGCGTCCGAAAAACTGCGGGTGACGCACCGCATCGAAGATCTCCTCGAAAAGGAGATCAAAGGATCGCCTTACGAGTTCAAGACCATGTTCATGGCCGAGGGCTGGGGAGCCCATCATCGTTTGCTGAAGCGGTTCCGGTTGCTCAAGGCGATTGATCCGCGCCTCATTCGCATACTGCGGCCGGACGAGCGGGTTCATTTCCTCACCTATGGATCGGCACTAAGCACGGCGGAGAAAATTTTCATCGGCTGGGCGGCGTACTTTCTGGATCTGCGCGCCATGGTTTTCACCAGCGATCGTGTGTTATTCATCCAGATCAACACCCGGAAGCAACCCCTCGACCTCGTCACCCAACTCGCCTACTCCGCCATTGCCGAGGTGCAATCCACCGAGGATGGCTCCTGCCGCCTGGTATTGCGCAACGGTAGGAAACTTAACTTCAGCCACATGCCACGGCCGGACCACAAATTCGCGCACGATTTTCTGACTGACGCCGTCAAGCGCGCCGGTGCGGGTGGTGACAAAGCGGCCACGGCGGAGGAAGAACTCTGTCCCAAGTGCTTCAAGATCGTGAAGGACTTCCCGCCCAATTGTCCTGAATGTAAAGCCGTGCTGGCGCGGCCCTTTGTCGCCGGGCTTCGAACCTTTCTTTTCCCCGGCCTCGGCAACTGGTACCTTGGCCACCGGGGATACGCCGTGGTCGAGCTGCTTATCACCGCTGTCTTATGGCTGGGTTTGGTGATCCGGCCGCTGAGCAGGCTCCTTTTTGTAGGCGGCGAGCCGCCCACCCGCGTGTATTGGTACGCTACTGTCATCGTCTTCGCGGTCTTTTACGTCGGCGTGGCGGCAATCACGTATCATTACAGCCGCAAAGGCCTGCGCCCCGCTGCCGGTTGAAAGGCGCGAGGGGCGTCAGGCCAGGACCGCGGCAAACTCCCGGGGCAGCGGCGCCGTGGCGGCAAACGTGAAAGTCCGTCGGTTCAGCTCGTAGCTGAAGTGCGTTTCCAGCGAATGCAAAAAGAGCCGCTTGCAGCCGGAGGCCCTGGCAAATTCCCGGTTGCGGCGGAAGTCGCCGTAGGTCTGGTCCCCCACGATGGGCAGTCCGCGCCGGGCGCACTGCACCCGCAGCTGGTGGCTGCGGCCGGTTTGCGGGTCGAGTTGCACCAGCGCGAGGGGCGGCGGACCCGGAACGCGGCGCAGGACGGTGAAGTGCGCCTCCGCGGTAATCGGCCCGGCTGCACCTGTGCGGATGGTGCCGCCACTTTTCCTGACGGCCAGCCGATCGCGCCAGACCTGCCTGAGAACGGGAGGCATGCCGAAGACGAGCGCCTGGTACACCTTGTGCACCTGCCGGCGGGCAAACTGCGCTTTGACTGTCAGGGCAACCGACTCCCGGGAAGCGGCAAGAATCACGCCGGAAGTCGCCGAATCGAGGCGGTTGAGCAGCCAGAGCCGGTTTTCGCCTCCCGCCGGACCGCGCCAGACGAAGCACTCCCGTGCCGGGTCGTAGGGGCAGGTCAGCAGCGAGCGCGGTTGGTCCCTCGGTCCGTTGGGATGTGAAAGCACACCGGCCGGTTTCGCGAACGCCGCGACCCCATTTTCATCCCGCGCGATCAGGCGCACCTCGCGTCCGAGTGGAAGTTTCTCCCAATAATCCGCGGAGGGCGAGCTCACCAGTAATAGAAAGCGAAGGTGATCACCTGGTCATCCCCGAGCACCGCGACCATTTCCTTGGTCCATGCCCGGTACGGGGCCGGCTCGCGAATGGCGCTCAAAGCCGCGTTCGTGCCGTACTCACCGGCGTCGCCATCGACTTTGAGGATTTCCGCGATCTGTCCCCGGGAGTTGATCCGGAAGCTGATGGTCACATGCGAGGATGATTTGGGCGCTATGCTGCTGGAGGTCAGGATACGTTCCCACTGGATCTGGACGATATCGATCAACTCCTGCAGATAGTCGCCAAACTGGCTGAAGTGGGCGTCCACGGCGACCTGACCGGCATTGGACACTCCGATCGGGCGTTCCTGCAGGATGCCGGGCCGGACTTGGGCGAGGTGCGGACGCGGCAGCGGCTGGCGGCGCACCTCCTGCGTGGCCTTGGCGCCGCTGCCGGTGACATTCTGGGTGTTCTTGTCGCCTTGGGCGTATTTATCGGCCCCGGTCGAGGATTCGGGAAGCTTCACGGCTTCCGTTCCGAAGGCATCCGGGTTGTCCCCCGAAGATTTCACGAAACCTGACAGCGGCACTTCCTGTTTCCGCTGTCCCTCTTTCTGCGCCTCGGAGGCTTTCTGCTCCTGGGTGGGCGGGGCCGGCGGGGTAAGGTCGGGCTTTTGCAGCTGGCCGGTGACGATTTGCGAGTCGTTCTCGAAGTCTTTCTTCCCTTCGGTCTTGGGCATGCGCAGGGTGCTGTTCTTGTCAGGCTCCGGCTGGGCGGCCTGCTGGTTCTGCGCGGCAAAATTGGTCGTGTTATCAGGAATGTTGTTATTGGCGTCGGGGTTGGTCTCGACGAATCTCCCGGCTGACGCGGCGGTCTGGGGTCTCCTGACGCCGAACGCCTCGGGGGTGATCTCGATGTCGAAATTGCGCGCATTGGTCCCCGGCTGCACGAATCGTCCGGGAACAAATTCGCTGCGGAACACCTGCGGAGCCAGCAAAAGGAGCAGCAGGTGGACCAGTAGGGTCCAGATGAGGCCTATCTGCACGGAGCGCGTGTCCGGATCCCGGGAAAGCCCGGGCACCCAATAGCGCCGCGCCATGGTGGTGGGTTGGTCTTCCTGCAAGGTGGGCATGTCAGTCTGGGTTGGGGAAGTCTCTGCAAAGACCGCAACGAGTCAAAATTTGTTTCGTTTCTTCGATCGGCAGGCCCACAATGTTGGTATAGGAACCTCGCCAGCCGGCAATAATGAGATCGGTGCCTTCCTGGATTGCATAGGCGCCGGCCTTGTCGAGTGGATTCACCAGGGAAAAATAACGGTCGATGGTGGTGTCGTCGAGCGGCTTAAAGATCACCTCGCTGGTCACGCCGGCCTCGAGAGCCAGCCGATCGCGGCGCCGGCGGACGGCGAGGCCGGTGCAGACGGTGTGCGTCCGGCCGGACAAGCGCCGGAGCATCGTCTTCGCCTCAGCAAGGTCCCGCGGCTTGTTGAGCACGGTGCGGTCGATGAAAACAGTGGTGTCGGCGCCGAGAACCAACGCCTCGGGGCGGCGCGCGGCCACCCATTCAGCCTTGAGCGCGGCATTATGCCGCACCATTTCGCGTGGATCGGAATCAGGCGCTTCGTACTCGGCGACCTCGGCGGCCATCACTTCAAATTTCAGTCCCAAGCCAGCCAGCAGTTCCCTTCGCCGGGGAGAGGCGGAGGCGAGTATCAACACCGGGGGCGGGTTCGTCATGGGAAGAAGCCGGGCACGCTAGCGACATTTAGGCGCCGGGCTAGCCTGATTTTTTACCGGCGCGCGGCGATCTCACCGGTGGTGGGTCAGTTTGCCTGAATCGCGCGGTAACGGTAGGTCGTATCCCCGACCGAGGGATGTCGGGGTTTTCGGTGTTGGGCATAAAGCCCAACCTACGCAAACTGACCCACCACCATCTCACCCTTGCGGATTGTCAGACGGGATAATCATCCCCACAGTACCCTCCTTTTCGCCTCCCATGCGCATCGGCCTCGCCCAGATCAACCCGACCGTCGGCGACCTTTCCGGCAACCGCCGCCGGATTGTTGAGGCCTATCACGCCCTGGTTGCCCAAGGCGCGGAACTGGTGGTTTTCCCCGAGCTGGTGGTCTGCGGCTACCCGCCGCGCGATCTGCTCTTCAAGCGCCGCTTTGTCTCTGATGTCGAATCTTCGCTGGCCGAGATCGCGTCGGCCGTTGGCGAGGTGCCGGCGTTGGTTGGATTTGTCGAAACCAATACCTCCGGCGATGGCCGGCCGTATTTCAACGCCGCCGCCTGGTGCCACCGGGGCGAGGTCGCCGCCGTCGCCCGCAAGTGCCTGCTGCCCACCTATGACGTGTTCGATGAGGACCGTTACTTTGAGCCGGCGCCTTCGCCGCGCGTCATTGAATTTGCCGGCCGACGCATCGGCGTGACGATCTGCGAGGACATCTGGATCCATCCGATGATCTCGACGCGGCGTCTCTACCACGGGCTTGATCCGATCCGGCAACTTGCCGCTCTAAAGTGCGACGTCGTGCTCAACCTTTCGGCCAGTCCCTGGCATCATGGCAAAGGCAACGTGCGCGAAATGTTGGTGACCGGGGCCGCGAAAAAAATGGGCTGCCCGGTGGTCTACTGCAACGTGATCGGCGGCAACGATGAATTGATTTTTGACGGCTGTTCGGTCGTGGCATCAGCCAAGGGCCAGGTGGTCGCGGGCCTGCCGGCCTTCCGGGAGGAGCTGCGGGTCATCGATCTCACCGCGCAGTTCACGGGCCGGAGCATGGAACCCATGATCGCCGAGTCCTACGCCCAACCCGAGATGAAGGATATTTTCGAGGCCCTGGTGCTCGGCACGCGGGATTACGCGCACAAGAGCGGCTTCAAGCAGGGGCTGGTCGCGCTCAGCGGCGGCATCGATTCCGCGGTCGTGGGGGTCATCGCCGCCGCGGCCTTCGGTCCGGAAAATGTCACCGGCGTCAGTCTGCCGTCGACCATCTCGAGTCAGCACAGCCGGGACGACGCGCGCGCCCTCGCCGCCAATCTCGGCCTCGCCTTCCACACGATTCCCATCGCCGACGTGGTCGCCGCCACCGAGACGGTGCTGGGCCCGATGTTTGCCGGCCGTGAACACGATGTCACCGAGGAGAACATCCAGGCCCGCGTGCGGGGCGTGGTCATGATGGCGCTCTCCAACAAATTCGGGTCGCTGCTGCTCACCACCGGCAACAAAAGCGAGATGGCCGTGGGCTATTGCACGCTCTACGGCGACATGGCCGGCGGCCTCGCGGTCATCTCCGACGTCTTCAAGACGCAGATCTACGCCCTCGCCCGCTGGATCAACGACGACGCGCGCCGCGCCGGCCGCTCGCCGCCCATCCCGCAAAGCACCATCGACAAGGCGCCTTCCGCCGAGCTGCGCCCCGGCCAGACCGATCAGGACAGTCTGCCGCCGTATGACCTGCTCGACACCATCCTGCGTGGCTACGTCGAGGAGGGCTTGTCGCGCCGCGACCTCGTGGCCCAGGGATATCCCGAGGCCGTGGTCAACGATGTTGCCCGCAAGGTCGACCTCAACGAATACAAGCGCAAGCAGGCCGCCCCCGGACTGAAGATCACCCCCCTCGCCTTCGGCGTCGGCCGCCGCTTCCCCATCGTGCAGAAATATGTGAGCTGATCATGAACCGCTAATCTTCGCTGATTGACGCTAATCTCATGAGTGATGAGCCGCTCCAGCAACAGGGCTATGATTTCATGGCCGCCGCCTTTGAGGTGTATAACGCGATGGGGCACGGGTTCACGGAAGAGATTTACCAAGAAAGCCTCGAAACCGAACTCCGTTCCCGGGATATTCCCTTCGCCGCGCAATCCGAGATCGCTGTTCTATACAAGGGACAGCCGCTACGTAAGAAACTCCGGCCCGATCTGATTGTTTTCGATGATATTATCGTCGAACTAAAGGCAGTGACCGCGCTGGCACCTGAGCACGTGGCCCAACTTCTCAACTACCTCAAAGCCTCCGGCAAGCCTGTCGGTTATCTCGTCAACTTTGGCTGTCCTGATGAACTCGAATGGAAACGATTTGCGCGGACGAGGACGGTATCCAAACCCATCAGCGTCCATTAGCGAAGATTAGCGGTTTAAAATGTCTTTATCCGAATCTCTCTTTGCCCGGGCGCTGCAAGTGATCCCCGGCGGGGTCAACTCGCCGGTCCGCGCCTTCCGCTCGGTCGGCGGGACTCCGTTCTTCGTGAAGGCCGCGCACGGCGCCACGCTGGTCACCGTCGACGACCGCGAGCTGATCGACTTCGTCTGCACCTGGGGACCGGCCATTCACGGCCACAACCATCCGCGCATCAAGGCCGCCATCGCCGCCGCGCTCGAGAATGGAACCAGCTTCGGCGCGCCGAATCCCTACGAGGTCGAGCTGGCCGAACTCATCACCCGTTTCGTGCCGTCGATCCAGAAGGTGCGCATGTGCAACAGCGGCACCGAGGCCACCATGTCGGCCATCCGCCTCGCGCGCGGCTTCACCAGGCGGGACAAGATCATCAAGTTCTCCGGCTGCTACCACGGTCACTCCGACTCGCTGCTGATCAAGGCCGGCTCCGGTGCGCTCACGCACGGCCACCCCGACAGCGCCGGCATCCCCGCCGCCTTCGCGCAGGAGACCATCGTGCTGCCGTTCAACGACGCTGCGGCGCTCGAGGCCGCCTTCATCGCCCATCCCGGAAAAATCGCCGGCATCATCATCGAGCCCTACCCCGCCAACATCGGACTCATCCTGCCCGAGCCCGGCTACCTGCCGTACCTTCGGACGCTTTGCACGGCGCACGGCACCGTGCTCATCTTCGACGAGGTCATGACCGGTTTCCGGCTCGCCAAAGGCGGCGTGCAGGAGCTGGAGAAAATCACGCCCGACCTGACCTGTCTGGGCAAAATCATCGGCGGCGGCCTACCAGTGGGCGCGTTCGGCGGCCGGGCCGAGATCATGGACTGCCTTGCGCCGCTCGGTCCGGTGTACCAGGCCGGCACCCTCAGCGGCAACCCGCTCGCCATGGCCGCCGGCATCGCCGCGCTTCAACTGCTCGAGGAACTCAATCCTTACCCGCGCCTCGAAGCACTTGGCCGGCAGGTGCGGAACGCGCTGCTCGCTGCCGCCCGCAAGCAGGGCCTGCCCCTGCAAGTGCCGCAGGCCGGCTCCATGTTTGCCGTGTTTTTCACCACCACCCGCGTGCGCGACTACACCACCGCCCTGAAAAGCGACGCGAAGCTCTTTGCGAGATTCTTCCACGCCTGCCTCGACCGCGGCGTCTACCTGCCGCCCAGCGCCTACGAGACGGCGTTCCTCAGCACGGCGCACGAGGGCGCGGCCGTGGTCCGCGCCTGTGAAATCATGGCCGAGGCGATCGCCGCGCTCTAGCCGTCGGTGATCAACGCCCGATGGCGGGGGCTGCCTTCAGGGGAACGTACGGCTCCTCGCGGAGATCGGACGCACGCCGACCGGCGAGCAGCTGCACCCACACCCGGGCCGAAGCCAGCACGACCAGCGCCACCAGGACCAGGAACACGCCGGTCACGACCGCGTCCACCTGATTGCTGAACGCCAGCCGGTGCCACTCCGCGAGCTGCGCGGCGGCTCCGCCGCCGGCGATTCGCCGGTGGAGGTCGGCGGCGGCGCTGAGGAAGCCGAGGCGTGGATCGGGCGAGAAGATTTTCATCCATCCCGCGGTCATGGTGACCGTGAGCAGCCACACGAGCGGAAGCAGCGGCACCCAGAGATAACGCGTGCGGCCCATCTTGATCAGCACGGTGGTGCCCAGGGCGAGCGCAATGACCGCCAAAAGCTGGTTGGCCACGCCGAAGATGGGCCAGAGCGAATTGATGCCGCCCAGCGGATCGACGACACCCTGGTAGAGAAACCATCCCCAAGCGGCTACAAATGCGGCGCTGGCGATCCAGTTGCCGGCGGTCGAGCGCGTCTCCCCCAGCGGCCGCCACACGTAGCCGAGCAAATCCTGGACAAGGAATCGGCCCACGCGCGTCCCGGCGTCGATGGTCGTGAGGATGAACAACGCCTCGAACATGATCGCGAAGTGATACCAGAGTGCGAGAGTGGTTTTGCCGCCGAGCACACCGGCAAACATATGCGCCATGCCGACGGCAAACGTCGGGGCCCCGCCCGCCCGGCCGACCATCGTGATCTCGCCCACCGACGCGGCGAGATCCTGCATCTGCCCGACGGTGACCGGGAAGCCCAGTGCCGTGATCTGCTGAGTCACGGCGGCGATGTCACCTTTCATGTTGATGGCGAAATACTGGCCCGGCTCCAGCGCGGACGCGGCGATGAGCGCCATGATACCCACCACCATCTCGGTGATCATGCCTCCGTAGCCGACGAGACGAATGTCGCTTTCGCGGGCGAGCATCTTCGGGGTGGTGCCCGAGGCCACGATCGAATGAAAGCCCGACACCGCGGCACAGGCGATCGTGATAAAGCAGAACGGAAAGACCGGGCCGGCGAAAACCGGACCGCTGCCGTCGATGAACCGGGTGAGCGCGGGCATCTTCAGCGCCGGGCCGAGCAGCACGATGGCCACCCCGAGCAGCGCGACCGTGCCCAGCTTCATGAAGGTGCTCAGGTAGTCGCGCGGCGCGAGCAGCAGCCATACCGGAAGCACCGAGGCCACAAAACCGTAGCCCATGATCCACCAGGCGAGCGTGGTGCCCTTGAGCGTGAGCCAGCCGGCCAGCGGTGTGCCGTGCAGCCACTGTCCGCCGGCAACCGCCAGCAGCAGTCCGACGAAGCCGAACACGCTCACCCGGGCGACCCGCCCGGGCGTCCAATAACGCAAACCCAGGCCCATGAGCACCGCGATGGGCATCGTCGCCGTGATCGTGAACAGTCCCCACGGGCTCTCCGCCAGCGCCTTGACCACGACGAGTGCCAGCACCGCCAGCAGGATGATCATGATCGCGATGATGCTGATGAGGGAAAGCAAACCGGCGAACGGCCCCACTTCCTCGCGCACCATCTGACCGAGTGATTTGCCGCGCCGGCGGATGGAGCAGAACAGGATGATCGAGTCGTGCACGGCGCCACCGAGCGTCGCGCCAATGAGAATCCACAGCATGCCCGGCAGGTAGCCGAACTGCGCGGCGAGCACCGGCCCCACGAGCGGACCCGGCCCGGCGATGGCGGCGAAGTGATGGCCAAACACAATCCAGCGGTTGGTCTGCACGTAGTCCCGGCCGTCCTCATGCACGACGGCCGGCGTGGCGCGCAGCTCATCGACCGTCAGCACCCGGGCGACCAGCCAGGCGCTGTGAAAGCGCCAGGCGACGGCGAAGACGCACCCCGCCGCGATGACGAGCCAGAGCGCGCTGACCGGCTCATTCCGCGTAAAGGCCAGCACGGCCAGGGAACCGGTGCCAAGCACCACGACCAGCGTCCAGATCAACACGCGCGACCAACGGGGGAAATTGATGCCTCTCATGGCGGGGTGCGGGAAACTTGCGGAGGCATACCATGGGGAGCGTCCGCCGGTTTTTCCATGAAAAAGTCCCGGCGCCGCGGCCCGACCTGAATCGTTGCGATGGTTTGGGCTTGTGGTGAGCGCGGTCTAAAGGACCGCGCTACGATATTGGCGCCAGTCCTCGGCACGAGCACCAGATCCGCGCGCGCCGCCCAGCCGTGCTTCAGCCTGCGCGGCAAGATAGCCGGGATCGCCGACCCCGCATGACAGACTTCAGCCCGGCGCCGCCGGCCGTGATTCTCCGCCGGCCGGGGCGGCCCTTTCATGACCGGCAGCCACCGGCAGCGCGTCCCGGATGACCGCAAGGAGCTTTTCGATCGTGAACGGTTTCGGCAGCATGGCCGACAGCGCCAGCGTCTCACGTTCGTTCGCGGTCAGTTGAATCTCAAATTTTTTAGGACGTCCGTTTGCCATACGGTGCATGGCGCCCAATATTTAGGAAGTTTACTTGTGGGACCCCACACTTGATTCCCCTTGGTTATTTGTAGAATGAGTGTGCGCCAATCGTCACGGTTTTCACGAGACTCCGCGTCCAATGGGTGCGTTCGTTCGACCGGGTGTAATGGGTGGCACCGGCGGTCGAATCGTGCCACGCCTCGCTCCGCGCCTCCTCCACCAGGGCGAGGGCGCACTCCCACATCCGATCGCGGCGCGCCCGCTGGATCGCCTGCGCCAGCGGCTCGTGTCCGGCCGTCAGCCGATTAAAGGCGCTGAACTGCCTGCGCTGCAGCACCACAAAGGCAAACAGTTCGGGCAGGCCGCGGGCCCGGTTGCGGATCACCGCCATGACGCCACGCATGCCTTCCCCACCCTGCGAGGCGGCCTCGAGGACCAAGCAGGCCGCGACCGTTTCCCGTTCAAGCGCCGTCGGCGTGTATCTCGGAATTGAGAAGACAACTCGGGGAGAAGCATCCTCCGGGCTGGAATTTGCCGGTGTGGCCGCCTGGCCAGCGACCGTGGCGAAGGGGGAGAAAGAAAGTGCGGCGAAAACCGCAAGCAACCGTGGCTCCAGACTCACGAGAATAGGCCCCTGTATGCGTCCATTTCGTTCGATGACGTTTGCATCAATCACTTCTCGATCACGCGGCACTGCGGGCCCGCTGACCGCGCACCGGATCGGACTCCAACCCGGAGGGGCCGGCTGGGGTTCTCCGCCGGCCGGGACGGCGCTGTTCATGGCCAGCAGTCACTGGCAGCGCTTCCTGGATGGCCGTGAGGAGCTTTTCGATCGTGAACGGTTTCGCCAGCATGGCCGACAGCGCCAGCGTCTTCAGGTCGCCCATACCCGCCGTGTCGCTCATGCCGGTGATACCGACAATCCTGACCGCCGGATCGAGCACCCGCAGAGCTGCGACCAGGGTCGGTCCGTCCATCTCCGGCATCATCATGTCGGTCAGCACCAATTGAATTTCCCGCCGGCGTTCCTGGAAGATCCTGAGAGCCTCGGTTCCGCTTCCGGTTGTGATCACCCGGTACCCGAATTCCATCAGTGCCAGGCGCGCGACCTCGCGCACGGCGGCTTCGTCGTCCACCACGAGGATGCCTTCGCCGTGTGCGCGAGGCCACGGCGTGGATGCCTCACTTTTAACCGCCACCGGCTCGGCCTTCGTGGCGGGGAGGTACAGTTCAAAGGTGGTCCCCTGCCCGACTTTGCTGGCGACCCGGACGAAACCGCCATGGCTGTGCACGATGCCCAGCACGGTGGACAGCCCCAAGCCGGTGCCTTTACCCACGCCTTTGGTCGTGAAAAACGGCTCGAAGATCTTCGCCTCGATTTCCGGCGGAATGCCCGTACCGGTGTCGGTGACGCGAACGCAGACAAAGGAACCCGGCTGGGCGCCTGGTATTTTTTCCGCCTGCTCCTTGGAGAGTAAGATATTGGCGGCTTCCAGGGTGAGGACGCCGCCTTCCGGCATGGCATCGCGTGCGTTGATGCACAGGTTCATCAAGGCCTGCTGCAGTTGCGTTGCGTCGCCCAGAACCAGCCAAAGGTCGGCCCCAACGTCGGTGTCAACTCGTATGGCTTTGGGAAAGGTCTCGGCGACGAGTTTTTCCATCTCCGAGAGCAGATGTCGCGGCTGCAGGGGCACGCGCTCGCCTTCAACACCGCGGGCGAACGTCAACACCTGTCTGACAATGGCGGCCCCGCGCTGGGCGCTTGATTCTATCGTTTTGAGCAGGTGGCTCGCCGTCTGGTCCTTTATCATTTCGCGCAGCAACGGCGCGCCGACGATAATCGGGGCCAGGACGTTGTTCAGATCGTGGGCAATGCCGCTGGCGAGCGCCCCGATGCTCTCCAGCCTCTGGGCGCGGAGAAACTGGGCTTCGAGCTGCTTTTTTCCCGTGATGTCGGTGTCGATCGCAAAGACCGACTGCGGCTGGCCCTGCTCGTTGCGCACGAGCGTCAGCCGGCTGAACACCTCCAGTATCCCTCCGCTCTTCGCAATTTGCCGCCGCTCTCCGGACCAGCTTCCCTGCTCGAGCAGGACCGCGGTATGCGCCTCCGCGGCGGCGAGATCAGGGGAGAACAATTCCGTGGTTTTTCGATTCAACACCTCGGCGCTGGTCCAGCCATAAGTCCGCTCGGCGCCCCGGTTCCAATAGAGTATCGTGCCGTCGAGGGCCGTCACGTAAATGGCGTCATTCGCATTGTCGAGCAAGGCCGCCTGCTCGCGGATGTGCGCCTCAGCCTGCTTGAGCGCCGTGATGTCGAACAGGACGCCCTGGGTGCCGATGATCTTCCCTTCAGAGCTGAAGACGGGGATTTTAATGGCGTGCACGAACTGCTTCCTGCCAGCGGCATCCGTATACTCTTCAACCAACTCAATGGGGTTTCCGGTTTGCATGAGCTGGACATGATGCTCCACGCCTCCGGCGGCATACTTGATTGCCTGCTCCGTTGCGTCCGGTTTCGCCGCTTCGCTTGCGGCAACTTCCTGAGGCGTTTTGCCCAGAAACTCCTCCTTCTTCATGCCTTTGAGCCGGCAGAACCAGGGGCTGACAAAAACATAGCGGCCTTCACGGTCTTTGCGAAAAACTCCGGCGGGCAGTTGCTCCACGAGCGAATGATAAAACGCCTGCGATTCCCGCAGCGCCTCTTCGGCCTGCTTGCGCTCCGTGATGTCGGAGCCGATGCTCAGGATCTCCTTCACCGCGCCCTGCTCATCCCGCACCGGCTTGTTGGTCCAGGCCACCCAGACCCTCTCGCCGTTGCGTCGCATGTTCTCATTGATGCTCTGCGCGAACGCTTCCGGGTGCGCACCGATCTGGTCCATCAGCAGGCGCAGATCCGCGCTGTCACTTGCGCTCGCCGGAACGATGGTGCCGACGACGTGGCCGCCGAGGATTTCTGCTTCCGGGTAGCCAAAGAACTTCTGGCCAAACTCGTTCAGGAACGTGATCCTCCCGTCGCGAGTCCAGCGCATGATGATGCTGTTGGCGTGTTCAACCAGTTCCCGATACTTCTGTTCGCTCTCCTGCAGCGCCACTTCGGCCCGCCGGCGCGCGCGCCACTCCACCGCCTCGCGCAACTCGCGTTCCATGGCGGGAACCAGGCGCGCCAGATTGCCTTTCATGATGTAATCGTGGGCGCCCGCCTTCATGGCCGCCACGGCCTCCTCTTCGCCAATCGTGCCGGACACGATGATGAAAGGCACGCCCTTGCCGCTCGCCTTGAGCAGCTCCAGCGCGGCCAGCCCGCTGAAACGCGGCATGCTGTAGTCGGCGATGACCACGTCCCACGGCTGGCGGCCCAGCGCGGCGCGCATGGCCTCGGCGGTCTCGACGCGCTCCCACGTCACGTCGTAGCCGCCGCTGCGCAGCTGGCGCACCACCAGCAGCGTGTCGTTTTCTGAATCCTCGACGATCAGGCAATGCAACGGTTTGTTCATGGCATCCCGGTGATCGGGGGCGGTGGTTCGTTGAGCAACAGCCAGTACAGGCCCAGCTGGCGGACGGACTCGGCAAATTGCGTGAAGTCCACGGGCTTGCGGATGTAACTGTTGGCGCCAAGGGCGTAACCATTCACGCGGTCTTTCTCCTCATTCGACGATGTGAGGATCACCACCGGCAGGAGTCTGGTCCGCGGGTCGTTGCGCACGCGGCGCAGCACCTCCAGGCCGTCCACCTTCGGCAGCTTCAAATCCAGGAGGATCACCTGGGGTTGTTGGCGGATGTTGCGGCCGGCGTGCGCGCCGGTGCCAAACAGGTAATCGAGCGCCTCGACACCGTCATGGGCCTCCACGACCTCGTTGGCGACGTTGTGTTTTTTCAGCGCCCGCAGCGTCAGCGCCGCGTCGTCCGGGTTGTCTTCAACCAGCAGGATGGTTTTGGGATTGTTCATGAGTCAGTCCCTTTCTTTTTCCCAAGGTGAAATAGACGGTGGCACCTTGTCCGATGGCGCCCTCGGCCCATACGCGGCCCCCGTGCCGGTGGATGATCCGCTGCACGATCGCCAGCCCGATGCCGGTGCCCTCGAACTCCTGGATGCTGTGCAAGCGTTGGAACGCGCCAAAGAGCTTGTCGGCATACGCCATGTCGAATCCCGCTCCGTTGTCGCGCACAAAAAAGACACGCTGGCCGTCCTCCTCCCGTGCGCCGACCTCGATGCAGGCCGGCGTACGCTGGGCCGTGAATTTCCAAGCATTGTCGAGCAGGTTGTTAAGCGCCAGCCGCAACATGCCCGCATCTCCGTTGACCACCAGGTCCGAGGCCACCACCAATCCTACTTGGCGACCCGGCTGTATCCGCTGAAGTTCCGCGCCAATCTCCTCCGCCATCACCGTCAGGTCGACCCGCTCGCGCTGCAACGCTGTCCGCGTCGCACGCGACAGCTTTTGCAGATCGTCGATCAAATCCGCCATCTGCTGGCTGCCGGTCCGGATGCGCCGCAGGTGGTCCTGGGCCGTCTCGTCCAGCTGGCCGGCGCAGTCTTCCAACAGCGCCATGCTGAAGCCGTCCATGGCCCGCAGCGGCGCGCGCAGATCATGCGAGACCGAGTAACTGAACGCATCCAGCTCCTGGTTGGCGGCCTCCAGTTCGGCGGTGCGTTCGCGCACCCGCTGCTCGAGTTCGGAGTTGAGTAGGTGGATTTTCGCCTCCGCCTGCTTGCGCTCGGTGATGACGCGGATATTGCATTGGATCACCTTCTGGTGGTCCATCTGATAGGCGTTGCTGACGAACTCCACATCGACGTGCTGCCCATCGGCGGTTCCCAGTGGCTTGTCTTCGTAGCGAATGTATTTCTTCCGCTGCAGCTCCGCGAAATTGTCCTGATTGGCAATGATGTCCTTGAAGAGCCCCAGTTCCCAGATCCTCTTTCCCAGGAATTGCTCGTACGTGAAGCCCAGCGTCTCGACCAGGAACGGGTTCACATCGAGCACCATCCCGGTTTCGGCATCGAGTATCAAAATGCCGTCTCGCGCCGCTTCAAAGAGCCGGCGATAGCGGACCTCCGATACCCGTAGCGAATCCTCGGCCAGCTTGCGCTCAGTGATGTCGCGGACAATCTTGGCAGCTCCGATAATCGCGCCACCTTCATCGAGGACTGGTGAGATGGTCAAGGACACGGCGACGGGCTGGCCGTCTTTGGCGAGGCGCACGGCTTCGAAATGCACGACGCGCTCGCCGTGGCGCAAACGCTGTAGAATTTCAGCCTCCTGCGCCTGTTCGTTGGGCGGAATGATGCGGGTAATATTCTGGCCAATCATTTCCGCAGCGTGGTAGCCGAAAAGGCGTTCTGCGCTTGCGTTCCAGCTCGTGATCGTGCCGTCGAGGCTTTTGCCGATGATGGCATCTTCGGAGGATTCGACGATGGCGGCGAGTTTGGCCCGGCTTTCTGCGGCCTCATGCTTGGTCCGGAAAAAACGCGCCCGCTGTTCCCTCCAGAGCAGGCCTACGCCGGTCCCCGCGCCGAATAGCAGAGCGCTGATGAGCCCAATCACCAATTTCAGCTGCGCGCGCAGCGGCGCATATACTTCCGCGGCGTCCATGCGGGCGACCAGAGACCACGGCGAATCGGGAATGGCGCGCAGGGCCGCCACCACCGGCCTGCCCTGGTAGTCGATGCCCTCCATGATGCCTTCCCGCCCTGAGGCGGCCCGAGCCGCCGGCAGTGCCGTTTGGTCCAGGGAGCTGCGCAGGGTCAGGGCGGTGTTTTTTTGAAACCGGAGTTCATTCAGAAAGACGACCTCGTTGCCCTCCCGGCGGACGAGCAGGGTCTCGGCGGTCAGGCTGGGCGTGGGCCAGCGCTGGATGAAGGGATAGAGATAGGTTGCAGGATCAATGCGCAAAACAAGCATGCCCAGCGAAGGGTTGGCCTCTGACTCGTCAAGAATGGGGACCAAAACCGCCAAATAGACCCGCTGGTCGTGTTCGTCCCGGTAGAAATCCTGAAGCGTCGTCTGGCCCGCCCGCAGGACTTCCGGAATGCGTCGCGAGACCGTGGACGACATCGGGGCCCGGTCGGTTGGGACTGATATGCGAATCACGCCTTGAGCATCAAGCAGGCGTACATTGTCATACTGATCTGCCGTCTGGAGTCTTTCGATCCATGCTTGAAGCTGTCGTTGAGCTTCCGCGTCCGCCGGTTTCTCAACGACGCGGCGCACTAGGGAGGAAAAGGCGGCGTTCTTGAACAGGGTGTCGCCATCGCCCAGCCGCTCTTTGCGCCACTGCATCAACTCGCCCACCTTCAGATCCGCGATGGTTGAGAGCTGGCGCTCGACTGCGGCGCGGTAATTCCTCTCGAAATTCCGGCAATAGAAGTAGCCGGCCGCCATAATGCCCGCGGCCAGGCAGACAAAGATCGAGCCCAGCAGCCATTCCGGCCTGCTTGAAACCCTGCGACCGGCGCTGGATGATTTCCCGTTCATTTTTCACGCGCCTCCGGCCTCGGGTTGTACGCACCCCTTCCCGCCACACGGGATCCGCGAGCAGACGGGTTCTGCCACGCGGCCAAACTCCTTCGCTTGGTTCAGGATCGCTCCGTTCGCGGTGTCGAGCAAGGCGGCTTGCTCCCGGATGCTTGATGTCGGCTGGAAATCCATGTTCGGAATAGTTAGGTGGGGACCGGGTGGCAGTTTCACGATGCCTTGGCTCCGCCCGCAGGGACCGCGACCGAAGCCTCCAGTCGCGTCAGCCTTTCCGCGAACTTCGCCATGGAATCCGCTTCCGGGAGCAATGCCTGCTGGTGTCGACTGCTGAAGGCGGGATTATTTTCCCACCAATCGATGCCGATCTCTTTGGCCTTGTCCACCGAGCAGACGACCAGACGAATCTGAATGGTGAGCAGCTCAATGTCCGCGATCTTCACCTTGATGTCGCCAGCGATGACAATGCCTTTGTCCAAGATCCGTTCCAAGAGATCGGCCAGCGTGGCGCCGCTGGTGGAGTGTTCGATGTGTCGTTGAGTCGTCATAATTTTTAGAGGAGTTTTCCCAGCGGACCGAGATCGAGGTTCAAGTCTTCCGGCTGCAAACCCAGTTCCCTGGCCATCCGCTCAATCTCCTGAGCCTGACGCATCAAGGTGACACCCAGCCCTTCCATTTCGGCGACACTAAGTGAACCGGCCTCCATGCGGCGGAGTGCCTGAAGCTTCAAGAGCTTGTGCAGCACCTTGACCAGGGTCAGGACAAGCTTCCCGAGTCCGCCGGCGTTCTTGTCTGGAGCATGGCCCGAGGGCCCGGCGGCCGGCGACTCGTGCCGGCGGGTGGAGTGTTTCACGGCGGTGGCAGCTTCGCCGCCGAGGGTCGACGACAACAGGGACGAGTCGTACGGTTCAGTTTTCGGATGGCCAGCTCCCGTTGCGGCTGCGGCTTCCGCCGACAACCTGTGGCGCGCCCCGCCGCGGGGCTGCGGCCAATCGTCGATCGTGGGATCCAGCGCGCGGCCGGTTTCGATCGAGGTGACCACCAGTTGCAGGCCAATGTAAAGCAGATCCACGTCGGCTACTGAGAGCTTCAGTTCGCCGAGGGCCACCACGCCGGTGTCGAGCACGCGATCCAGCGCATCGCACAAGGAAACGGACTGATGATGCTGAGGGCGAAATTCATTCATGCTGCACGAATTTTGGGCGGTGTTGCACACAAGGCTTGGCCGAGCTCGGCCAGGCGCGCCATGCCACGAGGTTCCCCCTGCCGGTAAACCAGCACTTGGTCCATGGCGGGGAACGTCCGCCGAAATTTCCCCGCGATCTCAGCCTCTCTCTGGCGCAGTGCGGAACACAACGGACAATCGCCAGGCGGCGTGGCAAGATTGAGGAAGAGCAACGGCACCGGAACCTGCATCCGGGCACAGGATGCCACCAAGTCTTTCGTTTCTTCAAAGGCCATATCGGTCAGGATAGTCACGCCGTAGAGGGCGCACTGGGCCGGATCAGCGAGGAGCGCTTGCAGGCGTTTGAGGGCCTTCGACATTTTCACCAGTTGTTGGGAGACTTTCGGCAGGCGAAAGATCTCTTTATATTTGAGCAACAGGCCGAAAAAAGCCCTCAACCACTGATCGATCAGCTCCGGCATTTCCAAGAGGCGGATCAGATGCCCGGTCGGCGCTGAATCGAGCACCAGGGTGCGGTAACAGCCTTGTTCGCGCAGGTCCATCACCTGAGTAAGCGCCATGACTTCGTCCAGACCGGGAGGAGAGAGATCCAAGATTCGCTCCATGGCTTCCCGGTCGAAGGTCAAGTCCATGCCGGGCAGAAGGGCGTGAAGAAACGACTGCAACTCATTCTGATAAAGCTGCTTTAGAGAGCGAAATTCCACTTCCGCGTCCATCTCAAGCGCCGTCAATCCAGGGCATAGCCGCGTCGGGCTTGGCCCCACTGGCATTCCCAAGCAGGCAGAGAGAGAATGGGCGGGGTCGGTGGAAAAGAGCAGGACCTCGCGGGCGGGCGATTCTTGGGCCAAGCGCAGACTGGTGGCGCAAGCCAGCGTGGTCTTGCCCACACCGCCTTTTCCCGCGAAGAGCAGCAGCGCTTTCTCCCTGGCGACGGGGAGCGTCACAGCTTGCACCCATGGGCGGGCCAGGGGCGTCGTCGTTTCCGGAACGACCGGCGTTTTCTTCAGGCGGACCAGTCCCGCCCAGAACGCCTGGAGGCCTTCTGCTCCACGGACTTCTTGTGGATACAAGGGCACTCCCCACAGAGCATGGCGGGAAAAACTCCGGCTGCTCAGAATCTTCCTCAAAACCCGGGTCTGTTCAACACGCCCGCTGGCACACACGGGGCATTCATTGTTGGGATAGAGCCGGTTGACCACGATGTCGGTCACCGGCACCTGGGCGCGTTTCAGTTCGTTCAGCAGAGAGCGGGTTTCACTGTAGCTCATCTCCTCGGCCAGCATCACCGGCACAAACCGGCTCCGCTCGGAGTCCCGCAGCAACGCTTCCATTTGCTTAATCGAATCGGCCAGTCCCTCCAGGAAAGAATCGATCTCATCGCGATGGGCGGCTCCCCGATACAGACTTTTCATGTAGCGGTGCTTGGCCAGCAAGGCGTCCAGGGCCTCCAGCCACTTTTGAAGCAACGCGGGCATCGCCAACAGTCGGAGCGTATGGCCGGTGGGGGCAGTATCCACCAAGATGCTCTGGAAGCGATGCGCCTGGACCCAGTTGGAAATCTCCAGTGAAGCCATCAGTTCATCCAGTCCCGGCAGGGAAAGATCCAAAAAACTGCTGATGTCATAGTGGTTCAGAAAAGTGCCCCGCGAGGCGATCTCATAGAACTTGGCGCGATGCTGGCGTTTGAATGAGGCGAGACACTCCCGAGCGTCCAATTCGGTGACCTGCAAATTGGGCGGCGGAGCAAACCCGGCCAGGCTGTCCGCCAGGGAATGGGCCGGATCAGTGGAGACCAAAAGAAACTTGGATTGGGGCGCAGCCTTGGCCAATTGGAGCGCAGTGGCGGTCGCGCAGGAGGTTTTGCCCACCCCTCCTTTGCCGCCGAACAGGATGAGTTGGAGGCCGGATTCCGCCAGGAATACTGGCTTGGGCGGGATCATGTTCAGGCGTATTTCCGGGTTTTTCAATACGCGTTTGCCGGTTCGACCCGCCGGGCCTTCTCTTCCGCGCTTTGGCTGGGACCGGTCTCTTGGGCTTGGAGTTGATCGAGCTGGTCGCGGAGTTCTATTTCGCGCTCGGCGAACTCCGACTCGGAAATCTGGCCGGCCTCCAGACGCATATAGAGTACGCTCAATTCAGCCAAGAAAAGCGCCGATTGGGGTTTACCATTGACCAAGCGAAGCGCAGTGGCTGCAGCGCGGAGGGTTTTGCCTACGCCGTCCTGGCCACCGTAGAGAAGGCGCTGAAGGCCGGATTCATCTAGGAAGAGCGATTGGGGTGGACTCATTTTCGGATGTATTTCGGGGGTTTGGTATGCGCTTTCGCCGGTTCGATTCGACGGGCCTTGTCTTTCGCGCTTTGGCAGGGCCGGCTTCCTGGGCTTGGAGTTGATCAAGCCGGTCCAGGAGTTCTGTTTCGTTGGCGGCAAACTCCCCCTCGGAAATCTGGCCGGCCTCCAGCCGCATGTAGAGTTCGCTCAATTCGGCGGTAATCTGCGCGGGTTCCGCCTCACGTTCCTGCTGGATCGTGTTTTGGATCTGCCGGGCCGCCCAGACGGTGGCGTAAATGGGAGACAGCAGAAGTTTGTCGATGATCAGCATGAACCACTCGTTTCATCTTTAGCTGTTCAACTTGAGGTCCATCTCGACGAAGTTGTGCGGGGCCCAGGGCCCGTTCAGATCGAAGGCGTAATTGTTGTCGAACAAACCGGCAGCCCGGAAGACCGCATCCTCCATTTGCTTTTGACCGCTGCGTTCGACCAGGCAGTTAAGATTGGCCGCCTCGTTGACATTGCGGGGCGGCGATCGATTGATTTCGGCGCAACACGGAGCCAGCACTTCTTCCAGCTTTTCATAATGGGCTTCGCGGTCTTCGTTGAGGATGCGGTCGAATAATTGCCCCAGTTCGATTTTTTCCTCCTGGAGGGGCTCGCGCTGGTTCCCCCGCAAACGGTCGCGGGCGGCCCGCAATTCGGGATGGGTGTCAACGAAATACTCGAAAATATTGGGCACATCCCAAGTCACGCGCAGCCCCATCTCGACCTTTCCCGCAACGCGCTCCAGCTGTTCCATAAAGGCACGCTGGTTGAGCGAAAGCATCCGCCGAACCGCCTTGAGGTCATCCGCGATGATGCCAAAGGCCATGGGCAGTATGGTGCTGTCCAGCATCAGCCGTTTAAGGACTTCCTTGTGGACTGCCAGGTTGGCGCGTTCCGGGCGGATTCTCGGGCGGGCGCAATCACTCACCACGGCCGCCACCCGGTCCTTGCTGATGCTATACACGGCGCATCCGTCCATCCCCGCAACTTCGTAGGTGCGGTCTTTCCCGAGAGTGGTGATCGCATACAGATATTTGCCACTGTACGGGAGGCCGGATTCGCGCAAGGGGTTCATTGCTTGGTTTCCATTCCGGCAACCGGAACTGCTTCGTCGTCCAACGGACGCGCCGTGCGCAGCATCAGCGTGACCGACCTGAGCCTTCCTTCCTCGGTTTTGAGTTCAAGGAGGGCGCCGCAAACGTAGCACTTGATCAGGCCGGCATAGTCTTCGTAGACGTCATCCAGTTCCACTTTATGTCCGCAGGAGAGACAGTTGATTTTCATCGCAGATATTGGTTTGACGGGGGAATTCCCGTCTCCGCTTTTGCCTAGTACTGGTATTTGAACCCGCCGTTCCGACCGTTCGGCGTGCTCTCCTTGGCCGGCATGGAGGACTTGATGGACCACTTGATGGTTCTCCCCGCTGGTCCCTTGCCCAACCGCCGGATGAGTGCCGTTTTTTCCGCTTCGATCGCCCGCAGGCGGTTGTTAATGCTTTCCAATCGAACCGCCAGGTTCTTTCGTTCCGTTTCGCGCCGGAATTTTTCCATCTCCAGGGCGGTGATCACCATGTAGGCTTTGTAGGGGACCAGGACTTGATCGGGAGTGCCGGAACGAGTGCGGATGTCTTTGACGCTGCGAATCATTCGTTGTGGAGGAATCATTTTTATTGTCCTTTCTTGGCTGCTTTGTGCATGAGGGGAGGAAGGGAGGCAGGCTGGGCGGAGGGAGGTTTGGTGCGCAGTCCCTTGAGCAAGGCTTCTTCCACTTTCTCGGGCATGATCGAGTGCCCGTCGCGAGTGACTTTGGCCGTTTCCGAATTCAGGACATCGCGGCAGGCCCATTGGAAGATTGGATCCTCGCGCTGGGCATGAACTCCGCGCAAAGCCAGCACGCGGGCGATGGCGATACAGGCCCGGATCGTCGGCCGGCTGTTGTTCACCCCGACACACCGTAGTTCCCGCACCAAGTCCACGATGATCTCGGCATCGGACGGACCAATGCCGGAGCGGGCGATGGTGATCTGAATCTCCGTCGCCCGATCATAGTGCTCCAGCTCGATGGTAATCAGTCGATCCTTCAGCGCATCCTGGGTTTTGTGGACTCCGGCGTATTCTTCCGGATTAGAGGTGAAAATGGCCCTGAATTCCGGGTGCACCTTCAGGTAGCCGCCGCCCGAGGTGCGCAGCTTGGGCAGGTTGAGGATTCGTTCGGAAAAGATGCTTAGAAAGGGATTGTTGGCCTCGGGCCGCGAGCGGTTGAACTCGTCGTAGATCAGGGTGTCGCCATTCTGGCAGGCAGTCGTGAGCCGGTTTTCCAGCCATAGGGAATTCATCTCCTCCTCGGTTTTGACGACCGAATGGATGTAGTTATCAACTATCTTGTGGCGGCGGTAGCCGCCGTCGTGGCCGACCAGATCCGAACTGCCGAAGTCGTCATCCCCATGAATCAGGGACACGGCCCGACCCAGTTGCGCGGCCACGTGGAAAGCCAGGGTGGTTTTGCCGGTGCCGGCGGCGCCGGCAAAATGGATGGGATAGCCCACCTGCAAATAGGTGAGCGCTCGCTGTGTGATCTGTTCCACGAAGGGTGTCGTCACAAATCCGTTGCTGGGCTCGGGTAAAACGGCGTCATGGTTGTTCTGCATCTTTTACTCCCGGCAGCCTTGGAATTGCCGCCTTGTGTTCTGACTGGGTTCTTCCGTGATTGTTGAGGGCGCTGGCAATCTGGGGGGACGCGCCTGGATGATGTCAGTTTTTCCTGTCCGGAGCTTCCCATCGACCTCCGGAGAATCTGTAAAGCCGACCGAGTGGATTGAGGTTAGGAGCTGGTTGGGGCAATGGCGGCACCGGCAACAGCTCACACCGTCCGCGCTTGGGTTGCCTTCCCGCGCGCGAACGGTGTGACCTGATGAACGGCAGTGACGCCAGGGTCCTACCGTTTCTTCTTTTTCGCCTTGGTCGCCGACCCGGCGGCCATTGGAACATGCGTCGACGCCGAGCTGGCCCCAGCCCAGGCCCGACGGGCGCCCTCCATGTCCTCCAGAAATGCACCCCGCAATCCAGCGACCGTGTTCTGCAGCGCGGTCACCGCGTCCTTGACGTGCAGGACGACCTCATGCAGTTCGGCTTGGGTTTGCTTGGACATTTCCGCGCGAGCCTCCCCGAAACCGGTCAGCAGGCGGGAGACCTCCTCGTGCAGTCCTTCGGTCGCCTCCGCGAGATTGCGGCGCAGTTCGGCGCGGCTATCCCGGAGGGCGGCGATCTCACCGCACAAGCGCGACATGTCAGTTGCTATATTATTCATGATGGGCAGGTCTTTCTTGGTTTGAAGATCGGGCCGTGCCATCTCTCCACAAACCGGATCATCAGGGGAGAAGCTCGGCCACAACGCGCTCCAAGCGGGGTGTGATCGGACGAACTCCACTGCATCGTCCATATTGGCGAGCGACGGCTTTAGGCCGATTTGGCAGGCGGAGAATGGAACCCATTCTCCGCCCAACAATTGCCGTACCTGTATAAATCAGGCCGGAGCGGCGGCGGTGGCCGTCAGGCCGATCGCCTCTGCGTACTTCAGATATGTCTCAACCGAGGCGATAACCACCCGGGCTTCGACGGAGACCAACTCGATTCCGACCAGCGAGACCTTGGCCCAGACATCGATCACGATGCCCTTGTCAAGAATCCGATCCACTACTTCAGCCAGACTCGATGAGTCTGTAGATTTTGTAACTTTAGCCATGATTCACTCCTGTTTATTGTTTGTACACTTTCGTTATAGTTCGCGATTTTCCATTAACCTTTGAAATCGCATGATTGACCCCCATGCTTAGCGCGTGCCAGCGATGGAAAAACGGCCGTTCTGCCGGACCTTCCCGGGCGCCTCACCGGCGAATTCCGCGGGATTTTATTTCAGACTTTTTTCAGGGGGTAACCGATAGGGAATTCATTCCCGGTATTGGGTTCGCTACTCGCATGGAGTCATGTCCTCACCCTTCGGTCGCGGCCAACTCCTTGATGACCTCAAGGATTTTCTCGTTCAGAAAGGGTTTGGTGATGCAGGCACAAAACCGTTCTCCATTTTGGATCTGAGCCGCAATTCCCGGATCCTCCGGAAAGCAACCGGAGACGAACACGAGGCGCATGGAGGGATCCATCTCACGCAGGCGTTTGGCCAGCTCGAATCCGTTCACCGTACCAGGGAGGGCTACGTCCAGGAACGCGAGGTGGAAGCGGTGATGCTTCATCAGATCGAGGGCCGCTTGGGTGCTCAGGGCTCTTTGGCAACGCAGTCCTTTTAAGGCCAAAATGTTCTCAAAAGCCCAGCAAACATCCGGCTCATCGTCCACAATCAGGTATTCACGATTCATCGCTGTGTTTGGGTGGTCCGTCCTCGAGAAGGTTCAATCTTACGGTGAAGGTGCTGCCTTGCCCCGGCGCGCTCTCCACCCCGATGCCGCCGGCGTGTTGCTTGACAACAGTATAGCAGAGCGGAAGGCCCAACCCTGTGCCTGTCTTTTCGGTGGAACTTGAGAAGAACGGATCAAAGATATCATCGAGGTCTGCTGCCGGGATGCCGTGTCCGGTATCGGACACTTGGACGGTGATTTCATGGCGGTTCATGCCGACGTTCACGCTGAGCCGGCCCCCGTTCGGCATCGCGTGGATGGCATTCAAGAACAGATTCATGAATACCAGCTGGAGCAAATCGGCGTCGCCGAGGGTGAACGCGGGAATCTCCGGAAACTGCGCGTTCATTTCTATGAGCTGGACTTGGGCCTGGTCGGCTATCAAACCCAGTGCCTCCTTCACGACGGAGATCAGGTCCACTCTTGTGAAACCGTTCCGGGGGGATGGGCGCGCGAATTTTAGAAGGTGCTCAATGATCGTGGAGGCTCGTTGCATCCCCAGGGACACCTTTTGGGCGCACTCGCGGCGAAACTTGGGCTCGATTTCCTCGTCCTTGAGAAATTGCGCGGCGGCGGAACAGATCGCGAGGGGGTTGCGAAGTTCATGCGCAATGCCTCCGGCCATGACCCCCAAGGCGGCCAGTTTTTGCGCCTGCAGCAGCTGCGCCTCGAGCTTGCGACTCTCCGTGAGGTCGCGCCCGACCGCCACGAGGCCGATCGGGATGGCCCGTTCGTCCAGCATGGGCGAACAAGTCCAGGCAATGGAGATGACGCCGCCGCCCTTTTTCACGAGATTCCATGCTGTGGCTCGCAGGGATATGGCCTCTTGCCGTTCGGCTAACATCTTTCTTACTTCAGCCTCATGTTCCTTGCCGAAAAACTCGTAAAGGAACCGGTCCTTGACCTCCTGGAAAGTGTAACCCGAAATCTGTTCGGCGGATTTGTTCCAGCTTAGGATCCGGCCCTCGGGATCGGTGGAAAGAATGATTTCACCGGTGTTTTCAACCACGATCGCCAAGTGGCGTTCCATTCGGTCAACGTCCTCGCCCAAATGTGTCTGTTCGGTCACGTCCTCCAAGACCAGGATGGCGTATTCCCCGTTGCCATGGGCCGCGAGGGGAAGGATTTGATAATAATAAACCCGCATGAGCCCCCCAGGGGCGCGGAAGGATATTCTTCTGCCTTGGGTTGGCTTATCGGCCTCGAACACGCTTTGAATCCGTTGAACGATCTCGGTGTGATCCAAGATCGCTGGCGGAAAAACTTCCTGCAGTCGCTGATTGAATGTCTCTTCGATTGTTCGCTGGCTCTTTTCAAGGAAGTGCTGGTTAACGAGGGCGATGCGGAGGTCCCGGGTTACTAACAGCACCGACAAGGGAATCGCATCCAGCAAATCTCTGTAAAGCCCTTCAATCTCCGGCGCATCTGTATGGGCCACGCTCATCCGTCCTCCGATATATCCACTTCCGGAGCCACTTCCCGTTCAAGGACTGGGTTGAAACTGTAAGGCGGCCATGGACCCGATAGTTCGAAGGTCAGACCGCACAGCTTCTGGTCGGAGTTCGCGCGCTCGATCCGGCCGCGAAAATCCGCCAGGCCGGTTCGCGGCACCAAAAACGCCCAGTTCAAAACCATGTCCCGCTCCTCTCCAGTGGTTTCGCGCGACAGAATCCGGCGTTCGCAAACTTCCGAGGCCAGAGAGTGCAGATCTTCCAAGAGACCGTTGCTTACCTCCGCGAGGCGATCGTCCAACTCCTGCTTCACCTTGATCCGCAGACTTTGTTCCTGCAGGTAGGCCAATCCGGGCGCGGTGCTGAACGATCCTTCCTTCCCCGCGCGAGCGCGCGCCAGTAACTCTGCCTCGGCACGCGCCGCATCGAGGAGACCTTTCACCGCCCATTCCTCGTGACCGCTCACGCGTTCGAGGAACCGGCTGATGGCGTCTTCATTTTCCCGCAGGTAAGTTTCCAGGCTTGCCAGGGAGGAAAAGAGCGTGCCCAACCGGGCCGGTAACACGGGCCCCCGGCGCATCACCTGCTCGATCACCGCCTGATGCCTGCAGGCGCGTGGGGCCAGCCAGGCCAAATCCTGCAGATTCGCCTCGCCCGCGGGCCCGCAGAACTCCGCCTGCGAAACCACGTTCAGGACTGCCGCCACTTTCCCGATGCTATGGAAAAATGGGGCATGCTGTTCATCGATGCCTCCACTGGGGACCATCCCGTCAACCGACTCCGGCCCGGGGCCAGCTCGGGTGAATCCGTAAACGTAATACGCGTTGTTGCTATCGTCATTCATCGGTGGGCAGCGACCTCGGTAACTGCGTCCTCCAAATCCTCCGCTTCGAGCAGCATTTTCGCCTTAACTTCCAGTACCGATTTACTCGCGCCCGAATCGTCGGTTTCCTCCGCGCCCGCTTTCGCCGGCTTGGCGGACAAGTCTTTCAAAACCACGACCGCGCGGCGCACCGCGCGGAGGGCCGCGAGGTTGCAGACGGACGCAATGTGCGCCCCGCTGAAGTCCTTTGTCTTTGCCGCCAGCGCACTGACCTTGATGTTCCGCGCCATTGGCTTGCCGCGCAGATGAACCTCAAAAATCTCCCGGCGCTCCAGCTCATCCGGCAACGGTATCTCGACGACTTCATCAAAGCGGCCGGGCCGAAGGATCGCGGGATCCAGCCGATCCAGCCGGTTCGTCGCCCCCAGCACCACGACTCCCTTGATCTCTTCGACGCCATCCAATTCCGCCAGAAACTGGCTTAACACCCGATCGGTAACCGGCGTGTCTGAAACCGCGCCGCCGCGGACCGGCATCAAAGCGTCTATCTCGTCAAAGAAGATGATGCACGGTGCCGCTTGCCGGGCCTTGCGAAAGACGTCGCGCACTTGCCGCTCCGATTCGCCCACATACTTGGACAGCAGGGCCGGGCCTTTGACCGAAATGAAGTTCACCCGACTTTCGTTGGCGATGGCCTTGGCCAGCAGGGTCTTCCCGCAACCCGGCGGACCGGACAGCAGGATGCCCTTGGGCGGGCGAACCCCCATTTGTTCAAAGAAGGGCGCGTATTGCAGCGGCCATTCGACGGCTTCCACGAGTCGTTGCTTCAGTTTGCCCAGCCCGCCCACGTCGCTCCAACGCACGTTGGGCACTTCGACAAAGACCTCCCGGATGGCTGAAGGTTCGACCTCTTGCAGCGCCGCCATGAAATGGTCCATGCGCACCTCCAATTTCGCCAGTCGTTCGTAGGGGATCTTGGCCAGGGAGAAATCCATGTCGGCCAGAATGTCGCGCAGACAGATCATGGCGGCCTCCCGGCAGAGCGCCTCCAAGTCGGCGCCCACAAAACCATGCGTGATCTCCGCCAGGAGATTCATATCCACATCCTGCCTCAAGGGCATTCCCCGGCTGTGAATCTCCAGGATGTTGAGGCGCCCATTGCGGTCGGGAATCGGTATCGCAATCTCCCGGTCGAACCGGCCGGGCCGGCGAAGCGCCGGATCCAGCGCGTTCGGAATGTTGGTGGCGCCAATGACAATGACATTCTGCCGCTTCGTCAGTCCATCCATCAGCGCCAGAAGTTGGGCGACAACCCGCTTTTCCACCTCCCCGACCACTTGCTCGCGCCGGGGGGCGATGGCATCGATCTCGTCCAGGAAAATGATGCTCGGCCCCTGGCGCGTCGCCTCCTCGAAAACCTTGCGCAAGTGCGCCTCGCTCTCGCCATAAAACTTATGGATGATCTCCGGGCCGCTCACGGAGAAAAAATTGGCTTCTGTCTCATGCGCGATGGCCCGCGCGATGAGCGTCTTGCCGCATCCGGGGGGACCGTGGAGCAGCACGCCCTTGGGCGCGTCAATGCCCAGCCGCTCGAACACCTCGGGATGCCGGAGCGGCAGTTCGATCATTTCCCGGATGCGGTGAAGCTGGGGTTTCAGTCCGCCGATATCCTCATACGGGACCGCCATCCGGCTGGATTCCTTGGCCTCCGCTTTGCCAATCGTCAGTTCCGTCGTCGGGTTGATCAACACGGGGCCGCGGGGAGTCGTGCTGTCCACCCTGAAATCGGCCGAGCGGCTGCCAAACAACACCGCCCGGATCCGGTCGCCTTCCCGGACCGGCAATCCATCCAGCAGGCTGCCGATGTAGTGGAGATCGCGGGCATCCGGCGCCACCGTCAGCGGCGCCAGCCCGATCCGCTGGGCCGGGCGAATGGCAACTTTCTGGACCTGGACAAACTCATCGAGCGCCGCGCCGGCATTCTCTCTGGTTAGTCCGTCCAACTGAATGCGGGACTGGCCGCGGAGTTCTTTGTAGGCCGGCATTACTTTGCAAACCGTCGTGCGTTTGCCGACCACCTCCACCGTGTCTCCGATGGCGGCTTGGAGCCGTGCCATGTCTTCGGGACCGATCCGGGCCAGGGCCCGCCCCACGTCTTTCCCGACCGCTTCCGTAACCTTGAGCTTGAGCTTTGCTGATTCGGTTTTTTCCATAAGTCAGATCCGCGGCTTGGAGGTTTCCTGCAACCGGTCGGCCGGCTTGGGGTCATTTTCCCGGCGCCCGATCATTCCGCATCAGGTTCGCGCTTCCAGCCCGTAGGCCTCCAGGCCGGAGGTGCGGCGGGGGAGAACTTCGAATGGCCCTTATTTCGGCGTGATTATTTGACGCATTTGATTTCCACCACCCCGTTGTTGCACGAGAGGCGCATTTTCCCCTTGGGATAATTGCCGGGCAGCAGCACCTCCTTGCGGTATTTCTTGTCCCCTTTGGCGGCGGTGATCGTCAGCACGTCGTCCTTGACCCCGAGTTGCACATCCGCCGCGCTGATTCCCGGCATCTCGGCCACGACGAGAAGGTGGTCTTTCTCCTCAAAAAGATCCACCACGGGTTCGCGGATTTCTGCAACCACCGGCTGGCCCGTTTTCTTGTCGGTGTGGATATTCCCGAAGGACTCAATTCGGGGCGCCTCATCCCCCAGGCCGACCTTGACCGTAAACCCATAGATGCCTTTGAGGCCTTTCCCATCGCCATGAATC
The DNA here is from genome assembly GCA_049513315.1 of Opitutaceae bacterium. Taxonomy (GTDB): domain Bacteria; phylum Verrucomicrobiota; class Verrucomicrobiia; order Opitutales; family Opitutaceae; genus Fen-1467. The sequence continues at coordinate 72,864 of JBEKWG010000026.1, forward strand.
TCGCCGGTGCGGTGCAGTTCGGCGCCCGTTTCCCCCAGTTCGCTCAGCTTTTCCACCAAACCGGTCAGCCCTGACAGGAATCCGCCGAAGCCGAAACCACTTTCAGTATTGAGTTCGTTTTTGCCTTGGTTCTTTTTTTTCATAGCGCTTCTTGATTTTGGGTTACCCCGTATTTTTTGACTTTCGACTGGATCGTCTTGTAATCGATGTGGAGCAGGCGGGCGGCTTTGGCCTTGTTGCCGCCGGTCGTCCGCAGGGTTTGCAGCAAAACCTCCCGCTCCACCGCCGTCGTGCTTTGTGCCACAATTTCCTTGAGCGAAAGGTTGGTGGTGGACACGGCTTGCACCCAGGCGGGTGGCGCCACCCTATAAGCAGCCTGGCCGTTCTCTTGGAGAATATCCAGATGGCTTTCGGTCACCACGGTGTCCGCCAGGAGCACAGACCGCCGGATCGTCGACCGCAGTTGGCGAACATTCCCGGGCCACGGGTAATTAAGCAACGTTTGGATGGCTGGCTCTGCAAACCCGTGCACGTTTTTGTGCAGTTCCCGGTTGGTCAGATCCAAAAACCGTTTTGCCAGGTAGATAATGTCCTCCTTGCGCTGGCGCAGCGGAGGGATCTCGAGCGTAAACTCGTTCAACCGATAGAACAAATCCACCCGGAACCGCCCCGCGGCGGCGGCCGCTTCCAGATCCTGGTTGCCGGCGGCGAGCACCCGCGTGTCGATCGCTATCGGGCGGGTGCCGCCGACCCGGTAAATGGCCTTTTCTTGCAGCGTCCGCAGCACTTTCGCCTGGGCGCTGAGGGGCATGTTCAGGATCTCATCCAGCAAGAGGGTGCCGCCGTCGGCCAGTTGAAATTTGCCCGGTTTCTGGCCGACCGACCCGGTGAACGCTCCTTTTTCATGTCCGAACAATTCCGACTCCAAAAGCGCTTCCGGAATCGCTCCACAATCCACCGGCACAAACGGCCCTTTGGCGCGTGGACCGGCCCGGTGAATCGCTTGCGCCACCACCTCTTTGCCGGAACCGGTTTCGCCGAGAATGATCACGTTGAAGTTCGATTTGGCGACCCGGTTGATGTCGGCAATCAGTCGTCCGATGGCCCCACTGGGTCCCATGAGGTAGGTGAGTTCATGGTTCGTGTCGATTTGCCCGCCAAGCTGCTTCAGGTTGAGTTTGGTCTGGCGCTCCGCCAGGGCATAATGGACCACCCGGACCAGTTCCTGATGATCATACGGTTTCGCCAGGTATTCGCAGGCGTTGGCCCGCATCGCCTCCACGGCCCCGTGAACTCCCGCGTGTGCGGTCAAGATCACCACCGGGAGATCCTCGTCCAAGGATTTTGCCTGGCGCAGGACCTCCAGGCCATCCATGTCCGGCAGCTGCAGGTCGACAATCAGCACATCAACGGGGGCCGTGCGGAGTTGTTGCAGGGCGGTCCTCCCATCATTCGCCGTCAGGGGGATGATGCCCTCATGCTCCAGCAAGTGGGAGATCAATTCACAGATAACCTGCTCGTCGTCCACCACCAAGACCCGGCTTTTCCTGTTGTTCAGCCGCATGGTTTTTTTGCCCGAGACCCAGGATGAATGGGGCGGGTGATTTGGATATCCTTGGCGATCCACTTATCGAGGGAGTGAAGCATCCCCAAGAACAGGAGGCCGATTTCGCCTGGACTTAGCGTACGGTTGATCCGCTCGGCGACAGCCTGATCCCGTTGCTGAAGCAGGTTTTTGCTCAACGTCTTTAGCCGATCCTCCAGATGGGTTGCTTGCGCCGATTTGTGGGCAGCCAGAATCTCTTTGGTCAGCTTATATTCGCGCACGAGCAACTCAGCCGATTCAGTGCCCATGATGGTGGCCCCTTGCCTTTTCAAATGAAGCAGCAGTTGATGGTTCCGACTGCCGGCCTTCGCCAAGGCCGTCACAATTTCCAGCTCCCGCCCGCAAATGGGCAGGCCATCTTGGTAAAGCCGTACCTTTGAGTAAGGCAACGACCAACTGCCAATCGCCTGCTCGATCTGCGACCAGATTTTATTCACCAAGGTAACGGTTTGCTCCCAGCCTTGTTGTCCCAGCTCCTGAATGGAGATCGCTTGGATCGCGGGACCGAGGCTGCCCATGTCTGCCTGGGTGTGTATCACCGGGATATGGATCAACCTCCGAAGCGCCGAGCTGGGCGTCGGTGATCCGTCCGAGCGCACCGTGGCCAGCGCGGGGTCAGTTTGAATGGATACGCGCAACGTGAGCCTGATTGAGGGAGTTGATGATAGTGAAGGAAAGGCTGGAGGAATCCGCGCCGCGTACCGTTGGTTCATCGGTGGGCTGCGCTGATCGGGCGATAGGTATCCGGAAATTGCACGGTCTGCAACTTTCGAGACATACACAAAAACCCGCAAATCGGGCGGCGGTCATCCTGTGCGGACGGCAGGATTCGCACTGACGCGCGGACCCGTCGCTGCTCCGCTACGGCAGAGTGAGCTCTCCCCCAGACGTCCGGCAGCCGCGTTACGGAATGATGATCTCATTGCGGATCGCATAGCGCACGAGCTCGCTGACCGAGTGGAGATCGAGTTTGCTCATGATGTTCGCGCGATGCGTTTCCACCGTCTTCACACTGATGCCCAGGGTGTCCGCGATCTCTTTCGAACTCCGCCCCTCGGCCACGAGCTGAATGATTTCGCGCTCGCGCGACGTGAGCAGATTGCCGTGGGCATCCTCTTCCGCCTGATCGGCGCAATGCAGGTAACCGTGCAGCACCATCTGCGAAACCCTGCCGGTGAAGAAAGGGAGATGCCGGCTGAGTTGCGCGACTGCGACCACGATCGTCGTGCCGGCATCGCTCTT
>JBEKWG010000027.1:0-45132 GCA_049513315.1 Opitutaceae bacterium
GCGTGCTAGGCTGGGAAAACCGGCGCGGGCGGGACGATCCCCCGTCACACTATCAGCGGAATCCGACCAGACCCGTCGCGTTAGTCATGAGGCTGGCCAATGGAGTCCTTCGGCACCGTTTGTCCGCAAGAATCAGTAATCGTCCCGTGCGATCTTCGGGCCGCGCGGCCGTGCGTAGGATGGCAATGTCGGCAGAGGCGTACTCAATGTGGAGAGACGGGGCAAAGTTGGTTGGTTCGGCGCCGGCTGGGTGGTTGTCGGCGGGGTTTTCCCCGCAGCGGGCGGGATCGGGCGTGGTGCGGCCGCCGGTGCATGCGCCGGCTCGGGGGGCGGCAGCGCGTAGATGGGGCGGCGGCGGGCGCGGACCTTCACGAAGGAAAAGATGTTGGCCGGCGCAGTCTTCAGGCCGAAGCGGGCCTGCAGTTCCGCGGCGATGCGCGGGTAACTCATGCGCTGCGCGCGGCACTCGCGAATGAATTCGAGGTGAGGGAGCAGTTTCGACTGGAACGGCTTGCCCGGCATCGTGGCGTGCGAAGTGATTCAAGCTTGTTCAGTCAATTTGGGCGGATGCCCGGTGAACGAGGAGCAAACTTTGAATGAAGTTTGGACGCGGCGACGCGACGCGGCCCGATTTCCGAACGCCCGGAACGGCGTTAGGGATATTGCGTCTCTTGTCATCACGGTTGGTTGTTCTTGGTGTTTTGGATGCTTTGAATGGTTCGTTGGCGGCAGGGACTTCGTGGTTGGTGGTACTGGGGCCGGTTGGGGGGTGGCTCCTAGATTAGTCCGGTGAGTTTGGACTTCGTTCGCGGCTTGAGTTCAGTCGTCTTGGCGGGTTGCTGGCGTGAGGGTTTGAACCGTGATGGTTGAGATATGGATCCTACCGGGATTGAGGCTGTGATAGCGGTCGTCCTTGATGCGGAGATGAACGCCGTGCTGGTGCTCCAAGGCTTCGAGGATGCGTTCCAGCCTTTTGCCTTTCACTACGACCTCGTGCTCGGTCAGCGTGAGAATGAGCGTCTCACGGCCGGCTGTGTCCTCCCAACGCCAGCGATAGAGCCAAGTGAGCGGAAACCCCTCGGTGGTGCCGTTGGCCTGGGTGAGAACCAGGGAATGGCACCGGTCGTCGACGTGACAGCAGTCCGGTTCAGGGATTAACGCCGGCTGCTTGACAGGGAAATTCGACCTGGCGGGTCTAGGCGCCGAAGCCGGATCGTTGGGATACATGTCGATGGCCATGGTGTGACGGGGTTGATTTTGGTCACATGGACACGCGCATCCCTTGGCGCGGCGGCGCGGGCGGGTGCCAAAGGGGCGACTCCACGTGCCGGGGAACGGACGGCCTGATTCTCGGGGCCGATTCTGCCCCGGAAATCTTCGGGGTGAGCTCCGCCGGAGATATCTTGACGGTAAGCTCGGTCGCCGGAACGCGCGGCGCGAGAATCTGCCGGGCGCGTTCGATAATACGCCGCGCCCAAACGAGCCGCCGGGCGCGGGCGAGCGTCCAGATATCGAGCGCCGCCACCCGCGGCCGGTTGGTGTTCGGCAGAGCGTCGAAGAGCGCGACCTTATCCGGCGTGTAGCCCGTGACCCGTTGGCAGGCGCGTGAAAAGGCTACATAGGTGGCCTTGGCGTCGAGCTGCGCCGCGCAGACGATCACCTCGTCTGCGGTCCGGCCCTGGGCTTTGTGCGAGGTCACGGCGTAGCCATGGGTGAAGGCGCAGAAGTCGGCGGGGATTTCTTTGGCGCGGCCCTGCACGTCGCGGGCGCGCCATGCGCCAGCCGGCTGCCGGGACTCGAGCGTGAGCACTTCGCCATTGACGAGTCCCGCGGCGCGGTGGTTTTGCCGAATAAGCACGCGGTCGCCGGGCGCGAGTTCGATCACGCGCGGCGCTGAGACGGTCCATGCCGGCGAGTGCCGCGCAGGCGATACGGTGAATTCGGTGCCGTGCCCGTCGCGGACCTGCAACTCGCCGCGCTTCATGGCCATGACCTCTACCGCCATGCCCGCCGGCAGTCCGGCATCGCGCACAGGCCGATGGAGTGTCAGCAGGTAGCCGGCCTGGTAGTTCGCGGGTCGCGCGGCCTGCGCCTTGGTCCATGAGAGTGGCTCGGCCACGGTTGCAGTTTCGCCCTTGCCGAGCAGCCCGTGCTTCTTCAGGCCCTCGCGCACCGCGTCGGTCAGCTGGTGGATTTCCGCCCAGGTTGGCGCGACGAGCAGCACGTCACGCCTGGCGGCCGTGCGCTGCACGTAATCGTCGGCAGCGCGCCTGACGTAATCGCCGCCGGCCTCGTGCAACCAGCCGAGTCTGTCGAGCGCCTGCAGGCCGGCATGCGCCTGGCCCTGCGCCATGAGTTTGACGGCCGCGCGATATTCTTGCGCGGTCTGGCGGCGGATGTCGGTCAGTTCAAACGTCCGCAGCCGCGAGTGCCGTTCGAGGAGCGAGAGAAAATCGCCCGCCTCGACACCCGAGTGCTGCCGCGAATCGCCGACCAGGATGAGCCGGGCATCATGCTTCTTGACCAGCTCGAACAGCGCGGCCCCCTGCCGCGTGCTCGTGATGCCGGCCTCGTCCACGATGAACGTCGCCGTGCGCAGCCTCGCCCCGTGGGTCTGCTCGCCGTTCTTCAGGAAATCCGCGAGCGTGGTCGCGTTGGCAAACCCCGCGGCGCGCAACTCTTGCGCGGCGGAAGTCGTGGGCGCGCAGGCAAAGATCGTCCGGCCAGCCGCGCGCAACCCGCGATGCACTTCCTGCATGGTAAACGTCTTTCCCGTGCCGGCCACCCCGCGCAAGGCGCACACGTGGTCGGTCGAGGCCAGTAACGACGCCACGACACGGCGCTGGTCGGCGGACAGCTTGGCGTCCGGCTGGAAATGGGTCAGGCCCAGCCGTGTCCGGGTGCCGCGGGCCGTGTTGATAAATCGAATGGCGTCAAGTTCCTGCCGCAAACCCTCGCAGGTGCCGTAGGCCGCATGGAGCAAGTCGGCGGACTGGTTCAGCGGCACGCAGTCCGTGGCCGTGTCTCCAGCCAGGCCTTTCTTTAACGCATCGAGCGAGACGTGACCCAAGCCTTGGTTGAGAGCCTCGGCGAGGACTTCATGGCCCTGTTGGACACTGGCGCGTTCAAACAGGTGGTCGCGTGCCTGGCCCAAGGCGGCGGATTCCTCCAAACCTTCGGCAAAGATCGGCCCACGCCGACGGGCATTCGCAACAAGCTGGTCGAGTTCGCGGACTCGCTTGGGCGCAAACTCGGCGCGCTGTCGGCAGCGCACCTCGGTCGTGGTGATCTCGGTCAGTTTTTCGCTACGCGTGGCGGTCGTCATCCGGTGGACTTCGCGCGGCGTGGGCTCGCGACCGTGTTTCTTTTCAAAGGTCGCGATCTCTTTTTCAATCTGCGCCCGGCGTTTCGACGCGCGCGCGCGCTCCTCCGCCGTGAGGCCGGCGATCTCGAAGCCCTCGATTGCGCCTTTGGCGTTGCGGGCGGTCTCAATTTCGTAGCCGGCGGCGAGCACGCGGTGGGCGAGTTCGTTCTGATAAACTTTGCCGGCATAGCGGATGGCCGAGACCATCTCGCGTTCAGTGAGCGCGAACCACTTTCCGGCCTGGGCATCGAAGGTGGCATTGGCAGTGACCAAGTGCGTGTGCAGCTGCGCGTCGAGCGCGCGCGAGGCGTCATGCTCGAAGCGGGCGGCGCACAGATTGCCGGTAAGGGCAGTCTGTTCCGACCACGCGGCGGCACCCGCGCGCACGCGCCGGGCGGCAAAGCGCTCAAGCTCCGCAAAGGCGGCCGTAACGGCCTCCTGATGGGCGGCGCGCAGACGCTCGTCGCCAAAGGTGGCCGCAAGGATCGAAACGCTCTTTGGTGCCGAACATTGGAAATCGAGGAAGACGATGCGGCCTGCGCCGGTGCGTGCGGTCAGCTTGCGGCCGGTCAGCGGATGACGATTGCACCTGAGTCGCTCAAACGCTTCATCCTTCACGCCAATTTTCCGTCCGCGAATTCCCAAAAGCCCGGCCCCCTCCCCCACCCATTCGCCGGTGACGGCTTCCTTTTCCGAATAGTAGTCGTTCGCCCTGAGATGGTTTCCGAGGTAGGTTGAACCATTGCGGATCTTCGCCATCGTGAACATGGCTCAGTTCTCGCCGCAGAGGGCGTGTCTGGCCTTGTGCCGCACCAATGCACCCCCCGGCTCTTTCGCGAACTCGCCGGCTTCCGCCCGGCGGATAAATTCGGCGCGTTGGGCTGCCGTAAGATAATGCCGTCCAGCGATATTCACCGTTTTTAGCCAACCCCGTTTCCGCCAGTGCCATGCCGTGCTCGGGTTGATGCCCACGTCTGCGATCCACTTGTCGAGGGCCACAGGTGGGGCATCAGGAATTGGCAAGGCAGCAGTATCCATGCGAAAACATGTTGTTAACATGTTTTTATATGTTGTCAATTCCAGAGAATTCGTTCACGAATGTGGTTGTTCAACCTATATCGTCATGAACAAGAAAAAATCCACTCCGCCGCGCGTTGGTCTCAGTCTGCACAAGCACCTCGTGTCCGAGGTCCTCCACAAATCCGAAGTACTGGGAATGAATCCCAACGAGTTCGTGAACCAGTGCGTGCAGGAATGCACGGACATCATGAGCGAGCCGGATCCGGTGGACGTCACCGTGCCGCTCATCATCGAGGAATACCGGCGGCGGCAGTGGGCTGAGCACGGTCCGATGCACAAGCGGCTCAATCCGCAGCAATATGCCCTCGTCTGCGGCATCGACGAGCTGCAGCAAGAGCTGTCCAACATGCGCCACGATTTGATGAGTCTGGCCGAAGACGAGGCCCCGAGGCTCGATCCGGCGACCTTCGACGTGATCAAATTGTTCCGCGAGAAACGCGACGCGCTGATGGCAGACGCAATGGCCAGGCCTCTGCCGCCAAGCCGTGTGCGATTACTCGATCCCAAGACGGGCAAAGGCAAAGCACCAGGGCCGCAGCAATGAGGGCGACGTATGTCGCCAACCTCTACGTACGGGCAGTCGTTGAGGTTTTTAGCCGGTCTTCACGCCGCAGTCATCGTGCATTGCGGCGGCGTTTGGCGCGGTCGGGGCCGTTTGAGCAGAACTCTGCCCTTGCGGTGACGGCGCGGCAACCGGCTGGCTATTTGTGAAAGAGACCTTTTGCGCCATGCGCTGTTTGTGGTCGGCGGCAAGATGGCCGTAAATGCGATCGATCAGCATGGTGCCGGACTCGTGACCAAGCCATTCGGCAATCGTCTTGAAGTCGATGCCTGACATCACGCAATAGCTCGTGAAGAAGTGCCGCAGGTCGTGAAAGCCGACGTGAGGGAGACCGGCTTTGTCACGCACGGTTTCAAGCGCCGAACGCAGCCGCTGGCAGGGGCGGTCTTCACCGGGTTTGCGGCGCGGTGAGGGGAAGAGATACCGGCTGTCTGGGGCGCGGCGCTGGTGCAGTTCGCGTAGATGCGCCTCCAGATTTGCGTTGAAATCGACCACGCGGCTTCGGCGATTCTTTGCAAGACCGTCGGCACCGATCACGAGCTGCCGGCGGTCGAAATGCACATCATCCCACGTGAGCCGCAACGCCTCCTGCTCGCGAGCGCCCGAGTAGGCGAGCGATCTCAGAAAGTCGGCCAGAAGCTCGCCCGTGCGCGGGCACTCGGTCCTGGCCACCTGGCACAGCTTGACCAGTTCCTCCGGCTTGAGCAAAGGCCGCGTCGGCGAGTTCGCCTTCAACGGTTTTATTCCATCAACCGGAAGCGTCGTTAGGTAGCCATCGTCACGGGCACGCTTGAGGACATTGCGCAGCGCAATCAGGTCGAGGTTCACCGTTCGCGGTGCGATTCCCGCTTTGAGGCGCTTCTCGATGAAACCGGTGATCATCGGCTTCGTGATCTTGTCCACCCGCACCGCCCCGACTTGCTTGCGCCAGGCAACCAGGCTGCTGTTCTCCCGGTGAACCGTCGTGGCGCGTTTACCTGCATCCTCGAGGCCTTCGAAGAATTTCAGGTAGCGGTCACAAGAAACGGCAAAAGACGGCCGCGGGCCGGGTGCCGGCAGTATCTCCCCCTGCTCTCTCGCCAAAAGCTTCTTTGCCATTTCCACCCGGCACCCCTCCAAATTGTTCGCTTTGAGCGGAAGCTTACGGGGACGCATCATGCCCTCGGCGTTGAGCACGCGCATTTGAACGTAGAAGCGCCCATTGCGTATCCATAGCCCGCGCACGCGTCGTTTGCGCGAGTCCTTCACCGGCAAAAACGCGTAACGATTCGCTGAGCTGGTGTTGTTTCGCATGGGTTTACATTGTACTACGTTTTCCCATCAAAAGTAGCACAAACCGTAACACAAGCCTGTTTTGCGAGTCAAGAAAAACCTATCTAATCATTGCAAACCAATGTGAAACAAAAGTAGTGTTTTTAGCAGTAGGGGATTTTAAGTCCCCAGCGTCTACCATTCCGCCACCCGGGCGAAACACTGATTTTCCATTTTAGATTGCCGATTTTCGATTGCTCTGAGCAAGCGGTAAATCGGACAGGTCCCCGCCGCCCTGTTACCGCCTTTTTTTATTCACCAACTTCAAGCAAGACGATGGAGTTCCACCCCCAGTTATGAGTCACATCGCGGCATCGGCGGCGGCATTATTCATCCCAGGCAAAGGGTTTGAACATCGTCCGGTCTCCGCACGCCGAAAACTTCCCTCTTAAAAACTCAAGATCGCGATCAGGCCCGGCAATTGGCCTTTGAAATTTTGGGGGAATCTGGCATTGGGGATTGAGACTTTACCCCGGCCATGGCCCTCACCGTCATCCAGCATCCCCTCGTGACTCATGTGCTCACGCACCTGCGCGACAAAACCACGAAGCCCGCGCTCTTTCGCACGCTCTGCGACCAGATCACGCTGCTGCTGGCGCTGGAGGCCACGCGCGACCTTGCCACCGAGGAGAAGGAGATCGACACCCCCCTTGAGCCCATGACCGGCCGCGTGCTCGCCAAACCGCTCGCCGTGGTGCCCATCCTCCGCGCCGGTCTCGGCATGGTGGAGCCGTTTGTCGAGCTTTTCCCCGACGTGAGCGTCGGATATGTCGGACTTGAGCGCGATCACGTCACGGCCATTGCGCACTCGTATTACTGCAAGTTGCCGCCGCTCGATGGACGTCGCGTGCTGGTGGTCGACCCCATGCTTGCCACCGGTGGCTCCGCGGTGCAGGCGCTCGACGTGGTCAAGGCCGCGGGGGCAAAGGATCTCGCGCTGGTGTGCATCGTGGCAGCGCCCGAGGGGGTGGCCCTCGTCGAGCAATGGCACCCCGAGGTGCCGATCTTCACCGCGGCGCTTGACCGTGAGCTCAACGCGAAGAAATACATCCTGCCCGGCCTCGGCGATGTTGGCGACCGGCTATACGGAACTTGAGCGCTGGCGAAACCGGTGGCGCGCCTGCGGGTTGAAGCCTCAGGCAAAGCGGTTTGGAGCGCAGGCGGCTAAGCCGTCTCGACAAGCGCCGCTCCCGGACTCACCCTCGCTTTCTCGCTTGTTTCGCCATGCGCGCCGAACGCTCCGGACTCCTCCTCGCCGACCGCTGGACCGACTACCAACTCCTCGACTGCGGTGACGGCCTGAAACAGGAGCGGTGGGGGCCCTATGTACTGGTGCGGCCCGATCCGCAGGTTCTCTGGCCGCGGCGCGGCCAGGCTCCGGGCGCACCGTGGAAAGACTGGGACGGATTCTATCACCGCAGCGCAAGCGGTGGAGGCCGCTGGGAATTCCGGCGACCACTGCCGGAGCATTGGAACATCCGCTACACGCCGCTTAACCTCACGTTTAAAATCCGCCCGACGGGTTTCAAGCACACCGGCCTTTTCCCCGAACAGGCCGTCAACTGGGAGTGGTGCTCCCATAAAATCCGTTCGGCCGGCCGGCCGATCAGCGTGCTCAACCTCTTTGGTTACACCGGCGCCGCCACCTGCGCGGCCGCCGCTGCAGGGGCAGGTGTCTGTCACGTCGACGCCGCTGAGGGCATGGTCAAGTGGTGCCGCGAAAACGCTTCGCTTTCCGGCCTGGCCGCAGCGTCCGTCCGTTACATCGTCGACGACTGCCTCAAGTTCGCCCGGCGCGAACTCAAGCGCGGCCGGCGCTACGATGCGATCATCATGGATCCTCCCACCTACGGTCGCGGCGGCGGCGGTGAATTGTGGAAACTTGAAGACCAGCTCTGGGAACTGCTCATCGAATGCCATCGCTTGCTGGCCGACCGGCCGCTCTTCTTCCTCATCAACGCCTACACCGCGCGGCTTTCCCCCACCGTGGTCATGAACCTGCTCACCGAGCTGATGCATGATGCCGGGGGGCGCGTCGCCGGCGGCGAAGTCGGCCTGCCTGTCGCGGCCGACGGCAAGGTGCTTCCCTGTGGCATCTACGGCCGCTGGGAGTCGTGACTTGTCACCCGCCACTTGCCACTTTTCACTTCGTGCCCATGCCCCCGCTCGCCGCTACCTACTTTTCCGCTGCCACTGGCCTGCTGAAGCGTGCCTACGAGACCAACCGCCCAACGCTGCTGCAGCTTGGCCCGATCATCGGCCGCACGGTCGCAGCCGGCGGCGTCATCCACACCTTTGGCAGCGGCCACAGTGAGATCATCGCCCGCGAGATTGTCGGTCGGGCCGGCGGGCTGGTGTGTGTGAGCGCCATCTGCGACACCACCGGCGGCTTCATCGAGAACCTTGCCGGCTACGGCACTCAGCTCGCCGAACGTCATGACCGCCTGCACGGCCTGCGTCGCGGCGAGACGATCATTGTCATCTCCAATTCCGGCAAAAACGCATCACCCATCGAGGTCGCACTCTACGCGAAACAGAAGGGGCTCATCGTGGTTGGCCTGACCAGCGTGGCCATGTCGCGCACAGCTCGGACGGTCCATCCCGGAGGAAAAAACCTGCACGCCATCGCCGACTACGCTCTGGACAATTGCGGTGTGTCCGGCGACGCCATCGTGGATGTCGCCGCCAAGATCCGGGCCGGGCCAACCTCCACGCTCGCCGGGGCGATGCTGCTCAACCTGCTTTTGCTCGAGGTCGTCGACTGGCTCAAAGCCAACGGTCATCCGCTGCCCATCCTGCGCAGCCAGAATCTTCCCGGGGCCATCGAGTATAACCGCGAGCTTGCAAAAAAATATGCCGGCCGGCTGAGCCGTCCCCTCGCTTAGATTGAACAACCAAGTCGCCAAGCCTCAAAGAGCCGGCTTTGCTTCAAGGCTTGGCGCCTTTGTGTCTTTGTTGTGAAAATGCACTCCTACCAGATCGGAATCGATGGCGGCGGCATGAAAACCGAGTGCATTCTCGTCGATGCGCGCGGTGCCGTTGCCGCCCGGCATACCGCGCCCGGCTGCAACCCGAGCTTGGTTGGTCCTGCCAGTGCGGGTAAAATCCTTGCCGATGCGCTCCAGGCGCTGCTGGCCCAATCCAGCATCAAAGACCAAGAGTCGAACATCTCAGCAACGCTGCTGTGCATGGCCGGCAGCCCCTTGTTCTGGAGGGAGACCGCCGCTGGTTTCAAGGAGTACGGCGCCGTGACCGCTGCACCCGACTCCCTGCCCGTGCTCGAACTCGCCACGGGCGGTGCGCCTGGTCTGGTCCTGCACGCCGGCACCGGTTCGTTCGTCGCCGCCCGCGCGCCAGATGGATCCATTCACCATGCCGGCGGACTTGGCTGGCGTTTCGGCGATCCCGGCAGCGGCCACGACTTGGGCCGCCGCGGCATCGCCCGCGCCCTGCTCGAACTCCAGGGTTGGCCGGCCGATGCCGGAGAAGGGAGACCAGATTCAAGCAAGAGGTCTCCCTTGGCTGAGGCGCTTTGCGAATACACCAGCCTGGGCGAGTATGGCGCCATTTCCCGGTTTTTCTATTCCGAGGTGGACGTGAACGTCAAAATCGCCGCGTTTGCACCCCGCGTGGTGGAACTCGCCGAGCACGGTTGCGTTCCGGCGCAGCAGGTCATCGCTGAGTCGCTTGCCGAATTCGCACTTCTGGTGAACCGCGTGCTCGCAAAAATCTTTCCGTCCTCCGGCCGCCGGGATTTGCCATCATCAATTCCCTGCGGCGTTTCGGGAGCATTGCTGAACCGCCCCCCCTGTCTGTACACCCTGCGTGCCCTCGCGGCCACCCAAGCCTGGCCCGTGCAGCTGCAGCCCGTCACTGATCCCCCCATCGAGGGCGTGCGCCGGCTGTTGCTGAAGATGAAATAAACCCCCGCGGGGCCATCCGGCCGCCATGGGTGCGCAGAGCAGGTTTGCCTGCGCGCTGCGGGTCGTTACCCTGCCCTTATGCCCGGAGACGCGGTGAACATCCACCAGACGCAGAAAAAGCCGAGCTATCCCATCATCGACGAGCTCCGCGCCTACCTGCACCGCTACCGACGCGACCGCGATCTGCCCGTCACTTATGAACGGCTCCGTGATTTCCAGGAGACCGCGCCGCTCATTGACGCCGACGGCCAGCCCACGCTCTGGGAGACCGTGGCCTACCGCGCCGAGGACATGCGCGCGCTTAACGAAGATCTGAAGCGCATCTATGCCCTGCTCAAGGTCGACGGTGACTTCTCGGTCATGGCGCACCTCTACATCGATCGCATCGACTTCTGCGCCTTCGGCAATTCGCAGCCGTTCCGCATCCGGATCGTCAACGCCTACAACGACAATCCGGACCACTTCTATATCAAGAAGGCCGATGCCTCACGGGTCTACGGCCTCGAACTTGAACATCTGCTCTCCCCCAACCGGCTCAGCTTTCTCACCTGCGGCGGCATGCTGGTCGAGGAACACATTCCCGGCATCCCGGGCGACATCTTCATCGAACGCTGGCTGCATCACGGCGACCTGAAGCCCATCCGCGTGGCCAAGGAGCTCGTGAAGTTCAACGAGCGCTGCTTCATCCGCCTGCTCGGCGACATGCGCTCTTACAACTTTGTTGTCATCATCACGCCCGATTTCGAGGACGCGCAGATCCGCATCCGCGCGATGGACTTCGACCAGCAGTCCTACAACGGCCGAAAAAACTTCTACCTGCCGCAGTTCTTCAAGGAAAACACGCCCCTCGCGCTCTACTGCCTCAAGCACCTTCGCTATGAGACCTCGCTGCAATACCAGCGCGAGGAGCAGACGCTCATGCTCCAGCGCTCCGAGATAGCCGCGCATCGTCTCGGCCATCTGCTGCAGGTCATGGCGCGTGACCGCATCGCGCCGGACGAGAAGGTGCACCAGCTCCGGGAGGGTCTCGCCGAGCATTTTCATTCCGAACGCCACCTGCATTGCCAGACCATGGGCGAACTGGTCCGCGAAAACCTCGAGACCCTCCGGCGCAACATCGGCAGACCGGTTACGCCGCCCACTGGCGGGGAGGAATTCGCCTGAGCCGCGGCGCCGGGTCGGCGACCGGTTTGATGACGAGCGGCTTTTCGACTCCTTCAAGAACAGCGGCCTTCATGGGCGGAGGTGGGTGTACAGACAGAAGATCGTCATTGAACCATGTCGCAATGCGATGAGAACCCTACTTCTTCTTGAGCTTTTTGAGCAATGCCCGGGCGTCGGGGCTGACCGCGCCGCAATCTCCGCCGCCGCAACCGGGTTGCTGGCGCTTCACCAGCGCACGCCGCACCAGCCACGCCGCAGCGAGCGCGACGATCAATAGCGCAGTGATGGTCTGCCAGAGAGAGGACATCGGGAGGCAATAAAACCGGTTATGCCGGATTGTCAGTCGGCCAAAGCTAAAATCCCAGCGCGCGGCCGGCCTGGAAGACGACGAGGCACACGAGCCACGCCGTGCCCGTCATGTAGGCGGTCTGGAAGAGCGGCCAGCGCCAGGAGTTGGTTTCGCGCCGCACGACGACCACCGTGCTCATGCATTGCATCGCAAAGACGTAGTAGATCATGAGCGTGAGGCAGACGAGCGGCGTGAAGAGCGGCCGGCCGTCGGGCCAGGTGGCGGCCTTCAGCGCGCTCCGCAGCGGTGTGACATCCGCGCGTTTACCACCTTCGAAGTGCTCCCCACTGAATACGACGGCCATTGAGCTGACAAACACCTCGCGGGCGGCGAACGAGGTGACGAGACCGATGCCGACGCGCCAGTCGAAGCCGAGCGGCTTGATCACCGGCTCGAGCACGCGTCCCGCGGTGCCCGCAAAGCTGTGGGCGAGCTGCTCCTGTGGCGTCACGCTGCCGGGCTGTTTGGGATACGCGGTGAGAAACCACAGGACGATTGAGATGCCGAGGATGATGGTGCCGGCCTGGCGCAGGAACAGGCTGGCGCGTTCGATCATGTGGAGCAGCACGTCCTTTATCCGTGGCAGGCGGTAGGTCGGCAGTTCCATGATCATGAGCGGTGGTTCGCCCTTGAGGAGGTGTCTCTTGAACAGCCACGCGAAGCCGAATGCGCCGAGCGTGCCCAGCGCATACATGAGCAGCATGAGACCCGCCTTCGCCCCGATGGGTACGCGGTCGCCTGGCAGCAGCGCGGCGATCATCAGCAGGTAGACCGGCAGCCGCGCCGAGCAGCTCATAAGCGGCGCCACGAGAATCGTCACGAGGCGGTCCTTGGGATTCTCGATGGTACGCGTGGCCATGATGCCGGGGATCGCGCATGCATACGAGCTAAGCAGCGGGATGAACGATTTGCCGCTGAGGCCGACCCGGCTCATCAGCCGGTCCATGATGAACGCCGCGCGCGCCATGTAGCCGGTGCCCTCAAGCAGGCTGAGGAAAAAGAACAGGATCAAAATCTGCGGCAGGAAAACCACCACGCCACCCACACCGGCGATCGCGCCATCGGTGATAAGGTCGCGCAGATCACCCGGCGGCATCACCCCCCGCACCCAGGCGCCGAGGGTGGCCACCTGCGCATCGATCCAGTTCATCGGATACTCGGCCAGCGTGAAGATGGACAGGAACAGCATCGTCATGATTGCGCCGAGCACGAGCCAGCCCCACAACGGATGCACGACGATGCGGTCGATGCGGTCGGAGACGCCCGGGCCGGTGCTGGCAGCACGCTGCACCACCTCGGCACAGAGTCGGGTGATGGCGCCATAGCGGCTTTTGACGAGTGTGCCCGACCAGTCGACACCCCCGTCCCCCCAGCGTTTCTTCCAGCCGGCGAGGATCGCGGAGGTGCGCTCGCTAAGGGGCGTGGAGCCGGCCACGCGCAAAGGATTCGAATCCGTGAGGAGCAGGAGTGCCTCGGCGCGGGCAATGAGCGGCTGCTTGCAATCGTTTTCGACCAGTGAGGCCTGCAATTCGGCGACGGCGGGCGCGATGGGCGCGGGAATATCCCAACGATGGCGGGGCAGCGGCAGATCAACGCGGCTCATCGCCAGGCGTAGCTCGAGGATGCCCTTGCCGTTGACCGCCTCGCACGGAATGACCGGGATGCCGAGTTCATGCTCGAGGCGCGCGACGCGCAGGTTGAGCCCGGCGGTCGTGACGAGGTCCATCATGTTGAGCACGAGAATGACGGGCCGGCCGAGGTCGAGCACCTGATGAACGAGGTAAAGATTTCGTTCGAGGTTGGTGCTGTCGACAATGCAGATGATGCGGTCGGGCTGCGCGATGTCGGCGCGGCGTCCAAAGAGCACATCGCGCACAATGGCCTCGTCCGGCGAACGCGCCGCGAGGGAGTAGGTGCCGGGCAGATCAATGACGGTGATCGGGCGGCCGTGTTGTGAGTAGGTGGTGCCGGTCTTCTTTTCGACGGTAACGCCCGGGTAGTTGCCGACCTTCTGCCTCAGGCCGGTGAGCGCATTGAAGAGCGTACTCTTGCCGCAGTTGGGGTTGCCGACGATGGCGTAGACCGGGGAACGGCCGGGGCTGGCGGATTTTTGATCCGAATCAGTCATCGAACATACCCCGACATCTGCCGGCCCAATAATTGGCGGTTACGGAGTGGCGCGTCGCGGTTTCCTGGGTCAACAGGTCATTCATTGGCCACCGGCTAATTCCACCACCACCTGCTCCGCTTCGCTCTTCCGCAGCGTGAGGCTGTAACCGCGCACCTGAATCTCGAGTGGATCGCCGAGCGGTGCGGTGCGCACGAGCGTGAGGGCGGTGCCGGGCAGCACACCCATCTCGCGAAGGCGGAGACCGGCCGGACTGTCGCCGGGAAATTCACGGACCGTGGCCCGGGCGCCGACCGGAAGCTGTGACAGTTTGAGGGTGGAAGCCATGAACAGTCAGGCCGCGCCCAAGAAAGCGCGGCAATTATGCGCCGCTGCGAATGGGCTCGACCATAATATTCTGTGCGGCGCGATTGCTCAACGCGACGCGTGTGCCGCAGAGTTGGCAGATCAACATGTGCTTGCCGGCGATTTTTTGGATGACGGCCGACTCGCAAAAGCCCATCTCACGCAGCCGCTGGCACAAATCCGCCCGCCCATTCAACTCGGCGACACGCCCAGGCATGCCGGCGGGAAACTCGGTAAGAGCCAGTCTCTTGTGATGACCTCTTTGGGGGGCAGGCGGCATATACAACAAGAAGAGCAAAGTGAACTGAGACTCAGTTTCAACTTAAATCACCGTATCATTTGTTCCTCGTGTTGTCCGCGTATTATTGAACTATCTCGAAGGCAATAGATAACGCAACTTCAACGCTACTGCGTGTCCCTATGCAAATCAGTTGGCCAAGAAATCTTGATGCGTTCCAGTAGTGACATCTGCTTCCTTCTCGGCCTCTTCCGCTGGAACCTCTTCGAGGGGGGCGAACCGCTCCGATGAAAAACCAAGCTCCTGTTGGCCGGCATGAAAAGGATCGGGTGGGTTTTGTAGTTCCTCGAGCAGCAGTCCTACCGTAGCTGTGTCGCCTCCCCTCACAACTTTTTCCCGGCCAAGGAACACCTCGCGAATGGTGTATGACTTCCCCTTCACTGGAAGCTGGGTGTAAATCGCCCGGATGAAATCGGCAAAGGTGTCGTTTATGCAGACGACTTTCCGTCCCTTGACCATGATCGGGATAATCTAGCACGGAAGATGCAGAGGTCACGGCGAGACTAAAAATTAAAAATCTCCCGTTATTACGGTTCTCCTTCTTCGGGCTCTAGGGAACCGAAGAAATCCCGCGGCTATGTCTGTATCGCTCCCAGGCTCTTTGACAAATTTCATTCACTACCGTCTGAAAGACGGCTTTACTGATGGCATGACTGCTCCTTCCGCCGATGACGGTCTTAATCCGCATGGAGGTCCGATCTTCCCTTGGGGACCCGCCCTGCTGGCCAACTCCCTGCTCAACAAAGGAACGGCTTTCACCGAGCGCGAACGCGACACGCTGGGACTGCGCGGCCTACTGCCGCCGCGGGTATTCACCATCGAGGAGCAGCTGTATCGCGTCTACGGCAATTTCCGCCGCAAACCGGATGCGCTGGAGAAGTACATTTTTCTCACCACCCTGCAAAACCGCAACGAGACTCTTTTCTACCGGCTGGTGCAGGACCACGCTGAGGAGATGATCCCCATCATCTACACCCCGACCGTCGGCCAGGCCTGTCTCGAATACGGTGCCATCTTCCGCCGGCCCCGCGGTCTTTTCCTCAGCATTCGCGAGCGTGGCCGCGTCGCGGAGATTCTGCGCCACTGGCCGCACCCGGACGTGCGTATGATTGTCGTGACCGATGGTGAGCGCATACTCGGCCTCGGTGATCTGGGCGCACTGGGCATGGGCATTCCCGTCGGCAAGCTTTCGCTCTATACGGCCTGCGCCGGTTTGCATCCCTACTATTGTCTGCCCATCACTCTGGACGTTGGCACTGACAACACCAAACTGCACAAAGATCCGCTGTATATCGGACTCAACCAGACGCGTGTGCGCGGTGCGGAATACAACGCTTTCGTCCAAGAGTTCGTCGAGGCCGTCCAGCAAACCTACCCCAAGGCGCTGCTCCAGTGGGAGGATTTTGGCAACACCAACGCCTTCCGCTTGCTCCACCAATACCGCCACCGGATCTGCAGTTTTAATGATGATATCCAGGGCACGGCCTCCGTCGCGCTGGCCGGCATTCTGGCGGGGTTGCGGCTCACCGGGGGGCTCCTGCGCGATCAGAAATTGCTCTTCTTCGGAGCGGGCGAAGCGGGGACTGGCATCGCCGACCTTCACACCGCCACAATCCGCCGTGAAGGCCTCAACGAAGCCGAGGCGCGTGCGCGCTGCTGGTTTGTCGACTCCCAAGGACTGGTCGTGCGTAGCCGTCTCGGCAAACTTGCCGAGCACAAGATGCCTTATGCCCACTATCACCCCTTTGTCGCGACCCTGGCCGAGGCCATTGAAACCGTAAAACCCACCGTGCTGATTGGTGTTTCGGGCCAGGCGCATGCTTTCACCCGCGACATCGTCACCCGAATGGCCGCGCTCAATCAGCGCCCGATTATTTTCGCCCTGTCGAATCCAACCTCGAAGGCCGAATGCACCGCGGAGGAAGCCTACCAGTGGACCGAGGGACGCGTGATCTATGCAAGCGGCAGTCCTTTCCCGCCGGGGACGTTCGCCGGCCAACCTTATGTGCCGGGCCAGGGTAACAACGTCTACATCTTCCCGGGTGTCGGCCTGGGCGCCCTTGTCTGCGAAGCCTCGCAAATCACCGATGAAATGTTCCTGACCGCCGCCCAAACCCTGGCCTCCGTGGTGACGGCGGAAGATCTGGCGCTCGGGCGCATTTACCCGGCGATCTCAAATATCCGTGAAGTCTCCATCCAGATCGCCGCCGCCGTGGCTGAAGAGGCACACCGCGCAGGTCTTGCGCGCCGGCCGCGTCCGGCCGATCTCGTGAAGGATATTCGCGCGCGCATGTTCGAGCCGGTTTATCGCAACTACGTCTGATCCGCGCGCCACGACTCGGCGCGTCGCCTTTTGATAGCCGGCAAATTCCGCCCCGCTTTTTGCCCGGCGGGCCTTGTCATCGCAGCAACCGCGATGTTTCTGAAGCGGGTCGCCGGAACCGTTTGTTCCCGGGTCTAGCTAAAAAACGCGGCTCACAGCCAGCATTGCATGCCCGCCAGTCAGCCGCCTTGGGGTCAGAAGGTGCGGCAGCCTTGTGGAACAGCTCCCCAAAAACACATGAATATTCACTTCGCAGATGTCCTAGCTGCTGGGTTTTCCCCTTCCCCCATCTCGGCCACTTTTAGTGAAACCGGAATGATTTTCCTGTAAACCTCTTTAGGCTCTCTTTTCTTATTGGAAACGGTCAGAAGCCTCTCGATCGGAATATCGAATAGTTTCTCGTTCTCTTCAAGATACGGCAGGATCAGTTTCCAGTCTGCATCGCTAATTTCTACGAACTCACCGCCGTTGAGCTGCTCATCGACGAGTTTATTGTGGGGGTCTCGCACGTAAATTGCCCCACCGGAAGCAAGGGAGAAAATATTAGAACCCGGGTAGGGGGATTCATATTCGCGGATTGATCCATCGTTATCATCGAATCCGATGCCGTTCAGGACGACAAACCCGCCCCCGTTGAGCGGGTCACCAGCCATGAACGATTCCGCAAGATAGTCCAGTGCTGTTCCATTAATGATGACACGCGGTTTGCCGACGGCATTAATCAGGGGTCGTCCCGCTGCATTCCCCATGATGTACGCAGTACCTCCTTTGGCTCCGTACATGAACGTCTGGCCGACATCACCAAACACCACCAGTTTCCCATCTTTCATTATTTGACAGAGTTGATCCTGGGCGTTGCCGTGGACTTGAATCTCCATGCCATCGATACCCGAGGCCAGATAGTCGCCCGAAGCGCCGTACACGTCAATCTGCACGTCCTTTGTCGCCGGACCGAATCCGCAGCCCGTAAACCGCTGTCCTCGGTACCGATAAACAATAAACCGTTTCCAGCCGAGTTTGTGAGCCGCCACCATCAGCACCGCATCACAGTTGTCGCCCTCCGGTTCAAAGCGCTCCGCATTGATCACCAAGATTTTTTCATTTTCCTGCGGCGCCCGCAGTTGATCTCGCGTGGCAAAATCGATCTGACTGAACCAGTCATTCGATTTCTCCGTGATCTTCGGTGTCGTTGCGAAAATCTCATCTAGGTTGATTCTCAGGACCTGCTGTACGGAACTTCTCTTTAATGCGCCGGTGTTATATCTCAGGTCGTGCAACAGCGTCAGAACGTCGATCGCTGTTTGCTTGAAGTCCACATTTTCCAGCGCCAAACCCTTGATGGTCTCGATCGCGTACCGGAACCAGTTGGCATCAAATTGTCCGACATTGTTCCGGACATGGGCACACACTCCCCGGGCGACCGAACCATCTTTTTTAGAAAACAATCCGGCGAGTTTTTCCCCTGCCGCTTTGCAATCGTCCGTCATGATGATCTGCCTGGAGATGTCGCAGCGGACCTTGTCCTTGGGCGTTTCGATCGCTTTTCCGAATTTATCGGTGCAAATGAGTTTCTTCTTTCCTGAGCCGTCACCAGTATCCCTCAGACTGAAAATGAACGAACCGCCATCGGTATAGCTGCCGCCGCGGGCATTCCAGTATTTATCAGCAATGGGGCCGAAACGCGGGTCCTCCCTTTCCAGGGAACTGAGCGTCGCGTCGATGGCTTGCTTTTCCGAGCAGATCAGGCCGATCTGCAACTCGCCCTCCTGCAAGGCGAAAACCTGCGGGCGCAGCATGGCTGTATCCGTAATGCCGATCATTTGAAACTGATCATTCTTCACATCATTACGGGCGATAATAAAAAACCATGGCCCGTCGGGCGACGCATTGACGTGGTGGGTCTGAATAGCTTTGTATAATTCCTGTTTGCCCGGCGGAAGCATGTCAAAATCCATCTCTGTGGTCGGCGCCATCGCCTCAATCAGGTGTTCCAGTGGATATTTGTAGACCCGGCTCCACAAATCGAGCAGCAGTGCAGCTTCCTCCGTATCCGTCAGAAACAGCGGGTAATAGTTTCGTTGCTGGAGATATTCACGGACCGCCTGGTAGTTGGCAAAATCGCCATTGTGCACGAGCGCTTCATGGAGCGCGCTGAACGGATGGCAGCCGCCGGGATGCCAGACCCGGCCGCGCGTCGGATAGCGCTGGTGGGCGAGCCATGCGTACGCTTTGAAATCGTCCAGTTTGTAGTACCGGACGACGTTTTCCGCATAGCCGACGATTTTCAGGATCATCATGTTCCGGCCATGGGACACCACAAAGGCCCGTTTCTCGCCCAGCGATGCGTAGTAGCGCGTGTTGATCTGAAAACTGTTTTGATAGACAAATTCATCCTCGGCGTCCCGCCGGTCGAGGGACGCAAGGCCATTTTCCGCTATAAACTTGTCTAGGACGTCGCTTTTGACGCGGACAAAATACCGCATGATATCCGGAGGTTTGACGTCCAGACCGATGCTGCGGTGGTCATCAATAGTTGCCAATTTCCCGGATTTATCGATTTGGAAGAAGGGGGTGATGAGTGTCTTTTCAATCTCGTCCGCAACGCGCGCATCCAAGATGGCGATATGCAACATGTAGTCCTCATCGAGGACCTTCCGGGAAACACCCAGCGCTTCGGGAGCGAATCCGACCGCACCAATGCCGCCGCCCTTCCCGTTGCCTCGATTATGCATCTGCACGGAAGGCTCGAAGATGTTTTTCCCGGTCACCGGAATGGAACTGATGAATCCTGTGACGCCGCAACCGCCTTCCGCTTCGGCGTTCGGAGCGAGCGGGGGCACCTGGCGGCAAAGTGCGGCGCGGGAACGTAGTATTTTTTCAGCATTATCCATTTTGGGCAGGCTCCGCTCTATCGGCTGTAATCGACATGTTCCAGCAAATCGGTCCGACCGACCAGCTCTTGGACACTTTGCAGGCCGCACTTTTGGAGAATCTCGACGAGTTGGACGTACCAAGCATGGTATAGATTGACTAGCCGCTGGGTCGCCCATTCCTCGTCAAACAGGGCGGCCAGTTCGGAATCCGTCGAGGCAATCCCCCGGGCACAACCTCGCCCCGACTCACAGTTGCCGCAACGGACACATTCGAGGGAAACCAGCTCCGCGGTGCCGATCACGGCTCCGTCCGCGCCAAGGCAGATCGCCTTGGCCAGGTCGTGGGCGGTCCGGATTCCGCCCGAGGCGATAAGCGTCATGGCGTCCCGCGCCCCTTCGTCCTTCAAAAAATTGTGGACCTTGGTGATGGCGTACTCGATGGGCATGGCGATGTTCTTCTTGGCAATATCCGGTGCCGCCCCGGTGCCGCCGTAGCCGCCGTCGATATGGATGATATGGGCTCCGGCATAGTATGAGCCGACGGCCACCATGTCCACGTCGTTGGGCGTTGAAACCTTGACGGAGACCAGCGCCCGCGGGTTCATCTCCTTGATCCAGTCGATGTGTTTCTTGTGATCTTCGATCGAATACACGGAGTGGAATGGAAACGGCGAAAACAGCGAGAATCCCTGGACGGCCTCGCGCATCTTGGCGACGCTTGCCGTATTCTTTTCACCCAAGAGATGCCCGCCGAGACCGGGTTTGGCCCCCTGGGCATATTTGAACTCGATGATCTTGACCCGCTGGATTGTTTCCTCGCGCACACCGAACAAGCCCGTGGCCACCTGGGTGATCACGTGATCGTCATACGGATGCAGAGCCTCAGGATAGCCCCCTTCACCAGTGCAGGTGAAGGTATTCCAAGCGGTGGCGTTCCTAGCCCTGGATACCATGGTGGGAAGGCTGACCGATCCGAAGGACATGCCTCCGCCGTAGACCGGGGTGGCGATGACAGCGTTTTCCCGCCCGTCATTTCGTCGATTCAGCTGGATCGCAGTCGAGATTTCCGCTGGGTCCACGTGGGCGGGATGGGCGGGGAACTTGAACTTCAACTTGTCGAAGCCGCCACCCGAGTTGCCTACATTGTATTCGAGATCGGTTCGTTTCGGCGGATAACCGGTCTCGGCCATGATCCATGTTCCGGTGATCATGTCGGCGGTCCAGCGGGGGTCCCCCAGCGTCTCGTACATCGGATTGGGCGCTAGGCTCAATGCCTTGCGGGGGCATTTGGCCACGCAGCAAAAATCGCCGCTCTGGCATTCAAAGCCGATGCACTTGTAGTCGATGGGGGGACTGACACGGTTGTGCCCGTCAACCCGTTCATGAACGCCGTAGGGACAGGTCTTGGCGCAGGTGCCGCAGTTGATGCAGGCATCCGATCGGTTAACCTTGTACTTGGGTACCCGATGCTTGAACCGTGACGGCGTTCGCCTGATTTTTACCGTTAATGGGATCATCCGTTCGCTGCTTCGCTTTTTCGAAAAAGTTTCCCGAATGTGTCGTTATCGATCTCTTCAAAAAAGATGGCCCGGCCGGTTTCGCCGCGCAGCCGGCGGGCTTCCCGAATGCCCATAGCCCCCATCACTTCGAGGAGCTGGGAGTGCCAGGCACCCATCAGGTTGACGATTCGCTGGGTGAGAATTCCCACGGAGATGCTCTCCAAGCCTTCGGGGAGAACCAGCAATCGCTCCGGCTCCTCGTACAATCTGGCCCCGATGGCAATCAGCAGCGGCAGCTCGACCGCCGTCAAATCCGCCCCGCAAAGCATGGCCTTTGGCACATGCTCCGCCATGGCGATTCCGCCGGAGGCGATGATGGTGACCTCGTCGCGGATCCGGTCACCGACCAGCTTCATGTGCACGGCCCGGATAATGTCCTTTATCAATCGGGGCGATGAAGGCGGTGAGCCGCCAACCTCCCGGCCGCGGTAGTCGGCAACGACGTGGATAATTTCCGCGCCGCGGTGGGCCAGCCTCGAAACGACTTGTTCCACCGCGCCCCCGGCGGGAACCCGGATGATGGTAAGCGCATTGCAGACGCTCTTGATCCTTGCCTTCAGGGCTGGAAAATCCTCGGGCAATTCACCCGTATAGTCGATCGCCACCATTCGCGCCTTTCCGAGGGCGGTCGGCTGCTTTTCGATCTCGGCGGGCGCAAGGCAGGGAATGATGTGATCGAGAAAACGCTCGAAATCCGCGGTTATTTGGGCAACCGGCATGACAATGTAGGTACCGAGTTCCACCGCCGCCGTCACCATGGCCACCGTCACATTCGAACTCAGGCCCGCCTCCGGGAGGTCAAAGATGACGGGGAGCGGAATATCGATGGTTTCGGGAATCGTCGACAGCAACTGCCCGTTTTCGCCGAATTCCAGATGATTCAGCTTTCGGCCCAGTTCGACCGAGGTGCTGATATATTCCCGCCCATGAATACCGTCCCGGGTCGGTCGGACGATCTCAGACATGTCAGTCCACATGCTGTCAAAGCCCGCCCCGCTAAACGGTCCGCGGTAGCCGGCACCGGTAACCGGCACCTTGCCGTCCTCGGCTTGTTTCCACAGGGTGATTAACATATCGGGCTTCCAATACGTGCCACCGATATTGAGGAAGTCCTTGTTCAGGGACTTTTCCAGCGCTCCCCGCGGACACTCCTGGATGCACCGGAAGCAGTTTCTGCATACCACGGTGTTCGGATCCGCCATCTTTCGCGGGTCGTCCTGCCGGCGTTTATGCGCTTCATAAATGCACACCTTGGTGCACTTGCCGCAGTTGATGCAATTTTCCCGCCGCACGATTTGGAACTTGAAGATGTAATCCAGATCAAGGGGGGTGGCTTTCGCGTGGACGTGGTATTTTTTGGGCATGGTCCTTATCCGCCTTTTGACCGATCAAGATCTACCCGGAGGTTCAGTTATTCCTTTCCACCATTTTCCAGTAATCTTGGCTTTCATCGACCTGCTTAAGAAACTCCGGTATTTGCTCTTGTGGCCACCCGAAGCTGCCTTCGATCCTTTTTTCCAGGGCGGCCCAGAGATTCATGAGCTCAAGGTTGGTCTGGCAAATCTCCTCGCAGGCCTTGCAGTGCATGCACATGAAGGCGTTGGCCGCTTCTTCCCGGGTTACTTTCCTGTTGTTCAGAAGCTTCTTGGCCAGGGCTAGCTTCCCTTTTGCGCTCACCGCTTCGTTCTGGGTAACCAGATACGCCGGGCATACGGCCAGGCAATTCCCGCATTTCGCGCACGCGTGGACGCTAAGTTCGAAATCGAGTTGGTCCACCTTCCGGTCCTTGCCCAAAAGCGTCGTGGCCGCCTTCCCGATGACCGGTGACAGCAGCGTCAAGAGATTCATGGAGAATCCAAAAACGGCGGGATGGAAGACGAGGGTCGAGACCAGGTTCGCGCTGACCGCGAAGTATTTTCCCGGGTTCAGGATGTTGTTCGGATCCACCTTCGCCTTATAGGCCTTCAAGTCCCGCTGTTTGGCGCTGCTGTGCAGGTGGTTGACAAAAGCAGCATTCCAAAGACCAAGTCCGTAGGGTTCCGCACCCAGCTTCACTGCGGCATGGGTGAGCATGGTGGCCAAAGGCAGATCAACGAAGTACCTCCTGCTCCGAGAGTCGCACAGAAACGTCGACATGATGAGCGCCCGGTGTTCATCAATAATGTAGGAGTCGATGCATATTTCCACCGCGAAACGGCGGCCCAGTTTTTTCGCAGTGGCGATGAAGGCCGCGGCCGTCGTGATCGGAATGACGACTTCACTCGCCAGGATCGTCGGTCCCAGGCGCTTTGTTTTCATGCCGAACAGGCGCTCATTCCACAAATAGCCAGCCACGTAGCGCGGCGCTTCTTCAACCCGGCCCATCTCGGTCAGGAATCGAACGAATCGATCATCGTCTTCGTCGCTATCGAATTCCACGAGGACGCCGGCGGTTTTCTTGAAGATGGCCACCCGCATCACTTCGTTGGTGTCGCCCAGATGGTTTTCATCCAAAAACCGGATGACATCGGGGTTGAGTTCCTGGGATACCTTGCGTTGCACGAGACACTCGATGAAGGCGAAGGCTTCCCGATCGCTTGGGAAATAGAGCAGATGCGGGTAGGACGCCCGGGGAACCTCCCGTAATTTGAGGGTAATCTCGACAATGATGCCGAACACCCCCTCGGTGGAGATGAAATACGGGAAATCGCGGTCGGCGGGTGTGAGCTTTTTCACTTCCCCGGAACCGGTGACGACCGTCATGGATACGATCTGTTCTGCCAAGTGCCCGTACTTGAAGCTATTGATGCCGTAGCCGCCGGTCGAAACCCAGCCGCCCACCGTCGAGAATTTGCTCGAGGGGTAGGTTCGTAAGCACAATCCTGCTTTTTTCGCGGTGATGTCGATGTCGCTCCACCGGGCACCCGCTTCGACGGTCACGGTCTTCTGTGCGGTATCGAGCACGAGGATATTTCGGAACGGAGAAAGGTCGATGACGATCCCGGCGTTTGTCGGGATCACGCCGCCGAAACCCCACGAGGCCGCGCCGCGCGGAATCACGGGAATTTTCCGCGCATTGGCAAACGCGAGGACCTGTCCTATCTCGGCTACGTTCCTGGGCTGGACTACAAGATCGGGCTGCGTTTTAAAAAACGTATTGGTCATGATCGGCGGGACATCGCCAATGTCATGACTGTACATCTCTCTCTCTGCCGCTTTACCGAGAATTCTTATATCGCTCGCGATTCTTCTGAATTCTTCGACCAGTTTCATGGGTTCCAAGTCTCTTCGGCTGCGATAGGAATGAGGAATCGTCGAATCCCGTTTCTTATTGATCACTGATACACATCTATAGCCGCAATATCGGTGGCGAAATAAGTGCCGAAAACTGGGTTTTTTTTATAAATTTGCCGGCGCAATAATGTACCCGAAGGACTCCGTGAGTAATGGATCGTTTTTGTCTTCTACGGCAGGTCGGTCGAGCCCATCAGGTAGCGGTCGCACTCGCGGGCGGCACCGCGACCTTCATTGATGGCCCATACCACAAGGCTCTGCCCGCGCCGGCAGTCGCCGGCGGCAAACACTCCCTTGAGGTTGGTCGTGTACTTCTCATGTTCGGCCTTGATGTTGCTGCGGACGTCGGTCTCGATTTTGAGCTCCTTAAGCAGCGCCTGCTCAGGTCCGAGAAAACCCATCGCCAGCAGGACGAGCTGCGCCGGTCGTGTCGCCTCGGTGCCGGGCAGCTCTTTCGGCACGAACTGGCCTTTATCGTTTTCCTCCCACTTGACCTGGATGGTGACGAGTTCCTTTACGCGACGTTCGCTGTCACCGATGAACTTCTTCACCGTGGTGAGATAAATGCGGGGGTCGGCGCCATATTTCGCCGCGGCCTCCTCCTGACCGTAGTCCAGACGGTAAACCTTCGGCCACTCGGGCCAGGGGTTGTCCGCGGCGCGCTCCATGGGTGGCTTGGGTAGGATTTCAATCTGCACGAGGCTCTTGCACCCCTGCCGCATGGCGGTGCCGACGCAGTCCGTGCCGGTGTCGCCACCGCCGATGACCACGACGTCCTTGCCGCGGGCGCGGACCGGGCTCGCGTCTGGATTGCCAGCGAGCACCATCTTGGTGTTGGCGGTGAGATATTCCATCGCGAAGTGCACGCCCCTGAGATCGCGGCCTTCGACAGGAAGGTCGCGAGGCTGCGTGGCACCGGTGCAGATGATGGTGGCGGCGTATTCCTTAAGGAAGATTTGTGGCTCGACGTTTTCACCAACGTTGGCGCTGCAAATGAACTTGATGCCTTCCTGCTCCATGAGGCCAAGGCGGCGCAGGAGAACCTCCTGCTTGTCGAGTTTCATATTGGGGATGCCGTACATGAGCAGACCGCCGGGACGGTCGGCACGCTCGAAAACCGTCACCCAGTGGCCGGCTTTGTTGAGCTGGGCGGCGGCGGCAAGGCCCGCCGGACCGGAGCCGATGACAGCAACCTGCTTGCCGGTGCGGATTCGGGGAGGTTCTGGGATCACCCAGCCCTCCTCCCAACCTCTGTCGATGATGCTGCACTCGATGTTCTTGATGGTGACGGGAGGGTTGGTGATGCCGAGCGTGCAGGAGCCTTCGCAGGGCGCCGGACAGACGCGGCCGGTGAACTCGGGGAAATTGTTGGTCGCATGCAGGCGGGCGAGCGCCTCGCGCCAGAGGCCGCGATAGATCAGATCGTTCCACTCCGGGATGAAGTTGTGGATGGGGCAGCCGGAGGCCATGCCGCTGATGAGCTTGCCGGTATGGCAGAAGGGAATGCCGCAATCCATGCACCGCGCGCCCTGGTTGCGGAGCTTCTTTTCCTCCATGTGGTGGTGAAACTCCTTCCAGTCGCGCACGCGCTCCAGGGGTGTACGGTCCACGGGCAATTCCCGCAGATACTCGATGAATCCAGTTGGTTTGCCCATCGTCGTGAAGTCTGGTGTCGGGTGATGTGTTGCGGTGGAATTAGTTGCCGCCGATGCGCGCGAGGTTGCGGGCGTTTTCCTCGAAGGCGACCATGATCGCCTCCTCGCCGGTCAAGCCCTGCTCATGGACTCGCTTGATGCATTCCAGCACGCGTTTGTAGTCCTTGGGCATGACCTTCACAAAGAAGGGTAACATCCGCTCCCAGGTGTCGAGTACCTGTCGGGCACGCGTGCTCTTCGTGTAGGTGAAGTGCTTCTCGACCATGGCGCGAACCTCGGTGGCTTCCGCCGGGTCTTCAATCTTTTCGAGGCCGACCATCTGCAGGTTGACGTTCCTGGCGAAGTCGCCCTGCTCGTCGAGCACATAGGCGATGCCACCCGACATGCCCGCCGCGAAGTTGCGGCCGGCCGGGCCCAGCACCACGACCCGGCCGCCGGTCATGTATTCGCATCCGTGGTCGCCCACGGATTCAACTACGGCATTAATGCCGCTGTTGCGGACGCAGAAGCGTTCACCCGCCATGCCGCGGATGTAAGCCTCGCCGCTGGTGGCACCATAGAAGGCTACGTTGCCAACGATGATATTTTCCTCCGGAGCAAAGGTGCTGC
The DNA here is from genome assembly GCA_049513315.1 of Opitutaceae bacterium. GTDB lineage: Bacteria > Verrucomicrobiota > Verrucomicrobiia > Opitutales > Opitutaceae > Fen-1467. The sequence continues at coordinate 26,817 of JBEKWG010000027.1, forward strand.
CAGCCGGCGGGTAGACGATGATCCTGCCGCCGGAGAGCCCCTTGCCGACGTAATCATTGGAGTCGCCCTCCAAGCTGAAAGTCATGCCCCGGGGAATAAACGCACCGAAACTTTGGCCGGCAGAGCCCATGAAATGAACCCGGATGGTGTCCTCGGGCAGGCCTTGGGCGCCCCACTTCTTCGTCACCTCGCTGCCGGTGATGGTGCCGACCACGCGATTGACATTCTTGATGGGGAGCTCGGCCACGACCTTCTCGCCGCGTTCGATCGCGGGTTTGCACAGATCGAGGAGCACGGTGAGATCGAGCGATTTTTCGAGCCCGTGATCCTGCTGAGTCTGGCAGAAACGGCCCACCTCCGGGCCGACATCGGGTTGATAGAGGATGTTGCTGAAGTCGAGTCCCTTGGCCTTCCAGTGATCGACGGCCTTCCTTGGCTCGAGGTAATCGACGCGGCCGACCATCTCCTCGACAGTGCGGAAGCCGAGCTGGGCCATGATCTCCCGCAGTTCCTCGGCGATGAACCGCATGAAATTGATGACGTCCTCCGGCCTGCCGGAGAACTTGGCGCGCAGGCGCGGATCCTGCGTGGCAACGCCGACCGGGCAGGTGTTGAGGTGGCAGACACGCATCATGATGCAGCCCGAGGCGACGAGCGGGCCGGTGGCGAAACCGAACTCCTCAGCACCGAGCAGCGCGGCGATGGCGACATCGCGGCCGGTCTTCAGCTGGCCGTCGGTCTCGACCGCGATGCGGTCACGGAGATTGTTAAGCACAAGGGTTTGGTGCGTCTCGGCGAGACCGAGTTCCCACGGCAGGCCGGCGTGCTTGATCGAGGTCAGCGGTGAAGCGCCGGTGCCGCCGTCATGACCGGAGATGAGCACGACGTCGGCGTGCGCCTTGGCGACACCGGCGGCAATGGTGCCCACGCCGACCTCGGCGACGAGTTTCACGCTAATGCGAGCCTGGCGGTTGGCGTTCTTGAGGTCGTGAATCAACTCCGCGAGATCCTCAATCGAGTAGATGTCGTGGTGCGGTGGTGGCGAGATGAGGCCGACGCCGGCCGTGGTGAGGCGGGTCTTCGCGATCCACGGATAGACTTTGGTGCCGGGAAGCTGGCCGCCTTCGCCAGGCTTGGCGCCCTGAGCCATCTTGATCTGGAGTTCGCGGGCATTGACGAGGTACTCGCTCGTGACGCCGAAGCGGCCGGAGGCGACCTGCTTGATGGCGGAGTTGAGGGAATCGCCGTTGGGCTTCGGCTGATAACGGGCGGGATCTTCGCCGCCCTCGCCGGTATTGCTTTTGCCATTGATGCGATTCATCGCGATGGCGAGCGTCTCGTGCGCCTCCTTGCTAATGGAGCCATAGGACATCGCGCCGGTCTTGAACCGCTTCATGATACTCTCGGCTGGCTCCACCTGATCGACCGGGATCGGGTTGCCGGCCTTGAACTCTAGCAGACTGCGCAGTGTGCAGAGGTTCTTCGACTGGTCGTTGATGAGCTTCGCGTACTCCTTGAAGACCGCGTAACTGCCCGTACGCACCGCCTTCTGCAGTCGGTGGATGGTTTCGGGATTGAAAAGGTGGGCTTCGCCGTCATCGCGCCACTGGTACTGCCCGCCGGTGGGCAGCACGTGGCCGTTGACCTGCCGTTCGGGGTACGCCGCATGGTGGCGGGCGAGCACCTCCTGCGCGATCACATCGAGCCCGATGCCGCCGACCCGGGAGGGCGTCCACGTGAAGTAGTGGTCGATGACGTCCTGTCGCAGGCCGACGGCCTCGAACACCTGCGCCCCGCGATAACTCTGGATGGCCGAAATGCCCATTTTGGACATCACTTTGATGACACCCTTGGAGGCGGCCTTGACGATGTTCTTGCAGGCGGTCTTGTGGTTCACATTGGGCAGCAGACCGTCGTGGATCATCTCATCGATCGTTTCGAAGGCGAGATAGGGGTTGATGGCGCTGCAGCCGTAGCCGATCAGCAGCGAGAAGTGGTGCACTTCGCGCGCCTCGGCCGTCTCAAGCACCATGCTGATGCGGGTGCGCAACCCTTCGCGGATGAGGTAATGGTGGAGGCCGGCGACGGCGAGCAGCGCGGGCACTGGCGCGTAATCCTGATTCACTCCTCGGTCACTGAGGATGATGAGGTTGATTTCCTCTTCCTCAATCATGCGCCGCGCCATCACGCATAGCTCCTCCAAGGACTTGGCGAGGCCCTTCTCGCCGCGGGTCACTCGGAAGAGGATGGGCAGCACCCCGACCTTGAAACCAGGCAGGTTAAGGCGCCGCAGCTTGGCGAACTCCTCGTTGGTGAGAATCGGCCATTCCAGCTCCACGCGACGGCACGCAGATGGCTGCGGGTTCAGAAGGTTGCCCTCGGAACCGAGCCGCGTTTCCGCCGAGGTGATGATTTCTTCCCGAATGCAGTCGATGGGCGGGTTGGTAACCTGGGCGAAGAGCTGCTTGAAATAATCGTAGAGCAACCGGGGTTTGTTGGAGAGCACCGCGAGGGCCGCATCGTTGCCCATGGAGCCGACGGCTTCGACGCCATCGCACGCCATCGGGGTGAGAAGGATGCGTTGATCCTCGAAAGTATAGCCGAAGGCAATCTGCCGCTGAAGCAGCGTCTTGGCATCCGGCTCAGGCAGGGTGGGCGCTGGCGGCAGATCATCAAGATGCACGAGGTGCTCCTTGAGCCAGAGACGATAAGGGCGCTCGGTGGTGATCTTGCCCTTGATCTCTTCATCGGAGATGATGCGGCCTTCCTCGGTATCGATGAGGAACATGCGGCCCGGCTGAAGGCGGCCTTTCTGGACGACTTGATCTGCCGGCACTTCGAGCACACCCACCTCGGAGGCCATGATGACGCGGTCATCCTTCGTCACATAGTAGCGCGAGGGGCGGAGGCCGTTGCGATCGAGCACGGCGCCGATCTTCTTGCCATCGGTGAAAGCAATGGAGGCCGGGCCATCCCACGGCTCCATCAAGCAGGAGTGATACTGATAGAAGGCCTTCCGCGCATCGTCCATGCTCTCATGGTTGGACCACGGTTCGGGAATCATCATCATCATCGCGTGCGGAAGCGAGCGGCCGGTGAGCACGAGCATTTCGAGCGTGTTGTCGAACATGGCCGAGTCGCTGCCGTTGGGATCGATAATGGGGTGCACCTTCCTCATGTCGTCACCGAACAGGTCTGACTCGAAGAGTGCGCCGCGGGCATGCATCCAGTTGATGTTGCCACGCAGTGTGTTGATCTCTCCATTATGCGCCATGTAGCGATACGGATGGGCGCGTTCCCAACTCGGGAAGGTGTTGGTACTGAAACGTGAATGGACGAGCGCAAGGGCGGTCTCCGTCGCCGGATCCCGCAGATCGGGAAAATATTCCGGCAGTTGCTCGGTCAGGAGCATGCCCTTGTAGATGATCGTCTTGTAGGACAGACTGGGCAGATACCAGTATTCCCCGCCATCGAGAACGGCGGTGCGGATCTCGTTGTAGGCGCGCTTCCGGATTACGTAGAGCTTCCGTTCGAATGCCAAGTCATCGACCAGTTGCTTGCTCCGGCCGATGAAAATCTGCCGGATGAACGGTTCGCACGAACGGGCGGTGTCACCTAGCGATGCGCTGTTGGTGGGCACTGTGCGCCATCCGAGAAAACTCTGCCCTTCTGATTGGACGATCTGCTCGAAGCGCTCTTCCAGACGGCGGCGGTGCGTGGGATTACGCGGCAGGAAAACGAGTCCGCAGCCGTACTCGGCGGGGCCTGGCAGAGCAATGCGGGTTTTCTTGCACACCTCGGAAAAAAAGGCATGCGGTACCTGAAGCAGCACGCCCGCGCCATCGCCGGTATTGGGCTCGCTGCCACTCGCGCCACGGTGGTCGAGGTTCTTCAACACCTGGATGGCCTGCTGCAGAATCTGATGGGATTTGCGTCCCTTGATATCGACCACAAAGCCGACGCCGCAGGCATCATGCTCGAACCAGGGATCGTAAAGGCCTTGCTTGGGCGGCAGCCCGGGCCGCCGTGGCCGGGGGCCGGAGGTGCTGTCACTTCTCTTGTTCATTTTTCGGATACCGCGTCGCGTTAACCATCGGGTCAATGGTAAACTGGATTATTATGAACCGCTGGTGGGACAAATGGGTGCCGGCGTGCACGGAGATATGGCGAGTTGGTCAGGAGCGCGTGGGCAGGAAGATGGACGGTGGTAATGCGTGCGCAAAAAAGGCCGGTCGCGCGGTACGAGAGCCGGCCCTGTGAAAACGGGGATGGTTTTAGCTGGGTGGGCTCGTCAGAAAAATCGGATGGTTTTGGTGGCCATTTTAGCGTTATCCCCGTCCGCGCAACCGACGTTGGTCGCCTCCTCGGGCTGGGCGTCGTTGGGCTTAACGAGGTCGTTGGCGAGAAGGTAATTCTCGACTTCCTCGCCGGAAACATCGGCCAGCATGACGCCGTCGATCTCGACACAGGGGGAAAGGGGCTGACCCGATCTGTGCACCATCTCCTCGTAGTTTGCACGGTGGTTGAGGATGTCGATGTCCTCGTACTCGAGATTGTATTTACGCATGATGGCACGGATACCGCGGGACCAACCGCAGTGTGGTTTCAGGTATGCCCTAATCTTCATGCTTAAACAATGCCGAGAGCCCGAGGCGGCGCAACTTATAGGTGTGATTTCTGCGCAATCAAGAGAAAGGTCGGGCTTGGGGGTGATGTTACCGCATGGCCGCCAGAGGCCAAACCCATGGTGCTCTGGAAATTTGCCTAGCGGCGCCCCACCCTTTCGTCTAAACCCCGATCGATGAAAGTTCTCGTGACTGGTGCGGCCGGGTTCATCGGCTTCCATATCTGCCAGCGGCTTGTCGCGTCGCAAAAATGCGAAGTGCTCGGCGTGGACAACTTGAACGATTACGCTTCCAGTGAGCTGAAGCAGGCGCGCCTTGCCGAGTTGGAAAAACTAGAGGGCTTCCGCTTCGTGAAAGCCGACTTCGCTGATGTGGCGGCGTTCGGCGGCATCTATGAGCATTTCCGACCGGATTATGTTGCGCACCTCGGTGCACAGACGGGGGTGCGCTACAGCCTCGAAAATCCGGCGGCCTACGTGCATAGCAATCTCGATGGTTTCGCCAGCGTGCTCGAGGCCGCCCGGCGGGGGCCCCCGAAGCATCTTGTCTTTGCGTCAAGCAGTTCGGTCTACGGCGCGAACGCGCGGATCCCGTTTCGCGAAGACGACGATACGGGGCATCCGCTCTCATTTTATGCGGCGACCAAAAAGGCGAATGAAGCAATGGCCTACAGTTACGCCCACCTCCACGGCTTGAATCTCACCGGCCTGCGTTTTTTCACCGTCTACGGACCATGGGGGCGGCCGGACATGACGCCGATTCTCTTCGCTCGCGCCATCTGCGAAGGCAAACCGGTCCGGCTTTACAATCATGGCCGTTATCAGCGGGATTTCACCTATATTGACGACATTGTGGATGGCGTGCTCAAAGTCCTGCTCTATCCTGCTCCCCCAAAATCCACCCCACCCTGGCGGATCTTTAATGTCGGTCACAACCAGCCGGTGGAAATGGTGTTCTTTGTACGGATGCTGGAGGCCCTCCTTGGCCGGAAGGCACAATTGGAACTACTTCCGCCGCTGGCGACCGAGATGCCCGTGACCTGTGCTGACCTCACAAGCATTAACGCAGCTGTCGGTTACGAGCCCCGGGTGTCCCTCGAAGAGGGTTTGGGGCGGTTCGTAGCGTGGTTCAAACACCACTACGACTGTTTATAAGATGGACTCTTCTTGGGGTGGCGCTGCAATTGCATCACCAATTATCCCCACGATTCTTTTCGTTTGCGCCGGGCGATGCTTTGCAGAAAAAAGGCGCAGCGTACGTACGCTTGCTTCTTTCTCCGCCTGCTGCTGTCTTTTCCATGAATCGACTGTATTTCTAATTCGATAAATCCCATGCCCAAACCCGCCCCTGTCAAAGCCTCCACTGTCTCCACCCCTTCTGAACCAACCGACCGGACCGCCGACCCCGTGCGGGTCAAAAACATTGAACTCGCCGTGTCCGCCATCACCAAACAGTTCGGCGAGGGATCCATCATGCGTCTCGGCAGCGCGACCCGCATGGTGGTCGACACCATTTCAACCGGCTCGCTCGCCATCGACCTTGCCCTCGGCGTCGGCGGCCTGCCTCGCGGCCGTACCGTCGAGATCTTCGGGCCCGAGGCATCAGGTAAGACCACCTTCTGTCTAAGCGTCATCGCCGAGGCCCAGCGCCGCGGCGGCCTCGCTGCCTTCATCGACGTGGAGCACGCGCTCGATCCAAAGTACGCCCGTATTGTCGGCGTGAAACTCGATGATCTCCTCGTTTCTCAGCCCGACAGCGGCGAAGACGCGCTCAATATAGCCGAGACACTCATCCGCTCAAACTCCATCGATGTCATTGTCATCGATTCCGTCGCCGCGCTCGTGTCGCGGGCCGAGCTCGATGGCCAGATGGGTGATGTGACCGTCGGAGCGCAGGCGCGCCTCATGAGCCAAGCCATGCGCCGCCTTACGTCGGTCATTAGCAGAACCAAATGTGTATGCATCTTCACCAATCAGATTCGTGAGAAGATCGGCGTGATGTTCGGCAATCCCGAGACAACGCCCGGTGGCCGCGCGTTGAAGTTTTTTTCCTCCCTCCGCCTCGACATTCGTCGCAAGGACCAGCTCAAGACGCCTGACGGCCGGGTCGTGGGCAACCGCACCAAGCTCAAGGTTGTGAAGAACAAGGTCGCGCCGCCATTCACCGAATGCGAGTTTGACATCATGTACAACGAGGGAATCTCGCGAACCGGCTCACTCCTCGACTTGGGCCTTGAGCACAAGATTCTGGAGAAGAAAGGCGCGTGGATTGCGTACAATGGTGAACTCATCGGCCAGGGGCGTGAAGCAGCCAAGGATGCTCTGGCCAAGAATCCCGAACTTGCTGGAAAAATTACGACGGACATCCTTGCCCGTGTTAACGTTACCGGCGGCACCGAAGTGACGAGTGGGGCGCCGGTCGAGTGATGTATAACTGAATCAGCCGGGCTTCCCTTGGGCCGGCGCGCTCAAGCCGGGAGCGCTTTCGTTTTGCCTTCAGCGGCGGCCTCGTTTGGGTGGGCAGCGTGGCGTACTTCGCTGATACTATGGCTGCGCTGGCCACGCCGGTTGGCACCTCGGCGCTGGCCCTCGTGCGTGCGAGCGGCTCGCTCGCCTCTGCGCTTGTGGCGGCAATTTTCAATGAGCCCCCCCTGCCCCGCCGCGCGCGCCATGGCGACTATCGCGACCGGACTGGTGCGCTCATCGACGATGTCGTGTACATATACTTCCAAGCTCCTAACTCCTATACTGGCGAAGATGTACTTGAGATCAGTTGCCATGGTAACTCGTTTATAATCCATAAGATACTCGATGATCTTTTTGCGCGCGGTTGCCGACCCGCCGAGCCCGGCGAATTCACCAAACGAGCCTTTCTCAACGGCCGTATGGACTTGAGCCAAGCCGAAGCTGTTGTCGATCTCATCCAAGCACACAGCGAACGAGCCCTTGCTGCTGCCAATCAACAGCTCCGTGGTGCGCTCGGTCGCCGCATGCAAGACATGACCGATAGGCTTCTCGATCTGCTCGCTAACGTCGAGGCCTACATCGATTTCCCCGAGGAAGATCTGCCGCCTGAAGACTGCTCAACCCTGTTGGCCGGTATTCAGCAACTTTTAGCAGACACAAGCCGACTCCTTGCCACAAGCCACTACGGTGAGATTTTGCGCGACGGCGTTAAAACCGTTATTCTCGGCGAACCCAACTCTGGTAAAAGCTGCCTGCTCAACCGTCTTGTCGGCTACGAGCGGGCGCTCGTAAGCTCCGAGCCTGGCACTACGCGCGATTATCTCGAGGAGCGCATTGCGCTCGGCCCTCATTGTATTAGACTTACCGATACCGCAGGCCTAAATGCTTTTCCAACTCCACTTGAAAAACTCAGCATGACAAAAACACTGGAACGGGCAGCCTTGGCGGATCTGATTCTTCTCGTTTTTGACGCCACGCGACCGACCCCGTTGCTTCCCCCTGAGATTCTTTCCCGCCTTACTCCGCAAAACACATTGGTCGCTATTAATAAAATAGACCTTATCCTGAATGTCCCCCGCCCAATTGCACCCAAGAATCTCCCCGTGGTAAGAGTCTCCGCTCTTACTGGTGCAGGTTGCGATGAATTGGTATCTGCGATTGTTGATCGTGCTGAATCATTCCGAAAGGAACAGGGCGAAGACATCGTGGCGATTAATGCACGCCATTCCTATGCACTGAAACAGGCAATCGAATGCATGCAGTCGGCGAAGGCAAAAATCCAGCTTAAGTCGCCCATGGAGCTACTGGCCAGTGACTTGCGTGGTGTTTTAAATGCTTTCGGGGAAATATCGGGTAAGATAGACGATGAGCGAATACTAGACCGTATCTTCGCCAGGTTTTGTATTGGCAAATAGCTCCGTATACAATGAATTTTCTCCGGATATTATATTTATATCTACATGATATTCAATAAAATACCATTTGATGTTATAGTATGCGGTGCAGGTCATGCCGGAGTGGAAGCTGCATTGGCTGCATCACGGATGGGGGCTACCACCCTGCTTTTAACTGGCAATATTGATACGATTGCTCAAATGAGCTGTAATCCAGCAATAGGTGGTCAAGCCAAGGGGCAGATTGTGAGGGAGGTCGATGCACTGGGCGGTGAAATGGCCATTAATACTGATGTAACTGCGATACAATTTAGATTGCTTAACGAATCAAAGGGTCCGGCCGTACAATCGCCGCGCGCGCAATGTGATAAGAAAGCTTACCAGTTTCGGTTAAAGCATACTTTGGAATTACAGCAAAATCTTCAGCTTTTTCAAGCGACTGTTAGTGAGCTAATTGTTAATAATGGAAAGGCTGTAGGCTGCCAAACGAATCTGGATATTGAGTTCATTGGTCGGACGGTGATTCTTACTACTGGAACATTCCTTCGCGGCTTAATGCATATTGGTCAGAACAAAAATGAAGGAGGCCGCTTGGGTGATTTCTGCGCTAAAACACTTTCCGGGAGCCTTATTGATTCAGGCATTGAGTTACAACGCCTAAAAACCGGGACACCACCTAGACTGCTCGGTCGAAGTATCGACTTCACAAAGATGCAGGAACAGATAGGTGATAATCCACCGACCCTTTTTGCGTTTCATGACACGCGTGATTCGGAAGATCTGTTCCACGTGGAACACACTGGTGAATGTCGCATCGGATGGCCGCCCGGGACAAACCAAGTATCTTGCTGGATTACCTATACAACGAACCTCACCGCTGAAATTGTAAGGAGTAACTTACACAAGTCAGCAATGTACAGTGGTGAAATCACCGGGGTGGGCCCTCGCTATTGCCCAAGCATAGAGGATAAGTTTGTGCGTTTTGCAGATAAGCCACGACACATCTTATTCTTGGAACCAGAAGGTAGAGGCACAAACGAGTATTATGTTAATGGCCTGTCGACCAGCATGCCTTTTGAAGTCCAACTCGAGATGGTTCATAGTATACCAGGACTTGAGCATGCTCTGCTGTTGCGTCCTGCCTATGCTGTTGAATACGACTTTGCACCGCCAACACAGCTTTATCCATCATTAGAGTCGAAAAAAGTGGAGAACCTATTTCTTGCCGGTCAGATCAACGGAACTTCGGGTTATGAAGAAGCTGCAGGGCAGGGGATTGTCGCTGGAATCAATGCGGTACAAAAAGCCAGGAATGAAGCTCCACTCATTATTGGACGTCACGAAGGTTACATTGGTGTTCTGATTGACGACCTTGTTACCAAAGGTACTTCCGAGCCATATCGGATGTTTACTAGCCGTGCCGAATACCGCCTTCTTTTTAACCACGGCAGCGCAGAATTGCGTATGTTGCATCATGCTTGGCGACTTAATCTGTTGACCCTCAATAGAATAGAGAACATTAGACGCAAAAAATCCCACATTGAAAGTTGGGTAACTAAATTGGAGTCTCCTGATTGTGCAGGGATAAGTTGGGGCGACCGCATAAGGCGCGGAGACCCTCTATTGACGTTGCCTTCTGAATTTCTCTCTCTGTCTGACCCCATACGTCATGAGGTTATTTATCGTATCACTTATCGGGGTTATCTGGAACGTGATCTCCGCCAGATCGAAAAATTCCACGAGATTGAGCGTATCCGAATTCCAGAAAACTTCGATTATATGTCTATCCGCGGACTCCGTCATGAAAGCGCACTCAAGCTACAGCAGAAGCGCCCTTACACGCTTGGTCAGGCTAGTCGCATTAGCGGTGTGAATCCGGCAGATATCAGCATCCTTATGATATTGATTCAAGCGGGTAGGGAAACTCGCTCTACAGGCGGTCCAAGACAACCTGGTGGCCTTTCGCCATAGGTAAAATCGCCATTTTGTCGCGCGGGTGCCATGTAACAAATGGGTGACATTGGGAAATTCACTAGCCAACCCGTCTCTGCGGTTTATTCTCAAGCACGTGTCCGAGCATAAGCCCAAGAAGATCTTGATCGTCGACGACGAACTGGATGTCGCCGATCTCGTTTCCTACCATCTCAAGGCTAAGGGCTATCAGGTGGAGGCGGTAAATAATCCCAATGTCAGCATCGGAATCGCCCGTTCATTTCTTCCAGACCTTGTTATTCTCGACATCATGATGCCGGATCTTAACGGCATTCAAATCTGTCGTATTCTTCGAGCTGATCCTCGACTGAAGAACGTGCCAGTTATCTTCCTTACCGCAAAAGGAGAGGAAGCTGATCGTATCTCCGGCTTTGAAATAGGTTGCGATGATTACATTTGTAAGCCGTTTAGCATAAAGGAATTAATACTAAGAGTGCAGTCAATTCTCCGTCGTATCACGAAGGGCTTTTCTGAAGAAGTCAAACGCCTCCAAGTGGGTCAAATTGTCCTGGATGTTGAATGCCATGAAGCAACCGTCCATGGTCGCACCATCGAACTCACGGCTACCGAGTTCAAACTTCTTCGACTACTTATGGAGCGGCGTGGCCGCGTACATACACGAGAGCATCTCCTGATCAACGTCTGGAATTACGAGACTGAAATCGAGACCCGCACGGTTGACACGCATATCCGCCGTCTTCGCGAAAAACTCGGTACGGAGGCTGATTGGATTGAAACTATCCGCGGGGTTGGTTATCGCATGGCCGAACGCAAAGCCGAAGCATGCTCTACCTGATCATTGCCGCCCTTGGCCTCGGCCTCGCGCTTGCCATTAAAAAGCTCCGCGACCACGGGCGGGCAGTGTGTAGCCTTCGTCGGGCCATTCTTGAAAAGCAGCCCCTTCTTCGTGAAGGGGAAGCGAGTGGAACGGCGGCCAACGACTGGGACCGCCTGCGTTCCGCGACCAACGAACTCATCACTGAGGTCGCGCACCTGCAGCGCCTCCGGTCCGGCCAGCTTGCGCAACTCGAAACTACGCTCGGCAGCCTTCAGGAGGCCGTGCTTATCGTCGATACTGACAATCGTATCCTGCTCGCGAACCAGGCGCTACAAGCCATTTTTCCCCGTGCAAAGGACATCCTCAACCAACGACTTGAGATCGTCCTGCACAGCGTGGCGTTCCTGAATTACGTTGCCGCGGTACGCGCCGGTCGCGCCGATCCTCAACACGAACTTGAGTTTATTGAGGGCGATAGTTCCCTTTGGCTCGAAGTTACAGGTGCCCTTGTGACCCCGCTCAACGGTGAAGGCGGTTCCTGGGCTCTTTTCGTCCTTCACGACATCACGAAGCAGAAAGAACTCGAGGGCATCCGTAAGGATTTTGTCGCGAATGTCTCCCACGAGTTGCGTACACCGCTCAGTATCATCAAGGGCTACATCGAGACGCTTGTGGACGGCCACCGCAACATGCCGATCGAGGATCGCGCCCGCTTTCTTCAGACCATTCAGCGGCACACAGAACGCCTCAACTCGCTTCTCGAGGATTTACTCACGCTTTCGCGCCTTGAATCAATCAACCCCGGTCTGCATTGCGAGTCGACCCGGTTCGCCGACCTTATCACCAGCCTTATTGACGACATTCGCGGACGCACCACGACAGGCGGACATCTCATCACGTGTGCGTTCGACCCGGCGATTGGCTCGGTGCTCATCGATCCCCTCAAGATTTCGCAGGTGTGCGCCAATCTTCTCGACAATGCGCTTAAATACACTCCACCCGGCTCCCGGATTGATGTGAGCGCTCGTCTGCACGAAGGCGAGGTCGAGGTCTGCGTACGCGATAATGGGCCCGGTATCCCCGAGGCGGATCTTTCTCATGTCTTTGAGCGATTTTATCGCGTCGACAAGGGTCGCTCGCGGGACAAAGGCGGGACCGGCCTCGGTCTTAGCATCGTAAAGCATATCGTGCAGCTTCATGGCGGGCGGGTGTGGGTGGAAAGCGAGCTGGGGAAGGGGACTGCGTTTTATTTCACCCTGCCGCAACGCGCGATCTGACTGGTCGTGATTTTAGTTTCTGTGTTTGGGTTGCAAACAACCGACCGGGGCCCACAACCCAAAGCCTTGCACGTGCTGCTCGGTCTGCTTACCCCTTCACGTCTCCATGCCGCGTGAAGTATTCGAAGCCATCCACGCCGGACGTCTCACCGCATTACGCGCCGAGATTACAGCCGTATTGCCAGCGTCCAAGCCGCGTTTCGTGTTTGAGATCGGTTGCGGCAACGGCCACTTCCTTGCCGCTTACGCCGCCGCACACCCCGCCCAGTTTTGCGTGGGCATCGACCTGCGTCTCGAACGGATCGAGAAGGCACTGCACAAGCGTGATCGCGCCGGCTTAGGTAACCTGCATTTCCTCCGGTGCGACGCCCTGGACTTCCTGCACGAGTTGCCTGCCGGCGCCTGCCTGGGCGATATTTACCTGCTGTTTCCTGATCCCTGGCCGAAGAAACGCCATCACAAGCACCGTCTTTTCAAGACGGAGTTTCTTGGAAAGCTCGCTGCACGAGCAGGGCAGGGGAGCCGCCTGTTTTTTCGCACCGATTACAAACCCTACTTCGATGAAGCCGTTGCCACCCTCGCCGGGCATCGCGCCTGGAGCTTCCTGCCCCCCGGGCCGTTCGCCTTCGAATCTCCAACCATCTTCCAGTCGCGCGCCGCCGTTTTTTATTCCCTAAGAGCAGTCTATGTACCCTCCGATGCCAGCGACACCCTTAACGGGTAAAGTGGTTGGGGGAGGAAAGATCGCATATTCCCTCATGCTCCTAATATGACGATCCCCCGCTTTATTTTCGGTGGTTGACGCCGATTGAAGCGTTGGGCTACGACATGTCCTTTTCCATCTTCCCACCACGGTCCGCAAACGATGCTTCTGGTTAGAAAACTCGGTCTCCCTGTCCTCTTTTTGGCTTCGAGTGTAAGTGCCCTTGCGAGTGAAGGCGGCGTGCCCGCGAAAGCCGAGCTCTTGTTTCACGTCGGGCCATTGCCTGTGACCAATAGTATGGTGACCAGCTGGAGCGTGGCCCTCGTCCTCATCATTGTGATTCGTCTCGCGACCTGGAAACCGCAGATCATCCCTACGCGCAGCCAAGCTATCGTCGAGAGTCTGGTCCAAGGGGTGATTGACCTCACTGCACCCATCGTGGGCCCCAAGGTCGCCCGCCCGGCTTTCCCGCTCCTTGTCGCCCTTTTCACCTACATCCTTATCCAGAACTGGAGCGGCCTGCTCCCGGGTGTCGCCACCATCAAGATACTCGAAAATGGCGAATGGAAGGAACTCCTCCGCCCGGGGAACGCCGACATGAACAGCACCATCGCGCTCGCCGTTGTCTCAATGGTGTGCTGGTTTTATTTCATCATGCGGTACGCCGGGCCCAGGGCGGTGCTCTACGACCTTTTCGGCAACAAAGCCGACAAGAAGGGCCTCCCCGCGGTGATTTATTATTTCCTGTTCGTGCTTTTCTTCGGGGTCGGCCTGATTGAAATCATCTCCATCCTCGTGCGTCCTGTCTCCCTCTCGTTCCGTCTCTTCGGCAACATGCTGGGCGGCGAAAACCTGATGCACGCCATGTACGGGGTGCAAAAGTGGGTGCTGCCGGTGCCGTTTTATTTTCTCGAACTGCTGATTGGCTTTGTGCAGGCGCTGGTCTTTACCCTGCTCGTGAGTGTGTACATCGGCCTCATCTGCAACCATGGTGACGAGGAACATGAGCCCGGAGGACCCGAAGAGCCTGCCGCCCTGCTTTAACCCTTTCCCGGCGGGACTGTGCCAATGATGCGCGGGCGCCGTGAAACCAACCAACAACCTGCATAAACATGATTCACGTAATCGCTGAAATCACCGTCACTGGTAACATCAAAGCCATTCAGGGCACCCTTGGCTGCGTCGCCTCCGCCATCAGCGTGGGGCTCGTGGGTACCAAGGCTGTGGAAGCTGTCGGCCGTAATCCGGGCGCGTCGGGCAAGATACTCGTCCAGTCCATCATTGGTATGGCGCTGGCCGAGGCGATCTCGTTCTACGCCATTTTCCTTGGTAATTACTGACCGGTTTCCCGCGCCGCGTGCTCGAATGCTCGGCGCGGCTTTTTTCCGCCATGCTCTCGTACCTGCTGTTCCTTGCCACCGCCGAAGAAGGCAAGAAAGCCTCGGCGGTGACGAAGCTCCTGTCTGATTTCGGCATCGATCTGCCCCTCCTCCTCGCGCAAATCCTGTGTTTTTCCATCGTGGCGATCCTCCTCTGGCGGTTCGCCTTCAAGCCGGTGCTCTCCACCATGGAGGACCGCCAGAGGCAGATCGAGTCGGGCCTTAGGTATGCCGAGGAAACGAAGGCCCTGCTCGCACAAGCCCAGCAGGAAAGCGCCGCCATCATCAAGCAGGCCCAGCTTGAGGGCGCCAGGTTCGTCGAAGAAACGCGCAAGACTGCCAAGGAGTTCCTCGACCAACAGCAGAAGGACGCCACCGTCCGTGCCAACGAGCTGATCGCCAAGGCGCTGCAAGCTATCGAACTCGAACACGGAAAGATGCTTGACCAAGCGCGTCTCGAGGTCGCCCGCCTCGTCGTCCTCACCACGCAGCACGTTCTTGCCAAGGAACTGAGCGACGCCGAGCGCGCCCGTTACAACGAGGCCGCAACTCGCGAAATAACCGTCATATGACGCTGCACCCGCGCGGCGTGCGGCACGACTCTTCTGATCCGTATTTTCAATGCAAGTCAGCAAACAATCCCGGCAGTTCGCCCGGCAGCTTTTCCGCCTGAGCCTCGCGGACGGCCAGATTTCCGCCGAGCGTGTGAACAGTGTGCTCATCTATCTCAACCAACATCCGCCGCGGCAGCCACTCGCGATCCTCAAGCATTACCACCGCCTCGTCGCGACACAATTGGCGAAGAACCACGCCTCCGTCGAACACGCCGGCCCGATCGCCGACAGCATCCTTCAAACCATCGAGCGCGCCCTCACGCAAAAATACCAGCGCCCTGTCACCGCCACCGCCCAACCCAACCCCGACCTTATCGCCGGCTTGCGCATCACAGTGGGCGATGACGTTTACGAATCCTCCATCCCCAGCCATCTCGCCGCCCTTGCCTCCTCGGTCTGATTCATCCCTGTAACCCGTCTTTAAATCCTCCAACTGCGCGCTGCGCTCATGAGTACCGTCATCGAACAAATCGAACAACAGATCGCTCAACTCTCCTCGAAGGCGGTCAAAAAGAACACCGGGACTATCCGCTCCGTCGCCGACGGCGTTGCCAAGGTCGACGGCCTTTCGGACGTGATGTACAACGAGATGGTCCAGTTTCCCGGCAACGCCATCGGCATCGCTCTCAACCTTGAGGAGGATGAAGTCGGCTGCGTTGTGCTGGGCGACGTCTCCCAGCTCAAGGAGGGTGACGAAGTGCAGACCACCGGCCGCCTTCTCTCGGTGCCGGTCGGCAAAATGCTCCTTGGCCGCGTGGTTGATGCACTCGGCCGCCCTGTTGACGGCAAGGGCCCCATCGACGCGAAGGAGTTTTATCCGGCTGAGAAGATCGCGCCCGGCATCATCGTCCGCAAATCCGTTTCGCAGCCGGTCCTGACCGGCATCATGGCGATCGACTCCATGATTCCGATCGGCCGTGGTCAGCGCGAGCTGATCATCGGTGACCGCAGCACCGGCAAGACGACCATTGTCATCGACACGATCATCAACCAGGCGCGCATCAACCGCCAAGGCCTCGCTTCGAAGGATCCAGGTTTCCGCCCGTTGTATTCCATTTACGTGGTCATCGGTCAAAAGCAGTCCAACGTCGCGCGCACCATCGCCTCCCTTGAAGCCGCCGACGCCTTGCAGTACACCATTATCGTCGCCGCGACCGCCGCGGACAACCCCGCCGATCAGTACATCGCACCGTATGCCGGAGCGGCCATGGGCGAGTGGTTCATGGAAAACGGCATGGACGCGCTCGTTGTTTATGACGACCTGTCCAAGCACGCGGTTGCCTACCGTCAGATTTCACTCATCCTCAAGCGTCCGTCGGGCCGTGAGGCCTATCCGGGCGATGTGTTCTACTTGCACTCGCGTCTCCTCGAGCGCGCCGCGCGTTTAGCCGACAAAGGCTCGCTCACCGCGCTACCCATCATCGAGACCCTCGCGAGCGACGTCTCGGCTTACATTCCGACCAACGTCATCTCGATCACCGACGGCCAGATCTATCTCGAGATCGACCTCTTCAACCAAGGCATCCGCCCGGCCGTATCCGTCGGTCTCTCCGTCTCGCGCGTCGGTTCCAGTGCGCAGCTCAAGATGACCAAGCAGGTTGCTGGCAAGCTCAAGGGCGAACTCGCCCAGTTCCGCGAGCTGGCCGCGTTCGCCCAGTTCGGCTCCGACCTTGACGCGCGTACCAGGGCCCAACTCGACCGCGGCGCGCGCATCGTCGAGCTTTTCAAGCAGCCGGCCTTCAATCCGATCCCCATCGAGGTCCAGGCCGCCGTCCTCTGGGCGATGCAGAACAACTATTTTGATCCCATCGACGTGAAGAAGATCGTCGGAGCCGCCAACCACCTGCAGGAATTTCTCAACACCCGAAAGCGTGCGCTCCTCGACGCCCTCCGCCAGAAAGCCGCCATCGACGACACCCTCACCGCCGAGCTCAAGAAGGCGCTGGAGGAATGGAAGGGCACATACACCGGCTGATGGCTTTTTGTCGCGCGCGCTTGCTCGCCATCTTTCCAAAATCCGCACCCTGAATGCCCTCCACCCGCGACATCCGCCGCCGCATCCAGTCGGTCAAGAACACCCGCCAGATCACCCGGGCGATGGAACTGGTGGCCGCTTCGAAGATGAAGAAAGCGCAGCAGGCCGCGCTCGCCGGCCGGCCTTATGCGCAGCTCATGGCCGATATGCTCGCCACGCTGGCCACGCGCATTGACGAATCGTTCCATCCCTTCCTCGTGCAGCGCCCGGTGAAGACCCGCGGCCTCATTCTTGTCACCACCGACCGGGGTCTCTGCGGCTCCCTCAACGGCAATCTCTTCAAGCTGGTGATGGACATCAAGGAGCCCGCAAAATTCGCCGTCATCGGCCGCAAGGGCTCGCAATTCCTCGCCCGGACCAGGCGCGACTTGCTGGCCGACTTCCAAGTGAACGACCGCGTGCCTTACGCCCAAGTCAAACAGGTTGCAGAATTCATGGTGCAGCAATTCCTCGCGGGGATCGTCGATACCGTCGAGATCATCTGGCCCCGCTTCCGAAACACGCTGATCCAGGAGCCGGCGCACCTTCCGCTTCTTCCACTGCAAACCCTGAAGGACGCCATCGCCGGCCTGCGCCTTGGCTCCGGTGGGGCCCCCGTGAAGTCTGACGATCGCTACATGCTGTTCGAACCCAGCCCGGCTACCGTGTTCGCGGCACTTCTCCCGCTCTACATCCATCGTGAGGTTTACTATCACGTGCTCGACGCCAAGGCCTCCGAACACAGCGCGCGCATGGTCGCGATGAAGACCGCCAAGGACAATGCCACCAAGCTCATCGACGATCTCACTCTCGAATATAACAAGGCACGTCAGGCCTCCATTACGCAGGAAATCCTCGAAATCGCCGCCGCGCAGTACTCCCAGTAGTCATCGCCCCCGATCCGTACCCTTCACCCCCCCGCTTCATTTCAGTCCATGAGCAACATTGGCAAGATCGTCCAAATCATCGGTCCCGTCGTCGACGTCCAGTTTTCGGTGGAAAACATGCTCGCCATCTATTAGGCGCTCACTGTCGAGTTCACCGCCGCCGGCCGGTCGGAGAAGTTCACGCTTGA
>JBEKWG010000028.1:0-38502 GCA_049513315.1 Opitutaceae bacterium
ACGGGCGCAAGCGTCATCGCCACGGCCAATCCCGGCTGCCACCTGCAGATCGA
Organism: Opitutaceae bacterium; assembly: GCA_049513315.1. GTDB lineage: Bacteria > Verrucomicrobiota > Verrucomicrobiia > Opitutales > Opitutaceae > Fen-1467. The sequence goes on from JBEKWG010000028.1 coordinate 54, forward strand.
GAACGGCCTGCGGGCGCGCGGCGGACCGCCGGCCCGCGTGGCGCACCCGGTGGTGCTGCTAGCCGAGGCCTACCGCGCCGAGCCGCCGACAAAAGGCAAAGGATGACTCATTCCGACGGCAGCGCATCGGCCGGCCTGGTCCGACGGCTGCAACTCTTACCACACCGGGATCGGCAGCGAATCCAGGTCGTGATACATGCGGTAGGGCGTGACCTCTCCGACGGCGTAGAACGGACGAAACTTCGCTTGGATGACTTTGCCATCGGGGGGCACGATGCGAAAGGTCCCGGCCTGCTGCGCATCGGGCACCAACCACCTCTCCACGTCGGCGGGCTCGGGAAGGCGCGGGATGTCCTCAAACACCCAGTCGTCCAGGACCAGAACCACGGGGCCACGCACCACCGCGACCCGTCGCGGGTGCTCCCGGTCGACGGGCACCATTCGCAAATGCAGAGGTATCCGGATCTCCACCTCGTCGCCCGGCGCCCATGTGCGGGTGATTGCGGCCCAGGTCCCTGGCTTCGCTTCCACGGAGACGGTCGCATCGTTGACCTTGGCCGAGGCGTCGCGCGTCCACTCCGGCACCCGGAATTTTAATGTGAATTGCGCCGGTCCCTTCATTCCGAGGCGGAGCGTCGATGTCTCCGCCTCCGGATACGCGGTTTCCTGCGTAAGTTTGATTTCGCCCGCCGGGCTCTGCCAGGTCACCTCCGAGGGAAGGTACAGGTTGACGTACAGACTCGACGGGTCCCGGTAATAGATCAGGTTGTGATAGTCAGCCACCGCCTGGGCGTACGAACCGGAACAGCACGAGTAACGGGACACTTTGTAGACCTTCAATCCGCCGGTGACGCGGTAGTCCGAATAATAGAAGTGCTTGCCGTCGGCTATGATCGGGAGTGCCGCCCCGACACCATTGTAGAACAGCCGCTCCATCCAGTCGCCGTAGCGGGCCTCCCCCGTGAACCGGGTCAGATACCGTGCCATTTTGAAACCCGCCCACGAGCCACAAACGGTCTCGAACGAGCAGTTCCGGGCCTCAAGGCTGCGGCCCAGCATGCCGTCGGGCGGCACCCATCGCTCCATGGGTCCGTAGCCGCCCGTGGCAAAGCATTGCGCGTTCTGGAGATATTCGTAGGCGTTGCGTAGGATGCTCAGGTAGACCGGATCGCCGGTCACCTGATAGGCCATCGCCACGCTGCTGAAGGTGTTCACGTGGCTGTACGCGTGGACGTGATAAGCATCCCGCGGCGCGGCGGAATCGGCAAATTGGTCCCAGAATTGCGGGTACAGGTAGGTGTCCGCAAAACTCTTGTACTTCGCGTCGCCCGTCAGCTCGTAGGCGCGATAGACGTTTTCGGCCAGAGTGTACCATTCCGAGGGCCGGCCGTTCAACAAGGCGGAACTCGCCGGCGTGCGCTCCGGGGAAAAGCTGCGCATGGCCCACGCCATGGTCCGTTCCAACAGCGAGGCCGCCGCCACGCCCGCATACCGCTGCATGTCCACCAAGCTACACAACAGCTTGTCATAGGAATAGAGACTCATGCGGCAGTCGCCATCGGCGCCGATGGTGTCGGCCCATCCGGCCAGAAGAAACGCCGCCTTGTCGCGGATCGCCTGGTCACCGGTCGCGCCGAACATGCGCGCCATCCCGCTGAGCCACTGCCCAAAGACGATGTCACTATTGCGGGCCGCCCAGCCCCCCAAGGCTTTTCCGGGAGCCGGTAGGCCAGCAGCCAGGCGGTACCCGTGCAGGATGTCGTCGTTCGAGACCCCGAGGTAGAAGTCCCGCGCCGATTGATACTGGTCCCGCCACCGGCTCGCGCACAACCGCACGCCGCGGTAGTCAAAGGGCTCCAGCATCGAATGCGAAGGCGTCACCGGGTCGGCCCCGGCTGCCAAGGAGCCCGAGATCGCCAGGGCGCCCGGCAAAGCCGCGGCCATGCGCAGAAAGTCGCGACGCGAAAAATCAGTGCTCATCTTCGATCCTTCTTCCATGTTTCAGGGTGGTGGTGGCGCGCGGAAAAAACGGTGGCACGGTGGTCCGCGCCGCGCGGTTTCAAGCCCGCGGACGGGCTCGTCGGCCGCTCCAGAAGGTTCAACCATACTGACGGCGGGGGCGTGCGCCAATCGGAAAATCGGATATAATCAACGCTACCGTGGGCCATATCAGCGACAAAATCAACAAACTGGGACGGTTGCTCGGGCTCGAGACGGTGCGCGTGTGCTGACTTGGGTTCCAAGCGGGCTGGCTTCTCATATCACCCAATCCATCCGGTGAGCGGCAGGCCAAGGATGGCAGATCCGGCCGCGCCTGTGCTTTCGCAGGCCACTGGTCACTAGGTACGAAGCGATTCACTACCCGAGCTCATGGCGTAGGCGGTATTCCCGAGGTGAACAGCCGCAGATGCTATGAAACGCTGCATTGAACCGACTGACGGAGTTGAAGCCTGACTTAAATGCCACATCGACAATCTTTTCGTTGGTCGTAGCCAGCAGGCGTTGCGCGTGGGAAACGCGCTGCTGCGTGAGGTATTCGATCAGTGTCACCCCGAACGCCTTCCGAAAGACGCTCATCGCGTAGTTGGGATGCAAGCCGACCGCCTTGCCGATGTCGTTGGCGGTGAGCGACTCGGTGTAATGCCATGCGAGCAGACACGCAATCTGTTCGACTTTGTTCAGCCCGCCCTCGTAAAGCGCGGCATGCCAGTAGCTGGATTTTCTCGTCACGGTCTGCACAGGAGGTAGCACCGCGGCCAGCCGTATGAGACGCGCGCGCATTTCGAGCAACACGGCGTCTCTCATTTCCGACCCGGGATTCTGCAGATCGGCCTCCCATTGGGCAAAGAGGTCTTGGTCCAACCGCCCGCGACCCGGCGGTGGTTCGCAGTGCACCACACCGTGCAATATGGGCTGCACGAAGTGTTCTGGCAGCTTCCATTGGAGGAACCAAGCGAATGGAATGGTCGCCACGAAATACTCCCTTTTGGTCCCAAATTCGATGATTTGGTGGGGGATCGCCGCCCAGAAGGCGCTCATGCGGCCGGCTTCGATCCTGACTTTGCGACCGCCGAGAATATAGGTCATCCATCCGGATTTTAGCAGGTTGAGCTGCACCTCGTTATGGTGATCCGGCCGCGGCATGGGCGCGGGATTCCAACGTCCGCAGGCCAAGCCGTACGGGGTGAAATCCGGCCGTTTGGGATCGAAGAAGATCAAAGAATGACGCACGGTAAAACGCTCATATTTTGGGAAGAGTAGTCTAAAAAGCCACCCTGTAATCCCACCTTCACACGATTCCGTCCCCCGCCCCTCCCATAAAACCTTCCCGCGTGCTGCTCGGCGTTATCGTCGGCAATCGCGACTTCTTCCCGGACAAACTGGTGACCGAGGCGCGTGCCGACCTGGTGGAGCTCGTCCCGGGCATGGGTCTGAACACAGTCATGCTGGGAGCCGATGACACCAAGCTCGGCGGCGTGGAAACCCACGCGGACGCGCGTAAGTGTGCGGCGCTGTTTCGGGAGCACCGCGAACGCATCGCTGGTGTCCTCGTCGTGCTGCCCAACTTTGGTGACGAGAAGGGCGTAGCCAACGATGCTCACCTCATCTCACCGGTATCCACACCGTCATATCGCCGTCGCCTCGATTGTTCCATGCGTAGTATGGAACGAGCTTAATCTCGATCTCGCGCGGGGGTTCCCGGTCCACTCGCAGGTATAGCGGTCCCGGGGCGCCGCCTGTTTGGCTGGTGCAGAGGGCGGGGGTGGTGAGCGTGACAAGCTCGGCACCGGCGATCTTTTCCTTTCGGGCTCTAAAGCCCTCATGCCTCGGATCGAGGGAGAGAGCCACGTCCTCCACCCCGACACCCGGTGGCAGGTCGATAGATTCCAGGCAATAAACGAGAGGGCCGTACATTACCGCCACCTGGTTTAGCGTCTCCTCCACGAGGGGGTTGGCCTTCCAGAGAGTGGCCGTGAAGGGCATCGAGAGTTTCACAACGTCATTCAGATGCCACCGGCGTCTAATCTCCGCGTAGGTACCAGGCACCCAGCTTCCGGGCAGCGGGACGCCATTCAACTCGGCCCTCACCTGCTCGCCGTGAATCCAGCCGGGAATCCGCAGCTTCAGCGCGACCTGGTCTGAGGGTGCCTCGTCGATGACGATCTTGATCTCGCCGCTCCAAGGATAATCGGTGATCTGGCGCAGCCGGATCCGGCCGCCCTCTATCCATCGAGTATCCAAGACGCTGCCGCCATAGAGATTGATCCACAGAGTCCCAGGCGAGAGAGTGTAGATGTAGTCTTGGGCCTCAGCGATCGTCCGTACGACATTCGGGGGGCAGCAGAAGCAGTTCTTGAGGTTCGGCTGGCGTGTCCGCCACGCGCGCAGGGGCCAAGTCATCGCTTTCAGACGGCGCAGGGGATTGACGTAAAAATAGTGTTCTCCATCGAGGCTTATGGCCGCCAGCACGCCGTTGTACAGTGTCTGTTCGACGAGATCGGCGTATCGTGCGTCGCCGGTCGCGACCAGCATCCGCCAGTTCCACAGCACGAAGCCCACCGTGGCACAGCTTTCGTTGTAGGCGGTGAGGTTGGAAAGCTGATAATCCCGCCCGTACGCTTGGTTGACCAATTGTTGGCTTCCTGCCTCGCCGCCATCCGGCGATGCGCCGTCATAGAGGGCGCCAGTCGCGCCGGTGATGTACAGCTTGTGATTCGTAATGTCCTCGTTGATTGTCCGCACCGTCTCGAGAAGGCTGCGGTCGCCAGTTTCGATTGCGACATCTGTCGCGCCAGCATAAAGGTAATTGGCGCGAACGGCATGGCCTACGGCTTTCGTCATCTGCCGAAACGGCACGCGGCTCTGGTTCTGGTCCGTGCCGTCGTCGATCTTATCTCGGATCGCGATCAGATCCCGGCCAAGCTCGAGATAACGCGGATCGCGAGTGGTCCGATACAACTCAATTACCGCCATATAGTGGGACGGGCAAATACTGCAGCGGGCAAGCTTGGCAGGTGCTTCGCGACAAAGGCGAAAGAGGTAGTCGGCGGCTTTGCACCCGACGGAAAGCAATGTTTTCTTACCAGTGGCGCGGTAATGCACGCAGGCAGTAGTGATGAGATGACCGATATTGTATGCTTCAAAGGATTCGTTGCCTTGGAGTTCTGTGACTCGGGCACCACGGCGCTGCGGGATGACGGTAGCGGTGTGAAAATAGCCGTCCTCCCGCTGTGCCTTCGCAACAACGGCAATGATTCGATCCATGAGCTGATCGACTTCGGGATCGTGCGTGATCGCGTAAACTTGGGCGAGGCCTTCGAGCCACTTAAAGAAATCTCCGTCTTCAAAACCAGGGCCTTCATGGTCGCCGGTGTTTTGGATTCCTGCCGCAAGAAGGAGATTCGTCCATTCGTGGCTCTCCTCATCGCTTTGGAAGATCGTCCAGATTCGCGGGACCATCGCCGTCCGGCACACCTCGAACCGATCGCCCCACAAGCCGCCAGTCCACTTCGCATCCCCTAGGTCCGTCATGTACATCCGGGCGTAAGGGGAGTTCACGGTGTCGAGAAGCCCGCGGTCTCCCGCATAAGCGGCGCGAACCGCGAGCATCGCAGAGACAAGAAGAAACAGTCTGTAGGAAGTCATGTGAGAGAGGAGTCTTTCCCTTTCGCTGGCACGGTTTGGATGGGATCAACGTCGTGGCACCAGCTCGAGTGTCGTTTCGAATTCACGGCTGAGTTTGACGGACTTCAGACGAACAATCTCCGTCTGCTGTGCGAAATCGGGACGTGCAAGCCGTTCTAGGAAGATGGGAGCATCGCGGCGCAGCGGCAGGATCCTGAGCTCCAGCCCGGCCGCCAGCTCTTTCTGGGAGTAGCGCCATAATCCAAGCTCCCACGGCGTCCCCTTGTAAAAGTTGTCGTCGTCGAATCGGTCGCCCGCATATAACCGCGCAACGTCGCCCTCGTAGTCGATCTCGAGCAACGTGAATCTGGAAATCCCAGCCGGAAGGCGGAGCCTCCACACTGCGGCTTGTTCGAAATCAGCTTCGCCTGGCTCCACCGCCACGGCGCGCGGCGGCGGGCTCAGCTTCACTGGAACTGAGGGCGATGCTTTCCGCACGAGCGTAGCTTCGACCAAAACTGGCGCAGGAGAAAATGACTCCGTGTTTACGAACCGCTGGAAGATTCCGTCCGCACCGTCCTCGCGAAAATTTGCGGTTTTCTCGCTCAACCGCGGAAAAACCGCGATGTGCAAGTCGTCGATCCTGTGGGAGCTTACATAAATGCTATCCGGTTCGAACCGAAGCGCCGCAGGCGACAAGAGGAGTCGCTCGCGGCCCGCGATCACCGCCTTCCAGAGGTTTAATGCTTGGTCGCGCGAAAGGACGACAATTTGGGTGGGCGGCGCGTGGCGATGGATGACCCGCATCGCCACATCTGTCCCCGGCTCGATGCCGCAGACGAAAATTCCAGTTCCCTCGCGGGTCACCCGGCCTCTCGGCGCCTCCACTTGGGCGTCTGGCGCAAAGGCGAATTCGATCGCGGTGCCCGGCCAGGCGAAAAAGATCAGCGTGTCCGGCTCGGCGAGCCGGCAGACCAACTGCGCCGTCGCATACCGCAAGGTCGCACCGCGGAAATCGAGGTTGATCGGCCAGATCAAGTAGGCTCCACTGGGAATGACCGTGGGTTGGCGCGGAATGGTAATCGTGCCTTGCGGGAGTTGCACCGATACTTGGAATTCGGCTTTCGGACCGAGTTGGTGGTTGCGCTGGTAGTTGTTGATAAAGACGAATCCATGCTCGCCCTCGGTGCGCGCGGCGACTCGCGGCGTGTTGGTGTCGTCGAGGCTGACCGGGGTCTGCTTCGGAAAATGGGGGACCATCGGGGCGAGTTCAGTGCCGTAGTCCTCCAGGAAAAGGTGCAAGATCTTCAGCGTGCGATAGGTCGGTCGAAGTTGCCCGAACTCACCTAGGGGGGATTGCCAGTCGTACGACTTCGCCTCCATGTCGTTGTACCCATTCCACGCCGCTTGCGTTTCCTGCAGGGGCATCCGGCCCGGCGGATTTGTCCCGCCGTGATACATGTAGTAGCCGAAGCCGTTTGCTCCTGCACCGAGCTTCACGACGGCGACCGCAGTCGAATCATCCGCTGTCATGATAGGTCGGCGATGATACGCGGTCGACATCCCGGCTCCCATCTCCGCCATCAGGAACGGGAAATCTTCGTATCTGGATTGGTAAATCGGATCCCTCGGCGTGAAGTCGCTTGCCACGTTGTCTTCAGCGCGGATCGGAGAAAAGAAGAAATTCTGGTTTGGTGGTAGCTCAGTCATGCTTCCGCTCCAGAATTGCTCCGGGTAAGCGCTGAAAACGGGGAGGAAATCCGTCGGTGGCACTGCTGCGCCATCCCAGCCAGTGGCGCTGTAGTACGGGGCCAGCAAACCGGTTTCAATCGCAAGTTCACGCAGGCGGCGCATATGTTCGATCCCGCCGTTCTCCGGATGGTATTCGTTCTCCAGTTGGATCCCAATGATCGGGCCCCCATTCGCCCAAAAAAGTCCGCGAACCTGCCCCGCGATTTCGGAATAAAATCGCTTCACGCGCGAGAGATACGACGGATCATTTTGGCGGAGCAGAATTCTACTTTGCACGAGCCATTCAGGGAGGCCGCCATTGCGGGCCTCGCTGTGGACCCATGGACCGATTCGGAGCCATACATACAGCCCGTGCTCTGCACAGAGTTTCACGAATCCGCGGAGGTCGCGTTGACCTGTCCAATCGAAGATGCCTTCTGTTTCCTCGTGATGGAGCCAAAACACGTAAGAAGATATCACATTAATCCCACCAGCTTTCGTCTTCAGAATTTCTCGTTCCCATTCCGACCGTGGATACCGCGAGTAGTGGAATTCACCCATCAGTGGAAACCACGGTGTTCCATCAAGCGTGAGAAAACGCGCGTTTGCCGACAAAACGTGACCGGCCGGGGATCGGCCACCGATAGGGAAGGGAAGCGGTTCCATCGGGCGCGACGCAACACTTGCGTCAATCGTCACTTGGACCGCGAAAGTGTGAGGACCTAGCGCGATGGCAAGGACGAGCGAAAACAACGAGGTTCCGCGCCAGCAGAGTGGATTGTGGAGATCCGTTTTCAGAGGCCAGAGGAAGGGCGGACCAAGATAGCCACCTCTCGCGCCGGCAGCTCGACCTCCCGGACTTCGGCGCCAGCGAGGACGTCAAGCATCACTCCTGGCAAGGTTACCGTTGCCTTAGACAGCGCGTGATTGATTAGGATGAAGACGTCACGCCCGGCCCCAACGCGGCGACAGACCTCCACGCCATCGGGAGCTGGCAACGGCGCCGCATCTAGCCCAGCCGTCTCGCCCCACCGTCTTGCCGCCGCATTCACGAGAGGCTGATCCAAGATTGCTCCCAAGTACGTAATTGTGCCGTGGCCGAGTGTCCGCTGGAGCGCTGCGGGATGGCCCTCAAGCCAGTCGTTGCCCGCGCCGTAGCGCAGGACAACCCTGCAGTCCGACGCTTTCGTAGAAAGGTCTTCGGCCCAGATGGTCGCCTTGCCTTGGCCCCAGTCGCCTGCGACCGGAATGTCCTCAAGTAGGGCATACCATTGCTCCACGCGTCCTCCCAGGGCGTCGACCAGCGGACCGGGCTGTCGCTCGACATGCAGCGCGTTGAATTCATCCACCATCCCGGCGCGTGGACCGAGAACAAGGTGTCCGCCTTGCTGGACGTAGTTCTTGAGCTGTTCACCGAGCGCCGAGGAAATAACAATTAAGCTTGGGGCGACCACGAGCTTGTATGGCGAGAGATCGCACGACGGATCCAAGATGTCGACCGCCTGCGTGCGTTCCCGCAACGCGCGATAATAGGAAAGGAGCACTCCGATTTGGTCGTAGCGCTGGGTTGGGGGACGCAGATCGATCGCCCACCTGCTATCGTAGTCGTGCAGGATTGCGACTTGTGCACGTGGTGCCGTGGTATCGGCGAGAACGGAAACAGCTTTCGCGAGCTCGCCGGCGGCGCGTTGCACCTCTGCGCACACTGGTAATGGAGTTGTGTCGGGGCCAACGAGCGCCCCATGATACTGCCCATCCGCAGCCCGCCCTGGGCGCCACTGCCAAAAGGAGATGCCGTCAGCACCGTGTCCGATCGCTTGCCAGACCATTGTCCGGACAACTCCTCGCCCCAGCGCATTGCACACGAAGGACCAATCCACGTAGGCCGGCTCCATCTCCAAGACCCAGAAGTTGCGTTGCTTCCAGCCGCGCACTAGGTCGTGGGTCGCGCCATTACGCCATGGGTCAAACCTCTCCAAAGTTGAGTAAGTCGAGCCGTTTCGCACCGGATCGAAACGCTCGATCGCGACGTAGTTATCCCATGAAACGAGGTCCAAGTCCTTGGCAAGTTCTTGGCGGCTGAGCCTATCCGCCCAGCCGACGCCCCCGAAATTGGTGGTGATGAATTGTCGCCGGTCGGCGAAGCGCCGGATTACGTCGATCTGGACACGGTGAAAACCCCGCCATTCACTGGAAACAAAGCGCTTGTAATCCAAGAAGTGCCCCGGGCCGCGATAGTGGAGCCCGATCTGGTCCCATGAGTTGTAGGTATGACTCCAGTACCACGTTTGCCAGCGCTCATTCAGCGTATCAAGCGACCCGTATTTTGTCCGCAGCCACTCCTGAAAATCTTTCCGCGCTGCGTCGTCGTAGGAGTCCTCCGTCGGTTCATTACCGATTTGCCATCCAATGACATTGGGATGGTGCCCGAAACGCCGGGCCAGCTGCTCCACGATTCGGCAGCAAAACTCTCGGTACTTCGGGCTCGCATAGGAAAACGAGCGGCCCGCGCCGACGAGGGAGCGACGCCCCTCGATGTCGACGCGCAGGATCTCCGGGTATTTCTGCGCGAGCCAGTTCGGAGGAACGTCTGACGGAGTGCCTAAGACGATCGCGATATTGTGCGTCGCGGCCGCATTGATCACCCGCTCGAGCCAGTCGAGTGTATAATGTCCCTCTTCGGGTTCGAGACTGCTCCAAGCAAATTCGCCAACACGCGCCATCCGCAATCCGACCTTCTGCATCATGGCGAGATCCGCTTCGATCTGAGTTTCGGTGCTGTGTTCCGGATACCACGCGCTGCCCAACATGAGCGGGGGAATGTCCGCCGCGACCGAAGCAAGGGGAAGGAGCACGGCGAGGCCAAGCCACGCTGCGATTCGGAACATTATGGATTGGGTGATCGTTTTCATGGGGATCGTTTCTCCGGCAATACGAGATCTGGCCGGCTAGGGGCCGGTTTGGTCAACGTCGATAACGATACGGCGGTAGCTGGTCAGCGGAGCCGGTTTGCCGTCGTCTTTCACCTCAAGGATGAGATGAATCTGTTTGCCGCCCGCGCCGGCGGGAACAGTCAGGTGTGGCTTGGGGGTGTTAGCGTCGTACACGACAATGCGGCCGGAGAAAGTCCCCGCCTCTTCGTAAATCCACCACAAGAAACTTAGTCGGTCGCCATCGGGATCAGAGCTGGCGGAGGCGTCAAACTGGAGCGTTTCACCAGGTAGCGCGCGCATCCGAACAACGGTGCGGCTCGTATCGCCATCGAAAGCTGCGACGGGGTTGTGATTGGCCGCCGCGTAGGGCTTCACGCACCAATCCATCCGGCAAATGTAATCGGCATACATCGCCGCCCTCCAGCGCCACACGGGCACGCAAACGCCTTCGTAAACGGTGCCGTCCTGCGGATCGGTCCAGACATCGCTCGCCTCGCGATAGGTGAAGAAAGGGGCGACCGACCTTTCTTCGACCCGGATGTCGTCATAGCGCGACCAGTAATCGGGAACCTTTTCCGCGGTGAACCGACCACCCCACCCACCCCACGATGGATGGTCGATGTCGAACAGACCCTTGTTGACTAAGCCGAGGAAGGGGATCGTGCCGCCGCCCTCCATGAAGGCCACGATGGTCGAGTTGCCGTTTGGCCAACACCGGTCGGGAATCAACTCGCCGAGCGCGCCATGGTTGGTCTGCACGTGTTCTCGCATCCACTGGCGCTGACCCTCCGCGGAATAAGCGTAGGGATGCCAATAGTGCGGGCCGAAACCGGCGGGGTCACCCGGACCGGGGCCACCGTAGGCATATGTCTGCACGTTAGAACGGAGCCAGTGAATAAGCGGAAATTGGTGGCAGATCCATGCGCCAGCGTCATCTTGTGCGCCGTTGTCAAATACCCGCAATCTCGCGATGGCTGCGCGGGTCTGTGATGGTGTGTGGGTGGCGCAAAAGTCCACCAGCGCCTGCGCAAGCGTGTTGGAGCCCGCATTGACGACGATCCAAATAGGCCGCGGATCGGGCTTGTCGAGGGCTTGGACGATGAGTTTTGAGCCGGGACTGGAGTTGCCCAACCTGACGTCCGCCATACTGTAAAATGCCTGCCCGGTCGCAACGACGCTATGCAGATCGGTCGGTGTGGGCCAGCCGGTTGCATGGAGCTGGAGGTTGGGATATACCTTTGCATATCCTTCAATGAGCCGGTGAGCCAAGTCGGGCCGGAGCGGCTGCGCCGGCGGCTTTAGGTGCTTGCTTGTCACGCTGAGGAGCCCTTCGATGTCGAGCTCGTTGGCGTACATGAGAAGGTGGGCCACCTGCTGCTCTTCGTCGGGCTCGCAGCCATAATCATCCAGCATGATCAGGCGGGGGCGAGGCGAGGTATCCGGCAAAACGGCTCCGGGGGTTACAGGAGTGGCGAACGAAACGGCGATGAGGCAGGCGACAATTTTTTCCGCTGATATAGTCATGGTGTACACGCCCGGCACGGAGCGGTTACGAGGGGGTAATCGTCCTGGGCAACGGGAAAGCTAGAATGGGTTTTATTTCGTTTTAGAGGGCAAACTAGAACCGAGATTTCGCGGGACAGTAGTTCCAAGGTTCGGGTTTCGGCGCCGCTGAGAATGTTCTTCACTGCGCCGGGCAAAGTCATTCGCACCTTCTTGTCCGCACGATCGATAAGCACAACGTCCCCAATGCATCCCCATCGCAGACTATGGGATACTACTCTAACATTGGCGAGGATTCTGCCTGTTTATAGAGGAAAACCTCTTAGATTCTAAGCCCGATGGCCGCACGCATCCGGGTGCGAACCGCGAATACGTGTGGGTTGTCGCTACCGACAGCCCTGCCCAGCCTTGAGCAGCGCCACATTGTGCTGAAAATCCGTCAGCTCCTTTTCGTACAGAGGCAGCAGTTGCGTCCAGTGGTAGTTGGCCGGTTGGCCGAGGTCTCCGCCACACACCGGAATGCGCCGCTGACTTGTCTGCATCGAATTGGCGTAGAGGTAGGTGCCCCTGGTCAGCCGCATGAGCGTCCGATAATGGTCGAGGCTCTCTGCCAAGTAGCGCCCGGCCCGTTCCATGTCGGCGATGTCATGGCCGTGCTGGTAGCGTAGCACGCACAGGGCAGCGTTGGCCTTGGCGGCGTAATTCTGGGACATGGCCCGGATGCAATAAACGTCGTTGCGCAGTCGCTCATATTCGGCGCGGTTCTTTGTCACCTCCGGCCCGGCCGCATCGATCTCTGCCACGGCCTTCTGTGAGTAATCCAGGATCTCTCGGATGACTTGCGGCGGGGTCTCGCCGGCGTGCGGCTGGTGGTTCCATTCCCTGTCGGCGTATTCCGGCAGGCGCTCGCCCGGCGGCGACTCCGATTCCCATAGAGTGGGAAACGGCCGGTATTTCTCCGGCGTGACCAGCTCGTCAAGGGTCATGCCGAGCGACATCGTCTGGCGATTGCCGTCGGTGATGCCGAAGCGGCGCAGGATCCGCGGAGCGCACTCGCCGGAGTCGTTGTACGCGTCGAGGATCTGGGCGGCCGCCGCAGGCGTGCCGTACACGGCGGCCAGCCGGCCGATCCAATAGGCGCGGTCGGTCGCCGGATCGATGTCGGGGTTCCAGGCATAGCGGGCCCATGCCTCGTACCAGATCCAGTCGCGTCGGTATTGCAGGAGCGGCATGTTGGTTTTGTCGGGCGCATCGGGCCAGTTCCAGTACGAGAGCGGGTACAAGTGGAGGCCGAGCGCCCCGAGGCGGTCGCGCGCCGCCTGCATGCACTGCTGGATGAAGCGCTGGGCGCCGTAGCGGAACGGCTCAAGGTTGGCGAGGATGTGCACGTTGATCAGGTGGATGCCGCCGAGCCGGCTCATCGCTAGGTGCAATTGCTGCCAGGCGCCGCGCACCTGCCAGGTGGTCAAAGCCTCGCCGTTGAATTTGGTCTCGGTGTAAAGGTTGTGGTAGATCTTCAGTGCGGTCGGCATGACCACGGTCGCGTCGGTGGCGTGCGTACGGATGATCACCGGCGGCTCCTCCGTCAGGCCGGCCGCCTTCATGCCGTCCTTGACGCCGGGCAGGATCACCTGCGTGCACCATTGCACTTGGTTGTCGATGCCCTGCAGCGCCTCGCCGAGGCAGACCATCAGGCCCACATGGGGATACTGCTCCACGAATGCGGTGATGGATTTGCGGGTGTAGTCGGCCGCGATCGGATTGGGCGCCTGTAATTGGGTCGGCAGGCCGTTGTGCTCGGCAAACGGCTTCGAGAGGATGATGTTGTAAAACATCTGCACGAGCCAGATGCCGCGCCGGTCGGCCTCCCGCGTGATGAAACGCATCATCTCCACGTTCTTCTCGTAGATCGCCTCGGACACCTCCAGAGCATAGGGATAGTCCGGAAGTTTCACCAGCGAGGCAAACGGGTGGCCGTTCCACAGGTAGAGCGTGTTCATCCGGTGGTCGGCAAGGAAATCTAGGTACTCGCGCCAGAATGCCTTATCGTAGAAAAATGGGAACAGCTCCAGCGTATAGGGGTATTCGTAAACATGTCGTCCGGGCAGGATGTAGGTCTTCTGCATGCCGATGCACGGACCGCGCAGCTTGAACACCGGCGCGTCGGCGAAATGCAGATTCGCGGGCAGCTTCCCGGTCTCATCGAACCGGCGGGTCAGCTCCAGGCAACCATAGAGCGCACCCGAGTTATCGCCGCCCGTGACGGCGATCGTCCCATCCGGGCAGGTGTCGAGCTGAAAGCCTTCCGCCCTTAGTCCGTCACCCTTAAGTTTCACCTGACCGGTGTCGATCAAACGGCGTACGCCTTCCTCGTGCTGGTTGCCGACGACGATCAGCCGCGCGCCGGCAGCGTTTGGCGCCAGCGACGTACGCTCGATCGCGGCCTCTCCCCTCGCCGTTTTCAGCGCCTCCGCTAGGCGCGTCGCGCCGTACTCCACGCGTGGCGCCGCCTGCGGATCAATGACAATGCGGATCGCCTCCGCCCGCAGCCCGCTGTAGGCGAGGCAGGCGAAAATCAAAAAACACCGGATCAGTACGGAACTCATGAGAATCATCTTTGCGTCGTGAGGTGCAGGACATCGTCGGTTCGCAGCGCTGGCGGACGGCGGTGGTCGGCGTCTCGAGAAATGGAAACACAAGTCACCAGAAAGAAAGCTTGGCCGGGTGCAGAGCCATGAATCAGGAAGAGCCGCAGAGCCGATGAATTTCATGGTAGAGCCGATGCTGGGTCTGCGGGTCTTGCACATGCGTGCCGACAATCAGCTTCAGCCCCCGTTTCCACAAGCGTTTGACCCGGGCCAGAACCTCCTCCGGATCGCCGACGATCCGCACGTGCAAAATCACTCCAGTGTTGGCCAGCGCATCGCGGAACTCCTCGCAGTTGTTGTGGGCCGGATCGGTCTGCGGACTGAAGGCCCCGTCCACCATCAGCAGGTTGGGGATTTTTTTGACCGCACTGATCCACCGGCCCCAGTTGCCGCACGAATGGATGGCGGTGCCGCCGAAATGTTCGCCGATCCGGGCGCTGTCCGCGACGCAGAACTCCTCATACATTGCCGGAGAAATCATGATCAGATTGTCCGTGCTCAGGCCGATGCCGCGCCCTGCGCGCGAGCTGGCAAAGCCGTGTCCGGGGCGGACCAGCGCATCGCCGATCAATTCACTTTGTTTCTCAGTGAAACGAATCACCTCATCGGCCATGAGAGTCAGGATGGCTTTGGCTTGCGCTGGATTCTCGTGCAGCGCCATCAGAAACTGGGTGATGTCCACCAACCCGCCAACCGCATTGATCGGCGATTGGATGTCACACCAGGACATCGGAACACGACCCCGGGTCTGCTCCAGAAAGTATTCGATCGTCTCCAGCGTGTGACGCTGAATCGGCACGGCGGGGGGTTCACGCGGCTCCAGACGCGCCGGCACCTCGGCCAGCGACTGGTAGCGCGGTTTGACGGCGGGGGCCTGGCCGGGCAGCCATTCGTAGTCCGCGCCAAACGCGGACGCGGTCGTGCCGATGCCATACCACGGTTCGAGGTAGGCAGGGAGATCGGTCAGATAATCGAGCGACCGTGTCAACCCGCCGAGCTGCCAGCGCAACGACTGCCGCATGTCCCGGCATTGGTCACGGAACACCTCGCCCACGCGCACCCGCTGCCACACGGCGACGCCCTCGCTCTTGCGAAGAAACTCGGCATAACGCCGGTCGCATTCAGTGGCATGTGCCTCGAAGCGCGGGGGGTCGAAATCCGCGACCTCCACCGGCGTCACGGGCATCGCCATGGCGTCCTTCTTGGTGTAATCGAAGCATGCTTTGGCCATGGTAAGCGCACCGGCGACGGTTTCACTGTAGCCATCGGCACCCATCCCGTTC
Organism: Opitutaceae bacterium; assembly: GCA_049513315.1. Classification (GTDB taxonomy): domain Bacteria; phylum Verrucomicrobiota; class Verrucomicrobiia; order Opitutales; family Opitutaceae; genus Fen-1467. The sequence goes on from JBEKWG010000028.1 coordinate 15,777, forward strand.
GCGCCGCGCTGCATTGCCCGGTGGGCGCGCCACCTCGCCCTTGGCCCGCATCCCCGGCAGGGTCGCCGGCAGAAGACGGATGGCTGCGAGGTAGGCGGCGCTTTGCGGAGGGTTCATCACGCACCAGGTTCGCGTTCAGAGAGACTCAAAACGGAAGTGAATGGTGCCACGGTGCACGCCGCTGCCATGCTGCACCTGCGACTGCGGTCCGAGCAGATCGGTCGCGTGAACTTTGTTCCGCATCGCCGGGATCACGTCGAGCACCGCGATTCCGCTCGGAGGGAAAATCGCCAGCGGGCCGATTTGCCCGTCCTTCGGCGTGTAGACGCCGAGAAACCGGCCGGCGCTGTCGTTCGCCACGGTGATGCTCCCTTCCGTCGTCGCAAACACCGCCCAGCGCCAGTCGCGGAAGTAGCCCTTGAACTCGGGAAAGACGTAACTCTCGTCGGGCGTTGTGTCGTTGTAGGCATTCTGCCAAACATCGAGCGTCGTACCCTTCATCCGGTTCTGCCAGACCCGGTAAGGCCCCATACCGAGCCAACGGATCGCCTTCATGTCGGCCTCGGGATAGTCAAACTCGACGCCCATCAGATCCACCGCGCCGTCATAGGCGTACGTGTAGTCCAGCCGCACATCGCCATCCGGAGAGATCTGCCAGAGCGCCTGGCGCAGCGGCCCCGTGTAATCCGCCTCGACAACTACGTCGTCACCCTCGCTCCGGCAGGCAAGGCTGGTCAGCGAGCTCAGCTCCGCGATGACGGAATACTGGCGGTCGACGCCCTTCTCCACATGCGGCATCACGCTGCCGTCGATATTTCGATCCGCCCGCCGCGCCGCGATGAACCGCGGCCCGTTGTGCCATGAGATCGGCCGACCATCGACCAACACCGCATCGAGTTCCCCGTTCGATTTACTGAAGCGGAGGTCGAGCGAGCCGACCCGCACCGCGAGTTGGATGCCGTCGTCGCGACCCGCTACCTGCGCCCTCGGCGGTGCGGCAGCGCCGTGGAGGAAATCGGCGTTCGGCTTCCAGCTCCACGACCACGTCCACAGCGCCCGACCCTGCGGGTCCTGAGCCGTGAGATAGAGCACGTCGGCGTCGCGCCACGCAGCCGGCAGCGGCAGCGCGAGTTCGCCGGTCGTATGCGGCGCGATCGCGGGACCGGATAGCTCGCCGGCCGCGATCACTGTGTGGCCGGCGCGTTTTTCCTGCGGCGCCGGGAAGCACGCCAGCGCCCAGTCGAACCGGCATTGATCTAGGTTGGTGAAATCGTAACGGTTTTCCACCGTCAGTCGACCGTCGAACGCTTCCGGCAGCTTTTCTAGGCCGACTTGCACGGGCGACCAGATCTGGCGGACCGTGAAGAAACTGCCCTCCTTCTCGCGGTGCGGCCCGACGATGCCGTCCGGTGCCAGGTCGCCCGCGTTGTCGACGCGTCCGTTCTCGTCGGTCCGCACGACGCCCTCGTCGAGAAACGCCCAGAAGAAGCCGCCGGCGCATCGCGGACTTTGGCGCATCACCTCCCAGTAGTCGTCCAAGCCGGCGCCAAGGCCGCCGTCGTAGAGTCCATGCAGGAATTCTGTCGGCATGAAGATGTCCGGGCCAGCGCAGCGCGTCTGAGTCTGAGCGTAGGAGCGGTAATGCATTGTGTCGATGCCGCTGAAGACCCCGATCGGATGTAGCACCGGCCGCTGCTGAGAATCCCACTTCGCAAACTCGCCGTCGTTCTCCGCGTTCCAGCCGGTCTCGTTGCCGTTGTCCCAGAAGAGAATGCTGGGATGATCCACGTCGCGCCGGACCATCTCGCCGATGAGCTTGCGGCCGGTCGGCGTGTCATAGCAGCCATGCCAGCCGGCCAGCTCGTCGAGCACATAAAGCCCGAGCTCATCGCAGGCCTCGAGAAAATCCGCGTCCGGCGGATAGTGCGACATCCGCACCGCGTTCATGTTCATCTCCTTGATCAGGCGTGCATCCTCGTAGTTCACCTCGCGGCTGAGCGTGCGACCCGACTCGGGCCAGAAACTGTGCCGGTTGACGCCTTTCAGGGTGATCTTTTGGCCATTGAGATAGAGCCCGTCATGCGGACGCACCTCGAATGTGCGGAAGGCAAAACGTTCCGTGACTTCATGCCACGGTCTAACGCCTTCCGTCAGCACTAGTTTCACACCGTAGAGGTTCGGAGTCTCGGCGGTCCAGAGCTTCACCCCGGCGAGGCGCGTGTGCAGCGTAACCTTGTCTTGGCCGGCTGCGATGTCGGCCACGAACGGCTCGCCGGTGGACGCGCCCCCGGCGTCGACAATCTGCGCCACTACCTCCCCGGCCGCGGCGGCGGGCGCGCCGAGGAAGACTTCGGCGGTGAATCCCCCGTCGGCCCGAGCGTCGATCGCGGTGCGGTCGATGAACTGCGCCGGCAGGGCCTCGAGATAGACCGGCCGGAAGATGCCGCCAAAATTCCAGTAGTCGCCGCGTCGCTCAGCCTGGTTGACCGTGGGGTTGGCCGACTCCTTGCTAACCGTGACTTCCAGCAGGTTGGACTCTCCGTATTTCAGCAGGCGCGTGATGTCGTACCTAAACCGGTAGAAGGCGCCTTGATGGACCGGGCCGGCTGGCTGCCCGTTCACCCAGGCCTCGGTATCCGTCATCGAGCCGTCGAACACCAGGCGCACCGTGCGCCCCGACCACTCCGCCGGCACCGTGAATTGCACGCGGTATTTCCCCTGTTCGTTGGCCACGGGTGGCGCGTCCTTCTTACTGCGCAATATGACGCCGTATTGGTAGGTGCCGAAGCCCTCCTGCTCCCAGCACGACGGCACGTGGATCTTCGACCAGACGCCACCGTGGCGCCCGCCGGTGCAGTAGAAATCCCATAGAACGGCGTCATCCTTGCCGGTGCCGGAGAGGTAGTGAATTTCCGTCTCAGGCGCACCGGAGGACACTGCCGCCAGTCGCGCGCCGGGCATGGTCAGCCCGATCGCAGCGGTCATTCCGAAGAGATGAGCGTTTCGTGATAGTGTGGTTATGAGGAATAGGTTGTTTCGGGTCATCGCTCACCGTTTCTTTACTAGGGAGTCAAGGGATTGTTTGGGGTGAATCGCCGGTCTTCAACCATCCGCCTCCGAACCGCGACGGATCGGCAGCGGACGACCGTTGCACAGATAAAGAGGGATTCTTTCCAGCGGGGCCTCAGCTTGGATTGTCTGACCGCCGGCGAGCTTCTGACCGGTCCATGCGTCCGTCCAGCGAGCTCCGTCGGGGAGATAGACCTCCCGCTTCGTTGCGCCCCACGACAGGACCGGTGCCGCCAGCAAATCCGGCCCGAAGAGGAACTGATCATTAACCACCCGGCAGTCGGGATCAGCGGAAAAATCGAAGAATAGGGGCCGCATCGGCGGGATCCCCTTGCTGCTTGCCAGCGCCATCTGCTCCATGATGTAAGGCCGCAGGCGTTCGCGCAGAAACAACAGCTCCTTGATGATTCCGTAGGCGCGCTCGCCGAAGCTCCACACCTCGTTGGGTCCGCCGCGGGTGGGGTCGCCGGTCTCCGGGTCGGCCAGGGGGCTGTTGCGCCAGCCGTGTAGCCGGAACAACGGGCAGAACACGCCGTACTGGAACCAGCGAACGATGAGCTCCTGGAAATAGGGTGAATCGGGTTCGCCGCCAAAGAACCCGCCGATGTCGGTAGTCCACCACGGAATCCCGCTGAGGCCGATATTGAGGCCCGCGCACACCTGCTGCCGCAGGTCTTCAAAGGTCGAGCCAATGTCACCGGACCAGATCGCGGCCCCATAGCGCTGGCTACCGGCGAATCCGGCGCGACCCAGGGTCACGATCTCGGTCTCGCCCTCCCCGCGCAGGCCGTCGTACACCGCCTGCTGCTGCAGCATCGGATACAGGCAGCCCACCTCCCGGCCGTTGCCGGCGTAGTAGCGCACGTTGTCGTGGTCGTACACCGCCAGCTCCGGCTCGACGGCGTCGAGCCACCAGAGCTTGATGCCGTGGCCGTAGTAATTCTCGCGGAGCTTGCTCCAGAGAAACGCCCGCGCCTCGGGATGGGTGCTGTCCAGCAAGCCGGAAATGACCGTGCGGCCGGCATTCGCATCAGTGAAACGCACGAAGCTGTCGAGGCCGCGCTCGGCGCGCACCAGCAGATTGCGGCGCTCCAGCTCAGCGTAGTTTTCGCTGTCGGGATTCACCGTCGGCCAGACGGAGACCATCACCTTGATGCCAAGCTGCTCCAGTTCGCGCACCATGGCCGCCGGGTCGGGCCAGTTGGCGGGGTCGAACTTCCATTCCCCCATCTTCGTCCAATGCAGATAGTCGATCACGATGACCGACATGGGCAGGCCGCGGCGTTTGTGCTCGCGGGCCACGGCCAGCAACTCGTCCTGCGTCCGGTAGCGCAGCTTGCACTGCCAAAAACCGGCGGCCCAGGACGGCAGCATTGGGACGTGTCCCGTGAGGTCGGCGTAACGCTCCATGATGCCGGCGCAGCCTTCGCCGGTCAGGACCACGTAGTCGATGAGCCGCGTGGCCTCGGCGACCCACCGGGTCTGCGTACGCCCCAGCTCGACGCGGCCGATGGCGGGATTGTGCCAGAGCAATCCGTAGCCGCGGCTGGAAACTAGCAGCGGGATGGAGACCTGCGAATTGCGATGGCACAGCTCGAGCACGCAGCCTTTTTGATCCAGCAGCCCGTGGCGCCGCTGGCCGAGGCCGTAGATGCGCTCGTCGTCAAAGGCGGTGAAACACGCCTCGGCATGATAAAGGTCGCCGCCGACGGACTTGAAGGTGCGCGATGGCGGCTCATTCGTCCGGGAGGTGATCTCCTCGACGAGCGGCAGGTCTCCGCCGTCCTTAAAGAACCGCACGCGCCCTTTTTCGTCGACGGTCGCCATCAGTCGTCCGTTCAACAACCAAGCCGTGCCGTTCTCGATGCCAATTTCCGGCGCCGCCGGCTTCGCCGCCAGCAGGCTCCAGTCGCGCAGCGGCATCGTGGGCAGCGCCGTGGCGCGGACACGGATGCAGTCGGAGCCCAAGGGCTCGACCCAGAGGGTCTGCTCTTTCCTCCGCCAGATCAGGCAGGCACCCTCACGGGCAAAAGCTGAAGTTGAAGGATTCATCCTGGGAAACGGGACCGCTCAGGTCGACGGCAGGAGATCCGCCAGCCCGTGTCGGGCGAGGACGTCCGCGATCCTGATGGTCCGGCCCGTCGCCGCCGCCTCTTCCATTGCCTGGAGCACCGCCACCGTGACGATCCCTTCGGTCGCGTCGGGCTTCGGGGGTGCCTCCGATTTCAGACATTGCGCGAAATACTCGATATAGTTCTGGTACTCGCCGGCGTGGTGGCGGCGTCCTTCGAAACGGAAATAATAGTCCTCCTCGTCCTCGAAGGTCTCCACCACGGCCTGGTCCCCGATCCGCCACGAATAACGCAGCTCATGATAGTCACCCTGGCTGGCGCCGTTCGCACAGCGCAGGATGCAGGTCATGCCGCTGTCGCGCTGGCAGGGCACCACCGGGCCGGAATAGGATCCGCTGACGCGCGCAATCGTGCCGTTTGCGGCCTTGAGCACGAAATGGAAGGTGTCGGGGTGAACCAGCCCGGCCGCGCGACCGTTGCTGCTGAGCGACACGCAGCCCATGACCTCGATGATATCCGGCAGGTACCACCGCACAAAATCCACCGGATGGCTGAGGCCGCCGTAATGCCACTTGAACGAGTCGCGTTTGGCCCACGTTTTCTCAAGGAACCACCGGTGATCGGCGTGATAACTGGCCTCGACCGTGATCAGATCGCCAAACACGCCGGTCTCATAGTGGCGCCGCTGGCGCGCAAACGACGCGAAGAACCGCGAGCTCTGGCCGACGAACACGCGCCGGTCGCTCCGCCGGGACGCCCCGAGAACCTCCCGGGCGCGGGTCAGGTTGTCCAAGAAGGGCTTGGTGCAGATGACATGCTTGCAGGCCCGCAACGCACGGAGGACGTGCTCGGCGTGCAGGTGGTCCGGCGTGTAGATCCCGACGACATCGACCGCCGGATTATTCAGCAGCTCATCATAGGCGGTCGTGAAGTTGTCCAAGCCAAACTCCTGGCAGCGCTGGCGGCCGAGCTGTCTATTGAGGTCACACAGCGCGACGATCTGCCACGAGCCGCTGTGGAGGCCGGCGGAGATGATGCTGCGTCCCTCGCCCAAACCGAGCACGCCTAATCCAAGTTTTCGCATGGGTCCATCCCTTCAGGTGCACAATCAGCTCCATAATACGGGGCGACGCGCTCCGCCAGCTTCTCCCATTCGTGCGCGGCGCGAAACGTGGTGAGAATGTAGACCCCTCGGTTGCCGATGGCGTTGAGCAGCGGCCGGATTTCGTAAAGTTCGACGCCGACAATCTGCACCGATTTGCCCGCGGCTAGGATGCGGCGATAGAGATCATACCAGCGGGGATGCCCGCCGGTTTCGATCCCCGCTTGGGGCGTCCACTCGATCGCGTCGAGCGGCGCGATTTCCAGCAGCGCGTCGAGGTGCACCATTGCCTGCGTGCCGTCGAGGTGGTAGAGGGAATGATCCAGCCATTCGCATTGTGCCGTCAGCGCTGGCACCACGAAACGCCGGAACATCTTGGGCGAAAACATCGCCGAGGCGTCACATTGGACTTTCGCGGTCTTGCCGGGGCCCCAGAGGTAGAAGGCGCCAAACGTGGAGCTGCCGTCGTTGAGTTTGATTAGATCGTAAATGCGCTGGTAGACGGCAAACCAGACTTTGTTGATCTCCCGGACCTTCTGTTCGACCCACGCGGGGCGCTCGACCATGTCGAGGAGCAGGGTCCGTGCGCCGCGCAAGGAGGAGAGCACGTCGATGTTCTCGATCAGGTCGGGGCACGCGACTAGGTATTTGCCGTGCGCAAGCCCGGCGCAGTGGCGCAGGATGTCCTCGGTGATACGCCACCACGGATTCACCGGATCGAAGCGCAGCGGCGGCAGCTCCTCCGGGTCGGCCGCCTCCTCGAGGCACGGATGAAACCATACGGTATCCTCGGCGAAGCCGGGCCGGGCGCCGAGGAAAAGCGCCAGCGAGCCGGGTCCGAGGTCGGTGGTCGCGCTCGGCAGCACGTCCGCCGGAAAGACTGAGCGCGAGAGGCGGTAGTGGTTCTCCGCGGCGCGGAACGCGGCGTTGCAGTAACGCTCCTCCAAGGTGACGGGCGGCACCGGTGCCGCCACCGTTTCATGAATGCAGCGGCCCGCGTCGGGCGCACCCCACATGCCGATCACCAGCCCCCGACGACTCCACCAGTCAACGAACCGCTGCTTGGTTTGACCCCAGTTTGATTTCCACATACCGTAAAATCGAGGTGCCACAGCGGATCAACCCGCCGCATCTTTTTGCGGCGCAAGGAGCCGCAGTGCAAACAGCCGAGCCGCCGGGTTTGTTTTGACGCACTCCGCCAACTCGACCTGGCATACGCGCCAACATCCGTTGCCGTCGGCCCGTTCCACCGCGGCTGGGGCGTAATTCCAAGGATGCAGCCACTCGCCATCGCCGCTCTGCAAAATGGGACGCCATCCGACGGCGTCCAAGGTCGTATGTAATATCGGCACGACACGGCCGAGACGGTGCGAATACCAAAACTTGAAATCGTCCGGATCAAATCCTTCGACCAAAGGATGCCCGGTCGCCCGGGATACGAAATGCCGTGGCCCCATTCCTGCCTTACGCACTTCGATGGGGGATCCTCCGATCGTATATTTTCCTGGCGGCAAAGAAAGAAACACCGCGCAAGCGCCCTCTCTCACCTGCTGTTGGATCTCGGACGATTGACTCTGATAGGATTCGTAGTCGGTGATGAACAGTGTTTGGGCGTTGGCAACGGCCCCGCTCGATTCGTGCAGGCCGAGGGATCGCACAAAATTGACGCCCGCTCGCGTTCGCCGCGAAAGCCAGACTTTCCCTTCGGCGGCGGCCGGTGCGGGGAAGACCTTGATCGTGAGCGTCGTATCGTGCACCGTGCGGCCCTCCTGATTTATCAAGCTTGCGCCAATCTCCATGATCCCGCGCTGCACGTTCTCTGGCGCCGTCACCTCGATGATCCCCTGGCCACGCGGAGCACAGGCATCGATCTGCGCCGGAACCGTGCCATTCGCTACCACCGTTCCCTGCCAGCGCACATCGTAATGCACCTGCCAGCGCTTCAAAGTTTCCGCACGGTCGTTGCACACCCATAGTTCGATCGGCACGGATTCTCCGCTCCAGACAGAAGTCCGATCGCAACGCAGGGAGACTGCGGTCGGCGTCAGGACATCGCGATAGGTGAACCACGCTTTCTTCGGCACCCGCGCCACATCCATGATGGTTTTCATCCAACCGGCCGGCCAGGCATCAATGAACAAATGAACGGCAAAACTGTTCATCATCGCATTCCGCCGATACGCCTCCGTCATCATGCGAACGATCCAGTCCTGGTGTTTTTGACTGGCTTCAATCCACTCCGCCGTCGTTCGCGGAGTATCATACCAGAGAAAATGGAATCCCCAGCTCTGCGCCCGCGCAATGACGTCCGGCGACCACGGGGTGTCCAGGCCGTGCGGGCGCCACGTCGCCGGATAGTACTTCTGCATGACTTCAAATGAATCAAGTCCCTCCGCCCCGAATTCCCCGCATCCATAATACCAGCCGGGCTTGACCGGAAGCCAATCGCCATGGTGCACCGCCCCCAAGTCGATGCCATGCCCAATATACCAACCGCAATAGCAATGGTTGTCGGGCATTCCGAACTTTGCCGGTGGATCGTAGTCTCCATCCACACATTTGATCACTCGATCCGGATTTTGCTGGCGCACCGCCGCGATGCACATCTCAAACATTTTCTCCATCTCCTCTCGCAACACGAACCGGTGCGGTTTGCCTGCGGCCTCCGGACGCGGCTCGTTGATAAAGGATACGAGAATGCTCGAAGGGTGGGCCCGAATGTGGTGCTCCATCCGAGCCGCCTGCGCCACCACCTCTAAAAACTGATTGCGCCGAACCGTGGCGAACAGCGGCAGGTCGGTCTGCAACATCAGCCCTAGCCGATCGCACCATTCGTAGACCTCCCGGTGCACCGGACGCTGCGTAAGCCGCAGAAAATTCATATGGGTGAGCTTCGCCAGCAAGATATCGTCCCGCAGCTGGTCGAAATCCCCTTGCATCACGCATCGTTCCAGATTCCCCATGGTATTTGCCCCCCTGAGCCGAATTTCCCGACCGTTGAGCATGAATTTACCCTTGGGCGTGGAATGCTCGTCTTGGACAAAACTGCGCATGCCGAATTGCCGTTCCGCCACATCCAAGACGCGCTCATTAGCGTCGAGTAGTTTGATCTGCGCTTGATAAAGCCAGGGGGTTTCCAGATCCCAGACGCGAAATTCCCCCATCGGCAGCACGATCCGGATGTAGTTCGTGCCTAAACCCATCAGGGCCGGCACCTCTTCGTCACAGCCGTGGTCGAGATCCCCGAATCCGCGCACGAACTTATTCCACCCCTGATGGCGGTGATCCACGTGCACCTGAGCGGCAAAATTCCTGCCAAATATTGAGACAAGAATCGCCACACTTTCAAATGGGTTGGTGCCCGCATTTTTTATCTCAAGCCGCAGATCCACGGCCCGATCAGACACGAGTGGCCGCACCCAAAGATCCTCAATGTGCAATCGCGAACGGCCTTCAATGGTTACGCGGTTGTAAATTCCCATGGCCGGCGGACAATGATGCCAGCCTTCTTGCGGATCGTCATAACCAAGCCCCGTGGCGGCATAGATCTTGTCGCCGTCAATTACTTGGTCGCCAGCGCGACTGCCCAGCATCGGGTAATCGTTGACCACGCGGACCAGCAGGACGTTGTTACTTTCCCGCGCCACGCCGGTGCAGTCGAACTCAAAGGCATCAAAAAAACCCTCGTGGGACCCAATGCAGACCCCGTTGAGATAGACTTGGCACGCGTAATCCACGCCTGCGAAGCAAAGCATTACGCGATCCTGCCTCATGAGCTCCGGGGCAAGATTAATCACCGTGCGATAGAGCGTCGCCGCTGTGCCTAGGGGCGGACCATAGTGCGGTACCGTCACTGTCTCCCACGCCCCCTCGCCGGCCAGCGCCCGATCAAAATTTGCCCGGTCGTCAGGCCGCTCAATCCGCCATTCAAAGCGATCAACCGCCTGCACCGTTCGCGTAGTCGGCAGCGTGGGCGCATGATTTTCCAGAAACGGGGCATAATGCCGCCGCGATTCAGCAAGGGCCGCGCCGAGTTCTTCGACCGTGCGGATCTGCTCCGCACGTGGGCGAGCCGCCTCACCGGCGCCCGCGGTCAACGGCAGACGGACCTCGGGACAGACCGTCCGTTTCGGGAGAACTACGCCCGCTCGCAGCGGCGTTGGCGTAGCCGTGGCAATTTCCATAAGAAAGTCGGCATCTTCGCGCTCTGTTTGCATAATCAGTGAATTGTTCGAATCGGAGAGAAGATCGGGGTCGGTTTACGTTGCCGGTTGGGGATCAAGCTCGCCGCCTTCCACTCCGGGCGGAGTGTACTGCATGTCGCCGCCCAGTTTTTTCCATTGCGTGAACAGCGTGATACTGGCGACAAATCCAATGGCCGCGCACGCTCCGCACCAGGCAAAGATATAACGGTAATCACGGATCGTTTCCAGTATCACGCCGCACAGCATGGGCGAAATGACGACGCCGCTGAAACCTACAATCTGATTGGCGCTGAAAAACTGCCCGTACTTTTCGCGTGGGAAAAGCCTCGGCAACAGCGCCAAGTAGGCTCCGAGAAATATCGCGCACGCGCCCTGGTTGATCACCAACCACAAAAGCAGGGTCGTGGGACCGCGAATAAACCAGAAGCACGCAAAATAGCTGAAGCTTGCGAGCGACAGTCCCACCATCGCCACGCGCACCGGGTGGAAGCGATCGACAATCGGGCCCACGATGAAAAAGACCGGTACCTGCACAAGAGACGTCCAGCCCTTCACCCGCCCGAATTCCATTAAGGTCAGTCCGATCGTATTGGCATATCTTGGCTGGCCCGCGCTCGTGGCGAAAAAGAGCACAAACGTCGCGAAAGGCACGATCGCGCTCCAGAAAAAAAACGGCAGGCAATAAACATTCAGGTAAAAACGGTGGCGAAAGCATTCCCGAAAATAGACACCCAGCAAAGCCAACCTGCCTCGCCCCGGCCGAAGCTCCGGCGGAGGCGGATAGCTGCCTTCTTTGACCCTCCAAACCAAGAGCATGAAGGAGCTGGCATACAGAAGCGCCGCTAAGAGATAGATATGAAGCGTGTACGTTTGCGCCCATCCAAGCACCCAGCGATTAAAGGCGAGCGCCCCCAACGCGCCGATGGCGCGATATATCCCGACGAACGTGCCCATGATTTTTTCGGGGATGACATCGGCAAAGAGAAACTGATAAACCTGCAGGATATACGTATTGAATATAACAAACACAAAGACACAGAGACCAATCCATATGATCGTCCAGGCCGCGATCGTTAAGTTGCCTCCTCCTAGGTTCGCAAGGATGCGCTGAAGGAATGCCCCGGCTGGCTTGGCGGCGCCAAGCAGCACAAGACTGATCACCACCGGCGGAGTGCACCACAAAAGGAACGGTCGGCGCCTTCCCAGCCGGCCCCGATGGCGGTCGCTCTGCATGCCGACGATCGGGTTCATCAATATGCCGATGAACGACGGCAGGCTGTTGGTCAGCGCACCAACCAACGTATCACCGGCCCCGACCCAGCGCAGCTGCAAAGGAACCAAGCTCGGCACCAGTGATTCCATGATCACAAAACAAAAGTCACCCCATAACATCCAAAACATCACCTGCCACAAGGCCCCCCGCGTATATGTCAATGAACCGACCCGGTAGAGCGGGCGGGCACCCGTCGCACCTCCCGTGGAAGGCGCTTGCTTACGGGATAATCGGGTAAACATGCGAAGTCTAAATGGTGGCGTCAGCTGCGCGGCGACTTCCCTCATTACATCGCATTGGCGTCTCGCGCAATGCCCGGGAGCTTCCGGGGTGAGGGCGCGTCTTCCACAAAGGCCGGCCTCCCGATCCTGCGCATTCCCCCCTTCCGCAGGAGCGGCGAAATGCTGACCCGTGAAGTCGCCGCGCCCATCGGAGTATCAGAAGCTATAGACGAGGGAGGCCTTCACGTTCCTGCCGTCGCCGAAAAATACGCGCGTGGGGAGATAACCGCCTGCGAGGTACCATTTGTCGAACACATTGTCGACGTTTACTTGGACCTTGTAATGTTTACCCCAAGAGTAATACGCCGCAGCATTCACCAAGGTACGTCCCCCCATCCACAACTGATTGGCCAGCGACGCAGAGCTGTTGAAGTATATCGGACGCCTGCCTTCGTAATTTGCGGCGAGCGAGAGCCCCAGACCCTTCAGCAAGCCTCCCCTGAAATCATAGCGGGTAAGAAGCGCCACCGTTTGCTTTGCCGCATAGGCGAGAGCCAGGCCGGAATTGTCAACGGGCCGCATGGTCGCGCCCGAGCCGATCCAACTCCAGTTGGGCGTCGGATTGTAAAACACGTCGGCTTCCCATCCGCGGGACGTGCCGCCCCCCACCAAGGTGTACAGACTCGGCGTAGTTCCAAAGATATACTGGGTCCGGTTTGTCAAAGACATGTTGAAATAATCCACCGTCGCCGAGAGCCGGTTGTCGAGCAGCAGAAACTTGACTCCGGCCTCGCGGGATTTCGTCATCTGGGGAGGAGCCACACCAGTGGCGATCGCCGTTCCGTTGGATTGGACCACGCCAAGTTCCGTGAATTGGGGGTTGAAGTTCTCGTTGAAGCTGTAATAGAGCGACACGCCTTTAACCGGACGGTAAATGGCCCCGTATTGAGAGGTGTCCGTCACGCCGGTTTGATAAGTGAACCCGTTGAAGCTGGTGTTCCAAGATCCGGTTTCGAACCAATGACGCGTGACGCCCCCGGAAAGCAGCAGCCGGTCGTTGAACGCCTTGAGCATGTCCAAAACGTACGCCTGTCCGTTGCGCTGGTCGCTGGTAGGGATCAATGGCGCATAGTAGTGCGGAAGCGGCACTGCAACCGTCGGGAAATAAAGATTGGTTGAGGGCATTGCGAGAAAGCCGGAGTCTGCCTTATCCTGCCTATATTGCAGACCTTCGGCCCCGATGATGGCGGTGTTGTCCACGCTCCCCTTTGCATAGCGCACCACATTATCAAAGTAGATGCGACTGTCCCGCAGGTACTCCTTGAACCGTTCCCATTTCCGCGGTACCGTGCCGTCCGGCAGGACCAGGGGCGAACTCGCGGTTCCAGCGCCGCTCGGGCGGGTGTTCTGACGCCAGTAGGTGATGTCCGCATAGTCCGCTCCGAACGCGAAGCGATAGTAATCGGTGACTTTCAGCCCGTAAGTCAGGTCGTAGCGGTTCCTGTGCAGATTCTGCATGTCGTTCGGGTCGTTGTCCGTGCGGGTGCGGGGTACCGGATAAATCTTGAGGATGCTTAAGTCGGAGGTGTCCTCCGGCTGGCCTACGTCCTGCGTCGTCTTGCTAAAGAATCGGTTATATTTGAATGTGATGTAGGAATCCTTGGTGAATAGGTATGTGAATGACGGCGCCACCATGGACTCTTTCTCATACTCGTTCTCGGCATAACCCTTTCCGTCTTGATCCATCAGTATCAAACGATACAGAAGTTTTCCGGAGGTTCCGGGAACGGGACCGGTGGAGTCGGCCTCAACGCGGTCCGAGTTATACTGCCCGGTTTCAACTTTCAAATAGCCCTGCGGTGTTTCCAGCGGACTCTTGGTGATTCGATTAATGACTCCTCCGCTGGAGCCGCCCTGGGTCAAAAGAATCGAAGACGGCCCCTTGAAGACCTCAACCCGTGCGACGTCGGCCAAATCTTCCGCGCCTTCGACCCCTGAAACAAAGCCGTCGGTCGAAAGCTTGGGATTGAATCCGCGGAGCATGATGCCGAGGATGTCCTGGTTCGGTATCGCGGAATCACTCATGCCGCTCACGAGCCGCGTAACGTCGCTAAGCTGATAGGAGGCGGTGTCGTTGATCAATTCCCGCGTGAGCACGACGACGGAGACCGGCATGTCGACTACCGGGATCGCAGCGCGGGATGCGCCGAGAGAATTGGAACCAACGTAGCCCGTGTCTTTCGAAGCATCGACCCTAAACTCCGGAAGCTTGACAACCTCCTCTTCTTTGGGATTTGAGGTTTGGGTTCTCCCCAAATTGGCGGCGGCAAAGAGAACCGGGAGCAAGCTGAGCCTGAAACTCAGCGACACAAAGTTTCGGATGGGATTCATACGGCTAGGGGTGGGGTTGAATTGAAGTCAGGTGCAGCTTCGTCGGCAGCACCCTGACGCAAATTTGTTTTTATTGGTTATGATTATTAGTCAAGCTTTTTTTATCGCGGAACATTTTCTAGCAGCTAGTTGTTAAACAAATCGCGCCCATATTGTGCCAATAATACCGGTTTATTGGCCGCTATCACACAATCGCGTTTCCCTCGCTCTAAACGATACTTGAGCCGCATTCGACGGCTGGCGGCGAGGCCCTGCTCTTTATGGAATCTTGAGGGCGCTGTGTATTGCCCAGCGCGTCCAAGCTTGCTCTTGTCTTAGGTGCTCTGCAGGCGAATCTTGAACGAATACGCGTAATCGCACACCTTTCCCGCCGGGAGGGTGATCGCTAGTCCACCCTCGTTTCTGGTCCACTTCAGCCGGGCCTCTGAACCCAGCAACAGAACGCTGGCTACCTCCCCGTCCAAATAGGGCGACGGGCGAGCCAGCGATTTGATGACCAATACCCCGTCACTCGGCCAATCCAAGGCTATGGCGTAGAGCGTCGCGCCCTTAGCCGTAAACCTTATGTCTTTCGCCGTATACCGGACCTTGACATAAGGGAAATCGACTGCCGGCGCGTGAGTGGGGCCCTCGCCGAAAACTTTCCATGGTCGGGTGTCAAAAATAGCTTCGCCGTTTACCTTCATCCAGTCGGTGATCTGCCCGAGAAAACTGAGCTCCCGCTCATCAATGGACCCATCCGCCTTTACCGGTATGTTTAACAAGAGGTTACCGTTCTTGCTCACCACGTCTACCAGGTAAGGCACAACCTCCGCCGCCGACCGGTACGTGATGTCGCGCTTGTAATGCCAATCGCCAATGCAAATGTCCATTTGCCACGCGAACAGCGCGATTTCTTCCGGGGGCAGTCGGTCCCACACGAGCCCGTTCTGGAGATCAGGCGGCACGTTCTTCGTGTTGATCACCACATCGATTTCCTTTCCATGCCATAGGAGACTCGCATTGTAGAAATGCGCCGCGAGCCTCAATCCGGTGTCGCCAAGGGGTAATCCATTGTCCGTGAAGAACACCTGGTCTGGACGATACCTGTCGATCAGTTCTTTGGTTCGGTTGAAGAAATTCTGGAAATACTCTGCCGACGGCGGCTCGCCGTCGGCATGCGGGGGACCATAAAGCATTTGAGGATCGTATCCGTCCCACCATTTGCCCAAGCCATCGACCTTGGTCAGGTTTCCATCGTAAAGGACTCCTTTCAGGGGGCCCGTCTTGTCGCTTCCGTGACTGACGTTGAACCACTGCCAATTTGGGGTCGAGAAAACGGCCAATCCGAACCTCAGCCCACATTGCCTTACGATACCCGCCCAAGTCCCAACAATGTCCCGATTGGGGCCGATGTTGACAGAATTCCACGGCTGAAAGCTCGAGTCCCAACAGTCGAAACCGTCATGATGATTCGCCAGCGCCACGAAATATTTTGCGCCAGCCTTTTTGTAGAGATCAATCAATCCCTCTGGATCCCACCGTTCTCCCTTCCACCTATGGCAGATATCCTTGTAGCCGAATTTCGAGGGGTGCCCGTAATGAGCGACGTGGTAATTGTATTGCGCGCTGCCCTGGATATACATGTTCCGGGCGTACCAATCGCCCCGTTCCGGCACCGATTGCGGTGTCCATTGCGCAGACATGCCGAATTTGGCGTTACGAAACCACTCCGGCGCGCGATACTGTCCGAGCGAATGGCGGTCCGGTTTGAACGGTCCAGTCGCGATCGGTTCATTCAGCGGGTCGGCTGCGGCTCCAAAGCTGGCGCCTACCCATTGCGATCCCGCCAACAGGGCCAGTCCCGACTTAATGAATTGCCTTCTATCGATGCCCCTCACTCCCATTGCGTCCTTTCCTGTGCTGTAAACACGGCTGACCGTTCGGCACGGCGAGAACGCCTCGCCGGGAATCAAACGCGCACGAGAAACGCCGACCGTTGCGGAAGACGAACCGGATCAGCTTGATGGTGGAACATTCGGCAAACAGCACCCCTTGCTCAAATAGCCGCACGTGAGGTAAATCATTCGAGAGGCGAGGCGACCGATCCGCGGGAGACCAATCGCGGACTGATTAACACCAACTGGCGCCCGGCGTCGGGGTAAGCCATGCGTTGTTCGAGCACGTTGATCGCCGCACGGCAAATCTCCTCGATTGGTTGCTGAATTGAGGTTAGCCGCGGCTCCGCTAGGGCTCCGGCAGGAATATTGTCTATTCCCACGACGCTCAACTGTGCGGGCAATGCGATGCCACGTGCCTTTGCCGCCCCCATCACCTGCAGCGCATAATGGTCCATCATAATGATGGCGGTCGGCCGGAAATCGGCGCGAAGGTCGGCCCAGGTGTCGACGAATTGTTTAGGATCAATGGATTCAGACGGGAACCGGGCCGGAAGCGAGGGGAAGCATTGGTAATTGATCTGGGCGTTGGCTGCAAAGCGCTCGAACGCACGCCAATAGGGATCATAGCGGGGGGAATTCTCAAGAAACAGGCCGATACGCCGATGCCCCCGATCGAACAGGTGGCCGGCAGCCGTGCGAATGAGCGCCTCGTTATCCATCGTGACCAAATCCACTTCGTTGTCTGGGTGGTGGTCCACAGAAACCAGGGGGAAATGTTCCGCCGCCCACCTAACGAGTGGCGTATCTTCAGGAAAATATCCGCGCCATACGACGCCGCTTGCTCCCGAAGCGAGTAACGCTTGCCGAAGATCACCGATCGACGGATTAAAAAGCGCCATCTGGCAGTTCCTGAGCGCCAGTTCATGCAAGAGGGTATTGAGGTAGCTTCGGTAAAAACTCTCGTAATCGGCGCTTGGAACATGACCATCCCGCACTCTAGCCAGCATGGAATCGACCACGGCGATCAAACTCGAATTCTTAGTCTTTTTCCTAGCTTGAAAGGGCGGTTTTCGCCGCTGGTAGCCGAGAACCTTTGCCACTTGGATGACGTGCTCTGCTGTCTCTCTCGCCACAACCATACTCGAAGAGTTACCCAAGACGGCTGAAACGACAGGCTGGGATATGCCTGCGACTGTTGCGACATCCTTTTGCGAGACGCGGCGTTGCTTTGATGGTTTCAATCCAATAATTCCTGAATATTAGTGAGCAATTGGCAAGCAATAACGCAGCAAATTGGGTTATAATTCGCTGGCCAATGCTAACACTACGTTGACTTATTTTACGACCAATAATCTCAAATTATTGACGGTACTCAATTCGAGGCAAAGATTGGAAACACCGTGACGAGAACCCTCGTGAAGCGAGCTTCAAGAAAACCCCTCAACCGTCTTCTTGGCTGTTTGATCTTGGCCGTGGCACTCGTTCTGTTTGGTAGGGCGGGCCAGTCTGAGACCCAAGACCGTCGGTCAGAACTAGTCCTAGGGTATGACCACGCCGCAAAAGATTGGAACGAGGCACTGCCAATCGGAAATGGTCGGCTTGGTGCCATGGTTTTCGGCGGCGTCCCGGAGGAACGGATCCAATTCAACGAAGACACCCTTTGGAAGGGCCAGCCCCATTGTTATGATCGGCCTGACGCGGGGAAATTCCTTGGCGAACTCCGCCAACTTCTCCGCGAGGGTCAGGTGGAGGACGCAGAGCGTCTGGCCCGGGCACATTTCCTCAGCGATCCCATTCGGCAAAAAGCCTATCAACCGTTCGGCGATTTGCGTTTGCACTTCATCGGCCTCGGAAATGTCACCGACTACCACCGCGAGCTGGACTTGGACTCCGCCGTCGCTCGAGTGACATATCATGCGAACGACGTCACTTTCCAGCACGAGGCGTTCGCCAGCTACCCGGACCAAGTGATTGTTCTGCGGATCACCGGCAATCAACCCGGGCACGTCAGTCTGACGCTGAAGATGGACAGTCCGCACAAGATCTCACAGACGAAGGCCATCGCGCCGGACACGCTTGCCCTGACGGGACAGGTCGAGGAGGGTGGAGTGCGTTTCGAGTCACGATTGCGCGTGCTCAACACCGGCGGTCGTGTCACCACGGATGACCAGGGCATTACGGTCGAAAAGGCCGACGCGGTCACGTTTCTTCTCACCGCCGCGACCAGCTTCAAGAGCTTTCAAGACATCAGCGCCGATCCTGCTCAACGCTGCGCTGCGGTCCTCGACGCGCTGAACCGGCGGAGTTTCGATGCGCTCCGTGCCGCACACTTCGCCGACTACCGTCGTCTTTTCGAGCGCGTCAGTTTTAACCTTGGTTCCACCGCACGTGCAGCCCTGCCTCTCGATCAACGGCTACAGAAAGCGGAGGACCTTGGATTAGCGGGCGATCCCGCCCTGGCGACGTTGTGTTTCCAATTCGGTCGCTACCTCCTGATCGCCAGCAGTCGCTCCGGCGGCCAGGCCGCCAACCTTCAAGGCATCTGGAACGACCTGTTAACGCCGCCATGGGAAAGCAAGTGGACCACCAACATTAACCTAGAGATGAACTATTGGCCGGCCGAGGTGACCAATCTGACCGAATGTAACGGGCCCTTGTTCGATCTGATCGATGACCTGGTCGTCACTGGTCACCACACTGCCCGCACCTACTACGGATGCTCTGGTTGGGTTCTGCACCACAACACCGACCTGTGGCGGGCCACCGCACCCATTAATAACATCGAAGGCATCTGGCCGACCGGTGGCGCATGGCTTTGCGACCACCTTTGGCAGCACTATCTCTTCACTGGCGACAAAGAGTTTCTAGCCCATCGAGCCTACCCCGCCATGAAAGGAGCGTCCGAGTTTTTCCTGGATTTTCTGACCAAGGATCCGAAAACCGGATGGCTGGTCAGCACGCCCTCCTACTCTCCGGAACAAGGCCCGCTCACGATCGGTCCCACCCTAGATCACCAGCTCATTCGTGCGCTGATGGAACACACCGTCCAAGCCGCTGGCCTCTTGGACATCGATCACGACTTCGCCGCTAAACTATCAGAGGTGTGCCGGCAGATCGCCCCGAATCAAATCGGCCGATACGACCAGCTACAGGAGTGGCTGCAGGATATCGACCGCCCCAACAACAACCACCGGCACATGTCGCCGCTGTGGGCGCTCTACCCCGGCTCCGATATCACCCCGGCTGACCCCTTACTATTTGCCGCTGCCAAAAAGCTGCTGACTTGGCGCGGCGATGGCAGCACCGGCTGGAGTTATGCCTGGCGCATCACCTTGTGGGCGCGAGTCTACGATAGCGATGAGGCTTTTCGACAGCTCTCCGGCCTGATCTCGCACCAGATGCTGCCCAATCTGTTCGATCAATGTGGGAAGTGGTTTCAGATCGACGGCAACTTCGGCGCTACCGCCGGCATCGCGGAGTTGCTCCTGCAGAGCCAGCTGGTCGCGCCCGGGCGGCGCGAATGGACGCCAGAAATCGACCTACTGCCAGCGCTCCCTAAGGACTGGCCAACCGGCTCGGTGACGGGTTTGTGTGCGCGCACGGGGATCGAAGTGGATATGGCGTGGGCTGACGGCACCCTCACACGGGTCGTCCTCCGTTCGAAGCTCGGCACCCCGTGCCGCCTCAAATACTTCGGCCGCACACTTGATTTAGAGACGGAGGCAGGAAGAGAATATCGCTTTGATGGCTGCCTGCAGCCAACGCCATGAACGAAACAGTCCAATTCTTTTTACGCAGCCGTAACGCGCCGTACGGAGTCACCACGCATTTCCAGCGCCAGCCGCCGGTCGCCCCCCTAAACGAAGCACATTCGCCGATTCAGCCGCGAGAAAGATAATCATGAGGAAAGCAATCGCATTCTTGCTGCTTGGCGCCGGTATTGCCGTGAACGCCCAGCCACTGGAGATCTACGTCTCCCCTGCGGGCAATGACGCGGCGATTGGCACACAAGCCCATCCATTCGCCACCTTGGACCGGGCCCGCGATGCCATTCGCGCCGTCCGAACAGTGGGAAAATCCATTCAAGCCGCCACCATCTGGCTGGAAGCCGGAACCTACCGCCGGACCCAGACCTTTGCGTTGGATGATCGCGATTCAGCGACAACCTACCGTGCCATGCCCGGTGCAGAGGTGCGTATCGTCGGCAGCATAGGCATCCCAAACAACGCAGTAAGACCGGTGACCGATCCGGGGGTGCTGTCGCGATTGCTGCCGGAGGTTCGCGGCAAGGTGCTAGAAGCCGATTTGCACGCGCTCGGCATCTCTAATTTCGGTGAGATCGGTCCGCGAGGCTTTCGGCGGCCCTATCTTGCAGCGCCGCTGGAGTTGTATATTGACGATAAACCGCTGACGGTGGCGCAGTGGCCCAATCCCGGCGAGGCCGGGGTACCGATCGGCAAGGTCTTGGACAAAGGATCCATCACGCGTAATGGCGACAGACCGGATCGAGGTGGCACGTTTCAATTTGAAACTGATCGCCCGCTTCGCTGGAAGCAGGCTGACGATGTGTGGATCACCGGCCTGTTCGAGAATGGCTATGCCGATAGCACGGTGAAGGTGAAGGCCTTTAATTTGGAGAAACGCACGATCACCACGCTACAGCCCCATATGTACGGTTTCTCTTCGGGTGAGCCATGGAACCGTTGGACCGCTCTAAATTTGCTGGAGGAGATCGATGTGCACGGCGAGTTCTTTGCGGACAAGCAATCTGGCAAACTCTACTTCCTCCCCCCACCAAGAGGGACGACCATGGATAAGGCTCGTCTCGAAGTGTCGGTGCTCGATGAACCCCTCGTAGCCATCGAAGGCGCCCAGAACGTGGTATTCCGAGATGTCACCCTGGAGTGTTCACGCGGGATCGGGGTGTATATCGAGCGCGGCGCGGATAACCGCGTTCAGAACTGCACCTTGCGCAACCTAGGCATAGTCGCAGTGTGCATCGGCAAGGGAGTCACGCCTGACCCATTGTATAGGCACGATGGCTACACCGGCCAACCCCTATCGCGGGCGTTGGGATCCTGGCACGAACACATCTACGAAAACACCACGTACGATCGCGAGGCGGGCACGGGGCAGGGTGTTGTCAACAGCGATATCTATAACATCGGCCAGGGCGGAATTTCATTGGGGGGCGGCGATCGCATCACGTTAACACCAGCCGGCAACTTTGTGGAAAACTGCCGCATCCACGACTTCAACCGCTGGGGACGCACCTACAAGGGAGCGATCAACATTGATGGAGTGGGCAATCGCATTGCCCATAACCTGATTTATAACGCGCCCGGGGTGGGGATCTATCTGCATGGCAACGACCATATCATCGAGTATAACGAGATCCATGATGTGATGCTCGACGGTGACGATCACGGCGCTTTCTACATGGGACGTGATCCGTCGGAGCGCGGCAATACTCTCCGCTATAACTATTGGCATGACATTGGCCTTGGCCCCAAGGCCCACCAGACCTTCGCCATCTATTTCGACGACGCCGGTGGAGATGGCGCCAGGGTCTATGGCAACGTGTTCTGCAAAGCCGGCAAGCAGACGGCGATTTCCTTGAACGGCGGCAGCGACATCACGATTACGAACAATATCTTTGTGGAATGCGCAGCGGTGGTCAGGATGGGTGGCCGCAGCATATGGCTCGAGCATGAGGGGCGGTTCGAACGGCGTCTTAAGGCGGTGCATTACAATCAATCTCCTTGGCGGGACCACTATCCCGGCATCACCGCCTACCTAGAGGATCGTCCCAAAATGCCCCGAGGCGATCTCCTGGAAGGCAATCTGTTTGTCAAGTGCCAGCAGATCGTCTTCGGAATGCCGAAGTTCATCGAACAGAAAAACAATCGCCAGACAAACGACGACCCTGGCTTTGCGGACATAGCGAAGGGCGATTTTCGCATGCGACCCGGCAAGGAAGCAGGCATCAAGGGCTTTGAGCCGATTCCATTCGATAACATAGGCTGGAAAGAAAATGTATCGAAGCCGTGATAACTGCCGTGCTTGCGACATGAACACCTCGCTCATCAGGACGGCCCGGGGGCGCACCATCGTGATGCAGTACGACACGGTGAATCCCGTGGTGTCTAATAATTCGAACGGAGTAGAGGATCTTGCGGGGAAGCGGGGCAAGGGAGAAGTTGACGAGGATGACCTCCCGTATGCCGACCTACCTTCTGCTCGGAATCTTTGCTGGCTGGCTGAACCGGCACCAGCAGACGATCATCGAGTATTTGCGGTCAGAGAACGAGATCCTGAAGCGCCAACTCAATGGGCGGCGGCCCAGACTAACCGATGAAGAGCGGCGATTGTTGGCGGTGAAAGGGAAGGCGCTCGGGCGAAAAGTGCTGGAGGCCATCGCCTGCATCGTCACACCCGACACGATCTTGGCGTGGCATCGCCGTCTAGTCGCCGTGAAATGGACCTTCCCGCGCCGGACGCAAGGACGGCCGA
>JBEKWG010000029.1:0-38833 GCA_049513315.1 Opitutaceae bacterium
ACGACCTTCAGGTTATGAGCCTGACGAGCTACCAGGCTGCTCCACCCTGCAGCAGGGAGCAGGCAAAATCGCCGCCGGGGCACAGCCTGTCAACGGCTATTTCGCGGAAGCCCGGTAATGCGATAAAAACCAGCTTCGCCTTTCTGGCGTTTCAGTAAGTTCTCAAGTTCGCGTGCCGCGCTCAGGCTATGCGGGGCGTTCATCCAGATCAAGTTCCACGGCCCATTCGATCCTGCCCACCGACTGACGCCGGTGTTGTGCTGCATCAGGCGTTTCTCGGGATCGTTGCTCACGCCGATGTAATGCCGGTCTTGCGCATTGCCCAGGACGTAAACGCGATAACCAGTCATATTCGGGATCGAACCGACGATCCCGCACCTGCGGGATTATGAGCCTGACGAGCTACCAGGCTGCTCCACCCTGCAGTGGGGAAGAGGGGCAAGCTGCAAAGCGTGGTTGGAGTGTCAAGGGGCTTTTTCCCTCCGATGAAATTACGGCTTGCCAAGCGTGGCGCGCTCAGGTCTGTTCGCCCCCTTTCCCGTTCGTCAATCTTCAACCGCAGTCATCCACTCGATCGCAAGGCGGCCCTTTTGGCCGACCTGTGTATCGGCAGATACATAGATCATCATGAACCTCACCGTCAAAGACCTGCTCGATGCCGGCGTGCACTTCGGGCACCAGATCAGGCGCTGGAATCCGCGCTCCAAGCCCTACATTTTCGACCATCGGCAGGGCGTTTCCATCATCGATCTCGGCAAGACCCACGTCGCGCTGCAACAGGCGTGCGACTTCGTCGAGAACCTCGTGGCCGATGGCGGCAGCGTGCTGCTGGTCGGCACCAAGCGCCAGGCGCAGGAAATTGTGCGCGAGGCCGCCACGGGCATCAACATGCCCTACTGCGTCAACCGCTGGCTGGGCGGCACCCTGACCAATTTTGGGACCATCAAACGCTCGATCGCCAAGTTCAAACACTTCCAGCAGATGGAAACCAGCGGCGAGCTGGCCAAGCTCCCTAAGAAGGAGGAGTCGGCCATCAAACGCGAAATGGCCCGCATGCAGCGCAATTTCGACGGCATCCTCGACTTGGACAATCTGCCCGGCGCGCTCTTCGTGATCGATGTGAACCATGAGGACATTGCCGTCGCCGAGGCCGCCCGCTGCGGCATCCCATGCATTGCCCTGGTCGATACCAACTCCGATCCGACGGCCGTGACGCACCCCATTCCCGGCAACGATGACGCGGTGAAATCGATCCGCATCATCGTCGATACGCTGGTGGAGGCCGTGCAGAAGGGCCTGGCCCAGCGCGATACCCGCCGGGCCGCGCACGGCGCGGCCGACCTGAAGGCAGCCTCGGCCGCCATGGCGGCCGCCCCAGTCGCCGCCGTTGCGCCGGCCGGCGAAGTCGATCTCGAGAAGATCGAGCTGCCGGCCCACCTCAAGGACATCACCGTGGTCGGCGAGGAGGTGGTCGTGGCGGAGGAAGGCACCGGCAAGATTGCCGCCAAGAAGAAGCCCATCCGCGCCGTCAAGAAAGCCGAAGGGGAAGAATAATCCGCCGCCGCGCCCCGAGGGCGCGATTCAAGACGCAAGATTTAAAATTCAAGACCCGGATTCCCTTTGTCATCATTCCTGTTCCCGATTCCCACACGAATGCCATGAGCACCATCATCACCGCCCAAATGGTCAGCGACCTCCGCGAAAAAACCGGCGCGGGCCTGCTCGACTGCAAGAAAGCCCTCACCGAGGCCAACGGCAACGTCGAGGAGGCGATTGTCATTCTCCGCAAGAAGGGCGTGGCCTCCGCCGCCAAGAAGGCCGCGCGCGCCACCCGGGAGGGCCTCATCGAAAGCTACATCCACGTGGGGGGCAAACTCGGCGTCATGGTGGAAGTGAACTGCGAGACGGACTTCGTCGCCCGCAACGACGAGTTCAAGACCTTCTGCCGGGACCTGTGCCTGCAAATTGCCGCCGCCAATCCCACCTATGTGCGCCGGGAGGAGGTGCCCGAAGCCGACCTCGCCAAGGAGCGCGAAATTGCATCCGCGCAGGTGCAGGGCAAGCCGCCCGCCGCCCTCCAGCGGATCATCGAGGGCAAGCTGGAAAAGTATTACTCCACCGTCTGTCTGCTCGACCAGCCGTTCGTGAAGCAGCCGGAAAAGACGGTGAAGGACATTCTCACCGAGAAGGTGGCCAAGATCGGCGAGAATATCCAGGTCCGTCGCTTCATCCGCTACCAGCTCGGCGGCGCGTAACGCGACGACGCGTTACCGGTTTCCGGTTTTGGGTTTGGGGTTTTGAGCAAGGAGGGGAGTATTTTGAACTCACCAACCGAACCCCAAACCTTCCAACCGCATCGCGACCATGATCTGGCGCGATGAAGGTCACCCGCGGACAGATCATCGCACGCGGCCTCACCCGCCACTGTCCCAATTGCGGCGGGCGCACGCTGTTCAAAACGGGAACGCCGTTCAAGCTGAACGGGGAATGCCCCCGCTGCGGATTGCGTTTCGAACGCGATGAAGGTTATTTTCTCGGATCGATGTCGCTCAACCACGGCATGACGCTGATCGGCTTTCTTGGCCCCGTCAGCGCGCTGGCGTGGTGCCGGGTGACTCCGGTCGTGACGGACCGGCGCGGCTAGGCCGATTCACACCCGCAAATCTGGTCGGCCATTTCGCACAGCGCGGCGTAATACTCGTCCTTGGTCAGACCCAGGGCGCTGGCGCCAAAAGCTTCGGCGTCGTCCCGCGAGGCAAATTCGCCGTAATTCACGAGGACTAGCTGATAAAGGACCAGGTGGGGCACCTGCGGCAGTTGCGTCAGGAAGAAAGGATGCACGTACATGGTGAAGCCGTCCTCCGGGCGATCTCCCTTGGCCACGGGGTGCGCGAACTCGCCCGCCTTCAGCAGCGCGGCGTCGAAGACGATTTCGCACGGATAGCGCACACACGTCCGGTCTTCCAGGAGGCGCAGCAGTTCCTTCCAGCCGATGTTGGGGCCGTACTTTTCCCGAATTTCCGTCCCCTTCGCCGCCACATGCGCGGTCAGCGACTGCCTGGCATCGTCCGCCGTGAGTTTTGTCGCCATGGTCGGAGAGCCCTCAAGGCTTGGCCACCAAGCCGGCCGGCGCGCCGTCTGCCCTCGGTTCGGGCAGGCTTTCATTCGACTTGGCCAGCCGGCCCTGGAGTATCGGCACCGACATCCGCAGGAACACCGTGTAGCTGAGCAGGCCGAAGGCCCAGATGCCGACGCAGATCAGGGTCTCATTGAGCGATGGGCGGTATTCCACGATCTGACCCAGCGGCGTGGGAATGAAACCGGGGATGACCAAGCCCATGCCCTTTTCGATCCAGATGCCCACGATGCAGAGCACGCAGGTGAGGTTCAGCCACTTCAGGCTGCGGCTGAGCGGCAGCACGAGCAGAAACATGGCGACGAGGTTGAACGTGATCGCCGTCCAGATCCACGGCACCAGCGCGTGGTATCCGTGCAGTCCGACGTAGAGATATTGGGACGAGGCCACCGAGCTTCCCGTGTAAAACTCCTTGAACACCTCGTTCACGAGCAGGAACACGTTGATGAGCATCGACACCTGGACGATGCCGCGCAACGTGAGCAGCGCGCGGTCCGTGATGCGGTACGCGGTGACGCGGCGGATGATTTGCAGCGCGAGGATGATCAACGCCGGACCGGCGGTGAAGGCCGACGCGATGAAGCGGGGCCCGACGATTGATGAATTCCAGAACGGGCGTCCGCCAAGGCCCACGTACAGGAACGCAGTGACCGTGTGGATGGATACGGCCCAGACGATCGCGACAAACACAAACGGAATGTAGAACCACTTGGAGGGTTTCATGTCCCGGTACCGGCAATAGAGCAGGTAGCCGCAGATATGCACGTTCAGGAGCAGATAACCGTTCAGGACAATCACGTCCCAGCTCAGCATCGACGCCGGGAAATTCAACTGTCCGAGGCCGGGAATGAGATGCCAGAACCGGTCGGGCCGGCCCAGGTCAACCGTCACAAAGGCGAGGCACATGAGAATGGCCGCGACCGCGAGCAATTCGCCGAAGATGACCAGGTCATGCAGCTCCTCGTTGTCATAGATGTAGACCGGGATGACCATCATCACGGCCGCGGCGGCCACGCCCACGAGGAAGGTGAAATTGGCGATGTAAACGCCCCAGGAAACCTGGTCGCTCATGCCGGTGGTGATCAGGCCGTTCACCAGCTGTTTGGTATAGGCATTGAGCCCGAGCAGGCAGAATACCGTCAGCACGCCCATCCAAAGGTAATAGCGCCAGTCACCCACGAACGCGATGCGCCCGCAGCGCCGCAGAAAGACCAGATAATCTCGGAACGCGCGCGTCATACGTCGAAGTAGTAGAAGAATCGCGGCGAAGTGCCCAGTTCCCCCTTCAATTGGATGAAGACCCGCTTCGTCCGGAGGATGTACGCAACCTCGCTGTTGGGATCGAGGATGTTGCCGAATTTCCGGGCGCCGGCGGGACAAACCTCCAGGCAGGCCGGATACCGGCCCACCCGGGTGCGCTGGATGCAGAAATGGCATTTCTCCATCACACCTTGGCGCCGCGGCCGGTTGCCGAGGTAAGCCATGTCAGGGTTGATCCGGTCTTTCGGAATCGAGGGCTTGGTGAAATTGAAACGCCGCGCCCAGTACGGGCAGGCCGCTTCGCAATAGCGGCAGCCGATGCACCAGTCGTAGTCAATCACCGTGATGCCGTCGGTTTCCTGCCAGGTGGCATGAACCGGGCAGACTTTGACGCAGGGCGGATTCTTGCACTGCTGGCATTGCACCGGCATGTAAAAGTAACCCTTCTCCGGGACCGATTCCGGGGCGTAGTTGTGCTCGGCCTTCTCAATGTCCAGCGAGCCGTGCGGCATCCGGAGCACCCGGATGTACTGGATTTCCGGGGTGCGCGACTGGTTGTTCTCCTGGACGCACGCGTGGACGCATTTGCGGCAGCCGATGCAGCGGGTGAGGTTGAGCGCATAAACAAACTCGACCCCGTCCATCGGTTTCAAATCCCGCACATGGGGCCGGATGCCGTATTGCCGTTCCACTTCGCGTTCGATGCGTTTGAGCACCTTCGCCATCTCGTCCGGCGTCAGCTCCTTGTAATATTTCTGCATGAACCGCTCGAGCGAAACGTAATCGTCGAGCTCGCGCAGCGGCGACAGGCTGGCGGCCAGCGCGGCCAGGCCGGAGGCCAGCACCGCCGACGTGCGCAGGAAACTGCGGCGGCTCATGTCCGGGCCGGACCCGGCGGCGTTTTGATCTAGAGGGGATTCAAGAAGGGACATGTCAGTGGCCGGTTGCGGGATCGGCGGATGCCTGGACCTGTTCATGGAGGAAGTGCGGGCCGGGCGCCGGTTTCCGCCCTTGGAAGGTTGGGGAGTGCGGATTGTGGCAGTTCACGCAGTCCTGTCGTTTGATCGGGCCAAGCTCCCGGTCCCAATAACCGCTGATTCTTCCGTGGGCGCCCGCCTCCCAGTCTTCGTAGGTCGGACCATGACAGCTGCCGCAGAGCTGTGGGCTGTCCTGAAACTTCAGGACGCGTCCGTCGCGGGTCTGCAGCAGTTCCAGGTTGGTCTCGTTGTGGCAATTGAAGCAGTTGTTGTTCCGGCCGTGCTCGCCGTGTCCCATCACGATGTCGGAATGCTCCCGGGGGATGAGCAGATTCTGGTGCTCGTCGAAGCGAAGCGGCGGCGGCTTGCCCCGCTCATGGCAGGCGTAGCAGTCAAAATCAGACAGGTCCTCCTTGGCCCGCACGAGGTCGGCATAGGACCGGCGGTTGGTGGCCGTGTCGAGAAACGCCGGGTCTACCAGCGGAATCGGATAAAGGGGAGCAGGGCGTCCCCATAGATTCATAAGAAAGGCCACCGCCAGCGCCCCGAACAGCACGACCAGACCGCGCAAGGCCAGAATGGTCTTGGGTTGATCCCGTTTCCTGTCGGTCAGCAGACGGTCGTCCATGATCAGGCCCTGCCAATCATTCTTTTCAGGTGTGCGTGACCGGCGGTGGAACGGCGTGCCTGCCGGGTGCTCCGAGCGGGCAGCAGACTGGGCACGCCCCGGCCGGGCATCTGGCTACGGTTTTAGGCTGCGCACGTACTGTACCAGCGCCTTGATCTCGTCGTCGGCCAGACCCTCGATGGCCTTCATGCGCGTCTTGCCGTCCTTGTCCTTGAGTCCCTCCTTGACGGCGGAGAAGGCCTGGTCATCCGTGAACTGGGCCTGCACTTTGGGATCCGTGAAATCCCCGATGGCCAGCTTGCGGCCCATCTTGGTATCACCCTTGCCGACCGCCCCGTGGCATTTGGCGCAATTGTCGTCCCAGTTTGACTTCGCGTCGGCCGCCCGGGCGGCGATCGCCGATCCCAGGGCGCACACGACTGCAACTGCCAGGATTTTTTTCATCGTCGAGATTTCCTCCAGTGGTTGATGATTGGAACCAGTGACTCTGGCTGTGAGCTGATTTTTCTGCGTCCGGGATTATCGGGTGCAGACCGGCCACCGGCTACCGTTATTTTGGCGTAAGCTCCGCATAAATTGACCGGCTGGCTGCGCATATTTTGAACAAGCCGAAACCTGCCCCGCCAGGACCGTGGGGCGGCCGGGTGGGGCCGGGGCGTGGACGGCGGCGGATGCGCCCGCCGGGCTGCCCGCGGTGGCAGGCCGGCTCACTTGCCCTGGATGCCGCCGTTGTGGCAGTCGCTGCAGAGCAGGTCGGGATCGAGATCGCCGCCGGGATGCTTGAATTCTAGGCCCTGGGGCGCGAGTTTCGCCAGCTCCTCGCCGCGGCCTTGGGCGAGCATGGCGTGGCAGGCGGTGCAATCGCTCGAACGCACCGCCACGTTGCCGTCAACGGTCCGATGCTTGTCGTCGTGGCAGCGGAAGCACCCGGGCCAGTCCTTGTGGCCGATGTTGTTTGGGTAGATGCGCCAGTCGGCCTTCATCTGCGGGAAGAAATTCTCCTGGTAGATGCGTTGCACTGCGGCGATGGCCGGGGCCACCTCGTCGGCCGCCTGGTATTTCTGGCGCAGGACCGCGGCGATGCCTTCGTACGCTTGATCGGTGCTCGCATACTCCTTCGTCAGCGCCTCCACCGCCGTCTTTTTGATGTAGGGCAGCTGCGTGCTGATTTTGCCCAGGGCCATGTCGACCTCGACCGCCTGGTTGGCGGTTTGGTAGGCGTGGGCCGGGCGGTTGTGGCAATCGATGCAATCCATCACGCGGACGGCGCCCGCCGGCGGTTCACCCTGAAAATCCCTGGTGCGATAAACGCGCACTTCCCCGCTGGCGGCCGAGGTGATGCGAATCCATGGGATCGTCTGCCGCTGCGGATCGGTGGCGTAGTATTCCACCCGGTTGGCCACGTTCATATGCCAGTGAATGCCGCCAAAAAAACCTTCCCCCGGCTGCCCGCCGCCGACGCGCAGCGACAGGCGCACCGTGTAAGGCGTATTCTTTTTATCGGACAGATAATGCATGTACGTCCGGTCGAGATTGCCGGTGAACTTTTCCGGCCAATGGCAGCGCTCGCACGTCTCCTGCGCCGGGCGCAGGTTCTTGACGGGGGTCTTGATGGGGCGTTCGTACTTGTTGAACGCGGTGGCGTAAACCTGATAGGCCCCGCTGATCTTCGATTTCACATACCAAGAGGCGCCGGCACCGATGTGGCACTCGGCACAGGAGACGCGCGCATGGGCCGAATGGTGGTAGGTGGTGAACTCCGGCTTCATGACGCTGTGACACGTCTCGCCGCAAAACTCCACCGACTCCGTGAAATGGTAGGTCTGGTAGCTGCCGAAGGCCGTCATCAGCAGGAATACCACCGCGCCCGCTCCAAACAGCATGAGGTAATGGCGGTCGCGGGGCCGCGAGAGATCGATGGCCAGCGCGGGCGGGCCGCCGCCCTCGGGTTGCCGCGCGCTCCGGCGTCGTTGCACCCACCAGCCGGAAATAATCAGCCCCAGTCCCAGGATAAGGAAGGCGGGCGCGACGATGTAGGTCAGGATGCCGAGGTAGGGATTGCGATCACGCGCGAAGGTGTCGACCGCGACCAGAAAGACGAACGCGAACAGACTCCCCAAGGCGATGATCGCACCCGCCAGGCTCAGCCAGTTCTTGAAATGCGAGGGGGGCTCCCAGGGTGGCGTGGCGGGCGCGGCGGACATGGCGAAAGTCAATTTAGGTTTCGAGGTAATGCGAGTGGAAATCCGTCAAAAAAACAACCCGGCCGGAGAACCGGGTTGGTTAGAGGCCAGAGGGTGCGGTGGCGGGTTAGTTTCGCGTGTCATCGCGCCTGCCCATCGTAGCTAGGAGAGCGAAGTTGGGAGCCCCGCCGCGGTCCGACATGTAATGGTCCTATTTGCCTTGTCATCGCGAGGCGCGTGGAAACGCGCCGTGGCGATCCAGCTATTCGATCCAGATTCTGTCTGGATTGCTTCGTCGCTCCACTCCTCGCAATGACGAACCATGATTGTCGTCGCGAGGCCTGTGGAAGCGGGGCGTGGTGATCCAGCTCCGCCTCTTGCTTCTTCCTTCTTTCTTCTTACTTCGCCATTAGGCGCCACTCACTTCTTCATCTTCCGGATGTAGGCGACGAGATCGTTGATCTCGGCATCGGAGAGATCGTCCTTGAAAGCCTTCATCTTCTCTTTGCCGTTCTCGGAGATCCCTTCCTTGATGGCCTTGGCCATCTCGTCGTCCTTGAGATCGGCCTGCACTTTCGCGTCGGTATAGTCTTTTAGTTTGAGTTTCTTGCCGATCTTGGTGTTGCCGGCGCCGTCGGCCCCGTGGCACTTGGCGCAATTGTTGTCCCAGTTGTCAGCGGCCGCCGCGGCATAACCGACGGCGGCGGCGGCGAGCGAGGCGGCGAGGAGGGCGAGAGCGAGGGGTTTCTTCATGATCGATTGGGTTGGATGGAAGATGGAGGCAGGCGGCGCGCGCCGGCGCCCGATCGCGGAGGACGGCGCCGGCCTTTGAAAGCGTTCACAGCTTATACTCGAGCGACAGGTAGGCAAGCGGGCCGTGGTAGTTGGTGAACCCGCCGGTGGTCGCGTCGGTCCTGCGCAGGTACCCCACCTTGCCGTCGAGAATCAAGCGTTCCGTGCACTTGTACTTCAGACCCGCCGTGACGCTTTCTTCCTCAAAGCCGGCCCCGTAGGGCTGGCCGCCGAGCGCGACCTGCGGATTGTAGTTGTTCGCGCGGGCGTAGGTTGCCTGGAGCTGTCCGTCGGCCTCCTTGCTCAGGACGAAACCCGCCAGCGCGCTGCCGGTAACGTAGTTGTTGTCTGCGTTTAGAATGGGGGAGGGAATGGATCCTGCGGCATTCACGGTCACGACCGGATAGGCCGTCTGGAGGTAACTATAGACCAGGTTGATGTCGCCATGGAGGTAGAATTGGCCGGAGGGCGTCCAGTCGACCGATTCGCTGAGCGTCTGCATGTTCATCTTGCCGGACGTGATCTCATTGCCCAAGCCACCCGTGACCGAGTTCCCGGTGACAGACATCATGCCGCTTTGCGGCTGGTAGCGGGTGTTGAACGACAGGGTTGGCAACGGCTTGAAGATGACGCTGAGCTTCACGCCGGTGAACGTGTAACCGGTCACATAGAGGGCGCCATAGCTGGCGGTGCCGATGATGTCGTTGGCTCCGACGAACCTGTTTTGATGATCCTTCCGGTAAACCTCGGCCCGGATCGTCAGCTGGCTGCTCGCATTCCAGTTGGCGCCGATTTTGGCGTCTTCATTGTCCTGGTTCGCCTCCTGGAAAAAAACCGAGCCGATCGGAGCGGTTGCGGTGGTGGTGACTCCGGTAATACCGGCGGTCGTGGAGGCAGCGTAGGGATTGATCCAGTGCTGGTTCCCGTGGTTGATTCGGTCGTCGAATGTCGCGTAGAGCGAGATCTTGTTGAAACCCAGGTACCGAATCGAAACCTCGGGTGTCGCGACGTGGTCGGTCTCGTGCGATTGGGTTACGTCGTTGGCAACGGTGAAGTTGCTGCTGTCCGTGCTCTTGGCTGCCGATGCCAGACTGGTCACCTGGAAGCCGCCGCTGCTTGAAATGACGTTGAATTCATCGCGAAAGCCCAGGTCAACCAGCCAATTTTTGTTGGGAGTGAGTTTCAGGAATACGTTGCCGACGTAGTCGTCAACCTTGGCGCCGCCGTAGATGTTGCCAGCGTACAAGGCGGTGTAGACCTGTTTCAAGGTCGTGCTATAAGAGGGGTTTGTCCATTGACCGCCGTTGGTGGTCGATTGGTGGGAATAGGTGAGCCCGACATTCAAGGCGATGTAGGGATTGAATTTAATGTCGGTCTGGTTGAGGAGCCGGAAGGTGTTCGACTTGATCAACTGCTGGTCGTCGAGGACCGTGACCGTCGGATCAGCGATCACGCTTGAATTCGGGTATTTTACGTAGCCGCGCGAGTCGTTGTTGTTCACCCAGTCAAAGCTCGCCTTGAGGGTTTCCGTGACCTTGCCGATCGTCGCCACCATGCTGGCATCAAGAGCCTGATGGTGTTCGTCCAGGTTCAGGACGTTGGGGGCGATGAACGGCGTGTTGGCGGGCGGCGCCGTACCGCTCAGCGCCCCGTTGACGATCACCGCGTTCGGGTTGATAATCGCACCCCATTCGGTGGAGTCCTTTTGGCCGGTCCGGGTGTCGGCGTGGAAGCTTAGGTTGAAGACCGGGAGATCCGGCTTGGCCAGCGTCGCGTTGATCCAAAACGAGCCGCGGTCCACGTGCAGTTGCTCGGAGCTGAGTCTCTGGAATGAGTCGCTCAGCGGGAAAAAGCCGCCGACTCCGTCGTAGAAGGTGCGGAAGCTCTTGTAGCCCGCATCGACGGACCCGACATCGCTCGTGGTCAGCTTGAAGTTCGCGAGGTAGTCGTCTGATCCGCCGAGCGCGTGGCCGTTGACGGTCACTGTGCTGTCCTTGGAGAGGTCCTTGGAGTAAAACAAATCCTCGATGCCGCCGGAGCCCGCCGTGGGCGAACCCGTGCGGGTGGCGAATGCGGCGCCGTCGCCGGAGATGAAGGGCGCTTGTCCCGAAACCTTGATGTAGCTGTCAAAGGTTGGGAAGGCGTCGGTCTGCGCCGGGGTGTCGGCGGCTGAAGTCCTGACCCCAGGGAGGGCGAGGGCGGCGCCGGCACAGATCAGGCCGGCGCCGCGCCGCAGGAAGGAGAGATTCGTATCCATGGTGGTGGATTTCTAGGTGAGTTAGGGGCGCAATGAAGCGTTCACATTGGAACCGTGGACATCCTCGTGGCAGCCCGCCGACCAGCAGGTGCCTTCCGACAGTCGGGAGCCGATGGCGTTGGCATGGGCGCCGCCGCTCTTGTAGCCGCCAATATTGAACCCGGCATTGAGTTCTGCGAGGTGGCACCGCAGGCACAGGTTGGCGTCCCGTGCGACCAACATCTTGTCATTGACCGTGCCGTGCGGGTTGTGGCATGCGACGCAGCCTTCTTCCCTGATCGCCCCGTGCGCGTAGGTGAACGGGCCCGCCTGCTGGGTATGGCACTTGAGGCAGGTTTCGGTCGATGCCGCCAGGGCGGCGCCGCCGCCCTGGATGGCGTTGTCCTTGTGCGGATCATGACAGTCGCTGCAGCTCACCTTGCCGGCCAGGACCGGGTGGCTGTGCGGTAGGCTGAACTGGCCGCGCTTGTCGAGGTGGCACTGGAAGCAGGTCTCAGGAGATTTCTTCGGGTTGATGATGGTGCCGGCACCGCCGCCCGCCTTGACGTGCAGGCTGCCCGGGCCGTGGCAATTCTCGCACCCCGTGTCCTTCGCAGCGGTGTTGTTCGAGGCCAGCCGGGCGTGGGTGGCGGTCGCGAAACCGCTGGTCACGTCCGAGTGGCAATCGGCACACTGCTTGGAGCCGACAAAGGTGGCGCCCGCGATCTGCGGCGGCGCGACCACCGCGCGCTCGGCGGTGACACAGGAGACCAGGAAGAGTCCCCAGGCCGACAGGCTCGCAAAGATGAGCCAGGACCGGACCGGTTTTCTGCTTTGAGCATGCATGGAGTTAAGGGTGGAGGCGAGTGACACCGGAGAAGGGAAATAGTTCAATCTTAGGGGATCTTCATTGGACCGAGGTGAGCGTAAGGGATTTGGGAAAACGCGACTCCGCATATTTTGACCAAGCTCATGCAAATATTGTGTTTTCTGTACCGCAAGGTTAACCCCCGGCGTGGTGCCGCCGCCACGATTCCGCCGGCGGCGGCTGAACGCCACGATGGAGCCGCGACCTTTTTTCTGCTTTCATTTGCCCGGGCGTTTTCGCAGTCTCGGCCCCCTTGCTTCGGAGAGGTGACAGAGTGGTCTATCGTACCTGACTCGAAATCAGGCGTACCGGCAACGGTACCGTGGGTTCGACGGAGTCCCGCGCCGGCGGGACGGAGATGGGGCGCGCGGAGCGCGCGTGCACCGCACCAGCCGCAGGCTGCCAATCCCACCCGATCCTCGGCCGGCCGTTCGAGCCTGTCGGCTTTTTCTGCTTTCATTGGCCCGGGTGATTTCACAGGCTCAGTCTTTCGGCCTTCGGAGAGGTGACAGAGTGGTCTATCGTACCTGACTCGAAATCAGGCGAACCGGCAACGGTTCCGTGGGTTCGAATCCCACCCTCTCCGCCAGCCTTCGCCAAGCCTACGGCTGGCAGGCCATCCGTCAGCCGACCACGATCGTCGCCGGCATGGTCGCTCCTGGCAGAACCCCAGGCGAAGGCTGTCCGCCGAAGGCTTGGCGAAGGCGGACCTTGCAGTGCTGCGTGGGATGAGAACCCACGGGAATCGTGCGGTTCGACGGAGCGAGCGATAGCGAGCGGAGAAGGGGCGCGCGGGGCGCGAAAATGGGGTCTACACCAAAGATTGGGGAGGGGCTTGGTTGGGTTGAGGGTTAGGGTTTAGCCGCACTGGGCGATGTGACGCGCAGGCGGTAGTTGTGGAAGGAGCGGAAGGGGTCTACACCAAAGATTGGGGACATGTGTGGGGTTGAAAGTCGACCGCCTTGGCTTATCGCAGGGCGCGCGGCAGACGCTTTTCCAGAAATGCCTTCAGCTTCGGCAGCTTCTCCGTTTTGAGGCCGGCGAATAACCCGTGCGGTACGATCTGTAATTGTGCGAATACCTTCCGCCCTTGGTCCGATTTCACGACCGCGACCAAGCGTTCAAGGAAATCAATCAGCTTGCGCTCCTCCATTCGCCCCTCGGTTGCGGCCTTTTGCAGGTCTTCCAAATAAGACGGCAGGAGCCGTGCGAGAATCAGCACATGGCGGGCATCCTGTCGTCCCGTCTGCTGCAGTCCGGCGACATTCGCGATCTTGGCCTGAAGCAGGGCAATCGGTCCGGGCACTTGCACCTGCACCGGACCGTCGCCGATGGCGAGCGTATAGACTGGATCGCGCAATTCCTTGTCGCTCACGCCATGGACGTAGCGCAGCACTTCAACCAACAAGGGGAGCCCGTTCGCATCCTTGGCGATGACCACGCCAACCTCGTTGCTCGGGGGACGCAGCGGAAAGAACTGCGGTTTTGTTCCCGTTAGCTTTCCGAGTGCCGTGAGGGTGTCGCGGTCACCGAGCACGTCCGCGTCGCGGGAAACGAAAGGTGCCAGTTCGATGGTGCGCTCCCGGTAGTAGAGCGCCCAGAGGTTGACCGCTTGGCCGCCGACCAGGAACAGAGGCTCTGGCGTGGCCAGCACTGGTGCAAAGTCCGTCGGCGGACGCGGTCCGGAATCAGGCGGTAGCGACGGTGGCATGGGCTTGGTCAAAATCGGTCACCCGGATGGCCTGACGCGAGGAGACAAGAGAATTGCGGTCCTGAATCGCCGTCGGGGTGGCAAGCTGCAGGTCCAAGATCACTTGATCGAATTCGCGCTGAGCACGCTTGAAACGGGCCAGTTGTGCCGCGGTTTTGAATCGGGTGGGCATGCGCGGTGCCAACCGCCAAACGAGCGAACGCAATGCCTCAGCCTGCTCCGGCATCGCCGTCCGTTTCCTGACCACGTCGCGGGCTGCTTCGCGCAGCAAGGCCATGACCGTGGTTTCTTCGCGGCGGGCGATCTCCGCGAGCGCGGCCAGCACCGCCCCGTGTTCCGCGAGGCTTTGGCGGCGTTTGGACTGGGCAAGCTGGTTCGGCATGCAAAAAGGTTGAATCAACCTTTTGCCAAAGGCAAGTCTTGTCCCAACCGAGTCAGCCCAAATCCTCTGGGAAAAGGCGACAGACCGAAAGTGGTGATTTGCCGCGTGTTTTCCCCGGTCGCATAAAACGCAATTCGATTGCCGCCCTTAAACGGGTATTCCGGCAAAAGGCGTTTGAAAGGGTCATCAAAGAAGCGCGGGGGCGTTTGCAGATGCCTTCAGCGAAGTCATTCGAAAGACCCCAGCACGATTCACGGTATGGAATCAGGAGTGGGCAGCAATAAAGCGCCCAATCTATTTGCGGCATGCCCTGGAGGCCGCCACAGAGTGTATCAAGAGTGGCACTGTCGAGGGACTCACCGGCTGGTTCAAGCTCTGTCGCCACGTAGCTGCCAGAACGAACCTACCAGGCATAAGTCGCGAACAGCTTTCCGAGACTTCGACCACCGCGCCTGACTGGGAGCAGGCACGCAAGGCCGTAGTGGATTTCGTCGACAAGTGCGTGTGCGAGGATTCAAAGGTGTCGCTCAATTCGCGGAAGGAATTGGGTGAAATACTGTCTACGCTATGCGTCGGCCATCCGTCAGCCGACCACGATCGTCGCCGGCATGGTCGCTCCTGGCAGAATCCCAGGCGAAGGCTGCGCGCCGCAGGCCTGGGCGAGGGCGGGCACCAATGGAATCACGGCGCCCTTCTTGTTTTTCGTCGTTGAGGCCCTGACTTCGAGGAAAGGTCTGGGCGCATCCAGGTGAACATCGCTCCACATGAGCTGCTTGATTTCGCCGCGGTAGACAGACTCGCGCACCGCACGGATGCCGGAGACGGGAGGAACTTCATCCCGCCGAGGTCGCCCCCGGCCGGGTCAGCGAAGCCTCGATCTCGACCACCAGCTCGGCGCGGCAGATATCGGCGCGCAGAAACACCACCTGGTCGTTCGCACCCAGAAAACCGCGCTCGAGCCGGGCGACCACGCGTGGATGATCGTCTCGGCGCCGCACATAAACCTTGAACCGGCGTTGCCACGAGCCGCCGGCGCCGAGCGTCGCGCCGACGCCCGCGGCCTCGCCGATCAGCCGCAGGTTGTCCAGCGTGCACTCGAGTTGGGCGTCCAGTTCGCCCGGCGCCACCGTGGTGTGCCCACGGATCGCGGCCGTGCCCGAAATAAACACATGGGTGAATCCGCCCGTGTCGGCCACCGTGGCGCGCGAAAAGCTGGGCGGGCGGGGACCATGCTCCGGCGGATAGTCGAAGGCCGGAACCTGGCGCGGATTCTCGAAGTGCCGGCCGGGCGTGGATCCGGCGACAAATGCCACCGCCAGCGGGCCGGCGGAGGTACCCACCCCCGAGCTTGACGGCAGAAGCTGCTGGAAGTGTTTGCCTAAGCGCGCCTCGAAAGCCAGGGAACGCGCCCGGCAGAACCGACGGTAGTTCTCGAATCCATCCTCGCAGGCGTTGATGTGCGGCACGTAGTTCCAGAGGCGGTAAAGGTGCAGGCCTTCGGTCGCCGCGAACAGGCGACGGTAGAGATCGGTCGTCGCTGCTTCCAGGTTGAGGTCAGGCCGGGCCAGCCCGAAGCCGCCGCTCAGATCGCGTCCGGGGAAAAGCCACACGTCGTCCCTCGTCGTAGCCGCGCCAGTAGCCGCCAATAGCGTCTCATGGTCGTCGCCCGCGAGTCGTTCCAGCGCCACGCGCAGTGCCGGCGGATCTTCGCGAGAGACGCAGGCGGCGGACCCGCCAAACGCCACCCGGCAAGCAGACGATTTCAAGGCGGCAGAAACAGAGGAAGGCATTCAGCTCTCAATGTACCTGGCGGTAGTGCCCGCCAGTAGTGGCGCGCGGAAACAGCGGGAGAAACCGAAATCAGGGGTAGGCATCATGTCGAGAGAACATACTCCCAAAAAGGGACGGGCAAGATTTTACTCTCGAATGCTCACGAGGCGGCGAAGACCCGCGGGACCGTCAGCCGAACACTCCTTGTCGCAGGGCCTCAGTGTCAGTCTTTCCGCGAGCGGTGAGGGGAAATTCGCTCAGCAGGAGCCAGTGTCTCGGCATCTTCCACGTGGCCGTGTCGGCGCGCAGCGCCGTGCGGATGTCCTCCCGTTTCAGGCGGGTGGCCAGCGCCGCGCCGAGGACCGGTTCCGCTCCCGGGCCGACGCCGACCCAGACATCGCGCACGCCCGGAATGCGCTGCAAGCGTGCGGCGATCTCGGCAAGATTCACCCGGCGGCCGGCAATCTTCACCATTGTACCGCGACGCCCCAGCAGCACGACCTCGCCATTGGACCTCAGCACGGCCCGGTCCGCCGGCGTCCAGCAACCCAGACCGCGCGCGCGACGTCGATTACCGCAGGTGAACACGGACGGGCTGCACACCCGCAGCCGCTGGCCGGGCAAAGCCGTCAACCGCACGCCCCGCATCGCCCGCCCCACGCTGCGTCCGGCCAGCGTGGCCGCGCCCGAGCGGTCATACGAAATGCCGCCGGTCTCGCTCGATCCGTAAAAGCCGTGGATGCACCTTCCAAACCGCGCCGCAAACACCTGCGCCACCTCGGGCGGCAGCGGGGCGCCGGCGGAGACCGCCAGCCGCAGGCTGGCCAAGGCCGCCGGCGCGATGTCGGACATCGCCAACCCGCGGAACACCGCCGGTACGCCGGGCAGCACTGAAGGCCGCCAGCGGGCAAATTCGGCGGCGACAGCCTGCGGCAGCGGCGAGGAGCCGACGACAATTGGCACGCCGTGCGCAATCAGCGGTATGGTCAGGTTGCCGAGACCGTAAGAATGGCTGAGGGGAATAATCGCGTAGTTCACATCGCGACGCGTGATGCCCATGGTCTTTGTGACCTGCCGTCCGTCGGCCAGCATCTGCGCCGCCGTAAACACGAGCGGCCGTGGCCGGCCGGTGCTGCCGGAGGTGAGCTTGATAAGGCAAACCGCCAGGCTGGCGAAGCGCCGACTCCTCGCGGGAAGGACGACGAGCCGGGCCCCGTCCCAGCGGAAGCCGGCGCGCAGTTCCGTAGCGAGCGCGTGTTGCGCGGCGTCGGGTTCCGCGGCGTCGAGCGGCACGGCCACGGCGCCGGCATGCATCAATCCAAGAAACACTTCGAACCACGCCACTCCGTTCGGTGACGCGAACACGACGGCGCGTCCGCGCAGAGCCTTCGCGGTTCCGCCGTGGAGATCGAGCCACGCTCGCGCGCGCGCGTCCAGCTCCCGAAAGGAAACCACCCGCCCCGATGCGGCTTCGGTGACCGCGGGTGCATCCCCACCGCGGCGGAGCGTGCGGATCCAGGCATCAAGCAACGGGTGGCTCATGGGAAGCGGGGTTCGAAGCGGTCGCATCGGCGGACGGCGTGAAATGCTCGAATTCAATCACGAGCAGCGCCGCCAGCACCATCAGCGCCACCGTGCCGCCCAGCGCGCGCACCACCGGAATCCCGCTCAGGGCCAGCACGCCGAAGGAGGCCATGGTCGTGAGCGCGGAGAGGCGCACCGAGACGGGGGGCGGCTCGCACCGATGGGCGGAGGTCGCCGAGAAAATCGCATAGTTGTGCGTGAGGCAGACACCGAGGAAGGCGCCGAGCAGGTGAAACATGTTGAGCGGCTGCCCCATCCAGCCATACAGTCCGAACACCCCGAGACACGCGCCGCAGGGAATCGAGAAGATGCGTGGCCCCCGCCGCCAGCCGTAGATGAGGAACACGCCGGCGCCGATGATCGACAATCCCACGAGGCTCAGTCGCAAAGCCGACTGCCGGTAGCGCGTAAACACGCGATTCAGCGACTGCAGCTGGTTCGTACTCACGCTGTGCGCCTCCACCGGCGGCGGCTCGACGGGTGCGGACCCGCGGGCGATGGTGACAAACCAGCTCAGCGACCGGTCGCGATGCAGCAGCAATGCGAGCGGCCCCGTGAGTTTTGCATGCAACGCCTCCACCGCGGGTTCGAGGTCGCCCGCCATGGAAGTGGCGGCGAAGTGCGCATACGCGTCAAAAAACGGCGCGAAGCCCCCAACCTCGAAGCCCGCCGCCTCCAGGGCCACGCGTAGCCGGGGTGCAAATTCCGGATGCTCCCGGGCAAAACGCACCGCCCGGACGTAGTCTGCGGTCGTGGGCACGACGGCACCCGTACTGGCCAATTCCGCAGTTCCGCCATCCCGGGCGCGCAGCCAGGCGTTGAGGACTTCCAGTGAATCGCGTGCCTCGGTCAGGGTGGGGCCGTGAGTGAGCCAGACAGTGCGATCAGCCCCGTCGCCGAACAATGCGCGGATGCGGGCGTCCTCCTGCTCGAAGACGGGCGCGGAAATCTCCAACTCCCGGATGTCATCTTTCCAAGCGAGTCGCGCGAGGCCGGGCAGCGCTGCCAGCCAGAGAACGACGAGCCCGCGGCGCAAACCGCGGCGCAAACCCGGTGGCAACGCCTGTCCGCCCCGGAAGGAACGCGTCTCAAGGTAGGCGTTGTGCAACGTTGAGAAATAGACCACCGCCGCCGTCAGGGCACAGAGGAGTCCCGCGCCCACGAACACGCCAAGCTGCCGGATCATCGGCAGATCAGAGGCCAGCAGCAGGGCAAAACCTGCCACGGTGGTGAAGCAGCTCGCCAGGAGCGGTTCAAGCAGCCGGCGGATTTTCGCCCAGTAATCTTCGCTAGGATGTGCCGGCGGCTGCAGGTAGATGTAGAAGCCATAGTCGATCGCCACGCCCGTCAGGAGCGAGCCCACCACAAACACAAAAATATGCACCTGCACGAAGGCCAGGGTGACGGCGGTCCACGCGCCCAGCACAGCCAGCAGCACCGGAGGCGCGAGGTGCAACCCGCGATGCATGCCGGGCAGGAAGATCCACGCCACCGCGAACACTGCCGCGAGTGAAAGCGTGTTGAGCCAGGAGACTTCGCTCTTGATGCGGGCTTTGCTGGCGGCGGCGAAGCGGTTGACGCCCGTGTACGCCACGGCCAGTCCCGGAAAGTCGGTTCGCACCGTGTCGGTTGCCCGGGCAATCGCCGCAAAGACGGGCGCCTGCCCCTCGTCGCGCAACGGCGAGGCGGCGATGCGCGCCCACACCAGCGCGGGCGTTCGATCACGGGCGGCGCCGGTGCCGGCCGGCTGCACGAGGGCCAGACCGCCCTTGAGACGTTCGAGCACACCGGGCATCAGCAGCAGGGGATCGGCGGGCACAATGTCCTGAAACGCCAGCGCTTCGGGCGTGGCGAGATAATCGCCCAGCGCCGTCGCAGCGCGGTTGGCCAGCCAGTCGGTGAACTGCACCGCTTCGCCTCCGGTCGTGGCGTAGACGGCCTCCTGTTCGCGCAGCCAGAATGGAAAGAGCAGCGTGAAGCGCTGGGCGAACAGCTCGCGCCCAAGGGCTTCGCGCGGCGCGGGGTCGTCGAAAGCGAGCGCTTCCGCAAACGCCGGGTCTCCGGCCAGCGCGGTGGCAAAACGCCGGGCGGCCTCGGGCGGTGCGCTCTTGCCTCCTTCGACCGTGAGCGCGAAGAGCATCACGCGCGCCTCGGCCTTGTTGGCCAGTTCGCGCACCAAGGCCAGCTCCGGTGTGCGCTCGCCCGCCGGGATGAGGTCCAGCACGTCGGTGGAGATTTTCTCCCGGAAATTGAGCCGTGCGAGCCAGCCGGCGCCGAGGAGCGCCGCGGCGGCGAGCACGCTCCAACCGAAAATCTGGCGGCGGGTGACGATCATGGGTCAGCGGAAAAACCGGCGAAGCTCCTCGGCGGTGAACGGCGCCGGCGGCCGCGGGTCGCCGACGAAAATCTCGACGCGTTGCACCGCGGAGCGGCGCAGCTCGATCCGGCGCACGAGATCGGCCTCCCCGGTGACGATGATCGCGCCCAGCGTGCGGCGGAGTTCCTCGGCGCGCGGCACCAGCGCCAGCGTCCACGCCTTGTCCGCCCGGCGGCCGTAAAGCTCGAAGCTCGCCGCCAGTGACGCGAAATCGAAGCGCAGAATGTGCAGCAGCGCTTCGTTGGCGGCGTCGGCGCGTACGTCAGCTGGCGGAGTGGTTTCGCGTCCGCCCTGGCGCATCAGCATCCCTTGGCGGTCGATGATGACGATGCTCTCTTTCGGCTCCCGGTATTGAAGACTCAGTCCCTGAGTGGCATCGATGCGCAC
Organism: Opitutaceae bacterium; assembly: GCA_049513315.1. Taxonomy (GTDB): domain Bacteria; phylum Verrucomicrobiota; class Verrucomicrobiia; order Opitutales; family Opitutaceae; genus Fen-1467. Next base: position 20,292 of record JBEKWG010000029.1, read on the forward strand.
CTCGCCCTTCAGCACGACGGGCTTCTTACGGAAGGGAAACCAGCGGTGCTCCTCGAACGGGGCATCCACGGTGGTGCGCTGATCGAGGCCGGCGAGCACATCGCGCCACGCCGGATCGACCGGTTCGAGGATGAGCCGGTGCTCCGCCGAGACGAGCGGCGGTTCCTCGGCAGCGCGCGCGGCCGTCACAGACGCCAGCAGACCAGGCAGCAGGAGCAGAACCGGCGCGACCACGGCAGACAACTTCGCCATCCGCCGGCGGCGGCGCAGCAGGGCGGGAAACCGGTGCAGGAGCAGTTCGGTGATCAGGTGCGTGTGCATCCACACGAGCCGGAGGTTGTCGCGCCCGTAGCGAAAATGGGAGACGCCGCTTTCGCTGGGCCTGAAATATCGCACCGGGGCCGCCAGGTTCACCGCCGGCACGCCGGCCCAGAAGAGGCGCACGGCCGCCTCGGTGTCGAAATCGTAGCGGCGTCCGCCGCGCCGCGGCTCCATCACGGCAAGCAAGGGCCGCGCGGGGTAGACACGGAAGCCAAAGAGCGGATCATCGATGGCCGGCCCCAACGTTTCGAAACGCACCATCCCGATGCTGAGCTTACGGCCATACAGCCGCTCCGGCGGCACGTCGGGCCCGAAGATGGGGCGCCCGAGGATCATCGCTCCGGGCTGGTGCTGCGAGGCCGCCATGAACCCGGCAATGCTTGCGGCCGGATGCTGGCCGTCGGCATCCATCACCAGCGCGTGAGTAAAGCCATGCGCCACCGCGTCGCGCAGACCGGCCAGCACGGCCGCGCCTTTGCCGCCGTTGCGCGGCAGCACGAGTACGCGCAGGCCGGGCTCATGCTCCGCCATCGCCACCACCGGCAGGTGGCTGCCATCGGTGCTGCCATCGACGACCAAAAGCACCGGACGCCAGTGGCGCAGCACCTCGTCCACGACCCCGCCCAGGCGAGGACCGGGGTTATAGGCCGGCAGAAGGACAAGATGCGTGGGCGACGGACTCATGAACGGAACACTGCCAAGGCTGGCATCATGAGGTGGCTTCCGAAGGGGCGGCGACGGCGGAAGGCGGGGAGTGACCCATGAGAGCGCGGCGGAACCATGTTTCCACCTCGGTCACCGTCGCTGCGACCATGCGCGTTTCCGGCGGAGGGAAGCATTTCCCCAGCGTCAGGGTCACATGCGCCGGCAGCCGCGGGAGTTTCCACCAGGCGCGATTCTTGATGAGAAGGTTGGAGTCGCAGGTGATGCGCACGGCTTGGATCGGCACGCGGGCGCGCTGGGCGATGAAGGCGAAACCCGGCTTGAGGGGATTGAGCAGGCCGTCGCGGGTGCGCGTGCCCTCGGGAAAAATGACGAGGGTATGCCCGGCGGCCACCTTGGCGCTGGCCGTGCGGATGAGACCAATCCCGCCGTCATTGGCGAAGTAACCGGCCGAGCGCGCGGCCGCACCGAGCACGGGATTGCGGCGGATGGCGGGCTTGAAAATGCACACCGCCTCGGGCACGCGGGCAAGCAGGTAGGTGATGTCCATCAACCCGGGATGGTTGGCCACCAGTACGAGACCGCGATCGCGCGGCAGGCGCTCGAAGCCCTCGTAGGTGACGGGAACCAGGCGTGACTGCCGGAGCCACCACACCCAAAGGGAAAAAAGCCGGTGGATCAGCCGCTGAAAGAAACGCTCGACCCGCGGCGTGTCCGGCAGCCAGCCCAGGAGCAGGCAGAACAGGCTCAGCAACAGGCCGCCGCTGCCAAAGAAAAAGAACGAAAGATAATACACCGAGAGCTGGTAGGCGGTGAGGCAGACGCGCATGGCGCTAGGGCAAGGTTGCCGGGGTCGGCGGACCGGGCTCCGGGTTGAGCGGCAGAAAGTTGAACCAGAGCAGCGGATGCTGTCGAACCAATGTTTCCAATTGCGTCAGCACCGCCTGAAAATGGACGCGAGCACGCCGCAGATTGGCTTCGCGGCCCGCGCCGTCGGGCGTGAAAACCGGCGAGGCGACCACGATGGTTGCGGCGTTCGATTCCGGCACGCCCACGCAGAACACCACCGGCCGGTCGAAGAGCAGCGCGAGATGGTAGATGGTGAATGGAAACAGGCGCGTTCGCGCCAGGAAGTGAAACGGCTCCGCCTTCGAGCTGAATTCCAGCCGGTCGCACTGCATCGCCAGCGAGTGGCCGGCCTCCACGGCCTCCTTGAGCGCGAAAGGGAGGCCGGCCGGATCGTTGACCCAGATGAACGACACCCATTGCCCGAACAGCCGGCCAAGCCAGCGGGTGTCGTCGGAGTTGCCGACTTGCTGGCGGATCATCGCCAGGGGCCGGCCGCGACCGCCGAGCAGGAATCCGAGCAGGTCCGAATCTCCAAAATGAAAGGTGCCGAAGAGCGCCGGCCGGCCTGAGTCCACGAGCGCGTCGAACGCGGGACCGTGCGCCGGATCGAGGCGGCAGTGATGCGGCACGCCGCGCGCCACGCGCAGTTTGACCATGAGGAAATCTGCAAACGCGAAGAAATGCCGCCAGACCTCGAGGAGCCTCGGCGGCCGGCCGAGCACGAGCGCCAGGTACTCGCGGGAATGGCGCCGCTGCGCACCCATGAAAGTCAGCGCCACCCACGTGCCGAGCATCAGGCCGGACCGGAAAAGCCGCCGCGGCAGCCAGTGGTCCGCATGCTGGAGAAACCAAAAGCCCCACGAGGGGCCGGGATTGTGCGGACGGGGGTCGGAGGTGCTCACGACCACTGCAGGGTGAACCCGCCGCCGGCGCCGCGCCAGTGCATTTCGCGTCGTCCGGCGAGCGCTTCCGCAAAATCGGGCAGGGTCGGACATGGGCCGGTTTCCTGGTCCGCTCCGTCCGGCGCAAACGCCACCCGGCCGATCGCGCCGGCCGGCTCCGCCCTGAGGCTGAGCGCAAAAGCAAACGCCCGGTCGCTGGCCATGCCGTGGTCGAGCATCCACGTGCCGCGCTCCTCACCGCCGAGCAGCACCACCTGCGGCGCGGGGTCGATCAGCGCCGTCAGCAGCGCCTGCTCGACCAGCCGCCGCCGGCCAGTCAGCGGGAAAAAGCGCCGCACCGGCTGCTGCCGTCCGATGAGCACCTGCTGCACCGCGCTCGGATGGATCGAAGTCTGGAACAGCAGTGGGCTCGCCTCCGGGAAACTGGTCAGGTAGTCCTCCAGCGCGCGCGTCTCCGCATAGGTGGTCGCATAAACCACCGTGTCGTCCAGGCCGATCGCGAGGCCGTCGACGGTCGAGCCCACGAGCAGCCCGAGATGCGTCATGCGCCGCAGCGCGCCGCGGGAAAACTTCGCGGCCAGCCGGTCGCGCGCGCCGTCCGCGGTCTCCGCGGCGGCGGGGTGTTCGACGCGCAGGAAATGGATGTGCCGTTCAATCATGGGCCAAAAGCATGGCGGCATGGGCGCCGCCAAACGCGTTGCTGGTGAGGATGGCGCCATCGTAACCGTCACGGGCAAAGGCCTCGAGCGCCACGCTGCCGGTGCAGCACGGGACCGCGCCGCCGACGGTGCCGGGAAGGCGGCCCGCGCGCAGGCCCGCGAGGGCCAGGGCGAGTTCGACCAGCCCGCAACTGCCCAGCGTGTGCCCGAGGCTGCCCTTCCACGAGACCAGTGGCGCGCCGGGCAGGTGGCGCGCATACGCCTCGGCCTCGAGCCGGCCGGCCTCCAGCGTGCCGGTGCCGTGGCCCTTAACCCACACGCGGCGGCCGCGGGCCGTGCCGGCGATGGCTGCGGCGCAAGCGTCGAAACCGGCGCCGTCGGGCCGGTTGCCGGTGAAATGGTGCATCTCGTTGTGCAGCGCGTGCGCCTCGAGGCGGAGGGGCGTCGTGGCGCGCGTGAGCACGGCGAAGGCCGCGCCGTCGCCGAGGCCGATCGAGCCGGTGGCGCGCACCGCATACGGCGCCGGCAAACTGGTGTTGAGAATCTTCAGGCTGTGGAAGCCGCCCGCCACAAACGGACTCACGAAATCGAACGTGACCACCAGCACGCGGTCGGCCAGACCGGCGTGCAGCAGCCGCGCGGCCTGGACCAGCCCGAGATGGGCGGACACGCAGGCGTGGGAGATCACGTGCACCTGTTCGCCCCAGCCGAATTCGCGCTGAAGCATTTCCACGCACGCGAAGGGCGGACCATGCCGCAGGTGGCGCGGATCGCGGTCGCGGGTGAAAGCGTAGAGGCTGCCGACGCCGAAATTGCTGCTGGTGACGATGAGTGGCCGGCGGGCCGTGCCCCACCGGTCGCCGGGAATCCTTTCGACCAGGCGCCGCAGGTCGGGCAGCCAGCGCGGCGGCACGGTTTCATCCATCGACCCGCAGAGCGCCAGCGGCACGAGGTCGCCGCCGGCGGCGCCGAGCACGGGCTGCATCTGCAGGGCCCGCCGGCCCGCCAGCAGGGCGCCGGTTGTGGCGGTGGCGTCGCCAAACGGCGTGAGGCAGTCGCACGCCTCGATTCCCGTCGGAAGGGAGTCCACGGTTGGACTCATGACGGAGGGTCAGGTGCCGCGGCCGGGCGGCCGGCCGCGGATGAAGTCGGCGAGGGTGGCGACGGTGGCGAGCGCCTGGCGCGACTCCTCGCTGCTGCCGATCTTGATGCCGAATTCCTTTTCGAGGCGGAGCACGAGCTCGAGCGCGTCGATGGAATCCAGATCAAAGCGGGACGCGCCGAAGAGCGGCTCGTGGTCGAGAATTTCCTCGGGCTTCACGTCCTTCAGACGAAGGGTCTGAACGATGAGATTTTTCAGGCGGGCGTTAAGCAAATCGGGCATGGGGGCTCACGGGGCGCGGCGGAGCACATGGCAGACGTTGCTGCCGCCAAAACCGCTGCTATTTTTGAGCACGAGGCGTGGAGCCACGTCAAGCGAAGTGCGCGGCAGGTCGAGGCGGGCGCAATCCGGATCCGGCTCTTCGAGATGCGCTGCGCCGGGAATGAATCCGTCGGCAATGGCGAGGGCGCAAAAGGCGGCCTCCATCGCGCCGGCGAGGGACAGGCCATGGCCGGTGAGCGCCTTGGTGCTGCTCACCTTCGGCCGGGCGCCGCCGAACACGGCCTGGAGTGCGAGCGCCTCGGAGCGGTCGCCCGCGGGGGTGGAGGTGGCATGGGCGTTGACGTAATCGATGTCGCGCGGGGCCACCTGCGCATCAGCCAGGGCGCGCCGCATGGCCTCGCGCAGGCCCGTGCCCTCGGGATGCGAAATGGCCACGCTGTGGCCGTCGCCCGCCTGCCCCCAGCCCGCGAGCTCGGCGTAAATGTGCGCCCCCCGGCGGCGGGCAAGCGCCGCGTCTTCGACCACGAGCGCCACGGCGCCGCCCGTGCCGACGAAGCCGTCGCGCCGCCGGTCGAACGGACGCGAGGCGGTGTCGGGGTCGGGGTTGATGGAAAGCGCGCGCAGGCTGGCGAAGGGCAGGATGCTCTCGGTGTTCATGTCCTCGGCGCCGACCACGAGCATGCGCCGCTGGCGGCCGAGACGGATTTCATCCATCGCGTAGCCGAGCGCGTGGCTGGAGGAGGTGCAGGCGGAGACGAAGCCGCAGACTGCGCCACGGATGTGGTGATAGGCGGCGAGATTGAAATTAAGCGTGCCGGCGATGGAGCTGACGATGCCCATGGGATTGCCGCGCTCGCCGCGCGTCGCGTACATCTGGCCGAGATACTGGCCGAGCATGTAGGGCGAGCCGGCCGAGGCGCAGAAGAGGCCCGTGCCGCCGTCGGACAGGTCGTCCGCCCCGAGTCCGGCCTCGGCCAGCGCCTGCTGCAGGGCGCATTCCGCATACACGCCATGCGGGGGCAGGCTGCGCAGCATTTCGGGGGCGATGGTATGGTTGGCGGGCCAGCGCCAGTCGCGCCAGTTGGGCGTGGGAAAGGCGAAGCCCTTGACCGTGCCCGCGACCTTGACGGGTATGTTGGGGTTGTCGAAGAAGGTAAAGGGTTCGAAACCGTGCCGCAGCTCGCGCAGGCTTCGCAGCACGGTCGCCTTGTCATTGCCAATGCTGGTAATGAAACCCAAGCCGGTGATGACGGGCAGGGGCGGCATGCAACGAAAGCGGTCAGGCTGTCGCCTTGGCGGCGCTCTTGCGCTGGATGAAGAGCCGCAGGTCGTCGATGGTGCGAACCTTGAGGATTTCCTCGTTGGAAATGGAAATACCGAACAGGTCTTCCGCGAAGAAGATGATTTCGGTGATGGCCAGCGAGTCGAACCCCAGCCCGTCCATCAACGGGGTGTCGCCGGGGTAGGTGGCGAGTGAGGAGGCGGGCTTGCGGGGGATGAAGTCCTCCAAGATGGCAAAAATCACCGCATCCAGATCGGCCGGCTTGCGTTCGGTTTGAAAACGCCGGAACGCCGCCCGGGCCGGTTGGGGCAAATGTCGGAGTTTTTCCTCGATGTCAGGGATGACGGCAGGGGTAATCGGACGGGAATCCATATCGCTGGGTGGCGGGAGCTGAGAGAGCAGAAGAGTGAAAACGCGCGGCGGCGGTGGCAAAGAGAAAGTGCTGGGGTCAGCCTTTCACGGCGATATATTCGCTGAAGATGCCCAGCAACCGCTGGTGCACGATCGCGGTGAAACCCGCGGCTTGCAGTTCTTGGAGCACGGCTTCCGGTGGCACGCAGGTATTCATGGTCTCCCAGAAGTAGATCATCATTTCCTCGCTGCTGCGACTGCGGGTGAACAGCCGGGTGAGAAACGGATAGATCCGTCCGAAATAGAGCCGGAAGAGAAATGCCCCGCCCCGGCCGGCGGGCTTGGTCACCTCGAGGATGAGGAGCCTGCCGCCCGGACGCAGCACGCGGAGAAACTCGGTGAAGGTCACCTGGAGATCGCTGACGTGCCGGAGCGCGTATCCCATGGTGAGAAAATCGAACGAGTTGTCGGCGAACGGCATTTTTTCCGCCCGGCCTTGCACAAAACGCGCGGCGAGCTTGGGGCGGGCGACCGCCAGCATGCCCTCGCTGGGATCGAGGCAGGTGATGTTCTCGGCCGAGCCGAGAATCGGCACGGCCGCCACCGCCATCAGTCCCGTGCCGCAAGCCACGTCCAGCAGTTGCATGCCGGGCTTGAGGCCGTGACGCTGTTGGGCCCATCTGCGATAAAAGGCGCCGCTGTGGAAGAAACCCCAGTCCACCACCGCGTCGTAATCCTTCGCCCCGTCGTCGAAGAGCTGCCGGACGAAGGCCGGCTTTTCCGCGGAGCTGGCATAGCGGGCGTTGATGGGCGGATGGGGGATCATGCGGTCAGGCGTTGAAGCTGGGGAGGGAGACGCCGCGCTGAGAGAAGAGAGGAACGCCGCGAACGAGCGCAGGCCAAGAAGAAAATGACTCGGCGGACTGCTGGTGGACCCTGGTCGAGGCCCGCTATGACGCCATCGCCCGCTGGCTCTCATCATTCCCAAGCGTAGCTGCCACGTTCCGTGCCTTGCGGGGGATTGTTTTACCTGCTTCGGAAGGGACGTTTCGAAAGCGGTTTTGTCCGACCAAGGAGTGGGTGAAGCGAGAAGTCTATTATCCGCCCCGACCAACAGCGCCACACCGCGGTGGCGTTCATCGAAACTGCGCTCGCCTACTGCGGACGCCCTCGGCGTGCACGCGCAGCGCGTGATGACCGACAACGGCAGCTGCTATCGCTCCGCCGCCCTCCGCCGGGCCGTCCGTTTGCGCAACAGCTGCAGCGTTGCGACGGAAACCACCAGGATGCCGACAGCGGCGAAGGCCAGCCGCCCGCTGCCTTTGGCGATCGCCTGGCCGCCGTACGCGAGTGCGATAATGTAGCCGGCCATGACGAAGGTGGAGACGACCAGATAGGGCACCAGGGGCACGCGAATCAGTCCCAGCAAATAGCTCTGCACCCAGAAAGGCGGACCAGGGGTCAGGCGCACGATCAATGCCACCTGCCACGCACCGCCCGCCGTGCTATCCGGCAAGCGGAATTCAAAGTACGTCAGCAGCCGGCTCACAAGCGGGCGCAGGGCCCGGTTGGCCAGCCAGTAGGTCAGCAGAAGATTGACGATTACGGCCGTCAATGACCACACGATCACCCAGCCGGTTCCCAACGTCGGCCCGAACACCAGCCCGGCGGTCAGGGTGAAAGCAATCAACGGGAACCCCACGGCCGGCAGCAGGGCCATGGCCACAAAGAAGACCTCCGGGCCCGCTTCCCGCAAACCCAAGACCGCGGCGTCAGCCGCTTCCATCAGTCCCGTCCTCAGTGCCACGAAGACCAGCACTGCGATCAAAGCAGCGAGACCCGCGGCCAGCATGAGGTGCTTTTTCGTCCAGCGACGGTAAAATGATTGAGAGACGGGTCCCATTAGCACCCCAGTATGCTGTCCGGAAATCGCCCACGTCAAAGTAAGATCACAGCCGGACCGCCTACATTGGCTCTCCGTCATGCCGACAAGCTCATTCCAATCATTTTGAAACTTTGCGACAGATCAGTTGCGGGAACAGCCTTACCCCGCTTCTCCAATCTTCGAACCGGCCGGCCACCCTGTCGTACACTCTATTGACGCCCTCCGGCCGTCATCCAGTCTTCGCGCCAGTCCGCGAATCCTCCGGCTCTCTCCTCCCAGCTCGCCGCTCTCCCTCGTGCACCACTTTATCAAGATCGCCCTGCTGGGCTCCGTTCTGAGTGTCGCCACTTTCGCGGCCGAGCCAGCCCCGGGACGTCCCTGGGAATCGAGCGCCCTGAACGTTGAATCGGGGGTGCTCTGGGAAATCGGCAGCGGCACGCCCTTCGCCTACCGGCTGGTGCCAACGCAGCTCTCGTGGCGATCTGCGGAGTTTCTGGGTCATGCTTTTTCGGACGGATCCCGGATTGTGATCCGCCACCGGCTTACCTTGATCGGCACTTGGGTCCAGAACGGACCTGAATCTCATTACGTGGGGTTCTCGGGTTCGCCGTCCCTCGAATGGTGGGACAAGACCGGAACCTGGTCGTTGTTCACCGGATCCGGCGGTGGCTTCGGATGGATCGATTCCCGCGGAATCAAAGGCGGTCAGGGCCAGGACTTCACGCTGAATTGGTTCATCCGGGGCGGGATCGAGCATGTGACCGCCAAAAACATCCGGTGGAGCGCGGGCATAATGTACCAGCACATGTCGAATGGAGGACAGACCAAGCCCAATCCGGGGATCGACGCGCTGGGTTTTACGCTCGGTTACTCCTGGGCATACTGAGCTGAGGCGTGTTCGGTTTCACTTGGATTCCAAGCAGGGTGGGACTGCCGGGCCCTCCGCGAACCTAATACGGCTACCCGTATGGTATCGCGAGAGCCCATTGGCAGTTCCAGCGCGGGCTTGAGGAGGCGGAAGCAGGGAAGCATAGTCGCAGCGTGTGGTTCTTGATCATCGTCAATCTGGCCGGCAAAATGGCGGCCATCCTCGTGGGATGGACGGCGCCCGCCGCAGCCCTGGCGCTTTGGTTTGTGCCCGACGCGTTGCTGGCTTATCACCTTTTCGCACCCCAGGCACAGGGATTGGTGCGCGTGCACCGGCGCTTCACGACCACGCGGCCGGAGGTGTGGCTGACCATTGACGACGGCCCCGACCCGGAAGACACCCCGCGCATTCTCGAGCTGCTGGCGGCACACGGGGCGCACGCGACGTTTTTTGTGATCGGAGAAAACGCCGCCATCCACCCCGGACTCATCCTGGCGATTGCAGCCGCCGGGCATGAGGTGGCGCACCACACGCACACGCATCCCCTCGGGGCGTTTTGGTGTGCTTCACCGGCACGGGTGGGACGGGAACTCGACGCGGGGCTGGAGGCATTGCGCCTGGCCGGAGTGAGGCCGACGCGATTTCGTCCGCCAGCGGGGATCAAGAATCTCTGGCTGGCGCCGGCCCTCAGCGCACGCGGACTCACCTGCGTGGGCTGGAGTGCGCGCGGACTGGAACGCTGGCACGGAGATGCGGAGGCGGTGGCGGCCAGGGCAACCCGCGGCCTCGTTCCCGGTGCGATCCTGTTGCTTCACGAAGGCCCCCGGGTGCCGGCGACCATCCGCGTTGCCGCCATCCGCCGCGTGCTCGAACGATTGCAGGAACTTGGCTACCAGTGCGTCGTGCCCGGACCGGATCAGCTGGTTGGTCAGGAACCGCCCGGTTAAACTTGGGGCGGTCCCGGAAAGACGCGAAGCAATCGCAGGTGCACAACGGCGACGGTCGCACCGAGCACGGCTCCGGCGAGGACGTCGAGCGAGACATGCTGGCGGATGGCGACCGTGGAATACAGAATGCCCAGGCACCACAGCCAGTTGAGCGCGCGAACGAGGCGCCCGGCGCCCATCTGCCGCAACAGGCGCTCGAACCAGACGGCGGTGAACACGGCAAAAGCCACGTGCAGGGAGGGACAGGCGTTGCCCGAGGCATCGACCGACTTGAGAAAGGCAAAGGCGGGATGCTGCGACCAGTCAACGTCGGGCCGCGGCACGGCCGTCGGCCAAAAGAGAAATATCCCCAGACCGATGACACTGAGCCCGACGGCGGCCAGGCCGTAGGACACGAGCTCGCGGCGATCGATCAGCAACGCGGGCGCCAGTGACACATAAAACCACAACGAAAAATAGAGGGGCAGGGCCTCGGGCCAGAAACCGACCAGCCGGTCGACCGCGGTGAGTGGTATGGTGGTGGGAGGATAGAGCGGGTGCCGGAGCAGCCAGAAATAGACGACAAAGAAGGCGGTCATGCCGAGGGTCGTGCCGATCATCTTGGCCGGCCACCACGTGAGCACGCGGGCACCGACTTGGTGAAGCCAGCCAACATCGGGTGGGCGCTTGTGCGGCAAGTCCATGATTTGAGGAGCAGTAGGCGGGCGCCGGGCTCGCACGGCAAGCAGCGCCATTTCCCGGGCGAACTAGGAACGGCGCAAGGCGCGCACCTCCTCGCGCAATCGTTCAACCTCGCGAGACAACTCTGAGATGACGCGCAGGCCCGCGAGGGTCATGCCGTGCTCAACGCGCAGCCACTCAAGGCGCCGCAGCATCCGAATCGCTTCGTCGTCAAACCACCAGCCGTCACGTTCGGGCGCCGTGACGGGCGAGATGACGCCGTGGCGGCAATAAACGGCAATCTGGTGACGTGGCGTCTGCGTGATCTGCACGACGGTTTCGATGGAGTAAACGTCCTCCGCCATCGACTCGAATGGTTGTGGAGCGCTCGATGCACTTTGCCCTGCTTCTTTCATGGTATCCTCCTGAATCTGGCTCGGGAACGAGTTCGGTTGTTCACGACGGCTCCCGCGGGTTGAACCGCGACGTCCGGCTGAGTTCCTCCCACAACGTCCTTTCTTTTTCGGTGAGTCCTGGGGGCACTTGAATATTGGCGACAACGTAGAGGTTGCCACGTTCGCCGCCCCGGCCCCTGGGCAGCCCATGCCCGCGCACGCGCAATTGCGCGCCATGATTGGTGGCGGGCGGAATGCGAACCTTGATCGGGCCCTCGAAGGAGGGGGCGACGACGGTCGTCCCCAGCACGGCCTCCCACGGCGCGAGATCGACGTCGTGATAAAGATCGGCACCCCGTGTTCGAAAGTCAGGATGCGCGGCATAGCGCACGCGCAAATAGAGATCGCCCGCCGGCGCGCCACCAACGCCTGGCTCGCCTTTGCCCGGCACCCGTATCCTTCGCCCCTCCATCGCGCCCGACGGAATACGCACCTGAAAGGAATGCGTTTCGGCCTTGCCCGTGCGCGGATCGACGGTCTGCAGCGAAATCGCCCGCATCGTCCCGTGCATCACTTCGGTCAGCGTGACGAGGATCTCACCCTCGACATCCGCACCCTGCCGTCCCTCCGCGCGGGATTCCGCGTGGAAGTCGCGTCCGCCGGATTCAAAACCAAACCGGCTGCCCCCGCCGAAAAACTGTTCGAAGAAATCGCTGAATCCGGTCCCGGTGAAATGAAACTCGTGGGCCTGCCCGCCATTCGCCGCGTGCGCCCAGCGTCCCTCCCATCCCGGAGGCGATGGCGGGCGGCCGTCCTCCTGCCACTGCGCTCCCAGCTCATCGTATTTCCTGCGCTTGACCGGATCGCTCAGGACCTCGTTGGCTTCGTTGAGCTCCTTGAATTTTTCCTCGGCGTTCTTCTTGTCCTTGGCGACGTCCGGATGATATTGGCGCGCAAGTTTGCGGAACGCCTTTTTGATGTCGTCGTCCGTCGCATCCCGCGTGACCCCGAGCGTGGCGTAGTAATCTTTGAATTCGACCGGCATCTCGTGATTAAAAGGCGGACTTGGTTTGAGCCGGCGTTTCCCAAGGCGATACCCGGATCTTCGGCGCGGTGGTGCTCATGGATGCACACACCCTTCATTGATCGCATGGTGTCGTTTGTCGAGCCGAAGGGCCAATCTCCGCTTGGCGGCACGGCGCGGCGTCCTTGAGCGGGCATACTCGGTCCAGTCCAGATTCACCCCCCGATTTCGCGCTTATCGCCCGACGCCGAGGATCGCGCCCTGCAACGTGAAAAGCATGATTTCGTGACCCAAGATGATGGCTGGCAGGCGGGCCGAGCGGTTTTCTACGCGGGGAAACTCCGTCAGATCACCAGCAGCGGTCGGGTAACACCCCATACCGCCCGTGCGGGCCCGGGTGTAACCTCGGCCCGGGTGAAATCATGATCTCATGGTCTTGCCTCCGTTCCAGAGAGGACACGGATGGTCCGTCGAAAAGGCCAACCGCGTCCCCTGCCGGGAGCACTGCTGTCCTCAACACAGCATCAGTCTCATAAACCTTAAGCCCACCAGAAAGAGATATGAAATTACACAAACTCGTCGCCTTTTCCATCATAGCGACTTCCTCGGTCGCCTTGTTTGCTTCCTCGGAAACCGACCGCAAAATCGAGGACGCCGCCAAAGCGTCCTACAACTACCGCACCGTGCTCGAGAATCACGTGAACGTGCAGGCAAATGACGGCGTCGTCACGCTCACCGGCACCGTGGGGGACAAAGACCTCAAAGTCCTCGCCGAGGACACCGTGAGCAATCTCCCGGGCGTCACCCGGGTGGACAACCAGATCGCCCTGGATCCGGCGCTCGCCGAGCACTCCGACGGGTGGATTGCCTTCAAACTCCGCACCCAGTTGCTCGTGAGGTCCAATGTCAGCGCCGCCAATACCACGGTCCGTGTTAAAGACGGCGTCGTCACCCTGACCGGCACGGCTGACAACCTCGCGCAGAAGGAACTCACCGGAGAATACGCGAAGGAGATCGATTGGGTGAAATCGGTGAAGAACGACATCGTCGTGAACGCCTCGCCCGCCCCGGCACAGACGATGGGCGAGAAAATTGATGACACCTCGATCACCGCGCAGGTGAAATACGCGCTCTTTACCCACCGTTCGACCAGCGCGCTCAAGACCAAGATCACCACCACTGATGGTGTAGTCGTGATCACGGGCGAAGCCGCCAACGATGCGGAAAAGTCCCTCGCCGGCAAACTCGCCGAGAGCATTCGCGGCGTCAAGTCCGTGACCAATGACATGACGGTTAAAATGTGAAGTCCACGGCTCCCTCTCTCCCCGGCCCGACTCCCTCGGGCTGAGGGGAACGAGCCCCGTGACCCTCGAGCGCAATTCGCCCATTTCCATCCCGCGACAGTGCACCGTGCACCCGTCGTCCGGCCGGACCCACAATAAAGGTATCATGAACAAAGCCATCTCACTCGCCCTCCTCGTTGGGGGCATCGTGCTGATCATCTATGGGATCAGCGCCTCGGACTCCCTCAGCTCGTCCTTCTCTCGTTTTTTCACCGGTTCACCCACCGATAAAACCATGTGGCTGTTGATCGGCGGCATCGTCGCAGCCGCGGTAGGCCTGTTCGGCCTGTTCCGCGGGTCAAAGTCACCTTAATCCCAACCACCCGCCCTCATGCTCAACTACGCCATCATCTTTTTCATCATCGCCCTCATCGCGGCCGTGCTTGGCTTCGGTGTCATCGCCGGCACGGCGGCCTGGATCGCCAAGGTCCTCTTCATCATCTTCCTCGTGCTCTTTTTGGTTTCATTGCTCCGTCCCAGGAAAACCTGATCCCGCTGATGAGCGCGGGCAGGAAAACTCCCCATCGACATTTCTCCCCAACCGGCAGTTAATGACGCCTGGCGGGTGCTCACGCATCGCGCCCCGGCCTACCTCATGAAAAGCGGCGCAATTGGATCCTCGCGGCGGCACTTGCGGCAACTCGGTGCAACGCTGCGCCGGCGCACCGCCGCCCTGGCCGTGACCACCCGGTGGCTGCAGCGTGAAACCACCCGGCGCAAGACCGGGGAAGCAAACCTCAGGCAGGGCGCGCGGCACTACAGCCTGCTCCTCGCCCAATCGCGATGCATGCAGGACGAACTGCGGCGGCTGGCGCATCAAATTCTGTCGGCGCAGGAGGAGGAGCGGAAGAAAATCAGCCGCGAACTTCACGACGAAATCGCCCAGACTCTGGCGGGCATCAACGTCCAGCTCGCGGCCCTGAGCCTGGAAGCGGCCGTCAGCGCCCGGGGACTGAAGAGGAAGATCGCCAGCACGCAACGGCAGGTGGGGAGATCAATCGAGGCCATCCATCGCTTCGCGCGCGAGCTCCGTCCGGCCCTGCTCGACGACCTCGGGCTCATCCCGGCGCTTCGGTCTTACCTGAAAAAATTCGCGGCACGGACCGGCCTGCGGATCCGTTTTACCGCTTTTACCGGGGTGGAAGCTCTGGACAGCGCCAAGCGGACGGTGCTCTATCGCGTCGCGCAGGAAGCGCTCACCAACGTCGCCCGCCATGCGCAGGCCAGCCTGGTTCAGGTGACTATCCGGAAAGTCCCGGACGCCGTCCGCATGGAGGTCGCGGATGACGGCCGGTCCTTTCAGGTGCAACGCGTCCTGTCCTCCCGGACCAACAAGCGGCTGGGGCTGCTCGGCATGCGGGAACGTGTGGAGATGGTTGGCGGCAGCTTCGCCATCGAATCCGCGCCTGGTCGCGGCACCACACTCCGCGCTCAGATACCGTTCAAACGCGCCGTCCCGGCACAATCCTTATGAAGCCCATCACCGTCCTCCTGGCTGACGATCACACGGTCGTGCGCCAGGGGTTGCGTGCGCTCCTGAAGGCCGAGGCGGACCTCGCGGTGGTCGGCGAAGCGAACAACGGACGCCTGGCGGTGGAGTTGACCAAAAAACTCCATCCCGACGTGGTTGTAATGGACCTCGCCATGCCGCAGCTCAACGGCGCCGAGGCCACCCGGCAGATCCTTCTGGCCGTCCCCGCCACCAAGGTGCTCATCCTTTCGGCGCATAGCGACGACGAGTATGTCGAGCGCGTGATTGCCGTGGGCGCGGCCGGCTACCTGTTGAAACAAAGTTCGGCCCATGTTCTGGCCGAGGCGATCAGGGCGGTCGAAAAAGGGCGTCCCGTTTTCAGTCCTGCCATTGCCAAGCGTCTCGGCGATGAGGGCGGAAAACTGCGCGTCCAAGGGAACGCGCCCGGGAGACGCCGGAGCCTTCTGACTTCGCGCGAGGAGGAGGTGCTGCAGCTCGTGGCCGAAGGCGCGGCCAACAAGCAGGTCGCGGCAGAGCTCGGCATCAGCATCAAGACGGTCGAGAAGCACCGGCAGCACCTCATGGACAAACTCAACATTCATGACACCGCCGGGCTCACCCGCTATGCGATCGCCGCAGGCATCATCGAAAGCAGTGTCCAGCTGACAATCGTCTAGGTCTGGTGGCAGGAGACTGTTCCGCCACTGGGGAGCGATGGATCGAGTGGCAGGCGGGGTGGACGCGCCCGTCCACAGAAAAGGCTATCGCCTGCCAGCAGGCTGCTCCAGGTGGAGTCGGCCGCAACTGCGCAAGGAGGCGGCGCCCACCGCTACGGGTAGGGTAACGCCCCATACCGGCAGAGGCACAGGCCGCGTATTCTGCAGCCCTCAGCTTATGAAAATCAATAATTTGCCAGCCCTGCTTGTTCTCATCGCCAGCCCTATCGCGCTGTTCGCCTCGTCTGAAACTGATCGCCAGATCGAGGTGGCCGCCAGAGCGTCCTACAATTACAACGCCGTGCTCGAAAATCACGTATTCGTGCAGGCGAACGACGGCGTCGTCACGCTCACCGGCACCGTGGGGGACAAAGACCTCAAAGCCCTCGCCGAGGACACCGTGCGCAATCTCCCGGGGGTTACCCAGGTGGACAACCGGATCGTCCTGGATCCGGCACTCGCCGAGCACTCCGACGGGTGGATCGCCATCAAGCTCCGCACCCAGTTGCTTATGAGGTCCAACGTCAGCGCTGCCAATACCACGGTCAGTGTTAAAGACGGCGTCGTCACCCTGACCGGCACGGCCGACAACCTGGCGCAAAAGGAACTCATCGGAGAATACGCCGAGGAGATTGATTGGGTGAAGTCAGTGAAGAACGACATCGTCGTGAACGCCGCGCCCGCTACTGTACAAACCTTGGGCGAGAAAATTGATGACACCTCGATCACCGCGCAGGTGAAATACGCGCTCCTCACCCACCGCTCGACCAGCGCGCTCAAGACCAAGGTCACCACCACTGACGGCGTCGTCGCCGTGACGGGCGTAGCCGGCTCCGAGACCGAAAAATCCCTCGTCACCAAGCTCGCCGAGAGCATTCGCGGCGTCAAGTCCGTGACCAATGACATGACGGTGAAGAACTGAGGTCAGCCCCGCCTGCTGCGCCGTGGCGGCCGGATTTATCGCACTTATCGAACCTATGCGGCCTGAGCGGAAAACGAACCCCATCTGAATTCATTCAACCCTCGATCCGGTGAACAATGTTCTCTGCCTCGGTCAGGCCGCCCGTTCTTCCGCCGACCCGGGCATCGATCTGTCCTCGGATCACACGCTTTCCGAGCTGTTGGCCTTGCACGAGGATCTGGTCATCCAGCTCCGTAGGGACGCCGCCGGCGCCGAACGTTTGGGGGACATCGGCACCGCCGATTTTCTCACCGGCTTGTTGAAGCAGCACGAAAAAGCCGCGTGGATACTCCGGGCCCAACTCGAGACCGAAGAAGAGGAAGCTTCGCAAGACCAACCGCTCAAAACTTAAAACTCAAAATCATGAGCAAGCCCCCATCTCCCTCGCGCTGCTCGTCGGCGGCATTATGGGGTGTTGTTCCCGGACGATTGTTGCGTGACATCAAGGGGGCAGTGAAGCGTGGGCGATCCTGACCGAGGTCCGTGCGAGGAGAATCCATGTGCCGATCCACCGTTCGACTAGGGTTACACCCCATAGCCCGCGCCCGATTTGACGCCACAGATCGCCAGGCGAGCCTATGAACTGTACGAGCAGCGAGGCCGCCAGGACGGGCGAGCAGTTGAGGACTGGGGGCAGGCGGAGCGGGAGATTCGGAGAGACGAACCCCATCATTAAACCGGAGCGAACCGCGCGGCGGACGCTTTTCCAGCCGGATGGTCTGACGCGATGAGACAAGAGAATTGCGGTCCTGAATCGCCATCGGGGTGGCAAGCTGCAGGTCCAAGACCACTTGATCGAATTCGCGCTGCTGCAGGTCCAAGACCACTTGATCGAATTCGCGCTGAGTACGTTTGAAACGGGCCAGTTGCGCCGCGGTTTTGAACCGGCCGGGCATGCGCGGGGCCAAGCGCCAAACGAGCGAACGCAATGCCTCTGCCTGCTCCGGCATCGCCGTCCGTTTCCTGACCACGTCGCGGGCTGCTTCGCGCAGCAAGGCCATGACCGTGGTTTCCTCGCGGCGGGCAATTTCGCACTTACGCGGCGGACAATTTCGCACTTGCGAGGCGGGCGCAAGCAGGGCATCTTTTTGGCGTGAAAAGTACATACACCATCAAAGAGCTTCAGCGCGAGACCGCGGCCGCCGTGCGGGCGGCGGAGAAGGGGAGTCTCGTGACCATCACCCGTCATGACCGCCCGGTGGTGCATGTGATTTCCGACGAGCGCCTCGGCGCGCTCCTGGAGACGATGGAATTGCTGACCGACCCGGATTTCGTGGCGGCTTGGCAACTGGAGAAGGCCGGCAAAGGCAAGTATTACCCCGCTTCCAGCCTTGCCGATTAAGCTCCAGGTCCATGAGCGCGTGAGGAGCTATCAGCGCGCATTGCCGCCCGAAACCCGGCGGGCGGCGAAAGCGGCCATTTTCGGGCTTCCCCGGGGAGATGTTAAGTCACTCACCGAAGACCTGGACGGACTTTATCGCCTGCGGGTCGGCCGGCACCGGTTCATCTGGCGGTATCAGGCAGGCGGGATCAGGGTGTTCTATGCCGCGCCGCGGAAGACCGTCTACGAATACCTCGCCGCGCATCTGCGCGAAGTCTTGAGCGACTGACCGGCTGATTCGCTCTCCACGTTAGCTGCTTCGAAGATTTGAGCGCTGGCTCGTTCCACCGTCTCTTAATGAGAGCGTCAAATTTGCCATAGTGACCGTGTTAGACCCGTTCTCGGGAAACATTGCGCAGTTACTTGGAGCCGGCACTGAGCTTGAGGCGCCAGATATTGTAGGCGCCGCCGCGGTTGGAGAGGAAGAAGATCACGCCCTCCTCGGAGGGCGACCAGGCCGGCATGATATCGTCGGAGCCG
>JBEKWG010000030.1:0-59230 GCA_049513315.1 Opitutaceae bacterium
TCGGCCTCCCGCAACAGGCGGATCTTGTCCTCCGTCGAATACCGTTTGCCTTTCATGGTCTGGGTCCTTTCGGGTGGCCCAGACTAACATCTCAGGTGGCTCGAAAAAGCGAGATCACGTCAGTCTGTGGATTGCATGCTTTGGGCTAACAGTGTTATTGGCATCAACTCAGTTGAGCTTTGCCAGGTGGGGATTGGAGGGTCACGGAGCGAGATTAAGCCATGCAAGCACTTGTTCTTCAATCACCGAATTTGCTGAGTTGAGCTTTTCCGGGTTGCTATCGATTCCGATAAAAGCCCAACTCGCATCGTTTCGGCGCTCGACGCGCAGCGGGGAAAGTCCGAGCGTTGGCTCATGCTGAAGCTGCTATTCATCGGGGACGTCGTCGGCCGGCCGGGCCGGGAGATGGTGGCCGAGCGCCTGCCGCGGCTGCGCGACGAGCTCGGGCTCGACTTTGTGATCGCCAATGGGGAAAACGCCGCCGGCGGCTCGGGTCTCACCGCTGCCACGGCCCGCACGCTGCTCGAGGCGGGGATCGATGCCATCACGCTCGGCGACCACCTCTGGGATCAGAAAGGTTTCGAAACCGAGATCGCGCAACTGGAGCGGGTCTGCCGGCCGGCGAACCTGCCCGCGGCCTGTCCGGGGCGCGACCACCTTGTGCTCGAAAAGGACGGCTTCCGGCTCGCCGTGTTCACCGTGCTGGGGCGGCAGTACCTTAACCTCAAGGCCGAATGCCCGTTCCTGGCGAGTGATCGCATGCTGGCGCAAGTCGCCGGCCAGGCCGATGCGACACTCGTGGAAATCCACGCCGAGGCCACTTCCGAAAAACAGGCGCTGGGCTGGTATCTCGACGGCCGGGCGGCCGCCGTGATCGGCACGCACACGCATGTGCCCACGGCCGACGCCGGCGTGCTGCCCAAGGGCACGGCATTTCTGTGCGACGCCGGCATGACCGGTCCTTATGCGAGCGTACTCGGACGGGTGATCGAGCCGGTCATCGGCCGGTTCCTCGACGGCATGCCGCGCCGGTTCCCGGTGGCCGAGGGCGACGTGCGACTCTCCGGCGTGCTGGTGGACTATGATCCGGCGGCGAAACGGGCGACGCGCTGCGAACTGCTGACGGTGCGGAAGTGAATGGGCCTGTCGGCCGGCATCTGCAGAGGCGATCCGAAAATCGTCAGGACTTGGAGGGCGGCGCGCCGTCGCCGCCGAATGCCTGAACGGCGCTGACGGAGCAGCGCCCTCCATGCCCTTGTAGGAGCGAGCTTCCGCCTTCGCATGAAGCTACGGCGGACAGGTGCTCGCGACCCGTCCTCCGAAGCCTCGGCGGAGGAGGATGTCAGAGGGAAAATCGCCTGCAAGCAGGCTCCTACATGATTTCCCAAACGGTTCCGGGCGATTTCCCGGCCCGACGGCATGAGCCCAGCCCTAGCTTTTCATCACGCCGGCCTCCTCGTAGAAGCCGAGATGGCGGTAGCGCTCATAGCGCCGGTTGAGCAATTCCTCCACGGGAAGCGCCTGCAGCTCCCCGAGGTGTTTTTGCAGGGCGGTTTTGACGGCCGCGATGGTTTGAGCGGGATCGTTGTGCGCACCGCCGAGGGGCTCGGGGATGACCTCCTCGGCGATCTTGAATTCCGCGAGGTTCTGGGCGTTCAGCCGCAGCGCCTCGGCGGCCCGGGGGGCGGCGGCGGCGTCCTTCCAGAGAATTGCCGCGCAACCTTCGGGGGAGATGACGGAATAGTAGCTGTTTTCGAGGATGAGCACGCGGTCGGTCACGCCGATGCCGAGGGCGCCGCCGGAGCCGCCCTCGCCGATGACGACGGCGATCGTCGGCACCCCCAGCATCGCCATTTCGCGCAGGTTGACGGCGATGGCCTCCGCCACATGGCGCTCCTCGGCGCCGATGCCGGGGTAGGCGCCCGGGGTGTCGATGAAGGAGATGACGGGCAGGCCGAACCTGGCCGCCATTTTCATCAGGCGCAGCGCCTTCCGGTAGCCCTCGGGATGCGGCATGCCGAAGTTGCGCGAGATTTTTTCCTTGGTCTCGCGGCCCTTCTGCTGGGCGAGCAGCATCACCGCCTGGCCCTCGAAAAACGCCGGACCGCCGATGAGCGCCTGGTCGTCGTGAAATTGCCGGTCGCCGTGCAGCTCCTGAAAGCCCTCGAAGAGGGCGTTGATGTAGTCGAGCGAGTAGGGTCGCTTGGGATGGCGGGCGATCTGGACCCGCTGCCACGGCGTCAGACCGGAATAGATTTCCTGTTTCGCCGCCTCGATCATCTTTTCGAGGGCGGCAATCTCGCTGGAAAGGTTGAGATGGTTCTCGAGGGACTGCTGGTGGAGCTGCTCAAACTGCTTCTCGAGCTCGCGCAGCGGCTTTTCGAATTCCAGCGTATAGGCGGGTTTGGCCATGCCCCAAGGCTACGGCGCGGGCGGAAGCGGTGTCAACCGGCCCGGCAGACGAGGAGTGGGTCAGTTTGCCAGGACTGGACCGTAACTGTAGGTCGGGGTTTATCCCCGACAGAGTGATGTCGATGCACATTGGCGTCGGGCATGAAGCCCGACCTACATAAACCTGACCCACCATCGGCAGCCACCATCGCGGACACGGGGTCGGGGTCCGCCGCCAGCGCGGGCAGGGCAGGCCGGATCAACGGCAAAAAAAGGACGACCCGCGTGGCCGTCCTTTCTTCAATTCATCCGTCGCTCGGAGCTTTCAAATCCTGCAGATCGGCCTCTACGGTGATGGTTACGGCGACGTCGTCACCGAGCACCTTCGGATAGGCCGTGATGCCAAAATCGTTGCGGTTGATCGTCGTTGAAGCCTCCCAGCCGGAAAGCATCGCGCCTCTCATCCCGGGGCCGAAACCGAGGGACTTGGTCTTCAGGACCACCTCCTTGGTGACATCCCTGATCGTGAGATCGCCGGTGACGTCGAAGGCATCCTCTCCGGTTTTCTTCCAGGATTTGCTCTTGAAGGTGATGGCCGGGAGTTTGGCCGTGGAGAAAAACTTGTCACTGCGCAGATCGTCGTCACGCATGCTGTTGCGGGTGTCGACACTGGCCACCTCGATCCTGGCTTCGACGGTGCTGTTTTCGAGGTGGTCGCGGTCCACCACGATGGTCCCGGAAAACTTGGTGAAGGCGCCGGGGACGTTGGTGAAGAAGTGGCGGATGGTGAACCCGACCGACGAGTGCACCGGATCGATTTTGTAGGTTTCGACGGCAGCCGGGGCGGAGGCGAGCAGGCCGAAGATCATCGAACCGAAGGTGAGGAGCTGGAGGGGACGTTTCATAATGGATGGATTGATTGCAGTGGAATGGATGAGGAACCCAACACGGTCTGGTTATTTAGCAACTCGCCGCGCAAATGCAAATCGCCGGTCACGATAGGCGGGGCCGGCGCCGCCGTGGGGAGCCGCCGTGACGGAAACCCGGCACGGCGGACGGTATGAATTGCGGTGCCTTGAGCTTTTCGTCAGACCGCATGCAGTGGAAACGCAGAGCGGCTGATGAACATACGCGAACGCATCGAAGCCTTCTGGTCGGGGGAGCGTCCCGATCAGATTCCCTACACCATCTACTGGAACGAGTGGCGGCACACCGCCGGTGATCCGGCGTGGCAGCCCATGTATGAAAATGGTCTGGGTGTGACCTGGTACCTGCGCACATTCGAAACCAGGCTCCGCGACGTGGAGGTCGGCGATGAGCAGTACGTGGAGGGGGGTAAACCGATGCGCCGCCAGATTCGGCGCACGCCGGTGGGCGAGATTCAGGCCACGTGGGAGAACGGCTGGAACAAGAAGTATTTTCTCGAAACCCCCCAGGACTACCGGGTGATGACCTACCTCGTCGAGCACACCGACTGCACGCCCTGCTATGAAGCCTATCTGGCCAAAGCGGCGGCGCTGCCGGCCTGGGGAATCGCCATCCCGGAATTATGGCGCACGCCGCTGCAGCAGATCCTGGTGGATTTTGCCGGGCTGGAGAACTTCTGCTGGCACCTGTCCGCGTACGAGGAGGAGGTGCGGCGGTTGTACGATGCGCTGCTGCGAAACTTCCGGCGCATCGTCGAGATCGTCGCCTGTGGACCGGGCCGCTACCTATCCAACCTGGAGAACTTCACGGCCGACACGCTGGGACCCCGCCGTTATGAGGAGTTTCTGCTGCCGGTATACGAGGAGTGCTTCCCCGCGCTCCATGAGGCGGGCAAGCTCATCGGATGTCATTATGACGGCCGGCTGGCTAGTTGCCGGCGGCAGATCGCGCGGGCGCCGATCGACCTGATCGAGTCGCTCACCCCGCCGCCGGAGGGCGACCTGACTCTGGCCGAAGCCCGGGCGGCGTGGCCGGACAGACTGTTCTGGTCCAACATCAACGTCGGTTGCTACGAACTGCCGCCGGCGGAACTCAAGGCCCTCGTGTGGCAACGGGTGGCGGAGGCGGCGCCCGACGGCCGGCGACTGGCGTTGGAAGTGTCGGAGCAGTATCCGGCCAACTGGAAGGAATCCATGCCGGTCGTGCTGGAGGCCCTGCAAGAGATGCGGGCTTGAAACGGCCTCCCGGCCCAACCCGTGCGCCGGCATCCGGCTTCCGTCACAGGATCAGCATGGCATCGCCGTAGCTGAAGAACCGGTACTCGCGGGCGATGGCGTCGGCGTAGATTTCCCTGATCCACGCGACGCCGTCGGTCGAGCCCGGCGTGAGGAAGGCGGCGACGAGGCAGAGCAGGGTGGAGCGCGGCTGATGGAAATTCGTGATGAGGGCGTCGACGCCGCGAAACGCGCGGGGCGGGTGGATGAAAAGATCCGTCTCGACGATGTGGGGAGAGCCCTTCGACAGGCTCAGGGCTGTCGGCGCTTGATGCGCCGACAGAAAGTCTTCGACCGAGCGCACGGTGGTCGTGCCCACCGCGATGCGACGGCCGCCGGGTTGAAAAATCAGGTGCTGCGTCTCCGGCGGCAGCTCGTAGAGCTCCCGTTGCATCAGGTGTTGTTCGATGGTCTCGGTCATGATGGGACGGAAGGTGCCGAGGCCGACGTGCAGGGTGAGGTCGGCAAACCGCACGCCGTCGGCGGCGAGGCCGGCGAGCAGCTCGGGGGTGAAGTGCAGACCGGCGGTGGGCGCGGCCACCGCGACCTGATGCGCGCGATCGGCATAGACGGTCTGATAGCGCTCGCGGTCGAGCCGGCGCTCGTCCCCGGTGCGGCGGCGGCGGATGTAGGGGGGCAGCGGCACCTCGCCGAGACGGTTGGCCACCGCCACGATGGATTCGCCCCCGGGCGTGGTGAAGGCGACGCGTGCGGCGCCGTCGCCTTCCTGGGCGAGCACGGTGGCCGTGAACTCACCTTCCTGGCCGAAGGTGGCGCCGGCGGGAAGCTTCCGACCCGGACGGAGCAGGCACCACCACTCGGCCAGGTTGTCATTGCGAGAAGCATCGCGACGAAGCAATCCAGCGGGATCGCCCCGGCACGCTTCGCGCGCCTCGTGCTGACGGGTTGTGTCTGGAAGGTTCTCCATCACCGGGCGCAGAAGGAGACATTCGACCTGTCCGCCCGTCGGCCGTTGCGCGAACAGGCGCGCCGGCAGCACGGCGGCGTTGTTGCGGAAGAGGATGTCGCCGGCGCGCAGGAAATCCGGCAGATCGGCGAAGACGTGATGCGCCACCGTGCGCGTGCGACGGTTGACGACGAGCAGGCGCGACTGGTCGCGGCGCGCGGCGGGAGTTTGCGCAATGAGGCGCTCGGGCAGCGCGTAATCGAAAAGTTCGGTGCGGAGGCTCACGGTGCGAAAGAGTGTGACTGCATCTTGAGGGTAATGCCCGCCTCCGCCAAGGCTGCGGCGGGCAGCCTTCGCCGCCGTGTCTCGGACCACATAGGGAAGCGAGGGGACGCTCACGCAGGCCCGCCAGCCGTAGCCCGGAGGGCGAAGGCTGGAGCCGAGCGTCGGATTTGAACCGACGACCTGCTGTTTACGAAACAGCCGCTCTGACCAGCTGAGCTAGCTCGGCCCGCAAGAGGGGAGGGATTTCGCGATTTTGCCCTGCGCGAGGCAAGCTTTGTTTTTCGGCCTCATGGTGGAGGAAGCGCCCTCGGGCGCGATCAACTTCCTCGCCCGCCAGCGGGCTTCCTGCCTTCCACCAAGGGGCGCGTCAGTTGTGGGAGATGGCGTCGTCGCCGAGCGGACCCTGGAGCCTCCGGCGCAGCTTGATGGCCTCGATTTCGGCGCGGACCTGCGTGCTGAAAAGCTGGAGCCGCCGGTGGGTGTCGAGGGTCTCAAGCAACTTCTGTTTCACACCGGCGTCCTCGCAGAAACCAAAGGCGGCAAGGTCGACGAAGGTCGCGGGGTCCTCGACCGTCCGCAGGAAGGCGGTCATCTCGTCCGACATGGGCGCGCCGAACTTCCGCTTCAGCGAAAGGAGGCGGGCGAGTTCCTGGCGCAGGCGCCGGTTTTCCTGGTCGTCGGCGCCCGGTGTGCTGGCCAGCGGCCGGGCGTGCACGCAGCGGTAGGGCTCATCGTGGAGAATGGCGGTGAACTCCACGCGGCACAGTCCCTGGAGCAGAAGGTGGGAGGCGCCATTTTCATTCTTCTGGCACGCGCGGATGATGCCCGCCGTGGCCACACGATGCGGGGGCTCGTACTGGCCGGGTTCGGCGGCGAGATCTTCATCGAGCCGGGCCACGGCAAAGATGCGATGGGTCGCCAGCACGTCGCGCAACATTTGCCGGTAGCGTGGTTCGAAAATATGCAGCGGCAGCAACGCCTGCGGGAACAACACGGTGCCGGGCAGCGTCATCACCGGGATCGCCGGCGGGAGGTTGATTTCCATCTCCATGCTGCCAACGTAGGAGCCCCCTGGCGTGTGGCAACCTAACGCCAGCGCTTCATGGGGATGTGACACGGGACAAGCCTCTGCCGAAGGCGGTGAGACACAGCTGTGACAGGGTGGCGTGCCCGCCGTCTTGAATGGACACAGCCAGTGGTAGAAGAACTATTTTTAGGCGTTCATGGATAAGGAATTAGGATGAAGTCGATGGCCTGGGCACACGCTCTGCTAAGATAACCGGCATGAGCCGTATTCTCGGTATTGATCTTGGCACCACCAATTCCTGCATGGCCGTCATGGAAGGCGGCGAGCCGGTGGTGGTCCCCAACGCCGAAGGAGGCCGCACGACCCCGTCCGTCGTGGCTTTCGCAAAGACCGGCGAACGTCTCGTGGGCCAGGCCGCGAAGCGCCAGGCGATCACGAATCCCAAGAACACCGTTTTTTCCGCCAAGCGCCTCATCGGCCGCAAGTTTTTCGAGGTGCGCGAGGAGGCGAAGAACTACCCCTTCAAGGTGGTGGAGGGCAAGAATAGCGATGCCTACATCGAGATTCAGGTGGACGACAAGGTCGAGCAGTTCGCCCCGCAACAGATTTCCGCGATGGTCCTCGCGAAAATGAAGGCCGACGCCGAGGCCTACCTCGGCGAGAAAATCACGCAGTCCGTCATCACCGTCCCGGCCTATTTCAACGACGCCCAGCGCCAGGCCACCAAGGACGCGGGCAAGATCGCCGGCCTCGAGGTGCTCCGCATCATCAACGAGCCCACCGCCGCGTCGCTTGCCTACGGCCTCGACAAGAAGAAGGACGAGAAGATCTCCGTGTTCGACCTCGGCGGCGGCACGTTCGACGTGTCGATCCTCGAAATCGGCGACGGCGTGTTCGAGGTGAAGGCCACCAACGGCGATACCCACCTCGGCGGCGACAACTGGGACGACGCCATCATTTCGTGGCTCGTCGACAACTTTAAGAAGGAGTACGGCATCGACCTGCACAAGGATCCGATGGCGCTGCAACGCCTCAAGGAGGAGGCCGAGAAGGCCAAGATCGCCCTGTCGTCCGCCCAATCGGTCGACCTCAACCTGCCCTTTATCACGGCCGACGCCTCCGGTCCGAAGCATCTCAATGTCACGCTCACCCGGGCCAAGATGGAACAGATTTGCGACCCGCTCTTCGAACGCTGCTTCCAGCCGTTCAGGAACTGCCTCAAGGACGCGGGTCTGACGGCTTCCGAGATCAACGAGCTCGTGCTCGTCGGCGGCATGACGCGCATGCCCAAGGTCGTCGACATCGCCAAGAACCTCGGGGGCAAGCAGCCGCACCAGGGCGTCAATCCCGACGAGGTCGTTGCGGTCGGCGCGGCCATCCAGGGCGGCGTGCTCAAGGGCGAGGTGCGCGATGTGCTCCTGCTCGACGTCACCCCGCTCACGCTCGCGATTGAAACCCTCGGCGGCGTCGCCACGCCGATGATCCCGCGCAACACCACCATTCCGACCAAGAAATCGCAGGTGTTTTCCACCGCCAGCGACAGCCAGCCCTCGGTCGAGATCGTGGTCACGCAGGGTGAGCGCCCCATGTCGCGCGACAACAAGATCCTCGGCACCTTCCATCTCGATGGGATTCCGCCCGCCCCGCGCGGCATGCCCCAAATCGAGGTCACCTTCGATATCGACGCCAATGGCATCCTGCATGTCTCGGCCAAGGATCTCGGCACCGGCCGCGAGCAGAAGATCACCATCACCGGTTCCTCTGGCCTCGCGCGGGACGAGGTCGACAAGTTGACCAAGGAGGCCGAAGCCCATGCCGAGGAGGACAAGAAACGCCGCGACCAGATCGAGGCGCGGAACCAGCTCGACACGGTCGTCTACCAGCTCGAGAAGACGCTCAAAGACGCCGGCGACAAGATCCCGGCCGAGGTGAAGGCGAAGATCGAGGCCGGCGTCGCCGACGCCAGAAAAGACCTGGAGAGCAACGACGCCGCCCGCATGCGGGCGGCCATCGAAAAGCTCACGAAGCTCGGCGGCGAGATCTACGCCCATGCCCAGCAGGCGGCGGCGGCCGGGGCCGGCGCGTCTGCCGGCGGCGAGACCGGCGGATCCACCCAAGCCGGGACGAAGAAGAAGAGCGACCAGAAGTCCGACGTCGTCGATGCCGACTTTGAGGTGGTCGACGACAACAAGAAGTAACTTTAAACCCTTTGCCCGAACCCGCTCCGATCCGGTGCGAGTTCGCGCGTTTCCCTCCCGAACAACCCAACTCTCAACCCAAAACCAAACTCAACCACTATGGCTAACGTCAAAATCAAGCCCATCGGCGATCGTGTTCTCGTTGAACACATCGAGGAAAAAGAGCAGGTCCGCGGAGGCATCATCATCCCGGACAGCGCCAAGGAGAAACCGCAGGAGGCCAAGGTCATCGCCCTCGGCACCGGCAAAAGGGAAGAGGACGGCAAGATCCGGCCCTTTGAAGTGAAGGTCGGCGACCGCGTCCTCATCAGCAAGTACGGCGGCACCGAGGTGAAGATCGAGGAGAAGAAATACACCCTCGTTCGCGAGGACGATATCCTCGGCGTCCTCGTCTGACCCGCAAAAACTCTAAACCCAGAACCCTGAACTCGGAACTTTTACCACTATGCCTGCCAAACAACTCATTTTCGAAGAAGCCGCCCGCCAGAAGATTCTGCGCGGCATCGAACTTCTCTCGCGTGCGGTCAAGGCGACCCTCGGCCCCAAGGGCCGCAACGTCGTCATCGACAAGAAATACGGGTCTCCGACCGTGACCAAGGACGGCGTGACCGTCGCCAAGGAGGTCGAGCTGCCCGATCCCTATGAGAACATGGGCGCCCAGATGGTGAAGGAGGTCGCCTCCAAGACCTCCGATACCGCGGGCGACGGCACCACCACCGCCACCGTGCTCGCCGAGGCCATCTACAAGGAGGGCCTCAAGAACGTCACCGCCGGCTCCAACCCGATCTACCTCAAGCGCGGCATCGACCGCGCCGTCGAGGCTGTCGTCGGCGAGCTGGCCAAGATCTCCAAGAAGGTCTCCGACCGCGAGGAGATCCGCCAGGTGGCCGCCGTCTCGGCCAACTGGGACTTCGAAATCGCCGACAAGATCGCCGATGCCATGGACAAGGTGGGCAAGGACGGCACCATCACCGTCGAGGAGGCCAAGTCGATCGAGACCACCCTCGAGGTCGTCGAGGGCATGCAGTTCGACAAGGGCTACCTCTCGCCCTATTTCGTGACCAACGCCGAGAGCATGGAGGCCGTGCTCGAGGACGCCTACGTGCTGATCCACGAGAAGAAGATCACCGTCCTCAACGACCTGCTCCCGCTGTTGCAGACCGTGGCCAAGAGCGGCAAGCCGCTGCTCATCATCGCCGAGGAAGTCGAGGGCGAGGCGCTCGCTGCGCTCGTCGTCAACAAGATCCGCGGCGTGCTCAACGTCTGCGCCGTCAAGGCCCCCGGCTTCGGCGACCGCCGCAAGGCCATGCTCGAGGACATTGCCATCCTCACCGGCGGCCGCTGCCTCACCGAGGACCTCGGCATCAAGCTTGAGAACGTCACGATCAGCGACCTTGGCAAGGCCAAGCGCATCACCATCGACAAGGAGGACACCACCATGGTTCAGGGCGGGGGCAAGTCGTCCGACATCCAGGGCCGCGTAAAGCAGATCCGCCGTCAGATCGACGAGACCACCTCCGACTATGACCGCGAGAAGCTGCAGGAGCGCCTGGCCAAGCTCGCCGGCGGCGTCGCCGTCGTCAGCGTCGGGGCCGCGACCGAGACCGAGATGAAGGAGAAGAAGGCCCGCGTCGAGGACGCGCTCCACGCCACCCGCGCGGCCGTTGAGGAAGGCATTGTGGCCGGCGGCGGCGTCGCGCTGCTCCGCTCCCTCAAGGCGGTCGACCTCCTCAAGCTCGAGGGCGACGAGGCCGTCGGCGCGCAGATCGTACGCCGCGCAATGGAGAGCCCGCTCCGCCAGCTCGCCGCCAACTCCGGCGTGGACGGCGGCGTCGTGGTCCAGAAGGTGCTGGAGGGCAAGGGCAACTTCGGCTTCAACGTGACCACCAGCCAGTACGAGGACCTCGTCAAGGCCGGCGTGGTTGACCCGACGAAGGTCACCCGCATTGCGCTGCAGAACGCGGCGTCCATCGCGGGCTTGCTGCTCACCACCGAGGCCATGATCACCGAGATTCCGGAGAGGAAGGAGAAGCCTTCCATGCCTCCGGGCGGCGGCGACATGGACTACTGAGTCTGTCGCGGCTGAGTCAACACCGCATCAACTTCAAGGGCGCTCCCGCAAGGGAGCGCCTTTTTTTGCCGGCCGACAGAAAGCTGGATTTATAAGGAAAGGGTTTGCCGGGATGTCATCTATTCACAATGACAAAGGCGGAACCGTCCCTTCTGAGTTTGTCATCTAATAGATGACAAAGCCCGCTTGGGACCGGTAGGATTATCGAGCGGGACAGCCG
The DNA here is from genome assembly GCA_049513315.1 of Opitutaceae bacterium. GTDB lineage: Bacteria > Verrucomicrobiota > Verrucomicrobiia > Opitutales > Opitutaceae > Fen-1467. The sequence continues at coordinate 11,301 of JBEKWG010000030.1, forward strand.
GGGGTTTGTAACGTAATACGTTACAAGTAATCCGCGGCGTTCGGTCGGTGGGGCGAGCGGGAAGTTCCGGGCAGCCGGCAAACTTTTTGTCGGAAAGGTGCGCCCGGCGGTTCAATACCCGGCCGAAGCCGGTTTGGGCGCGACGGCACTGGCCTGCTGGGCCGCCGCGTATTTTTTGGTCTGATAATCGATCACCAGCAAGGCGCCGACACCCTGTTTCTTGATCACCGCCTGGATCAGGCTCAGGTGCGGATGCAGAATCCAACAAGACTGCGCCCCCAGGTTGTTGGGTTCATCCATCAATTGGAGATACTGGATGTAATGCTGTTTCCAATCGGCTTCGTCGCCCGCCACATAGACCGTCAGTTCAGCGGTATCCAAGTCCCCGAGGCGCTGAAGCGCCCGGTATTCTGACTTCAAGCTCTGGTAGGTGTTGTCGAAGAACTCCCGCCAGCCGATAGCGGTGTGCGATGTCTTGAAAAACTGGAGCCGGACAATGGTGCCGGATGCATCAACCGTCACCTCCACCCGGTCAAATCCGTATTTTCTGTCCGGAACCGTGTAGACGGTCCAGTTGCCGTCCTTGCGGCTTTCCTGGATGGGAAGGCTCGGGTCCAGCCGGCCCTCCGGTTCGAAGCCATAGACGTGGTTGTCCGCGATGGTGTATTTGGACATATCCGCCGCGGCGAGGGCGGCATAATCCCTTACGGGGGGTGAATAGGGTGACGTCGTCTGGCACGAACAGAGCGATAGGACAAGAGCCGCCAGCGTAATCCGCTTCATGGGCCTAGGATGTGGCAGGAACCAGGCACTAGCAAGTTTGAGATGATGCCAGATTGCAGTACCTTGATCACATCCCATGCCCCGCCCGGCGGTCGCCATCCCGTCCTTGGATGATGAGCCGTATTTTGATTTGGCATTCCGGAGCCGGGGTTGGCATAAGTCGGCAAAAGATTTTTCATGAACCTTGTTGAGCAAGTCAGACGGGCCGGGGTGGTGGGCGCGGGCGGCGGCGGATTTCCCACGCATGTCAAGCTGGCGGCCAAGGCGGACACCGTCATTGCCAATGGCGCCGAGTGCGAACCGCTCCTGCACAAGGACGCCGTCGTGATGGAGCATCAGGCCGCGCAGATCATAAAAGGCATGCAGCTCGCCATGGAGGCCGTCGGCGCACGCACCGGCATCGTGGGCATCAAGGCGAAGAACCAGCACGCGGTCGAAACCGTCCAGGCGGCCTGTCAGGGCACGGCGGTGCGCGTGCATCTGCTCGGCGATTATTATCCCGCCGGCGATGAATATGACCTCGTGCACGAGACCACCGGCCGGCTCATTCCGCCGGGCGGCATCCCCCTTCAGATCGGCGCGGTCGTGTGCAATGTCGAAACCTTCGTCAATGTCGCCGCCGCCGCCGAGGGTTGGCCGGTCACGCACAAAACGCTCACCATCGCCGGTGCCGTCCGCGAGCCCCGGACGCTCGCGGTCCCGGTTGGCACGAGTTTTCGCGAGTGCATCAAGGCCGCCGGCGGCGCCACCACGTCCGATCCCGTGCTGTGCATCGGCGGCCTGATGATGGGTGAGACCACCGACGATCTGGATCGGCCCGTCGTCAAGACGACGACCGGGGTCGTGGTGCTGCCGCGCGACCATCACATCATGGAGCGCAAGCTCAAGCCCCCGGCGATCCAGAATGCCATCGGCAAATCCGCCTGCGACCAGTGCCGCTACTGCACGGAGTACTGCCCCCGTTTCCTGCTCGGCTATGCCGTCGAGCCGCACCAGGTCATGCGCAGCCTCGCCTTCACGGCCACCGGCCAGGAGCACTGGAACCAGTGGGCCGCGCTCTGCTGTTCCTGCGGCTTGTGCACGCTCTACGCCTGTCCCGAGGAACTCTACCCGAAGGAGGCGTGCGACCAGTCCAAAGCCGAGCTGCGCAAGGCCGACCTGAAATGGACCGGCGCCCTGACAGTCAAGCCGCATCCCATGCGCGACGGCCGGCGCGTGCCGATCAAGACCCTGATGAAGAAGCTGCACATCCTGCAGTACGATCACGCCGCGCCGTTGCAGAACGGGGTGCTGTCACCCCGCCGGGTGGTGCTGTTGCTGAAGCAGGGTGCCGGTTCGCCCAACCAGGCGCTGGTGAAAACGGGCGACCGGGTGGACGCGGGCCAGCCGTTGGGAGGACTGCCCGAAAAAGTGTTGGGCGCCGTCGTTCACGCCCCGTTCGCCGCCAGCGTGGCCGAGGTCACCGAGCAGCACATTGTTTTAAACCGCCTCTGACAGGAATCCATCATGAGTGAGAAATCCATCGGTATGATCGAGCTTTCCAGCGTCGCGGCCGGCTTCCAGGTGGCCGACACCATGCTCAAGGCCGGCAATGTCCGGCTGTATCTTTCGCGTTCCATCTGCTCCGGCAAATACATGGTGCTGATCGCCGGCGACGCGTCGGCCGTCGAAAGCGCGGTGGCAGCCGGTGCCGAGGCCGCCAACGGCTGCCTGATCGACCGCTTCGTCATCGCCAGCATCCATCCCGACGTGATCACCGCCCTGGGGCGCACCTCGGTGGTGCCGCCCGACGGCGCGCTGGGCGTCATCGAATCCTTCAACGTGGCGACCCTGCTGCAGGCCGCCGACGCCGCCGCCAAGCGCGCCCCGGTGCAGCTCCTCGAAATCCGTCTCGCCATGGCGCTCGGGGGCAAGGCGTTTGTCACCATGACCGGCGACGTCGCTTCCGTGCAGGACGCCGTGGCCGCCGGCCGGAAAATCATCGCCGACGCGGGCATGCTGGTGAACGCCGTGGTGATCTCGCGTCCGCATCCGGACGTGTACCGCGAAATCGTCTGACTGACGGCTGAAGGAGTGGGTGGAAACCCGGGCGGCGGAATCTCGGGCGCGCCTACGCTGTTTTCGCCAGTTCCTGCCACAGCAGCGCGCTCAATCGCTGGCCGGCGGCGAAACAATCGAGATCAAATTTCTCGTTCGGCGAATGCGCGTTCGCGTCCGGCAAGGCCAGCCCCAGCAACAGGGTGTCCGCCCCGAGCGTCTGCTTGAAGTCGTTGACGATCGGGATCGAGCCGCCTTCGCGCAGCAGCACCGGCTCGCGATGAAACGCCGCCCGCAACGCGCGCAACGCCGCCCGGGCATGGGCGCCGGTGGGCTCGACCAGATAAGGCATCGAGCCGTGGCGATCCCCGATCTCCATCCGCACGGTGGACGGGCAGCGCTGCTTCAACCAGGCGACCGTCGCCTTGATGATCTTTTCCGGCCGCTGGTTGGGCACGAGGCGCAGGGTGATCTTTGCCCGCGCCCAGGCCGGCACGATGGTCTTGCCGCCTTCGCCCTGATAACCGCTGGTCAGCCCGTTGATTTCAAACGTGGGACGGGCCGTGGTGCGCTCATGGGAACTGAACCCCGCCTCGCCGAAAAGCTCCGGCACGCCGAGAAACCGGCGGTAACTTTCCTCCGTGCCGGGCAGCCGCTTGAATTGTTCTCGCTCGAACTTGGTCAGCGGCTCCACGTCGTCATAAAAGCCCGGCACCGTGATGCGCCCCCCGGCGTTGCGCAGCTTCGCGAGCAGCTGGCAGAGCGCCATCGCCGGATTCTCGACCGAGCCGCCAAAGAGGCCCGAATGCAGGTCGCGGGACGGTCCGCGCAGAGTGATTTCGAGGGCGACGATCCCCCGCAGCGCGTAAGTGAGCGCGGGGAGATTCCGGGCGGGCATGCCGGTGTCGGACACCACCACGGCATCACAGCGAAGCTCCCGACGGCGCTCACGCAGGAACCGCCGCAGGTTGCGGCTGCCGACTTCCTCCTCGCCTTCGAGCACGAACGTGAGGTCGCAGGGCAGGGCGGTGCCGGTCTTGAAATAGGCTTCGACCGCCTTGAGATGGGCGAAATGCTGACCCTTGTTGTCGGCGGAGCCGCGGGCGATCAGCGTGTGGCCGCGGATGGTCGGATCGAAGGGCGGTGACTCCCAGAGTTCGAACGGCTCCGGCGGTTGCACGTCGTAGTGGCCGTAGATCAGGAAATGCGGACGGCGTCCCGCCCGGCGGGGCGTGCGGGCGAGCACGACCGGATGGCCCGGGGTCGGACACAATTCGGCCTTGAGGCCGATCTGCCGGCAGTGCTGCGTGAGCCAGACGGCGCAGGCGTGGAGGTCCCGCTGGTGTTGCGGCTGCGCCGAGACGCTGGGGAAGCGAAGGAAATCGCACAGTTCGCGAATGAAGCGGCGCTGGTTGGCTTTGAGATAATCAAGGACGGCGTGCATGGGAATTTCCGGTCACGTTCTACGCTTCCAGGGGAGATGGCAAAACGAATAGCGCAGCCGGATTTTTCGGAGCAGCCAGGCCAACGGTGAAAATCCGGCGGAGCGGTGCGCCCGCGTCCGAATAAGGCTTGGCGACGATGGCTTCCGGGGTTCACCTGACAGGATGGAAGTCATCATCCTCGGCTCGGGCACCTCGCAGGGCGTGCCGATGATCGCCTGCTCGTGTCCCGTCTGCACCTCGGCCGACCCGCGCAACAAGCGCACCCGCTGCAGCATTCACGTCGTGATGGACGGACTGCACATCCAGGTCGACGCGGCGCAGGAGTTCCGCGAACAGTGCCTGCGCCACGGCGTCGACTGGCTGGATCTCTTCATTCTCACGCACGGCCACGCCGATCATGTGGCCGGCATGGATGATTTACGGCGCTTCTGCGACCTGCGCGGCGGCAACGCGCTGACCATCTACTCGACCGACGAGGGCATGAGCCGGGTGATCGCCATGTATCCCTATGCGATCATGGAACGGCCGGTGATGCGCGGCTACCCGGCGTTCAACCTCCTGGAAATGCCGCCGGTGCTCGAACTGGAGCAGGGGATCATTCGTTCGACCCTGCTGCCGCATGGCGGGGTGAACGTGCTCGGACTGGTGTTCGAGGAACGCAGCAGCGGCGCCAAGTTCGTTTACTATACTGACTGCAAGCGCGTGCCGGCCGAGGCACGGGAGCTCGCGAAGGGCGCCAACGCCATCGTGCTCGACGGGCTGCGCCCGGAGCCGCATCCCACGCACCTGAACATCCCGGAAGCGGTCGGAGTCGCCCGCACCCTCGGCGTGCCGATGACGTACCTCACGCACCTCACGCATGCGGTCGACCACGGGCCATTCGAAGCCACGCTGCCGCCCGGCATCCGCCTGGCGTACGACGGGCTGAGGTTGACGCTCCCGCCGTGATGGCCGGCGTTGCCGGCTCCGTTCTACGGGCGTTTCACCCACACCGTGTCATGAAGAAACTGCATCTCCTCCTCGCGGTCATGCTGATCGCACCCGCCATCGTCTTCGCCCAGCCGAAGAAAGACCGACCCGATACCGACATCGAAAAGGCCATGGAAATGATGTCCGGCGCCTATCGCAAACTCCGCCGACAGGTCACCGATCCCGCGCAGAACGCCGCCTCGCTCGAACTCGTCGCCACGATCAAGGCGGGCGCCACGGAGGCGCGGAAGCACACGCCGCTCAAGGCGGCCGATCTGCCCGAACCGGAGCGCGCGGCGTTTGTGGAGAACTACCAGAAAAAGATGGATGAATTTCTCGGCACCGTGGGCAAACTCGAGGACGCGTTGAAGGCGGGCAACAACGACGAGGCGGCCCGGTTGGTGGCCGAACTCGGCAAAATCCAGAAGGCCGATCACCAGGAATTCCGGCGTCCCGAGAAGGACGAGTAAATGTGACGGTTTGCGTGCGGTAAGCAGTGTCTTCACCCCGTCCTGTCATCGCGAGGCAAGCGGAGCATGCCGTGGCGATCCAGCCCCTCGACCGGGCTCGGGGCCCTGACCCTTCGACCTTGCTCAGGGTCATCCTGAGCCTGTCGATGGATGAGCTTGTCGAAGGGCTGAATTGCTTCGTCGTCCCGCATGACGGGACTCCTCGCAATGACGGTTGAAAGGCACGCCGTGGTTTGGGATTACCGCATCCGGCGGATCTGCGGCACACGCCAGAACAGGTACAAGTCGTAGGCCAGTGCAATGGTCCCGCCGAACGCCGCCCCGGCCGGCACGCCGAACTTTTCCGCCACAGATCCGGCGATGAGCGACCCGATGGGGAAAAGGCCCTGAAACACCATCATGTACACGCTCATCACCCGGCCCCGCAGACCGTCGGGGACGGTGGTCTGCACCAGGGTGTTGGCCGTCGCATTCTGGGTCATGAAACCCAGGCCTGCCACCACCAGAAATCCCATGGTCAGGTGAAACGATTTGGACAGTGATACGGCGAGGACCATGGTCGGGAAGAGCAGGTTGCCGGCCGTCAGCACGAGTCCTTTGTGCTGATAGTTGCCCAGTGAGGCGATCACCAAGGCGCCGGAAAGCGCGCCCAAGCCGACCGCCGTGCTCATCAAGCCGTACCCGACCGTTCCCGCATGGAGGACATCCTGGGCGAACGCCGGCAGCAGCGCAGTGTAGCCCATCGCGAACATGTTCGAAACCGCCACCAGGGTGATCAACGGACGCACGGTCGGCTGATGCCAGATGTAGCTGACTCCTTCTCTCATTTGCTTGAAGGGGGATTCCGTCGAAGCTGCGCCGACATACGGCTTCACATCCATCAGGGCCAGCCCGGTGATCACGGCCAGAAAGCTGACGCCGTTCAGCACGAAGCACCACGCCGTGCCAACCGCTGCCAGCGTCACCCCCGCCAGGGCGGGGCCGATGATTCGGGCCGAATTGAACATCGCCGAATTCAGCGCAATGGCGTTCATCAGTTCCCGCCGGCCCACCATTTCCACCACGAACGCCTGACGCGTCGGTGCATCGAAGGCGTTCGCCGTGCCCAGCAGGAACGCGAGAATCGCGACGTGCCACCATTGGACGGTGCCGAGAAACACGTCCGCCGCCAGAATGAAGGCGAGGGTCATCATGGCCGTCTGCGTCAGCAGCAACAGCCGGCGCTTGGGCACGCGGTCGGCCACCACCCCGGCCCAGAGCGAAAAGGCCAGCACCGGCACCCCCGCGCAAAAGGCCACCACGCCCAGCTTGAACGGCGAGTTGGTCAACGCATACACCATCCAGAGTTGGGCGACGTTCTGCATCCAGGTGCCGACGAGCGAGACCAACTGGCCGAAGAAAAACAGGCGGTAGTTGCGATGCTGCAGGGACGCAAACGTGCGCGCCCAGGGAAGCCTTGGCTCCGGCTCGACTCGGTCGGGTGAATCCGCGGTGGCGGGAGGCGGATTCTGAAACTGTGGAGCGGAATCCATGCGGTTGTCGACGAAGCGAGCTTTGCGGCGGTGAAACATGCTTTCGGCCAGGCTGGGCTGCGACACTAGACGCGGGGTTCCATCGGTTGTTACCACGGTCGTCCGACCATCCTGGCGGGAGCCGGATATTCCCAACCGTGCATGGCGAAGCAAGCAAGGTTAGTCGACAAGAGGTTCAAGCGGAAGACGGAGGCGGATGACGCCACTTTGACGACGGAAGCGTTCATACCCTGGCACAGCGACGGAACCGGTGCAGATTGGTCTTAAAAAACGCTTGCCTAAAGTCTACCAAAGAAATCTAGATTAAACCGGTAGACATTATGAAGCTCTCCAAGAAAGGCGAATACGCCCTCCGGGCATTGATCGACCTGGGCATTGCCGCCGAGGTCGGCCGGTCGCTGGTGCAGGTCACGGAGCTCGCCGCCAACGAGCAGCTTCCCATCAAGTTCCTCGAGCAGATCATGCAGTTGCTCAAGGAGGCGGGGCTCGTCGAGAGCCAGCGCGGCAAGTTTGGCGGCTATCGTCTCGCCTTGCCGGCTGGAAAAATCACCGTCGGCCAAGTCGTGCGTCTCATCGACGGTCCGCTTGCCCCCATCGGGTGCGTCAGCCAGACCGCCTACGAAAAATGCTCGTGCCCCGACGAGACGCACTGCGGCCTGCGCATGCTCATGCTCGACGTGCGCAACGCCATCACGAGCATCCTCGACCGCTACTCGCTGGCCGACGTGGTCGAGGTGACGCTCCGCAAGATGCGCCGCGACGGCGTGATGCTGCCTTTCACCCGGCCTCTCCGCAATTCGCGTCCGGCGGGTGAACGCCGGAAACTCGTCCGGCTGGTGGCCGCCTCCGCCCGCCTGCAACCCGTCAACGGGCTCATCAACAATCTCCTCGGCGATTACGCCATATGAACGCGATCACATCATTGCTTATCCGGACCACGGTGGCTGTTGCGACACTGCCCGCGGGTCTGGTCGGTTTGCGTGCCGCTGATGACAGCGACGCGGAGATCAAAGCCCTGCGCGAGCAGATCCGGTTGCTTGACCAGCGGCTGCATCAACTCGAGCAGAAACAGCAGCTCAAGGAGCAGGAGGCCGCCGCCGCGGCCAAGACCGCGCCCAAAATTGCCATCTCCGACAAGGGTTTCACGTTCGCCTCCGGCGACGGGGCCAACTCCCTCCGCATCGGCGGCCTCGTGCAGCTTGATTCGCGCCTGTTCTTCGGCGATGGCGGCGGAGTCTACAATAATTCCTTCGTGCTGCGCCGCGCCCGCCTCATTTCCGAGGGCACGCTCGGCAGGATCTATTCCTTCCAAATCATTCCCGAACTGGGAGGCAGCACCGTCAGCATCCTCGATGCCAACGTGACCGTCGCGCCGACCAGCGCCGTGCAGTTCAAGTTGGGCCGCTTCAAGGCCCCCGTCGGACTCGAATTACTGCAGTCCGACTCGGCGACCTTCTTCGTCGAGCGTTCCCTCGTCACGAACCTCGTGCCGAACCGCGACCTCGGTGTGCAGGTCGGCGGCAGCTTCGCGGACAATGCCTTCACCTACGCCGTCGGCCTCTTCAACGGCGTGGCCGACGCCACCAGCACCAGCAACGTGGATTTCGACAACGACAAGGATGTCGTCGCCCGGGTGTTCGCCCAGCCGTTTAAAAATGACAAGGACTCGCCCTGGCAGGGCCTCGGTCTCGGTGTTGCCGCCAGCCTCGGCCGCGAGAAAGGCCCCGCCGCCGTCACGGCCGGCTACAAGACCGACGGGCAGCAGACGTTCTTCAAATACAACAGCACGGTGGTGGCCGACGGACGAATCTGGCGCGTTTCCCCCCAGGCATACTATTACAGCGGCCCCTTTGGGGCGTTGGGCGAATATGTCGTTTCCACCGTCAATGCACGGCCCAGTGCGACGGGCGTGAAGACGGCGTTGCAGAACAAGGCCTGGCAATTGGTCGCCGGCTTCGTGCTCACCGGTGAGGACGCCTCCTTCACCAGCGTCACGCCCCGGCAGCCGTTCAGTTGGAACGATGGCACGTGGGGCGCGTGGCAGATCGTCGCGCGTTACGCGAACCTCAAGCTCGACGACAACATCTTTCCGCTTTTCGCCTCCCCGGCCACCAACGCCGGCGAGGCCACGGCCGCCGGCATCGGGTTGAACTGGTATCTCAGCAGGACGGTCCGCACCTCGCTGGATTACTTCCAGACCCGCTTCAACAACCCCGTGCCGGTGTCAGCCACCCAGATCCTGCGTCAGGATGAGCAGGCGCTGATCACGCGCTTCCAATTATCCTTCTGACCCGGCCAATCGGATCCGCTCCCATGAAACTCCGGTGTTTCCTTCTGCTGCTTCTCTCCGCCGCCGCCGTGCACGCCGAGAAAATCGTGCTGCGGGTTGGCTACTTTCCCAACATCACCCACGCCCAGGGTGTGATCGGCAGTCAGACGACCCGCACCGGCCATGGTTGGTTTGAGCAGCGGCTCGGGCCCGACGTGACGATCCAGTGGTTCGCCTTCAACGCCGGTCCGAGCGCGATGGAGGCGGTGTTCGCCGGCTCCATCGACCTGACCTACGTCGGGCCGAACCCGGCGCTCAACGCCTACATCCGGTCGCGCGGCGACGAGATCCGCGTGCTGGCCGGCGCGGCCGAGGGCGGCGCGGCGCTCGTCGTGGCGGGCGACGGCCGCATCAAGGCGCCGGAGGATTTTCGCGGCAAACGACTCGCGACCCCCCAGTTTGGCAACACCCAGGACGTGGCGGCGCGCGTCTGGCTGAAGAAACAGGGTTTCAAGATCACGCAGACCGGCGGCGATGTGTTCATCCTGCCGACGGCGAACCCCGACCAGCTCGCGCTGTTGAGCACGGGCAAGATCGACGCCGTCTGGACGGTCGAGCCGTGGGTGTCGCGGCTCGAGCAGGAGGCCGGCGGCCGGGTGTTCCTGGAGCAGCGCGACGTCGTCACCACGCTGCTCGTTTCCAGCGTCCGGCTGCTGAAGGAGCATCCGGAGCTCGCGCAAAAATTCCGCGCGGCGCACGTCGAGCTCACCGTGTGGATCAACGCCCACGAGGTCGAGGCGCGCGAACTTGTCCGGGCCGGATTGAGTGCGGAGACCCGGCGCGAGTTTTCCGCCCGCCTTGTGGCGAGCGCCTGGCCGCGGCTGCATTTCACCTCCTCCCTCGTGCCAGCGCAGATCGAGGGGCTGGTGGCCGACGCGCAGGGCGTTGGCTTCCTCCCCGACGCCCTCCCGCTGGACCGCCTTTTTTCCGGAAAACCATGACCCTGCAGCAGGAACTTGCCGTCACGCCCAGCGCCAAGCTGGCCGTGAAAAATGTCTCGAAGACCTTCCGCACCGACCGCGGCAGCGTGCACGCGCTTGACCGCGTCACGCTGAATGTCAGCGACGGCGAGTTCGTCTGCCTGGTGGGTCCGAGCGGCTGCGGCAAGTCGACCCTGCTCAACATCATCGCGGGACTCGAGACGCCCGATGAAGGCGTGGTCCTGACGGACGGTGAGCCGATCCGCGGCCCGGGGCGCGACCGCATGGTCATGTTCCAGGAGGCGGCGCTGTTCCCCTGGCTCGACGTGTTCGACAACGTGATGTTCGGCCTGCGGCTCAAGCCCGGCCTGTCGAAAGCCGAGCGCGAGGAGGTGGCGTACTACTACCTGAAGCTCGTCGGCCTCGAGAAGTTCGCGCGGGCCAACATTCACGAACTGTCCGGCGGCATGAAGCAGCGCGTGACGCTGGCCCGGGCGATGGCCCCCAATCCCCGGGTGCTCCTCATGGACGAGCCGTTTGCGGCGCTCGACGCGCTCACCCGCGAGCAGCTTTACGGCGACCTCCAGCGGATCTGGGAGGAGCGCCGGAAGACCATCGTCTTTGTCACCCACAACGTCCGCGAGGCGGCCTGTCTCGGCAACCGGGTGGCCCTGTTCTCGCCGCACCCCGGCCGCATTCGCGAGGAATTCAAAATACCGCTGCCACGGCCGCGCGACATCAACAGCGTCGATCTCGCGGAGCACGCCACGGAAATCATGCGCGCCCTCAAGGGGCATCTGCGCGCCACGGAGGTCCAGGAATGAAACGCGTCGTCATTGCTCTGGTGTTTTTCGCCGCGCTGATCGCGGCGTGGCAGTTCGCTTTCAATGCCCGCATCTGGTCGCCGGTGCTGGTGCCGTCGCCCCAATCGGTGGCGCTCTATCTCTGGGACTACACCTTCAACCCCGGGAGCGCGAAGGAGCCGAACCCGTATCAGTGGCAGCTGTTTTTCGCCATCGGCATCACGATGAAGCGGCTGCTGGCGGGGTATGTGATCGGCTTGGCCGTGGGCCTCCCGCTGGGCCTGCTCACCGCGCGCTTCCGGCCGGTGCGCGACACGCTGGGCGTGCTGGCGCTGGGCCTGCAGGGGCTGCCGAGCGTGTGCTGGGTGCCGCTCGCGCTGCTGTGGTTCGGCCAGACCGAGGGCGCGATGCTGTTCGTCGTCGTGATGGGCACTTTGTGGTCCGTGGTCCTTGCAACCGAGGCGGGCGTGCGTAACGTCAATCCCATCTATGTCCGGGCGGCACGCACCATGGGCTCGCGCTGGCTGCACATCTGGCTGAAGGTGATCATGCCGGCCTCGCTCCCATTCATCGTCAGCGGCATGAAGCAGGGCTGGGCCTTTGCCTGGCGCTCCCTCATGGCCGCCGAGATCTTCGTCTCAATCCTCACCGGCTTCGGCCTCGGCCAGATGCTGCACAACGGCCGCGAACTCAACGCCATGGACCAGGTGATCGGCATCATGGTGGTGATCGTGCTGATCGGACTGCTCGCGGACAAGGTGCTCTTTTCCCCGTGGGAGAACTTCCTGCACCGGCGCTGGGGCACCTCCAAATAATCTCCGGCGCCGCCTTCCTTTGCCCCTTCTCAACCAAACCCAACCTCAATCCCGAACCCTATGGCCAAGATATACGACACCATCGTTGACACGATCGGCAACACGCCGCTTGTCCGTCTGCACCGCACCGCCAAAGCCCACGGCGCCCTCGCCGACGTGCTGCTGAAGCTCGAGTTCTTCAACCCGCTCAGCAGCGTGAAGGACCGCATCGGCGCCGCTATGATCGACGACGCTCTCAAGTCCGGCAAGATCAACCAGGACACGGTCCTCATCGAGCCGACCAGCGGCAACACCGGCATCGCGCTGGCGTTCGTCGCCGCGGCGCGCGGCCTGCGGATCATCCTGACCATGCCCGAAACCATGAGCCTCGAGCGCCGCAAGCTGCTCAAGGTGCTCGGCGCGCGGCTCGTGCTCACCGAGGGACCCAAGGGCATGAAGGGCGCCATCGCCAAGGCCGAGGAGCTGCAGAAGCAGATCCCCAACAGTGTCATTCTCCAGCAGTTCAACAACCCCTCGAATCCGGAGATCCATCGCAAGACCACGGCCGAGGAGATCTGGCGCGACACCGACGGCAAGGTCGACATCATCGTGTCGGGCATCGGCACGGGCGGCACCATCACGGGGGTGGGCGAGGTGCTCAAGCCGCGCAAGCCCGGCCTCAGGATCGTGGCGGTGGAGCCCGACGCCTCGCCGATCCTCTCCGGCGGCCAGCCCGGCCCGCACAAGCTGCAGGGCCTCGGCGCCGGCTTCATCCCGCAGGTGCTCAACACCAAGATCTACGACGAGGTCATCCGCGTGAAGGAGGCCGACTCGGCTCCGATCTCCAAGCAGGTCAACCAGCAGGACGGCATCCCGATCGGCATCTCGTCAGGGGCCGCCGTGTGGGCTGCGCTCCAGCTCGCCAAGCGGCCGGAGAACAAGGGCAAGCAGATCGTCGTCATCATCCCTTCCAGCAGCGAGCGCTACCTGTCGACCTGGCTGTTCGCGGACGTCAACACGGAGAGCGACTCGATCGACGATCTCCTCAAGAAGTGATCCCGCGGCCCGCGCCGCCCACGCTTCCTTCGAGGGCGGACGCCAGTCCGCCCTTTTTGCCTTTTACCCCGCAATCCTGTTTGCACAGCAACCGGGCAATAGCGCAAAAAACATGTCAACTAATAGTTGACATGTTCCTCGCGGTCTTGCGGGATCGAATGCGCCATAAGCCAGTAAGTCGGATAAAGCGCGTCCTCGATTAGCGACAGCTTCCCGCGGGAAATCTCAGCATGCGGGTTTGTTCGAGGCTTGGTACCAGCGGTAGAAGCTCACGCCGAAGGCGGTCAGCGGTTGTCTTGATGGAAGCCGATCCTGCGTTTCGGCGGTTCGTCGGGCGGCGCCAGCAACTGGCGGATGGCCTCGAAAAGGTTGCCGATCGCCTGATCGTGTCCCTCCAGGCGTTTTTCCAGTTCGGCGAGCTTGGCAGCCAGCTCGCGGTGACCGGCGAGTATTTCACGCAACTGCACAAAGGCGCGGACAATCGCGATGCTCATCGAGACTGCGCGCGGACTGCGCAGGACGCTAGCGAGCATCGCCACGCCCTGCTCGGTGAAAACCCTGGACGGTTTGCGGACGCCGCCGCGACCTTTCTTTGATGTTCCAAGCTGGAACATCAAAGCCGTGGTCTCCTCTAGAGACAGGCTGAAGGCGAAGTCCTCGGGGAAACGGTCAAGGTTGCGTGTGACGGCCTTGTTGAGATCGCGGGTGCCAACCCCGTAAAATCGGGCGAGGTCGGCATCGAGCATGACGCGCTTACCGTGCATGATCAGAATGCGTCGCTGGATTTGCTCCGCAGGAACAAGACTTGCATGGGATCGGTGAGGCATGGCAGAGCGGTAGATTACCATGACCTATCGTCGTCGGAGAATTTCTGTCATGCGGAAATACCACGGTCAACAGAGCTTCTCAAGCCGGCCGGCACTGCCCGATTGATGCTGGCGGTCCGCCGCAGAAAGGCTGGGTCCGGGAATTGAGATGCCCGGTTCAACCCTGGCTGTGCACAGTTTTGTTCGACGCCTGGTACCAGCGGTAGAAGCTCACGCCGAAGGCGGTCATGGCCACGGCCATGCCGACGATCTTCATGAGCGCCCCGGCGAGGAGCTGGTCGTCGAGCGGGCCGAAATTGGCGATGATCCGCGGTGCGTACTCGTAGGTGGGATAGAGTATGTCGTGGGAGAACGTGATGAAGGCGAAGACGGGCGTCATGCCGATCGCAACCACGACAAGATAGAGCATCTGGCCGGCGTAGCTGATGGGCGGAAACTCGCGCGAGGGGCTGTACAGCGGCCACCAGTAGAGCAGCGCCGCCATTCCCCAGAGCTCGAAGCGGACAGACAACCACGCTGCTCGACGCTGCATCGCAACAATCTATTCATTGCGACGAAGCTACATCAACCCCGATATCGCACAATTCCCCGCGGTGAAATCGATCCGATAGGTCATGCGGCCAGACTTTCGTTGAGGGCGCCCGCTGAACTGTGACGGGCCGAATTAGCATCGTGTTTTGCTCCGATCGGACGTCGTCGGGAAAACCGGCTGTCTTCCACGCTGACATCTGAAAAGTCGCCAGTCCCGGATTGCGGCGGCGGGCTGTTTGCTGCTTAGCGTATGGGCGTGAGCGTGCCACTCGATGTTGCGGAGCCCGGGCTGCAGGCCGACCAGCGGTTGCTCGACCATGCCTGGCTGCGCATCGGGGTGGGGCTGGCGGTGGTCGGTCAGGCCATGGTGTTCAGCCTCGCGGTCAACCTCACGCCTCCCGCCGGCACGGCCTATTGGATCTTGCACGGGGGACTGATTCTGTCGGCGGCGGGCGTGCTGGCGTTTCTCGGCGGCGATCTCGTGGGTTCCTCGATCGCGTCGCTGCGGCAACGCCGGATCAGCATCGACCTGCTGTTTCTTGTGACGCTGGCCGGCGCCTTCAGCGGTTCGTTGGTGGCCACGTTCACGCACACGGGTTCGGTGTACTACGAGGTCGTCGCCATCCTCATCGTCGTGCACACCACGGGCAAGATGCTCGGCGCGCGCAGCCGGGTGGCGGCGCTGCGGGCCGTCGATCAAACCCGCGAACGATTCGACGTGTGCGACGTGCGGCGGGCCGACGGTTCGCGGACCCGCCAGGCGGTGCGCGACCTCGCGGCGGACGCCGTGGTGCTCGTGGCGCCGGGCGGCCCCATCTGCGTCGACGGCGGGATCATGGCGGGCCGGGGTTACGTGCAGGAAACCTCGATGACCGGGGAGTGGCGTCCCGTGCCGCGCGGCCCGGGTGATCGCGTGCTGGCGGGAACATTCTCGGTGGACGGCAGCTTCGAGCTTCGTCCCGCGGCGGGGCCGCGGCGGCTCGACACGGTGCTCGCGGCGGTGACCGAAGCGCGACTTGCGCCAAGCGAGCTGCAGCGGCAGGCGGATCAGTTCGTGACGTGGTTTCTTCCGGTCGTGGCGGGCGTGAGCCTGACGACCTTTGCATTCTGGATCATGCGCGCGCCGTGGGACCGGGCGTTGTTTAACGCGATGGCCGTGCTGCTGGTGGCCTGTCCTTGCGCGGCGGGACTGGCCACGCCCGTGGCGGTATGGGGCGGGCTGGCGCGGCTGGCATCCTTCGGCCTGGTGGCGCGCACGGGCGATTTTCTCGACGCGCTCGCCCGCTGCGACTTCGTGTGCCTCGACAAAACGGGGACGCTTTCCACCGAAACGCCCGCGGTGCGCGCCTGGGTCACGGAGCCCCCGTTCCGCGGGCGCGAGGCCTGGCTCAAGGCCGCCGTGGCCGCCGCCGAGGAGGGTCTGGCGCATCCGATCGCCGCCGCCCTCCAGAAGGAATGTAACGTATTACGTTACAAACCGCCGCAGGCTGCCTCCGGGAAAGCAGATGAGATTTGTAACGTATTACGTTACAAACCCGCGGTGGCCACGGAGCGGAGGATTGAGGCGGGGCTGGGCGTGGTGGCGTGGGTGGAGAACGAGGCGGGGCAGTCGGTGGAAATCCGCGTGGGCGAGCGGGAATTGGTCGATGCCGGAGCGAGTTCACTCGCGATGAAAGATGAGCGCCGGGAGCCTGCTCCGACCAGGGAAGAGATCCTCCTTCGCCAAGGCTACGGAGGACAGGTTGCGAGCAGGCCCGCTCCTGCAAAGGAAGTCGCAGGCAAGGAGATTTTCGTATTCGTCGACGGCGCGCCCGCCGCGACGGTCGAACTGGCGGAAACCTGGCGCGAAGGACTGGATGAAGTGTTGCGGGAGTTGCCGGCGCTCGGCGTCGGGGTGGAAATTCTGACCGGCGATGCTTCCGCCTTGGCGGGACGGTTCACGGGAGCAATCGTGCGCGCCGGACTCACTCCCGCCGACAAGCACATCCGGGTGCGCGAGCTGGTCGCCGCCGGCCGCCGGGTGGCGTTCGTGGGCGACGGGATAAATGACGCGGCGGCGATGAGCGCGGCGCAGGCTTCGATCGCGATGCAGGCGGGCGCGGAACTGGCGCGCGCGGCGGCGATGGCAGTGTTTGCGGGCGACGATTTGCGCTTCCTGCCGCGGGCGATCCGGGTGGCGCGCGCGGCCCGGCGGAGCATCCGCACGAACCTGCAGTTTGCCGCGGCCTACAACACCGCCGGCATGGCGCTGGCCGCGGCGGGCGCGCTGCATCCGGTGGTGGCGGCGCTGCTCATGGTCGGCTCGAGCGCGTTCGTGTCGGTAAACGCGCTGCGCAGTTCCGCCGCCGGGAACCCATCGACCTAAAACACTTGGAATCAAACCTCGGTGACGTCGTCTCCCATGGGAATGTCAACTAATAGTTGACAAATTTCCCGGCGGGCGGAAGCGGAAGGTCAAACCGGCTCTTTGCGCGGTGGCGGCGCGGCTCATAATCGGGTCGAGCGCGTTCGTGTCGGTAAACGCGCTGCGGGGCGCGGGGCGGTCCGGGCAGGACGCCTCATGACCGGCGATCAGCGCATCAGGATCAGGTAACGACCGACCAGCTCAAAACCCATCCGGTGATAAATGCGGCCGGCCTCGGGATTGTCGTAACACAGGCAGGCGGTGCGGCCGGTGGCGAAGAGGAAGCAGCTGAGGCGCGCCATGACAGCGGTGGCAAATCCGCGGCCGCGAAAATCGGGATGGGTCGCCACCCCCACGATCATGGCCGAGCGGCTGTTCTCGGCGGTGGTGCGGGCCACGGCCGCCATCGCGCCGTTTTGTTCAATCCAAAAACCATGGGAGTGGCCGGCGGTCAGTTCACTCCGGGCCAGCTCCGGCTTTTGCGCACTGAACTCCGGAATCCGGGCGTAAAGGTCCATCATCTGTCCGACGTCCTCCGGACGCAGGGGAAGAACCGGCGCGGCGACCGCCCGGGCGTTGATCCGCCGCGCGTCGGCCAGCCGGCAGAGATGGGTCCGCTTGATCTGCCGGAAGGGGAACGCCTCGAGAAACGGCGCGAGGGAGGCTTCCGCCCCCGACAGGGCGCGAAAGGCGAGGGTGCGCATCAGTTTGACGAGTCCCGCCCGATCGCAGTCACCGGGTGCGTAAAGCACGAGGTAATCGTGGTACTGCAGCAGCACGGCAGTCAGCCGGCCGGCGGAGTCGTGCTCGCCCCACAGGCGCTGCACATCGGAGACCATGCCGTTGTTTTCGACGTCGCCGATGATGAATAGATTCACCTCCGGCTCCCGACCGACGAATGCCAGCACCGCCTCCTGATCAGCCTCGGACAACTGCCGGATCATCGGCGCGGCCCTCCGTTACTCAAAACTTCAGGTGCTTGACCGTGAGGCCCTTGTTGATGAGCTGCTTGAGCGAGTCGATGCCGATGCGCAGGTGGCTGGTGACGTATTCCGCATCAACGAGCTCGTCGCTTTCGGCCGTCTTGATGCCTTCGGGCGTCATCGGCTGGTCGGAGACCAGCAGCAGCGCGCCGGTGGGGATCTCGTTGTAGAAGCCGGTCATGAAAATCGTGGCCGTCTCCATGTCGACCGCCATGCAGCGGATCCGCTTGAGGTATTTCTTGAAGGTCTCGTCGTGCTCCCAGACCCGGCGGTTGGTGGTGTAGACGGTGCCGGTCAAGTAGTCGCGGGCGTGATCGCGGATGGTGGTGGAGATGGCCTTCTGCAGCGCGAATGCCGGGAGCGCGGGCACCTCGGGTGGAAAATAGTCGTTGCTCGTGCCCTCGCCACGGATGGCGGCGATGGGAAGGATCAAGTCGCCGATTTCGGCGCGGTGCTTGATGCCGCCGCACTTGCCAAGGAAGAGCACGGCTTTGGGATGGAGGGCGCTGAGCAGATCCATGATGGTGGCGGCGGTGGCGCTGCCCATGCCGAAGTTGATGATGGTGATGCGCCCGGCCGTGGCGCTGGGCATGGGCTTGTCGTGGCCCTCGACGGGTACGCGGTGCCACTTCGCAAACAGTTGCACGTAGCGCTGGAAGTTGGTGAGGAGGATGTAGTCGCCGAACTCCTTCAAGGGCACGCCGGTGTAGCGCGGCAGCCAGTTCTGAACGATTTCGCGGCGGGATTTCATGGGGGGAGTCTGCCCAAGAAACACGCGAAATGCACCAAAAAGATGCAGCGATGCGGTGCGGCGCCGCGCCAAGGATCGAGTCCTGCGCCTAGGCGCTGGCCAGCGCGTTCCGTGTGTTGAGGTGCTCCCCGCCGGTGTACTTCTGCGACTGTTCGTCGGCGTGGTAGCTCGAACGGACCAGCGGGCCGCTCTCGACCACGCCGAGGCCGACCGACAGGCCGAACTCTTTCCAGTGCTGGAACTCCTCGGGTGTCACCCAGCGGGCGACGGGCAGGTGCCGCGGCGTGGGTTGCAGGTACTGGCCGATGGTGAGAATCTCGACCCCGTCGCTGACCACGTCGCGCAAGGTCTGCTCGATCTCGTCCGGACGCTCGCCGAGGCCGAGCATGAGGCCGGTCTTCGTGGTGAAACCGCGCGCCTTCGCGTGGCGCAGCACGGCGCGGCTGCGGTCGTAGCGGGCCTGGACGCGCACCGGCTTCTGGAGGCGCTCCACGGTCTCGACGTTGTGGTTGAAAATGTCGGGTTGCGCGCCGAGCACCGTGTCGATGTCTGAAAGGCGGCCCTTGAAGTCGGGCACGAGCACCTCGATGGCGGTCTGCGGATTGCGGTGGCGCACGGCGCGGATGGTCGCGGCCCAGACGCTGGCGCCGCCGTCGGCCAGCTCGTCGCGCGCGACACTGGTGAGGACGACGTGGCGCAGGTTCATCCGGGCGACGGCGTCGGCCACGCGCGCCGGCTCGCCGAGGTCGAGCTCGGTCGGCCGCCCGGTCTGGATGGCGCAGAAGTTGCAGGAGCGCGTGCAGATGTTGCCGAGGATCATCACCGTGGCCGTGCCGCGCGACCAGCACTCGCCCAGGTTGGGGCACTGGGCGCTTTGGCAGACGGTGTGCAGGCCGTGCTGCTCGACGAGCTGGCGCACGGCGTGGTAGCCGGGGCCGCCCGGGAGTCTGGCACGGAGCCAGGATGGTTTGCGAGGCACAGTCATGGAATTTGGGAGAGGATTTTAACCACGGATGCGCACGGATGAACACAGATTTCCCCCGACATGCAAGCAGGCTCTGCCGATCTTCACTTCAACCGCGTTTATCCGTGTGATCCGTGGTTTCCGAAAAAAAGCGTGGCAGAAGACTCCAGAATTCGGCGGCCAGCACCTGCTTCACCTCGGCCAGGTCGCATTCGCGGCCGAGCTCCTGTCGCATCGAGGTGACGGTGCCGTCGGTGATACCGCAGGGCACGATGCCGGCGAACGGCGTGAGGTCGTTGTTCACGTTGAGCGCGAAACCGTGGTACGTCACCCAGCGTTTCACCGCCACGCCGATGGCCGCGATCTTGCGGGGGCCGAGCCAGATGCCGGTCTGGCCCGGCCGGCGGGCGGCGGCGAGGCCGAGGCTGCCGAGGGAATTGATGAGCACCTGCTCGAGAAAACGGAGGTAGGCGTGCAGGTCCTTGCGCGGCGCCAGGCTGAGGATCGGATAACCGACAATCTGGCCGGGGCCGTGGTAGGTGATGTCGCCGCCGCGGTTGGTTTCGATGACCTCGATGCCGCGGCGCGTGAGCTCGGCGGCGTCCCACAGCAGGTGGCGGGCGGCGCCGAGACGCACGCCGAGAGTGTAAACCGGCTCGTGCTCGGTGAAGACCAGCGTATCGCCGATCTCGCCGGCCAGCCGCCGGGCGACGAAGTCCTCCTGCCAGTGCCAGGCCGGCGTGTAGTTCGTGCGACCCCAGTCAACAGTGGCCCGTTCGACAGGCTCAGGGCGAGCGGGCGCCGGCGTGACGGCAGGAACGAAGGTGGTGGAAGCCATGATCGGGTGGACTATCGCTGACGCGGCGTCTTCGCGCAACTCCGGCCGGCGTCGTTTAAGGCAGTGGGCGGAATCTCACCGCACGAGCCGGAGGCTCGCGGCGCCGACGAGGATGGTCAGTCCGAGCACCAAGGCCACCTGGCGGCGCAAGGCCGGCGAACCGAGCGAGAGGGCGAAGCCGGCCTTCATGACGGAATTGCCCAGGGCCGCCAGGATGACGGACTGCGTGGCCAGCACGGGCCCCACGCTGGCGTCGTTACGGCTGTTGGCCATGAGCAGGGAAATGGCATCCATGTCAGTCAGACCCGAGATGAAGCTGAGGGGCAGCAGGCCGCCGCGAAGCTCGAAGTGGGTGGCCGTTTTCACGAGGAAGGCCACGACGGCGTAAATAATCCCGAATTTGATCGCGATGCCAAGATTGAGGGGATTAAGCAGATGGGGCGTGGCCACGTCGTTGTCGGCCGGCCGGTTGAAGAGCCATACCCACAGCGCGAAACCGAGGCCCGGCAGCGCCATGAGCACAAACGGAACGATGAGCGAGACCGCCAGTTCGCGGTTGATCACACCGACCACGACCAGGATGCGCGCCAGCATCATCGTGCAGGCGATCACCACGGCGAGCGCGTAGCTGGCGGACAGGGCCGGGTCGTCCTTGCTGCGGCGGCTGAAAGCGAGAGTGGTGGCCGTGCTCGAGGCGAGTCCGCCGACCAGGCCGGTGATCGAGATGCCGGCCTTGGCGCCAAGCAGGCGCATCATGATGTAGCCGACGAAGCCCAGACCGGAAATCAGCACCACCATCAACCAGGTCGAGTAGGGGTTGAAGGCGGCAAACGGCCCAAGGTCCTGGTTCGGTACCAGCGGCAGCATCACCCCCGTGATGGCGACGAACTGCAGCGTGGCCCGGATGTCATCGACCGTGAAGGTGCGCGTCCAGGCGTGGATGGGCTGCTTGAGGCCGATCATGACCGCGGTGGCGGCGGCGACGAGGACGGCGGCCTGCATGTGGTCCCATTGCACGAGCGCACCGAGCAGGCAGGTGAGCAGCGAGGCCGCGAAGGTCGTGCTGCCGGGGTGGCTGCCGCCGGTGTTCTTGAGATGCAGGGCGGTGAGGTGCACGCCGACCAGCGCGATCACAATGGGAAGCACCGCGGCGGCGTAGTGGTCGGTGATGAACGCGCCCACGCAGCCCAGGATCGCCCAGAAGGTGTAGGTGCGCACGCCGCCAAAATCGGCCTCGCCGGTGGGGGAGGCTTTCTGATCGCTCCACTGGCGGATCAGTCCCACGAGCGCGCCGAGGCAGGCGCTCAACATGATCGAGGCGGCAAGGTTGGGCACTTCGACCTCATATCGTCCGTTTTTTTGCCAACGAAGCAAGGACGCACTTAATCGCCGGTCATCCCGTCCCTGTCCGATGTTGCCCATGCAGGCGGCGGTCGCCCTCGCCCGAAGTTTCCCGTTGCCCACGGCGCGCCGGCGTGCGAGACCGTCGCGGTTCCATGAGCGACATTCCGAACGAGATCACCCATGACCAGTACGCCGTGCGGCTGAAGAAGCTGCAGGATCTGCGCGCCGCCGGGTGCGACCCTTTCCGGGCGGTCTTTGAACCCACCCATTTCTCGGCCGAGGCGCTCAAACTTTACGTCGATGGCCAGGACAACGCCGTGCCGGTCAGGGTCGCCGGCCGCCTGGTGGTCATGCGCGACATGGGCAAGAGCCACTTCGTCAAGATCCTCGACCAGCAGGGCTTCATCCAGCTTTACCTGAAAAAGGACGCCTTGGGCGACGAGGTCTACGCGGCGTTCAAGAAGCTCGACCTCGGCGACATCATCGGTGCCGAGGGCCCGCTCTTCAAAACCAAGACCGGCGAAATCACCGTGCGCGTGCAGCACTACGTGCTCGTGGCGAAGGCGCTGCGCCCGCTGCCGGAGAAATGGCATGGCCTCACCGATCCCGAGCAGGTCTACCGCCAGCGTTACCTCGACATAATCGTCAACGAGGAGTCGCGCCGGCGCCTGCTGCTGCGCAGCCGCATTGTGTCGGCGATCCGCCGCTTCTTGGAGGACCGCCGGTTCATCGAGGTCGAGACGCCCATCCTCCAATCCGTGGCGGGCGGCGCGGCCGCCAAACCGTTCACCACCCACCACCAAGCCCTCGGCTGCGATTTCTTCCTGCGCATCTCGCTCGAACTCCACCTCAAGCGCCTGCTCGTCGGCGGCTGGGACCGCGTGTTCGAGATCGGCCGCAACTTCCGCAACGAGGGCCTCTCGCGCAAGCACAACCCCGAGTTCACCATGCTCGAGGTCTACCAGGCCTACTCCGACCATCGCGGCATGATGATCCTCATCAAGGACATGATCACGACACTCTGCCGCGACGTGCTCGGCACCTTCGAGATCAAGCATGCGGCGAGCGGCGGGGTGATCAACTTCGCCGGCGGATGGCGCGAGGTGAAGTACAAGGACCTGGTCATCGCCGAGACGGGCGACCCGCAGTGGTTCGATCGGGGCAGGGCGGAGAAGACCGCCGCCGCCGAAAAACTCGGCCTCAAGATCGAACCGAACTGGGAGGACTTCGAGATCACCCAGGAAATCTTTTCCAAGCGCGTCGAGCCGAAGCTCGTCCAGCCGACCTTCGTCCTCAACCTGCCGCGGGAACTCTGCCCGCTCGCCAAGATCAACCGCGAGGATCCGTCGACGCTCGACGTGTTTGAACTCATCATCGGCGGCATGGAGATCGCGCCCGCCTACTCGGAGCAGAACGATCCGTTCGTGCAGCGCGAGATGTTCGAGCACCAGGCGGGCGGGGGGAAGCAGAACATCGACCACGACTTCCTGCTCGCACTCGAGCACGGCATGCCTCCGGCCGGCGGCATGGGCGTGGGCATCGACCGCCTCTGCATCCTGCTCACCGGCGCCGAGAGCATCCGCGACGTCATCCTCTTCCCGCAGCTGCGCCCGGCCGGCGCTCCAGCGCCGTAGCCATAAGTTTCAAGCGGTAAGTTTTAAGCCGGCACCGTGGAGGCTCGACTTGGCAACTTACAACTTACACCTTAAAACCTGCGCATGCCCTGGTATCTCTATCTCGCGCTGAAGCAGCTGTTCCCGAGCGGGCGGCGCATCGCGTTCTTCACGCTCGCCTCCATCGCCGGCGTGATGCTCGGCGTGGCGGTGCTCATCATCGTGCTCAGCGTGATGAACGGCTTCGGCGACGAGATCCGGGAGAAGATCGTCGAGACCAACGGCCACGTGCGCGTCGAGAACGGCGGCATCATGTACGACCAGGAGGCGGTCATGGCGAAGATCCGCGGCCGGCCCGAGGTCGCCGCCGTCGCCCCCTACGCCCAGGGCATGGTGATGCTGCAGGCGGGCAACCGGCCGTCGTTTCCGTTCATCCGCGGCATCGACGTCGAGCGCGAGCAGGGCGTGGTGCCGCTCGAAAAATTCCTCATCGTCGGCCGGGTGGAGGACCTCGACGACGACTCGGTTTTCCTCAGCTCCGAGCTGGCCGCCTCGCTGGGCGCGCACGTCGGCCAGAAGGTCGACGTCTATTCGCCGCTGCTGCTGGAGCGCCTGAAGAAGGACGAGGTGCTGCTGCCGCGCCAGCTGCGGGTGGCGGGCATCTTCTCGACCGGCTGGAACCAGGTCGACAGCAACACCGTCATCTGCTCGCTCCGCCTGATGCAGGATCTGTACGGGCTGGGCGCCGGCGTGCACGGCGTCAGCGTGCGGCTGCAGCCCGGGTTCGATTCCGACGAGTTCGCCGCGAAGCTCAACGCGCTGTTCGACGGCTCCGCCCGCGCGGTCTCGTGGATCGAGAGCAACCGCGACTTCCTCTTCGTGCTCCAGCTCGAGAAGAACATGCTCTTCTTCCTGCTGCTCTTCATCGTGCTGGTGGCGGCGTTCGCGATCACCAGCTCGCTGCTCATCGCCGTCGTGCGCAAGACCCGGGAGATCGGCCTGCTCAGCGCGCTGGGCGGCAAGCCCCGCCAGGTCGCGGCCTGCTTCTGCTTCCAGGGCTTCTTCATCGGCGTCGCCGGCACGGTGCTGGGCATCGGATTCGCGGTGACGGCGCTCACCTTCCGCAACGAGGTGGTCCACACCTTTGCGCGCATCACGCAGAGCGAGGCGGCGCTGCTGCGGTTCTACCAGTTTTCCAACCTGCCGCTCAGTTACTCGGTGCACGACTTTGTGCTCATCATCGTGAGTTCGATCGTCATCGCGACCCTGGCCGGCCTGCTGCCGGCGTGGCGCGCCGCGCGGCTCAAACCCGTGGAGGCGCTGCGCAGCGAATGAATTCGCCGCGACCCCCCCTGCTGAACCTTGAACGCTCCATGAAGCATCCACCGCAGCCCTCCGAAGCGTTCGGCGATGGACGTTCGGCGTTGGACGTCCAACGTTCCGCCGCGCCGGTGCTGCAGGCAACGGCGCTGCGGAAGAGCTATCGCAGCGGCGACCGCATGATCGAGGTGCTGCGCGGCGCGGCGCTCACGGTGGCGCCGGGCGAAAGCGTGGGCATTCGCGGGGAATCCGGTTCCGGCAAGACCACGCTGCTGAACCTGCTCGCCGGCCTCGACGCCTCCGAAGGCGGCGAGATCGGCTGGGCGGACGCCCGGATCACCGGGCTGAGCCACAATGCCCTGGCCGGCCGGCGCGCCCGCTTCCTCGGCATGGTGTTCCAAGCCTACTACCTCATACCCGAAATCGACGCGCTGGCCAACGTGCTCATGGCGCGGCGCATGCTCGGCCTTGTCGACACGGCGGAGCGCGACCGGGCCTGGACGTTGCTGGTCCGGGTGGGTCTGGCCGAACGCACGCACCATCTGCCGTCGCAACTCTCCGGCGGCGAGTGCCAGCGCGTCGCCATCGCGCGGGCGCTGATGAACCAGCCGCGGGTCATCCTCGCCGACGAGCCGACCGGCAACCTCGACGAGCATACCGGCGACGCCGTCATCGACGTGCTCCTCGGGACCTGCGCGGAACACGGCGCCGCGCTCGTGCTCGTGACGCACAACCCGCAGCACGCCGCCAAGTGCGACCGGCGGCTGCTGCTGCATGACGGAGTGCTGAAGGAGGTTTAGGGTTTTGCGTTTTGGGTTTTGAGTTGGAACGATACGCCACCTATGGAACCGGAAAGCATGGCCTCACCCAAAACCCAAAACTCGGAACCCCCAACCGGCGTCGCACCGGCGCGCGTGCGTTGCGGCGTGGCCGGCGTCGGTTCGCTCGGCCAGCACCATGCGCGCATCTATGCGTCGCTGCCGGCCGCCGAGCTGACCGGCATCTGCGACCCGGATGACGCCCGGGCGGCGGCGATTTGCGCCCAATATCACTGCCGCCGTTTTGCCACGCTCGAGGAGCTGGGCGCGGCATGCGACGCCGTCTCCGTCGTGGTGCCGACGGACCGGCACGCCGCCGTCGCCCTGCCGTTGCTCGCCCGGGGCTGCCACCTGCTGATCGAGAAGCCGCTGTGCGCCTCGCTCGCCGAGGCGGGGAAGGTGCTGGCCGCGGCGCAGAAGCACCACCGCCTCGTGCAGGTCGGCCACGTGGAGCATTTCAATCCCGTCATGAGCTTCCTGGAGAAGGCGGCGAACCATCCCCAGTACATCACCACGGAGCGGCTCGCGCCCTATCAGACGCGGGGCACGGAGGTCGGCGTGGTGCTGGACCTGATGATTCACGACATCGGCATCGTGCTGGCGCTGGTGAAGGCGCCGATCCGCCGCATCGACAGCGTGGGCATCAACGTGCTGTCGAAGACCGAGGACATTGCCAACGCCCGCATTGAATTTGAGAACGGTTGCGTGGCCAACCTGAACGCGAGCCGCATGAGCCTGAAGAAAAACCGGGAAATCCGCGTGTTTCAGGACAACGCCTATCTCTCGCTCGATTTCATGAACCAGAAGGGCCACCTGGTGAAGAAGAGCGACCTCATCGCCTACGGGGTGAAGCTGAAGATCGGCTTGGTGAAGCCCGGCGACGCCAGCTCGATCCCCGTGCACGAGATTCCGATCGAGAAGGGTGAGCCGCTGGCGATCGAACTGCGGGACTTCGTGGACAGCGTGGCGAAGACCCGGCAGCCGAAGGTCGGCGCGGCGCTGGGCAAAAGCGCCCTCGAGGTGGCCCTGGCGATCACCGAGCAGATCCGCGCGGCAAGAGGATAAGGCCGATGACTGCTGAGGAGGGTAGGGCGGGACCGCTGGGCCCGCCGCCATCAGGGGCAAAACTGCCGCGAAGAAAAATCCTGCCTCATCACACCTCAGGCTGGGTTAAGTCTGATTCGATTTTTTTCGTGACGATCTGCTGCCAGCCGCGAGGGTTGAATCAGCTTTGCCACGAGTCTGTGGCGGCCGTGCTGTTTGATGCCGTGGCGTTCCGCCAGTGTTCGAGTCGCTGGTACGTGCATCTTCTGCTGCTCATGCCTGACCATTTGCATGCCCTCATATCCTTCCCTCGGGCAGAGGATATGAAGAAAGTGATGGCCAACTTCAAAGAGATCACCGCGAAACGGGCCGGCGTTGCCTGGCAACGCGACTTTTTTGACCACCGGCTTCGCACCAAGGACTCGTTCCAAGACAAGGCGCGATACATTCTGATGAACCCTGTGCGCAAAGGACTCATTGAAAACCATGAACAGTGGTCTTACATCTGGCTGCCGGACCATCCGAACGGCGGTCCCAGCGGTCCCGCCCTACCTTGTTGATGCCTGAAACCCCACAACTGCCATTTTCCCTGCCGCCGCCGGAGGGCGGGCGCGTGGACGTGTTGATTGTCGCCGGCGAGCATTCGGGCGACGAACATGCGGCGCGCATGGTGCAGGGGCTGCGCGCCCAACAGCCCGCCCTGCAGGTGTGCGCCCTGGGCGGACCGAAGCTGGCCGCGGCCGGCGCCCAGCTGCTGCACGACCTCACGGCGTCGTCGGTGGTCGGTTTCGTGGAGGTGCTGAGGAATCTTCGCTTCTTCCGGATGCTGTTCAACGCGACGCTGGACTGGATTGGGCAACACCAGCCGCGCGCGGTGTGTCTGGTTGACTATCCCGGCTTCAACCTGCGCCTGGCCCGGGCGCTGCACGCCCGCGGGCTCACCACGAAGGGAGGCGGTCCCATCCGGGCGCTCTATTATATCAGCCCGCAGATCTGGGCGTGGAAGGCCGGCCGCCGCTTCGAGATGGCCCAACATCTCGATGCGATGGCGGTCATCTTCCCGTTCGAGGTGAAGAGCTACGCCGACACACCGCTGCCGGTGGAATTTGTCGGGCACCCGTTCGTGGCCGAGGATTACCAATCGCCCGTCAGCTACGATTCCGCGGGACCCGTGCTGCTGCTGCCAGGCAGCCGCCCGCAGGCGGTGGCGCGCATCTTCCCGGCCCTGCTCGCCGGTTACGCGGAGTTTGCCAGGCGGCATCCCGGCCGCGCCGCGGTCGTGCTGCACCCCAGCGAGGAAATCAAGGGCGTGCTGGAGCCGCTTTTGCCCCGACCGCTGGCGGCCGAGGTGGCGCTGCAACGCACCGGCATGCCCGTCGCCGCCTCCGCGGTGCTCACCAGCTCAGGCACAATGTCGATGCACTGCGCGCTGGCAGGCATCCCCGGGGCGATCGCCTACCGGACCAATCCACTGACCTATCTATTCGGCCGCTGGCTGGTGAAGGTGCCTTACATCGGCATCGCCAATCTCCTGCTCGGCGGGCCGATGTATCCCGAGTTCATCCAGGGGGCGGCCACGCCCGCCAACCTTGCGCGTGAGCTCACTGCCTGCCTCGAGGACCCGGTGCGCCGCACCCGCAGTGAGGAGCAGGCGCGGCGCCTCCGCGCCGTCCTGCATCAGCCCGCGTCTGGCACCGCGGCCGACTGGCTCGCACGCCAGCTGACCCAGTCAGGCGAAGGTGGAGAGAGGTAGGGCGCCGCTGATCGGTCGGGATTATCCCCGGAAGGCGGTCACGTTTGGTCCAGGCATTTGCGCACGGTGGCGGCCAGCGTCTGCACTTCATACGGCTTGGGCAAAAAAGTAATCGCCGGGTTGGCCGACGCGCCTGACTTCAAGATCTCCTCGCTGTAGCCGCTGGAAATAACCACCTTCAGCGTGGCTTTGGTCTGTTTGAGCCGTTCGTACAACTCCAGCCCTGACATGCCTCCGGGCATCCTCATGTCCGTGAACAACAGATCAATCTCTTCGGCATGCTGGTCCCATATTCGCAGCGCCTCCTCGCCGCTGGCCGCATAGAGGACACGATATCCATACCACTGCAGACCCAGCATGACTATGTCACGAACGGCCTGTTCATCTTCGACCAGCAGAATGGTTTCATTGCCCTTGGGAGTTTCCCCAATAGCGGGTACGGAACCACGCGATACGTCTTTGGTCAGGGCGGGAAGATAGATACGGAAAACGCTCCCGTGGTCCACCTCGCTGACCGCCTCCACCCAGCCCTGGTGTTGTTTCGTTATTCCATAGACGGTGGCCAGCCCAAGACCCGTGCCCTTGCCCACATCTTTGGTGGTGAAGAAGGGTTCAAAGATGTGTTCCAAGGTGGTCGCATCCATGCCGCAACCGGTGTCGGCCACCGAAAGACACACGAACGAGCCCGGGCGCGCCTCGGCGTTCACCCGGGACGCCTCGGCGTCCACTTGCACGAGTCTGGCATCAATCGTCAGCCGTCCGCCTTTCGGCGCCATCGCGTCCTGCGCGTTCAAGCACAAATTCATCACCACCTGCTCGATCATCCCTGTGTCCGCCTCAATCCACAGGGGATCGGTGCCGCCTCGGAATTCCAGGCTGATATGCTCGCCCAGCAGCCGGCGTAGCATCGTGACCAGATTGGTCAGCACCAGGTTCAGATCCACCGGCTTCAGCTGGATGATTTGCTGACGGCTGAACGCCAGCAATTGCCGGGTCAGGCTTGCCGCGCGCCTGGCCCCGCCCTCCAGTTCCCTGAGCGAACGCTTCACCCCCTCTGACAGGCTGGGATCTTCCAACATCAAACCGAGCTGCATGAGTGTCGCCGTCAGAATGTTGTTATAGTCGTGCGCGACCCCGCCGGCCAGTTGTCCCACCGCCTCCATCTTTTGGGCCTGCCTCAACTGATCTTCCAGCAGCTTGTGCTCGGTGATGTCGCGGATATTGCACTGGATGACCTTCTGACGATCGACCTGGTAGACGTTGCTGACAAACTCCACCTCGATCTGCCGTCCATCCTTGGTTTTGAGCGGCAGGTTCTCATAACGGATATAGCCTTCCTTCTGCAGTATTTCAAAAGCTGACTCGGACAATACGCGGTCTTTGAAAAAGCCGATTTCCCAGAGTTTTTTTCCCAAGAATTGCTCGCGTGTATAGCCCAACATATCCAACAAAAACGGGTTCACGTCGGTTATCTGACCCGTGCTTGTATCAAGAATCAATATACCGTCCTGGGCCGTCTCGAAAAGCCGCCGGTAACGAACCTCGGATGCCTGCAGCGCCTCTGCCGCCCGCCGGCGCTCGGTGATGTCGCGGATGATGGCTTGGTGAAACTGCTTTTCCCCCAGGTCGATCGCGCGATTGCTGCTCTCGACTGGGAAAACCGATCCGTCTTTACGCCGATGGAGCGTCTCAAAGATCATGCCTTGGTGGGGCACCGCCTCGCGGATCAGGCGATCAAGATCGGCCTGAGTCTCTGGCGCCCCCAAGGCCCGCAGGTTCAGTTGCTGCAGCTCTTCCAAGGAATAGCCGTAAGCCTGCAGGGCGCGGTCATTGGCCTCCAGAATCCGCCAGTTTTCGTCCATCAGCAGGATGATGTCGTTGGCGTGCTTGTTCAGATGCAGGATGCGCTCGGCCAGCGCCTGCCGTTCCTGCTCTATGGCCAGTTGTCTCTGGAGCAGTTGGTAATCCTGCTGGTGCCACAAATGCCCCACGCCCAAGGCGGTGGTCAGAAACATGAGGAGGAGGACGATTCCGGTGATCAAGGCCCGGGTACGCAGAGGCGCATGGATTTCCTCCCGATCCACCTTCGCCACTAGGAACCAGGGCGTGCCGGGGATGCCACGCATGGCGGCCAGCACTAGGACACCGCGATAGTCGGTTCCCTCGACAACGCCCTCCTGCCCCCTCACCGCCATTGCGGCGGGCAGGTCTTGATGGGCGCCGATCGGCAGGCGGAGGGGAAGCGCCGTATTCTTGCGATGGCGCAGTTCATTCAAAAACACCACCTCGTCGCCTTCCCTCCGCACCAGAAGTGTTTCCGCGGTGGCGCTGGCGGAGGGCCACGATTGAACCAGCGGATAGAGAAACTCACGCGGATCAATTTCTAAAAGCCAGGCCCCTTCAGCCGGTGTATTGGCCTCGGACTGGATCCCGATGGGGATCCACAGGCTGAGAGAAATGTTTTGCCGCTCCGCTTCCGTGGCCTCAGGGTCGCGATGAAAGTCCGTCGTCAGGACATGCTTGGCACGCAGGGCGGCCTGAAATTGGGCGTCGTGCGATTTGATCGTAGCTCGGGTGTTCGGAGGTGCGGACAGCCGCGGTGATCCCTGAGCGTCGTAAAGCACCATCCGCCGGTAATGGTTTAGCTTTCGCCACATCTCCATCCACGACAACAACTCCTGCCCGAGCTGCGCCGGGGCCGAACCCGACAGAAATTGCCGGGCCTGAATCTTGGTCATGGGGGTGTTGAAAATTATCTCGGCATCCGCCTGGCGCTCTTGGTACCACCCGGCGATCTGGCCAACCTTCAAGTCGGCGATGGCTGACAGCGAGTCCCGTGCTGTCTGACGGGAGTCTGTGAACTCATGTCTAAGATAAAAGATCCCGGTGATGCCAATGATGAAGCCGAGGAATAAGAAGGCCATCAGCGGGCCGCGCACCAACCGGCGAAGCGCCGAGGGGGAGGGCTCCAGCAACTCGGTCCTGAAGAAGGAGAGCGGCCAGACATCGGAACCGCCGGCGAACAGAAGGCCGCAGCTGAGCAGCGTGAACGAAGCAGCCGTCAGCACGGCCATGGGGATGGTCCGACTGTGGTAGAGCAGTGGAACCCCGGTCGCATAGCTCAGCAGCACGGTGAGGCTGAACAACCAGGTGACCAAAGCCAGCACCGCCGCCAGCTGTCGACACCAGCGGCGGCGGTCCCAAGGCGGCAGTTCAAACCAGAAGGCCACGGCGGCTAAAAGAAAAGCCGTCGCGGTGAGTGGCGACATCCGGCCGACCGGCATATCGCCCACTCTTTCCATGGTGGGGGCCAGCCATCGTTCCACCGGCAGCTCGAAACGGAAGAGGGTTTGTGCCCACACCAGCAGGCTCATGCCGATCGCGCTGAACACCGCCAGGAGCGCCACGGCTGTGGTGATCGACCGCGCCGGCGAGTAGGAACGCAGGAAGACACCGCCACCCAGCAGCATCATCAGACCGGCCGTGCTGGGAGCCGTGGGAATATAATCCCGGCTCAGCGCGGCGATGCTCCGGTCACCAAATACCCAGCTTAACAACGCAGCAGCGGCCACCGCACCTGCGGTGGCAGCACAAATCTCAACGATTCTCCGGGAGGTTTTTCCTGGGTGTGGATCTGGGATCATACGATCCTGCAATCGTCCGTTTTATCGCGGGGAGCGCCGAGCCTCATCCAGAAAACTGATGGTCGTGACATGCCGGCTTGCGCCCGGTCGCAAGAGGACGATGACCGGGAGGCGGGTTTGGCGAAGTAACATGGGTGATTGTGCCGGCAGGAAGTAATCATTTGTGCATGTCTGCACCGACCCTGGTAGGTAATTTATCCGTAAATTTTGATATGTTAAGATAAATCCACATGATGGACCCGAACCTCCCAAGCTGACAAAACAGGGAGGGACACCGGGCAATTGCCGCACCCCGGCTGGCGCTGAATAAACGGCGCGCCATAGGGGAAATCCCCCGGTTGCCAGCGGTTTCGAGTTTGCCTAAAGCACGTGAAACGATGAGGCTGCCCGTCAACCCCATGCTTCCAAGTGTAGAAGCCAACAAACCTGACGCGGCGAGTGGCTCGCGCCTGGCGTGGCCCCTGGCAGTGTTGGCGATAGGATTCACGCTGACCGCCGTGGGCGGCTGGCTGGTCTACAACCAGTCGGAGCAAACCGATGCACTGCGGTTCCGACGGCTAAGCGAGCACGTAAGCAGCACGGTTTCCACCCGGCTGGAGAGCATTGAGGAGGCATTGTATGGCGCGCGGGGCCTGTTCGCCGCCAGCAAAAGCGTGGAGCGGGCGGAATGGACGAGTTACGCAAGGAACATGGAAAGTTATTTCCGGCGGGGCGTGCTCGGGTTCGGCTATATTGAGCGGGTGCGGCGGCCGGACCTGCCGGCATTTCTGGCGCGCATACGCGCCGACGGCGCGCCGGATTTTGAGGTTCACCCGGCGGGCGACGGCGATGAGCTTTACATCGTCACCTACGCCGAACCGCGCGAACAGAACACCGGGGCGCTGGGCCTGAACCTCGCGGCCGAGGAACAACGCCGCCGGGCCGCGGAGGAGGCCATGCGGACGGACCGCTCCACGCTTACCCGGCGTATCATCCTGGCGCCGGACGAGCGGCGGCTGCCGGGTTTTCTCCTGCTGCTGCCGCTCTATGGGAAGGGCGACCGGCCCGAGACACCGGCCGACCGTCAGCGAGCCCTGCAAGGGTGGTTGTTTGCCGCCATCCGCATTGACGAGTTAATGGACGGCATTGCCCGGGTGACCGAGGATCAGGTGGATTTCGACGTATTTGATGGCGAATCAGCCACGATGTCGTCGCTGATCTATGATTCCGACCAGCACCTTATCGCGCACCGCGGCGAGTTGGTGACCGACGCGGATTATGCCGATCGTCGTTTTCACACCCTCACGCCGCTGTCGATCTATGGCCGCCAATGGACGCTGTGGATTTTTTCGCGGCCGGAATTCGGCACCGCGATCAGCCTTACGCTGGTGGCGGTGCTGGCTGGCGGCATGGTGATCAGCCTGCTTGGCGCCGTGCTGGTATGGTCGCTCATCACCGCCCACTCCCGGGCGGTCGCCCTCGCCGGGCGCATGACGCGCGACCTGCGCGCCACCGAGGCCGACCTCCGGCGCGAGCGCCGGATCATGGACACCTTCATGCGGTCGGTGCCCGACGCCGTGTACTTCAAGGACCTGCAGTCGCGCTTCATCAAATGCAGTCATTCCCTGGCCCGTTACTTTGGCAAGGACAGCCCCGACGACCTGATGGGCAAAACGGACTTCGATTTCTTTTCGGAGGAACACGCCCGACCGGCCTTTGAGGACGAGCAACAAATCATCCGCACGGGCCAGCCGATCGTCGGCCTGCCGGAAAAAGAGGTTTTCCCTGACGGCCGCGTCCAATGGTCGCTGACCACGAAGATGCCCCTGCATGACGAAGAGGGGTGTATCATGGGCACGTTCGGCATCAGCAAGAACATCACCGAGCTCAAGGTCGCCGAGGAGAAGTTGCGCAGCCAGGAGGCATTCTTTCGCTTCATCTTCGAGTATTCACCGGTCGGCATTTCCTGGAACAAGCCCGATGACGTCGCCTCCCACATCGTCAACCCCGAGCATGTGCGCATCACCGGGGTTTCCGCGGAGGATTCGAAGCTGCCGGGGGCCTTTGCGCGCGTCACGCATCCCGAGGACTACGCCCGGCAGCAGGCGCTGGTGAAGAAGTTCATCAGCGGCGAGATCGACGAGTATTTCCTCGAGAAGCGCTACCTGCATCCGGATGGCGAAATAGTGTGGGCCGCGTTCACGAGCCGGATGTTTGTCGACCCAGCCACGGGTGGGAAGCAGGCGGTGACCACGATGGTCGACATCACCGAGCTGAAGAAGACGCAGGAGGAGATGGCGCGGAAGGAGGCCCTGTACCGCTTCATCTTCATGCACACGCCCGTCGGCATCTCTTGGATGCAGGGACGCCGCGCCGAGACGCGCATCGTTAATCCGGCGCACGAGAGCATCACCGGCGTGCCGGCGGCGCTGTCCAAGGACACCAATAATTATGTCGCTGTGTCCCATCCGGAGGACCGCGAGAAGCAGCAGACGCTTTCCGACCAGCTGTATCGCGGCGAAATCGACCATTTCTCGATCGAGAAGCGGTACCTCCATCCCCAAGGCGGCGTGGTCTGGGCTGCATTCACGATGCACCTCTACAAGGATCAGTCCACCGGCGAAATGCAGGAGGTGACGACCATTGTCGACATCACCGAGCAGAAACGCGCCGCCGAAGAGCTGCGTCTGGCCAAGGATACGGCCGAGCGGGCCAGCCAGGCGAAGAGCACTTTCCTCGCGGTGATGAGCCATGAAATCCGCACGCCCATGAACGGCGTCATCGGCATGACCAGCCTGCTGCTCGATTCGCCCCTCACGCGCGAACAACGCGAATACGCCGAGACGATTCGCGCGAGCGGCGACACCCTGCTCACCATCATCAACGACATTCTCGACTTCTCCAAGATCGAATCGGGCCGCCTCGAGCTGGAACGCGAGCCGTTTGTCCTGCGCGATTGCGTCGAAGGCGCGCTCGACCTGCTGGCCGGCAAGGCCGCCGAGAAACGCCTCGACCTGCTCTATGAAATCGCCGACGGCGTGCCGCAGGTCGTCTGCGGCGATGCCACGCGCGTGCGCCAGATCCTCGTCAACCTGCTGGGCAACGCCATCAAGTTCACCGACCGCGGCGAAGTCGTGCTCGCTGTGCGCGTGAAAACGCCCGACGCCGTTCCCCCGGAAGCCAAGGTGGCCGAGGGCACCACCTCGCCCTTCAGCACCGCCTCGCCCCGGAAACCGGATTCACGCCCGCCGATCGTGGCGGCTAGGGCCAGTCTCTCGCCGCTCAGCCCGGCCCTGGGCGGCAAGCCGGATTCACGCGCGCCGCTCGTGGCGGCCAGGGCCAGTCGCTCGCCGACCAGCCCGGCCCCGGGCGGCAAACCGGATTCACGCTCGCCGCTGGCGGAGGAGGGTCCGCGCCAGCCCATCGAGCTGCTGTTCAGCGTTACCGACACCGGCATCGGCATTGCGCCGGAGGCGATGGGTCGGCTGTTCCATTCCTTCTCGCAGGTCGACGCCTCCACCACGCGCCGCTTTGGCGGCACCGGTTTGGGACTGGCCATCAGCTGGCGCCTGGCCGAACTCATGGGCGGAACCATGTGGGTGCAGAGCGAACCCGGCAAGGGTTCAATCTTCAGCTTCACCATCCGGACCGAGGCCGTCCAGAGCCGGCCGCGGCCCTTCCTCGCCGGTCCCAAGCTGCACCTCAGCGACCGGCGCATGCTCATCGTGGACGACAACGCCACCAACCGGCGCATCCTCACCGCCATTGTGACCGGCTGGGGCATGACACCCCGCGCCGCCCACTCGGCGTCCGAGGTGCTGGAGTGGATGCGCACCGGTGAGTTGTTTGACGTGGCCATCCTCGACATGCAGATGCCGGAGATGGACGGAGTGATGCTCGCCCGCGAGATCCGCCTTCTGCCCGGCGGGAGCCAACTACCGCTGGTGCTGCTCTCCTCGCTCGGCGTGCGCGATGTGACGACGGAAAAGCAGCTGTTCGCCGCCGCCCTCGCCAAGCCGGTGAAACCGTCGCAGTTGTTCGATGTGCTGGCGGGAATCTTCAAGGACGTCGAGCCGCCCGCCATCACCAGGATCCGGCCCCCGCCCGTCGTGGCAGCCACGGAGAAAGCCGTGCGGGTGCTGCTCGCCGAAGACAACCTCGTCAACCAGAAGGTCGCCTTGCACATGCTCGCCTCCCTGGGCTACCGGGCCGACCTCGCGGCCAACGGCCAGGAAGTGCTCGAGGCGCTGGATCGCCAGCCTTACGACGTCATCCTGATGGACGTGCAAATGCCCGAAATGGACGGTCTGGAGGCCACGCGCTGCATCGCCGACCGGCAGCCCGACCACACGAAGCGACCCTGGATCATCGCCCTCACTGCCAACGCGGTTCAGGGCGACCGCGACATCTGCCTGGCCGCCGGCATGGACGATTACATCAGCAAACCGATCAAGAAGGATGAGCTCGCCACCGCCATGGGACGCGTCCGCAAAGTTGGGGCGGTCTGAGGCGACGACAGCGACGTGACGGCAGGCAAGGCGCCAATCTTCCGTCCCTCCCTGGCGCGGAGAAGGTCATCCTTCCGTGTGATTTCCGCCGATCCGCGGCTCAACCTGCCGCCACAAGGCCTCGGCTTTCTCGGCGAGCAGCGCGCGAACCCGCTCCGTCTCGGCCTGACGCAGGGCGAGGTTCTCCTCGGCGATCTTTGCCAGGTCGTCGAGGTTGTAGAGAAAGACATTGGGCAGGTCTGCGACACCCGGATCAATGTTGCGCGGCATCGCGAGGTCGATGAGGAAAAGCGGCCGGACGGCGCGCCGCCGCATGGCCGACGCCGCCATGGCGCGCGTCACGACCGCCTGGGGGGCGGCCGTGGAGCACACGGCGATGTCAAAGTCCGGCAAAGTCTCAGCCACCCGCTCAAAGGGGATGGCCCGCGTTGCGAAGGCCCTGGCCAGATCCTCCGCGCGTTGCAGCCGGCGGCTGGTGACGGCCATCTCGCCGACCTCGCGGCTCTTGAAGGCCCGGGCGGTCTTCTCGCCAATTTCGCCGGCGCCGAGCACCAGCACGCGGCAGCGCCGCAGGTCGCCGAAGATCTTGACCGCGAGGTCCACCGCCACGCTGGCCACGCTGATCTGGCCCTCGCCGATGGCGGTATGGGTGCGCACATGCTTGGCCGCTTGGAAGGTTTTTTGGAAAACCCGGTTGAGCACCGGTCCCGTGGTGCCCCGCGTCTGTGCCGCGGCGTAGGCGTCCTTCACCTGGCCGAGGATTTCCGTCTCGCCGACCATCTGCGAATCAATGCCCGCGGCGACTTCGAGGAGGTGTTGGATGGCGGGACGGTCGTGCAGCTCGATCCGGATCTGTTCGAACACCGTCGCGTCCATCTGGTTCAACGCACACAAGGCTGCCTGCAGGCGGGCCACCGCTTCCGCTTGTGCGGCGACGCCATAGATCTCGACGCGGTTGCAGGTGTTGAGCACCGCAAACTCACTTAGACCGGCGAGCGACTGCAATTCCCCGTGGAGCGCGGCGAGCTTGTCGCCGGCGAGCGCCAGTTTCTCGCGCAGCTCGAGTGGTGCGGTCTGGTGGCTGGCGCCGAGGAGAAAGAGGGTGGGGACGCTCATGGCTTGCTGGCGGGTGGCGGAACGTCCGGTGGCACCGGATGGCGGCTGGCGTTGACCGGTCCGAGGGAGAGCAGGGCCGCCGCGAACAGCGCCAGGCACGCCCACGCCAGGCGTTGCGAGTCCAGTTTCCTCCCCAGGCGCAGAATCAAGGCCAGCAGGTAGCCAAGCCACACGCCGGCGGTGAGCAGTTTGGGCGTGTCCACGCTGGAGAGGTCCTGCAACCAGTGGATCGAACCGATGCCCAGCGACCACGTCATCAGCACCACGCCGGCGACCAGCAGTCGCACACTGATGTGATCGAGTTCAAGAATGGAGGGCAGAAACGAAAAGAGGCCGTGCAGCCGCTTGTGCTTCAGGCTGTACGTCTGCAGCAGGTACATGCCCGAGGCGAGGGCGAGCAGCGCGAACACGCCGTAGCTGAAGAGGGCGAGGGCGGCATGCAGCTCGACCCAGGCGGTGTTGCCAAAGGCATTGATGCGACGCGTCGCATCCCAGCCCGGCGTGACGAGGGAGACGAGGGTGAGTATCGCGGACAGGCACGAGGTGAAATAACCGAGGAGGCTCAGGCGGAACGTGGCGCCGATCACGAGATAAAGCGAGATGGCCGACCAGGCCGTGAACTGGAAGATTTCGAACATATTGCCGATCGGACATCCCTTGACGGCGTGGCCGCGCAGGTAGAGGCCGAGCGTCTGGAGGATGAAGCCGGTGGCGACAATGGCATACATGGCCAGACGCGAGTGGCGCCGATCGCGCAACAAAGCCACGGTGCCGAGCACGAAGCCGGTCAGGTAGCAGGCGGAGGCCAGCCACAGCCAGGTACGATCGCCAAGTCCCAGGAAGGTCATTGAAATAACCAAGATATGCCAGGGCGGGGTGACGGGCAAGTGGCGTTGTGGGCCGGGGAGCCGGCGGCTGGAGAGGCGGACCCTAGCGTGACGGCCGGCCTATCGATCGGCCGGGAAAGCCTCTTCCAGCATCCGCCGCACAAAAACATCCACCGCCGGCTCCTCGCTGGCACGCGGACCGGCGACGTTGAGGGTTTTGATGCCGTGCACAGTGACAAACTCGACAAGGCGGTGTGCCGCCCGCGGTGTGGCAGGGGTCAGATGGAGCCACGGTTTGCCGAGGTGGCGGGCGCATTCGGCGGTGGCGGCGGAGCCGCCGGTGAGCTGGGGGGCGAGCGAAAAGATCACCGTGCCATCGCTGTCGCGCACATTCCATTCCGTGCGCTGGCGGTAATCGTCAGAGGGCGTCTCGCGAAGCTGATAGCGCGCCTCAAGGGTGCCGGTTTCGGTGCGTCGTCCGTGCGGGCACCAGCCGCCGCGCGGCCAGCCGCGGGCGAGCGCGAAATCCAGTGCCGCGCGGTCCGCGCCCGTC
This sequence comes from Opitutaceae bacterium, assembly GCA_049513315.1. GTDB lineage: Bacteria > Verrucomicrobiota > Verrucomicrobiia > Opitutales > Opitutaceae > Fen-1467. Next base: position 50,256 of record JBEKWG010000030.1, read on the forward strand.
TGTCCGCCACTGACGATCCGCAGCGTCACGGCTGAGGCCGGGCTGGCGGGGCCCATTGTTCGAGAAAGGCGAGCACCTTGGCCGGGTCGTCCGCCTCGGCCCCGCCGCTTTTCTCGAACGCGCCGGTTTCCTGGGTCACCAGCTGCCGCCCGTCGGCGTCGAGCAGCACAAGCACCGGCAGGCCCGCCTTGATGGGATTGCCATACTTCTCGTTCACCGCGGCGTTGCGCGCGGTGCCCTTGCGCTTGTTGACGTCGATCATCACGACGACGTAGCTGGCGGCGAGTTTCCGGCGGACGGAATCATCGGAGGTGAACAACTGGTGGAGGAGATGGCACCACGGGCACCAGTTGGCGCCGAAGTCGAGCAGCACGCGCTTGTTTTCAGCTCTGGCTTGCTGGAGCGCAGCGTTGATGAGGACAAAGCCGTCCGCCTGCGGGTCGTAAATGTCCGGCCCGCGGTCGGGATATTCCGGCGCGGCCCGAAGCGTCGTTGCGGTCAGCAGAACAAGGGAGATGACGGTCATGCGCATATCCGGAAGGTAGCCGACGGACGATGAAAAGCCAATCCCGGTTGCGGGGCTGCTCCGCCGGAGGTGCAGGCGTGCGCCTGGCGCTCTTCAGTCGCGCCAAACCCAAAACCCAAAACTCAGAACTCAAAACCAAGCCCGCGTCAGCCGCGCTTCGCCCAGCGGCGGTTTTCCTTCAACTGCAGGCGCTTGGTCTCGACCAGGGTGCCGGCGACGGCGGGGTGCGCCCGCAGCTGTTGGAACTGCGCCGCGGTCAGCTTCCAGCCGAGGCCGGCCGACGCCTCGGCCACCGGCGCGATGCGATCCGCGAGCACGAAGGCAAATTCGAGGCGCGTATCGCCATAGCTCGCGTCGACGGTGGCGCGCAGGAGGCGGAGGAAGGCGGGCAGTTCAGGATGATCGGGATGGAGCAGCCAGGTGACCCTTTTGACGAGCGAAGTCACGGCGAGTTCGAGGGGGTAGCACTCCCGGACGTTGATGCGCACCCCGTCGTTGCCCGCGAGGAGGTTGCCCTGCACGAGCACGGGCGTCTCGGCGACCAGGTGCTTCGCGTACTCCTCGTAGGCGTCGGAGAACATGTTCATCGGCAGCGACACCCGCTTGGTGGCGAGGATGAACGCGGCCCACGGGCGGTTGTCCTTGCGCGAAAGTTTTTTGGTGATGCCGGTGGCGATGCCGCAAAGGCGAAACTCGCTCTGGTAGGGCTGGTCGAGCAGCTGGTCCTCGGGCACGGTGTTGATGGCTTCGGCGAGTCCGGCGTAGGCGTTCATCGGGTGGCCGGAGATGTAGAAGCCGAGCAGTTCCTTCTCGTATTGCAGCTGCTCCGACAACGGAAAATCGCTGGCGCTGCCGTTGACGCCGCCGCCCTGCAGGGACTCCCCCGCCGCGCCGTTGCGCCGCCGCACGGCCGGCGTCTCCGCCTCGCCGAACAGGAAGACCTGACCGGCCGTCTTCTCGCGCTCGTCGGCCGCCGTCGCGCTGAGCCGGGCGGAGATGAACTCCACCGCCTCGTCCAGCCCGGCGAAGAGCACGCCGCGCGCGGCGCCCGAGTAGTCGAAGGCCCCGGTCTTGATCAGGCATTCCAGCACCCGCTTGTTGACCGCGCGGCCGTCCACCCGGTGGATGAAATCGTCAAAGTCGCGGTAGGGACCGCCGGTCTCGCGTTCGCCGATGATTTTCTGCGCGGCGGCCTCGCCCACGCCCTTGATTCCCGCCAGTCCGAACCGGATCGCGGCGGCCGGAGCCGCCGACGGGTCGAAGGTCGAAGGTCGAAGGTCGGGGGCCGGCGCGGCGGATACTGGATTCTCGCTTTCGACCTTCGACTTGGGACTGTCGACCGCCCGTCGAAAGACGGGCGTGAAACTCTCCCGTGATTCGTTGATGTCGGGGCCGAGCACGGGAATACCCATGGCGAGCGCCTCATCGATGAAATGAGCGACCTTTTCCGCGTTGCCCAGCTCGGAGCTGAGCACGGCGGCCATGAACTGCACCGGGTGGTTCGCCTTCAGGTAGGCCGTCTGGTAGCTGAGGATGGCGTAGGCGGCGGAGTGCGATTTGTTGAAGCCGTAGCCGGCGAATTTGTTGAGGATGTCGAAGATGGCGTCGGAGACATTCTCGTCGATGTCATGGAGCCGCTTCGCGCCGGCGACGAACTTGCCGCGCTCCTCCGCCATCGCGACCGGATCCTTCTTGCCCATGGCGCGGCGCAGCATGTCGGCGCCGCCGAGCGTGTAGCCGGCGATGATCTTGGCGGCCTCCATGACCTGCTCCTGGTAGACCATGACGCCGTAGGTCTCGTGACAGACCTCCTCGAGGAGCGGGTGGGGGAACTTGACGGTCGCCGGGTCCTTCTTGCCGCGGATGTAATCCGGAATCCACGCCATCGGACCGGGGCGGAAGAGCGCGATGAGCGCGATGATCTCGTCGATGGTGGAGACCTGGAGCTGGCGGCAGAGCGCCTGCATGCCGCTGGACTCAAGCTGGAACACGGCGGTGGTGCGGCCGGAGTTGAGGAGGGCGAACGTTTTCGGGTCATCGAGCGGGATCTGTTCGATGTCGAACGACGGATCGGCGGTGCGGCGGATGTTCCCAACGGCGTCGGCGATGACGGTGAGCGTCTTGAGGCCGAGGAAATCCATCTTGAGCAGGCCGAGCTTGGCCACCGCGTTCATGTCGTACTGCACGGTGACGTCACCCTCCTGCAGGGTGAGCGGCGCGTACTCCCCCAGCGGCGTGTCGGTGATCAGGATGCCGGCGGCGTGCTTGCCGGTGTTGCGCACCATGCCCTCCAAAACGCGGCCCTGCTCGACGATCTGCTTCGCGACGGGATTGCGCTCGAGCTCGGTGCGGAGCTCGGCGGACTTGGCGATGGCGTCGTCGAGCGTGATGTTGAGTTCGTCGGGGATCATCTTCGCCAGACGGTCGGCCTCGGCGTAGGGCAGGTTGTGCACGCGCGCGACGTCGCGGATGACCATCTTGGCGCCGAGCGTGCCGTAGGTGATGATGTTGGCCACGCAGTCGTTGCCGTACTTGCGGCGCACGTAGTCGATGACCTCGCCGCGGCGGCGCATGCAGAAGTCGATGTCGAAGTCGGGTGGCGAGACGCGCTCCGGGTTGAGGAAGCGTTCGAAGAGGAGCTTGAAACGGAGCGGATCGAGGTCGGTGATGCCGAGCAGATAGGCGGCCAGGCTGCCGGCGCCCGAGCCGCGCCCGGGGCCGACGGGGATGCCCTGCTCCTTGGCCCAGTGGATGAAATCCCAGACGACCAGGAAGTAATCGGTGTAGCCGGTCTGGTCGATGATCGAGAGTTCGTAATCCATCCGCTCGCAGAGTTCTGCCGCGAGTTTTGGATCTTGAATCTTGAGTCTTGAATCGCCGGTCGCAGCGCGACCGGCGTAGTCAATGCCGTAGCGGCGGGGCAGTCCCTCGATGCAGAGCTGCTTGAGATGGCCGGCCTTGTCGGTTTTCACCTCGGGCGGCAGCGGGTAGCGCGGGTAGCGTTCGGAGCCGGTGGGGAAGGAGATGGTGAGATCGCACATTTCGGCGACCGCCTGGGTGTTGGTGACCGCCTCCGGCACCTCGCGGAATACCTGCTCCATTTCCTTCCGCGACTTCAGGTAGAACTCGTGACTGTCGAAGCGCATCCGGTCGGCATCGTCGATCTTGGCGCCCGTCTGGATGCAGAGCAGCGTGTCGTGCGGGCCGGCGTCCTCGGCGCGGACATAGTGGACATCATTCGTGCAGACGACCTTGAGGTTGAATTCGCGCGCGAGCTTGAGGAGATCGGGGGTGATCTGGTGCTGCGGCGCGAGGCCGTGATCCTGGATTTCGACGAAGAAGTTCTCCCGCCCGTAGATGTCGATGAAGCGCGCGGCGGCCCGGCGGGCCTCCTCATAACGGCTCTGGAGCAGGCGCTGCGGGATGAGTGCGGCGAGGCAGCCGGTGAACGCGACGAGGCCCTCGGAGTACCTGGCCAGCGTCTCGAAGTCGGCGCGGGGGCGGTAATAGAAACCCTTCAGGTGCGCGTCGGAGACGAGCTTGAGGAGGTTGTGGTAGCCGGTTTCGTTGCGCGCCAGCACGCCCATGTGGAAGATGGACTTGCCCTCCTCGCTGCGGCCGGTGCGCTCGAGCCGCGAACCCTCGGTGAGATAGATTTCGCAGCCGATTATCGGCTTGATGCCCCGGTCCCTGGCCTGGTTGTAGAAGTCGATCGCCCCGAAAAGATTCCCGTGGTCGGTGAGGGCGAGCGCCTTCATGCCCAGCCCGGCGGCACGGTCCATCAGGCGGTCGATGCGGCAGGCGCCATCGAGCAGGCTGTAGTCCGAGTGGACATGGAGATGGACGAAGTTGGAGTCGGCGGACGGCACGGTTGCGCCAGCCAAGACCCCGCGGCGAAATGTTCAAGGCGGAATGCGGGTCGCGCTCCGTGGCGCAGAGCTTCAGCCCACGCCGCTTGGTTAGGCGGTCTTTGCATTTTTTGGATCAACATATGACTGCGCCTTTTCACTTAAAAACGTCGCAGCGGACTTAAGGTCCTCTGTCTTCGGTCGGACTCTCCAAAAGTGCTCAGGGTACTCGTACCATTTGTCGGAGTAGTCCTCCGCAATTGCTACGATAGTCGAACGATGTTCTTTGCTTAGGCCAAGAGCTGCACAAATACCGACGCGGTCGGCTTCAGCTAAAATCCAATCCAGGCGGTGGCCGAGTATCTTCGCAAATACCTTCGAATCGCAGGTGTGTTGACGCAGACATGCTTTGAGCGACAGCTCGATGCTCCGAACATAGAGAAAGACCACCGGCACGCTTATAAACCCAACGTAGCCTGGAGACCGCAGCCTCTCGAAGGAGGCATCAGCTGCCTGCTGAAATGCTCTGCCGGCAAGCCATAGACGGATTGCTGTTGGGAGTTTGGGTTTCGGCATATTATATTTTGCCTAGCGTCAAAGATGAGCCAACGCCCCTCGCTAGCGCCTGGTTCGGCTCTTTCTTCATCTACAGGCTTACTTGTAGAAAATCGGCAGAAACATCGCGACAACCAAGAGGAAAATCGCTAGGCCAGCGGATGCAGGAAAGAGGAGCAAAGCCTTTCGCTCTTTCTTTCTTTTCTCGATGGCGAAGAACGCTGCGACCAACGCACCTCCAAACAGCGGACCGAATAGAATAAAACCGCTTCTGACGAAGCTGGAGGCTCGAATGCAAAAGCGCGTAGGGGCAGGCAACGTGGCGCCAAAGTCACGAAACATCGCGTCAAACACTGGGACGGCGAACAGAAACGCGACCGCAAACGACAGCCCAAAAAGGTAGAAGCTGATCAGCGACAGAACGAAGAAGGCTCGTGAAGGCTCTTTCGTCATAAGCGTAGAATTTAGCCGAACAGTATCATTAGGCCAAAAACGTCAGGGGCTGACGATCCAGCCTTGGTCGACAAAAGCCCAAAGCGTCGGCGGGGTCAACGCCCGGATTGAAAATTCCAAGTTACCTCCAGCCGCCAACAGGGAGCGCAGTGCTTCCCTGTCCGCCGTAGCCTGAAAGGCGAAGGCTGAAGCCTGCGCTTGCAGGAGGGGGAGCGCGGTCTAAAGAACCGCGCTACGCGGCGCAGTGCTTCAGCCTGCGCGATAGGGAGCAGCGCGGACTAAAGTTCCGCGCTACGGGCGTGGCAAAGCCGGCCTGCCAGCCATAGCCCCGCCAATGCGGGGCGACGGCTGGAAAATAGGGATTGACGGAGCAAGGGCCGACTGGACACTTAACCGTTTTTCCTCAGCCCTCCCTGTCTTTTCCCATGTCCATTGAAATCAAGATCCGCAAAAACGAGCCGGTGGATCGGGCGCTGCGCCGCCTAAAGAAGAAGCTCGATCGCGAAAACGTCATCAAAGATGTCCGCGCCAAGCGCTATTACGAAAAACCGTGCGAACGTCGCCGGCGCAAGGCGAAGGTGGCGGCGTTCAACGCCATGCTGCGCGCGCGGTACGAACGGTGATTTTCCCGCCGCCGGCGCTCCGACCCGGCGGCCCTCTTGCCGCCCGCCCGGCGCGGCGGATCTGGCCGGGCGGCGACGTCAGGTGGTTTGACCACCGCGAACTGGCGTGCCGACGCTGAACTGTGAACCCCATCCTTGCGCTTTCCACCGCGTGGTGTTCCGCCCGCCATACCGACGGGCATGCGATGCTGGAGGAGATGGCCCGCCTGGGGTTCGAGTACGTGGAGCTGAGCCACGGCATCCGCATCACCCTGGTGCCGGGCATCCTCAAGGCGCTCGACGAGGGTTTCATCAAGGTCAGTTCGACCCATAATTTCTGCCCCCTGCCCGCGGGCATGATGCACGCCGCACCCAACCTTTTCGAGCCGTCCGTGCCCGCCGACCGGGGACACGAGCAAGAGCAGTGGCTGCGGCACACCCGGCGCACGCTTGATTTCGCCGCCCAAGTGCGGGCGCGGGCCGTGGTGATGCACCTCGGCAGCGTGCGTTTCTTCTGGCTCAACCCGGGCCGCCAGCTGCGCAATTTCGTTCGCCACCATCCCGCCGCCGCCATTCCGGCGGATCCGCGCTACCAGCAGTTGCTCGCCAAATCCTCGGCAAAGCTGCGCAAGCGCATGCCGGTCTTCTGGGAGCAGACCCGGCGCAGCCTCGAGGAAATCCTGCCCTACGCGGCCGAGAAGGGCGTGCGACTCGGCCTCGAAAACCGGGAGAAATTCGAGGAGCTGCCGTTGGACGCGGATTTTCCCGGACTTTTCGCGGCGGTCCCGCCGGACGAGCCGGCCGGCTACTGGCACGACTGCGGGCATGCCGAGCTGAAGGAACGGATGGGCGTGATCACCCAGCGCCGGCTGCTGGAGGAAAACGCCGGGCGGCTCCTCGGCTTTCATCTGCACGACGTGGACGCCGGGGGGCATGACCACCAGCCCATCGGCCGGGGCCGGATTGATTTCAAGATGGTGCGCTCATTCTGGCAGCCGCATCACCTGCTCGTGTTGGAACTTAATCCGCGCGCCACGACCGCGGAGGTCTTGGAGTCGAAGAAGCGGATCGAGGATCTGCTCGGGTGAGCGCCACGTAGCGCAGTGCTACAATCTGCGTCCCAGGAGAAAAAAGGAGCGCGGTCTGAAGGACCGCGCCACGTAGCGCAGTGCTTCAGCCTGCGCTGCATGAAAAGCGCGGACTAAAGTACCGCGCTACGGACTCATCTCACCCAGCGGTACTCGTGCCAGTCACGCACCAACCCGGCTTTGCTGGGATTGTGCTGGATGTAATCAATAATCCGTGCCTCTTCGGCGGCATCGCGCACCCAGCGGTCGAACCAGTCGGTTTGCCAGAACGCGCCACCACGACCGAGCAGCAGATTGGCCTTCCGGGCGACGTGTCCTTTGAACCAGCGTACCGAGGCACGCAGCCGTTCCGGTGTCGCAGCGACCGGCATCAGCAGGAAGTGCACATGGTTGGGCATGACGACAAAGTGAGGCACACGCCAGCCGGTCACCATTTCGATCTGGTTCCATGCGGCGAGGGCCACGGAGCAGGCGGCGGGAGTGCAAAACGGCGCGAAGCCCTCGCTCCGGTCGAGATACTTCTCACAGGTCAGGAAATACTGCCGCTGAAGCAGTGCGAAGCGCGGCGAGGCCGGAGGGATGACGCGCAGATTGGCATGGATTTCGCGGACACGGACAAGGGCGGTCTCGGGCAATGATCCAGCACAGCGGATGGTGACGAAGTGTGATCGATGCGCCACCTCCCAGTGGGGCAGGCGGGAGCGCCAGCGCTCGCGGGTGTCTGGCATGTCAACAGGCTGGAATTGTTCTCCAGAATCTGGCGAGACAGGAAAATCATCCAGCGTGCCACATGGCGCAGTGATGCAGTCTGCGTCTCGGGAGAAAAAAAGAGCGCGGTCTGAAGGACCGCGCTACGTAGCGCAGTGCTTCAGCCTGCGCTCGGGAAAGGCGTTGTCTTCCGGCCTTTGCTCTCCGAGCTTCGGCGGATACGAAAGAACCGCGCTACGTAGCGCAGTGCTTCAGCCTGCGCTGTATGAAAAGCGCGGACTAAAGTACCGCGCTACGAGGGCGCACACGTCACGCCGGCCAGACGCCGGCGATGGGCGTGCCGCAGAAGCGGCATTTGCCCGCCGTGAGATGATAAGCCGTGACGGAGAACACGTCGCGCTCGACGATGGCGCGCCGGCAATTCGGGCAGAAGGTGGTTCCGGCATCGGGCACGTCGCGCACATTGCCGATGTAGACATAGTGGAGGCCGAGGGCGCGGGCGGCGTCGCGGGCCCGGACCAGAATGTCGACTGGCGTGGGCGGCAGGTGATCGAGCTTGTGCTGCGGGCTGAAGCGCGAGAAGTGCAGCGGCCGGTCGGGGCCAAGGTTCTCCACCAGCCAGCCGCACATGCGTTTGATCATCTCGAGGTCGTCCGTGTAGGTCGGCACGACCAGGTTGATGACCTCGAACCACACGCCGAGTTCGCGGTAGGTTTTGAGCCGGTCGAGGATGGGCTGCAGCTTGCCGGCATTGAGCTGCTGATAGATGGCGTCGTTGAAGCCCTTGAGGTCCACGTGCGCGGCGTCCACAAACTGGGCGAGGTCGCGGAGCGGCCGGTCCTCGATCGAGCCGCAGGTCACGATGATGTTTTTCAGCCGGTGTTCGCGGGCGAGCTTGCAGGTGTCGTAGGCGTACTCGTAGTAGGCGGTCGGCTCGGAGTAGGTGTACGAGATCGACGGGCAGCGGAGCGCCTGGGCGACCGCAACGACGTCGTCGGGAAACAGGCTGAGACGGCTGATCTCCTCGAGGCTGAGCTCGGACGGCAGCGGCGGGCGGAGGCGGAGGGCGGGGCCGCGCGGGTCCTTGGTTTCCTCCGGTTTTTTCTGGGAGATCTCCCAGTTCTGGCAGTTGAGGCAGCGGAAGACACAGCCCGAGGTGGCGAGGGAAAAGGTCGGGGTGCCGGGGAGGAAATGA
>JBEKWG010000031.1:0-34300 GCA_049513315.1 Opitutaceae bacterium
TAAACGTGCATCTCAGTGTTGCTCTCCACCCGGACGATGCGGTATCCAGGAAGCGTTAGGTTAATCATCATCGGGGACACGGTGGCTCATTTGCCCGTGTCCCCAATCTTTGATGAAGAGCCATTAAGTGACATGTTGCGGACCGGGCCGGGCGTTGGCGGCTGCTATGCGACGCTAACGGTCCAGACCGAAGCATAGGACTGTTGCTGCCCGGCCGGCTGCGGGCTTACCCCACCGTCCCGTTGAAAGACTTTAAACCTGACCTCTTTCGCCGCTCCCATCGGCGCGCCGCATTTCGGACAAACCGACGCAGACAATGTCACTTAATAAGTGACGTGTGTCTGGAGCCGGCGGGGAGGAGACAATGTCACTTAATAAGTGACATTGTCTGGGGCGGGCAGGCAGCGAGAGCGTGAGCGCGTTCAGCGCTGCAGGGCGGCGATGATCTCCTCCGTGCGGCGCACCCGCCCCATGCGGGGGAAGATGCGCTCGACGGCGTTGGCATGGCTCTCCGCGCTGCGGCCCGTCATGGCATCACCCGCAAAGACCTGTTCGTAGCCGCGCTCGTAGGCATCGCGCGCGGTGCTTTCGACTCCGAACTCGGTGGCGATGCCGCAGAGGACAATGGTCGCAACCCCCCGCCGGCGCAGTTGCAGGTCGAGGTCCGTGCCGTAGAAGGCGCCCCACTGGCGCTTGAAAATCACGATGTCGCTCGGCTGGCGGTCGAGTTCGGGGAGGAAGTCGCTCCAGTCGGGCGACGGCGCCGTGGCTGCCCGCATGGGCTGGTCGGCCGTTTGACGCAGGCGGTCGGCTCCGTCCGGGGAGCCACCCACGTGGACCAAGACGGGCTGGGCCCCCGCCCGGCGGGCGGTGGCGAGCAGGCGCGCGCAGTTAGCCACCACGGTCGGTGTGGGATGGGGAGTGCCCGGCATCATTACGATGCCCTTCTGAAGATCGATGACCACGACAGCCGTGTGCCGCGGCTCGAGTATGAGTTCGCTCATCACTTAACTCCTTTCGCTTCAAAGGATCTCTTCCCCGCTCAGTCCCCGCGGTTTTGCCGCTAGCGATGGCGGAAACCGTAACCGCCGTGGTGGAAACCATAGCGGTGATATCCGTAGCCGCCATGATAACCGTAGCCGCCATGGTAACCGTAGCCGAGGCCAATGCCGAGGGAGAAGGGTGCATACCAGGGCCAAGACCACGGGTAATAGTAGGGATCGTAGTAATAATACGCCGGTGCCGGCTGTGCATAGACCACGGTGGTCGTGGCGACCGGAACGACGGTGGTCGTGGCGGCGGGCACAGGCACAGTGGGTGCAGCTCCGGCAACCGGGAGCAGCTGGTAGGCGACCGTGTTGGTCTGTCCGTTGCCGTATTTATACACGACGATTATCTGAGCGCTCGTCTGGACGATCTTTTCAATGGAGAGCCCCTGAGCCGCGGCGGCATTCGCCAGTTCCGCCGGGGTGGGGAGCTGAGGGATATAGACAATTGCATTCGGAGTCGGCATCGGGCTGGCGACCGTTGGGGCGGCTGCCGGCGGTGTCGTTGGGGTGGACGTTTGAGCGACCGTGCCCGGGGCGAGCAAGGCGGTCGTGAGAACGACCGCAGCAAAGCATGGGTTCGTTTTCATGGTTTTCAAAGTGTGTGCAGGCTGAGACCCCGGAAAGTGCTGCGAATTGCCGCATTTTTTAAGATCCGCCGCTGGCAACACTGCGGTGTCCTTGCGTGCATCATGATATATGACGCCTGCTTGATCGCAAGGTGGAACCTGCAGCTCGAAGGTCATTGGGAGTGAGGCCCTTGATGTGCCGCGCTGCTGTAACCGCCCTTGCTTTCCCGCCGGCTCAACCCCTGGCCGCACCCCCCGACGGCCCCGCCCGGACGGCGGAATGGGTCGGGATCATGCGAGAAACGAAAAGCTGAGATCCGTGGAATGGCGTCCCCCAAAATCCGGAATCACGTCAGGGGTGGCAATCTTGGTATTTACGCAGCTCAAATTTATGTGCGTACCGTTATTATGGGGAACTATGCATAATATTAGCAGGGTGGGGTTTCTGGCCGGCAAACACGGTCCGCCACACTGACGGGGGGAAACGTCGTTGCTGAGCGCGGGACGCCCTAGAAGAGCTTCCAGCGGAAGCGCAGCACCTGCGCCCACGAGTTCCGGCCCGGCCCCAGGACCTTGCTCATCTCGAAGTCCCATTGGAAATTGTTCGAGAGGGAGAGCGTCGCCCCGCCACCCACGGTTCCAGCCAAGGTTGACGATCCGGCTGTTGAATCGCTCAGCGTGGTCTCGACATAGGCACTCAGTAGTTGCCCAAGACTCCATTTCAAGTAAGCGCTCCCGTACCAACGGGTGTCGTAGCGGGTGTTCGCCACGTTCCGCAGCTCGTCCCACTCAAACATGGCTCCAGCCTTTGCTCCTGCGGCGATGTCCATCGACCAAGGCAGGATGACGCCGCCCTGGACCGCCTTGTTCCCCACGACATTCGAATGGGTGGGTAGCATGACGTAAGGGATGATCGCCGCTTGCTGGCCCGTGGCAGGGTCGCTCCAAAAAGTCCATTTGGGCCGCAGGGTGACGCCCCCAATTCCGCTGTGAGTTTGGTCGATGCCTGAGATGGAAATGGTGTCCCTCAGGTACAATTGCGTCCCGACCTCAAAATCCACGGTCTTTGAAATTCCGGCAGAAACCAGCACGGTGCCGAGCGCCAGGGCCTTGTACTGGTTGGGCGCCGCGGTGTCCGGCGCAAGGCCCACCGAGATGGCGTCCATGCGGACGAGGACATGCCCCGGCTCAATCGTCTGGGGGACTTCCGTAACCTGGGCGTGCAGCCCCACGGTGCCGGCCGATGCCACGCCAAAGACCAAGCCTAAGGCAACCGGACTCAATCGCAGTGTGGGTCGCATTGAGCCGAGGCTCGCGGCGCGGGCGCCTCCTGTCACCCCCAAAACTGCGCCCGCCCGGGGCCTGACGTGACTCCGGATTTTTTGAGCCGTCTTCTGGGTCAGTCAGGGTCTACATATTTTCAGAGGGAGGCCCGGCCGGAATCGAGCCGGCGCCACTACCGGGCGGGGGGAAGGTTGGTGCAAACAGTAGCTTTTCAGAGGGAACGGTAGGGTCCGGTGGCAAAGCGTGCTCCACTCTGCTCGACTCCTTGTTTGGGCGGACTGGGTAATTGCCCGTCAACGCATCACGGGGTGGATCGAAGTCATGCGCGAGGTCAGCGGGCGACGCTGGAGTAAGCCCGCCCTCGGCGGGCACAACCTGGACAAAGCAATGGCCGGGTGTTCGGGAAACGGTGGTTTTTAAAACCCCTGCTGCCTGGCTCGCGTCGACTTTCGAGCGCGGTTATTGGAGGCCGCGCGACTGAACCTCAGGGCAGCGGGGCGAAGAATCTCACCAGATTCGCGACGTGCTCATCGAGCGAGACGCCGAGGTGTTCGCAGCCGAGATAGATCAGGTTGCGGTCAATTTTTGCCGCGAAGGCCGGTTCTTTCAGCTTCTTCTTGATCGAGTTGGCCTTCATGTCGCCGTAGCGGACGGGGTTCAGCTTTCGGTAGGCGTAGAAGATTCCGCTGATCTCGTCGCAGGCGAGAAGCGCGGCCGCGACTTTGGTTTTCGGCAAGGTGGTGAAGCCGTGGTAGCCGTAGGCATGAGCCTCGACGGCGTGGATGAGTTCCTCGGGATAGTGCCACTCCCTGAACCATCTGAGGCACTCGGTGGGATGGAGGTCGGGATATTGTTCGAAATCCAGGTCGTGGAGCAGACCGGTGATGTGCCAGAGGTGGGGATCGCCGTTGAAGAGGTTCGCGTATCCTTCCATCGCGGTAGCGACCATCAGGGCGTGATGACGCTGGTAGTCGTCGTGGACGTGTTTTTCGAGGAGCGCGTTCGCTTCTGCTTGGGTCGGGAGGTTCATGGAACCGGTGGGGAAATTCACAGGCTTGGGCTTTGCAGCGGGGCTTTCAATTCGTTAACCGAACCGACCTCGCGAATACTCCCGGGCCATCTTCGAAAAATGATCGTCGCTTGCGGGGTGCATCTATGTGCCGCGGGATATCCTGCCGGCCGAGTGGTTCAAATTCAATGCCGCCGGTCGCTGTTTGCGCAGCTCAAGCTTAAGCGAGCTCCTGCATTATGGGGGATTATGCATGATATTAGCAGGGTGGGGCTCCCGGCCGCGGCTTGATGCGGGTGCACTTCAATCACTGCCCAGACTGACTTTACGGGTGGTTCGACAAGGCGAGTCCGATCAATGCCGCTCCTGTTGCTTTAGGCGGCCTTACTCCGGAAGAAGCAGCGCCGAGCTGAGGAGGAACAGAAAAAAGATCGCGGAGGCGGCCCATTCATACAACCCCGCGAGCTCATGGAAACGCTTGGCCGCCTCCAGCGCGCTCAACACCGCGGCCGACGGGCCTGATAGGACCAGAATGCTCCAACTGGCGATGAGGACGGGCCCGTAGCGCCGCTTTCCGGCGGCCGAGCCGAAGCGTCCCCGCAGGGCGCAGGCCCAAAACACGATCATGGCCGCGCCGAGGGCGAACGCGGAGCCGCGCGCCAGCAAGGTGTGCAGCGCAGGGAAACGTGAGTTTCCATGGTACGCGATCACACCGGCGAGAACGGAGCCGACGGCTCCGATGCGGAAGATTCCCGCGCCGATCTGGGAACCCAAGGGCGCCGCCCATCGGAGCCGACGGCCGATGTATCCGGCGAAGGGGATGATGAACCCCGCAGCCAAAGCGATTCCGGTCGAAGCGATCCAGCCATACGTCGGATTGTTTTGCGGATAAAGCGCCAGCTTCGAGATCGTGGTGGATCGCCAGTCGTGGGAGCCGGGAAGCAGGCCAATCGCGAGGACCAGGGAACCAAAATACGACACCAAGGCCGCGGGGAGGATGAAGGCGAGAAGCGTTCGTCTTGAAAGGGTGTCGAAGAAAAAGGGAAGGAGGCCGCGAAAGGGCGCCACAGCCGTTCAGTCTGGCATGGCCGAGCCGCGCCTTTCCAGAACCATTTCCATTCCCGCGGCGTGACCGGGTCGCCAGCGGGCGACGAAATCAACGCTGGGCCGGCGATGGCAGGCGCGAATGGCATTGAATGGAGGCGGGTTTCGTGACAGACGCGAAACTGATCCACGCCACACACTCCGTTAGGCCCGCTCCCAGCGGGCAAACCCCAGAAAGGATGTCATTATGAACTGCCCAGCTCTCGGGCTGCGAGTCGCCAGTGTAATCTTCGGCCTCATGGGCCTTGGCCAGCTGATCCGCATCATCGTCTGCGCAAATATGCAGGTCGGTGGCTGCTATATCGGCCGACGGTGGAGCGTTGTCGCCGTCATCGTCCTCGCCGCGCTTTGCGTGTGGCTGTGGAGGCTCGCATGCAAGGCCGCCAAATCGAAGGTTGAAACCCCGCCGGCCAAGCCCGCCGCCTGAGCGGCGCCCGCCGGCCCTCGGTCCCAACGGGATCGCTGCCGCGTTTGCGGCTGAATCCTGGCCCCGCCTTCTTCGGTCGGCTGGGCCGACGGCTTTGTGTGCAGCCTTTCGGTCCTCTTCCTCCTGTTTCGCGGAACCAACAGCGAAGACGAGGGCGGGCTCATTCCAGTAGGAATGAGCCCCACGGACAGCCGAGCGCACGCACCTGCGTCGGCAAGCGAGCTATGATTTCTTGACGCGTTCCAGCCGCTCAACTTCGCGTTCCAACAAGTCGCAGCGGTAGGAAAGCGTTCCGACGATTTCCGCCAGACGCTTCACATTTCCGTCCTTCGTTGAGTTAAGCAGTTTGTTCGCGGCTTCGCGCAGATCGGCGAAGTTATTTTGTTCGGGGAGGAGGGGCATGGGGAGATTTTATGGGCCGTAACGGTGAAGCTGGGGGCTTTGCGTCGGTCATTCTACCTCACGAAGACGCTTCGCCAACGAAAAACCCGGTTGCCGCCGGTTTGAAGACACGCCATAGCCTTGGTGCCGGCGTCATTTCGCCGGCTTGGCGTTCCAGACTTCCATCGTGTCGGGCGAACCCTGGCTGCGAATGCCATTGTCGTTCAAGATGTCGTCCGTGGTGGAAATCATCTCCTGGCGCGGGAAGACCAGCGACTCCACCTCGCGACCGGCAAACACGATGGTGATGAAGTCGTCTTTGCAGTCGCGCAGCACCTCGACAAGGTGCCGGAGGTTCTTGATCGCAATGCCATTGATCGTCTTCACCACCCGGCCGCCCGGATTGTCATAGCCTTTGGCCAGGCGGTGGGGAAAGAAGGGCGACGGGACCACCACCAACTGCTCCGCCGGGAACGCCGGTTGATCGCCGCGCCGCGCGATCAGCGGGCTCCCCAAGTAGCTGAGCGCCGTCGCGACCATCGCGCCCCTCCCTTGCGGCAGACTAGTCAGCATGGTGACGAAGTCATCCGAGGCGTTCGAAAACACCATCGGTCCGTAGATGAAATACGACGGGTAGGCGCCGTAAAGATAGGGCAGGAGCCGGGGGCGATCCGCCGAAACCGGTAGTTCGATCGCCAGCTCCTTGCCCGCGCGCACGATGGTCAGGGGCACGAGGCCGCGGGCGGCGATCTTTTGCACCAGATAGGCAAACCGGAGACGGAGGTTGGCGCCCTGGCTCACCATGCCTTGGTCATCGACCGGCGTGTCGCCGATCTTGGTGATGATATCCCACGCCTTGAGCGGGTACGCGGGGTCCGCGCTGTACGGCTGGCGGACGACGAGGCCGTGCACGGAACTGGGCAGCTTGAGGTTCGCCCGTAGCGCCGGGTTCTCGAGGGTTTGGAATTCGTCGTAAATCCCGGGCTTGCCGTCATAATGCCCGTCGGCCACGTCCTTAAGGAAGAGTTCGATCTCCTCGCAGGGAATGATGTAGCCGATATTCTCGGCGCCGCCGCCGAGGCGGCTGAAGGCCAGCCCGATCATTTGCTCGCCCACGACGGCCGGTCCGCCGCTGTTGCCGGGATTGATGGCGGCGTCGATCTGGATGCGAAGGCCGGAGACCGGGTAGTTGTAAGGCGCGAACTCGATGCGCGAGACGATACCCTTGGTGATCGAGAGGCTGGTGCCGCCGGTCGGGTAGCCGTAGACCATCACCGTATCCTTGACGTCTGGCATCGTCGTGGCGCGCGGCAGGGCGGCGTGGGAATCGAAGAAGGATTCGTCATCCAGCTTCAGCACAGCCAGATCGATCCCCGGCGCGATCCACTCGAGTGTGGCGGAGAGCTTGTCCCCGGCCTGGTTGGCCTGGATCTGAATCTGGCTGGCGTAGAGGACGATGTGGGCGTTCGTCAAAATGCGTTTGCCCTCGATGACCACGCCGCTGCCGGAGACGTCGCTGGGTGGCTGCTTGTTCCAGGGGCGCGTCAGGTCGGGATGGCGCACCGTGGCGAAGACCTTGACGACCGAGTTCTCGACTTGATGGGACGGGGCGGCGCTCGTTTCCGCGCCTTGGGCGCGGACGGCGGGGGAGGAGACGACCATTGCGGCGGCAGCGAGCAGAGTGGTAAGGACACCGGGGAGACGTTTGGCAGGGTACATGGGAATTTATAGGACGTTCGAAATTTTGCGGTAATTGCGCGGGAACGCCAGAGATTTCCGACCGGGTCTCCAGCGACAGGCGCATCCCAGCGATCATCGGTCGCATCCCCCTTCGCCCGAGGCTTCGACGCCGGGCAGGCGACCGCCGGCCTGGTGCGACCGGGACCGATGCGCAGCGAAACAGGGGACGGCTTGATTGTGCCCGCCGCCTAGGGACTGACCTCCCACTCGATCGCATTGAGCAATTGCGCCAAGTGGCTGCCGCCCTTCCGCAACTGCTCCTTCAAGACCTGGGCATTCCTGATCCGGTCGTCCTGCGTCCCGCACCGGGCGCAGAAACCTGGCGGCGGTCCCCTTGGACGTCGATCCATGATGGGCTCCGGCGTTGAGCTGGTTGGATTATCCTCCCGGAGTCAGGGGAAGGAGCTTATTTCCCCAGCACTTTCCACAGGTGATCGATGTTTTGCTGGTGGATGTCGAGGATCTCCCACTGGGTGCCGCGCAGCTCTTCGTTGGGCAACTTGGCCACCTCAGGGAAGTTCGTCAGCGGCAACTCGGCCTTGGTCTGTTCCAACGTCTTTCCCGCGGCCTGGGCACGGCGCACACCCTCCCACAATTTTTCCAGATAGGAGACGAATTGCACGTACTGCTCCTTTTTCATGATGGCACGACCGTGGCTCGGCAAAAACCGCGTGTTCTCGTTGGCGTCGTTCAACACCCCGTGCATCACGACAAACCAGTGGTCCACGATCTCCGGGGTGGCTTCCTCGGTCGCCGGGCCCGCGATGGGGACGTGGGTGGGATAAAAAACGCCCCCCGTCAGCACGAGATTTTCCTCGGGTATGCTGATGACGGTATCCGCGACTCCGTGCGCACAGCCGTAATACATGAGCCGAACGGTGACATCGCCGAGATGCAGCGTCATTTCGCGGTCGAAGGTGATCGTGGGCGGAACGACGGGCGGGTTGCCGCGGTAATCGGCCTGGATGATTTTCCAGCACTGCTCGATGCCGGCGAAACTGCCATCTTCGAGCTTCTTCGGATCTTTCTTCCGAAAGTATTCCCGCGCGGCACCGATCTGCTGGTCGCTGAGCGCCAGCATGTCCGGCACCCGCTGGGGGTCAGTTCCGGCTTTGAGCATCTCGCGGCGCAGCGACTCGTGGCCGACGATCGGAATATCGGCGTAGGCTGCATTGCCCCCGACATGACACACGTGTTCATGCGTGTTGATCAGGTACGCGAAATCGTTGCGCTTGAATTCCACCTGGATCGCCTCGCGAAAGCCTTGGGAGATCGTCTGCGAGAACGGCGCGTCCACGACGACCATTCCTTTCGGCGTCGCGATCGCCACAATGCCGTTATCCCATGGATCGCCGTAAAACACCGCCACGCGAGGACTGAGTCGGAGCGGGGTGATGGCGAACTCGGCGCCGTAAGCGACGGAACACCAGGACAGCGCCGCGACAAGGGGGAGACAGAGGAGGGACAGTTTGGTTTTCATGTTGGTCAAGGCAGACTCCTTCGGGCGGTGCGCAGGGAGTTTCCACTCCCAGGGTATGCAAGGGTCGGGGACGATGTGGAAGCTGTATAAACCGCAAAAAACTACTAACACCGCCGGGGGGCGAACCCCTTCAGAGGGATGCGGGAAGATGTCGCCTCCCGGTCCTCCCACCAAACGCCGGCTTTCTCCGCCCCACCGGTATCGCGGCGTCCTTGCTGAGCCGTGACTTGAACGAGGTGGTTTTCAAAGCCCAGGCTCTTCGCCCATCACGCTCGCAATGCCCGGGCAGCTCAGGCGGGTGCTGTCTGGGCCTTCAATTTCCGGAGTGAGTTCGCGGCAGAAGCTTGCCCGCCATCCAAACTCAGCTTTAAACCCCGTCTGTCATGAAAAAGTCTCTTGGGGCCAAAACCCTCGTTTACCCGACCCCGGTGTTTGTCGTTGGGACCTACGACAAGGCTGGGAAACCCAACGCGATGACCGCTGCCTGGGGCGGGATCTGCTGTTCTCAGCCGCCCTGCGTCGCCGTCTCCCTCCGCAAAGCCACCTACACGCACGGAAACATCATGGCGCGCCGGGCGTTCACGATCAGCATTCCGTCCGAAAAACACGTCAAACAGGCGGATTATCTGGGGATGGTGTCAGGCCGGAGCGTGGACAAATTCGCTGCAGCCGGGCTGACGCCGGTGAAAAGCGACCTCGTTGATGCGCCGTACGTGCAGGAGTTCCCCCTGGTTCTCGAGTGCCGGCTCGCGCACATGATCGAGCTGGGGTTGCACACGCAATTTGTCGGTGAGATTCTGGACGTGAAAGCAGAAGAAGCCGTGCTGGGCAGGGGAGGGCTGGTGGACATCAAGAAAATGGACCCGCTGGTGTTCACGCCGGACACGCAGTCCTACTACGGCGTCGGCGGGTTCGTGGGGAAGGCTTTCTCGGTGGGCAAGACGCCTTGACGAGTCCTCGAAAATGACTCCCGCCAGCGGGGCGTATGCTTCGCGACCCGTGTCTGCACTAGCAGCAAATTCCGGTGCGCTTTTATGCTCTTCGCGAACGCAAACTCGCGTAGCCGACAACATTCTAAACAGTAGCTCCCTACCTTTTAAAAGGTAGTCGGCGAAGTAGACCTTGGAGATCGATTCTGCCATCTTCTAAGCAGCTCCGTTCCGGGCAGCTCCATCGATAAAAAACGCTGTTTCTCGCAACCCTCCTTCTTGCCATGACCGCTCCTGTTTCAGCTCAAACCGATACGACGTCAACCGATCCAGAAGTCCAAAAAACCAACGCGGAAACCGCGCGCATGGCGGCGGAAACAGCGAAGATTGTCGCTCAACAAGCCCAGGAGGCCGCCAAGCAAAATTTGGCTAACACGCAGGACCCGGCGCTGCAGGAAGCGGCTCGACAGAAGGCACTCGCCGACGCGGCAAAATCGGCCGCGGATCTTCGCAAATCCGCAGCGGAGTCGGACAAGGCGGCAACTGATGCGAGAAAGGCGGCAGTGGCTGATTCCCTTCCCACTTTCACGAGCAAGCCGCTCGAAGGAAATGTGACCGTCGACGCAGCGTCGGGTTACTTCGCCCAACTGCTCGCCTACGATGCGTTGCGTTCGCTGGCGGACGATATTGTCGGCGAACTCTTGGCGACGGGCGCGTTGACGGACGACAGCAAGGTCTACTTGGCCACTTCTGGCGACCAACTTCAGGCGACTGGCCAGCGGTTGGTGATCTCCGGCAAACTCAACGCCTACAAATACGCATTCAAACTCCTGGACGAGGCCGTCAAGCGTGAGAACCAAACCCGATTGTCGTTTCACGAAGAGTCGTTGGCGGCATTAGACGCGCTGCCAGCATTGGTTGGGGTGGCTGCAGATGTTGCAGCGTTCTTTCGCCAGGAAAGAGGCATTTACGGCAAAACGGTTACGGTTCCGCCCGCTCTTATGGCTCAAACGGTAGCGGGGGCTTGGCTGCGGCGCGCGCATGTGAAAAGCGCTGACGGAAAATCCACAATGCCGACCGTCGAGTTCGTCGATCCGACGGCGATCATCAAGCTGCCTGAGACGCAGAGGGACGCTGCGCTGATCAACGTCCTCGAGGGTTTGGAAATGAGCTCCATCAAGCTATCCTCCGACCGGGAGATTATCAGCAAACAGCTGGAAAACGACAAACTCGCGCTTGCCTCACAGAAGACGAGCCTGGCTGATCTCGAAAAGACGACGGGCGAGAAACCGACGCCGAAGCAACAAGACCAGATCGCGATTGCCGACAGCAAAATCAGGACCGCGACCAATTTGCTCGATCGATTGACGGTCATTTTGACGGGCTATCGCAGTTTTGCGGATTCGCTACTTGCCGTGGCCTCGGGCGAAAGCCAGTCGGCGCTGGCGAAAGTCTTCTACAATGACGTGCTGAACAGCGATCCTGCAACGAAGGTGTATCTCCTCCAAGTGCAGGTCGCTTCCGTCGGTGGTGAAATGGAGACGCGAAAATGGCTCTGGAGCTCCGGCAAGGTCTACCATCGCGCTGGTGCCGTGTGTGTTTATACGCTTTTCGATCGGAGCGGAAGGATCGCAGCGGCAGGCATGGTGGCCGCCGACCGTCAGGCCAAGGAGGGTATGGCTGTCGGCAACTTCATCAAAAAGTAGGTCGAGCGACTTATGGCGACGATGTTCACAGACCCGCAATCGCAGTTCGGCCCCCGGCTGCCCCGGCGATTTCTGCACGAGGAGTCGCTGCGTGAGGAAGTGATCGGCAAGTTGCGCAAGGCGGCACCGTTGGCGGCAGCTCGCATCGAGCTGCCATCCTTCCCGACCATGCATTTGACCCGCGTGCCGCTTTCCCGAAAGAGTATTTTCCCTGCGGTGAGAATTCCCGTCGGTATCGCGGGTCCAAACACGCTAAGCATCATTCGCGATTTCAATCCGGAGCAGCTCGACCAAAGTGATAGTCCCGGACTGGAAAGCATCGTGAAAGACCTCGCAAGGCCGTCGTTTCTCGTGCAAGACGATTCGACAAATTTTACTCAACGCAGTGAATTGCCGGTCGAGGAAGTGATTTACTGGCGACAGCGTATCGAACCGCATGCGGAAGTATTGAAGTCCATCTATCAATCAGTCGGCCGCATTGAATTACACAACCACGAGACGCTGGATTGGTGTGGCACCGGTTGGTTGCTTAGACCCGATGTTTTGGCCACCAACCGGCATGTGGCTCAGAAATTCGCCGAGTCGGCGGGCGGCAAATGGACTTTCCTTCGGAATATCATGGGACATCCGATTTCCGCTGACATCGACTATGCCGAAGAAGCGGACAACCCCCAAGAAGATCAACACCGGATCACTGACATCCTGTATATCCAGGAGCACGGCCCCGACATGGCATTCCTGCGGGTGGTGCTCGACAAGCCGCGCGGGCCCCAGAACGCGGGTATCCCGCTTGCGCCGGCAACAGCAATTCAAATCGGGCGCGAAGTTCTCACAATCGGCTACGCCCGCTACGATTCCGCAATGCCGGAGCCGCCGGATATGGTGACGCGCGTCTTCGGCCACGAATTCAACGTGAAGCGGGCCGCACCGGGCGTGATCATTTCCACCCAGCTTCCACATTCTTTTGTGACGCACGACTGTTCGACGCTGGGCGGCAACTCCGGTTCGGTCGTGTATGATCTTGAGTCGGGGCTGGCGCTCGGCCTGCACATGGGCGGAAACTTTCTTTCGGAGAACTATGCGGTATCGGCCGACTTTCTCACGAAACAACTGCGGGAGCTCAATCTGGCGTGAAAGTGCAGCTGAGTATCCTTGAATGAGTTCGGCGACGTATGTCTGGTTCAAGCATAACGAGATCTAATCTATATGAAACCAATCCATGTCCTCATCGTTCGGGTCGCGGTTGCGTGTGGCTCCCTCGGTCTCGGCGGCTGCGCCCATGTCACGTTCCATCCGGCTAAGGAGAGCAGCGACCTGCCGGACACGAGGCAAGAGACGGGAATCAAATACTACAACTCCAAGCCCTATTTGATGGTTAGCTACACGGGCAACAAAGACGCACCGGTACAGGTCGCGCTCGTCAATTTACCTGATTTAGACCATCCGGTTTACGTGATGTATCATTCCGGCCTCGGAACACACCAGTTTTCGCTGTCTGTTGCGGGGAATGGAACGTTAGCGAGCTATGGACAGACGGTGGACTCGAAGGTCCCGGAGACGCTCACTGCTATAGGCAGCATGGCGAGTTCTCTTGCGACCGGCTTGAAGACCACCGGTATTGTCAAGCAAGCCGCTCCTGAGGACCTAGCGATGAGTGCTGTTATTGAGGCCATCGGCCAATTGCAGGTCATCACGGCGAGCATGGATCAAAAGAATGCTCTGGTTATGACCGTGAATAAGCAAGCGTTTGAGGCTCAAAGAATGCTGTCGGATATACTCCAGGCAATGAAGTCCGGGAATTTCGACCAAAAGAAAGCACTTGATGGTGTATTGAAGAATCTCAAGCCACTCAGCATCGCTGATACGCAGGGCAATCCCGAAGCCATCACGATCAACAATGCGGTCAAGGGCGCTCAAGACGCAGTGCAAAAGGCGATGGATGCGCTCGACAAGCAGTCTGGCGGCAGCGCACCCAAACCGGATTTCCGCCTCTTTGAGATTCGGTCCGTAGGCGGTGTCACGACGTTGGTGCCCGTAGCCATCCCGGGCCAATGAAGCGGCCGCCTCTCTGTCATCGGCGGATGCAAAGCGCGCGCAAAGCAGCCGACGCGCGCTTGCGCGCACTTCCCAATGTAGTTGGCACCTGTTTTGGGTTCAAATCGACCGGTGGAAAGCGCTCCGAACAGCTTTGCGTTACCGTGTTCGTTCGGCGCAAAGTAAAGCCCGGGCGGCTGAAGCCAGAACACCACGTTCCCGAAGAAGTGCGCCGGCATGGGATGGATTTGCCGACCGACGTGGTGGCCATTGGACGCATTAGAAACCAAGGCGGGTTTGCCATCCATGCTGCGGGGCAAAAGGGGACAATTGGTGCGTGGGGGCTTAATGACGCAAGTGCGTTTGGGATAACCTGCGCTCATTGTCTCGCGCCCGCCGGCGGTATCGTAACCGGAGAATTTCCGGTGCCAGGTAGCTACCTGGCTCTAGGGCCAAGTGACGCTTCAACGAACCTGCCCGGCACAGGACTGTATCCCTCGTATGGAGATATTGACGCGGGATTGATTCGCCTGACGACCAGCAGTGTGCAGGATTACGCTTCAAGCAGGCCACCGCAGCCCGTGTATCGCCCGCTTGGTTCTGTTGACGCTAATCATCTCAAAGTCCTGCTGCGGCAATTGCCGGTCCAGGGGTGGGGGGCCGGCAGCGGTAGCCTTCTTCGGGGCGTAGTGACGGGTGTTCTCGTTGATCTCTCGCCCTTGCATTTTGACCTCATGATCGAGGATCCGGATGGAGGAGGCCTGACGGTGCAGGGGGACTCAGGCCTCGTTTGGGCCACTCTGATCGGCCAAGCGCTGGCTCTCCACCAGGCGGGAGATGAGGAAAACGACGGCAGTCCAAGCAAGCACGCTTTTGGATGTTTCGCTTTTCGCATTGCCGACGCGTTTGGGCTTGGTTTCAGGCAAGCATGATTATCGGGCAGAAACGTTAGCCGAACGGCCCGGCTTCGTAGCAACGATGCACCGCTCCGGCTCGTGCCACCTGCCGGCGCACGAAAACCGGGAACTGTTCCGGCGTGAAGCGCTGCGCCGGCTGCGGGGCTTGGGCGTCGATCCGCCTCATCACGACAATCGAGTCAGCATGCACGTCCAACCCGAGCTTGATTATGCCGGCGCGAGCGCCGGTCTCTGCCTGCGAACTATGATTCGTCGTCATGCGCGGACAGCCTGGCGCCTCGCGCCCTCACTGTCCGCCCCATGTCATCTTTCTCGCCGTCCTAGAACTTGTCACTTAATAGGTGACATGTGGCTGGTCTCGGGAGGAAGGACCACGTCACTTAATAAGTGACAAGTGATTCAGGCGAAGGCGGGCGGAGAATGTCACCTATTAAGTGACATGTTGCAGACAGGAGCTGGCGGAGAATGTCACCTATTAAGTGACAGGTTGCGGACCGGACCGGGCGGTGGCGGCGGTCACGCGACGCGGACGGTCCGGTTCGAAGGGTAAGACCTTTGCGGGCCGCGCGCCATATTTCGTACTCCGTTATCTAGCCCTTAACATTGAAAACAGACCCTGGACCAAAACTCACAATCCCCCGTGATACCGGCCGAATGCATGAGCGAGCAGGATCGAAAAGACCAGAATGCCCGCCCCGAGGACAAGGACGTGCCGGGTCTTGTGCAGGTCGAAGTTCCCGATCCGGCACACCAGCAGATAGCCGACAGCAAGGTTGAAGAGGCCCCACAGGACATTGACCGTCGAGGACGACAACCCGACACCGGGCGGGGTCGCGAAGGGACTCTGGAAGGCATGGCCCGAGATCCCATTGCCGAGATGGGGCAGCGCGTTCGCGAGGAAGGCGCCCCCGAAGAAGTAGGCCAAGTAGTGGTACCAGCGCATGATTGTCTCTATGCCATCGGGGTTGCCGATTCCGAGCCCGTAATTCTACGTGCAATATTTGAGAGAGAGGCGGAGGCGGGCGGAGAATGTCACCTATTAAGTGACATGTTGCAGACAGGAGCTGGCGGAGAATGTCACCTATTAAGTGACAGGTTGCGGGTGGGACCGCGCGGAGACAATGTCACCTATTAAGTGACATGTTGTGGCCGCGCCGTGCAGAAGCGGGCGGGCGCGGGCGAGCAGCGGGGGTGTGAATTCGTTCACTTGCCGCGGCGGCGTCGCCAAGCGACGACGGCGGAGAGCGCTGCCAGAAAGAAGAAGAAACCGGCGGCCAGGGGTGCGAGTTTAACGCCCACTTGCGCCAGGCCTTCGCCGATCCGGTTGCCTTTCATCATCGCTGGATAAAGCCAGCGCAGGGCAATGAAGACCGCCACGCCGAGACCGGCGCTCACCTGCCACGGCGCGCGGAAGACGAGATAATCCGCAGGACTCGAAGGTTCTCGTCGGCTCATAACTCAATCCTCCATATCCCGACAGCGGCTGAAAGACTAAAAACCTGACCGCTTCTGCTCCCTCTGGAACTTGTCACTTAATAGGTGACGTGTGGCTGGAGCAGGCGGCCGGAGAATGTCACTTAATAGGTGACATGTGGTTGGGGGCGATTGGCAGGGAAGATGTCACTTAATAGGTGACATGTGGCTGGGGCGCGGCGCTTCACTGCCGCGGGGTTCAAGGATGCGCGCACCAGCCTCGCGTAATCCTCAGGACACCGGGCGGATGCCCGTGCACTTGGGGTAATTCGGGCAACCCCAGAAAGAGTTGCCGGCACGCGCGCCGTGCTTGGCCGTTCGCAGCACCATTGGCGCGCCGCATTTCGGACAAACTGGTGCGGTTTCAAGGCTTCGCGCACCGGCCCCTTCCGCCGCTCTCCGATCACAATTGTTTAAACCAGACCCGTTTCAGCCTCGCTCGAAATACTCAATTTTTGGTAGGTCCCGTCCCGCCTTCGGGAGCCGGGTCCCCGGCCCGGGAATCCCGATCCCCGGCCCCGGGAGCGCAATCCTCGCCTTTGGGTCGCCGAACCCGGTCATGGGGTGCCCGGTCCTGGTCACCGGATGTTTGATCCCGGTCATCAGGATCACGATCCTAGTCGTCGGGATCGTCATCCCGGTCATCAGGATCGTGATCCTAGTCACCGGTAACGTGCACCCCGAGGCCTGAATTGGGTTCCCGGTCTCCAGTATCGACTAATTATCAGCGAGATAGGGGACCATCCTCTTACTGCGGCCAATCGAAGGTCCCAGAGGCAGCGACGGAGAGAGAAGGTCTCAGGACCAAGGGGACAGGACCATCCAACACCATGGCAGTTGCCCGCGCCCGCTGCTCGAAACCGCCGGCCCGCGCTGCGGGCTTACTCCGCCGTCCCGTTGAAAGACCTAAAATCTGGCCCTTTCTCGCCGTTCTAAGACTTGTCACTTAATAGGTGACATGTGGCTGGGAGCGACCGACGGGAAAGATGTCACTTAATAAGTGACATGTGGATGGAGCGAACACCATCCGCCGACTTGCTGACCATCCACACTATCCGAGAAACCAAGGTCATCCTCGATTGCGACCTCGCGAGACTCTACGGAGTTCTCACCAAAAGGCTCAACGAGGCCACTCGGCGCAATGCCGATCGGTTCCCGGACGAGTTTTGCTTTCAGCTTACCCGTAAGGAAGATGCAAACTTGAAGTCGCAAATTGCGACTTCAAGTGACGCCCATGGCGGCCGCCGCAAACTCCCGTGGGTTTTCACCGAGCATGGGGCGCTGATGGCGGCCAATGTCCTCAACAGTTCGCGCGCCGGCGATGGTGGCTGGCCTGGTGCTCACCACGCTTCCCGGTGCACATGGGCGGGATTGAATCGCGTCCGCGGTTCCTTTTTCTCGCCCGGCAGGCCGATCGCGACCACCGCGACGGGAACAACCGACGGGGGCAGGGAAAAGATCTCCTTCAGTTTTTGCATGCGCTCCGCGCGCGGATGCACCCCGAGCCAGCAGCCCCCGAGGCCGAGGGCATGGGCGCACAGCAGCAGATTCTCGATCGCGGCTGAGCAGTCCTGAAGAAGATAACTCAGCTGGCGATCGTGGGCCGCATCCAGATCCCCGCAAACCACGAAGCCGACGGAGGCCTGGGCCAGCATCCCCCCGAAAGGGAGCGCGGCCGCGACCCTGGCGAGCGTCTCCCGTTTCCTGACGACGATGAAGCGCCAGGGGTCCCTGGCGGCCGCCGACGGCGCGGCCATGGCGGCCTGCAGCAGCTGGGTGACCGCGGTCTCGCTGACTTCTCCCGGCGCGTAGGTGCGGATGCTCCGCCGGCCGAAAATGAATTGCAGCCTCTCGTCGATCCTTGCGTGCATGACGTGGTTCCTCGTGACGGAAGTACATCCCGGCGCCTCCACCGGCAAACGCAATCGGCCGTCGTGGCTGGGCCGGGGCGACTAAGATGCCGGCCGGTTCGAAGTGATCGAGGCGGAAGCCCACCGGGCGTTTGGGCGAGGTAGTCGCGGCGCGCGCCAGTCACATGTCACTTAATAGGTGACATTCTCTGCTCGGCTCCGGCAGCGTGGGCATAAGGGGAGGCGCGGCTGCGCCGTGGTTCTGGGTTTTGAGTTCAGGGTTCTGGGTGCGCGAGCGAAGGCCGGAGATCATCCGCCGACCGCCGCGAATCAATGAAAGGTTTTCCTCCTTTCGGTGTCGCACCTTCGCACCTTCGCGTGAGCCATGGCAGGGGTCGAAGCTCGTGTTTCGTCAGCGGGTTCGGTACTTCGCGGGCGGCTCGGCGACTGACCAGGCTTTCGCCGAATCCGCCGGCTCCATCACCACCCGTACGCGGGCGTTGAGCGCCTTGGCCACACGGCGGAGCATGCTGAGCGAGTGACCTTCGTAGCCGGGCGATTCCAAGCGGCTGATCTGCTGCTGCGAGGTCTTGAGGAGCACGGCGAGCTGTGCTTGTGACAGGCCTGCCTGTTCGCGCAAGGCGGCAATCTGCAGGGCGACGTCCCAAGCCTCGCCGGCGCGTTTGAATCGTGCGGCGAAGTCCGGATCCTTGAGCTGCTCCGCAAGGTAGCGTTCGAAATTGGTCTTTTTCATCGTGGGCTTGGAAAACGGCGCGGACACAAGGTCCGGCCCTACATCGAACTCATGTCACCGTCCTTTGCAGCCAGTCGGCCATGCGGGCGCGAGCGGTGACGAGGTCGCGGGCGGGGATGGCCCGGCCTTTGTGGCGGATGCCGTGGACGGCGACGATGCGGCGGCCCTTCATGAAGAACCAGAGAACGCGGGTATTGAGTTTTCCCAGATGTCGGAGCTCGAAAAGGCCGTCGCCGAGTGGCTTGGACAGCGGTTCGCGATGATTCTGGCGATCGCGCAATCTGGCCAGCCCGGCGAGCACCGCGGCGAAATCGCCGGGATCGCTGGCTTTAAGGTCATCGAGAAACTCCTGCACGGGGCACCGTCCTTCCTTCGTAACATAGAACTCTACGGTGAACTCCATGGCAATGCCACATCAAATTTAGTGTAGTCCAGTCAGGCGACCAGGGCTTCGTTGAGCCGAAAAGTCGGCGCGCCATAAAGCCGCGCGAGGTCGCCATCGAGCACGACCTTGGTACCGCGAACGGTATGGATGGTCAGCAAGTCGGCGGATGGTGTGGTCATAGGGGGGCGCCCGCTAACGCGGAGCGCCGAGGAAAGATGGAAGAGGGAAGATTCAAGAGAGGGCGCGGCGTGAGTGAGAGTGAAAGTGCCGGGTGTGCGGAGCGGCGCGGCGGCACCGCGTTTCAAGAAGAAAGATTCAAGATGCTGCGGGTTCCAGCAGCGCTGGTCAGTACCGGGCCTTTCGATCCGCTTCTGCCTTGGTGGCGGCGGCAGCGGCATCCCTGTCTCTCTCAGCGTCTAGACGCACCCGCGACCGGGAGTGGCGATGCGCTGAACGCGCCGGGACTTCGATCTAAGGCGCTGGCACACCAGAAGCAAATGAGCCAGGGGCTCAGGAGCCGGCACCGGACTTGGATGCCTTGTCGTAGGCGGCCTGCACCTTTTGCCAGGCCTGGACGACCTTCGCCTTCGCATCGGACCATGTGTCGGCCGTAGCATTGCCAAGATCGGCGAGCTTGGATTTGAGATCGGCGCGCGCTTCGTTGAACTCCTTCAGCGCGCGCTCCCGGTCCTTCGCCGCGGCGTCCGACACATCTGCGGTCTTAGCCTTCAGCTCGACGGACTGGTCGTCCAATTTTTTTGCCATGCGGTCGATGGCGGCGGAGAAATCAGTGCGTTTCTCGTAGGTGAAATCCTTGATGCTACTCCAGGAGTCGGAGACCGCCTCTTTGACGTCGGCAGCGGCGTCCTTCAGGGCTGCCTTAGTGTCCTGCACGACCGACGGTGCGTTGTTTTTTTTGGAGCAGCCACCGGAGAGTAGAAGAGCCGCAGGGCTCAGGGTTGCGATGAGCAGGAATAGGGAACGTTGTGTTTTCATGGGAGAATGGTCCTGAAGTATCATCGATTAGTCGAACGGTGAGTATGGGGTAATACCCGAACAAAGGTTGTCATCATGATTGCCGCAATGGCATCTCAAACCCATAGATTTTGATCGGTTCACTCTTTTCGAAGCCTTGGAAGCAAATCGCGGGCCGGGAAAGGGTCGGGCTGCGGATATTGATATCCAACGGCCAAATGCCGCCCGCGCGCCGTGCCGGCAGAGCCGTCACGCGCCGCCGCGCGTCGCCCGTAGCAGCGTGAGAATCGCGTGGCGGATTTCAGGCAAGAGTATTGGCCACGCCGAGACCACCTCAGTCAGCTCGAAACAGAGCGGTTCGGAATTCTGTGAGGCTCCGAGGGAAACGGGCGGTTTCTCGCTGGCGCTTTCCCCTTTGGACTCAACCTCTTCAGATTCGTTTTTCGGACCTTCGAGTCCCCCCTGGGCACCAGTCTCATAGGTAGCAGAAAAGCAGGGAACGGAAAGGGGACAAAGCAGACCCCGCTTTACCTCCCGATTAGCGCGACTATGGTTCCCCTGATATGTCCGATCTTCGTTACGCCATGCGAGGATTGCTGCGCACACCGGGCTTCACCTTAACCGCTGTCGCAGTGCTGGCCCTGGGCATCGGGGTCAATGCCGCCTTGTTCAGTGTCGTGCGTGAACTTGTCTTTAGCCCGCGTCCCTATCCGGAAGCTGGCCAGATCGTGCAGCTATTCTCGCAAGATAAGACCAATCCCCTCAGCTTCCGGAATTTTTCATATCGGACCTATCGCGATATTCGTGAGCAAAACACCGTATTCACCGACCTCTTGGCGCATAACATCACGATGGTGGGGGTCGGTCAGGGTGCGCAAGCGCGCCGGGCGTTCGCGGCGGAGGTGAGCTCAAGTTATTTCCCAACACTCGGCATCGCGCCGGCCCGCGGTCGCGCGTTTCTGCCGGAAGAAGAGCGGCCAGGGGCAAACATCCCGGTGACGATCGTCAGCCACGTCTTCTGGAAAAAGACCGGTGCCGATCCCGAACTCGTCGGCAAAACCATCCGCGTCAATGACCGCGCCTTCACGGTTGTGGGTGTCGCCCCGGAGGGCTTCAGCGGCACGATGATGCTGCTTGGGCCCGAACTTTACTTTCCGCTCGGCGTGTTCGACACGATTGCGAACGACTATCAGGATGAATCGCACCGCACCCTGGACCACCCCCAAGCCTACCGCCTTTTTGTCATCGGCCGGCTCAAGCCCGGCTTCACGGCCAAGAGCGCAGCCCCCGCTCTTGCCGCGCTCGCCGCGCACCTGGAGGAACAGCAACCGCTCACTTTGAAGAATCAGACGTTTCTGGCTGGACCGCTGCCACGTTTGAGCAGTAGCAGCACCCCCGCAGCCGAGGAGGAACTGGGCTTGGTCGGAGCGCTTCTCCTCGCGACCGGCGGGGCGGTTTTGCTGGTCGCCGGACTGAACCTCGCAGGTATGTTGCTCGCCCGGGGCGCCGCGCGCCGCCGGGAGTTCGCAGTCCGCATCGCCCTCGGCGCCGGCCGTGCGCGACTGGTTCGGCAGATGCTGGCCGAGGGTTTCGTGCTGGCGCTCGCGGGCGGAGCCCTCGGCTTGGTGCTGGCGATCTGGTCCTCGCATCTGCTCGCCGGAATGGTCGCCGTGGTGCTGCCGATCCCTCTCTTCTTTCACGGCGGTTTTAACCTCCCGATTTTCTCAGCCACCCTCGGGTTTTGCCTCCTTGCCACGCTATTCGCCGCCCTTGGACCCGCGCTGCGACTCTCGCTGGCCAATCCGGCCGAAGATCTCAAGCAGCAGGCGGGAGACCCGGCTCCCGTCCGCCGAGGACCGCTATGGCCACGCCACCCGCTTCTCGTGGCCCAACTGGCGCTCTCGCTCGCGCTCCTGGCCGTCGCCGGACTATTTGTCCACAGTGCCTACCGTGCGGCCACCGTAAATGTGGGTTTCCAAGCAGCGGATGACACCGTCGTCATCGAGGCCAATGCCGCCCTCGGCGGCTACACGCAGGAAGGCAGCCTTCAGGCCTACCGGCTGATTGGCGAACGGCTGGGCGCCCTGCCGGGCGTCCGCTCCGCGAGTCTTGCCACCACACTGCCTTTCGGGACGCTGAGCATCAGCCGGCCCGTGCAGCGATATGGCATCCGACCGGCCGCCAAGAGCCGCCCGGTGTCCGCGGCCGAAGGGCTCGCCTACAATGCGCGCTGGAACAGCATCGGCGCGGATTATTTCGCGACGATGGGACTGCCGGTGTTGCGTGGACGCCCTTTCAACTCCATCGAGTGCGCAGCGGCTGGCGCGCCGCCGGTAGCGATAATTGATGAAGTGCTCGCGAAGAAGCTCTGGCCGGATGGGGATGCGCTCGGCCAGCGGATCCGCTTTGCGCGCAGTGACGCGCCGCGTGCGGCTGACGGGTTCAGTGTCGAAACTTCCGCCGCCGGTGAAAGTGAAGACGTAGCGCCACTCGGGGAGACGGAGGATGTACCGGCCCGCCCGTCCGATCCCGCCAGCCTGGAGGTTGTCGGCGTTGTCCCAGCCGTTCGCAACACGCTATTTACTGCCTCAGTCGGCAGCACCATCTATGTGCCTTTTGCCCAAGGGTTCCAGGATCAGGTGTATTTCCATGTCCGGCCCACACAATCCGGAGCGATCAGAATGGATGCCTTGCGCCAGGAATTGGCCACCATCGCCCCCGGGGTGCAGGTCTTCAAGGTCCAGACGTTCCGTCAGCACCTCGCCGCCAGCGCTGATCTCTGGATCGCGCGCAGCATTGCGGAGGTCTTTGTGCTGCTCGGCGCCCTCGCCCTTGTGCTGGCCGTGGTGAGTGTTTACGGCACGATGGCATTCCTTGTGGCGTGCCGCACACGGGAGATCGGCATCCGCCTCGCCTTGGGTGCGCAGCCGCGCGACATCTTCACCCTGGTCCTGCTCCGGGGTGCCAGGCAAACCGCCGTCGCAATCGGTCTCGGGCTTGTGCTCGCAATGGTCGTCGGCGTGTTCCTCTCGGACATGCTATATCAGGTCAGCCCGGTCGATCCTCTGGCACTTCTGGTTGCCGTCGTCTTGCTCGCTGCTGCCGCACTCGCGGCCTGTTGGCTGCCCGCCCGCCGCGCTACCCGGGTCAACCCGATCACGGCTTTGCGCACCGAATAACGCGCAGTTGCGTAAAATGCCAGCCATCGGAAGTGTGCATCCCACGCGGCTTGGGCATCCGGTTGAGTTTTTGGACACCACGGGCCGCACCACCGCCTGCCGGTAGTGGGTCAGTTTGATTCTTGATGGTCATTGCGAGGAGCTCTGCTGGTCAGCAGAGCGACAAGGCAATCCAGCTAAATGCCATGTGGATCGCCACGCCCCGCTTCCGCGGGGCTCGCGATGACATGTGAAACTGACCCACTACCCGCCTGCCAAGAGGCTGGCAACGGGGGCAGGAAGGGCATTGACTCCTGATCATGAGGGACAAAGCCGAAGACGCTTCGTGGAAGCAGAGAATGGCCACAAAACTCAGGCAGGGCTTCCTTTTCGTGCTTGGTTTTTCCATCGCGGCGGCAGCCGGACGGGCCCAAACGCTGCAAGCCGACGTCTCCTTTCCTCACGCCCTCCACCAATGGAATACGACCGGCTTCAGCGCCGATCTCGGCGGCTTGCTCGCCGGCCAGCATTTCCTCGGTCTCGAGTTCACCGCCTTCAATCCGAAGTTCACCTATTCCTACCCGATCTACGGATCCGCTCATGTCGATGAGCGGATCGAGACCCTCCAGCTCGCCTACCGCTTTTCATTTCCGCTTGGCATCTTCGGCGGCAACCATCGTTACCCGCCCTTCGAATGTTATCTCGGCGGCGCGGGCGGACTCGGCCGCGTCCGGCAGACACTGACCAATACCTCCACCGGCGTCGCCGCGCTCGCGCCGCAGCAGGAAACGGAACTTTGCGTTGAATTGGCGGCCGGGCTCCAATGCAATTTCGGACCGTATTTCGGAATCAAAGCCGGGTTTCGCTACATCGATTCGATCAACAATGTGAGGCTGTTCAATACCGACGCCAATACCGACACCAAAGCGCTGGAAGCCGGGGTTGTCTTCAGGTACTGAGACCACCGCGGGAGGCGGTGGCGGCCGTTTGACGCCACGTGAGTGCCAGCAGCGCGCCGCCAATCAGGGCGGAGAGGCCGTAGAACCAGATGGCGCCATTCCAACCGTAGGCATCGACCAGCATGCCGGTGCCCAGTCCGCAGACCGTGGCGCCGAGATAACCGAGCAGGCCCGTGAGTCCCACCGCGCTGGCGGACGCCACCTTGGTCGCGAAATCCGCCGCCGCCACCGCCACCAGCATCTGGGGCCCGTAGACGAAAAATCCCAGTGCACCGAAGAGACCGGCCATGGTCAGACGCTGCCCGGGCGGCACCATGAACAGCAGGGCAATCGCCACGACCGACAACAGCATGAAGAACACCGACACCGGCCCGCGCCGGCCATCGAGCTTGTCCGAGATCCAGCCCGCGGCATACGCGCCAAACAGGCCCGCGATTTCAAAGACCGACAGCGAGACCCCGGCATCCGCCAGCGTGAAGCCCTTGGTCTCGACCAGATATTTCGGAGCCCAGTCCAGCACGCCGATCCGCACAATATAGACGAAGAAATTCGCGATGCTCACGATCCAGACCCATTTGTTGGTGAGGATGTGCTCACGAAAGATCCCCCAGAACTCCCCGCCGGGCGCGGGAGCCGGCGCAGGGCGGGCCCCCTCCCGGTAAACCTCCACGGCCGGCAGGCCCATCGACTCCGGTGAATCCGTCAGACGGTTCAGCAGCCAGCCCGCCCCGATGACGCAGACGATGGCGGGCACCCAGAACGCGGAGCGCCAGCCATAGTGGGCCACGAGGTAACCGGCGGCAACGGCGATGATGGCGCCCCCGACCTGATGCGAGGCGTTCCAAATGCCCCAGGCGCGGCCGATTTCTGTCGGGCTGAACCAATGCGTGAGCAGCCGGAAGCAGGGCGGCGAGCCGGCGCCCTGAAAAAGATTGTTCAGCGCCCAGAGGAAGACGAAAGCACCCAGGCCGGCGCCGAAGC
Source organism: Opitutaceae bacterium (assembly GCA_049513315.1). Classification (GTDB taxonomy): domain Bacteria; phylum Verrucomicrobiota; class Verrucomicrobiia; order Opitutales; family Opitutaceae; genus Fen-1467. The sequence continues at coordinate 25,162 of JBEKWG010000031.1, forward strand.
CGAAGAACACGTTGACGAGCGCCGAGAGCAGCAGGCCGCCGGCCATCAGGTAACGGGGATTCGTGCGGTCCCCGACGATCCCGCAGAAGAATTTCGAGAAGGCATAGACGATGGTGGCGACGCTCAGCAGCAAGCCCCACTGCGTGTTGGAGAGACCGAACTCGTCGATGATGGGCTTGGCGGCGAGCGAAAGATTGTTCCGGACCAGATAGTAGAGGGCGTAGCCGGTGGTCATCGAATACATGACCCGCAACCGCCAGTAGCGGTAGAGCCGGTCGACCTTGGCGGGATCGTTGATGGCGGGAGCCGGGGGCGGCAAGCCGAGGCGGGCGCCAATGGGCTTGAGCAAGTTCATGATGTTTTCAGCACCGGGGGCCTATAGCGTGTCTTCAAACCCTCGTGTCATCGCGAGGCACGTTCTGCTGGCCAGCAGAATGGGCCGGCCTGTCCTCCGTAGCCTTGGCGAAGGAGGATGGCGATCCAGTCCCGCCGCGGCGGCGGGATCAAGCTGGATTGCTTCGTCGCCCCGCCCCAGCGGGACTCCTCGCAATGACGGTTTGAAAACACGACATAGGACCGCAGAGGCTTCACCGTGAGGCCATGGTTGATGAGTTTTTTCAGGGCCGCGATGCCGATCTTCAGGTGGCCGTTGACGTAGCTTGGTGAGCCCGGTCACGTCGAGGATCTTCCCGCGGTGTCAGCCTGGCGCGCCAGGGCGGCGGCGAAGCCGAGGACGAGGCCGGCGGCGAAACCCGTGAGATGCGCTCCGACATCGGTGTGCGCCTCGCCCGCGCCATACAGCCCCAGCAGCGTGAGGCCCGCCGCCAGCGGCCCGAGCACCGTGCGCCAGCGGTGCGGCCGACCCGGCCGTTGGAGCACGCGGAGCGCGCGGCCGGTGAGCAGCCCGAGCCCGGCGAAAACCGCGGTGGAGGCCCCGAGCGAGCGGTACGGCCCGGGATAATTCAGCGCCGCGACGGCGAGGCTGCCCGCGAGCGACGCGAGCGCGAGCAGCAGCCACCCGCGCCGCCGGCCGATCGTCGAGACCACCGTGGCAAAAACGAAAACACCGCTGACCACGTTCCCGACCAGGTGCCCAACGTCGGCGTGGAGAAACAGCGCCGTGGCCAGCCGCCACCATTCGCCCTGGTCAAATACCGCCCGCGGGTCCAAGGCGCCCGCTTCCTCCCACCTCCCCGGCCACGCGCCCTGGCCCCAGAACACCGCCATGACCAGGAGGGCCCAGAGCAGCGGCGTGAACAGCTCGAGTCGCCGCGCCGGTCGCTCTTCGACCGCGGGCCGGGGCGGCCAGCCGATGCTCTCGCGATCAAAGCACGCGAGTTGCTCGCGCACCGCGGCGAGCGCCGCCGGCTCAACGAGCAGGCGGTAACCGGTGTCCGAGGGCGCCAGGTAATACGACCCTCCCATCGCGAGCACCACCAGGCCGTGCTCGAAACCCTCGGCGGGTGCCGAATAAACGCCCGCCTCGACGAGATCCGTGGAATCTCGCTCGTTGGTCGCTCCGGCCGGAACGTCGGGCGAAGTCATCAACGGCATCACACCACGACGGCACGAAGATCACGAAGTGAAAATTGGCGCCTTGGTGGTGAAGAAACTGGCGACTGGTTTTGCTGGCAGAGACCGAAAACCGGAAAGCGGCGGCGGCCCTGGTGTGGGCCGCCTTTGGGTCGGGTGGCGGTTTTTACCGCCAGTATGGGCGGCGGTAGAAGTAGCCGCCGTTTCGGACTATCCATCCGCCCCTGACGTAGACATGGAATCCGGGCGGTGGAACGGCCCAGCATCCGGCCATCCAGTTGTACTGGTAACCATTCCAGTCCCAGTATCCGGGGACCCATACTGCGTAAGGGGAGGGCTGGGGGATGACGACGTCTGCTGCCGGGGCGTTGGCTGGGTACGCGGGGACGGCCGCCATGGGACGTCCGTACAAGGTGCCCTTCTGGTTGTCGATTGAGTTGCCGATCGTGCCTCCGGCGACGGCCCCTGCCAGGGCGCCGATGAGGGCGCCGGCGGGTCCGTTTCGGTTGCCGCTGTTGTTGCCGATGATGGCACCCGCAAGGGCGCCGACCGCGCCGCCGGCAACGGCACCCTGCTGGGTGTTGGGACCGGTGCCGACGCATCCGGTCAGGACGGTGCAAAGGGTGAGGGCGATGGCGGTGAACTTTGTTTTCATGGCGTTTTTGCTTGGGACCCTGGGTGCGAAATCTTGTTTCTCGTTTGTTCTTTCTTGAAGTACATGACGACCCGCGGGTGCCTTGGGATACAGAGGTGTCTTTCAAGCTCTTGAATTCGCAAGGGATTTAATGACGTGCTTCCCTTGTGTTAGTAGCCGGATCCATGCAGTTGAATCGGTAGGGCGTGCGTGATTGTAGGGCCCTCCGCATGTCCGCGCCTGCCTCTCGCTTGTGCGCACAGAGCCGAGGCAGCATTTGCCTGGTTTCCAGATTGCCGCCTGCCCGCTGCAGCGTAGTTTGCCGACGAACCCTCTCCACATGAAACTCAACCGACTCCGCGAATTCATCCTCATCCTGAAGCGTAATCTCCGCACCAATCCCGCCGCCGTGAGACTCGAGGAACTCCGGGAACTTTCGCTGATCCTTTGGCTCTGCATGGTATTCCTTGTCATCGGGCAGCTCATTCCAAACTTCTGGGATGCCAGCACCGCCAAGTGGCTCATAATCGTCCCACTCCTCTTGATGTCCTACGCACTTCGAGTCATCAGGACGGAGCTGCGCGACCTCAGAAAAGCCGTCACGAAAGACGTACCATAGCCCGCGCGCCGCGCGCCCGCCCTGCCGCTCATGAAAAGTCTGCTGATTTCCTTTTTCCTCGCGGCTGCGACGCTCGGCCCGCTGCGCGCCGCCGACACGCTCGACTTCTACGTGATCGACACCGAGGGTGGCAAAGCGGTGATCGTCGTGCCGCCCGGCGGAGAGACGATGCTCGTCGACGCCGGCTATCCGACCCCCGACAACCGCGACACGAACCGGATTGTCGCCGCGGGGCAGGCGCTCGGGATCACGCGTTTCGACTACATTGTCGCCACGCACTACGACATGGACCACGCCGGCAACATTCCGAGCGTCGACGCTAGAATCCCCGGCCGCACCTTCGTCGATCACGGCGCGATCCTGCCCACGGCGAACGCCCAGAACAAACGCGAGTTCTACGAACCGTACCTGAAGGCCATTGGCGGCCGGCCGCGGCTGATCGTCCATCCGGGCGACACGATTCCGCTGAAGGGCGTGCGGATCACCGTAGTCAGTGCGGGCGGCGAAGTGCTAGCGCAGCCGCTGCCGGGCGCCGGTCAGCACAACGAATTTGTCGGCGACGCGAAGCCCGAGCCGCTCGACAACTACGACAACGCCGCCTCCGTCGGTCTGCTCTACGAGTTCGGCAAGTTCCGCCTCCTCGACCTCGCCGACCTGCTCCAGCGCGTCGAGTACCAGCTCATGGTCCCCGACAATCGGGTCGGCACCGTGGACGTGTTCATGGTGAGCCACCACGGTTTCAAGGTCTCCAACTCACGGCTGCTAGTGCACGCGCTCCGCCCGAAGGTGGCGATCATGAACAACGGCCCGCGCAAGGGCGGCGAGCCGCAGGTCTTTGACGTTCTCCAGGGTTCGCCCGGGTTCCAGGACCTCTGGCAGCTGCACTTCTCTCCCGCGGCCGGCAACAAGAACGCGCCGGTCGATTTCATCGCCAATCCCGACGCCGCCTGCGAGGCCAAGCTGATCAAGGTGTCCGCCTGCCGCGATGGTTCCTTCACCGTGACCAACACCCGGAACAACTTTTCCAAGACCTATCAACCATGACGCTCTCCCGCCGGCATCCCGTCACCTGCCACCGGCCCGTGGCCCGCGTCCCCGCGCTGGCCGTCGCCGGGCTGCTCTTCCTGTCGGCCCCGGCCCGCGCCCAGCCGACCTTCGCTCCCTCCGAGCCGGCCAATCAGCCGATGGGCGCGGCATTCGGGGTGAAACCCGGCCGCGTGGCTTGGGCCTTCGATCCTGCCGCCACCACTTGGAACGGTACGACCAACGCCCCCGGTTGGTGGGACGACCGCAACACGCATCCCGATGCCGTCGCCAACATGCTTTCTGCCACGCTCCGCGCGGTGGGCGACGCCGCGGACGATCGCGACGCCTGGCGGAAGATTTTTGTTGATTTCAACCAACGCAAGGGCCGGGGCGCCGTCGGTTACCAGCGCGGCGAAAAGATCGCGATCAAACTCAACCTGAATCAGGTGCACGATCATGGCAACGGCGCCAACGCGTCCTACATTGCGCCGCAACTCGTGGAGGCCCTGCTACGCGAACTCGTGCAGGAAGCGGGTGTCGCGCCGGCGGACATCACGTTTTACGACGCCATCCGCTGCGTGCCCGCCACGATCTTCGACCGGTGCACGCAGGCGTTTCCCGGGGTCCATTTCGCCGACTCGACCGGCACGGATGGCCGTGAACGGGCCGTCGCCGACAGGACGAAGCCGCTCACGCTGACCCAGGGCGGTGTCACGCTCTATTTTCCGACCTGTGTCACGCAGGCCGAGTACCTGATCAATGTCGCCGGCCTGAAGGGCCACACCCTCGCCGGCATGACCGTCTGCGCCAAAAACCACCTGGGCTCGCTCTTCACGGCCGACGGCGCGCCCGGCGCGCGGGAGATGCACGCGTCGATCGCGGTCCGGGGTCGCGGCCGCGGCCCGGCCACCCCCGCGCAAGGCATGGGCGTTTACAACGGTCTCGTGGAGCTGAACGGCCATGAGCAGATCGGCGGCAAGACGATCCTGTACCTCGTCGATGCCCTCTACGCCGCCAAGCACAACGAGTACCGCCTCGATCCGTCATGCCGCTGGGAAAGCGCGCCGTTCAACCAGCGCTGGACCTCGAGCCTTTTCGCCTCGCAGGACGGCGTGGCGATCGACTCCGTGGCGTTGGATTTTCTGCGCAGCGAGCCGACGCTGGCGTCGATCGTCACCGGCGCCGTCGACAATTATCTCCACGAAATGGCGCTCGCGAACCAGCCGCCGTCGAAAACGGTTTACGACCCGGAGAAAGACGGCAAGCCGCTGAAGAGCCTCGGCGTGCACGAACACTGGAACAACGCCGCCGAGAAAAAATACAGCCGCAATCTTGGCACCGGCGCCGGCATCGAGCTGGTGAGTTTGCAGCCGTCGTCATCGTGACGCAGCCGCGTGGGGATGGCATTGCGGGTTTCGGCGGAGACCCACTGCCAAAGCGCGGAGGCGAAGCCATCGGCCGACGGCTGGTCCTGCATAACTCCAGCAGCCGCGGCGGTGGGGCCGGTGCTGACCCGCCGCGGAATTCTTTGGGATCGATTGTTCCGGGGCGGCCCGGCAGAAAGGACTCGCCACGATTCCGACTGATGATGACGCGCAGCCATCAGACCCATTCCGGACGAAGTACCACGGGAGTCACGCGGACATGAGCCCGGCGGCCGCCACAATGGTTTCGTTCCGGATAACGAACCGCGCGAGAACGATTGCGGCGGTTGGAGTGATCGTCGTGGCGGCGCTGGCGGCGTATCACAACACTTTCCGCGTACCGTTCCTGTTCGATGACGGACTGGCGATTTTGGGGAACCTCAGCATCCGGCGGTTGTGGCCCCCGTGGGGGATCTTCTCCCTGCACCAGCCCGGCCTGTCGGTCAGCGGCCGGCCGGTGGCCAATTTCACCCTGGCCATCAACTACGCGCTGAGCGGAACCCACGTTTGGAGCTATCATGCGCTCAATCTGCTGATCCATATGCTCAGCGGGCTGACGCTGTTTGGCATCGTGCGACGCACGTTGGAACGACCGGCGATGGGTGAGAGGCTCAGGGCGGATGGCTGGCTGGTGGCCTTGGCCGTGGCGCTGCTGTGGACGGTGCACCCGCTGCAGACCGAGGCGGTGACGTACATCATTCAGCGCGTCGAATCGCTGATGGGGCTGTTTTACCTGCTGACGCTGTATGGTTTCATCCGCGCGGTGGCTTCAGAGGAACCCCGACTCGATCCAGCTATTGGTGGCGGAAACGTAGGGGCGCAGACTTGCCCGTTCGACCAACTCAGGGCCCCGAGCCCGTCGAGGGGCTGCGCCCCCCTCCAAGGGCGCGACAAGATCGCGCCCCTACCCATGGCAGAACGAAGCCTGCCTAAGGCAGGCTTCCGTTTGACCGCTAATCTCTGGTTCACGTTCTCCATCGCGGCCTGCCTGCTGGGCATGGCCACGAAGGAGGTGATGGCGACGTCTCCGTTGTTGGTGCTGCTTTATGATCGGACGTTTGTGGCGGGAACTTTCCGCGAAGCCTGGCGGCGCCGCCGGTGGCTGCATTTGAGTCTGATGGCGACGTGGCTCCCACTGGCCGGAATGGTGGCCAGCACGGGGTGGAATCGCGGCGGCACGGCCGGCTTCAACGTGGGGATCGCGCCGCTGGCGTATTGGCTGACGCAGTTCGAGGCGGTCAGCCGTTACCTGTGGCTGTCCGTATGGCCGCATCCGCTTGTGTTTGAATACGGCACGTTCTGGGTGCAGCACGCTGCCGAGGTGGTGCCGTACGCCCTCGTCGTCGTCGCGCTGGCGGCGGCCACGGGGTGGGCGCTCTGGCGCTGGCCGGCACTGGGTTTTCTCGGCGCATGGTTCTTTGCAATCCTCGCTCCGACCAGCCTCGTGCCCGGCACGATCCAGATGATCGTCGAACATCGGATGTATCTGCCGCTGGCCGCGGTCATCACGCCGGCCGTGCTGGGGCTTTATGCCGCGGTCGGGCGGCGAAGCTGGCCGGTGTTTGCCCTGCTGGCGCTCGCCCTCGGAGTGCTCACCGCCCGGCGCAACACGGATTACCGCAGTGAACTGGCCATCTGGAGCGACACGGTGGCGAAGCGGCCGGACAGCGCGCGGGCGAGGAGCGGCATGGGCCTGGCGCTGGATCAAGCCGGGCGGACGCCGGAGGCCATTCGGCAGTTGGAGCGGGCGCTGCGCCTGTCACCCGGTGACGTCGAAATACGCGACAACCTGGGCGTGACGCTGGAGCACGCGGGCCGGATTGCCGAGGCGATCCAGCACTATGAAACCGCGCTGCGGCTCAAGCCGCAGTTCCCCGAGGCGCACAGCAACCTGGGCAACGCGCTGCTTCGCCTTGGGAAGATCCCCGAGGCGATCCAGCAGTATGAGGAGGCGCTGCGCCTCCGGCCGGATTTTGCCGAGGCCGAGTATAACCTCGGCGGGGCGTTGGATCAGGCCGGCCGGACCGCCGAGGCGATCCGGCGCTTTGAGATCGCGGTGCGCCTCAAGCCGGATTATGCGGCGGCGTATAATAATCTCGGCAACCTTCTGCACCGAGCCAAGCGCACCCCCGAGGCGATTGAACACTACGAGGAGGCGCTGCGGATCGAACCGGATTTTGCCACGGCGCACCACAACCTGGGCGTGGCTTTTGAGGAGACCGGACGAATTCCCGAGGCGATTAAGCAGTACGAGGCGGCCCTGCGGAACCAGCCGGATCTGGCCGAGGCGCAAAACAACTTGGGCGTGCTCCTCTGCCGGAGCGGGCAGGTCGCGGCGGGCCTGGCGCACCTCAACGAAGCCGTGCGACTCCGACCGGATTACGCCCGCGCGTACTTCAACCTCGGGGTGGCCTTGGGGCAGGCCGGGCGGACGCCGGAGGCGATCCAGCAGTACTCCGAGGCACTGCGGCTGCAGCCGGATTTGGTGGAGGCGCACAATAACCTGGGGATGGCTCTCGGGCAGAGCGGCCGTCTCCCCGAAGCCATCGCGGAGTTGAATGAGGCGTTGCGGCTCCGCCCGGACTACGTCGAGGCGCATAACAATCTGGGCAACGCCCTGCTGCAGAGCGGACGGATCGACGAGGCGATCGTCGAGTATGAGGAGGTCCTGCGACTGCGTCCGGACAATGTCGCGGCACGAGGAAACCTGGAATTAATTCGGGCCAGCGCCGTGCCGGCGCCGATTCAAGAGGGAAGATTGAAGACGCAAGATTGAAGATGGACGCCACGGTTGGGTGGTTTTTTCGGAGCGATTACTGTTCCGATGAGTCATAGCTCATCAGGAGCACGAGCGCAGAAAGTACGATGACTACGGGGAGCATGGGCTTCGGTGGTGGGGCCGCCTTGACGATCGCCGGCGGCGGGGATCAGGCCTAGGCGCATTCGAAAGGGTGAATGCCGCGGGTGTGATTGGGCAGGCCAGAGCCGACCGCGACAACCGGCTCCGCCTTGGCCGCCGCAGAATGGACGGTGATCGGACGGCGGCAGTAGTCGTTGAATCCAACGAGCATCAGACCGACGATGGCGAACAGCGAGAAGGCGACTTCACCGCTGAAGAACGCCGAGGGCGAAGCGATGCCGATGAGACTGGCGAACATGACACACGGATAGCTGGCCCCGAGGAGAAGCATGAGGATCTTCAGTGTGGTTTTCATAGTATTGTTTCCTTGTTGCTGCTTCTATTGCAGGCGTCGTGCCAAGTAGTGACGGATTTTTTAAGTCAATGATTCCACGGGGAATAGATAGATCAACCGTTGGTGGGGATCCTTGGGTGATGGCTGATTCCGTTCGCTCGCGGGAAGTGTGATTCCCGGAAGCGGGACAAGGCTGGGCGGGAAAGACGTCCAGCTTCTGAAGGACCACAGTTTGGTGGAACGGCGGATTGCGGAATACGGATTTGTCGCCTCACGCAAAGGATGGTGGAGTCCGCACTCCGTGCGGGCGGGTAGCATCAGGTGGAACCTGCACTCCGTGCAGGTTGATCAAGACGTCGGAGCAAAGCCCGCACGGAGTGCGGGCTCCACCATGGCATCCTACTTTCCGAGCCTACAGCAGGCCGGCTTCGCGAAAGCTGTAGTAACCGCGCCCCACCGGATCCGCGGACTTCGTTCCCAGGATGAGATGATCCGTCAACTCGATATCGACGGCCAGCGCCGCCTCCCGCAGGCGCCGGGTTACTTGGAGATCGGCCGAACTCGGCGCCGGATCGCCACTGGGGTGGTTGTGTTATGTTGCGTACCGAGCTATGTGGAGTGACCGGGCAAAGGCTCCTGTTATCGTGACTGGGATCCCCCGGCAATCGCTTCACATAGCTAGAGGCTGGAAAGCCAGGACAGGACGTCC
>JBEKWG010000032.1:0-59833 GCA_049513315.1 Opitutaceae bacterium
CCTACGGCTTCCGCTCCTTCCAGAACTACCGCCTCCGCGTCATCGCCCAGTGCGGCTAACCCTCCACTCACCAACCCAACCCTCAACCGTGCCCCCTCCCCAATCTTTGGTGTAGACCCCAATCTTTGGTGTAGACCCCAATCCCAGCGGGCGAAGGCCTTGGGGCATGCCATCCGAAGCTCCAGCGGAGCGCAGGATGGCGGGATGGACGAGACTCGAACTCGCGACCTTCTGCGTGACAGGCAGACGCTCTAACCAGCTGAGCTACCACCCCGTGCCGGGAAGGAGGGCGAACGTAGAACGCGAGGTAGGCAAGTCAAGTGCGGTTTGTGCCGCGCCCACCGGCGGTTCACGGCCGGCGTTATTCGTTGATGCCGCGCGCCTCCGCCTGGGTTTCGTCTCCGTCGCCGTCGATGAATATCACCATCGGGCGGCAGCAGATTTCGCAGTCATAATCGAGCTCCGCCGGCAGTTCCTCCAGCGGTGGAGCCACGACTTCAAAGCTTTGAAAGCACGACGGGCAGGTGACGTTGACGAAGCGGGGTGGCATGGGATTTTCCCTTGTCGATGCGGGGAGGCACGGTTATCCCGTCAGCCACAGCTTTCAAGCGGTGGTAGCTCAGCCGGACAGAGCAACGGTTTTCTAATTTGAAAAGGCTCACTTTCTCGGAATGGCCTCGGCTGTCCGCAAGTATCAAGTAGGGCTTCTCCAGCTGCTTCCGCATTTCGAACACTATCCCCGCCTGTCGCCAAACAGCCCGAATTTCGGCACCGGGTTACAAAGATGGGTTACATTTTTCCAACACCCGCACTCACCATCACCGGTGAAGCGCAGCGGAACCGGCGTAGTGGTACGGCCCGTTTTCGGCAGATTGGGCCTCATCCTTCTCGCTTGGCTATGCCGATGCTGCTGCGGGCACGACCTTGTGAAACACGAGAAAATGCGCGAGGCACAGCCGAAAATATTCGTCGGGATAACAGACGGCATCTCTCTCTTCGCCGTTCTGGTAGGGTTCCCACAACGCCCATTGGCTATCTTCACGAAATCCGCGAAACAACCGACAATGGAAAAGCGGGTGGGTAGTGCCGTCTTCGGAGACTTCGCGGTCGGTAGTCACAATGATTCCTGAACAGTCCTTGCTGGCGATCTCTCTGATTTTGCTCAGGTCCGTTCTGGTGTCGGCGTGCGTGCAAATCTCCAATTCGCGAGCGATATCAATCAAAGTCGACGTGATGGTTCCACCTATTTGCTCGCCCCAGAGTTTCCCATACTTCGGCAAGAACCTCGCGAGAAAAGCGGCTTTAGTGATGGGTCGACCGTGCAGCTCCGACAACTTGATGAGGCAGCGACAGCCGCACCCATACGTATTGAACAATCGCTCTTGCTGGTCAGTCATGATCTTACTTTTCCCAACGTCCAGCTCAGGCACAGCCGCGGGAGCGGGACGTGGCCTGCAATGATGATGTTCGAGTCTCCATAATCGGTCAACTGCCCGGCGCGGCGGCTCTTGCCTGGAGCGCCTTGTTCGGCGTCCTCTACTTGAATAAACGGAAAACAAGTCTAAAAGCACCGAGTATCATGATGGCTGCAATCGAACTCAAAACGGAAACGACGACCATCATGAAAACACGAACGACCCACATCAATCCAGCGTGGCCGGCGTATGTGTCTTTGAAATATCCTTCTGGTTCCTGTCCTTCTTTGTGCACAACCCAGAGAATGTAAGGGGTGCCAGTGAGCGGCAGGAAAAGGACATAGAGGGTCTTGGCAAAGCCGACCATTTTTGAACTGATCAACACAAGCCAAAAGACCATAGCCAGGAGAACGCACGCCACGTAGATAAGTGTCGGTACGTTTTGTCTTCCTTTCATTTAGATTCCCTGTCTTGCCGAACGTCAAAGACCTGCAGCGCCGGCTTGTTAGCCTTCCTTTCAAGTGATCGCTCGTAGTCGGTCAGGATTCGCCTTATGTCTATTCCTCTCCACGGAATCTTTTCTTCGATTTCGTAAAGGAGGCGAAATAACTCCCGCTTCTCTTCGAATCCGAAACCATGATCTACGCGAGTTGCAGCGCCGTCGTGTACCCAATACCGGCATCCGCATTTCGCTGCGAGGCGACACAAAAGGCGCTCGATGATAATCCCTGATGTGCCTGACTTCCACAACTCTTCGCCCGACTTTATATCTTCCAGCCGTGCGCGGGCCTGTGACATTGCCCCTTTTCGGAAGATGGAGAAATACTCCTGACGCCGCCAAAGAGAGCCCGAAGGATACCCTTTGAGCGATTTAGGCTTACTCAAAACCCACGCTTCAATCGTTGCCAATTTGCGCGCAGCTGAAGAGCACCGCCCGCACAGCTGATTTCTGTAAATCGGGCGCCGTTCAGTCCCGCAATTTTGGCAGCACATCTTCATGCCTTGGCTAACAGGTGATTATATGGCCGAGCGTGTACGCCCTTCATTCACATGGAGCAACCAATTAATAGGTTGTGAAAATCGGGGGGCAGATTTTTTTGACCATGCCAAGGCTGTAACCACGTTTTCGAATCTCGATCAAGGATCATGCCACCAGTCGGACAATCAAGATCGAGTTGATCGAAAAGGTTTGGCCGGGACGCTACCGGATTCGCCAAGACGGCAAGCAGCCGTCTCGCCACACAGAGGGAAACCTTTCGATGGTTTTGCCCAGTTGCGGCGCTGGGTAGTGAGACGAATCGGTAGGGCTGGCGGCAGGACAGTTATTGACCATAGATAACAAGGAAAAGACCGCTCACCTAAAACGGGTTCGGCTCGTGGTAATCCACCATCGGGAAATCGCTGAACTCCTCGGGCAGGAGCCCGTGCCAATCGATTTTGAACGTCTCAATCCGCCGCTTCGCCACTTCGCGCCGCACACGGCGAACCGTCTTTGGGTGCTTTCCTCGGCCCCAAAAGTCGAAGACCGCGACCCCTTGCAGCTTCGTGCCCTCGCGGGCGGCAACCGCCAAAATGTCGTAAAGCGTGGAATCCACTGGGAGAGACGCTGGCACGAACTCCGAGCACAGCCGGCGATACACACCGTAGCAGTCCTCAATCGTCAGAGTACGGAGCGTAATCTGGTCACGGTCGAAATCCCGGCATATCGCGTTACTCCTCAACTGCCATTCAACGCGTGTGACATGCCCCGGCCTGTGCTCCGATTCCTTCATTTTGTCGTAGATACGGCAGTGACGCTCTTTCCCGACGAAGTGCAACGACTCCCCCTCGTAATGGGATTTTCCACCCCGTATGCGTGGATGGCACGTCTCCTTGTGTGCCGCGATCATGTCCGCCGGCTCGATGAGGAATTGGCCTACCAAGTCGAGCCGTGTAAAGCGTGAACTGATCCCAAACATTGGTTCAGCAACCGAAAGCGCCGTTTCCAGCGCCTTGTTGATTGCTTGGTCTAACTGCTCCTGGGTGCGGATCATCAGGCCGTTGTTGCCCATCAGAATCCTGGGAAGAGACACCTCCATCCATCTCGTGTATTCTCGATCACCGCCAATCCGTAGCCCGCTTTCCTCGTGAGTCATCATCCGCCCGAGCTTTGGGATTACCTCTCCCTCACTTGCCGTGACCGTCCGCTGCGATTCGTTCACCATCCATCCTGGCGGTGGATGCAGTCGCCATTGCGCGAAGTAATCGACCCGGACCGTATCGACCATGACGGGATGGGTGGAACGATTTTGTTCCGTTAAGTGGGGTGCTACTTACACCCCACGGCGGCGGGGGCCGCCGGCTGCTGCCGCAGCCATGCGGCCTCCCGCTCGCCGTCCTGGGTGCTTGTGCAGTGCCTTACTTCGCGTGACCTTCAGGCGCACCTTGTACCGCCCAAACATCTCGGCGAGGATTTCGCCGATAAGTCTGGGCTCGGAATTCCGACGACGTGGCGCACCCGGTCTCGGCCTGCGACAAACTTTCGTCCCATTTTCGGCCTCGACCCTGTGCACCACTTCCACCCGCACCGTGAACAAGGGTTTGCTCATGGCGTGATCAGGCTGGAGGTGTCCCTGAGAAACCGCTCGATCTCCCAAACAGGGTAGAGCGGCCGACGAGTGGCCCGCGAAGGGCGCAGAAGACCGCGCTTGGTCAGCCGGTCAACGGTGATGATACTCACGCCCAGGACCTGCGCGGCCTCCCCTCGGGAGAGCGCCAGCTTGGGCTTTTGATTGCTGATGATTTCTGGAGGCATCTTGCCGCCAGAATATCAGCTCACGGGCAACGAATAAACCTACACGCCCCTTGCCGGCTGTAGGAATTTGTTGGCACGCGGCCTGCCAACGCGCCCCTTGAACACGCCGAGCTCCGTGCAAATCTTCTCCACCAGCTTCGGCGTAAACTTCAGGTCCGTGTATTCACCTAGGCTGTTGAACATTTCTTTTGTCGTGCCCGCGAATCTCAGGTGCGGCCAGAAGTACCAGAGAAGTACGTAAAGCTGGGCGGTGGCGCTTCTCCCTTTCGTGAACTCTCTGTCAGCAGTCAGCAGCGCAGTAGTTCCTTTTTGATAGTTGGCAGCATTCTCCTGAAGCTGCTTCGTTCCCGCTGGCACCAGCTTCTTCTGCACCCTTTTTACTGCCCGGGCACTTCGCTTCAATGCCGGCTCCATACTCTTTTGCACGCCCTTGACGATTCGATCCAGGTACGGTGCGAATTCCTTGTCTTCAGTCCCCGCAGTTTTGAGCGGCTCAGGTAGGTCGACAAAAGAACCCATCTCTGAGCTAAACATGCCCATCAACTGCAAAAAATTCCCGTAGCTCGCGTTTCCCGGCTTCTTCGGATCGCGGCTATAGATTGGCGCGAACGAAGTCTGATTGACCCGGAGAATCGCCTGACGGACCCATTCCGGCGGTCGTGTTTGATTCTTAGGCAGTGCCTTTCCATCCGTTGCCCACGCATATTCAGCACCAAATGTCGGGATGCGCCCAAGAACGAACGCCAGCACTGCTTCCATCCGTCTTTTCTTCCTCTCCGCATCAGTCAGTTTGCGCGCCATGGGCTGAAAAAGTCATGCGTTTTGCCATTTCGAAAGAGTGCGTGTCGCGTAGGTGACCATAGGTTTTAGCCACCAGCAACCCGCCATCCTTGTGACCAACCCAGCCCGCGATCACTTTGAAGTCAACACCGGCCTCGATGGCGTTGCTGACAAAATAGTGACGCAGCGAGTGATGGGTGAAATGGGGGAGCCCGAGGCGTTGACAGGCGCTGGCCATCGACCGCTTGGCGCTTTCGATTTTGGCTATCTTGTTCCCTGGCTCGGCTGGCACTTGGGCCTTCAGTCGTTCCAAGAATTGCTGCAGTGCGGGGAACAGCGGAACCGTCCGCACTTCATGGTTCTTTGTACCGGCCTCACCACCGGTGACGACGAATTGCTGCCGCTCAAAGTACACGTCTCGCCATCGAATCGAAGTAGCCTCGGCCAGTCGCATTCCAGAATAGGCGAGAAGCTCCACCAGATCGGCGGCGGGGCCGCTTCGGCTGTCCTGGTGGCGCATATCTTCGACAAGCGGGCGGAATTGCGCCTTGGAAGGGATGAGGATCTGCGGCTTACCCAGCTTGCGCCGTTTCAGCACGCGGGCCGGATTGTCCAAGATGATCCCTTCGCGCACAGCATACTCCAGAATAGCGCGTAGGGTTTCCATTTCATTGTTGTAAGTCGACGCCGATATTCCCGCACCACGCCTCGCCGACCATTCGTCGCAATTCTTCGTCGTTATATTGCGGACGGGGAGCTTGCCGAAGGTGGCGGAAAGCTGGCGGATGCTGGTTTCCCGGCGCTCGGCGGACCTCAGCTTGAGGTTGCCCTTGATGCTTTGAAACCACGCTTTAGCCGCCTCTTCGAAGGTCACCTTCCCGAGGCTCTTCTTCTGTTCGAGGCGGCCCACCTTCTGGCGAAATTCGGCCAACTGGCGCTCGGCCAGCTTCCGGTCAATGGTGCGCAGGGAGCGGCGATACTGCTTGCCCGCCCTTTTCACCAAAGCATAGTAAACCAGTGATGACGTGTGACGGTAAAGGCACTCCGCGACCTTTTGGAACGGTGATTCAAGCGTCGGTTCTGACTCATTCGAACTGGTTTTGGGCACGCCAAAAATCTAGGGTGACAAAAACGGGTTACAAGCATAAAGTAACCCCTGCCTTTATATCACTTAAGTCATTGTGGTAGAATAACGCGGTGGTAGCTCAGCCGGACAGAGCAACGGTTTTCTAAACCGTAGGTCGCGGGTTCGAGTCCCGCCCACCGCGCCATGCATCGGGTTTGCGCAGGCGCGAGGCAGGCGCAGGATTGGCTTGGCGCGCCCGCGCCTTTGCGCGACAAGAGGGATGCCTTGAGCACCACCGCTGACAACCCTGATCCCGGCCCCGATCGGATCCACGACATCGCGGGCTGGCGCCGGCTCGTGATCTGGCCGTTGGGTCTGCTGGTGCGCCTCTGGGGCCGAACCCTGCGCTTCGAGGTAACGCCCGATGACCTGCGCAATATCACCAAGCGCGACGAGCCGGTCGCCATCATCCTCTGGCACAACCGGCTGTTCCTGGCGGCGGAAATCGTCCGTCGTTTCCGGCAGGGCCGGCCCGTTTACTCCCTGGTCAGCGCCAGCCAGGATGGCGCCTGGCTCGATGCTTTCTTCTCCATGGTGGGCATGCGCACCGTGCGTGGCTCCAGCCATAAGCTGGGACGTGAAGCCGTGATGGCGCTGATCGCCAAACTGCGTGCGGGTTACGACATCGGCATTACCCCCGACGGCCCGACCGGTCCGAGGTATGACTTCAAGGCCGGCGCGTTCGTCGTGGCCCGACGGGCGGGAACGCCCGCACTGCTGATCGGCGGGCGTTTCACCTCGGCATGGCGGCTCAAGAGCTGGGATGGCTTTTACCTGCCCAGACCCTTTTCCCGCGTGCAACTGGTCTGTACCCACGTATCGGCGGCCGAGCTCCGCGCCCCGACCATGACCGGGGCGAGCCTCCGGGATCGCCTGCTGGCGATCAACCCGGATTAAAGCCCGCCGCGCCCGAAGGCACGGCGGGTGCCCGGCCCGTCAGAAGACGGGCACAAAGGTGGCGCTGCCACCAGGTTCGACGATGTAGTCGTTGCCGACGCACCAGGTGATGTCATTCAGCAGGAATTTGCAGACGACGGGCACGGTGGCATCGCTGATGGTGATGATCCACTGATCATCGGCGATGCAATCCATGACGATGCCTTTGTCCCAGCTCAGGCCGGGGCCCTCGCCGCGGACATAGAGCGCATTGCCGAAACCTACGTCGATCTGGGCCGTAATGATGGTGCGCGTGGTCTTGACCGCGGGCTTCTTGGCGGGCGCCTTGCGAGCCGGCTTGGCGGCGGGCGCGGCTTTGGCGACCTTGGTGTTCTTGGTTGTGGTTTTCTTCATTGGTTAACCTTGGTTTTCTATTTGATATGATTGTTCCGAGCTATCCGGGCGATGCTTGAATCGCCGGAAGGTCTGGCAATAGCAAATTGGAGACCAACTTGACAGCCGGGAAATATCGCGGTGACGGAGATAAGGCGGCATACTGCGAAAAAAGAGATTTACTCGCCATGACGCATCGCCCTAAATGCGGCCCTTCTTGGCCGGGGCAGTAGCTCAGTTGATAGAGCGCCTCGTTCGCAACGAGGAGGTCGCCGGTTTGAGTCCGGTCTGCTCCACCAAATAAAATAGGACTCGAACGGCCGCCCCTAGTGGCTAAGGGCTAAACGGTTAGGCGACCGAGCTGCTTAGCGACTGGTGCCAGCCGAGGGACCCAAGCCCCTTCTGCTGAATAGTGTGTTTAGCACCGCGCCAAATCCTGGACCGTCACGCCAAGCTGGCCGAACGTTGGAGGCGCAAAGTCGCTCAGGGTCCCCGGCAACACCTGAACCTCCACGTTCTGTGGGCTATCCCGCCGGGCCGTTGGCCATCTGACCTGGTTCAGCAAATCCGTCCTCGACATGCTTGCCCCATAGGCTCCAATTGCCTCTCGCTCCTTTTCACGTGCGGACGAGATTCCTTCTCCCCTTGTTGTATCTGTACCCGTTGGGGCTTCTGGCCCAGCCGGCGCCTCCGATGCGTGTCATTGACGCGGACGTCTCCAAAGTCCGGGGCCCGATGAGCCGCATGTACAACTTTTGCGTGGGGGCCGGGCGCGCCAACGAGGGATTGCGGGCGGATTGGCAGCGGCAGCTCCGCCAAGCACACGCCGAATGCGGGTTCCGCTATATCCGTTTCCACGGCCTCTTTTGCGATGACATGGGTGCCTACCAAGAGGACAGGCAAGGCCACCCCATCTACAATTGGCAGTATATCGATGAACTGTTCGATTACCTTGAGAGCATCGGCATGAAACCGTTCGTGGAGCTCAGCTTCATGCCGAGCGCCCTCGCCAGCGGCCCGCAGACCATCTTTTGGTACAAGGCAAATGTCACTCCGCCCAAGGATTATGCCAGATGGGGGGCGTTTATCACCGCCTTCGTCCGCCATGTGACCGAGCGTTACGGAGCGCCGGAGGTGCGCACCTGGTACTTTGAGGTCTGGAACGAACCCAATCTCACCGGCTTCTGGATGGGGACGACCGGGGGCAAGAGCGAAGCAGAGTTCGTCCCCATCGCCAGGGCCGAATACTTCAAGCTCTATGAAACCACCGCGCGTGCGGTGAAATCGGTGGACGCGGCGTATCGCGTGGGCGGTCCCGCCACCGCGGGCAGTGGGTGGATCGACGAAACCCTGGCCTATTGTGCCGCGAAGGGGTTGCCCTTGGATTTCGTGAGCACGCACAGCTACGCGACCATGAGCGGCTATCTCGATGAGAATGGCAACGCGGGCACCGTGTTCTCTCCCGATCGCAATGCCATCACGGGCGAGGTGAAGAGCGTCCGGGCCAAGATGAATCATTCGGCCTTTGCCAAGGCGGAACTGCATTACACCGAGTGGAGCAGCTCTTACACCCCCTTCGATCCGATCCACGACAGCTATCACAGCGCGGCTTTCATCCTGGATAAGATCCGCAACGTTGGCGACTCCGCCACGTCGATGTCCTATTGGACCTTCACCGACATCTTTGAGGAGGCCGGCCCTCGCACGACGCCGCTCCATGGGGGATTCGGGCTGCTCAGCTACCAGGATCTGCCGAAGCCATCCTGTTTTGCCTTCAAGTTCCTCAACCAACTCGGGGACCTTGAGCTGAGTTGTTCCGATCCCGCCGCATTTGTCTGCCGTGACAAGACCGGCGCGGTACAGGCGTTGTTCTGGGACTTCACCATCACCCACCCCGGCCCCTCGGTCATTGACCAGGAGTATTACCGGGCGGACCACCCCTCCAAACCGATGGGGTTTGCCGAGCTGATGCTCTCCGGTTTGGCCGAGGGAACCTACCGTTTGCTCGCCTACAAGGTCGGATATCGGGCGAACGACCTACAGACCGCCTGGCGCGATCTTGGTTCGCCTTCGCAGCTCACGCGGGCCCAGGTCGAGATGCTGCGCCAAGCTTGTTCCGGAGCACCCTGCCTCGACGAAAGAGTCGAGATGCGAGCCGGGGCCCCTTTCTCCCGTCGCTTCGATATGCGCGAGAATGATGTCTGGCTGGTGGAGCTTCGCCCTTTCTGAATAACTACCGGACCATGCTCGGGTTCGCTGCCGTACGCGCTAGGACGACGCAGTTTCCGGCTCAAAACTCACTCCCAGAGGAGGACTGCTAAACAGCGGGGAAGCGTCGCATCTACCGGATGTGGTGAATTCCACACCGGTCTTGTCTAGCAGCGCCGCGAAGCGGGAGTTTAGCACCCGAGATCTCCGTTCGCAGAAATTGTTTAGCGGGTCACGGTTTGTGCTATTCGCACGAGTGCTCCACCAATGACTCCATGCACCGGGGCGGAGACGTTGACACGCCTTCCCGCCTGCGTCTACCCGGGCAAGCCCCTCGTTGCGGGCACGTTCCGTGTCAGCATCCATCGGGAACCTAGCCAGCCTGACCAAGGCCCACCGGCCCGCCCGCATGACTCATTCCCTAACACTAAAAGCGATAGGCACCGACATGCGGGTGTTGACCGCATGGCCGTTTCTTCGCCCCGGGCGGAACTTCCATTTGCTGACGGCCTGCACGGCCGGCACTTCGAACTCACGATGGGTCGAATTCACGACGTAGGCGTCGCGCACGTCACCATTGACATCCACAATAAAACCGACGTTGACCTCGCCCCTGATGCCGTTCCGGCTCATTTCATAGGGGTAAGTCGGCTCTTGCTGGATGCGTGCCACGGGAATCTGGTTGACTTGGGAAATGTCGAAAACTTGGCCGAGATTATGTCCGAAGCCAGCCGAGCGGCCAGGCGGAATGGTCACCATACCCTTGACGGGCTCGATGCCGGGCGGCAGGGGCGGGGCGATCGGTTGCACAAAGCCGCCGGTGTCCCTAATGATGATGGGAACGTCTGGCAGAGAGGGAGGAGCCTTGGTCACATGGACAGCAACGTCCTCCTCTGGAGGCAGATCTTCCGTCTTCTCGGTCTCAGGCGGCTCCGGCGAAAGGGGAGGCATGTCAATCCGAATGGTGTCATCAGGGATAGATTTCACCCTCTGCGGATGTCCGTTGAAACCCAGAAGGAGGCTCGTGATCAGCGAAGCCGAGGCCACAGCACCGATGAGCAATGGAACCGAAGCTTTCATATCCTGGATAACGCAGCAGGTGGTGCTTTCTTAGGCCGATAATCAGAGTGTATCTTTAAACCGCAAACAGCCTCCTGAATGAACTTCTAACTGCAGCGGCACGTAGCGCGGTGTTTTAACCCGCGCTTATCCCCCCAGCGCAGGCTGAAGCGCTGCGCTACGCCTGCCAGCCTCCCAACTTCGCTGTACAGGACAGTTTGAAAACACGCCTTAACGGCGACCTGCGTCGAGGCGCCGGGGAGCGCAGGTCGGTGCGTGATGGCCCGAGCGGAGCCAATCGCGTGATGACGAGCGCATTGGGCCGCACTGTGAAGCAGGGCCGGAAACCCTGCCAGCCTCCCCGGCGTCATTCCATCTCCAGCATTACAATCAACCTCTCCCAGTCATGAAATTATTCCGATTGATTGCCACGGCCTTTGCCGCCGTTTGCCTCACCAGCGTTCTCGCCTTTGCCGGGGATCCCACCGGCACTTGGAAATGGTCCGTGACGGGCCGTGACGGTCAGCCCAGGGAAGTCACGCTCAAGCTCGAGCTTAAGGATGGCCAGCTTACCGGCAGCATGAGCGGCTTCCGGGGCGATACTCCCATCAGCGACGCTTCGTTCAAGGACGACCAGATTGCGTTTTCCGTCGTGCGCGAGTTCAACGGCAACAAGTTCGAAACCAAGTATCAGGGCAAACTCGACGGCGACACTCTCACAGGCTCCTCCGAGGGAGCCGGCCGCGACGGCCAGGTCATGAAGCGGGAATGGACGGCCACGCGCGCCAAATAAGCCGGGCGTCTTTGCCCTGATTCCCAGCACCGCCCATTGGCTTCAGTTTACCACGAACCGCATGCCTCGGCGTGCGGTTTTTCTTTGGGCATCGCCGCCGGCACCAGCCGGCCGGCCAGGCGCTAGGACGCCTCGCCCACGAAACGGGCGAAAACCATCTTGCCGCCGGCCGAGGGCAGCACGCTGGTGATCTCGGCCGTCACGCGCCGGCCCACATAGGAGCGCGCGGCGTTGACGACCACCATCGAGCCGTCATCAAAGAAACCCACGGCCTGCCCCTCCTCCTTGCCGAGCTTGATCAGGTTGACCTCGATGGTGTCGCCGACGCTGAGTTCCTGCCGCAGTGCCGCCGCCAGGTGGTTGAGATTAAGCCACGGCACGCCGTGGAATTCGGCCATCTTCGCCAGGTTGTAGTCGGTGGTGAGCAGCTTGGCGCGCATCGATTGCGCGAGGAAGACGAGCTTGGCGTCCACGTCCTGCCGCTTGCTGACCTCGCTCTCGTGAATGCGCAGGTCGAGGTTCTTGATCCGGCGCAGGTCGTTGAGCACTTCCAAGCCGCGCCGGCCACGCGCCTGCCGCAGCGGATCCGCCGAATCGGCCACGTGCTGCAGCTCCGTCAGCACAAAGCGGGGGATGACCAGCGCCGCGTTGATGAAGCCTGCCTCACAAACCTTGGCCACGCGCCCGTCAATGAGGGCGCTCGTATCGACCACGACCAGCGGGACGTCCACATCGTGGGGCACAAAACGCACGTAGGGAATGACCAGATTGAATTCGTCCTTGCCCCGCAACGCGATGACTGCGCCGAGGTAGGAGCAGATCAGGAACAGCGCCAGCCGGAAAAGATACACCGCCTGCGGGTCGCCGTACTCGAAGAGGGGCGAACTGGAAATGATGAACGCAACCACCGCCCCCACCGCCAGGCCAAAGGTAATCGCCGAAAGCCCCCGCAATGAAAACCCCTTCAGCATGATGTCCACCAGGACCACCAGCACGCCGATGAGCAGGCCGATGATGGTGGCGCGCAAACGGTAATCATCCCACTCCTGGATCGTGTAGCACACCAGCCAGCCCCCGGCGGCGCAGAGCACGATGAATACCAGGCGGATGGGCAGCAGGGTTTTGTTCATGTTCGGAGCGAAGACCGCCAGGGTGTCATCGTTTGAACCACAGGAGCACAAACGGGAGGAGAATGCCCACCGCCATCAAGGCATAGAGGAGTATCATCACCCGTCGGGCTTTGGATTTTTCCGCCGGATCTCCGTTCATAAATTTATACGACTACACCGGCCGCGACATGACAATGCAATATTGGCTTGCGCCGCCCGCCGCCGGGCGGCCCGCGACGGGCTCGACAATCCCGGGGCCGGGGCTTTTGTGGAAGGCGTGTTCGAGCAACTCACCATCCTGGCTCCTGGTTTGCTCGGCGGCTCGGTGGCCAAAGCCGCGCGCCATCGTGCTCTTACGCGCCGCATCGTGCTCTGGTCGCGCCGGTCTGAGAACCGCGTGCGGCTGCGCACCCAGTCCTGGTGTGACGAGGTGCGGGACACACCGGAGGAGGCGGTGCGCGGCGCGGGCCTCGTCGTGCTCGCGGCGCCGGTCGACAAGATCATCACGCTGGCGCAGACGGTCGGCCCGTGTCTCGGCGCGGGCGCGCTCGTCACCGACGTGGGCAGCGTGAAGGGCGAAATCACGCGCCTCTGCCATGCGGCGATGCCGCCGGGAGTCCACTTTGTGGGCGCGCACCCCATGGCCGGTTCGGAAAAAACCGGCTGGGAGCACGCCACCGAAACCCTTTTTGAGCAGCGCACCTGCTTCGTCACGCCCCGGCGCGAGACCGACGCGGGCGCCCTCGACGCCGTGGTGCGCTTCTGGCACGAACTCGGCGCGGAGGTGACGACGCTCGATCCTGACGCGCATGACGAGATCGTCGCCCACATCAGTCATCTGCCGCAGGTCGTCGCCACGAACCTGTGCCATTTTCTCGCCCAGAAGAACCCGGCGTGGCGCAACTTCGCCGGCGGCGGCCTGCGTGATACCACCCGCATCGGCGCGGGCGACCCGACCATGTGGGTCGAAATCCTCCAGCAAAACCGCGAGGAGGTGCTGCGGGCGCTGCGGCAGTTCCAGGACGAATTGCACACCTTCCAAACCGCGCTGGCCAACCGCGACTTCGTCGAAATCCGCGCCCGCCTCGAAAAGGGCAAGGCGTACCGGGATCAATTCCGACCGCTGCCGTGAGCATTTGTGATTGGTGACTGCTTACCGCTTATCCGGTAATGGCCGGCGACCCGCAGCAATGACCCCCGAAGCGACCCTCGACCAACCATGAGCAGCTTGCCGGCACTTCTACCCATCACCCCCTTCACGCGCCCGGTACGCGGGGAGGTGTCACTGCCCGGATCAAAAAGTCTGACCAACCGGGCCCTGCTGCTCGCCGCGCTGTGCGACGGACCGGTCACCCTCACCCGCGCGCTTTTCAGCGAGGACACGGCGCTGATGGTCACGGCACTGCAGATGCTGGGCTTTCACGTGGCGCTGGTCGATGACGCTCATGCCATCCGCGTCACCGGGCAGGGGGGAAAGATTCCGGCGCCATCGGCGAAACTTTTCGTCGGCAACGCCGGCACCGTCGCGCGCTTCCTGACTGCGCTGTGCGCCGCGGCGCCGCGCGGCGTCTACCGGATCGACGGCGTGCCGCCGATGCGCAAGCGCCCGATGCGCGGCCTGCTCGAGGCCCTGCGCTCCCTCGGCGCCGATATCCGCTGCCTCAGCCAGGAGGGTTTCCTCCCGATCGAAATCGATGCGCGCGGTCTGCGGGGCGGCGCCGTGCGCATCGATGCCAGCGAGAGCAGCCAGATGCTCTCCGCCCTGCTCATGGTCGCTCCGTTCGCCCAGGCGCCGCTGGAAGTGACGCTGGCCGGTCGCGTGCGCTGGCCGTTTGTCGAGATGACCGCCCGGCTGATGGACCATTTTCACCAGAATCCGATCACCCGGGTGGGTGAAACGGTTTTCCGGATCGACCAGGGAACCGCCTACCATCTGCCCGCGGGAACTTACGCCATTGAACCCGACGCGACCGCCGCCAGCTACTTCCTCTCCCTGCCCCTCGTCAGTGGCGGAAGGCTCGTGCTGCCCGGCCTGCGCGGTCCGGGTGCCGGCCTGCAGGGGGATACGCGGTTTATTCCCGTCCTGCACGCCGCCGGACTGTCGATCGAGAGCATCGACGGCGGGCTGGTGGCGGCATTCGATCGCGGCACGGCACCCCGGGGCGTCGATCAAAACTTTAGTGAATTCTCCGACACCTTTCTCACCCTCGCCGCGCTGGCGCCGCTGCTCGCCGGCCCGACGCGCATCACCGGCATCGCCCACACGCGCCGGCAGGAGACCGACCGGGTGGCGGGAGCGGCGCGCGAATTGCGCCGGCTCGGCCAGGAGGTGGTCGAGACGGAGGACGCGCTTGCCGTCACCCCGCGCCCGCTCACCCCGGACGTCGATATCGAGACCTATGGCGACCATCGTTTTGCGATGAGCTTCGCCATCCTCGGCTGCCATAACCTCCGCGGCAACGGCCGGCCGTGGCTCCGCATCCGCAACCCCGGCTGCTGCGCCAAGACCTTCCCAAATTTCTTTGAGATTCTCGGGCAAGTCTGGGAAAACTCGCATTCCCTCCCGTGAGCCCAAAGGACTTCATCATTGTCGCCATCGACGGCGGCGCCGCCTCGGGCAAATCGTCCACGGCGTGCGCGCTCAGCGAACGGTTTCGTCTGCTGCACGTCGACACCGGCTCGTTCTACCGGGCGGTGACGGCCGAGCTGCTCGGCCGCGGCGTGAGCCACGCCGATCTGCCGGCGGTATGCGCGGCGCTCGCCGCGCTGAAGCTCGGCACCCGCGTCACCGGCCGCCGCGCCGAGATGGAGATCGACGGACGCGTGGCGGGCGAGGAAATCCGCAGCAAGGCCGTGAACGAAAATGTGTCGCTCTTCTCCGCGATACCCGAGCTGCGGCAGTGGCTCCTCCCCTACCAGCGCAGCCAGGTCGGCGTGGCGCACCGCCACGGGTTCCGCGGGCTCGTGATGGAGGGGCGCGACATCGGCTCGGTGATCTTTCCCAACGCGGACTTCCGCTTCTACCTGCGCGCCGATCCGTCCGAACGCGTCCGCCGCCGCGTGGCGCAGGGCCAGCAGGACACCATTCACGAGCGCGACCGGCTGGACTCGTCGCGCAAGACTTCGCCCCTCACCTGCCCGCCCGACGCCGTCGCCATCGACAGCACGCGCCTCACGCTGGAGGAGGTCGTCGCGTCCATGGCCGCGCCCATCGCCGCCCGTCTCGCCGCACCATGAGCTTCCCCAAGGTCAGGATGGACGCCCTTTACGACATCTGCCACTATGCCGTGGAAACGATTTACTACATCCACTTCCCCGGGGAGGTGTCCGGCGTCGAGAACATCCCCTGCCAGGGAGGCTGCATCATTGCCGCCAATCATGCCAGCGCGCTCGATCCGCCGATCATCGGCTGCCACGTACCGCGGCAGATGTGTGCCTTTGCCCGCAAGACGCTCTGGAAGGGCGGCGTCGTGAACTGGTGGCTGGATGCCGTCGGGGTTATTCCCGTGGACCGGGACTCCGGCTCGGACGTCAGCGCCATTCGGCGTGTCTTGCATGCCCTCCGGGAGGACAAGGGAATCATCCTGTTTCCAGAGGGCACGCGCACGCCGACGGGCCAATTGCAGCGGCCCAAGGCCGGCGTGGGACTGCTGGCCTGCCGCACGGGTGTACCGGTGGTGCCGGCGCGCATTTTCGGCTCGTTCGAGGCCTTCGGCCGCCACGGACCGCTGCGGCTCGGCACGCCGGTCTCGGTGGTGTTTGGCCGGCCGCTGCTACCCGGTGATTACGACAACCTGGCGGACGGCAAGGAGCGGTACCAGCATGCCTCAGAACGCATCATGGCCGCCATCGCCGCGCTGGAACTGCCGCGGCCGAAGGTCATCTGAACGTCAGCTGCGCGCCGTGCCGGCGGCGAGATCGGCCGCGACCGCGCGCAGGCGCGTGACGATGCGCCCGGTGTCGCCGAGGTTTTCCTTGATGCAGTTGACCAGCGCGCTGCCAACCACGACACCGTCGGCCCAGCGCGCCACCTGGCTGACCTGGTCGCGGCGCGAAAGGCCGAAGCCCACGACCACGGGCAGTGCCGTGTGCGCCTTGATGCGCGCAACGGCCTCGGGAATGCCGACGGCCATCTCGTCACGCATGCCGGTGACGCCTTCGCGCGAAACATAGTAGACGAAGCCGGTCGCCGCGGCGGTGATCTTCGGGAGACGGCGGTCGGAGGTGGTCGGCGCCACGATGAAGACAGTCTTGAGGTCGTGTGCCCGGCTGGCGGCAAGCATGTCGCCGGCCTCCTCGGGCGGCAGATCGAGGGTGAGCATGCCGTCGACGCCGGCGGCCTTGGCGGCGTGTACATAGGCGTCGACGCCGTTGGCGAAGACAAGGTTGTAGTAGGTGTAGAAGACGATCGGCGTGTCCGGATGGCCGGCGCGCAGGGCGCGCACCAGTTCGAAGACGCGGGCGGACGTCATGCCAGCCTCGAGGGCGCGCTGCGCGGCGAGCTGGTTGGTGAGGCCGTCGGCCAGCGGATCGGAGAACGGCACGCCCAGCTCGAGGAGGTCGACGCCGCTTGCGAGCACCGCGCGGCAGGCGGCGAGCGAAGTGTCGAAGTCGGGATCGCCGGCGCACAAATAAGCCACAAAGGCGGCCCGGTGTTGGGCGCGGGCGCGGGCAAAGGCCTGGGCGATGCGGTCCATCGGGGGAAAAGTCGAAAGTCGAGGGTCGAAGGTCGAGTGCAAAGTGGCGGGCGCCTCCGCGATGCCGCCCGCCATCACCCCATGCGCCAGAGCGCCGGAGAAGATCCACCTTACTTCAGCGTGAACTCCACCAGCACGGGCCGGTGGTCGGAAAGATTGCAGCGCACGACCTGGCAGTGGAGCGCGCGGCAGGTCGGCGGCAGAAAGATGAAATCGAGGGAGCGGCGCGGCCACGGCGAGGGGAATGTGCGCACCCCCTGCGGTGGATGCAGCGTGTAGCGGCCCTGCAGTGAAAAGTAGCGGAAGAGCGAGGCGGTGGCGTCGAGCCGGTGGGAAGGATTGTTAAGATCGCCGCAGAGGATGGGCGGCACCGCCCAGTGCGCGTGGCGGTGTTCGCGCTTGGCGTTGAGGTACTCCATGAGTTTCTCGATCTGCCGGAAGCGATGGACCCGCGAGCGGTAGTGCAGGTGGATATTGACCACGGGCAGCAGGCGGCCGCCGACGTCGATCTCGGCAAAAAGAAAGCCCTTTTCGCCGACTTTGCGCGTGCCGAAGTTGATGTTTTCCCAGGCGGCGATGCGATGGCGGGACAGGATGGCGTTGCCATAGTTGAGGTGATAGCCGCCGGCGCGGCGGTTGTTCACGCCGAACACGGCATGGGGAAAATCGGCGAACGCATTCAGGTAATCGAGATGGTCGAAGCTGCCGCTCCAGCGCGAGTTTTCATCGATCTCCTGCAAGGCCACAATGTCGGGCTCGAGCTCGTCGAACAGACGGGCGATTTTGCGGAGGTTGCGCTCGAAACGCCGCCGGCCGTGCAGTCCTTGGAACGGCGACAGCCCGCGGCCGTGCGCAATATTGAAGGTGACAATCCGAAAACGCTGCATCGCAGTTAGGGCAGCTTGGGGGAACGGCCGGCCAGGGGCAAGCCGGGCGGCTCCGGTGGAGTGGTACCGTTTGTCATTGCGAGGAGCTCTGCTGGCCAGCAGAACGAACCCGCGACACCCAGATCCACATAAGTTCTAACGGCGTTTGTGCGAACTTGTAATGGGCGTCTGGTTGCGCCCGCGTTTGGCGACTGAGTTGGACGGGGTTGTTTGGACTTATGCCAAACTGGATAGGGTGAAGACTTCACGCCGGCTCCGGCGTCTCAACACGGCACTGAAATCAACGGTGACCAGCGACCGGAGTTGAAACCCGAGGTTTCCCCGCAGCCGGAGTGCCAGTGGACGGCATCGAGTCAACCGGCTGGTTAGGTGACTTTACCATTTGTTCGTTTAACCGCGATCCGGATGGCCGGCAATGCCGCGCGGATCGCAACTTGGAAGAAGATGAAACATCCGATGCCTGCACCAACCATCACTCCGACCGTCTCTCCGACTGAACCATGGCCAAACTCACGACCGAGGGACGATCCTAGGCCGACACAGATCACACCTGCAATGAGTCCAAACCAGACGTTTTTCTGGCGGAACGTCCTGTAGTAACAAGCTCGCCAAATAACTCCTCTCTCTTTGCGGGGCAGTGACGCCAACTCCGGAACGGACGATAGGGTCCAATATATTTTCATGGGGCAAAGATCTTCCTCGCCTAACAGGGTAGTTATCCACCTGTGCGTCTACCCCGTCCCTTCGCGTGGTTCAACCGATTAGTAGGTTGTGAAAACGGCGGGAGCGTCGTTGGGACTTATGCCAACCTGAGTTGGGTGGAGATTCCTGACCGTTGCCGTCGTCTCAAACCAGCACACGACTCTCCGGGTTAGACTTTCCAACACATCAATAGAGCTACAACTACAATGAGCACTGTATTCAGTGCGAGCAAGGGCCATACTCTCGGCTTCATTCTATCTCCACGCGCGATGGCTTGTCTGGACCGTGATAAGTGACGTGAGTCTTGTGAACGTGCACCTCGACCTCTCTCGCTGGTAGAAAACGGCTGAGTAGGAGGAGAGCAGTCTCCACCGCGACTAAGATGAGTAACAGCCATTTCATCAGCTTCAGCCCAACAGTGTGGTTATACCGCATCGCGTCTACCCCGTCCCTTCGCATGATTCAACCGATTAGTGGCCTGTGAAAACGCCGGGGACGTTGTTTGAATGTATGCCAACCTGCGTTAGGTGGAGTGGAAGACTCCCACACCCTCACCGTCTCCGGCATTTCAGCACGACACTGAAATCAACAGTGACCCGTGCCGCTAGCCGGTGTCGGCTCTGCGGTTTGGTTAGGCAGGTTTGTGCTCTTCAAAACTGAAGTTCAAAGCATCTTCGTCCTGCAAACCGTAAATATTCTTGAGAAGGTCTCTCGTAAGCTCCGTGATCAACTGCGATTCTGGCGAGAGATGATAGCTCAAGCAACGCGTAGCATCGGGTATGTCGCCATTGCCAGCCAGATAATCATGAACGGTCAGATGTCCGCGATCAGCAAAAAACTTTCTGATGCCACTCTCCAGTTCCGGTCGCAAACGCCAATCGACGCAAATAGTGATTTCCGGAACTCCGCCTCTAAAACTAAGGAGGACCGCAGTCTGTTCATCGGGCGTTGCAATGATCAAAGAGGTGAAACGCGCGGTTGAATGGAGCAGCCTCGAGACGTAACTCTCGACCTGCCCAAGACCGGCAGTCGGAAAACTGTCAGGCGCCGGTATATCTTTTTCCGGCCCAAGCTGATTGCCGTGTTGGTCAAAACCGACGATTGTGTGCCTAACGTGTTTCATGCGCTTTCTTCTGCCTAACGACAAAAGCTCAGCCACGAGGGGCTGAATGACGTGAACCGCGAAGCAGAACTGACCACGCCATCCCGCGTTGGCTTCAGCGATTGGTTAGACGGCTGTAATCGAGCAAGCATGAGCCTAGAATATAAACGGCACAAGAGCCTTGGTGTGTGATTTATAACGCTGGTACACGTCAGGAAGATGTTTCATGAGCAAGGCTTCCTCCTTACGCAGTTTCCACCACGTGTGCCAGCAATCATCATTAAAAAACCAGTGTATATCGGATGCCGCACAAACCGATAGGGCCCGCGCTGGATCAATTCGTGCCCTTCACGGAAGGTCACGGTGACGCTCCAATTGGTTCCCAACGACAATCGCGCCCAGATCGAAATCACAAGCCCTGTGAATATAATTATATCGCCCAAAAGACGGAGGGCCCATTCGTCCGGCAAAATGCGCGCATTGATGCCACGCCAAGGAATCTTTTCGGCTAGCAGCAAGTATGTCAGAGTCAGATAGGCAATTGTAGCCAGCTGCCCCCCCCAGTGTTGGCGTTCCTTTGTTGGTTTGACTGAGAAGGTCGAAACCAACCAGACGAGGACGAGCAGCCCCCAACAGACGCTCAGGAAATTTAGTTTCGTCATAAAAGCATCGTCGTGCGAAGCCGTCTAAAAGTGTGCTTATCCAACAGCCCGTCTACCCCGTCCCTTCGCGTGTTTCAACCGTTTATGCCAACCCGTATGCCAATCGTACTCAGGTCCGTGGGGATTCTCCTTCGCCTCACACCTGACCCCAAGAACCTGATTCCCCCTTCGTAACCGAAAATGGGGCGACCGCCGGGGATCGAACCCGCGACACCCAGATCCATTCTGCTGTCCAGCAGAATGGTCAAACACCGTTGGTGCTTTTCTCTAATCCGGTTCTAGTTGGGTCCGCGTTTGGCGACTTAGTGGGATGACGTTGTTTGGACTTATGCCAACCAGAGTTGCGTGGAAACTCCACACCGTCCCTGTCGTTTCAACACGACACTGAAACTTCATTTGAGGGGATGAGGGTCATGGGTCGGATGGGGAAGGGGTTTGTTCGAGGTTCCCCTTCGCTATTCACGCCTTCTCTATCCGGTCGGCGCTTCCTTTTCCGCCAAGAATTGGATCACCGGTCCATTTGTCGCCACCGGATCATCCAAGCGTACAGTAATCTTCGAGAAGCCGACCCGGTGAAAATACTCCAACATGTCATCCTTGGTTATCCAATAACTAAAATCCTCGATTCCACCTGAAAACACCGCTTGTTTGCCTCCGCGGTATGAACGATAGTGCAATGGGACTCGCAAGCCACGAAGCTCCACGGCCGAATCTCGTTCAGGCATAAAATGCCGCGCCTTCAGCCGATCTGATACGATAGAATCGTGATAATAGTGTGTGCTTACAAATACCTTGGACGTCACCTTACCTACTAGGTCAATCATTTGGAGGGGCTGTGTCTGGTGATACAGAACCCCGCTTGCCCAAACTAAGTCATAGGTGTCCTCGCATCTCTGCAGATATTGCTCGAAATCGCCGTACAAAAACCGCGCTTGGAGCCGTGTAATTTCCTTAACGAGCAAACACTTCAAAAAGTTGAGATTGTTAGACTCAATAGCGACTATGGACTTCGCTCCGAGTTTCTCCATCTGCCAAGTATTGTATGCTTCAAACGGTCCGAGTTCGAGAATCGATCGATTTCTGAGCCCATCAGGAATTACTGAGTGCACCCACTTAACACGGCCGTCGACGGTGAAATCAAAGTGGCGAACTAGTCCTCCCGTTTTTACTTGGTACTCATCCGGGAATTCTGAATACCAGATACCTCGGAGGATATCTGAAATCGCCTGGTTTGAAGGAGCCTCTCGACAAAAGATTGGCCTCAGGTCTCGTGGGTCCGCAGGACCGTTATCCCAAGCCCATATCTTGTCGACTATTGCTCTTGTAACGTCTGAATACCAGATGCCTCGGAGGATGTCTGAAATCGCCTGGTTTCGAGGAGCCTTTCTATACCAAGCCCGTATCCTGTCGACTATTGCTTTTGCAACGGTTGTAAGTCTCATGATGATAGTCCTAGCACCCGAGGCTGATCAGCAGCCCTAGTGTCAGCGGAGGTCGTCGAGTCTGCCGACTTGTTACCAGCACGAAGCACAGTGAGATGAATAGGGCCGGTAGTTTCATTCGCTAACAGCGTGGTTACCCAACAGCCCGTGTACGCCGTCCCTTCGCGTGGTTCAACCGTTTATGCCAACCCGTATGCCAATCGTGCTCAGGTCCGTGGGGATTCTCCTTCGCCTCACACCAGACCCCAAGAACCTGATTCCCCCTCCGTAATCGAAAATGGGGCGACCGACGGGGATCGAACCCGCGACACCCAGATCCACAAAAGCTCCAACAGCGTTGGTGCGGACCTGTAATAACCGTCTGGTTACATCCGCGTTTGGCGACTGAGTTGGACGACGTTGTTTGGACTTATGCCAAACTGAGTTGAGTCGAGACTCCACACCGTCTCCGTCGTCTCAACACGACACTGGCGACAAGGGGAACGAGTGCTCGACTAACGCGGCACACGATCCTCCGGGTTAGGAGGATCATGCTGCTCCAAAAGCACCTTGGAGTTAACGCTAATGCCTAGAAGCTGCCACTGGTCGCCATGCTTAATGAGCGACATTCCTATCTCGGCAGGTCCAGTGTCAAAATCGGCGCTGACAACATAGGCAGCCGAGATCACTTTGCCCTGCCCCGCTGTGACTGAAATCCGCGCCTGTCCCTTGGCACCGTTGTACGCCTTGAACTTGCCAAGTCTCCGAAACATCCGAACCATCTTTTCCAAGTCTTCACCCTTCACCGCGGCTTTGAACTCCGGGCTGGCACGATTCTGGATCTCTGTGATGTTCCACTCGGAAAGGAGGTCAGGAACGGTTGCATCCACGTATTGCCTGCTCTCCTTGTCGAGACCTTTGCCCTCCACAGCAACGATTGCGATGCCTGCAACAGTGAGAACCACAATGACTACGAAAACGCCGCCGAGTGTCATCAGGGTTTTCTTCATCGTGTCGCCTTTCTCCTCACAGTGTGCTTATCCCCAAGCCCGTGTACCCCGTCCCATCGCGTGGTTCAACCGATTAGTGGAACGTGAAAATCTCGACCGTCACCGACACGGTCTTCTCTCTGGCCATTTCATGTCCGTGATCTCCGGGACACCACCCGGTCTGTGTCGGACGGATTTCAATCAATGCGACGTAGCATCCGTCCGATATATACGGAATGCCTGACAAAAATGCGTCCTCCCTGTGTGGAAGGATCACTTGGCAGGTGGGGAGCGTTCAACTTCTCTGCTCAGAAGATGCGGACGATCCTCAGCCAACCACGGTTTTGACCGTGGACGGGAACCACTGGGATTTTCCGGTCCTCGTAGGGATACCCCGTCTCGTCAGACAGAGGGCAATCTCGGTCAGGCTTCTAGCACCGGTCGATTTGATCTCGTCGATGACCGGACGGATTTTCTTCAAGAACTCCTCCTTTTGTCGGCGATACCCTTCGACCATGAGCTTCACCTGAAGTTCGCCGACATCCCCGAGGATGAGTTCAAGCCGCGGATCGCTTGGGCGCTGATCCCCTCATTCCGGCCTATTCAGCCAAAACTTCCCATTCGCCCAAGACACCAAGTTCCCGCGCCTCCTCTTCAAGCTCACAGTGCATCTTGAAGATGTCGTTAGAGTTCAAGTTCACCATATAGTAGTCGCCGAATTGGTCGTGACTGCGTGAATCCTGGCGACACCGCTTCAGCACACTGCCTTCGGCAGCGAGTTGTCGATTCACGCGAGCCAAGACCGCTCGCGCGGATACGGAGACCTTGGGTGCTTTTGTCTTCGTCTTCATTTGCGGCTCAGAAGCCAAGCGAGTGCCTCTTCCTCCGATTCAAAAATGTCGCCCACAGCACCGACGTTCTTGGCGACGAGGACCTCGAACTTCTGAGGGTCGATCACATTTGGTCTGGCCACGCAGGCGACACGAATGCTCGACTCGGCAGCCCGGGCCCACTCTTTACCGATATAGTAGCGCTCGGTTACGCTCGGCGATGCATAGCCGGTAGCACCGGTCATGTCCACCAAGAGCTTCCGAACGTGTTGCTCTCGCGCAAAAACAACCGCCGCCTTTGCCAGCTGCACCACCTGCTCCAGCGAAACCTCACCGGTTGGCCGAAAAACAGCGTGGTTCTCCAATATTTCGAAGTGCTCTGGCTCGCTCATGGGTTTTAGCGCCGGAGGCCATTGAAATATTCTATCCGCCCAAATAGCGTTTACGAGGCAATTCGATAAGAAAGGTTAATTCAGCCGATAATGCTTCTTAAGGGCCAGTATCCTAGGTCAGCGGCAACCCGATTCCCGCCTCCGAACGGCGGCAACGCCGCCACTACTACGGAACGATCTCGAACCACTTCTTCCCGTCCTCCTCGGACACCACGTTCCGGTAGTGGGAAAAAGTCATGGAAGGGGAGCCCCTTGGGTCGTAACAGGAGAAGCTTGAGGGGGTTCTTCCAAATGGCTATAATGATGCTTCAGTGAAAACGCGGCTCCTCCTTGCAGTTCTGCTTTTAAGTCTGTCGGGCTGCGCCTCCCTCAAGCGCTGGTATGATTCCCTGCCGCCCACCTCCTACTATACAGGGGACAGCCGCAATGCACGGGACAGCCGCAATGAAGAGCCAGGCACAGGCCACAGGCCTTGGAGGTCTTGGGAGTCCCCCCACTGATCCATACCGTCTCTGACTTGGCGTTGGTGTCCTCCACTTCCACCATGCCCCAAGTGGAGCCACCATCACGGCACGATCTCGAACCACCTCTTGCCGTCCTCTGCGGACACCACGTTCCAGTAGTGTGAGAAAATCATGGCCGGCGAGCCGCTGTGTCCCATGTACGCGATCACGTCAGCGAGTGACCATCCGACCGCGAGCGCGTAGGAACAGAACGAATGCCGGATGCAGTTTTGCCGGTAATCAATCGGGCAGAACCGGACCGCGATGCGGAGCAGGTTTTTCCAGTTGGCTCCGATGATGGGACCCGTCCGGCGCTTGTCCTCCACGGCTCGCAGCCACGCCATCGCGTTCGGGGGAATCCGGTTGTTTCGGAACGATGCCTTTTTCGCCACCGTCGCGGGAACCTCCACAATCTGCCGTTGCAGGTCGATGTTCGTCCATCTCAACCGTGAGGCTTCCTCGACCCTGATCCCGCAAAATCCCACGAGCACATAGACCGTCAGCCGATCATACCAGTGGTTCACGTAACACCGTCGAAGAAGCTGCTCGAAGTCCGACGGGGTGAGCACGTGAGGTTTCTGGAACGGGACGGTCGGACGGTCGATTTTCTCCACGGGATTCTCGTCAACGCAGTCCTCCTTCACGGCGAAGTTGAACAACACGCTGAGGTTCGTGAGGAGGTTCCTCTTCATCACGGGGCTGACGTGTCCGTGCTTCTCGTAGACATAGTCGGTGATTTCCTGCCGGGTGATGTCTCCGATGCTCCGGTCGGTCCCGACGTGCTCCAAGAACCGCCCGAAATCATACCTCATCGCTTGGTCGTAAGCGCGTGACCGTCCAATCCGCTGCTTCTCGCTCAGGAACTTCTCCATCACCACGGAGAGTTGGGCGGTCTCGCGGCGGACACCGTTGGCGAGGTAGAACGTCACCACGTCGGTCAAGGACGTTGGCGCGTTCCGCAGCCGTTCAAGGTTGTAGAGGATTTCGGTCCTCCTCTCCTACAGTTCCCCCACGGGAAGGGAGGTCTGGTTCCGTTCGGTCAGGAACTTCTCCGCGTCCGACCGGTGGCGGAAGAACCGTCGTTGTTTCCGTCCCTCTCCATCCACTCCGAGATAGAGGGAATAGCCGACCACCGTTCCGTTCCGCTTTTGTTCTGAGATTTGACCCACGGGAACGGGACCAGATTTCCCGGTCGGGGAGTCAAGAACCGTTTATGCCAACCTGAGCGGGGTGAAGACTCTGCTTCGTCTTCAACAGACCACGGTCCATTGATAGACAAATGTCCAACCAATGGGAACATAAACCCAGATCCATCCAGCGACGGCCAACCAGAGACGATACCGACCCCGACCAAGCAAACCAAGATTTCGAAACCAAGCAGCCAACACGACGGATGCGAGAGTCCAACCGGAGATGATAGACCCGACGAGAAGGAGCAGGAATCCGATCAGCCCATACGGTTGTGCTGCTGAGTGGAGGCCGTGGAGTTGTTGTCCTACATGGAAAATAAGACATCCAGGCAGGTAAAGAGGCGTTGTCCACGCATAGTCCACGCCACCGAACTGTGCCCAGCCGTTGGGCAATTTTTGAACCCCGCCACACCACGCAAACAGAAGACCAGCGACTGCGTAGTTGTAAACGACATGAACGATTGTGAAACAGACGGAGAGCAGCCCGAGCAGCAGGCATCCAGTATTTCTGGGCAATTCTCTTATCATCTGTTCTGCGGTTCTAACAATGCGTCTACCCCGTCCCTTCGCGTGGTTCAACCGAGTAGTGGATAACGAAAACGGCGGGACGATTCCACTTCCGTTATAGTCGAAGTGGAGGAGAGCGAGGCGGCTGGGCTACACGTCCCCATTAGCCACTTAATGTCGAACTCGGCAGCCGCGACTTGCTCTCCGTTAATCAAGCACTCCGCTCTAAAATGACCGGTGCCCAAAGCTGATGCTGGCAGCCTCACAGTTCGCGTATTGGGAGCTCCCTTAAAATAGGCCCGTTCGTTTTCACGGTGACCCACCAGTTTCCCATCTTTATACCAATTCCAAATCACATCTTCCCAACCCGGTTCTTGAGTGACAGGCTCCCAAGTGACACTGACGTAAAAGCGTATGATATCTGTCGTCGAAAATGTTGTCATCGGGACTAAATGGCCGGTGAGGAAGTTCTCCTGAGTGGTAACACCGCTGTTCGCCGCCCGAAACGTGACGCAGCCTTGAAAGCCGATGCTTACCGCGCTCAATAAAATCAGGCCAATGACAATTCTTAAGGATTTCATGTTAAAAAAACCACCAACGGTTGAGGGTTGAACGTAAGTTGTCGGTCAAGGAATGAACAATCTCGTGGAAGCTTGCCTATCCGACAGCGTGTATACGCCGTCCCTTCGCGTAGTTCAACCGATTAGTGGATGGTGAAAACGGCGGGGACGTTGTTTGGACTTATGCCAACCTGGGTTGGGTGAAGACTCCACACCCTCGTATGCCGGCTAGCGTGGCACACAGCTCTCCGGGTTCGGCCCCTTTTTCATCAGACTTCTTTTCGAGCCAGCACAAACCAAACACATGCAGAGATCACTATGGTCGCTAACGCGCAGCATCCGTATACTTCGTTTGATTCGACACCAGAGTATCGGAGTAAAAACAGCGGCACAGCAATGAAACCGATCTGAAGAAGCAGGAACGGCCAAGCCAATCGATGTTTCCAATTTAGGCGCCATCCCCAGCCGAGTTTTCTTGGGAGAACCAGCAATTCGCGGGGTTTCATTTAATCGACGGGTATCGTGCAGAGCTGCCCATTTTGCCTAACGGTGTGGTTATCCAACCGTGCGTGTACCCCGTCCCTTCGCGTGATTCAACCGTTTATGCCAACCCGTATGCCAATCCTGCGCGGGTTCGTGGGGATTTCTCTCCGCCTCACACGTGATCCCAAGAACCTGATCCCCGCTCCGTCATCGAAAATGGGGCGACCGACGGGGATCGAACCCGCGACACCCAGATCCACAATCTGGTGCTCTAACCGACTGAGCTACGGTCGCCGTGAAAGAGCCGGGAAAGCTCAGCCCGGTGCCTTTCGCTGTCAATCCCGATTCCCGGCGCACCGCCCCGGCCGGCGGAGGATCGCGGCCGGCCGCGCGACGCGTCATTTTCGGGCTATGCTTTCGGCGTTTTCCAGCCAAGCTGGCGGCATGTTCTGGCTGAAAAAGTTTTTCTCGCCGTTCCTGTTGCCGCTGCAATTCGTGCTGGTGTGCGGCGTCCTCGGCGCGGTGCTGATCAGAAGCCGCCGGTGGCGGCGCACCGGCCGGGCGCTGTTGACGCTCGCGGTGCTGGTGCTGCTCGCCGCCAGCAATAAATGGGTGAGCGGGCGGCTGATTGCGCCGCTGGAATCGCGTTACCCGGCGGTGGGCGACCTCCACCCCGGCGATCCGCTCCCGCCGCCGCTGGCGGCCTGCCGTTATGTGGTGGTGCTCGGTGGCGGACATGATGACAGCAATGACCGGCCGGCCTTGAGCCGGCTGAGCCCATCGGCACGGGCGCGCCTGACCGAGGGCATACGGCTGCTGCGGCTGCTGCCCGCGGCAAAACTGGTGGTGTCGGGGCCCAGCGACAACGGCGGCCCCACGCACGCCCAGATCCTGGCCGATTCCGCGGTGTCGCTCGGGGTGGAGCGCACGCGCATTCTCATGATTGACGACG
The DNA here is from genome assembly GCA_049513315.1 of Opitutaceae bacterium. Classification (GTDB taxonomy): domain Bacteria; phylum Verrucomicrobiota; class Verrucomicrobiia; order Opitutales; family Opitutaceae; genus Fen-1467. Next base: position 28,431 of record JBEKWG010000032.1, read on the forward strand.
CCCACGACACCGAGGAGGAAGCCGCCCGCCTGCGCGCACGGCTGGGGGATGCGCCGGTGGCGGTCGTGACCTCGGCCTGGCACCTGCCGCGGGCGATGGCCCTGTGCGCCGCGCAGGGTCTGCACACCCTCCCCTGCCCGACCGATTATCTCTACTGCCCCCCGCTCCGGTGGCGTTTGTCCGATTTCACCTGGGACGTGCCGTCGCTCGAGCGCAGCACCGCCGCCGTGCACGAGCGGCTCGGCCTGTGGTGGGCGCGGCTGCGCCGGTGGGCGTGAGGGCGCCGGCAGCAGCGGCGCCACCGGCCGGCATTAGCGATCGGAAAAAGCTCCGGCCGCGCCGCGATTTTGTTTCACCTTCGCCACAATTGTGAATAGCCAAAACACCACCCATGTTCTCAATTCGAAAACTGCTAGGCAAAGAGGAGAAGTTCTTCGATCTACTGGAGGCGAGCGCCGAGGAGGCCAGGGCCAGCACCGCCCTGCTCGGCCGCTTTCTGCAGGAGCACGCCGCCAACGACCAGCCCAATAAAATCGACGATTTTGTCCACACCCGCCGGAAGGACAAGCGCATCACCCAGCAGATCACCGAGGAGTTGTGCCGGACCTTTGTGACGCCGCTGGAGCGCGAGGATATCGAGGCCCTGGCCTTTGCGCTCTACCGCATCCCCAAGATGGTCGAGAAGATTGTCGAACGGCTCGCGATCTATCCCGGCCGGCTGCCGCATGCCGGACTCGTGCGCCAGGCGGAACTCCTGCAGCTCGCCGCCGACAACGTGGCCTTCATGGTCGGCGAACTGCGCAAGGGTACGAAGATGGACCGGATCAGCTCGGCCAACGAAAAACTGCAGTACGCCGAGGGCGAGGCCGACAAGGTGATGCTCAACCTCGAAATAGAGCTTTACCAGGGGCCGTACGAAGCCAAGGAGGTCATTTTTCTGCTGCAGCTTTTCGAAATGGTGGAGAAGTCCGTCGACCGCTGCCGCGACGCCGGCAATGTGGTGTTTCAAATCGTGCTGAAATACTCCTGAGCGCACGCCATGATTTTCTTTCTGTTCGTTCTGCTGACGGCGTTCGTCTTTGAGTACATCAACGGATTTCACGACAGCGCCAACGCCATCGCCACGGTCGTCTCGACCAAGGTGCTCACGCCGCGGCAGGCGATCGTCTGGGCCGCGTTCTGGAATCTGTTGGGCGCGCTCGCCGGCACCGCCGTGGCCACCACCATCGGCCAGGGACTCGTGGACACGCATGCCGTAACCATGACCACGGTCCTGGCGGCGCTGCTTGGCGCCATCATCTGGAATCTCTTCACCTGGTGGCTCGGCCTGCCGTCGAGTTCCAGCCATGCACTCGTCGGCGGATTATGCGGCGCAGCCCTCGCCTCGGCCGACGGCCGATGGGCGGTGCTCAAATGGTCGCTCGTGGATGCAAAGGGCGCCCACAACGGTCTGTGGCCGAAGATCGTACTCCCCATGGTCACCTCGCCGACGCTGGGCTTCTTTCTCGGCGCGCTGCTCATGTTCCTCCTTACGATCATGCTGCGCAAGGTCACCCCCCGCCTGGTCTCGCTCATCTTTGGCAAAGCCCAGCTCCTGAGCGCGGGTTTCATGGGCTACAGCCATGGCTCCAATGATGCGCAGAAGACCATGGGTATCATCACGCTCGCGCTCTTTACCGGCACGCAGGCCGGTGTCTTTGCCAATGTGCCCGGCTGGCTTTCCTTTTTGCGCATCCCAGAATTCATTGTGCCGCGCTGGGTGATGGTTGCCTGCGCACTCACCATGGCGACGGGTACGGCGGCGGGCGGCTGGCGCATCATCCGCACCATGGGCCACAAGATAGTGAAGTTGCAGCCGGTGCACGGGTTTGCCGCCGAGACCACCGCCGCGCTCATCATTCACGGTGCCTCGAACATCGGCGTCCCTCTTTCGACCACCCATGTCATCTCAACCTCCATCATGGGCGTGGGCGCGTCCAAGCGCTTCAGCGCCGTCAAGTGGGGCATCGTCGAGCGCATCGTCTGGGCCTGGGTGCTGACGCTGCCCGCCACCGGGCTGCTGGGCTACGGGCTGATGCACCTCGCCCGCCTGGCCGGCATGCACTGAGGCACCCGCGGCCTCGCTGCCACGGCATGACCGTCCGCATCCGCCCGTTGCGCCGGCACACCGGCCGGTGGACGCCATGTCACGCGACGGGTTTGTCGGCCTTTTTCACCTCCTCGGTGTGCCGCACGTCCTTGCCCTTGGTAAGGTAGATCGTCTCCTCGGCGATGTTGGTGGCGTGGTCGGCGATGCGCTCGAGGGACTTGGAGATGAACATCAGCTCGATGGCGCGCGAAATGGTCTCGGGTTTCTCGACCATGAAGCTGGTCAGCTCGCGGTAAAGCTGGCGGTTGATGTTGTCGACTTCGAGGTCGCGCTTGCACACCGCGATGGCCTTGGCGTCGTCACCTTGGAGCAGGCAGTCGAGGGCGTCGCGGAGCATTTCCAGCGCCATGCTGGTCATGCGGGGAATGTCGATATAGGGCTTGAGGGGAGGCTCGGCGCTGAGCTTGATGGCGCGCTTGGCGATGCTGGTCGCCTCATCCCCCACCCGTTCGAGGTCATGGCTGGCCTTCATGCCCACGATGACCAGCCGGAGGTCGCTGGCGATCGGCGCGCGGAGGTTCATGAAACGCACGGCTTCGTCGTCGATTTTGATCTCAAGCTCATCGAGCTGGTCGTCCGCGGCGATCACTCGCCTGGCCAGGGCCGTGTCGCCTTCAACCAAAGCCTTCAGGGCGTCGCGCACGTGCTGGATGGCCGTCTCGCCCATCAGGATCAGGTGCGAGCGGAGGGTTTCGAGCTCGGCGTCGAAAAAACGACGCATGACGGGGAAACCGGGCGGGTGCTCAGGAGAGGTTTGCATAAGGGGGATCAACCGAAGCGGCCGGAGACGTAAGCTTCGGTCTGCGGGTTGGACGGACTCATAAAGATCGTCCGGGTTTCGTCGTATTCCACAAGTTCGCCCATATAAAAGAACGCCGTGCGATCGGAAACGCGAGCCGCCTGTTGCATGTTGTGGGTCACGATCACCACCGTGTAGTCACGCTTGATCTGTTGAATGAGTTCCTCGATCTTCGCCGTGGCGAGGGGATCGAGCGAGGAACAGGGCTCGTCCATGAGGACGATCTCGGGTCTGACGGCGAGGGCGCGGGCAATGCAGAGCCGTTGTTGCTGGCCTCCGGAAAGACTGATCCCGGGGCGGCCGAGATGATCCTTCACCTCATCCCAGAGCGCGGCCATGCGCAGCGACTCTTCCAGCCGCTGGCGCAGCAGCGCCTTGTCGCGCACGCCGTTGAGGCGGAGGCCCACGAGCACGTTTTCCGCAATCGACATCGTGGGGAAGGGATTCGACTTTTGAAACACCATGCCGACCCGCCGCCGGACAATGGTCGCGTCCACTCCGGCGCCATAGAGATCCTGTCCCCGCAACAGGATGGCTCCCGTGTGGTGGGCGCCGGGCGTAAGTTCGTGCATCCGGTTCAAGGTGCGCAAAAACGTGGACTTGCCGCAGCCGCTGGGGCCGATCACGGCGGTGACACTGCGCGCGTAGATCTGCAGGGTGACGTTCGAGATGGCGCGATTGGCCCCGTAGAAGACGTTGAGTTGCCTGATGTCAAAAACCACCTCCGGTCGTTCCAGCGCGGATTTGGCGGGTCCGGCCGGGACTGGCGTCGTCACCGTCGGCGGCACCACGGGCACGCGCGCCGCAGGAGGAGCGATGGCCGGCTCGGTCAGGGGTTTTTCATCAAGACTCATGGCCATGAAACAAGGTTTCTGCGGTTTAGTTTGCGCGGTTCTTTTTCCGGTCGGCGGAGAGCAGGCGCACGCCTGTGCTCAGGCAGAAGACGAGAAAGATCAGCACGAGCGCGCCCGCCCATGCCTGGCGGTGCCAGTCGTCGTAGGGCGAAATCGCATAGGTGAAAATCTGGAGCGGCAGCGCCGCGATGGGTTCCGAAAGATGGTGGCTCCAAAAACGGTTGCCGAAGGCCGTGAACAGCAGGGGAGCGGTTTCGCCGGCAATGCGTCCCATGGCCAGCAGCACGCCGGTGATGATCCCCTTGCGCGCGGTGCGCAGGACGATGTGCAGGATGATCTTCCAGTGCGGAATGCCGAGCGCCAGGGCGGCCTCCCGGTAGGCGCCAGGCACCAGCACCAGCACCTCCTCGGTCGTGCGCAGCACCAGGGGAATCATGATAAAGCCGAGGGCCAGACCGCCGGAATAGGCGGAGAACGTCTTGAAGGGCACCACCACCAGCGCATAGGCCGTCATGCCCCACACGATGGATGGCACGCCGTTGAGGATGTCCGCGCCAAACCGGATCCAGACATTCCAGCGCTCGCTGCCGTACTCGGAGAGATAGACGCCGCCGAGCAGACCGAGGGGCACGCCCACGAGGCAGGCCAGACCCAGCAAAATCACGGTGCCCACGATGGCATTCGCCATGCCGCCGCCGGCTTCGCCCACCGGTTTGGGCAACTGCGTGAAGAAACTCCAATTGAGCGCACCGATGCCTTCACGCAGCAGGTGAAAAAGGATGAGCGCCAGCGGAGAGACGACCAGCACGGCGCACAAGACAAAGAGCCCGCTCATGAAGGCGTTCCGGAACCGGCGGTATTGATCGTAGCGGGGGGACATGAGCGGGGGCGCGTCAGGCGTGCCGGCTGCCGGGCGTTGCGATCGTTTTGATCAGGATCAAGGCCAGGATGTGCACGAGAATGGTCACGCCCATGAGGACCAGACCGAGTTCAAAGAGAGCATTCAGGTAGGTGTCCGTCGTCGCCTCCGTAAATTCATTGGCGATCACGCTGGCCAGCGTGTAGCCGGGAGCGAAGAGGGACCTGGCGATTTCCGGGCGGTTGCCGATCACCATGGTCACGGCCATCGTTTCGCCCACCGCGCGCCCCAGACCGAGGACCGCGGCCCCCATCAAGCCGCGCCGGGCGTAGCTGAGCACGGCGATGCGCGTGACTTCCCAGCGGGTCGCGCCCAAACCGTAGGCCGCCTCCCGCTGCAGGTCGGGCACCGCCCGCAGAATCTCGCGCGAGACCGAGGTGACAATCGGCAGGATCATGATGGCAACGATGATGCCCCCCGCCAGCATGCTGACGCCGTAAATCGGACCTTGAAACAGCGGGAGAAACCCCAGGTAGCGCTTGAGCAGCGGAAAGGCGTGATCGCGCAGCCATGGCACCATGACAAAGATGCCCCACAGGCCCCAAATCACACTCGGCACCGCCGCGAGCATTTCGATGACCGAAACCAGCGGCTGCCGCAGCCACAGCGGGGCGAGATCAGTCAGGTAGATGGCCGTGCCGATGCTCAGGGGCACCGCAATGAGCAACGCGATCAGCGAAGAAACCACGGTGCCATAAATGAGCGGCAGCGCCCCGTACTGCTCCGCCACGGGATCCCAAGTCGACGTGAGGAGAAACCGCCAGCCGAATTTCTCGATGGAGAGGTGCGAGCCGCGATACAGCAGGTAGGCCACCAGGATGAACAGCAAGGCAATGGCCATGGCCGCCAGAAACGTGACGCTCTGGAAAAAACGATCGCCCAGCCCGGAGCGGGCCATCCGGGTGGTGGAGGCCGGGCGAAGGGTGGCTTGAACCGAGGAGCCGGGCATGACCGGGGACGAGAGCGGAAAAAAGCAGGGCGGAGAGAATGCACTCTCCGCCCGGTGGAAGTTGCGTTCTCGATGCGAAACCGCGAGCTAAATTAATATTTGATTTCGTCGATGCGCGCGAGGACCCGCTGGATGACGTTTTCGGGCAGCGGTGCGTAATCGAGTGCGGTGGCCAGCCTTTCACCGTCTTTGTAAGCCCACTTCAGGAACTCGACGAGCTTCTTGCCCTTCAAGGGATCCTTCTGCTCCTGGTAAACGAGCAACCAAGTGGCGCCGGCAATGGGATAGGCCTTGGCGCCAGGCGGATTGACCATTGAGAAGCGGAAGTCGTCCGGGATCGTGGCTGTGGCGAGCGCCTCCGTCACCGAATCGAGCGACGCTGTGATGTAATTGCCCGCGGCGTTTTTCATGTCGGCAAAGGGCAGCTTGTTCTGTTTGGCATACGCCAGTTCGATATAACCGATCGCGCCGGGTACCTGCTTGATCTGGCCGGCGACGCCCTCGTTGCCCTTGCCGCCGAGGCCAGCCGGCCAGTTGACCGAGGTGCTCGTGCCGACCTTCGTCTTCCACTCCGGGCTGACGTGGGAAAGGTAATCGACAAAGATGTAGGTGGTGCCGCTCCCGTCGGAGCGATGCACGACCACGATATCCTGATCGGGCAGATTCGTGCCATCGTTCAGCGCCACGAGGCGGGGATCATTCCACTTTGTGATCTTGCCCAGAAAAATGTCGGCCAGCGTGGGTCCATCGAGCTTGAGCGAGGTCACCCCGGAAAGATTGTAGCTCACAACATCCGCGCCGGCGACGGTGGGGATGTGCAGGAGTTTGCGGGGCGCCTTGGCGAGGTTCTCATCGGACATCGGGCCGTCGGAGGCGCCAAAGTCGACCGTCTCGGAGAGGATCTGCTTCTGGCCGCCGCCGGAGCCGATGGACTGGTAGTTGAAGCGCACTGACGGATCGACCTTGGCGTAGGTGTCGAACCATTTTGAGTAGATGGGATAAGGAAACGTCGCGCCAGCGCCGTTGATGAGCATCTGGGCAGAGGCAACCGTGGCAAGGAAGCCGCTAAGAGCGAGTGCGAGTAGTTTTTTCATACGAATCGTGATTGGGTTGAGTTGGAGGGATCAGAAATTGACCTGCATCTGGCTGCGGACGCCGTCGGCTTGGGCCTTGGCCGTGCCACCGGTAACGGTGCCATTCGATTCGCCGTGGATGTAGCCCAACTGGAGTTTGAAGTCGTTGCCCTTGATATACCAGTTGCAGCCGAAATACCACTCGGAGAGCGTGTTCATCGTGCCGCCGCTGGGCGCGGAGCGCACCCCGTCCGAAAGGGCGACGCCGCGGTGGTCGGAATCGACATAGCTGTAGCGGACGACGGCCTCCCATTGGGGCGTCAGCTTGTAGGCCGGCTGGATCCAATAGCCGCTCGGGCTGGCGTTAATTCCTGCGCCGGCACCGGAATCGACCTTGGCCTGCTCCCACTCGCCTTGCAGATTGAACGCGCCGGCAGTCACGTCAGCATAAAGACCGTTGAGCGTGATGTTCCTGCCCCCGCCGATCGTCGCGCCCGGGCCACCCTGGTCAGGCAGAAATCCAGCCTCGTAGCCGATCTTGTAGGCGCCGTCCTGGAATTTGCCGCCGTAGCCCACGGTGCCGTAGTAAGCGAACTTGTTGGTCGTGGCGCCGCCCGTGGTGGCCACGCCGCCGAGGCCGTTCACCGTGATGGCGTTGGTCGCGCCGTCGCTGCTGTATTCGTTGCGCTCGGGATTGGTCAGCGCGACGGTGTAGAATAACCCTTCCGAGCTGCCGCTGAGGTAGAGGCCGGTGCGGTAACTGGCGGCGCCGAGACGGCGGCCGTTGTTGGGCTCGTCAATATAGCGGGTGATCACGGAGCGCTCGATCGAGCGGAGGTTGCCGCTCGACGTGAGCTCCTCATAGCCGAAGGGCGCCTTTTTTAACCCGGCGTCAAAGACGAGGGCGTCGCTTTGCTTCCACTCGAGGTAAGCGGCGTCGAACGACGTGTTGGCAAAATCGTAATTGAGCACGCCGCTGAGTCCGTCGCCAAACTCGGCCTTCACGCCGACATAAATGCGGCGCAGGAAAAAATGTTCGGTCGAAACCGGGTTCGCCGCCGCGCCATCGATGCTCGCGCCCAGGCCGGCATACTGGACCTGGAAGCGGCCGCTGATCGTGAGCTTCTTCAGGATTTTGTCGTTGCTGGTGGCGACATCCATGGCGGACTGACTTTGCGAGACCTCGGTCGCAATCTGCTTGGCCTCGGCATCCGTGAGGATGCCTTTCTTCACCAAGGCGTCGATCAGCGCCTTGCTGTCCTGGGCAAAGAGGGGCGATGCCCCCAGTGAGAGAAGGCCGGCGAGCGCCAGCCATTTCGATGATAACTTGGCCATAAGAGCTTGGGTTGTCGGATTAGGATTTATGCGAACGCGCTTGGTGCGCGTTTGGTCGCCCCCAAGTTCTCAGACTTTGGTTACGGGAATATGGCGGTCGTGTTACGATGCGGCAAAGTCCGCCTCCCAGCCGGAAGCCGCCCCGGCGCAACCCAACCGCGGACCGTCTGCCGGTAGGATTAACGCTTGACATCGGGCGGTTCTATTTCTGTATTTCCGCAATAACGGTATGCCAAAGATACTTGAGGTCGTACTACCCGAGGAGAGTCTGGCCGACACGGCGCTGCTCTTCGCCTCCTTCGCCGATCCCGCCCGGCTGCGCATCCTTAACCTGATTGGCCACGCCGGCGAAATCTGCAACTGCCACATCGAGACGATCACCGGCTATCTGCCGTCCAAGATCTCCCGCCATCTCGCGATCCTGCGCCAAGCCGGATTTATCCGGGAACGCCGGGCCGGCACCTTCATCCATTATTCCCTGGCGCCGCGTGATGACCGCATCGGCGCTGCCCTGCTCAAGCTTATCGACGAACTGCCCCGGGCGGAGGAGTTGCTGCAGTCCGACCTGGAAGCCCTGCGTCCGCATCTGGCCAAACGCTGCTAGGCCGCCGCGATCAAGCGTCCCCCGGGATCCGGTCTGGCTGCCGGCCCTCTTCACCGCCCCACCCTTTCACCATGAAAACCATCCAAGTCTATGATCCAGCAATGTGCTGCCCGACCGGCGTCTGCGGTCCCGAAGTGGACCCGGTGCTGGTTCGTTTCGCCTCGGACTTGAAATGGCTGCAAGATCAAGGCGTCGAGGTCCGTCGCTTCGGCCTGGCGCAGAATCCCGCGGCGTTCGTCGAGAACGAGGCGGTGCGAGATGCGCTCACCAACACGGGCGAAGCGGCGTTACCGCTCGTGCTCGTGGACGGGAAAGTGGTCGCCAGCGGGCAGTATCCGGAACGGGAGCAACTCGCCGCGCGGCTCGGTCTCGCGACGGCGACGCCGAGCCTGTTTACGCCCGCCGTGGCGGAACTGGTCGCGATCGGCGCCTCCATCGCGGCCAACTGCGAGCCGTGCCTGCGCTATCATGTCGCGGAAGCGGAAAAGCTGGGAGTAACCCGCACCGACATGGCCCGGGCTGTGGAACTCGCCGCCAAGGTGAAGGACGCGCCGCATCGGAACATACTGAGGCTGGCCGAGCGGCTCACTCACCTCGAACTCGCGCCGGCTGAAGCACCCTCGGTCGCCGGCGCCGGCAATTCCACGCCCGACGGCAAACCGACCAAGAGTCCCTGCTGCTCTTGAGGAGCGCCCTCGATGACCCGGCCTGAGGACCATCCCTCCTCGCTCATCCCTTTCCTCGCCACGCCGACGCGCTTCCTGTTTTTCACTGGCAAAGGCGGGGTGGGCAAAACCTCGCTGGCCTGCGCCATGGCGGTTGCCTTGGCCGACCTCGGCAAACGGGTGCTGCTGGTCAGCACCGACCCCGCCTCGAATCTGGATGAGGTGCTCGGCCAGAAACTCAACGGCGCACCCACGCCGATTCCGGGAGCGGCCGGGTTGCGGGCCTTGAACATCGACCCCGAAGCGGCCGCCCAAGCCTATCGCGACCGCATGGTGGGTCCCTTTCGCGGCAAGCTGCCGGAGGCGATCGTCCGCAGCATGGAGGAGCAATTGTCGGGCGCTTGCACGATGGAGATTGCGGCCTTTGACGAATTCGCCCGGCTGTTGGGCGAGCCGGCCGCCACGGCCGACTTCGACCATGTGATTTTCGACACGGCGCCGACAGGCCACACGCTACGGCTTATGACCCTGCCGACCGCCTGGACCGGGTTTTTTGAAAACAACACCTCCGGCACGTCTTGCCTTGGTCCGCTGGCCGGTTTGCAGAAGCAACGGGCGATTTACGAAAGTTCGGTCACCGCGCTCGCCGACGGCGCGCGCACGACTCTGGTGTTGGTCAGCCGCCCGCAAAAAGCCGCGTTGGACGAAGCGGAGCGCACCAGCGGCGAACTGTCGGCACTGGGCGTGCGCAATCAGCACCTGATCCTCAATGGTGTGTTCCAGGCGTGCTGCCCGGAAGACAAGGCAGCGGCAGCGCTGGAACGCCGAGGCACGAGCGCCTTGGCGGCGAAGCAAGATTTCCTGAAGCGGCTGCCTGTCGTGGAAGTGCCGCTCCGCGCCCACAACCTCGTGGGCATCCCCGCCCTGCGGAAACTGATTCGGGACGGCGAGGCGGAACTCGTCGAGGCCGGCGACCCCGGCGGCGATTTGCCACCGCTCGAATCGTTGTCCGCGTTGGTGGATGACTTGGTGCGGTCGGGACGGGGCGTCATCATGACGATGGGCAAAGGCGGGGTGGGTAAGACCACCGTGGCCGCCGCCATCGCGACCGAACTGGCGCGGCGCGGACTGCCCGTGCATCTGAGCACAACCGATCCGGCGGCGCATGTGGCCGCGGCGGCCGGCGAAACCGCTGGATTGGAGGTCAGCCGCATTGACCCGCAGGCGGAAACGAAAGCCTATGTGGACCAAGTCATGGCGACCACTGGCAAGAGTCTTGACGCCAACGGGCGTGCTCTGCTGGAGGAGGATCTGCGTTCGCCCTGCACCGAGGAAATCGCGGTCTTCCGCGCCTTTGCCCGCATCGTGGCGCAAGGGCGGGATCGGTTCGTGGTGTTGGACACTGCGCCGACGGGGCATACCCTGCTGTTGCTCGACGCCACCGAGGCTTACCACCGCGAAATCGCGCGCAAGGCCAGCAACCTGCCGGAGGAAGTCCTCCAACTCCTGCCCCGGCTCCGCGACCCGCGCTTCACGCGCGTTCTCGTTGTCACGCTTCCGGAAGCGACGCCTGTGCATGAAGCGGCGGCGTTGCAGGCCGACCTGCGCCGGGCGCAGATCGAGCCGTTCGCCTGGGTGATCAACCAGAGTTTTGCCCGCGCCGAAACACGCGACCCACTGCTGTTGGCCCGTGGTGCGGGCGAACGGCCGTTCATCCAGGAAGTTACTCGCGACTTCGCCCGCCGCACGGCGATTGTACCGTGGGTGCCGGAAGAACCGGTGGGCCCCGCGAAGTTGCAGCAGCTTTTCCTGCCATCCAAGAAGAACTGAAAACACACTGAACATGACCGCCTACGTTTACGAAACCATCCCGCAAAAACCCGGCCAGAAGCCGCGCTATTTTGAATTCAAACAGAGCATGAGTGATGCACCGCTCACAAAGCACCCGAAGACCGGCGAACCAATCCGCCGGGTCGTGCTGGGCGGCTATGGCGTTCTCAAATCCACCAGCTCGGCCCCCAAAAACTCCGGTGCTGAAGGCGGGTGCTGCTGCGGTCCGAGCGGCTGCTCCGATTAACCGAGGAAGGCGCATGATGAGTTCAACGACCAAACGCCTGAATCTCTTTGAACGCTACCTGTCCCTGTGGGTCTTGATTTGCATGGTGGTGGGCGTGGCGCTGGGCAAATTGCTGCCCGGCGCCGTCGCCGCCCTGAGCAAGCTGGAATTCGGCGAGGGCTCCCAAGTCAACGTCCCCATCGCGGTGTTCATCTGGCTGATGATTTATCCGATGATGTTGAAGATCGATTTCGGCTCGCTGGTCGGCGTGACGAAGCGGCCCCGGGGGCTGTTGGTGACGCTGTTCGTCAACTGGCTGGTGAAGCCGTTCAGCATGGCGTTCTTCGCGTGGCTGTTTTTCCGGCACGTGTTTTCGGCGTGGGTCGACCCGGAGACGGCCCGGAACTACACCGCCGGCCTCATCATTCTCGCGGCGGCGCCGTGCACGGCCATGGTCTTCGTCTGGAGCTACCTCACCGACGGCGATCCGGCCTACACGCTGGTGCAGGTGGCGGTGAACGACCTCATCATGCTCGTGGCCTTCGCGCCGATCGTCATGTTCCTGTGCGGGGTGGCCCACGTCGTCGTCCCGTCCCGGGTGCTCATCACGTCGGTCGTGGTGTTCATCGTCATCCCGCTGGCGGCGGGCTGGCTGACCCGCACGGCGCTGCTCAAATCCCGCGGCCCGGATTGGTTCGCGCAAAAATTCCTGCCGAAGTTCCATCCCGTGACGGTGGTCGCGTTGCTGGCCACCCTGGTGCTGATCTTCGCCTTCCAGGCGGAAAATCTGACGACCAAGTGGTTCGCCGTCATCTTGCTGGCCGTCCCCATTCTGGTGCAGGTCTATTTCAACTCCACGCTCGCCTACCTGTTGATGCGGCTCCTCCGGGTGCCGCACAACGTGGCCTCGCCCGGCGCGCTCATCGGCGCAAGCAACTTCTTCGAACTGGCGGTGGCGGTGGCCATAACGCTCTTCGGTCCGAGCTCCGGCGCCGCCCTCGCGTGCGTTGTCGGCGTGCTCGTCGAAGTGCCGGTGATGCTCTCGGTCTGCCGCGTGTGCAACGCCTCGCGCGGCTGGTATCAGCAGGTCCTGCCTGCCGATCGCTCTATTTGACGCATAGGACCTATACGACCCATGAGTTCCAACCCGAAACCCTGCATCCTCATCCTCTGCACCGGCAACTCCTGCCGCAGCCAGATGGCCGAGAGCATCCTCCGCGCCGCGGCCGGCGATCTGATCGAGGTGCACAGCGCTGGCGCCAAGCCCGCCGGCTTCGTGCATCCGCTCGCGATCAAAGTCATGCAGGAAATCAGCCTCGACCTCTCGCACCACCGCTCAAAGCCCCTCAGTGAATTCCTCCAGACGCCCGTGCACACGGTCATCACCGTGTGCAGCCAGGCCGATCAGGCCTGCCCGATCTTCCCCGGGCAGGTGAACCGTCACCACTGGGCGTTCGACGACCCCGCGAGGGCCTCCGGCACCGAGGCCGAGGTGCTGGCCGTGTTCCGCCGCGTGCGCAATGAAATCCGCCGCGTGTTCGAGGCCTACGCCGCCGGCTGGCGCGAGGGTCTGCAGGCCGGCCGGAGCCAGGAAAAGCAAGTTTGACCGTTGGGCCGCCGGGATGCGCGGCCTCGCCACCTACTGCAGCAGCTGCTTCAGCGGCTCCCGGATGGCGTCCGCCCAGATCTCGTAGCCCTTCGCGCTCGGATGCAGCAGATCGGGCATGACGTCCTTCGGGATATTGCCCTCGGCGTCCAGAAACCGGTCCCCGATGTCGAGGAAAAAGACGTGCCGCCCGTCATGCAGTTTCGCCAGCGAGCGGTTCACCTCGGCCACCTGCGTGCGCTGCGGAGCGTCCTTCTCGCCCCGCGGAAAGATGGCGAGAAAAAGGATCTTCGCCTCCGGAAACCTCGCGCGCAGTTCGTTCACGACCGCCGTTACGCCTTCGATGACCTCGGGCGGGGTGTTGCGCGGCGTGGTGACGTCCCGCTCGAGGCCGGTGTTGTTGGTGCCGATCATCAGCACCACCACCTTGGGCTGGTAACCGTCCGCCTCGCCGTTGCGCAGCCGCCAGAGCACATGCTGCGTGCGGTCGCCGCTGATGCCGAAGTTGGCCGCCTTCAGCGGCGCGAATTCCCGGTCCCAGATTATCTTGCCGCCGCGCTCTGGATTGGTGTCGCGCCAGAAGTCGGTGATCGAGTCGCCGAGGAAGAGCACGTCAATACCCCCGTGGCGCGCCTCGGCCACAAATCCCTCGTGGCGCTTCAGCCAGGCCGCATCGCGCGGACCGGGTTCGACGGCGGTGTTGGCCGACGCGATGGCGGCGATCAGAAAAACCAGGGTGAGGGGCAGTAGACGTTTCATGGATGTGGTTGTTTAACGAAAATCCGGGCCGCGGCCGCCGTCACTGTTCGGCTTCCGGCGCCGAGAGCTCGATCAGCGTGCGCAGCGACTGGAAATGGCGGCTGAGGTCGAAGTCGCCGCTCATGTCGCCGACGACCCGGTCGAACAGCCTCCGCTTGTCGGCCTTGAGGGCCTGGATGCGCTCCTCGATGGTGCCGGCCGTCACCATGCGGTAGACGAAGACGGTGTTGGTCTGCCCGATGCGGTGCACGCGATCCACCGCCTGCATTTCGACCGCCGGGTTCCACCACGGGTCGAGCAGGAAGACGTAATCCGCCGCGTGCAGCGTGATGCCGGTGCCCGCAGCCTTGAGGCTCACGAGCATGACCGCCGCCCCGGGGGTGTTCTGGAACGCCTGCACGGGCTTCTGCCGGTCCAGCGTCATGCCGGTGAGTTCGAAGCGCGGCAGGTCGGGGAAATTGGCCGCGAACGCCGTGCGCACGCGGTTGAGGAACATGACGAACTGCGAAAAGACCACGGCCTTGTGGCCGCTGCTCACGACCTCGGCGAGCTTCTCGACGAGGAGGTTGAGCTTGCCGCTCTCCGTGACGGGCGCCTTGAGCCACGGCAGGAGGTCGGGGTCGCAGCAGGCCTGCCGCAGGCGCGTGAGCAGCGCGAGGAAGCCGAACGACCGCTCGCGCATGGCGGCGCTGATGTCGTCGCCGAGGCGCACGAGGCCCTCGCTGCAAATGCGTGCATATTCGGCGCGCTGCAGGTCGGTGAGGGGGCAGAGCAGCTCCATCTCGACCTTGGGCGGCAGCTCCTGCGCGACCTCATCCTTGGTGCGCCGCAGAATGAACGGGGCGAGCTGCTGCCGCAGGCGCGTGAGGGTGCCGGCGCGGTCGGCGCCGAGCACGGCCTCGAAAGTCTGCCGGGTGCCCAGCAAGCCGGGCAGCAGGAAGCGGAAAATCGACCACAGGTCGAGCTGGCGGTTCTCCAGCGGTGTGCCGGTGAGCACGACGCGGTGGCTCGCCCGGATGGAGAACGAGGCGTGCGTGACCTTGGCATCGGGATTCTTGATGAACTGGCCCTCGTCGAGCACCGCGTAACCAAACTCCATCTGGTCGAGCAGGTGCTTGTGCTTGCGGAGCTGGGTGTAGCTGGCGAGCCACACGATCGGATCGCGGCGCGTGGTGAAGTCGTGCCCGGTCTTGAGCACGTCGCACTCGAGCTGCGGGAAGAACTGCGCCATCTCCTCGCGCCACACCGGCACGACGCTCGCCGGGCAGACGACGAGGTGCGGCCGGCCGGTGACCGGCCGCGTGGCGAGGAGGGCCAGCACCTGCCGCGTCTTGCCGAGGCCCATTTCGTCGGCGAGCAGGCTATGACAGCCGACGTCGCAGAGGTGGTGCAGCCACTCGACGCCGCGCCGCTGGTAGGGCCGCAGGCATTCGGGCAGCGCGGGGGGCGCGACGGGCGGGGCGAGCACGCTCTGGCGCCACGCCTCGACCTCGGGGGAAAGCGTGACCTTGAGGCGGTCGTCGTTGAACAGCGAAAAGATGAGATAGGGCGGCAGTTGGCCGTCGGCATGGATGGTCTCCTCGACCGTGCGGCGCCACTGCGTGAGCGACTCCCACTTCTCGGACGCAAGCGACACGATGCCGAGGCTGGGCAGGATGACGGTCGCGGCGGCGCCGCGCCGGGTCAGCACCTCGACTTCATCCTCGGTGAGCAGGCGTTCGCCGGCGCGGAAGATCCAGCGGAGCTTGAGGCCGGCGCCGTTGCGCTTGTCGGCGTGCGCCTCGATTTCCACCGCGCGCTCGCCCTTCATGAGGTTCGCGGCGTTCTCGTCGAGTTCGATGGTGAAGTAGCGTCTCCACACCGGCAGCGTGGTGCGCAGGAATTCCGGGATCTCCGGCAGCAGGTCGAGCACGTAGACGTGCGACTCCTGGTGATAATGGAAGTGCGCCTTGCGGGCGTAGGCGGTGAGGCAGATGAGCTTGCCGCGCTCGCTGGAACTGACGTGGGCCGGCGTGACGCCGCTGCCGTTGGCAGGTCCGTTACCGTCGCCATTGCCGTTGCCGTTGGTCTGGCCCAGCGCGGAGGTGCGGGCCTGGTCGGCATTCACCCAGAACGCCTGAAAGGTCAGGCCCTCCAACTTGGTCTGAAAAACCAGCAGGAGCGGCCGCGCGGCGCTGCCGTTTTTGCCTCCGGCTGTCGACCCGTTCGCGGCCGCGACCAAGGCCGGGGCCGGCTCGGGGGGCAGCTCGCCGGGCAGCGGTGTAATCTCGTCGGCCACCAGCTCCTCGATCTCATGCAGGCCGGCCACGGCGATGGCCCGGGCGAGCTCGGCATCCGTGGAGGACGAGCGCACGGAGAAACCGTCGGCGTCCCACTCGATGACGGCGTATTCCTCCTTCTTGTCGATCTTGCGGTGAATGATCGCATCCCGGGCGGTCAGCTCGACCTCGCGGATCTCACTGTCGCGATACATGCGGCGGCCCGCTTCCAGCTGGTTGACGCTGAAATAATCCGCCCAATCGCGCTCCAGCTTCCCGAACCAGAACTCAAGGGACTGTGGAGTATAGATGCGTTTCGGTCCGTGCCTTTGCATCGAGTTGAAAGGTTGAGCGTAGAAACCACCTGCCGCAGCGCAACCCTGAATTCTGGATTTCGGAGCCCGCGGGCTGTCATGGATTTGCCGCAATCGTCACCCGGTCGACACCCGGATGTCACACGCGGCTGCGATGCTGGCGGCGAAAGGATGTTCCCGCCCGCTTAACATGTGAAGCTTGCCATCGTCACCGAAACCTTCCCGCCCGAGATCAACGGGGTGGCGATGACCTTTGGCGTCATCGCCCGCGAGCTCGGCCGCCGGGGCCATGCGGTGACCGTCTACCGGCCGTGGCGGTCCGACCTGCCGGACGAAGCGGCTCACCCGGAGTTTTGCGAGATCGCCCTGCCCGGCCTGCCCATTCCCGGCTACCCGTTGCTCCGGCTCGGCCTGCCCGCACGGCGCCGGCTGGCAAGGTGCTGGCGCACCGATCGTCCCGACCTCGTGCACGTCGCCACGGAGGGTCCGCTCGGCGCCTCCGCCGTCACCGCCGCGCGTACCCTGGGGCTGCCGGTCACGTCGAGTTTCCACACCAACTTTCATATCTACGCCGGCCATTACGGTTTCACGCCGCTGCGCCGGCTCACCCTCGCCTGGCTGCGCCACGTGCACAATCGCACGCTCCGCACCTTCGCGCCGACCGCGGAACTTTGCCGCGAACTCGCCGCGGCCGGCTTCACCCGGCTCGGCGTGCTCTCCCGCGGCGTCGACCCGCGCCAGTTTTCCCCGGCGCGCCGCTCGCCCGCGCTCCGCGCCGCCTGGGGCGCCGCCAACGGCGAGGTCGTCGTGCTCCACGCCGGCCGTATGGCCGCCGAGAAAAATTACCCGCTGCTCTTCCGCGCCTACGCCGCCATGCGTGGGGCCAATCCCCGGATGCGGTTCGTCCTGGTCAGCGACGGCCCGTTGCGGCCCGCGCTGCAGGCGGCGCATCCCGAATGCATCTTCACCGGCTTCATCCCCCGCGAGGACCTCGCCCGCCATTACGCCTCGGCCGATGTCTATGTGCATGCGAGCCTCACCGAAACGTTTGGCAACGTGCTCCTTGAGGCGATGGCCAGCGGCCTCGCCATCGTGAGCTTCGACTATGCGGCGGCCCGCCAGTTCGTGCGCCATCGCGTCAACGGCCTCGTCGTGCCCTGCGACCAGTCCGGGGCGCTCGTCGCGGCCGCCACCGAACTCGCCCGCGACGCCGCCCTGCGCGCCCGGCTTTGCGCCGCGGCGGCCGCGTCGTTGACGGCCCAATCATGGGAGACCATCATTCTGCGCCTCGAGGCCGACCTCATCGCCGCCGCCGCGTCCACCCTCCGATGACGAAGCTCCTCATCCTCACCGCCGGTTTTGGCGAAGGGCACAACGCCGCCGCCCGCAACCTCGCCGCGGCCTTCGAGTCGCTGGCCGGTCCCGGCACTTCATCCGTGGTCGATCTTTTCGCCCTCGCCACGCCCCGACTCAACCGCATCGCCCGCCGCGCCTATCTCGCCGCCATCAACGGCACCCCCCGGCTTTGGAGCGGGTTCTATGGGTGGTTCGACCGCAGGCGGATTTTCCCGCGGCATCTCTGGATGGTGCGCGCCGAGATGCGCGCGCTCGAAGCTGTCCTCGCCAGCCGGCGGCCTGCCGTCGTGGGCAGCACCTATCCCGTGTACGCATTCATGCTTGAGCGGTTCGCCCGCACCGGCCGGCTGGCCGTGCCGCATTACAACATCGTCACCGACTCCATCACCATCAACTCACTCTGGACGCGCCCCGCCTGCGCCGGTTGGTTCGTGCCCAACGAGGAGACCGCCGAGGTCATGCGCACCATGGGCGTGCCGCCGGCAAAGCTGCATGACCTCGGTTTTCCCGTGCCCTCCTTCTTCCAAGAACACGCCCGCGACCTCGCTCTGCCCGACCTCGCCGCCGGCGCGACTCCGCGGGTGCTGTACATTCTTCACTCCGGCGTCCGCCACGCCTGGGAGACCGCCCGCCGTCTCTTCGCGGAAACCGACTGGGAACTCACCTTCGCCGTCGGGCGCGACGAGCGCCTGCGCCGCCGGCTCACCCCGCTGGCCGCCGGCCGTCCGCGCCCCGCGGATATCCTCGGTTGGACCAACGAGGTTCCCCGCCTGCTGATGACCCACCATGTGGTCATCAGCAAGGCCGGCGGCGCCACCACCCAGGAAGCCATCGCCGCCCGCTGTCCGATGCTCGTCAACCAGATCGTCCCAGGGCAGGAGGAGGGCAACTACGAGCTGCTGCGCCGCCACCACGTCGGCGCGCTCGTCGAGACGCCCGATGCCGTCGTCACCGCGCTGCGGCGGGCCTTCGCCGATCGGGGCGTCGTATGGAGCCAGTGGCGCGCCGCGCTCGCTCCCCTCGCCCGCCCCGACGCCAGCCGTGCCATCGCCGCGCATCTGCTGGCACGGGCGGCCGCACCGGCCGCCACCGCCGCCGCATGAAAACCCGCTTCATCTTTAATCCGTGCTCTGGGCGGAACCGCCGCAATCGCTGGCTGGTGCCCGCCATCCGGGCGTTTATCGCGCAGCACCGGCTCGATGCCGACCTCGTCTTCACCCGCCATCCCGGGCACGCTACCGGCCTGGCCCGCGCCGCGCTGGTGGACGGTTGCGAACGGGTGGTCGCCGTCGGCGGCGACGGCACAATGAACGAAGCCGCCCAGGCGCTCGTGGGCGCGGCCGCCGCGCTCGCCATCGTGCCCTGCGGCTCGGGCAACGGCCTTGCGCTCCACCTGGGCCTGCCCACCCAGCCACGCCGCGCCCTGGCGCTTATTGCCGATGCCACTGCCCGCGTCGCCGTCATCGACACCGGCACGGCCAACGGCCACCCTTTCTTCAATGCGATGGGCGTCGGCTTTGACGCCGAGATCAGCCGTCGTTTCAACCGCCTGACCCGCCGGAGTCTCACCGCCTATGCGCGCATCGGGCTCGCGGCGTTCGTCCGCGCTGCTGGGCAGCAGAACGGCCAGCGGGTCACGATCACGGATGGCAACGGCACGCGGGAGACGCTCAACGCCTTCCTTGTCGCCGTCGCCAACTCCGATCAATACGGCAACCACGCCCGGCTGGCGCCCGGCGCTTGCGTCGACGACGGCCTCCTCGACCTGGTGGCCCTGGAGCCGCCCGGCTTGATGGGCGCACCGCTGCTCGTGGCGCGGCTGTTTCTCGGCACCTTCGATCGCAGCCCGCGGGTGCGGCGGCATCGGGGCGCGCGCTTCGTCATCCAGCGCCCCGCGCCCGGCCTCATTCACACTGACGGCGAGACGCATGAAACCGGTGCCACGGTGGAGATCACCGTTCGCCCACGCAGCCTGCGTCTTCTGGTGCCCGCCACCTGCCGGGTCGTCTCAACCGCCGCCGCTCCGCCTTCCTCCTTCCAGCCATGGAAAAGAAACGCCTCCGAGTCCGCACCGTAATCATCTCCGACGTTCACCTCGGCACGCCCGACTGCAAGGCGCGCGAAGTGAATCATTTTCTCCGCAGCATCCGCTGCGAGAAACTCATCCTCAACGGCGACATCATCGACGGCTGGCAGCTCCGGCGCGCCGGCTACTGGACCAAGGCGCACACCCGGTTCATCCGCATCGTGCTCAAGATGCTCGAGAAGCGTGACACGCGCGTGATCTACACCCGCGGCAACCACGACGACGTCCTTGCGGCCTTCCTGCCGCTCGAATTTGAAAACCTTCACATCGTCGAGGATCACATTCATGAAGGCGTGCGCGGTCGCTACCTGGTGCTGCACGGCGACGTGTTCGATACCGTGACGAATAACTTCGTCTTCCTCGCCCATCTCGGCGACTGGGGTTATCAGGTCCTCCTCAAAATCAACCGCGCCTACAACGCCTGGCGCGCCTGGCGCGGCAAGGAATACTGGTCGCTCAGCAAGGCCATCAAGGCCCGGGTCAAATCCGCCGTCAGCCACGTCTCCCAGTTTGAGGACCACATCGTGAAGCTGGCCCGGCATCACCGCTGCGTCGGCGTGATGTGCGGCCATATCCACACGCCCGCCGACAAGATGATCGGCGGTGTGCACTACCTCAATTCCGGCGACTGGATCGAATCGCTCACCGCGATCGTCGAACACCTCGACGGCCGCTTCGAACTCGTCGACTACGGGAGTTTTGTGAAGGACTATCCGATGCCGAGCGACGAGCCGGCCCTGGAGGCCACCCCGGAACTGGTCGAAACGTAGCGGCCCCCGTTTTGCCTCGCGAAGCGGCGGAAGGTTTATTTCGTGAAAGGCCGCCCCATGAGTTTCCTCGTCGCTTCTCCGCCCCGTCCCGGTCCGCCCGCCGGGCGGGATGACCGTTTCCCGCCGGGCATCCCGTACATTGTCGGCAACGAGGGCGCCGAGCGCTTCAGCTTCTACGGGATGAGCCAGATCCTCTACGTGTATCTCGCCGGGTTGTTCAGCGGTTTCGTCGCCGAGAATGCCATCCCCGCCGCCGCCAAGGTTCACGCCACCCAGATCAATCACCTGTTCATCGCCGGCGTGTATCTTTTCCCGATGATCGGCGCGATTCTCGCCGATCGTCTGCTCGGAAAATACCGCGTGATTTTCTGGATTTCCCTGATCTACGTCGCCGGGCACGCCGCCCTCGCGATCGGCGGGCGTTTTGGCACGCTCGGCAACCTCGGCGCCGCGGAGTTCGCCATGTTCACGGGCCTCACGCTCATCGCCATCGGTTCCGGGGGCATCAAACCCTGCGTTTCCGCCAATGTCGGCGACCAGTTCACCGCGGCCAACTCGCATCTCGTCACCCGTGTCTTCCAGGTCTTCTACTTTATCATCAATTTCGGCTCGTTTTTCGCCAGTGTGCTGACGCCGTTTCTCTACCAGCGCGTCGGACCCGAAGTGGCCTTTGGCGTGCCTGGCATCCTGATGGCGCTTGCCACGATCGTTTTCTGGGCCGGCCGCCGCAAATTTGTCCACGTTCCGCCGCAGCCCGGCGGGGCGCTCGGGGCGCTGGACTTCGTCGCGTCCTCCCTCATGGCCGTGCCGCTGCTGGTGTTCATCGCCGGCGGCGCCACCGTGGCTGAGAGCCTGGTCGGCGCGGCGATGAGCAAGGAACCCGGGGCCATGGCGATCGCTTGGGGCGGCCTCGCCCGCGATTACTGGCCGTACGCTGCCGGCAGCCTCGCGGCACTGCTGGCGGGGCTGGGGCTCTTCGCGCGCCGGCAGCGCCTGCAGGCCGATGCGGGTTTCCTCTCCGTGCTGGTCCATTGCGTGAGACACCGCGGCGAGCGCGGGCCCGGGGACGACTTTTGGGCGCCCGCCCGCCGGCGCTTTGGCGACGAGGCGGCTGAGGGACCGCCCGCGGTGCTGCGGATCGTCGTCGTGTTTTCGATGGTGAGCGTGTTCTGGGGGCTTTACTACCAGTACTCGTCAACCTGGATTGAGCAGGCCAAGGCGATGGGCCGCACGGTCACGCTGCCGGTCTGGCTGTGGAACGACTGGTTCATCCCGGCCGGGATCGCCAGTGCCCTCTTCGGCCTGCTGTGGATCGTGCGTTGGGTCTCCAACCGCCCGCCGACGCGCTTCGTCGTCGGCTTGTTTCTCGTCGCCATCGGCCTTTGGGGCGCGGGGGCCGGGGTCCTTCAATGGCTGAAGGGCGGCACCTTCGTGCTCGAGATGCTGCCGGCGCAGATTTCGGCCCTCAATCCGCTGCTGGTGATGATCATCATCCCCTTGCTCAACGTCGCCGTCTACCGGCCGCTCGAACGCCGCGGCCGGCCGATGCCGCCGCTGCGCCGCATGACCATCGGCATGTTCCTCGCCGCGCTTTCGTTTGTGGCCGTTGCGCTGCTGCAGGCGCGCATCCAGGCGGCGGGCCGCGGCGAAGTCCATGTGCTCTGGCAGATCATTCCGTACACGCTGGTCACGGCGGCGGAGGTGCTGGTGTCGGTGACCGGCCTCGAGTTCGCCTACACGCAGGCGCCGCGCAAGATGAAGTCGACGATCATGAGCTTCTGGCTCCTGTGCATCACCTTCGGCAACGTGCTGGTGGCCTTCCTCGCGCCGCTGGAGACGCTCTCGCTCGCCAAGTTCTTCTGGCTCTTCGCCGGGTTGATGGCCGTCGCCGCCACGGTCTTCGCCCTCCTCGCCGCCCGCTACCGGGGCCGGAGCTACCTCCAGCCCGCCTGACGCCGGCTCAGCCGCGCTTCGCCAGGTGTTCGTAGATCACCGCCAGCGTGCGCTCGACCGCACCGCGGTTGTGGGCATGCCACGCGAGCACCGCCGTGCCCATGCGCGCGCGGCGCGCCTCGTCCCCCAGCAGTTCGACACAGGCGGCGATGAGTTCGCTTTCGTTGAGCACTTCGCGAGCGCCGGCGCATTCCCGCAGAGCGCGGACGATCTCCCGGAAGTTCGTCATGTGCGGACCAAAGAGCAGCGGCTTGCCCAGCGACGCCGCCTCGACCGGCGACTGCCCGCCCTCATGCGGCGGCAGGCTCTTGCCGCAAAACACCACGTCCGCCAGCTGCGTGAGCTCGCGGAGTTCGCCCGTCGTGTCGCCCACCGCAACGTCCACCTCGTGCGGCGCAGTGCCGTGGGAGCGCAGGTGGAAGCGCAGCCCGGTCTTCGCGAGCGCGGCGGCGACCACGTCGCGGCGCTCGGCATGGCGCGGCACCAGCAGAAGCGAGACCTTCAGTCCGCGGCTGCGCGCGGCCTTCAGCGCCTGCACGAGGACCAGCTCCTCGCCGTCCCAAGTGGAAGAACCGAGCAGCACCAGGCCCTCGCCCAGGCCCAAGGCCCGCCGCAACTCGTCCCGCTGGGTTCCGCTGAGCGGCGGGATGGTGAGGTCGAGCTTCATGTTGCCCAGCGTCCGGAGTTTTCCCGGCGGAAAACCGAGGGCGCGAAGGCGTTCCTCGTCCTGCGGGGAAACCGGGAGACTGCAGGCGATGCCGCCGAGCAGCGACGGCACGAGACGGCGCGCCTTCCACATCCGGCGGAAACTGCGGTCGGACAGCCGCGCGTTGATGCTCAGGACCGGCACGCCGTGCCGCCCCGCCTGCCGGATGTGCTCCGGCCAGCGCTCGCCTTCCATGAGAATCGCCAGATCCGGCTTGATGCGCCGCCACGCGCGAAGGCTGAACAGCCACCAGTCGAGCGGGAAATAACCGAGCGCGACGATCAGCGGGGTGTAGCGTTCCCGCGCGAGCTGGTGGGCCGTGCTGGTGGTCGTGGTCAGGTAAACCTCCACCGATTCGTCCCTTTTCAGCGTTTCCAGCAGCGGGCCGACCGCCAGCATCTCACCCACGCTCACCGCTTGCAGCCAGACGCGCCGCACGCCCGGACGCTTCGGGGGCAGCGGCGGCGTGCCGCCGAAACGATGGCTGAAGTTTGGTCCGTAGCCCCCGCGCTTCCGCATCCGCCGCAGATAGTACGGCGCAGCCAGAATAAGCGCGGGCAGAAACAGGAACCGATACAGCCAGATCATGAGAGTCGAAAGGCGAGAGACGAAGGTCGAAAGTCAGTCCAGCCTGACTTTGCGCTCCTTGATTGCCAGCGAGCGATTCAGCGCGGCGATCCGAATCGCCATTTTGTCGATCCGGACGAGTGAAGCCTCCAAAGTATCGCCGGCAAGGTAGCCCAGGTCGTGGGCGAGGAACAGATGCGATGCAAGTTCCATGGCGGAGCCGTACGATTGTTCCAGAAAGCGCGCAAAATCCCGATCCGAATTGCGCCCGGAACCTTCGGCGATGTTCGCGGATATCGAGTTGGCCGCGCGTCTGTTCTGTGAAGTGAGTCCATAAAGCTCCTCTGGTGGAAGAGTCACCGTCATCCGATAGATGTCACGGTTGAGCGACCGGGCATCATGCCAGACGTCGAGCTTCTGAAAACGGAAACGAGGGAGTGGTACAGGGGATGTTTTATTCACGCGGTCTTTGTGGAGTTCCCCTCGGGCCTCGGCAACCTGCAAAAGCGGAGGGCTCATGCCTCCGGCTTTGGACTTTCGGCCATCGACCCTCGCCGCTCGCGCCCCAGCGGCGCGAGCCTCACAGTCCGAGCACCCAGGCAAAGATCAGCGGGGCGACGATGGTGGCGTCGCTTTCGATGATGAACTTGGGCGTGCCGACGGCCAGCTTGCCCCAAGTGATCTTCTCGTTGGGCACCGCCCCGGAATAGCTGCCGTAACTGGTGGTGGAATCACTGATCTGGCAGAAGTAACCCCACAACGGCACGTTCCGGCGCCGCAAGTCCTGCTGCAGCATGGGCACCACGCAGATCGGAAAATCACCGGCAATGCCGCCTCCGATCTGGAAGAAGCCGATCGAGCCCACACCGCGGCGGCCCAGCGGATGAGCGGTTTTCGCATACCAGTCGGCCAGGGTCATCATGTATTCGATGCCGGTGCGCACGGTGTGAACGTTCCGTACGCCACCGCGGATGCAATGGGCGGCGTACATGTTGCCGAGGGTGGCGTCCTCCCAGCCGGGTACCCACATGGGCAGGTTTTTCTCGCAGGCGGCGAGCATCCAGGAGTGCCGCGGGTCGATCTGATAATGCTTCTTCAGCTTCCCGCCCCGGAGGATCCGGTAGATGAACTCGTGCGGAAAATGGCACTCGCCGGCCCGGTCGGCCTTGACCCACTCCGCGAGCACGACGGCCTCGATGCGGCGCATGGCCTCGTCCTCGGGGATGCACGTGTCGGTGACACGGTTCATGTGGCAGTCGAGCAGTGCCTTCTCGTCGCGGGCCGCGAGGGTGCGGTAGTGCGGCACGCGCTCGTAGTAATCGTGGGCGACGAGGTTGAAGATGTCCTCCTCGAGATTCGCGCCCGTGCAGACGACGGCGTGCACCTTGTCCCTGCGGATCATCTCGGCGAGCGTGATGCCGAGCTCGGCGGTCGACATGGCGCCAGCCATGGCGACGAGCATTTTGCCGCCTTGCTGCAGATGCGCCTCGTAAGCCTTGGCCGCGTCCATGAGCGCGGCGGCGTTGAAGTGGCGGTAATGCCGGGCGATGAACTTCGACACCGCCCCCTTGGATTTCGCCAGGGCGGCGTTGATGTCTTCGGGCCGCGTCCTGCTGGGTCGGACTCTCATGGGGGCAAAAAATAGGGATGAAGATGCGCCGTAGCCACAAAAAACTCCTCCGCCCGGGTTCATTTATATGCCTCGTGAGCAGTTCCTTCTGGTCAATCATCCTTTCCCTTTCCCGGCTGGTCGACCAGGTCTGCGACCTTGCCTTCTCCGCTGCCCCGCGCACCTTGACCGCCATGATGTCTTCGTCGCGTCGTCTTTGCCTGTTGCTCCCCGCCGTCTTCGCCCTGGCGCTGGTCACCGCTCGTCCGGTCCTGGCCGCACCGCCGGTTTTCGCCCAGGAGGCCAGCGACCTCCAGCCCGACCCGGCCGCCGTCTGGGGCCGCCTGCCCAACGGCTTGCGCTATGTCGTGCTGCCCAACAAGGAGCCGCAGGGCCGCGCCAGTCTGCGCCTCGTCGTGGGCTCCGGCTCGCTGTACGAGACCGAGGCGCAGCGCGGGCTGGCCCACTTTCTCGAGCACATGGCCTTCAACGGCAGCACGCATTATGCACCCGGCACGCTCGTCGAGTATTTCCAGCGTCTCGGCATGAGCTTCGGCGGCGACACCAACGCCTACACCTCCTTCGACAGCACCGTCTACATGCTTGAGCTGCCCAATACGCAGGCCGCCACGCTGGCCGAGGGCTTTCAGGTCTTCGCCGATTACGCCGGTGGCCTCCTGCTCGAAACCAAGGAGATCAACAAGGAGCGCGGCATCATCCTCGCGGAAAAACGCGACCGTGACTCCGTCGAATACCGCACCTCCGTCGCCGAGTACGAATTCCTCCTCGGCGATTCCCTGTTCCCGAGACGCATGCCCATCGGCCTCGCGGAGGTCATTGAGCAATCCTCGCGCGAGCCGTTCGTAGACCTCTACAATGCCTGGTATCGCCCGGATAACCTGGCCGTCATCGCCATCGGCGACTTCGACCCGGCGGCAGTCGAAGCGCAGATCAAGCAGGCCTTCGGTCCCCTCCAGGCCCGCGCACCGGCCCGGCCGCAGCCCGACCTCGGCCACGTCTCCACTGCGCCCGGCCTGCACGCGCGGTTTCATCCAGAGCCCGAGGCGGCCCATGCCACGGTCTCCATCCAGACGATGACGCCCTACCCCGGCGAGCCTGACACCGCCGCCAACCGCCTCAAATACCTGCCGCGTGACCTCGCGTTCCAGATGCTCAACCGCCGCCTCTCGATTCTCGCCAAGCAGGAAAACGCACCCTTCGCCAGCGGCACGGCCAACGTAAACGAGAGCTACCATTTCTTCCGCAACGCTTCCATTGAGCTGAACTGCAAGCCGGAAAACTGGCGCGCCTCGCTCACGGTCGCCGAGCAGGAGCTCCGCCGGGCGCTCGAATACGGTTTCCAACCCGCGGAGTTGAACGAAGCCACGGCCAACTATCTCAATTCCCTCGAACAGGGGGCCAAAAGCGCCTCCACCCGCCGCTCCGGCGAGCTGGCCGGTGAACTCATCTCCTGCCTGCTGCGCGATGAGGTGTTCACCCATCCCGCCGCCGACCTCGCCCTCTACAAGCCCGCGCTCGAGAAAGTGACGGTGGACGACTGCCTGCGCGCCTTCCGCGAGACGTGGGCGGTCGACCAGCGCCATCTCTTCGTGACCGGCAACATCGCCTTCGCCAAGGAATCCGCCGCCCCCGAGTCAATCATCACCAGCGTCCATGAGGCGAGCTGCGCCGTCGCCCTCGAACCGCCCGAGAAAATCGCCGGCGAGGCGTTTGCCTACACCAATTTCGGCCCGGCAGGCGCGGTCACCCATCATGAGCACGTGGAGGATCTCGACGTCCACCTCGTTGAGTTCGCCAACGGCGTGCGCCTCAACCTCAAGAAGACCGACTTCGAAGCCAACACCATCCACGTCAACATTCGCGTCGGCGCCGGCCGGCTGACCGAGCCCGCGACCGAGCCCGGCCTCGCCTTCCTGGCCAACCTCACGTTCATCACCGGCGGCCTTGGCAAGCACAACATCGACGATCTCCAGCGCCTCTTCGCCAGCAAGACAGTCGGACTTAACTTCAATGTGCACGACGACGCTTTCACGCTTGGCGGCACCACCAACCGCGACGACCTGCCGGCGCAGCTCCAGCTCCTCACCGCCTTCCTGGTCGATCCCGGCTATCGTCCCGAGGCGCTGCGGCAGGGCCGGAAGATCATCGAGCAGATGTACAACCGCTTCGCCCACACTCCCACCGGCCCGATGCAGACCGAAGTCCCCCGCCTGCTCGCCAGTGATGACCCCCGCTTCGGGCTGCCCGCCGAGAAGGTCGTCCTGAACCGCACGCTTGACGAGGTTCGTGCGTGGCTCGCCCCGCAATTTGCGAGTGGCGCCATTGAGATCGCCGTCGCGGGCGACATCGATATCGACGCCACCATCACCGCCGTGGCGCAGACCCTCGGTGCGCTGCCCCAGCGCGCGCCCAAACCCGGACTCGCCGAGGCGCGGCAGGTGTTCTTCCCGGCGCCGTTCACGAAGAACTACGCCGTGCCGACCGAGATTCCCAAGGGTCTCGTCACACTCTATTGGCCCACGACCGACGCCCGCGACGTTCGGCTCGCCCGCCGCCTCGGCCTGCTGGCCGAAATCCTCACCGACCGCCTGCGGGTGAAGGTGCGCGAGGAGATGGGCGACGCCTACAGTCCCGAGGCCTTCAGTGCGCCCAGCGATACGTACACTCATTACGGGTACCTGCTGTCGCAGATCACCATCGATCCTGCGCAGGCGCAGAAGATCGTCGACACCGTCCTCGCCATCGCCGCCGATCTTCAGAAAAACGGCGCGACGCCGGACGAACTCGAGCGCGCCAAGAAACCGATTCTCACCTCGCTGAAGGAATCCGCGCGCACCAATCCCTACTGGCTCAACAACGTCATCGGTTCCTGCCAGGAGTTTCCGCAGCGGCTCGACTGGTGCCGCACGCGCTACAGCGATTTCGAGGGCATCACCAAGGCCGAGATCGATGCCCTCGCCGCGCAGTACCTCGACCCCGCGTGCTCCTTCCGCATCATCGTGCTGCCGGAGGCAAAGACTGGTGGATGAAATCCCTTCGGTAATGCCCTTCCTGGTCTGTCATTTCACACCGATCTTCCGCCGCACACGCCCTGCTTATCCCTTGCCGCAGAATCTTCCTTCTGTTCGTATGACGGCCGCGTGACGCCTGCCGCTTTCATTGCCAAATGGGCTGCTGCCGATCTCTCCGAGCGCGCCTCCTACCAGCAGCACTTTCTCGACCTCTGCGAACTGGTCGGCCACCCGAAGCCCGCTGAAGTCGACACCACCGGCGAAATCTTCACCTTCGAAAAAGGTGCCGCCAAGCACAGCGGAGGCGACGGTTGGGCCGACGTATGGAAACGTGGCTTCTTTGCCTTTGAATACAAGGGCGCACGCGCCAACCTGGCCCAAGCCTACGACCAGCTTCTGCAGTACCGCGAGGCGCTCGAAAATCCTCCACTCCTCGTCACCTGCGACACGCGCGACCTCGAAATCCACGCCAACTTTACTGGCACGCCGCCCAAGGTGCATCGGATTGCGCTGGGCGAGATCAGCTCGGTCCGCGGTCTCGAGGTGTTGCGCTGCCTATTCTTCGAGCCGGACAAACTTCGTCCGGGTGCGACCAACCGCGCCATCACGGAAGAGGCGGCCGCCCGCCTCGGCCACATCGCCGAGAGCCTGCGTCAGCGCGTTTCAGATCCGCACAAGGTGGCCCAGTTTCTCGATCGGGTCGTCTTTTGCCTCTTCGCCGAGGACATCGGACTGCTGCCGACCAGGCTTTTCTCCCAAATGGTCATACGCCACCGCTATAAGCCGGCGGTTCTGAAGCAGATGATGGATTCGTTGTTTCAGTGCATGGCCCATGGCGGTCCGTTCGGCATCGATGAAATCCGCCACTTCAACGGCGACCTATTCACCGACGCGCCTGCGCTCGAACTCACGGACGACGAAATCGACGCCATCTACGAAGCCGCCCAGCTCGAATGGAGCGCCGTGGACGCATCCATCTTCGGCACCCTTTTCGAACGCGGGCTCGACCCCGCCAAACGCGCCCAGCTTGGCGCCCACTACACCAGCCGCGAGGATATCGAAATCCTCGTCGAGCCGGTCGTGCTGGTACCGCTGCGCCGTGAATGGGCCGAAGTGCGTGCGATCATCCAGAACCTCCTCGCCACCGGAAGGAAGCAACCCACCAAGGTCGACGCCGCTGGGCTCCTGGCCAAGGGCGAGGCGTTGGTCCGCAAAGGCGAACTCCTCCTCAGGCAAAGTGAGCAACAGCGCGCCGCGGGCGCGAAGCTCATTGCCGAGGGCCGACAGTTGATCGCCATGGCCAAACGTAGCACAGGCCGCGTGGAAGAACCGGTCACTCCCTACCTCGGCGCGCTTGCGCCTGCCCAGCGCAACAAAGCCATCATCGAAGCCGACGCGCTCAAGGCTCGCTTCCTCGATCGTCTGGCACACGTCACGGTGCTCGATCCGGCATGCGGTTCGGGCAATTTTCTTTATGTAACGCTGCAGAAGCTCAAGGTCCTCGAGAAGGAGGTCATCACCTACGGCTCCGACGCAGGGCTGAAGGTCAGCTATATCCCGCGCGTGGCGCCGTGGCAGCTCGGAGGTCTCGAACTCAGTCCCTATTCCCATGATCTTGCGCAGATGGTCGTGTGGATCGGTTATCTCCAATGGAGCCGCGACAACGGCTTCGCCATCACCGACAGCCCCCTGCTGCGCAAGCTGAGCGGCTTCCAGTGCCGCGACGCCATTCTCGAGGGCGCCGACACCACCGCCCCGCGGCCCGCCTCGTGGCCCGATGCCGAGTTTGTGGTGGGCAACCCGCCTTTCCTCGGCGGCAAGCTGCTGCGCCGTGAACTCGGCGACGCGTATGTCGATGCCCTCTTCAAGGCCTGGGCCGGACGCGTGCCGCCCGAAGCCGACTTCTGCTGCTACTGGTTTGAGCAGGCCCGGGCACAAATCGCCGTCGGCGGGACCAGGCGCGCCGGGCTGCTTGCTACGCAGGGCATCCGCGGCGGCGCCAATCGCGAGGTGCTCAAGCACATCAAGGAGTCCGGTGACATCTTCTTTGCGGTCAGCGACCGCGAGTGGATTCTCGACGGCGCGGCCGTGCACATCTCCATGGTCGGCTTCGACGATGGCGGCGAATCTGACCGCGTGCTTGACGGACAGCCTGTCCCGGCCATCCACGCCAACCTCTCCGCCTCCGCCGCCGACACGACGCAGGCCAGGATTCTCCCGGAAAACCGCGGCCTGTCCTTCATGGGCGACACCAAGGTCGGTCCGTTTGACATTCCTGAGAATCTTGCCCGCGAAATGCTCACCGCACGCAATCCGCATGGAAAGCCCAACAGCGACGTCGTCCGCCCATGGGTCAACGGCCTCGATATCACGCGAACGCCGCAACGCATGTGGATCATCGACTTCCCGCCGGGCATGGAGGAACGCGAAGCCATGCTCTATGAGCAGCCGTACGAGTACGTCCGACGGCACGTGCGACCGAAACGGGCCGGCAACAAACGTGCCGTATATCGCGAACGCTGGTGGATTCACGGTGAGGCTAGGCCCGACATGCGCGCCGCCCTGGCCAAGCGCGACCGCTACATCGCCACGACTACGGTTTCGAAACACCGCATGTTTGTCTGGCTGCCTCCGGAAACCCTGCCGGATCATCAACTCATCGTCTTCGCCCGTGACGACGATTGGTTTTTCGGCGTGCTGCACTCACGCTTCCACCAGGTGTGGGCACTGCGTATGGGTACGCAGTTGGAGGACAGGCCGCGCTACACGCCGACGACCTGCTTCGAGACGTTCCCCTTCCCGTGGCCGCCAGCCACGCCTCTGGGCAAGCTCACGCGGACTCAGGAAGATCAGCGCACCGCTATCGCGCAGGCCGCCCGCGCGCTCGATGCGCAGCGTAACGAATGGCTGGGTGACCGTTCCGATCCCCAGCGTACGCTCACCGCGCTCTACAACGCCCGACCCGCATGGCTGATCAATGCGCA
>JBEKWG010000033.1:0-27190 GCA_049513315.1 Opitutaceae bacterium
ACAGGGGGCATCAGTAGGATTATCGCTAATGGTAAAACCCGCTTACCCCATGCTCGTCGTTCATGTCCACGTCCACGTCAGACCCGGATGCGTCGAGGCCTTCACCGCCGCGAGTCTCGCGAACGCCCGCCAGAGTGTGCGCGAATCCGGCGTCGCCCGTTTTGACATCATCCAGCAAGCCGACGATCCCACGCGTTTCGTCCTCGTCGAGGTCTACCGCACGGCCGACGCCCCCGCCGCGCACAAGGAGACCCCGCATTATCAGGTCTGGCGCGACACCGTCGCGCCGATGATGGCCGAAGCGCGCACCAGTGTGAAATTCGCCAACGTATTTCCCGAGGACGCGGACTGGTGAGCGGCATCATGCGCTTCGAATTCGCCACCGCCACCCGCATCATCTTTGGTCCCGGCACGCTGCGCGAAGCCGGCCACGCCGCCCGGCATCTCGGCCGCCATGCCTTCGTTGTGACGGGCCGTACGCCGCGCCGTGCGGAGAAGCTGCTCGATCTGCTGGCGGCCGAGGGCGTCGCCGCCACGGTCTTTTCCCTCGCCGGCGAGCCGACCACCGGGGCCGTCATCGCCGCTGCCGCGCAGGCCCGCGCCGCCGGCTGCGATCTGGTCATCGGCTTTGGCGGTGGCAGCCCCCTCGATGCGGCCAAGGCCGTCTCCGCGCTGCTCACCAACCCCGGCGAGCTACCCGACTACCTCGAGGTCATCGGCCGGGCGCAGCCGCTGACGCAACCCGCCGCGCCGTGCCTCGCCATCCCCACGACCGCCGGCACCGGTGCCGAGGTCACGCGCAATGCGGTCCTCGCCTCACCCGGGCACCGGATCAAGGTCAGCCTGCGCAGCCCGTTCTTGCTGCCACGGCTCGCCTTGGTTGATCCTGAACTGACCTATGACCTGCCGCCCGCGCTGACCGCGAGCACCGGCCTCGATGCGCTCACGCAGCTCATCGAGCCCTGGGTCTCATGCCGGGCCAACCCGCTCGCCGACGGGCTTTGCACCGAGGGCATCCGCCGCGCGGCGCGGGCATTGCGCCCGGCCTTCCACGACGGTGGCAACGCCGCCGCCCGCGAGGATATGGCGCTGGCCAGTCTTTTCGGCGGCCTCGCGCTCGCCAACGCCGGTCTGGGCGCGGTGCACGGCTTCGCCGCGCCTATCGGCGGCATGTTTCCCGCGCCGCACGGCGCCGTCTGCGCCGCGCTGCTGCCTCACGTCATGGAGACCAACCTGCAGGCAGCGCGGGCGCGACAACCCCACGGTGAGACGCTGCGGCGTTACGCCGAGGTGGCGCGTTGGCTCACCGGAGATGCCACCGCCACCGCCGAGGATGGCGTGCGCTGGGTGCGCGCGCTGGTCGCCGAACTGCAGATCCCCGGACTGCGTGCTTACGGCGTCACTTCCGACCATGTCTCCCTGCTTGTCGAGAAAGCCGCCCAGGCCAGCAGCATGCAGGCCAACCCGCTGCCGCTCACCCCGGGCGAACTCGCGGCCATCGTGCTGCGATCACTCTAGGTGGCGTGGGAAATTTTTACCCCGGCAAAGGCGGTCGCCGCCTACGCCCCCATGAGAAAATCGCGCCCTTCGACATGGCCGCGGAGGGTGAGTCGCTCGCGAATGAGTTCACGGGCGCCGCGTTTTGCCACATAGCCGAGGATAAAGATTTCGCCGGGGGGCGGAAGTTCGTCCGGCGCCATCACCCGCCGGCGCCCAAGGCTGCGACCGGTCTTCTTCGGATCGATGTCAATGTAGCCGGCGATGCGCAGGCCGTGCGCCTCGAGATATGCGGCGCGTTTGCGGGTGGGCCGGCCCGCTCCCCAGACCAAGAGCGGCCGCTCTCGGCGGTTCCGTGCCACCGCCTTGGCGAGATATTCCGCCTTCAGGCGGTAAAACGCTTCCGTGTCGTAGCGCGGATCGGTGCGCGAGAGCCGCCCCGGCGGATCGTGCCAGGTGAGCAGCGGTCGCGGTACCTTGGCCATGCGCACGCCGGCATCAAGCCACCGCAGCCATAGTTCGTAGTCCTCGGGAAAATCGCCGTCGTGATAGCCGCCATGACGTTCCACCAGTTCGCGCCGCAACATCACCGAGGGATGCGCGAAGGGCGACTCGACGAAACGGTTGAGCGCGATCTGCTCCGGTGTGACGAGCGCGTTGAGCCAGTCGACATGCAGCGCATAGCCCGCGTTGGCGGTGCGATCGCCGCCATACTCGACAAGACAGCCGGCAAGACCGATGTCCGGATTGGATTCCAAAAACCTGACCTGCTCGGCGAGCCGCTCCGGGTGCGACTCATCATCGGCATCCATGCGCGCGATGAGATCACCCCCTGCGGCCGCCAGTCCGGCGTTGAGCGCGGCAACGATGCCGCCATGCGGCTGCACGAATACGCGCACCCGCGGGTCGGCGCGGGCCAGATCTTCCAGCACCGCCCGGGAACCGTCCGTCGAACCGTCATCCACCGCCAGCAGCTCCCAATCGGAAAATGTCTGTCGCCGGATGCTGCCCACCGCGCGCGCCAGTGTCCCGGCGGCGTTGTGAACGGGCAGGAGAATCGAGACTGGCGGGGCGCAACCGTGGGAGCGTGGCGGCACGCGATTTACCTATCGCCTGCCCGCAGGCTCCTACAAGGTTACTTTCCGATCACACCCTCCTTCTGCAGCTTGGAGACCTTGGGCTTGATCACGAGCCGGCAGTAGCCCGCGGTGGGATTTTTCGCAAAATAATGCTGGTGGTATTCCTCGGCTGGAAAGAACTCCTTCAACGGCACGATTTCGGTGACAATGGGGTCCGAATACCTGGCTTGGGCAGCGGTCTTGGATTTCTCGGCCGCGGCCTTCTGCGCCTCGTCCGCGAAGAGGATGATCGAACGGTACTGCGTGCCTTGGTCGGCGCCCTGGCGGTCGGGCGTGGTTGGGTCGTGCGCGTTCCAGAACACGTCGAGCAGATGTCCGTAGCTGACCACCGCCGGATCGAACTCGATGCGCACCACCTCTGCGTGGCCGGTCATGTCGGTGCAGACCTCCTCGTACGACGGATTCCTTGTGTGGCCGCCGGCGTAGCCGCTGACGACCGATTTCACGCCGGGCACGTGCTCAAACACGGCTTCCATGCACCAGAAGCACCCGCCGCCGAGCACGGCGAATTCATTTTTCGATTCCATGGGTTTCTTCTCCTCGGCCGCGAGGACAGTCACCCCGGCGTACGCCAGCGCGGCCAGCAGCATGACAATGACTTTCATGGCACGTAAGAGACGGAAACCATGTTTGGCCTTCCCGCAAGGGGAACCCGTTCACGCCAACCCCGCCAGCCGGACCGCCCGCCTTCCTCATACGACCGGATGCAGGCGGGCGCCCCCGTTCACGATTTCAGCCAGCGCGAGTTTGTATTCGTCGAGGTCGTGGGCGGTGAAACAGACGAACGTGACGAGGACCGGCTGCGTGTGGTGCTCGAGAAAAGCCTTCGTGGCGCGCAACGCGATGCGGCACGCCAGCGCGATGGGATAGCCGTAGATGCCGGTGCTGATCGACGGGAACGCCACGGTCGCGAGGCCCTTGTCCGCCGCGAGCTGGAGGGAACTGCGATAGCATGAGGTCAGCAGATCAGTCTCGCCCGCCGCGCCGCCGCGCCAGACGGGACCGACCGTGTGAATGACGTACTTCGCCGGCAGCTTGTATCCTTGGGTGAGCTTCGCCTGGCCGGTGGGGCATCCGCCCAGCTTGCGACACTCGGCGAGGAGTCCGGGCCCCGCCGCCCGGTGGATGGCGCCGTCCACGCCGCCGCCGCCGAGCAGCGATTCATTGGCGGCGTTGACGATGGCATCAACGGCCAGCATGGTGATGTCGCCCTGGACCACGGCAATTTGATCGTGCATGGCCTGTCCCTAGGGCAACCCGCGGCGCGAGGCAACGGGGCGGGACGATTCTTACAAAAGTTTGAGAAACGCCGGCCCGTGCCCAAGATCGCCCCATTCCCTCCACCCCATGAAAAAATACCTCGTTGAATTCATCGGTACGTTCTTCCTCGTGGGCACGGTCGGCGCTGCCGTGCGTTCCGGCGCGCCGCTCGGGCCGCTCGCCATCGGGTCGGCGCTGATGGTGATGGTTTACGCCGGTGGCCACATCTCCGGCGGACATTACAACCCTGCGGTTACGCTGGGCGTGTGGTTGCGCGGCAAGTGCGCGACTAACGACGTGATTCCGTACTGGATCGCGCAGCTGGCCGCCGGTGTGGTGGCGGCCTTCATCGTCACGTACGTCGCCGGCAGGCCGGCGGGAACTCCGCCGCTGCATGGCACGGTACCTTCGCTCATCGTGGAGTTCCTGGTGACCTTCGCGCTGGTGTGGGTCGTGCTCAACGTGGCAACGGCAAAAGCCACGGCCGGCAATTCCTTCTACGGTCTCGCCATCGGTTTCACCGTATTCATGGGCGCGGTGGCCGTCGGGGGTGTCTCGGGTGGTGCGTTCAATCCGGCGGTCGGCCTCGGCGTGGTCATCATGGGCCTCGAGAAACTCCACCAGCTCGGCGTTTACCTCGTGGCCGATCTTCTCGGCGGGGCCACGGCGGCGCTGGCTTTCAAGGCGACGCACGACGCCAGCGAATAAAGATCCTCGCATGGTGTCCGGCCGCAAACCCCGTATAGCCGTGTCCTGATTGGTGAAGTGACAGTGCCTCTATGGTTTCCACCGCGGTGCTCGAACTGCGTGTGCGCAACCACCCCGGCACCATGTCGCACATCACCGGGCTCTTCGCCCGCCGCGGCTTCAACCTTGAAGCCATCGTCTGCGTGCCCGTGGGCGACGGTGCCACCAGCAGCATGCTGCTGTTGGTGGCCGACGAGCCGCGCCTCGAACAGGTCGAGCGCCAGCTCGCGAAACTCTATGATGTCCTCTCCTTCCGCCACCGCTCCGATCTCACGCCGGAGTTCTTCCATCGCCTGACCCAGATCACCGGGGGCGCGTCGCCAGTTCCAATCGCGTGAGGTGTGCGAGGGCTTCGGCCCGCGAGGTTCCGCACATTTGCTCGGTCGGACGCAGGCTCACGCACACGGCCGGCCGCTCCGGCTTGCCGAACAGCGCGCAGCGATAATCGGGCAGGAGCTGCACGCAGGGGACGCCCGCCGGCTTGCCGTGCGGCATGCCGGGAATCGGCGAACTGATCGATGGCGCGATACAGCAGGCTCCACATGCGGGTCGGCAGTCCATGAATTGAACACGTAATTGAACCATGGATTAACACGGATGGGCACCGATATTTCAAAGCAATAGGTCGTTCCCGATGGGGCGGGCGAAGCCCTCGCGCTGGCCGCCGCGCCGTGCGGCCAAAGTCGATCCGATGGTCGCGCTGCGGGCGGAGTGAGCGGTATGCCGCAAGCTATAAGCTTTAAGCAATAAGCTGTAAGCCGTGAACCTCTCAAACCCCCTACTCCAAACCAGCCTAAAGCTTTCCGCTTATCGCTTACCGCTTAATGCCTACTGGCCTTCGACCACCGCGATCTCGAATGGACTCAGCGTGAGCGCCACTTCGCTCTCGTGCCGCGCCATGGGCCCGTGGCCTTCCTCGACGTCGCCGACGGTCAGGCTCGTGCCGTGCATCCGTTCCTTCCAGGCACGGGCCGGCGTTCCCGCCGCGAACCGCAGCGCGACCTTCGCGGGCCCGTCGTTCATGTTGTAGAGAACGTACTGCCGCTCGCCGAAGGGATAGAGCGCGACGCCACCCGGACCGACGAGACGCACGCCCAGCTCCTCGAAGAAGAGACGGCGGATGGAATTGAGCACGGCCTCCGGCAGCCGCAGCAGGTCGTAGCTGTTGTCGGGCAGGTTGAGGACATCCACCTGGCCTTCCACGTAGGGCGTGGTCAGGAGGACGCCGAAGTCCGCGTCCTCGCGCACGAGCGCCACCTCGCGCACGTACGGCCACGTCGAGAGCTGGATTTTCGGGAAGGTGAAGGGACGGGCCGCCTCGACAGGCTTGGAGTCCCAGAAGCCCTCGCGGACACGGAAGGTCGATGACGCCACGGTGCCGCCTTCGCTGATGACGTTGAATACCCGCCCCATTTCGCTGTCGCGGAGGTTCTGCAGGAGCGACCAGGTGAGGAAGACCTCCTTGCCCGCCCGGACTCGCGCCAGGAGTTCCGCCGCGAGTTGCGGGTCGCGCAGCGAGTGCTGCGTGAAGATGGCCGTCTTGGTATCGGTGGGAAACGTCGTGCGCGGGGCCATCGGCAGCCCGATCATTCCGAGGTAGCCGAAGACGTTGTACTCGCCCACCGAGCCCAGCGGAAGGTGGATGGCAATGCCCCGCGCCGGGCCGCTGAGCATCCCGGCCAACCGGTCGAATTCCGGCATCAGCTCGACGAGATGCGGATAAACGTCGGAGGCTGGGATCGGGGAATGGAGCTGGCCGGCGCACCAGAAGATGATCTCCGGCGTCCGCGCCAGGACCGCCTGCCACACCTGGGCGACGTAGTCGTTGGCATCGCCCTGCATGCCGTAGTTGTCGAGCCAGGCGCTGCGCCACTTTGGTCCGGCGTCGCCGCCGATCCATTGCTGGAACACGTAGCCCGAGTAGATTGGGATGTGCTGGTCGTGGGTGACCCGCTGCCGTGTCTCGATGCCAACGCTCACGCCGTCGAACTGGGGCGTCTGCCGGGCGACATCGTAACCGTACTGGCGGTGGCCCTCGTACCAGTTCGGATACTTGATGATGACCCGGACCCCCGGGCGCGCCTGTTTGGCGGCGTCGATGAGGTGCCGTTTCGACTGCTCGGCCACGAGCCGGCTGCGGTAGTCGGCCCAGGAATCGCTGCCGCGGCCCGCCAGGCATTTCGCGCAGGTGCAGGTCGTGAAGAGCCAGTCATCCACGATGATTTCGTCGAACACCTGGGCCAGCACGCGCACGCGGCCCTCGAGGGTGGCCATGTCCTTCGGGTCGTTGTAGCAAAGCGGGCCTTTGTCGGCGGGGACGACGGCGCCGGAAACCTCGAGTCCCTCGGCTTTCAGGGCGGCGGCGATCTCGCGGAGATACGCGACCGCGGCCGAATCCCCGCGCGCGTCCTCGAGGTAGATCTTCGACAGCTGCAACGGCGCGAAGTAGGCGAGGGTCGCCCGGCGGTCCTCGGGCGTCGCCAGCAGCTTCTCCACGTCGTCGCTCGTGAAGAAGAGCGACGTCTTGATGTGCTGCCACCGCGCAACCGGATTCGCTGCGTCGGCGCGCAGCAACCCTGGCGCGAGCGTCAGGAAACCGTAAAGGAAAACGAAGGCGAAGCGACGGCGCATCGCCAAAAGGAAACCGGATTGGGTCGCGGAGAAAGGGGGCATTGCCGGAAGGTGGAAAGGGGTTGATCCGAATGGGTTGTCGGGCGGCGAAGTAACGGGGAATTCGGCGCCGCCTAGATGTGCTTCGAATCAGCCGTGTCCTTCTTCACGTAGCCGCTTGCCTGGCGCTGGTGGTTGACCAGATTTTTTTTGACGTAGGCTTGGTAGACATCGTCGGCGCTCATGCCGAGTGCCTGCGCGAGCGAGACGAGAAAGTGGAAGAGATCGACGACTTCGACCTTGGCGTTCTGTTCGTCGAACTTCTGGTACTTCGCCCACCATTTCCACGGCACGGAGTCGATCAGTTCCGCCGTCTCCTGCTGCAAAGCGCGCGTGTAGTTGAGGACCCATTTGATTTTTTCCCCGTCGGTGGGCGGCGGGAGGTTCACGCCGATGCGGCGGTTGAGTTCGTTCTGCAGGCGAAAGATCTCTTCGAGCTTGTCCATGCGCCGTGTGCCTAGGCGGGTATGGCCCGGCTGGCAAGCCCGCCGAACGAGTCACACAAGTCGCTTTGAAATAAAAGCTTGGGATATCCGCGGGCGCCCGTTCTGGTGCGCTCGACGGTTTTGGAGTTGCTGGAGGTGGGCTTTTGGTCGATGGTGCGCCCTTTATGGCAGGCGTTGAGCGCGCGATGCGCGTTCCGCATGCCTCTCCATAAACCCACAGGCTGCTCCCGGCAACGGTGAGCGCCGTTTCAAAAACAAACACATAACATGTCAGATCCAGAACCGTCCGGCACCGCGACCCCGGCTGCCGAGACCGCGAGTGCACCAGGCACACCACCCAACCCAACCCCACCCCCCAGTACGTTCAGCAACAACCGCGGCTCCGGCCTGGCCCGCGGCAAACGTCCGGTCAGCTCAACAGCCCAGGCCGCCTCCGCCGCTCCCGCGGCCGACTACAAACCCACGGCGGTGTCGATCCTCACCGCCCCGACTGAATACAAGAACCCGTTCGCTCCGCCAGCACCGGCCGCCGCTCCCGCGGACGCCGCCCCGGTCGAAGCGAACACTCCGACACCATCACCAATCCCGACTCCGGCCGCCCCGCCCGCCGAAGCCCCCGCCGCCTCCGTGACTCCAGCCGCCGAGGCCCCTCCGGGCAGCCATGAGCCCGGTCCGACAGCACCCGCCGAAGCGGAACCGAAAGCGGAGCTGAAAATCCTCCCGCCCGAAGCGACCAAGCGTGTCGAGCACAGCTGGGAGAGCGATTCCTTCCGCAGCGTAGCCAGCCACCCCGGCGGTGAGCAGAGTCACACCGCCGACGTCCCGCCCGCTGGTCAGCGTCCGCGTCGCGAAGACCGCCGCGGCGAACGACCCACCTTCCGCCCGGAGCGTGAACGCCGGGATGACCGTCCCGCCGAGCCCCGCCCGGCGTGGAATGAGCCGGGTCGCGCCCCCGGCAGTGAGCCTGGCCGGACCGAATTTCCCTCTGCGCCCAAGGCTGAGACGCCAAAAAAAACCGGCGGTTTGTTCGGCTGGGTGAAGAAGCTCTTCGGCGGTTCGTCCGCCGAAGCGCCAAAGCCCGAGGCCGACACCCGCGGCGAAAGGGAATTCGGCCGCGAGGGCCAGTATCACCGCCGCCGCCGCCGCGGCGGACGCGGCCGTCATTTCCACAGCGACCAGCGCGGCCCGCGTGACGGACCGCCCGGCGGTCAGTCTTCGGGCGAATCGCGCGGTTACGGTGGCGAACACCGCAACCATGGCGGCCGCCGCCGTCGCCGCCACCCTGGTGGCGGTGATTACCGGGGCGGCGGACGTCCCGAGGGCGGTCCCCCGCAAGGCAGTTAAGCCTTGCCAACCGCTACGCTTCGAATCGCATTGAAAGGCGTCCATCCTCCGATGGGCGCCTTTTTTTCTTCCAGACCCTGCAGCCTCTCGTCTCCCGCCTCCTTATGGCCGATCTCATCGTCAACGGCGGCAAACCGCTCTCCGGCACGATCATCCCGTCCGGCAACAAAAACTCCGCGCTACCCGTCCTGTGCGCCACCCTGCTGGCCAGCGAGCCGATGCGCCTGCTGAACGTGCCGACGATCACCGACCTCGAGAAGCTAGTGGAATTCTTCATCGTTCAAGGCTCGCGCATCACCTGGGACAAGGCGAAGGGCGAGATGCGCGTGGACCACTCGACCTTCGATGCTGCCCGCCTCAGGGGCGAAATGCCCGCCGGCATGCGCTCGACGGTCCTGCTGTTCGCACCGCTGCTGGGACGCATGAAGAAGATCATCGTGCCCACCGGAGCCAAGGGCTGCTCGCTCGGCATCCGCGAACTCGACCCGCATTTTGAAATCCTCCAGGCCCTTGGCGCTGTCATCACCCATGACGAGGCGCTCACGCTCACGCTGGATGGTCGCTACCGCGGCACCCGCCACTGGCAGGATTACATGTCGGTGACGGCCACGGAAAACTTCGTGATGGCCGCGGTGCTCGCCGAGGGGGTGTCGACCCTCATCAACGCGGCGAGCGAACCGCACGTCCAGGATCTCTGTACGATCCTCAACGCCATGGGCGCGAAGATCGAGGGCGTGGGCACCAGCCTGCTGCGCATCCAGGGGGTGCCGCAGCTGCGCGGCGGCACGTTCACCATCAACAGCGACTACCACGAGATCGTCACCTTCCTCGCGCTGGGGGCGATCACCGGCGGCGAGGTGCGCGTCGAAAAATCGCTGCCGCAGCATTTTGATTTGATCACGCGTTCGTTCAGCAAACTGGGCGTTGCCATCGAACATGAGGGCACGACCGCCGTGGTGCGCCGCAGCCAGCGGCTCGTGATCGAACCCACCTACACGCCCAACCTCCTGCCCAAGATCGAGGCCGCGCCCTGGCCGTATTTCCCGGTCGACCTGCTGCCGTGCATGATCGCGCTCTCCGTCCGCGCGCAGGGCGAGATTCATTTCTGGAACAAGGTCTACGAGGGCGGCTTCACCTGGCTGCCGGAACTCGCGAAGTTCGGCGCGCACGTCGTCGTGTGCGACCCGCACCGCGTGATCGTCTTCGGCGACAAACCGCTGCGGCCCGCCGTGGTGGAGGCGCCCTACATCATCCGCGCCGCCGTGGCGCTCTACATGGTGGCCGCCAGCATTCCCGGCCGCTCCGTCGTGCGCAACGCCGGCATCATCCAGCGCGCCCATCCCCGCTTCGTGGAAAACCTCCGCGCCCTCGGCGCCGGAGTGGAATGGCAGTGAAGTTTGATGGCGGAATGCGGATTCCGGATTGAACGCGAGCGCGACCGACTCACCTCAACCCCTGCCTTTGTGGCCGAACCCAAAACGCAAAACCCCAAACCCAAAACGGCGGGACATCGCCCCGCCGCCGGCGTGGATTTCCTGCGTTCCACCCTCACCGCGCCGCTGACGGCCGCCGAGGTGGCGCTGCGGCCGCTGGCGTTCGACGATTTTGCCGGCCAGCCCAAGACCGTCGAACGCCTCAAGGTCATGGTGGGTGCGGCCCGACGCCGCGGCGAGGCGCTCAACCACATTCTGTTCAGCGGTCCGCCCGGCCTCGGCAAGACCACTCTCGCCTTCATCCTCGGCGCGGAAATGGGCCGCAACGTGCGCGTCACCTCCGGCCCGGTGATCGAGAAGGCGGGCGACCTCGCCGGCCTGCTGACCAACCTCGAGGAGGGCGACCTCCTGTTCATCGACGAGATCCACCGCATTCCGAAAACCGTCGAGGAATACCTCTACGCGGCGATGGAGGACTACCGGCTCGACATCATGATCGACCAGGGGCCCAACGCGCGGAGCGTGCGCCTGAGCCTGCCGAAGTTCACGCTGGTCGGCGCCACCACGCGCGCCGGCCTGCTTACCGCGCCGCTGCGCTCGCGCTTCACGCTGCAAACGCGCCTCGACTACTACGACGCCATCACGCTCCTGGGTATCGTCCGGCGCTCCTGCCGGCTGCTGAAGGTGGAGACCGACGACGATGGCGCCCGCGAAATCGCCGCCCGCGCCCGCGGCACCCCGCGCATCGCCAACAACCTCATCTATTTCATCCGCGACTACGCGCAGGAAAAGGCGTCGGGCCGGATCACGAAGCCCGTCGCCGCCGCTGCGCTCGAGCTGCTCGAGATCGACGTGCGCGGCCTCGACGAAATGGACAAGCGCATCCTGCGCGTGATGGCCGAGCACTACGGCGGCGGTCCTGTCGGCATGAACACCATCGCCGTGGCCGTGGGCGAGGAGGCCGACACGCTCGAGGAGGTGCACGAACCGTTCCTGATCATGGAAGGCTACCTCCAGCGCACGCCCCAGGGCCGCATGCTCACACCGAAAGGCTACCAGGCCGTCGGCTTCAAGCCCGCCGGCGGCGAGCAGGGCACGCTGCTGTAGGAGCGTGCCCCACCCGCCGCCATGCGCGGTTTTGGATGCGCGCGTAGAGCTTTTCATCAAGGCCGGGGACCAGCTCGTTGAGTAACGTCATCGCCGCCCCGATGATCTTTCCACTGAGGTCCTCGTGAATCATCTGCGTTCATCCGCGTCATCCGCGGAAATTAAAGTTCAGCACACGAGCTGGCTGAAATCCATGAAGTCCGCGGTGAAGCCGCCCGGCACGCCCTTGCAGATGACGCTGACGGCGTCGTGCGAATGCAGCGACTCCAGATGCGCGCAGGCGACCTGGAAATCCCGGATGCGCGCGTCCCCATGCAGCTCGTGGTAAAGCAGCCGCGCGGCGTCCTCGACGAACTTGATGTAGGCGCCGTTCAGCTCGGCGAAGGCCTGTTCGTCCTCGCGTCGCACCATCACCTGCGTCTCGGTCTTGAGCGCGCGGAGGCAGTGCGCGTGCAGGTC
The DNA here is from genome assembly GCA_049513315.1 of Opitutaceae bacterium. Taxonomy (GTDB): domain Bacteria; phylum Verrucomicrobiota; class Verrucomicrobiia; order Opitutales; family Opitutaceae; genus Fen-1467. The sequence goes on from JBEKWG010000033.1 coordinate 12,103, forward strand.
CTCGATGGCGAGATGCCGGCCGGCGGCGATTTCGACGCTGACGCGCGCCTTGCTGCGCTGGGAATGCGGGATCGAGTACACCCCGCGCCGGTCCTGCGCATGCTCCGCCAGCTCCGCCGAACACGGGCAGGCCGAGGAGTAGACAAAATCAAAATGGAGGAAGCGCCGGTAGCGTCCCGCGTGGGTCAGCACGCCCTCGAACGCGACCTGGTAATACTGCCAGCCCTCGAGTCCGCTGCGCAGGCTGCGCTGACGGAGCGGATAGGAAAACCCGACCTTCAGCCGCGCGTCCTTGCTTTTGATGCGGCGCAGGTAGGCCTTCAGGATCCGGCCCATCCATTCGAGCGTGAAGACTCCGTGCTTGTGATCGTAGAACGAGCGCACGATGCGGCTCATGTTGATGCCCTTGAGTTCAGCCTCGAGCGACACGGTGCCGGTCACCTTCGCCTCCAGCGTGAGCACGTCGCCGCGCTTCGTGCGCACTTTGATCGGCAGCCGGAAGTTCGCGACCCCCACGTGCTGGATGGGGACCTTCGCGCCCTGGATGGCGTCGACGGCATGCATCATGTCGGGCAGTTCCGCGCGGTAAGCGGGCGTGACCTTGAACCGCCGGTCGTAGCCGCGCGCGATCCGGGGTGCGGTTTTGTCGCCGGCGCGGTGGAGGTACAACTTCGGTTGGATCTTCATGCTGGTTTTCGGTCGGTGATCACGCGGCGGGAAACATAAGCCCAATCGCGAGTGTCTGCAAACACCCCGGCCGTGGCGGGATCTGCCGAAGGGGAGCCGGAGTTAGTAGCCAGAAAACGGCGCCGGTCAACCGCCGACCATGCGGGGTCCGCCACCTCGGGAGGATTTTCCGCCTGCTTTCGGATTGTCTCCCCCCTGCGCCGGCGTTGTTCTGGGCCAGAACGTGCCGCCGGCCACGGCGGCCGCGCCGGTCGAACTCCGCTCCCATGAAAGTCCGCAAAGCCCTCGTCACCGCCGCCAATCCCCGCCAGCGTTCGCTGCCGCTCCAGATGCTCATCGACCCGCAGGGCGAGTCGAAGTCCGCCCTGCAGATCATCCTCGAGGAGGCCGCCGGCGCCGGTGTGGAAGACTTCTGCGTGATCGTGTGCCCCGGCGATGAAACCGCCTATGCCGGCGCCTGCGGCATCCTGCGCGATCGGGTGCGTTTCATCGCCCAGCGCGACCCGCGCGGCTACGGGCATGCCGTGCTGTGCGGCCGCGAATTCATCGGCGGCGAACCTTTCCTGCACCTCGTCGGCGACCACTTGCACGTGGCGCACGGGACGACAAGCTGCGCCCGGCAGCTCATCGACGTGGCCGCGGCCGAGGACGCCCCCGTCTCCGCCGTGCAGCCGACGCACGAACGCCTGCTCACCGCCTACGGCACCGTGGGCGGCCGGCTCGTGGGCGGCGGCCGGCCGCTTTACCAGATCGAGACCGTGTTCGAAAAACCCACGCCCACCGTCGCCGAGCAGCTGCTGCTGGTGCCGGGATTGCGCGCGGGTTTCTACCTGTGCTTCTTTGGCATGCACGTGCTGCCCGCCGAGGTCTTCGATCTGCTGGAGGAGCAGCGCGCCGTCGCCCCCGGGCAGCCGCTGGGCCTCTCCCCCGCCCTCCACGCCCTCGCGGCGCGGCGCCGCTACCTTGCTTTCAGCATCGCCGGCCGGCGCTACGACATCGGCGCACCCTACGGCCTGCTGTTCGCGCAGCTGGCGCTCACCCTCACCGGTCGCGATCGCGATCATATGCTTACGCAGCTGGTCGAACTTCTCGCCACCCGCCCGGGCTGAGCCATGAGCGTGCGCGTCACCGACATCATCGAGGCGGCGGCACCGGCGGTGCGCGACCTCGCCATTGAACGCTGGTGCGCGGCCCGGCCGGCGGCCGAATTGCTGGCCGCTTGCGCCGAACTGGAGGCCTATCGCCGCCGGGAGACCAACCTCTACAAGCGCGTCCGCGCGCTGTTCTTCCTGGCCGCGATCCACCGCTATCACCTGCCGGCGCGGCCCGAGTTCCCGCGCCCGGGCCGCGTGCCCTACGACGGCTTCAGCCGCATGCTCGAGCGGCGTTTCGAGGAGGCCATCAGCGGATTTCTGCACGCGCAGACCGCGCAGGGCGCGAACGAAACCCTGTCCAGCGCGCTGGCCGCGGCCTACCATGCCCTGGGTTTCCAGACGCTCGCCGACCAGGTGCGCCACACCGTGCGCTCCACGCGCGGCAACGCCTGGATCTTCCGCCTCGGTCATCCGCTCGACCAGCCGCTGCGCGTGCGGCCCGAGTTGCTGCGGAACGGCGGCGACGCCCCGCAGCCCATCCTGCGCGAGCGCACCCCGGTGCGCATGGACCTCACCCACTGCGGCTGGAGCGACATTTTCTTCCTCGGCATGGACTTCCCCGAAGGCGCGCGGGTGCTCAATGTCTCCATCGACCTCGGCATGCACGGCCGCGACCCCGAGCCGCGTCCGCCGGTCGAGGCATACTTCCGGGTCATCGACGAGCCCGTCATCCGCCTCGCCAGCGTGGACCTCGAGGCCACGGCCGAGGTGCGCGAACTCGACGAGGTGTTCGATTTCGGCCGCGACTATCTGGGCCTGCTGAAGGCGGCCATCATCGCCGCCGGCCTCGTGCCGCCGGGCATCGAGCGCTCGGGGGCGAGGCTCGCCGAGCTGCTGGGTGTCATTTTCGGGCCGGGCCGCGGCTTCGAGCTCGTCAGCAACGTCAACCGCATTCCCAAGGGCTCGCGGCTGGCCGTCTCCACCACCCTGCTTGGCGCGCTCATCGGCGCGTGCATGCGCGCCACCGGGCAGATCCGGTCGCTCGACGGGCCGATGGCGGAGGCCGAGCGCCGCATGGTCGCGGCGCGCGCCATCCTTGGCGAATGGCTGGGCGGCTCCGGCGGCGGCTGGCAGGATTCGGGCGGTCTCTGGCCCGGCATCAAGCTCATTGAAGGCGTGGCCGCGCAGCCGGGTGACGTCGAGCACGGCCTCAGCCGCGGCTGTCTGCTGCCCCGCCACACGTTGCTCGGCCTTGATCGCGTGCCGGCCGCGGCGCGCGCGCGGCTGCAGGAGTCGCTCGTGCTGGTGCACGGCGGCATGGCGCAGAATGTCGGCCCCATTCTCGAAATGGTGACGGAGAAATACCTCCTGCGCGGCGAGGCCGAGTGGACCGCGCGGCGCCGGGCCGTGGCCACGCTCGACGAGATTCTCGCCCAGCTCGCCGCCGGCGAAGTGCGCGCGCTCGGCCGCTCCCTCACCGCCAACTTTTTCGGGCCGCTGCAGACCATCATCCCATGGGTCAACAACCTCTACACCGGGCGCCTGATCGAGCGCACGCGCGCGGCGTTCGGCGGCGATTTCTGGGGTTTCTGGATGCTGGGCGGCATGTCGGGCGGCGGCATGGGCTTCATCTTCGCCCCGGCGCGCCGGCGCGAGGGGCAGGCGCGGCTGCAGGAAATCATGCTGGCGGCCAAGCGCGAACTGGAGGCGGCGCTGCCCTTCGCGATGGACCCGGTGGTGTACGATTTCGCGATCAACGAGCACGGCTCCGTCGCCGCGCTGCTCACGGGCGCGGAGGCGCTGCTGCCCGCCGGCTACTACCAGCTGACCGTGCCGCGCTGCCTGCGGCAGGAGGCGCGCCTCCTCACGCCACGGGAGCGCGCGGACCTGCAGCAGTTCATCCAGGCGGTGCGCAGCCAGCCGGAGTTCGCCGCGGTGATGCCGTCGCTGCTCGACCGGATGCTGCCCTCGGCTCTGCTGGACAGCCGAGCGGCGCCGGAGGCCCGCCGGCTCGACGAGCTGCTGGCCGAGAACGGCTTCGACCGCGCGCAGCACGAGCAGATCCGCGCCGACCTGCGCAGCGGACGCATCGGCCTCGCCATGAACCGCCTGCCGCCCAGCACCCGGATCGAGGACGTGCCCGCCGGCGCGTTGTTCGACGCCACGTCGGCAACGCAGGAATTCCGCCGGCAGGGCGAAGCCGCGTTGCGCGCCGGCGAAGTGGCGGTGGTGACCTACGCGGCGGGGGTGGGCAGCCGCTGGACCCAGGGCGCCGGCGTGGTGAAGGGGCTGCATCCGTTCGCCACGTTCGGCGGCAGTCACCGCAACTTCATCGAGGTGCATCTCGCCAAGACGCGGCGCACGGCGCGCATCTTCGGCGGCGAGATTCCGCACGTGTTCACCACCAGCTACCTCACGCACATTCCCATCGAGCGTTTCCTGCGCGAGACCGCCGGCGCCGCGCTCGACCGCACGGTGTGGCTTTCGCCCGGCCGCTCCATCGGCCTGCGGCTCGTGCCGGCCGTGCGCGACCTGCATTTCGCGTGGGAGGAGACGGCGCAGCAAAAGCTCGACGAACAGCAGGAGAAAATGCGCGAGAGCGTGCGCGCCGCCCTGACCGCCTGGGCCCGGCAGGCCGGCGAAGGCAGCGACTACACCGACAACCTGCCCGGCCAGTGCCTGCATCCCGTCGGCCACTGGTTCGAGATTCCCAATCTGCTCAAAAACGGCGTGCTGGCGCGCCTGCTCGCCGCGCGGCCCGCCCTGCGCACGCTGCTCGTGCACAACATCGACACGCTTGGCGCCACCGCCGATCCCGCCCTCCTCGGCTGGTTCCGCACCACCGGCGCCACGCTCGGCTGGGAGGTCATGGCCAAACGCGTCGAGGACCACGGCGGCGGCCTGGCGCGCATCGAGGGCCGGGTACGGCTCGTCGAGGGGCTCGCCCTGCCGCGCGAGGAGGACGAATTCACGCTCACCTGGTACAGCACGAACACCTGCTGGATCGACATCGACCGCCTGCTGGCGCTTTTCGGACTCGACCGCGGCGATCTGGCCAACCCGGAAAAGACCGCGACGGCTGTGCGCACCCTCGCGGCGCGCATGCCGACCTACGTGACGCTCAAGGACGTCAAGAAGCGCTGGGGCCACGGCCAGGAGGATGTGTACCCCGTGGCGCAGTTCGAAAAACTCTGGGGCGACATGTCCGCGCTGGCCGAATGCGCCAATGTCTTCGCCGCCGTGCCACGCGCCCGTGGCCAGCAGCTCAAGGACCCGGCGTTGCTGGACGTCTGGCAGCGCGACGGCTCCGCCGCGTACATCGAGACGCTCGGCGACTGGACGCAGACTTGAACCCCGGCACCTGCCACTTGCGCGGCGGGTGGCTCACTCCGCGCCCTAGGTTTCCTGTCGCAGCACTTCGAGCGGCGGATGGTCGCAGACACCGCGGCTGGACAGCAGACCCGTGACGAGCGTCACCGCCGCCACCGCCGCCACCGCGGCGAGCAGCAGCAGCGGCGGGGCCACAAAATGCGTTTCGAAGACGAAGCGCATCAGCAGCCAGTTCGCGCCGACGGCCAGCACGCTGCCCGTGACCGCCGCGAGCACGCCGAGCACGCTGTACTCCACCAGCATGATCCGCTGCACCTGCCGGCGCGTCGCGCCGAGCGTGCGCAGCAGCACGTTTTCCCGCACCCGCTGGAAGCGGCCCGTGAGCACCGCGCCCGCCAAGACGATGATTCCCGTGACCGCCACGAACATCGCCATGAACCGCACCACGAGCGACACCTTGGCAAAGATGCCGTCGAAGGTCTGCAGCACAAGGCCGAGGTCAATGGCCGACACGTTGGGATAGGAGCGCACCACGGCCTGCTGCACCGCCGCCGAGTGGGCGGCCGACCGCGCCCGCACGGCGAGCACATGAAACTTGGGCGCCGGTTCGAGCACGCCCTCGGGAAACACCACGAAAAAGTTCGGCTGCAGCCGCTGCCACTCCACGGTGCGCAGGCTCGCCACGCGCGTCCGGACCGGCACACCCTGCACGTCAAAGGTGATCTCGTCGCCCACCTGCACCTGCATCTCCTTCGCCAGGCCCTCCTCCAGTGAAACCGGCACGACCGCCGTGCCCGGCGCCACCCGGCCCACAAACGAACCCGCGATGATCCGCTCCGTGTCGGTGAGATGCCCGCGGTAGGTGGAGCGATACTCATGGCGCAGCGTCCACGCCGGGATGCGCAGGGCGCGGTCGCGCAACACCTCGTCGACCGGCCGGCCCTTGAGCGCGCTGACGCGCATCGTGACGATGGGCGCCTCCTGCCGTTCCGGCGCACCCGCGGCGCGCACCAGCGCTTCGAGGCCGGCGAGCTGGTCGTCCTGGATGTCGAAGAACAGCAGGTTGGGCCGGTCCTCGCCGGTCGAGCCGCGGAACTCCCGCAGGAGCGATTCGCGCGCCAGGTAGAGCGTAAGGACCAGAAACGTGCCGAGGCCGAGCGAGACGAGCAGCAGCACGGTGCGGTTGTTGGGCCGGTACAGGTTGGCCAGGCCCTGGCGCCAGACATAGGGCAGCCGCCGCGGAAACCACCGGCGCACGGTCCAGGCGATGAGTCGCGCCACGCCGGTAAGCACGCCGAAGCCCGCCGCCAGCGCCAGCGCGAAGCCCACGCCGCGCTGCCAGCGGTCGGTCTGCCACAAGGCGAAACCGAGCACGGCCGCGCCGATGAGGACATACAGCGCCCAGCGCAGCGGATCGCGGACGGGCGGTTCCTCGCCAAACCCCGAGCGCAGCGCCAGCAGCGGCGACACCCGGCGGATCGAGAGCAGCGGCAGCAGTGTGAACAGCAGGCAGATGACCAGCCCCGCCGCCATGCCGCCGGCCACCGCACGCCAGGACACGAAAACGTCCGCCTCGAACGGCAGGAAACTCCGGAACAACGCCGGCAGCGCCAGCTGCGCCGCCACACCGAGTCCCGCGCCGAGTCCCGCGCCGAGCAGGCCAAGACCCAGCCCCTGCACGAGGTAGATGGCGAAGCTCCGTCGCGCCGTCGCCCCCAGGCAGCGGAGCATCGCGATCGTCGCCACTTTCTGCTGAATGTACACGTGGATCGCGCTCGCCACGCCGATCGCGCCCAGGAACAGCGCGATGAAGCCCACCAGGCTCAGGAACGAATGCACGTTTTCCAGCGCGCGTCCGAGGTCGCGCTTGCGATGCTCGACCGTGTCAAAGCCCAGCTGCAGCCCGCGGAATCGTTCGCGCAGATCGCGCACCAGCGCCTCGACATCGAGTTGCGGCGGGAACTTGAAGTAGGTCCGGTAGCGCACGAGGCTGCCCGCCTGCACGAGATGCGTCTGCTCCAGCGCGCGCAGCGGGATGTAGACGCGCGGCGACAGCATCGCCACCGCGGGCGATTCGCCGGGGATCTTTTGCAGCGCGCCCGCAACCGTGAACGTCGCCTCGCCGATCCGGACCGGATCGCCCACATTCACGCCGAACTGCGCGAGCAGCGTGTCCTCGAGGATGGCGCAGTCGCCTGCGCGCAGCCTGGCGAACGCGCCGGCCGGCGCCGTGACGACCTCGCCGTAGAACGGGAAGCCGCCCTCCAGCGCGCGCACCTGCACGATCCGGGTCTGCCCCCCGCGCGTCGGGAAGACGATCATCGACGAGAAGGCGGTTTCGCGCGACGCTTCGCCGCCGAGGCCGGCCAGGTAGGCGCGCGCCGCGTCGGGCAGCTTCTGCCGCGAGGTCACGGCGAGGTCGGCCCCGAGCAAACCCTTGGACTGGTTCTCCACGGCCCGGCGCAGGTTGTCGCGGAACGAGCCGATGGCGACGAGGGCGGCGACACCAAGCACGATCGAGAGTGAGAACAGCAGCAGGTGCCGCCGGCTCGCCCGCGTGTCCCGCCAGGCCATTTTGAGGATGAAGTTCATGAAGAGCCCACGGAACACACGGAATACACGGAAACCCTCATAACACGAAACGCTCGTGCTCCACCTTGGGGAAGTGCCCGAAATTCATCAGCAAACCGACCTTCAGGCCGGTGGCATTGAGGTAGTTGATGATCTGTGCCCGATGTTCATCCACCAATTGCGAGACCGCCTTGATCTCCACGAGAATGCGGTCGTAACAGACAAAGTCGGCTTCGTAATGCTTGTGCAAAGGCCGGCCCTTGTAGCTCATCGGCAGCCGCACTTGCGGTTTCGCCGGAATGCCCTGCAGTTCAAACTCAATCGCCAGACATTCCTGATAAACTGCTTCCAGAAAGCCACCGCCCTTCTCCTTGTACACCTCAAAGCATGCGCCGAGTATTTTATAGGTCTCCGCTTCGTGTATCAATTTACTCATCAGCCATCCTTTCCGTGCCTTCCGTGTATTCCGTGGGCACTCAAGTCTTCTCATCAGCCATCACGGCGCCGCCGCGCAGGCGGATGAGGCGCGTACAGCGCCGCGCCAGCTCGTGGTTGTGCGTCACCAGCACCAGGGTGGTGCCGCGCTCGCGGTTGAGGCCGAAGACGAGATCCAGCATGACGCGCGCGTTGTCGTCATCGAGGTTGCCAGTCGGTTCGTCGCAGAAGAGGATTTTCGGCCGGTTGATGAAAGCGCGGGCCAGGGCCACGCGCTGCTGCTCGCCGCCGGAGAGCTGCACCGGATAATGCCCGAGCCGATCCTCGAGACCTACGCGGGCCAGTAGGTCGCGCGCCTCGGTCAGGCCGTCGTGGCCGCCGCGCAGTTCGAGCGGCACGAGGACGTTCTCGAGCGCGGTGAGCGTCGGGATGAGCTGGAAGTTCTGGAACACGAAGCCCACGCAGTCGTTGCGCACGAGGGCGCGCTCGTCCTCGGTGAGGCGGCCGAGCTCGATGCCGTTGAGCGTGACCGTCCCCGCCGTCGGCTGGTCGAGCCCGGCGCAGAGTCCCAGCAGGGTCGTCTTGCCGCTGCCGGACGGGCCGACGACCGCCAGCATGGCGCCGGCCTCGACGCTGAACGTGACTTCGTGCAATACCGTGAGCGGCCCCGCCGCCGTGGCGTAGGTCATGGTGAGCCGCTCGACTTTCAGCATGGTCTGGTCACTCATTAGAAGAATCTGGTTACAAAACACAGGAAAAGGCACGAAGGCTAGTTTAAGCGGTCGATTTTCCTTATGAATGTCCGCCTGCTCCGCTTCCTCCTTTTCTGGCTTGCCTCCGGCGCAATCGGTGTGGGCGCCGCCGAACTGAAGACTATCCTCTTCTTTGGCGACAGCCTGACCGCCGGCCTCGGACTCGAGGACCCGTCGACGCAGGCCTTTCCGGCGCTCATTCAGAAGAAACTCGATGCTGCCGGTCTGCCTTGGCGCGCGGTCAATGCCGGCCTCAGCGGCGAAACCAGCGCGGGCGGACTCCGCCGGGTCGACTGGATCCTGCGCCAGCACGTCGAGGTGTTTGTCCTCGAACTGGGCGGCAACGACGGCTTGCGCGGACTGCCGCCCGAGACCACGCGCGCCAATCTGCAGGCGATCATCGACCGGGTGCGGGCCAAATATCCTGCCGCGAAGATCGTCCTCGCGGGCATCGCCGCACCGCCGAACATGGGCGCGGATTTCACGCGCGCCTTCGCCGCCATCTTCCCTGAGCTGGCAGAGAAAAACGACGTGTCGCTCATCCCCTTTCTGCTCGAGGGCGTCGGTGGCCGGCCCGAACTCAACCAGCCCGACGGCATCCATCCGAACGTCCAAGGCCACGCCATCGTGGCGGAGACGGTGTGGAAGGTGCTGAAGCCCCTGTTGTGAAATCCGCGGATTCCTTCGCGTCCACTGCTACGCCTTCGACCGCTTTCTTTTCTTGGGCTGAGGACTGACACCCACCCGGGGGTCGCGGCGTCTTGCCAGCGCGACCAAACGCTCGGCCACGGATTCGAAGCGGTCGGCGCTTTCCGGGAGATATAGCCACTTTGGCAGGATCGGATGCGACGACAACTCGGGTAACTCCGCCAGCAGCGACGCATGATAGATGTGGTCCGTGCAGGCCAGCACGCCCCGCCACGGCTCCTCCCCTGCTGTGAAGTAAAGCATCAGCTTGCCGTCGAGATAGGCCGCCTTGCCGCCGAACATCGGCCGCAGCACGAACGTGGGATCATCCTCCAGCGGCTCCCACAGCCACTGGTAGGGGTGCACCCGCCTCGTCCTGCCCATCGGTTGCTCGCGCATGGTTGGCGCCTTCCAATCAACCTAATTTCAACTCGATTGGATCAATTCCTTCATTTCATCCATAGTTCCTCTCCCGGAAAAGGAAACCGATGAGACTCGGCCATTTTCCTACCGTCAATTAATATAGCGCCCTTTTCTTTCCGTGTTTTAAGAAAGCGACGAAACTCGTCGTATCGCTCAGATGACAGGAAAATGCTGTACGAGTCCTTGCCACGCTTCTTTGTGTTCGGTGCGCTTAGACCTGGCCATTCCTTAGGCCACACTATCGATTCGTCGGGCGCATATTCGTATGGCCAAAACATGACCTCCACCATGGTAGGAAGCCAAGCAATGCCGTCTTTGCCACGCAACTCATCGATGCGATAGAGTGTCTTGCGCAAGTTTTCAGGCAGCGACTCCCACATCTTTCGTTCTCTCTCCACGATCATCTTCCATCGAGAATCATTGTCTCCCCCGAGATCGCGCGGTTTGCGCCAGCCCCCATATACTTCGATTCGTTTCTCAGGCGTCCATACAATGGTCGTGATCTGGTCAGTGGCAGCTGACAGTTCGTAATGCTCCGCCATCTTGCTGATGTCGTATGGAATAAGCTCTCTTTTTGTCCTCGCGGAATCGGAAACTGTGCGCCTGTGAAATGGCTCCTCTGGAGTCGGTTTCGATCGAAGATATATCAGGGTGCCGTCGTTATAGAGAACGAATGTCGGACTATCGGAACCGATGACCATTAACCACGGATTTTGCTCCACCACCACGAGCAATGGTTTGGGCGCTGCTGCGGAGAGCGTCAGTGTCAAAAAGAAAGTGGAAAGGATGCGGAGGTTCATCTTTGGGGGCGAACAGAGCTTTTGGGCCAAACTGTTCTGGCTTTGCGTGGGCTCCAGTTTGGACCTTCCGCGGAAGCCCAGTATGTCAGCCGCCGATTTTCAACCGGCAAATCTCTTGAGTACGGCTTTTCGCAGCAGAGTGGTAACCAAATCAGCCAGTGTCTCTCCTCACGCAACGGACACAATGGTCGCAACGGTGGAGCGATGATTGATTCCAGATTTTCCCGTGCAGCCTTGGCGGACTTGGCGTGAGGCGGGCTCGTCACCCCTGCGACGGCAGGATGGTCTCGGCTTGTTTCACCAGCGAGATGAACTCGCCGCGGTAGCCGCCGGCGTCGGAGCCCGTGCCCTGCTCGGCCCAGTGCAGCACCTCGGAGAGCGTCGCCGCGCCCTTGTGCGGCGAGTCGCGCAGCACCATGCCGAAGCCGGCCACCGCCGCCGCGAACTTGAAGTCCGCGCTCGCGTCGGCGAACGCCGCGTTTTTGTCGGTGAGCGGAAACTCGAGCAACTTGCTCGTGTCGCCGTCCGGCGCCTTGTAGCGGAGCTTGACGGTCAAAAGTTCGTTCGTTGTAGGAAGCGCCCTTGGGCGCGATTCATCGCCCGCGAGCGGGCTTCCTACAGGTCTCTGGTACTTCAGCGGATCGACGGTCGATTCCGACTTCCACTCCACGCCGACGGGCACGACTTCGTAGAGGGCGGTCACGGTGTGGCCCGCGCCGATGTCGCCGGCGTCGATCTTGTCGTTGTTGAAGTCCTCCTTCTTGAGCAGGCGGTTCTCGTAGCCGATGAGGCGGTAGGCCTGCACCTTCGCCGGGTTGAACTCGACCTGCACCTTCACGTCCTTGGCGATGACGGCGAGGGTGCCGTTGACCTGTTCGGCCAGCACCTTGCGGGCTTCGCGCGCCGAGTCGATGTAGGCGTAGGCGCCGTTGCCCTTGTCGGCGAGCTGCTCGAGCGTGGCGTCCTTGTAGTTGCCCATGCCGAAGCCGAGCGCGGTCAAGAAGACTCCGCTCTTGGCCTTTTCCTGGATCAGGCGCACGAGGTCGCCGCGATCGGTCACGCCCATGTTGAAATCGCCATCGGTAGCGAGGATGACGCGGTTGACGCCGCCGGCGATGAAGTTGGCCTTGGCGACGTCGTAGGCGAGCTGGATGCCCATGGCGCCGTTGGTCGTGCCGCCAGCGTGAAGGCGGTCGAGCACGTCGAGAATCTCCTGCCGGTGGCTGGCCGGTGTGGAGGGCAGCGCGAGGCCGGACGAGCCGGCGTAGACGACGATGGCCACGTGGTCCTCGGGCTTGAGTTTCTCGACGAGCATCCGCAGCGACTCCTGCACGAGCGGGAGCTTGTTGGGCTCGTCCATCGAGCCCGAGACGTCGACCAGGAAGACCAGATTGGCGGCGGGGCGGTCGGCGGTGGAGAGTTCGCGGCCCTTCAAACCGATGCGCACGAGCCGGTGCGTCGGCGCCCACGGCGCAGCGGCCACTTCCAGCGAGGCGGCAAAAGGCGCGGGATCGGCGGCGCGCGGCGCGGCGTAGTCATAGGTGAAATAATTGACCAGCTCCTCGATGCGCACGGCGTCGCGCGGCGGACGCCGGCCGCCGATCAGGAAGCGCCGCACGTTGGAGTAGCTGGCGGTGTCGACGTCGACGGAGAAGGTCGAAAGCGGATTCTCCGCGGCGGCGAGAAAGTCGTTGTCGGCGACGTAGTCGTAGGTCTCGGTGTTGAATGGCTGACCGCTGCCGGTCGCCACCATGCTGCCCGCTAACGACTGGCGCAGCGGCACGGGCTCAGGCGCTGCCGGCATGGCCGGGCCGCCGACGGCCCTTTGCAGCGCGCCGTAAGTGACACCGCCTGAAGACGGCATCCCGGCGGGCGCATTGGAGGAATCAGCCGACGTCGTCTTCAGGCGGCTGCCGGCCAGCGTATTCGCGGCAAGGTAACCGCCGTTAGTATCCGTCTTCACAACGAAGGGTTGCATCTGGATGACCTGCTCTTCCGCATCCTTGGCGCCGCCGGCAATTTTGCCGGACACAACCACTGCGGCAGTCGAGGGCGGATTGGGGACCACCACGCCCCACTGATCCGTTCTTCCGGCCTGCTGCGGTTGCGCCTGGCCTTCGCCCGCCGCCTCCCTTCTCGGAAACACAATGTCGATATAGGTGGTGGGCTGCACCGTGCCGGCGGGCGCTTCGGCAACAGCGGACTTTTTTTCGCCAACCTGCCCGGCAAGCGCGATGACCTTCTGCTTCGCGTCCTTCTGCGCCAACGGCAGCTCCCGCAGGGCGATGATGACGGCGAAACACGCCGCGGCGCCCAGGGCAGCGACGGTCCAATACGGGAAGCGGAAGATCCTAGGCGGACGGACGGTGTGATAGGATTCGAAGTGCACCGGCGTGGGTTCCGGCAGCGGCTCGGCTTCGAGCGCGGCGGTCAGCCGGCCAGCCGTGGCGCGGATTTCCTCCACTATGGCCTGGAGCGCCGGATCGGCGGCCAGCGCCGCCTCCACCTGCGCGCACTCCTCGCCTTCGAGCTCGCCCAGGGCGTAGGCGGTCAGGCGCGGATCATCAGAAAAAATCTTTGTGTCGTTCATTGCTCGGTCCTCGTTTCTTTCGGCGTCTTCGGCTCGATTTCCTCCTTCACATTCACTCTCACTTTCACCTCGCCTCCGCCGCCCAGGCATGCCGCAGCGTCTTGATGGCGGTGTGGATCAGAAAACCCACGTTGCCCACCGAGAGCGACGTGATGCGGCTGATTTCCTTGTAGCTGAAGCCATTTTGGAACTTCAGGCGGATGACCTCCTGCTGGTTGGGCGGCAGGCGGTCGATGAGGCGCACGATGGCCGCGTGCGTCTCCTCGGCTTCGAGTGCGGCGCCGGGCCGGGGCTCGGCGGCCACGACCCGCTCGGCCGCGCCTTCGTCGAAGTTTTTCATGCGGCCCTCCTTGCGGTTGATGTCGAACGCGCGGTTGCGGCACACCGTGAAGAGCCATTCGGCCAGATGGCTGTCGACCATGGCGGGCGGCTGGGCCATGAGGCGGACGAACGTGTCCTGCACCACGTCGCGCGCGCGGTCGGGATTGTTGACCAGGCGCGTGGCGTAACGCAGGAGCGGAGCTTGGAATTGCTCGACGGCGGAGCGCACAAACGCGGCGTTTTCATGGGAGCGGGCGGACGGTGATGGGTCCGGATTCACTGGCGGTTGACTCCTCATATCACGCGCGGGCGGCGCATTTCTTAGAAACAATCGGCCGGGAACGGTTCTGCGCGGCCGGCGGCGGGGCCGCGACCTCAAAAACAGCCCTTGGCGGATGGCGTGACCCGTGCTTCATTGCGCGCCGGTCATGATGCGTCCTGCCAATGTTTCCGGCGTCCGTTCTCTGCTCTCTGATCCCTGTCCTCCAGTCGTTGTCCTCTGTCTGCTGGCCTCCGTCCTCTGGGTTACGGGCTGCGCGCGCCGCGAAACACCGGCCGAAGACGGCATCCGCGACCAGGTGTTGCACCTGGGCAACGGCGACGAGCCGCGCGACCTCGATCCGCACGTCGTCGTCTCGTTCAACGACTTCAACATCGTGCTGGCACTGTTCGAGGGCCTGACCGGCATCGACGAACGCACCTCCCAACCCATTCCCGCCCTCGCCGAACGCTGGGAAACCTCCGCCGACGGACTGATCTGGCGGTTTCACCTGCGGCCCGGCGCGCGTTGGAGCAACGGCGATGCGCTCACCGCTCAGGACTTCGTCTTCGGGATTCATCGCGCCCTGTCGCCCCAACTCGCATCGGAGTACGCCTACGTACTTTATCCGCTGAAGAACGCCCAAGCCTTCAATGCGGGACGGGGAACCGACTTCGCGCAGGTCGGCGTGCGCGCCACCGATGACTTTACGCTCGAGTTCACGCTGGAGCGGCCCGCCCCTTACCTCGCGGCGGCGGCCACGCTGCCCGCGTGGTTTCCGGTGCACCGCGCCAGCATCGAAAAGCTCGGCCGGTTCGACGACCGCGCCGTGCCCTGGACGCGGCCGGAGAACATGGTCTGCAACGGGCCGTTCATCCTGAATGAATGGTCGCCCGGCAATCGCGTCGTCGTCGGGCGCAATCCGAATTACTGGGACGCGCGCCACGTCCGGCTGAACCGCATGATCTTTTATCCGATCCAGAACGCCTCCACGCAGGAGGCCGCCTTCCGCGCCGGGCAGCTGCACCTGACCTCCGACGTGCCGCTGTCGAAGATCGCCGCGTACCGACGGGACAATCCCGCGGTTTTGCGGATCGACCCCTTCCTCGACACCGCGTTCCTGCGCTTCAACGTGAAGC
>JBEKWG010000034.1:0-25778 GCA_049513315.1 Opitutaceae bacterium
GAACTATGTGCAGCGATTACGCTGCTGCGCAGAGCGAAACGCGCCCCAAAAACACCCGATCACTCCACATAGCTCGGCACGCAACATAACACAATCTATGTGATGCATCACATAGATTGTGCACGCAAATGACGGCGGTGGCCGCCTCGCGGATGGCGGTGCGGAAAACCTCCCGTGGATGCACCAGACTGCCGGTCGCGGTGCCGGAGGTCACCTCGACGCGCTTGATGAGCCGGTTCTTGCGGTTGAGGCACAGCACCCAGAGCTTTTCCACCGCCAGACCCGAGACGATCGGCTGAAAGTAAGCAAAAATGAGTTCAGGCCGGTTGAGCAGCGGCGCCGCACCCTGGCTCTGCCCGAGCACGCGGCGGGCGACCTCCATCACGGTCACGAGCTGCAGTGCCTTCACGCGGCCGATGCCTTGCAGCCGGCGGAAGTCGGCCTCGGTCCACGAGATGAGGCCGGCCAGCGAACCCGCCTCGGCAATCAGCCGCGAGGCGAGCGCGAGAACGTCCATGCCGCGGCAGCCGCTGCGCAGGAGCATGGCAAGCAGCTCGGTGTCGCTCAACGCGGCCGCGCCGAAACGTTCGAGCCGTTCCTGCGGGCGTTCGCCCAAGGCGAGATCGCGCAACCGGAGGGAAGGGTAGCTGCCGGGGGCGTCCACACCGGGAGTATGATTCAAAAGGAATTTCCATGAAAAGGAAAATCCAGGGGAACAAGGCATTTTTCTCACGCCAAGGTCGCCAAGGGCACCACCTGAAATCAAAACCCGCACGGAGGGCGGGTTCCACCTGAAATCCACCGCGGTCGACTGCGGCGCTTCCGCTCAGAACATCTTCACGTAACCGTTGCGGCGGAGGCGCTCGAGCCAGCGCTCCTGCGACTGCCGGGTCATCTGCTGGGCGAGGATGCGCTCGATCTCGTCGCGCACTTCGTCGATGGGCTGGATGCCGGCGAATTTGCGGTCCTCGACGTAGAGCAGGAAACAGCCCTCGGCAATGATGATCGGCTGGCTGACCTCACCCTTCTTCAAGTTGAAGAGCGTATCGCTGAATTCCTTGCGGATGTCGGAGCGCTTGGTCCAGCCCCAGTCGCCGCCTTTGCTCCGGCGCGTATCCTGGCTGTATTGCCGGGCGAGTTCGCCGAACGGTTCGCCGCCATGGAACTTCGCGACCACCTCCTCCGCCTTGGCGCGGAGCATGGCTTCCGTCTCCCCGTTGGGTCGCGTGAACTGGATGACGCGCAACAGGACGGCGTCCTCCTGATAAAAGCGGTCTTTGTTTTCCTTGTAGTAGGTTTCGACCTTGACGGGGCTGACGACGCTCTGCGACTTGCGCTGCTGCTGACGCATGTAGTTGTAAATAATGTCCTCCTCGACCTCCTTGCGGTATTCCTTGAGGGTCATGCCGCGCGAGTGGAGATAGGCGAGGAACTTTGAGCGGTCGCCGTCGAATTGGGTGATCTGGGTCTCGGCCATCTGGTTGTCGATAATGCTGGCCGGAACCTGGCGCTTCTTGGACTCGTCGCCGTCCTTGGCTTTGTTGAAGTCCTTGACGATGAGGACGCGGTCGATGAGGTTTTGGATGACATCGTCCTGCAGGGCTTCGAGCTTCTGGTTGAATTCCTGCTCGTTGCGGGACTCCTTCTGCAGCGTCGGTATGAGCGGGGCGATCTCGCGGCGAATGTCATCCACGGTGATGATCTTGTCCTCCACGATGGCGGCGATGCCGTTGGCAAAGCGCAGATCGAGTCCGTCGCTTGCCGACGGGGCCTTCTGCTGGGCGCGCAGGGAGAGGGTGGCGGCAAAAAGGAGCGAGGCGCTGGCGGCAGCGACGCGGAGATGAATCATGATTCCGGCAGGTTGTTTAAAAAGGCGATAATCTCGCGCAACCTTAGGAGCGGGCGGGGGGCGGTCAAGCGGGGAAACCTCTTTCCCGGCATGAGGAAATTGTCGTGTGGTCCGGAGCGACGCAGACATTTGAGGCGGTTGCCTTCGGTTTCGACGGTCAACACCCGTTTTTGTTCCGCCCGCAGGCGTATTTCAGTGACCAGCAACAACGCCCGGACTTCGTCGCCAAACCTGCCGAAACGGTCGCGCAGCTCGCCTGCGATGGCGCGGAGCCCGGCGGGGCTCTCGGCCAGGGCGAGCCGGCGGTAGAAATCGATGCGGAGGCGGGTCTCGCCGATGTAATCGAAGGGGATCCGGGCCTGGATCTTCGGGCACTCGCCGGCGGCCAGTTCGGCGTCACGCAGCACGGTGTAGCCGTCCTCGTAGCGGCGGCGGTCGGCCGCGGGCTCGCCCTCGCCGATGAACACGAAGTCGAGCTTGACGCCGGCGCGGATGGCGGCGGCGGTCCGGGCGCCCTTGAGGCGGGCGATGCTCTGGCGCAGGAGCTGGCAATAGAGTTCAAAGCCCACGCCCACGATGTGGCCGCTCTGCTCGGGGCCGAGGAGGTTGCCGGCGCCGCGCAGTTCGAGATCGCGCATGGCAATGCGGAACCCGGCGCCGAGCTGGTTGTGCTGGCGCACGGCGTTGAGCCGTTGGCGGGCGAGATCCATGAGCCGCGTGTGGCGGTGCAACAGGAGGTAGGCGTAGGCCTGGTGCCGGAACCGGCCGACGCGCCCGCGGAGCTGGTAAAGCTGCGCGAGGCCGAAGCGGTCGGCGCCCTCGATGAGGATCGTGTTGCAGTTGGGGATGTCGAGTCCGCTCTCGATGATCGTCGTGCACACGAGCACCTGATGGCGACCCGCGACGAAGTCGGTCATGATCCGCTCGAGATCGCCCTCGTCCATCTGCCCGTGGCCGATGGCAATGCTGAGGTCGGGCAGGAGCTCGCGCAGACGCTGCGCCACCAGGTCGATCGTCAGGACGCGGTTGTGCAGGTAGAAGACCTGGCCGCCGCGGCGGACTTCGTGGCGGACGGCGTCGATCACGAGTTTCTCGTCGTAGGTTTTGACGATGGTTTGAATGGGATGGCGGTCCGCGGGCGGGGTCTCGATGACGCTGAGATCGCGCGCCCCGGTCAGCGCCAGGTAGAGGGTGCGCGGAATGGGCGTGGCGCTGAGCGACAGCACATCGACGTGGGCGCGCCATTGCTTGAACACCTCCTTGTGCTTCACGCCGAAGCGCTGCTCCTCGTCGATGACCACCAGGCCGAGGTCCTTGAAGCCGACGTCGCGCTGGATGAGACGGTGGGTGCCGATGAGGATGTCGATCGCGCCGCGGGCGGCCGCCGCGAGGATGGCGCGCTGTTCCTGCCGCGAGCGGAAGCGGCTGAGCATCTCGATGGCGACGGGGTAGCCCGCCATCCGTTCGCGAAAAGTGTTGAGATGCTGCTGCGCCAGCACGGTGGTGGGCACGAGCACCGCCACCTGCCGGCCGTCCAGCACCGCCTTGAACGCGGCGCGGATGGCGACCTCGGTCTTGCCAAAGCCGACGTCGCCGCAGATGAGGCGGTCCATGGGGCGCGGCTGCTCCATGTCGGCCTTGGTGTCGGTGATGGCGCGGAGCTGGTCGGGCGTCTCCGTGAACGCAAACGAAGTCTCGAATTCACGCTGCCAGGCCGTGTCGGGCGCAAAGCCGTGGCCGGGCTGAGCGGCGCGCTTCGCCTGAATTTCGAGCAGCTGGGCGGCGAGGTCGAGGGTGGCGCGCTCGGCGGCGGCGCGGGTCTTTTCCCAGCGGCCGGTGCCGATGCGGCCGAGTTGCGGGCGGGTCTTGGCGAGGCCGACATAGCGCGAGATGAGGTGCGACTCTTGCAGCGGGACGTGCAGCGTCACCTTGTCGTCGAACTCCAGCGAGATGACTTCGCGCACGCCGTCGGTGGTCTCGAGCTTCGAGAGACCGCGGTAGAGGGCGATGCCGTGCTGCAGGTGCACGACGAAGTCGCCCTCGACCAGTTCGGAGAAATCGAGCAGCTGGTCGATTTGCGACGGCGTGGCCACGGCGCGACGGTGGAGTCCGGGGCGGCGCTGGCGTTGGCGGCCGAAGATTTCCGTCTCGGTGACCAGGACGAGGCCGGCCGGCTCGACTGTAGGAGCGAGCTTGCTCGCGATGGTGAGCGCAGAATCGCCTGCGAGCAGGCTCCTACAGGAAGCGCCTTCGCGGAAGGTGATTTTGAACCCCTCGTTGATCGAGCCGCGCAGAAACTGCGGGCGCAGTTTCTTGAGCCCCGGGTCGGCGCGGAGAATCTCCCGCGTCCGCTGCTCCTCGCCGTCTTTCGCCACGGCGAAGACGATGGCATAATCCTCCTGCTGCCAGCGTGCCACCTGCCGCAGAAACTGGCGCCGGGCCTCCTCCTCGGCCTGCAGCCGTTCCTGGGCGACCAGGGCGTCCTCTGGATAGCGGCGGTGGTGCACCAGGCTTTCGGTATCCCAAGTCTGTTCGCTCCCGGCTCCGTCGAAGAGCGCCGAGGCCTCATCAAGGTCGCTCAGGCCGAAGGCGGCGAGGCAGCGGGAAAGAATGGGCCCGAGGGCGGAGGCCGGTCCAGCCGGAGCCTCGCGGGCGACCAGGCTGAACGTCTCCTCCAGCGCCGCCGGCTCAATGAACGCAAGATGCGTGAGCGGACTGAGGTAGTCGGCCAGTCCGGTGGTGGACGGCGCGAGGGGCAGGCGCGGGGAGGCGGAGAGCGTGAGGCGCTCGATTTGGGCGCCCGAGCGTTGCGTCACGGGATCGAAGACGCGGAGGTCCTCGATCTCGTCACCGAAAAAGTCGAGCCGGCAGGGCTGGGTGGCGGTGACGGGATAGACGTCGATGATGCCGCCACGCACGGCATACTGGCCGGGCGCCTCGCAGACCGCTTCGGAATCGTAGTCGTAGGCCCGCAGCTGCTCAAGGAGTCCTTGGAACGGCTGCCGCTGGCCGCGCGCGAGGGTGATTTCCTTCCCGATGAATTCCTCCAGGGCGGGGACGGGCTGGAGCAGGGCGACGGGGGTCGTGGCGACGACAAGGGACGGCGAACGCTGATCGCCGAAGGCGGAGAGCGACCGGGTGGCCCGCAGTTTCGACAGCACGGTCAGCCGGTCGCTCGACGCCGTGAAGGCCTCGCGCTGGTCGCGGCTGTCCGCCAGCGACTCGGGGAAGACCCGCACGTCCAGCGGCCGGGGGTCCCCCGCCGCGGCATGGAAAAGCATGATGTCCTCGGCGAGTTGCTCGGCGACGCGCAGCTCTTCCGCGATGACGAGCCACACCGGCGCAGGCTGCTGCCGCAGGAGCGAGGCCAGCACGGCGGCGCGGGCGGGCGGGCAGACGCCGGTGAGCCTGCAGCGGGAAACCGGGGAGCTGGCGGCGGACATGGGAGGAAGGAGAATTGTAGGAAGCCCGCTGGCGGGCGACAGGCAAATCGATCGCAACCGCCGTCGCCAAGACCGGGGCACAGCAGACAGAGGACAGGGAATAGAGGTCGGAAGACTGGGGACGGAAGGCAGAGGTGGAACCTGCACTCCGTGCAGGTTTGATTCGCCGACATTCCGCGGCGCTCAGGAAAGCAAATCCGCGGAGGCGCCGGTCTTCAGCGCCGCCAGTGCCGCGCGGGCCGCCGATTCCTCGGCCAGTTTCTTGGAACTGCCGCGGCCCGCGCCAAGGAGCCGGTCGTGGAGGTAGACGTTGACCTCGTAGTCGCGCTCATGGGGCGCGCCTTCGGTGCGCGTGACCTCATAGCGCAGGGCACGGTTGCCGTGCCCGGGCTGGATGAGTTCCTGCAGGCGCCCCTTGGGATTGTCCTCACCCAGCAGGATGGCGAGCCGTTCAGCCAGCGGGCCATACCGGTCGAGCACCACGCGGCGGGCCGTGGCGAAGTCACTGTCGAGATAGATGGCGCCGACCAGCGCCTCAAACGCATCCTCCAGGATCGAGGCGCGCTGGCGGCCGCCGGTCTGCTCTTCGCTCTGGCCGAGGCGCAGGCCGGCGTCGAGGCCGAGGTCCCGGGCGAGCAGGCTGAGAAACTGTCCTTTCGTCAGGGTGGCGCGCCGTTTGCTCAACGCCCCTTCGCGCTCGTCCGGGTAAAGCTGGAAGAGCGCCTCGGAGAGGATGAGTTGGAGCACCGAGTCGCCGAGGAACTCCAGCCGCTGGTTGCCCGGGCCGGCGGCGGGATGGTCCTGCAGGTAGGAGGTGTGCGTCAGCGCACACTCAAGCAGCCTCGGATCGCGGAACGCATAGCCGAGACGTTGCTGCAACTGCTCAAGGGTCGGGTGAATGATCTCCATGGCGGAGGGAAACAACAGATCTCAAACGCCAAATTCCCGGGAAAGTCCAAGCTTCAAATTGCCCGGGTGCCGGGCGGTCGCCGTGAAAAAGCGGGGTCACGAGCTCGCGCTGGCGTAGCGCTTCAGCCCCTGGTGAAAGACGAACACCGCCAGCGCAAACCACGCCACACTGACCGCGAACAGCCAGAGGGCGTAGACGGGCTGGAAACCATGGATGAGCGAGCGGGCGGGGACGTTGCTCACCACGACCGCCGGCAGCAGGTAGACCAGCAGAACATTGGCGAAGCCCCGGAACGCCTCACGGGGCAGGCGCGAGAAATCGACGACCGTGAAATAGCTGCCCTCGATGCCCTCCGTTTTGATGATCCAGAACGTCGTCGACGTGGTGAGCAGGAAAAGGCTGTAATGGATTACCAGGCCGCAGGCGACCAGCGCCAGATAGAGCAGCACGCCGGTGAAGCCGGGATGCAGACCGAGGCGGTGGGCGGAGTAGAAGACCACCGAGGCGGCCACAAACGTGTTGGCGAGTCCGTCGGGGTCGAGCTTGCGCGTCGAAACCATGAAGAGCGGGTTCCCGGGCTGGGCGAGATAGAAGTCGAAATAGCCGGTGCGGACGTTGCGGCCCATTTCGAAGAGATTGCTCCAGAAGAAGCCCATCAGCAGACGCTGGATCAGCATGGAGGTGCCGACCAGCAGGAGCATCTCGTATTTGTTCCAGCCCGCCACGGAGTCCGTGTGGCGGTAGATGACCTCGACCAGCAGCACGTTCACGCCCATCCACGCCAGCTCGACCGCCGACCAGAGGAAGAAATCGAAGCGGAACATCATGGTCCGCACCATCGAGTAGCGCAGACAGGCGAGCCAGATGCGGAGGTATTGGCGGAAACTCATGATCGGCGATTTAGGATACCCGCCGTCGCCAAGGCTATGGCGGGCAGGCCGGATACCGGAAAGTATTTTAGCGGGATAAAGTACGATTTGGCAGGGAGGCTGATATTTCTATCCGGTATCCGGTATCAGGTATCCGGTATCGGCTCATCCGCCGACGGCGGTGTGTTTGCGCAGGCCGGTCTGCCAGATGAAGCGGGCGATGATAAAGATCAGCCCGACCCACACCACCTGCAGCCCGAGCCCATTCACCGCATCGTTGAAGCCGAGGCGGCCGGTTAAAATGGCGGCGGGGAAATACATCATGTAGTAGAAGGGCAGGAGCTGCGCCGCCTTGAAGAGCGCGGGCGGCAGCAGGTCGAGCGGGAAAATCTGGCCGCTGAGCATCGTCTCGGCGGCATAGGACAGGATGACGAAGCCCTGGATCTCCAGGAACCAGAAGGCGAGCAGGCCGAAGCAATAGGCGAGGGTGAACTGGATCATCGCGGCCAGCCCGAGCGCGGGCACACCGAGCAGAAGGCGCCAGGCGCCGCCGGGGAAGGTGAGATGGCTCCGGATCAGGGGATAGATCACCAGCAGCGGGATGAAGACCAGCACGCCGGAAACGGCGCGCGCGGCCAGAAAGACGGTGAAGCGGTAAAGGTAATAATTGATGGGCTTGAGCAGGAACTGGTTGATCAGGCCGTTCCTGATTTCCTCGCCGATCTGGTAGTCCTCGTTGAAGGCGCCGATCATGAACTGCAGCGCGATCAGTGCGGTGAAGTAGGTGAAGGTCTGGCCGATCGAATAGCCCCCGATTTGCGTGACGCCCGCGTAGGCCGCGCCCCAGAGAATGAACACCACGGCCAGGCGGGCGAGGGAGAAGAAGCCGCGGATGAGAAAGTTCCAGCGGTAGACCAGGTTGCTCTGCAGGCCGACCAGGAAGACGTAGCGGTACTTGGTCAGTGCGTTCATCGCGGTGCGGATCTGAGATAACGGAAAGCGGAGGGGCCTGGATTCCGATGTCCTGCTTTCCTCATTTTCAGACTAAGGCGTGTTTTCAGAATGTCCTGTCATCGCGAGGCCAGCAGAGCGGACCGTGGCGATCCAGCTGGATTGCTTCGTCGCCTCGCCAGGCGCGGCTCCTCGCAATGACATTTTGAAGACACGCCCTAAGTGTTCTGCAACCCAAAGCGGGCGATGACCTCTGTGGCCAGATTGCGATAGGCCGTGGCGCCGGGACTGGCGGCATCGTACTGGAAGATCGGCTGGCCGAAACTCGGCGCCTCGCTGAGACGCACCGTGCGCGGGATGACGGTCTCGAAGATTTTGTCGGGAAGATGCTTTTTCACCTCGTCGACCACCTGCTTCGAGAGGTTGGTGCGGACGTCGAACATCGTCATGACAATGCCCCCGATATCGAGGCTGCCGTTGATGCCCGCGGTCTTCAGCCGCTCGACGACCTTGATGATCTGGCCGAGGCCTTCGAGCGCCATGTACTCGCATTGGAGGGCAATCAGCAGGTGATCGGCGGCGGCGAGGCTGTTCATCGAGAGCATGCCGAGGGCGGGCGGACAATCGATGATGATCGCCCGGTAGCCGTTCGAGTCGCGCACCGGCTGGAGGGTCTGGCGGAGGCGGAGCAGGTAGTTCTCCTGCTGGGCGAGTTCGATCTCGATCGCGGCAAGGTCGACCTCGGAGGGGATGAGGGCGAGATATTCGTAGGGGGTCGGCGTAATCATCCCCAGGGCCGAACCTTCGCCATGGAGCGGTCCGTAGAGACTGCGGCCCTCCTGTTTCTCGATGCCGAGCGCACTGGTGGCGTTGGCTTGAGGGTCGAGATCGACAAGCAGGGTGTGGATTTTCCTTTCAGCGAGCGCGGCGGCGAGATTGACGGCCGTGGTGGTTTTGCCGACGCCGCCCTTCTGGTTGGCGATGGTGAAAACGGTGGTGGGCATGAAGGGAATGGCCAATGACTAACGGCCAATGCCGGAGGGGCAAGCGCGACGGTGAGCCACCCCCCGCACGAAGCCCAAGAGCGCCAGCGCGAGGACGAACCAGGCTTCGATCGCGCCTCCGCCGCCACCCCCGCCACCGCCGGAGGATCCTCCGCTTGGCGGGGCGGCGTTGACGGTCAGCGTCGCCTTGTCGCTGGTCACGCCGCCGACGCTGTTGGAGACGGTGACGGTGTAATCGCCGGCGTCCGTCATCTGCACATTGGTCAGCGTGAGACTCGCGCTGTTGGCGCCGTTGAGGGCGACGCCGTTTTTGTTCCATTGATAAGCGGGTACAAGCATGCCGATGGCCACCACCGAGAACTGAACATTGCTTCCCACCGCCGCCGTCTGGCTCGCGGGCTGGGTCGTGATGACGGGCGCGCCAGGCGCGAGGGACAGGATCGTCGCGGAATAGGGCATGAAGGAAGCCGTGAAGGTGGGGCTGACGTTGCCCAGGCTCGACAGGGCAATGTCGGGCGAGCCGGTGCCGGTGCGGGCGGCATCGTCTTGGGGCATGCCGTAGGAATAAACCGTCGCGGTCGGGGGCGGCGTGAAATTTTTCACCGCGACGATGGCGGTGAGCGTTTCGCTGGGGCTCTTGTTGATCACAAGCAGGCTCAAGGAGCCGTCGCCGCGCCGGGCGGCGTAGATCGCGAGCAGATCGTTGTCGCTGGTCGCCCGCACGATGGTGTCGCCCCCGCGGGCGAAGTGCGACAGCAGCTTCATCGCATAGTAGGTCGGATACGGATCGTAGTAGGTGGAGGAGCCGAAGCTGGACGGAATGGACAGCACCCCGTAGTCGCCGTAATCACGCCAGCCGTACAGCGTCGCGCTGTTGTTGTTGCCGTTCTCCGGCCCGTTGCGCAGGGCCCACCAGATCAGGGCGGTGAATTCGGTCTGCAGCAGGTTGCCGATGCTGTCGGCGAGAAAGAGGCCGTTGACGAGGCTCGTGGTCTGCTTGCCGGGATTGGCGTAGACCGAGTTGTTTTCGGTGACGACGAGTTCGACGCCGGCCCCGGCGGCGCCGAGGTAATCGGAAAGTTGCTGCCGGAGATCAGCCGCGTCGTTCGGCCAGGTCAGGGCGGACTGCAGCAGCCCGGCGTCGGACTCCTGCCCCGGCCCCTGCTCGTATCGGTGGTAGATGAGGAAATCGGGCGTGACGCCGAGCGACCTCAGCGTGGTGAGCATGACGGGCGTCCAGCCGTTGTGAACCCTGCCCGTGCGCGGGTTGGTGGCGGGATGGCTGGTGTTGTTGGCGTAAGCGTCCTCGCCCGTGGTGGCGACCACGCCGATGCGGATGGTCGGATCCACCGCTTTCATTGCGGTGATATAATCCCGGGCCCGGCTGGCATACGTGTAGGGATCCCACGGGATGGCTTGGTGGTCCGTTTCCCACGTACCGTAGCATTCGTTGCCGATTTCCCAGTATTTGATGCCCAGGCCCCTCGTGAGGTTCGCATTCGTCACCCAATCCGCGGCCTCCTGCGCGGTGCCGGTGCCATAGTTGACGGTGATGAACACCAGCGGGCGGAGGCTCACGGCGACGTTGGCAAACGCGTCGAAGCCGGTGACCCAAGTCCAGGTATAGTTGAGGCTCGTGTTAGTCTTCCAATGATATTCATCGGAGAGCGAACCGCCGGGAAAACGCAGGGCGCGGACATCGGCCGCACGGAGCAGGCTGATGGTCTGGGGGGTGTTGAAGGCGCTGTCCCATATTACCGCATTGACGCCGAAGACCCGGTCATCGACCGGGCGGACCAGCTGCGTGGCGTCGACGGTGAGGTTGACGGGGGTGGAGTGGCCGGGGAGCACGAGGCCGAGCAGGAGCAGCCAGCCGGCTGGTACTGTGCGACGGAGGTTCATCGGTAAGGCACTCACAAAATCAATAAACAAAACATCGCGCGATGCGAATCGCTAAGCATTGGTGGGCTGATTTCACCCGCCACGCTCTGTGCCTGAACGAACGGTCGTCCGGGCGCAGGGTGCCGCGACCGAGAAACCCGAGTCTCCGGTCCAGACTGACCAGCCTAATGCGACTCGGCGAAGCTGGTGATAGAATGCCACTCGAACCCTCCTGCAGCAGCGCCCGCTCCGTGCGCTGCACGATGCGCTCGAGGCTGCCCCCGGTCTGGCTGTAGGCGATCTGCCTGCGCGCCGCTTCCAGCGTGGTCTGCATCTCGCGGTAGCGGGCCGCGCGGTGGATACGACAGGCGATTACCCGTTTGATCGCCGATCATCGTACAGATTGAAATCCGCCACCGCGCCCGTCAGACCAAGGGCAGCGGCAGCCGGCGCGCGATCCTGGCGATGAGGTTCAAGCTCGGCTTCGAATGCGAAAAAAGCTGGCGCCGGCCCAAACCCCGCTGATCACTTCGTCGCGGTGGCGATATTCGTCTTCTCGATCAATTTCAGCACGCTCCTGGCGGGCACGGCTTCGTGTAGTGTCATGAGGGTGGGGGTTGCGCTCCCGCCGTGATCGTCAGAGTCGTCGCTTGGTTTATCGCCCAAGAGCGGTTTGATGCGGGCGACGTGGCCGATGACGTTGGCGCATTCATCAAGGATGGCGGCGCCACTGCTGCCGGGCGCCCAGTCGGTGCTGACGTTGAACCGCTGGTCGGCGGGATTATCCGCCGATCCGCCCAGCTTGGTATAGAAGCGATTGATGATACCGTTGCTGAAGTAACCGCGTTCGCTGCGCGGATCGCTGAAGCAGTACGCGGCATCGCCGATGCGGGCATTGGCGGAGAACGCGAGTGGATGCAGGTCCGTGGCCGCGACCTGGAGGATGATGGCATCGGTGGTTTCATCGGCCGCAAGTACGCTGACGATGGACAGAAACTCATCGTTGCCGCGAATCACCACGGGAAAGCCTTCACCTTGCTTGATCGTGTCCGGGATTCCCATGACGTGAAAGGCGGTGACGATGGTGTTTTTGGCGATGGCATAGCCGCCCGCGACTCTGACGTGCCATCGGCCGCATTTCGAGCAGTGATAAATCCAGCCGGCCCGAACATAAGCCTGGGCGGCACGTTCTGCGATCTCGCGTCCCGGCAAGGGTTGCGTCGCGGCAGCAAGCACGGCGATCGGTGCGGGCGCGGGGGACTTCATCAGCAGGTTGAAGGCGGCGGGCGTGAGGAACCTGCCCGCTTTGGCCAGTTCGCGCGCCTTGGGGACGAGCGGATCTTCAGGGGCGGGCTTGGACGGCAGGGCTTGATCGCTCCTACCGATGTCAGCAGACGGTCTGACTGCCGGTGGTTTGCCGAGACCCGCCAGACAACGCTCGATGGTGGGACGGAGCGCCGCGCCCCGCAGCTCGCTTTCCCCGGCGACGATGAGGCCGGAGTTGCCGTCAATGAGCCAGCAGGCGGGAATGCTGTGTACACCATAAAGCTGCGCGAGCTTTGCCTCCCATCCCTTGCCGTCGCAAATCTGCGGCCACGGCATATGATTGTCGGCGGTGAACTTGGCGAGCTGCTGCATGCTCTGTTCATTATCGAGACTCACGCCGATCACTTCGAAACCCTTCGGGTGAAATTCGGCGTACACTTTGGTGAGATTCGGCAGCTCGGCGCGACATGGCCCGCACCACGTAGCCCAGAAATCGATCATCACCAGCTTACCCTGGTAATTCGACGGGAAGCGGATGGACCGACCCGTGGTGCTCGTTTCCTCAAAGGCAACCGGCTTGGTCCCGGTCTCCATCGCGGGCGGCACCGGCGTTTCGGCGACGGTCTTCGATGACTTCACCAACTGGAAACTGCCTCCCCGGGCTGTGAGTCCGGTGATTTCATACGTGGTGCCGCCGATGTTGAAGGGTTTGTGCACGTCGAATGACTCACTGTGGGAATCGAACCTGCCGTTGTTGTTAAGGTCGATGAGCAGTAACACGTCGGGATGCTGCTCGTCGGCATACCCGAGAAAGTCGCCCCGCGCGCTGTCGTCGACGAGGACCGCCGCAAAAGTCTTGCCGTCGAACGACAGGTTGCCGCGGAAACCGCAATCCCGGTAATAGAACAGCGCGTTCTTCAGTTGCTGCCGCTGCGGGTCGTTCTTGTCGAAGCGATACAGTTTGATGCCGAGCGTGCGCCTTTCTTCACCGTAGGTTACCGAAATGCCGGCGCTGCCGAAGCACGTGGTCGTCGGGCCGCTCTTGCCGTTGTTTTGACGTGCGACCCACTGGATGGGCGGATCATCGGTGAGGTCGCCGTTGCCATTGCTGTCGATCCAAAGTCGCGCGGCGCCGTTCCCCGGCTCATCAAGCAGGATGATTACCTCAACGGGCGCCTCTCGCGGCCCGAAGGAGATCGTCCCGTACAAAGGATGCGAGACGTTTCCGGGCATGCGGGTGACACGAGCAGGCTTGGTGGCGGACAGGTCCACTCTGACTGGCCGATAGTAACCGAGCACGTCAGACAAGCCTTCTCCCACCCATTCCAGACTGACATCGTCACCATAGGCTTGAGCGCCCAACAACGACACAAGGAGAAGCGCCAGTGGTTTCATCACGGCCTTGCGCATAGGATGAGGCAGAATGACATGTCTTCTGTTTGCCGATCAATCATGAAGGCATGGTTGGTGCCAGGGTAATTTGCCTATCAGCGCATCGTGTGGTGGATCGAGATTATGCGCGAAGTCAGCGGTCGACGCTGGTGTGAGCCCGTCACCGGCTGGCATAACATTAGCAGAATGTAGCACCCGGCTGAAATCGAACCGGCGCCAATACATTGCGGGGGAGAAGTGGCTGCAAAGGGTGGCATTTCAGAGGGGACGGTAGCATTCGGTAGCAAAGCGTGCTACACTGTTGGGCGAAGAAGTTTCGCGCACTTCGTTATAACCCCTGATAAAATATGCCAAAATACGTAATTGAACGCGATATTCCCGGAGCCGGAAAGCTTACCGCTAAGGAGCTTCATAGTATCTCGCAGAAGTCATGTGGAGTATTGCAGAAGCTCGGCCCGCAAATTCAGTGGGTCGAGAGCTACGTGACTGACAACAAGATTTATTGCATTTACATCGCACCTGATGAAAAGCTGGTGCGAGAGCACGCGAAGCAAGGCGGGTTTCCCGCCAATCGCGTTTCGGAGGTAAGACGAATCATCGATCCGACCACGGCGGAGGCTTAATCAGCTGTTGGAGCCACCCTCCCGGGGGCATCCCGTCTCCTGCTGGCGCAGGAAGGCGCGCCACTCCCTGCAGTGGCTCATCGTCAAAGTCTAGGCCGGCACGAACAGAATCACGTCATACTCGCGCCCCGGGAAGCCATAGGTGGTGAAACTATGCACAACATGAGCAGGGTGGGGCTACCGGCTGTGGCTCGATAAGCGAATGCACTTCACCGCCGGCGATGGACATACCCAATCCTGGCTTAAAAACCGTGTGCACGTCAGGGGTCCCATCCGGGATCCGATTCTTTGTCTCCTCTTGGTGCTTTGTTGGCACCTATATGGTGATATGATAACGACCGAGCGAATGCAGGCGGTGGAAAAGAACGATGCCGAGTTGGTATTCGCATCCCAGCGAGCGCTTGGTCGGCAGTCTCTCCGACTTGATTGCGCTGCGAATAGTGAAAGATGATGGCGGCCGGTCTGCCACAACCATGGCGGACGCCGCCATCTCTTGAAGTGCTCAATTGCCGCAAATCGGCCCAAACGCCGGCGAAATGGCTCTGCCCGGAAATCAAGGTGTCACACCCCTGAATCACTGGTTTAGGAGCTGACACGTCCGCGCCGACCCACTTCGATGGCACCCCGGCTGCCGTGCGCAGTCTGACCGATCGATCCATCGAGTGAAATTCATCCGCCCCCTTCTGACCTGCCTGGTGCTGGCGCTCGTGCTGGCCGCCATTTTCTTGGCCGCCGCGTTTTCGCCGGACGTGCAGACCTGGGTCGCGCAGATGGCGCTCGCCGGGCAGCCCGGCCTTCACGCATCCCTGGGATCACTCTCAGCGGGATTGGCACAAGTCGACATCACGGACCTGCATCTGGAAGTCGACGGCGCCGTTCTCACGGTGCCTTCCCTCCAAGCCAGGCTTCCGGTCACGACGGCAGTGTGGGATCGGAAAGTCTTGGTTCGGAGCCTGGTGGCAAAGCGCTGGACACTCGACCTGAGTCGCATCCCTGAACAGAAGGATGCGCGGGCCCAGGTCGTCTCGGCGCCCGAGGGCGGAGGAGGGCGGGGGTCGTCGGCGCAGGCGGAAGCCGTTCCTGCGCAAAAGGTGGCGCGCGTCTTCGGCGGAATCTTGAGCGGATGGAGGTTACCCTGCGAGGTGTCTCTGGACGGGGTTGACTTGGAGGGCGATGTCCTGGTCGCGGCGCCGCCGGGAACGGCGCCGGCCCGGGTGCACGTGACCGTCAAGGGGGGCGGTATTGCCGCCGGTCACGAGGGCGCTTTCGCGATCGATGCAGCCGGCGCGGTTACGGATCCAAAGCTTCCGCTAACTGCCGTCGGCGCCCATGGCCGCCTCGTCGTTGTGATGGAATCCCCGCGGACCCTCAACCGCATCGAGATCAAGGCCAACCTCTCGACCGAGGGCGGATCGTTTCCGGAGGACCTGACCTTGTCGGCCGGCGTCGCGGCGGCGGGCGGGGCGGGTGAGGAGACCTACACCGTCGACCTAAGCCGCGGCAGCCGGCACCTCGCGACAGTCCTCGCCCGTTTCCCCGAAGCGGCACGCCGGTTTGTGGGAACCTGGAAGGTGGATTTGCGGGACTCCGACTTGGCGCCGTTCTTTCCCAATCGTTCCTTTCCCTCCATTGTGGCCGCCGGGGATGGTGACTTTGATGCCGACGCGGCCTTCACCCGGGTGCATGCCATTGGCCGCCTGAACACCGTGGCAAGCCACTTGGGTGTCCTTGCGCCGCCGCTGGACCGCCTTGGGGAAGTGACGCTCGACGCCCGCTTCGATTTGGCCCACAGCGGGCAATCTGTCCGGGTCGACCGTCTGAGCGTCTCCCTTGGCGGGGCCCGGCCGGCTGCCGTCGTGCAGGCGCTTCAGCCGTTCAGTCTCGATGAGAGAACCGGTGATCTGAAGGTGGCGGATCCGCGCGCCGATTGGATGGAGGGTTCGATCCAAGGATTTCCGCTGGCCTCGCTTTCGAGCCTGACGGACGGGTTCACATTCGCCGGGGGCGATGCGACCGGCGAATTTGTCGTACGGGCCGCCAACGGAGGGTTCGCCCTGCGTCCGAAGACGCCGTTCACCGCGGTCGGCGTCTCCGTGCAGAGGGCGGGCAGGATACTCGGGCGGGGACTTGACCTGTCGCTTTCGCTGCTCGCCGATTACGCCCCCAAGGGATGGCAGGTGCAATGGGCGCCCTTTACGGTCAGCAGCGCCGGCCGGCGCCTGGCGACCATCGAGGCCAAGGCGTCTCGGCTTGCGGAAGCGGACCAGCCGATCGCGATCGCCGGGACGTGGAACGCCGACCTTGAGGCGCTGGCCTCCCAGCCAGCCATCCCCGGAATCAGTTGGATCAAGGGCCGTTCTGCTTCGGGCGATTTTTCCGTGAGTGTGGGGACCTCGACGGAAATGGAGGGCAAGCTGGCCGTGGTCGGACACGACCCGGGTCACTCCATCACTTCGAGCGTGCGCGCGGATGTCGACGCCGATGGTGCGGTCTCGTTCCTTGCGCCGGTCAAGATTGCATTCGGGTCGAACGTGTCGGAGGTTTCGGCCGAGGGAACGTGGACCGGCGAAGAGGCGGGGCCCCGGGTCGATGTCAAGCTGACCGGCGAAAAGGTCGCCCTCGAGCACCTTGGCTTGCTGGCCGCCCCATTGGTCGCGGCCGGGAACATCCTCTTGCCCGCGAGCTCAGCCGCCGGTGCCGGCGGACTGCAGACGCCTGCGGGAGTGCGGGACCGGATTCCTTTCTGGGGCGACTGGGTCGGACGCGTGAAGGTTGCATTCGATCGATTGAGGGCGGGGGATCATGACTTAGACGGTGTGACCGGGACCTTTGACGTCGACCACGGATCCATCCACCTGGAGAACGGCCGGGGTGGGCTCTCCCGCCACAGCCGGGCGAAGTTGGAAGGTTCAATCTCCTTCGATGCCGCCGCCGAGTTCCCCTACAGCCTCAAAGCCACCGCGGCCGTCGACGAGGTCGATGCGGCACCGTTGTTCGCCGCACCGCAACCCGGGCACGAGCCGGTGGTCGAAGGCCATTTCTCCGTCGCAAGCACGCTCACGGGAAACGGCACCAGTCTGGATGATCTGGTCAGCCGTACGCAGGAGGAATTCCGGCTGACGAGCACGGCGGGGATCATCCGGCTGCTAAAAACGAGCGTGGCGGAATCGATCCCGGAGGTCCCGTCACCGGTCTCGGACGCTCTGGGCACCGTGGGCACGTTGGTGGGTTCGCTGTTTGGAGTCAAAGGGGACTCCATCTACTCGGGCAAGAATCCCGTCAGCAAGACCGCCGAGGCGGTTCTCGACTTCACCTACCAGATCGCGGAAATCGGCTACGACCAAATCACGGTCACCGCCATCCGGGGATCTGACCGCACGATCCACCTCGTGGAGATGGCGATGAGCGCTCCGGACGAGCGCGTGACGGGATCCGGCCAGATCACCTACGTCAAGGGCCTGTCCCTCTCCGCGCGGCCGCTCAGCGTGGAATTGCAGTTCGGAGCCCGCGGCAGGATCGCTGAGCTCTTGAAGGTTGCCGGTTTGCTCTCCTCCCATAAGGACGACTTGGGCTACACGATGCTCAACCACCCCATCCACTTTGGCGGCACCTTGGAGCACATCGACGCAAGCCAGTGGCACGACCTGCTGGCCAAGGCGGCGACTCAGACGCCGGCCGGCGGGAAAAAAGGCGGCTGACGGGCAGAGCTCTAGCTCCCTGTGAGTCCTCGGCCCTTGAACGGCTCGCGCCGGCAGGCAGCCAATCACGCCAGGATTCCGCGCGGTAATAGGACAAGTGCGCTGCCGCACGCGCCGGCCAGTCCCAACGCTACGATCCGACGGACACGGCGTTGGGCTTTCGAGGCAAATCTGCTACACTTCTACGATACTGCACTCATTTTCAGAGTGGAGGCGCGGGCCGGAATCGGCCATTTTTCGCCGCGATTGCAGGGACAAAATGGATGATTTTCAGAGGTACCCAAGCATAATCTGCCACTACTCCTCGACTACCGATCTTAACTCGTTTGGTGTCCGTTTTGGTGTCCGCTGTGCTTCGGATCCTTTGTGGGCCACGGGAACCTTTCGGTGTTCAGAGAGGTCGGTTTGCGCCTTCGCCGGTGGTGAGGAGGAACTGCGGGCGAAGGCCCAAGGAGAGGGAAGGGAGTTTGGCTAGACGACAGTGGCGCGGACCGCCCTTGCCGCGTTTCCAGAATCGGCGATTTTAGGGCTTGGATTCGTCAGGGAATTTCGTATTTGCTTCGCCTCGAAGTCACCCATCCCTGACCCTGCCTCGGCCGAGCTTTCCGCTGCGGCGGTGCCAGACGTTTTCGGCGAAACATGCCTGCGCTGCGCTTTATCTCGCTTCTGATCGCTTTGACGGGCTGCGCCCCGCTCGCGCGGGCGGGTCTGTTGGACTGGTTGTTCCACCACGACGTCGAGGTGATCGTGGACACGGATATCACGCCCGTGGGAGCCAAGCTGCCGCCGGCGTCGATGGAGCATCCCGTCTATTACGTGGGGGTCAGCATGGGATATCGTGATCTCGGCGGCTTCATTGCCGGTGACAAACTGCCTAGCAAAGAGACGATGTACGACTGGATTGCGAAGGCCTTGGCCAAACAGGGCTATCTGCCCGCCAACGCTGTCCACCCGCCCACGCAGATCGTGGTGTTCGCCTGGGGCAGCCTCTACGTGCAATGGTTTTCCATGAATCCCGACATGCCCGTCCAAATGAACCGGGGCCAGATGCTGCGATTCATCGGAGGGGAAAAGCTGGGCCTGATCTCGAAGTATCCCACTTTCCCCGAGATCGAGTTCGTCCCCGAGCTGCTTTATCTGCGGCCCGCCGCCGAGAAGTTTCGCATCGCGGCCTCGGATGATCTCTATATGGCCGTCCTGCTCGGTTACGATTTCCGGGCGGCGGCGCACAAGGAGCGCCGCCTTTTGTGGCGCACCCGCATCGCGTGTCCTTCGCGCGGCCTGGTCATGGCGGACACGCTGCCCACGATGCTCAGCATCGCTGCACCTCTTATTGCCCGCGAGACCGAGGTCCCCGCGTGGATCCAGGCGAGCGACAAGTACAAGCCGGTGGTCAAGATCGGCAATCCGGTGGTGGAGGAGTATCTGGGTTCGGGACCGTTACCCATCTTCGACGACAGCAACTCCCAATCGGGCAAGCCCAAGAAATCGAAGAAGTAGCGGGACGTGGAAGGCTCGCTCGTCGAGCGCGAGCCGCGGCGCTTCGCAAAGATGATGGGCCTCGAGGTTCGGCGCGACTTTTCCGGCTTGGTGAAGGCTATCGCGGAAATGAAGCGGCAGGCGTCGAAGGAACGTTAGAAGGTCAAACAACTCGGGAGTGGATCTAGGTACGGGCCGAGTGGTCCACGTCCTCGTCTTGGAGGTGCCTTCAACGAGATCCGTCGAAGCTTCGCGTGATGGACTTTTTCGCTAACCCATTGAGCAATGGGCGCGACGTTGTGTGGCCCTGACGGTGCCGGCCAAATAAGAGCGCCGTCGTTGGCCGAGTTAGCGTTGGTCAAGGATGGGCGTAATGCAGGGCACAGCACACCGGCCGCGGCCGAGCCGATTTGCGTTTCACCGGCCGCTCTGCCCGCCCGTCCAGCGGGAATGGAGGCAGCAACGGACAAATCGTTGGTAAGTCCAACGGCGAAGGCCGTGGCGCCGCTTGTCGCGCAGTTAAGCCAAAGGAAAACAAAATGAAACAACAGCAAGCAGTGGAAATCTTCCTGGCGGGCCGCCGCGTGGTCATCGCCAGGTTTGTGACGCATCGCTACAAGGAAGTGCAGAACAAGGCCAAGAAAGTCGTCGGCATCGTGAACCTTTACGAAGTTCAATGCGCCGACGGGAAGGCACCGACGGTGCAAGTGTGGTGCCCTCGCAGCGTCCAGACCGTCGAGCAGGCTGCCAAGGAATGCCCGTGCCAGTTCAAGGACGGACAGAAAATGGTGGTCGAATTCGATCTCATGGAGCCGAACACGTTTGACGCCAAGAACGGCGTCATCATTCGGGCCGGATCGGTGCTGCCCTTGGAGTAGTTCGTAACGTGGTCACGCATCGCGACCCCGTGGGTGGGTTTGCCGGCCGGATGCGCGCCCCTACGGGCGCGCGCCGCCGGCAACCCATCCTTGTCCGAGAGGTGTGTCTAGATGGGTAGGTCCGAAAGGTGAAACATGAACCGAGCGAGAAATCTTGAACCAGAAGAGCGGCTTAAGGTGGCGCAGCTGCACATTGAGATGGGCGACTGGGTTCACTCGTTGGCCCCATGGCAGGTCATTTCGCATATGACGTTCGCTTGGGAGGCGTCCATTGCTTCGGCGCAGCGGTGTTACGAGAAGTTCATGAGGACGGAGATGAAGGGCGTGTCATATTTCTACGCGCTGGAACAGAATCCAGGGCGGGACGGGTATCATGTCCATGCGCTGTGGTGTGATTGCCTGAGCAAGTCGCGCCGGGAGGTTTGGCGGACGTGGTTTGAGCGTTACGGTCGGGCGCGGATTGAACCCGTCAACAGCCGTGATGACGTGGCCGACTACTGCGCAAAATACGTCACCAAGGAAGATTCCTGGTGGAATGTGAAGCTGCTCGGGCAGCGGCACCCGGACTTCGCCAATTTCAGACTTTCCAACGGCTGACATGAGAGATGACCAACACCGCTTTCTGATGCTGCTGGGGCAGCTTCCGGCCCGTCTGACGGCGGAGCAGACGGCTTGGGTGCTCAACTGCCAGGCGCATGACGTGTCGATTCTCGTGATGGCTCGGCTGCTCAAACCGCTCGGCAATCCAGCGCCTAATAGCGTCAAGTATTTTGCCGCGGTGGATGTGTTGGAACTGGCCAAAGACCGCGTATGGTTGGCAAAGATGACGAACGCGGTCGGCCAACACTGGAAAGCGAAAAATCTGCGGAAGAAGGGGATTCCGACATTGTCGGTCAGAGGCCATGAAGCGCCGGCTAATGTGGCGGTATAGGCGCAAGGCTGGTGCAACATGGCGGGAACGGTCGAAAGAAATGCCCCTGGCATTTTCAGAAGATATTAATATGTTGTATCATGCGAAGAACGGGCGTACACGCGGTGTTGGTATAATTACGCTGTTCGGCTCAATCATGCGCTCTCTGACAAGAAATCGCTTCTGCTTTATCCTCTGCGCCGCGGTGGCGTGCTTCGTATGCGTGTGCTCGATTGAAGCGCTCTACTGGCCGTTGGTCATGAAGCCCGGGACGGAGGTGGGTTGGTGGCAAGTCGGATGGCTCGCCAAGGCTGGATACTTTGTTGGCTTCCCGGTCACTGGCGCGGAATTCGCGATCGGAATGCTCCATCTGCCCCGGATCCTTACCCACATTGCTGGACTACTAGTCGCGGCGGCGTGGGCGACTTTCGTGTTTCGCGTCCTTCTGCGTTGGAGCATGATGCCGAACAAATCGCCGGAGGCAACGCCGGGCCAGCGCCCGCCCGCGGCGCCGAGCCCCTCCTCCGGCGCGCCTCAGCTCTAGACGTTGGCTAAGAATTGCAGACAAAGTACGCCGGCAGAAATGTGGATTAAGAGAGTGACTGTCGCATCGGCTAATCCCAGCGGTCATCTGCGCGGCATTTTGCGTGCCGTTGGTCTGACTTTTCTGATGGTGGTCATCTGGTGTTGGCAGAACCATCGTGGAACTCTTTCCAGCTGGTCGCTACCGCTCGATTATACGGGCGATTCGTTGCAGCACCTTGCGCGAATTAAGGCTGCGTCTGAGGGCGATCTTATGCCGTTCGGGGCGCACCACGTGCGTCGGCTGGCTGCGCCATTCGTCGCTGACTGGAGCCAATTCCCCGCTTCCGACGATATCGCGAATTACCTTTGCGGATTGATTGCGCGATTGACCGGAGTAATGGCAGCGGGCAATCTCGCCCTTTTGCTGGCGCAACTATCTGCCGGTTGGTCGTTCTATTTTTGCGCCAGGCTGCTGCGGAATCGCTGGGAATGGTCGATGGCCGGAGCGCTGTTGTTCGGATTGTCGTTCTTTAGCCTCGAACGCGGATTGCCCCATCTTTGGCTGGCGTTTACCTACACCGTGCCGCTGGCCTTGCTGAGTTGTTGGCTGGTTGCAGCCGGCCGCCGTACCACGAAACGATCGATGTGGCGCTGGCTGTGCTATGGAACCGCCGGCGCTCTTGGCGCGAGCTATCCATATAACCTATTTCTATACCTTCAGTTGCTTGGTTGGTCGGTGTTAGTTCGATGGTGGCGCGAACGCTGGTCGCCAAGCGTACGTCTGGGTTTGGTGTGCGGATTGGTCGCGGTGGGCGTCTGTGGCGCTGTTAATTCACACGTCTTTTCCACTGGCGAAGTCGGGGGAGGACCTTCGCTTCTGGTCCGCAATTACGCGGCCACGGAGATATACGCCCTCAAGCCCATCGAGCTGTTCGTGCCGCCGAGCGCGCATCATGGTGGATGGCTGGCGGCCCTAGGTTACCGCTACCTGCGGTGGTCAGACTGGCGCGGCGAGGCCTTTTCGCCCTACCTCGGACTGGCCGGTGCGATCGGCCTCGTCTGGCTGCTGGGCGCGTTTGTCCGGGACGTGATTGTGGAGAGGCGGGTCAGGCGGTCAGGCTATGCGCTAGCCGCCTCATGGATCCTGCTGTTTTCGGTCATCGGAGGGCCGAACAGCATCCTCGCGTTTTTCTTGAGGTTCGACGTCTTCCGCGCTTCGAACCGCTACAGCATTTTCCTCCTCGCTCTGGGATTATTGTTCGTCGCGTCGAGGCTTTCGCGGCTAACCCGGGACTGGCGGTCTGGCGTGCGATTGGGGCTGGCCGGGTTGGTCGTGATCGTGGGTCTATGGGACCAGCTCCCGGTCCGGAAGAGCCTGGATGCCGTGCAGCAGATCAAGGAGCAGGTGCGCGGCGACCAGCGGCTCGGTGAGGAGATGGAGCGACGGCTCGGTCCGGGAGCCATGGTCTTTCAGTTGCCGGTCCTGGACTTCCCGGAAGGCCGCCCGCAGTTTCAGGCCAACGAGTACGACAATCTCCGGCTGTATATTGCCACGCGCACGCTGCGATTCTCATATGGCGAGATCAAGAACCGAGCCCGCGACGCCTGGCAGCACGACTGCAGAGAAATGGCGCCAGCGGCGCTCGTGAAGGCCTTGGAGAGCTACGGTTTTGCTGCCCTATGTATCGATCGGCGAGGCTATCCCGACGAGGCGGGGCAATTGTTGGCCGACCTCGCCGAGACCGGACGTACAGCGTTGTTCTCCGAGCCCTTTGCGGCCAAGAGCGTGGTGCTCCTGCACCCGGCCGCTCATCTGGTCCCGCCATTCGCACGCAGCTTTACCTACGGCGAGGGCTGGAATCGGTTGATGTTTGCGGACGAGGTCCTGTCTCCGGTGAGTCTTAGCCCGCCGCGGCCAAAGAAGCCGGGGCCTGTTCGCGGGCCACTTCCGCCGTTGGCGGAGGGATCGACCCGGGCGTTGCGGTGGACCGACGGCTCTGCGTCGTTGTCCTATTTCAATCCGCTCCCGCGAGCGCTTACAGCCTCGCTGGACCTCCAACTCAGCAGCGTGGGCGAGCGCACGGTGCTGCTCTTGGTCAACGGCCATGAGCTGAACCAGGTGCGCCTCGGAAGCGAGACAAAAGAGATCAGCTTGGCTGCCGTGGAGTTGCAGCCCGGCGTCAACCGCTTGGATCTCATCACGCCTGAGCCTGCGATACGAGTGAGCGAGCAACGCCTGCACCTGCGGGCCATCGCGGTGCATGAAATGAAGATGCGGCTGCCCTCCGCGCCGACCGTGGAACTGACGGGCGACCCGGGCGGGGAACGGTAGCGGTCGCGGTGCGGTCGCGCCTCAAGTCTAGCGGTTCAGCCGACGGCAGGGAGGGGGAGAGGGATTATAGTGGCAGAGGCATTCCGCTCATAATCTTCCAGGGGCGGGAGCGTAACGTGGGCGTTCTTTGCGTAGGCGCGGTGGACTGCCTTACTGTTGTGGCCTAGGGCGAGTTGCGCGAAGCGTTCGGGATAGCCGACCACCTTCGCCCGTTCGGCCCAGGCGTAACGGTAGCTGTGCAAGATGACGCCGTAGATGCCAAGGCCATGGCAACGCTGCCTAAACTCTGTGGCGCGGTGTTCAGGCTTCACGTTTTGGAGATTCGGAAATAGGGGGCCGCTCTTGGGCAAGGTGCCTAGGATTGCCTCGACCTCCTTGCCAAATCGAATCTGGGGCGGCTGCTGGCCCCGCCAGCGGGTTTTCATGCGAACAAAGCAGATGATCCGCGCGGACCAGTCCACGTCGGCTGCCTGCAGGTGCGCCAAATCCGACTGTGACGCGCCGAGATGCCATGCGAGTTGGTAGAACGCCTTTCGTTCCGGGTTCTTCTCTCGTGCCACAATCTTGCAGTGTTCATCCCAAGTGATGGCGCGTTTGTCTTTGAATCGGATGGCGGGCCATTGGCGCTTGGGAATCAACGGCCACGGCAGCCAGTTCATGTCGAGGCAGAAATTGTGCAGGCGGCGGAGGTAGATGTTGGTGGATACCGTGCCTCGTTGCATCACCTTCAAAAGCAACTCACCGGCAGTCTCGATGATGACTTTGGGCAGCAGAACAGCGAGGGCCTTGTCCTTGGCCACCCTGCGCCAGCGTTCCTGGTTGGCTGCCTGCTTGGTGCTGGTAAGAGTCTCAATGGCGTGCCGCCAGGTGCGCGTGGTGATGCCGTTGTCCGTGCCCGCCAGGTACGCTTTGGCGATCTGCAGATTGAGGACGGGCTGGCGTTCGGCCTGGTTCTTGGCCTCGACAATTTGCCGGGCGTCCTCAGCGCTGGCTGTGTTCAGGCTGTGGCGTTTCCCAGTCAATGAGTCCACGCAATAGAACGTGTTCCCCCGACTGCCCCGGCGGGTTAAGCGGTAACGTGTTTTCATGGTTGGCATGCGCAACCACGACGATAAATGAAGCCGGTCCCGAACCGTTAGCGGGTAGCAGGCGAGTTAGTGCCCGTTACGCTAAGTTCTCACGGAGTGGTAATTTTGGTGTCCGTTTTGGTGTCCGTTGTGGACCCAGCGACCCCAAAATCCCTCGTGCAAAAACAGTTGGGATTGGAGGCGCGGGCCGGAATCGAACCGGCGCGTCAAGCCGTTACCTCTGAAGAAGAGTCGTTTACCTATGGAAATAGATGTTGGAAAACATCGTTGACATCATTGAACGTGTTACAGTATGTAACAGGTCGCAATGAACCCCTGCGATTGACGATCGGAGCCCTTCCGACGCCAAAAGCGGAATCGAACTCTCATGGCCTACGTCTACAGCCGCCCTGGTTCGCAGTACTTCATGGCCGCATTCAAGACCCCGGCCGGGCAATGGATGCGCCGCAGCACGAAGCTGACGAAAGAGTCGGAAGCCCTTCGAATGTCTTTTCTGTGGGAAGGCGTTGGCGCCACCCTTCAGCTTGAAACGCCCACCGGGGCCCAGGTCGACAAGGTCATTCGCGAAGTTTAGGAACGGTTTTCAGGAAAGCGTCTCGAGCTGACACCGACCCGCGATTTCATGGGCGCATGGATCGACCGCATGCGTTCCTCACGCTCAGCGAAGACGGGCGAACGCT
>JBEKWG010000035.1:0-22482 GCA_049513315.1 Opitutaceae bacterium
GGAAAAATCGTCGAACTCGGCCGCGCCGCGGACGTGATCGAGCGGCCGCGCCACCCGTACACCCGGGCGCTCGTCAGCGCCATCCCAACGCCTGATCCCGATGCCGAGCGGGCCCGCCAGCGCATCGTGCTGCCCGGCGATCCGCCTTCGCCGCTCAACCCGCCCCCCGGCTGCGCCTTCCATCCGCGCTGCCCGTACGCCGGGGAAAAATGCAAGGCGGCCATTCCGCCGCTCGAGCGCATTGCCGACGGCCGCGAAGTGGCCTGCATCCGGGTGGAGGAAATTGCCGGAAGCGGAACGGCTTAGTCCCGCCCTCAGCCGGCGCCTCTTGGGGCTGTCAAGGATGCCCCATCGTCCGGGCTTTTTCGAGGATGGCCGGGCGCGCCTCCTCCATCATGGCCTTCACGTCGGCGTAGCGCATGGTGCGCTGCTCGAAAGTGCGCTTTTGCAGAGCCCCCAGAAACCGGCGCTCAAACTCAGCGAAGTACGAGCCGTAGAGGTGATAACTGTCCACCATGTGCACGTAGCGACCCACGGATACGGCCCGGCCGCTGAGTTCCGAAATCCGCGCGGCGATGCGCAGCTGCAATTGCACTAGGGCAAAAATGTTCATGAACGCCGCCTTGTAGGCGTCGTTGGAACGGAACCGCACGTTCATGCTGAGCACCGGCTGGCCCGCCTCTTCGAGGATCCGGCACCAGATGCTTTGCAGGCAGGCGGGATCGTAACATTCGTTGTCCTCCCATACCTTCCAAGTGATCGCCTGGGCCCGTCGGGTATGCGGCGTCTTGGCGAGCTTCCGGGCGAGGATTTCGATCTGGTCGAACGGTTTCAGTCCCGGCACTTGATAGCCAAACAGCCGCTGATGGTAGGTGTATTCCCAGCGGGTGTCCTTCGGGTCGTCCGGATTGCGCACGAGGTGATCCTTGATGCCATCGCAGACCTCCATCACGTATTCCTGTAATTCCACCGGTCCCCCCGGAAAATCCTTGTGGATCATCGGCTCGCCCAGCGGCTCGGTGATGGTGATGACCATCGTGGCGTCCTTGCTGGGCGGATCCTCGGGCTTGTCATACTCGGTTTTGAGGCTGCAGCCCTTCTGGTGCAGCTCAATGAGCGACAGCTCCCAGGCCCGCGCGATGCAGTCCGCCTCAACGTGTAAGACTGGTATTCCTTTCATGCAAGGTTCCGTTTCGTTAGTACGGTGTCTTGAGCAAGACGCATCCGGCGACCGCTGTCCATCCTGGGAGTTTGTCGCACTAGGAGATCCGACAAACTCTTAACGGCAACATTCTGTAGGAGCTTGCTTGCAAGCGATCTTCCCCATCGCCTGTAAACAGGCTCCTACCCCAATCTCGCGACCTTGCTGTCAGCCGCACCCAACGTCGAAATCTGCAACCATGACGTCACCGCCAGCGTCTTCAACGGCAGTACCCACATACCATGAATCTGACTCCCAGACTTCCCTCCGCTGGTTTTGTCCTTTTCGCGACGTTGGGCCTCGTGCCCTTCGCTGCGGCTTCCGGCATTGGCCAACGCTTTCCGTCCGAGAAGAAGATCGTTCCCGATCCGGTCACGGGAATCCCGCTTACGTTCCTGACCAGCACTCCCGCGGGTGATTCCAAAATCTACCAGACGCACCCCCAGTGGACCGCCGATGGCAAGTGGGTCATCTTCCGGTCCAACCGCGCGCGCGGGCAGGCCTTCGCCGTCAACGAAGAGACGGGCGTGATCGTGCAGGTGACGGATGCTGGCTACATGGGCATGCTTTGCGTCGCCCGCCGGTCGATGAAGCTCTACGTCATGCGGGACTTGGGCCGTGCTTCGGACCAGGGCGGCGGTCCAAACCCGGCGCCCACGGCTGGCGGAGCCGGAGTCCAGGCAGCCCCCGCGGCTGGTGGCCCCGGAGTTCCAGCAGCCGCGCAAGGTGCAGGCGAAAGAGGCGGGCCGTTTCGCCCCCGCGGGCCGTTCCAGATCGTCGAGATCGACCTGGCCACGGTTTTTGCCGACAGCGAGGCCGGATCCATGAAGCCCGCCTCCAATTATGAACGGATCTGCGGCACCATCGCCGCGCCCTTGATCGCCGGGGGCGACATGGCCCTCGACGCCAACGAAGACTTCGCCTACTTCCGCGTCACCGGGGGCGACGTCGGACAACACCTGCCCCCGGGCACCGACATCGACTGGCACTACGGCCCCCGCAACATGGGCGCCGGCCCGGCCGGACTGCGCGCCATGAATCTCAAGACCGGCGAAGTGAAATTCGTCGTCGATGTCCCGTTCCAGATCGGTCACGTGCAGACCAATCCGTGGGTGCCGGGCGAGATCGTTTTCTGCTGGGAAACCGGCGGCAAGGCGCCGCAACGCACGTGGACGGTGATGGCCGACGGCTCCGGCCTGCGCCCGGTGTATCCCGAAGCGCCCTACGAGTGGGTCACGCACGAAGCCGTCATCACGAAGGATGAAGTGGCCATCGCTATCATGGGACACCGGAAGCCCGATACCAGCGACGCCTGGGGCATCGCGGGCACGCGCGAGCACCCCACCGGCCTGGGCATCGTGAATCTGCGGACCCGCGAGATGCGGATCGTGGGCCAGACCCCCTCGGGCAGCGGACTCTGGCACGTCAACGGCTCGCCCGACGGCCGCTGGGCGGTCGGCGACGATTTTTCGCGCAGCATCTATCTCATCGACCGGCACACCAGCGAGATGATCATGCTCTCCACCGGCCACAAGCCGACGGCGGCGGACCACCCGCATCCGACGTTCAGCGCCGACAGCACGCGGATCGAGATCGAGTCCGCGATGCTTTCGGCGGATAATCGTTCCATGAACATCTGCATCATCCCCGTGCCCAAGAGCTGGCTCAGCCGGACCTACAGCGACAAGGTCCCGCAGTAATGCCGTGGCTACGCGCAGGTAGGAAGCTCGCTTGCGAGCGATGATCGCCCACTCTGCTGGCCAACCGGGGGCTTCCTACACTGCGCCGCCCACCTGCCGCAACGCCTCGTAGCAGGCGATGCCCACCGCGGTTGAGAGATTGAGCGAACGCATCGCGGTATTTGCGTGCGGGATGGTGACGCGCCACGCGTCCCCCACCGCGGCATGCAGCCATTCCGGGCAGCCCGCGCCCTCGTTGCCGAAAAGCAGTCCGTCGCCCTCCTCGTAACGCACATCCCAGAATGAACGCCGGGCCTTCGTGGTAAACAACCACAGCCGCGGCGGCCGCGCCGGGCTGCGCTGGAAAGCTTCCCAGTTTTCGTGGTGGTGCACGTCGAGCGCATGCCAATAGTCCATGCCGGCGCGTTTGAGCTGGCGGTCGGTGAGCCGGAAGCCGAGCGGATGGATGAGATGCAACCGCGAACGGGTGACCGCGCACAGCCGGCCCACGTTGCCGGTGTTTTGCGGGATCTGCGGCTCGAACAGCACGATGTGCAGCATGGCCTCCGCCGTAAACCGCCGGCCGGCGGGCGGCAAGCCCGCTTCGGCGTCATTCCAGTCTTTACCAGCGGCATTTTATCTATAAATTCCCCTTTGCCGAAAGCCACGTATCCTCCAGCTTATCCGGTGGCCCCCATCGTTCCCAAAGCCGTTTTGTTCCTCGATGACGAGCAATCCTACGTCGAGCTGATGACGCAATTGCTCTCGGACAACCTGGACTGCCCCATCATCCCATATACGCAGCCCCACGAGGCCCTCGCCGC
This sequence comes from Opitutaceae bacterium, assembly GCA_049513315.1. Taxonomy (GTDB): domain Bacteria; phylum Verrucomicrobiota; class Verrucomicrobiia; order Opitutales; family Opitutaceae; genus Fen-1467. Next base: position 3,705 of record JBEKWG010000035.1, read on the forward strand.
CCTGCCGCGCCTCGACGTGGCCATGATCGTGACCGATTACTCCATGTCACCGATGAATGGCATTGATTTCCTGCACCGGGCGCACGCGGTCCGCCCGCAGATCGCCGCCATGATGATCACCGGCCACCGGATCGAACTCGAAGACAAGGACCTGAGCCACGTGCCCGGCCTCAGAGCGACACTCTTCAAACCAATCAGTTGGCGGATGCTCGCGGAGAATATCATCAAGCACTGGCCGGATGCAAATCCGCCCGTGCTGAAAGCGGATATCACTTCCCTCTGATCGTTCAGTTGGAGCGGAGGATGGGTAGTGACTCAATTTGCCTTGTCATCGCGAGCCCGGTTCTGCTGGACAGCAGAACGGGCGTGGCGATCCAGATGGATTGCTTCGTCGTCCCGGCAGACTGGGACTCCTCGCAATGACAAACTGAGTCAGTACCGGAGGATGGAACCGGTCGTTCCGGCGGGTCTAGGCCGCGCGCTACTCCACCGCCAGCCCGTCGTTGTCCGCCGCGAGGACCCATGATCCGTCGCAGCCCACGCTGGCGTGTTCGAGCGCCGATTCCATCGCCCGGCGGACGGCAGAAACCTCCGGCTGTTCGCAGACGCACAACACGCTCGAACCGCTGCCGCTCAGCCAGCCGGCCAGCGCCCCCGCCGCAATGCCTTCGTCGATCGCCTCGCGTCCGCCCGGGATGCCCGGCAGCCGGTAGGGTTCGTGCATGAAATCAGCCACGGCGTGCCGCAGCTTCCGGAATTCGCGCGTGGCGAACGCCGCCACCAGGAACGAAGCGGCGTTGATGCTCTTCACCGCGTCGAAATACGGCAGCGTTCGCGGCAGGGCTCCGCGCGACTCCTTGGTGGAAATCTCCACCTGCGGCGAAACGACCACGAAGGCCAGCTCTGCCGGCACGGCGATGCGCACGCAATCAAGATAGGCGCCGTTCACGGGCGACGTGCGCGACACGCAAAAGCCGCCGAGCACCGACGCGGCGGCGTTGTCGGGATGACCTTCCAGCGCCGTCACCAACTCGATGATCTGCCGGTTCGAAAGCCCCGCGCCCGTCAGCGCGTTGAGTCCCGCGACCAGGCCGCTTCGCACGGCGCCGCTTGAGCCCAAGCCGCGGGCCGCCGGGACGTCCCCCGTGATGCGGTAGCTGAAGCCGAACGGAGCCCGGCCGGTTTTCTGGAAAAACGCGGCCGCCGCCCCCTCGACCATGGCGCGCGCCGGCGCGTCGCCGCCATCGGCGGGCACCGGCGTCGTGGATCCTGCCCGCCGGGTCACGGTCACGTGGTTGTAGATCTTCAGCGCCAGCCCGAGCGTGTCGAAGCCTGAGCCGCAGTTGGAGGTGCTGCCCGGAACGCGAACGGTGACGGAATCGTGCCCGCTCATGAAATTATCGGCGGAAGCGCAGCGCGCGGTCGGCCTCGCGCATCTGGGCGCGCTTCTTGAGATCCTCGCGCTTGTCGAACTGTTTCTTGCCGGTGGCCAGCGCCACCTCGACCTTCACCAGCGCGTCTTTGAAATACAGCCGCAGCGGGACCAGCGCCCGACCGCCGGCCTCGAGCGCCTGGGCGATCTTGCGAATCTCATGCTTGTGCAGGAGCAGCTTGCGCTGGCGGCGCACCTCGTGGTTGTTGTCCGTGCCGTACTCGTAGGGATCGATGTGGGCGTTGCACAGCCACACCTCCCCTTTTTCCACGCGGCCAAAAGCGTCGTTGATCTGCGCCCGGCCGTTGCGGACCGACTTCACCTCCGTGCCCCGCAGGGCCATGCCCGCCTCGAACTTTTCCTCAATGAAATAGTCCCGCCGCGCCTTGGCGTTGCGGATTTCGGTGTAACGTTCGGGATCTGGGGACTGGGCGCACATGGGCGTTCACCGGCACGCGGCCAGCCGCGCCGGCGGTCCTGACTCGCTACACCCGCCCGCGTCGGCCCGTCAATTCTCGGCTAACTCGTGATTGATCTTCCCCTCGATGATCTCGCGCAGCGCGATGTCCTCGGGCGAGAGTTTTTCGAGCGATTCGACGAGCGGACGGCTGCCCCGCTTGAGCTGTTTGACGCGGCGCGAAACCACGTTGATCAGGATGTTCGGGTCGGGAATGACTTTCTGGGCGTCTCGGATGTAATCGTCACGCATGGCAGGGAGCTGGCGGTCGGTGGGAACGGCAATGGCTACGTCCCCCCGCCCCGGGGTCAAGGGTATTCTCGTGGATACCGGATCTTGGAGACCGGAAACCGGAGAGGGCCATATATGTGGGAGAGCGTGAAGTGAGGTATTGAAAACTTGTCGGCTACCGCTGAATAGTCTGGCTTTCAGTTTCCGGTTGTCGCTTTCCGGTATCCGGTATCCGCTTTCCGGTATCCTATGATGCTGATCGCCTGGACCACCGTGGCCACGCCTGAAGACGCCTCCCGGCTCGCCCGCGGCGCGGTCGAGGCGAACCTCGCCGCCTGTGTGCAGGTGGAGGGACCGGTCGCATCGCATTTTCACTGGGAAGGACGGCTGGAATCGGCGCAGGAATACCGGCTCATGTTCAAATTCCTGCCGGAGCAGGCCGGCGCATTGGAGACGTGGATCCAAGCCCGGCATCCCTATGACACGCCCGAATGGATCGTCGTCCGCGCCGAGCAGGTTTCGGAAAAATACTTGTCATGGGCACGGGGGACCTCTACACCCGCCCCCTTTCCTCAACCGCCATCCTCCGCCTAATTTCCGTCATGTCCCAACACAAAAGTCTGCAATCCGCCAAAGGCGTCGCCGTGAAACGCAACGTGCTCAAGCGCTTCGAGCGCGTCGAGCTGCTCAAGAAACGCGGCCAGTGGAAGGAAGGCGACCGCATCGTCGGCCTGCGCAAAACCAAGCCCGACGTCTGATTGGTCGACGTCCGTGATTTTCCGGGCAGGCTCGAACCGTTTCGACCTGCCCTTTTTAGTGTCGTAACTCAAAATCCTCACGAGCCGCGAAGAATTTCAATGACCACAAAGAGGCACAAAAAGTTTCCACGGCTTCGGCAGGGATCGACAGTGCGCCTATAGGCGCAAGGGAGACGGTGCCTTAACCAGAAAGTGATTTTTGTGCATTTTTGCGGCAAAAATTTCCTCGGCTCGGGGTTTGGTTGCGGCTTTGCCGCGCTGCGCTTACCCGTTGCACCATGCACGAAATGTTCATGCAGTTGATCGCCTGGTATCAACACTCGCTCGACAAGGGCGGCTACTGGCTCGTGGCCCTGCTCATGGCCATTGAAAGCTCCATCGTGCCGCTGCCGAGCGAACTGGTCATTCCGTTTGCCGCCCACCTGGCGCACACGCAGGGCAAGATGACCGTGACGGGCGTGGTCATCGCCGGGGCGCTCGGCTCCTGGGTGGGTGCGACGGTGATGTACTGGGCCTCGCGGCTGGCCGGCCGGCCGCTGGTCATGCGCTACGCCGTGGTCGCGGACACGATGCTCGATCGTTTGGCCTCCCGGCTGGCGCGCTGGCCGTTGGTGAAGCGTTGGGTGGTGCGTGGCGGACGGCTGGTGGTGATTTCCCCGGAAAAGGTGGTCGCCGCCGAGCGCTGGGCCGACCGCTACGGTCCGTTTGGCATCTTTTTCTCGCGCCTGCTGCCGGTGGTGCGCCACCTCATCGGCATCCCGGCGGGCATCGTGCGTCTCGATTTCCGGCTCTACTCCCTGTACACGCTGATCGGTTCGACCTTCTGGTGCGCCGTGCTGGCGTGGATTGGCATCAAAGCCGGGCAGGACGAGGCCCTGATGCGCGGCGAGCTGCATCGCATTACCCTCTGGGTCGCGGGTGCCTTCGTGGTGCTCGGCACCATGTACTACCTCTTTGTCCACCGCCAGATGAAGGCGGAGAAGAAATAGGCCCCGGATATTTTACAGGAGGTAACGGAGGTAACAGAGACTGAAGGCAAGGATTTAGGCTCAATGATCTCCGTGTCCTCCGTTTTCTCCTGTAAGAACCAAAGCGGCGTGTTTGCTCTCGACAGGCCTCGCCGGCATTTTGAGACTCCCGCCCGTTTCCCGCGGGCATAGCACAATGGATAGTGCACCGGTCTCCGAAGCCGGTGATCTGGGTTCGATTCCCAGTGCCCGTACCAGCCTCCGCCCTTCGGGCTACGGCTGGCGGGCCATCCGTTAGCATGCAGCGACTGATATTGGCGGGAAAATGCCTGGTGGCGGAGGCTGCCCTCCGAAGCCCTGAGCGAAGTCGAATGGGGCGAAGGATGGCATTTCACTCCGCAAACGAACCGCCCTCCGACTACGGCGAGGTGCCGCGCCGTAGTGACGCACGGCGGCACGAAGGTGGGCAGCAGCCCTTGGTAGCCCGGCGAAGGAGGACCTTTCACGGAGCAGGCCAACCGCCCTGCAGGCTATGGCTGGCGCCGCTTATATGTGGATTGCTTCGCCGGAGGCGGCGGACATATCGACCTGCGCAATGGCTGGCGTCAGATTTATCAATTAGCGGGCCGGTCTTGAAATCGGATAAGCTCGACCCGTCCCCCAATCTGCCATCCCCATGAACGATCCGCTCCTTTGCTCCCTTGTGCGCGTTGCCCGGTTGCTCGCCGCCTCCTTTGCGGCCGCGTCCGCGCTGTCCGGCTGCGTCACCCGCGGCTACAAGCTGGCTCCGAAAGACACGCCGGGGCCCACGCTGCTCAAACTCAGCGCAGCGCAGCCGCCCGTCGAGGCGACTTTGCACACCGTCATCATCTTCCAAGGGCCCGGCTCGTGGAAGCGCGAGGCGTACTGGGACGAATACGTGCTGACGGTGGCGAATCGCGGAGAGACGCCGGCGATCATTGATTCCGCCATGCTGTACGGCAGCCAGAGCGAACCGGTCACCCCGGGCGATAACCCCTGGACGCTCGAAAAGCTGAGCAAGAAGTGGTGGCAGACCAATGCCGCGCGACAGACGGGCACCTATCTTGCGCTCGGCGCGGGCACCGCGGTGGGCGCCGGCGTTGCTTTGGCATCAGCCATGGGCGGGATAATGGCCGGACCCGTCAGCGCTGGCGCGACTGCCGCCGGGGCGGTCGGAGCCGCCACTGTCGTGGCGCTGCCGCTTTTTGCCGTCGGGACCGTCGTCGCCAACGTCCACGGCAAACACAAAGTGGAGGCCGAGTTCAGACGCCGGCGGTTGGTATTGCCCTTGTCCATCGCCCCGGGCCAAACGGTCCAAGGCAGCCTGTTCTTCCGGATCACCCCCGGCCCGCAACGGCTGGTCCTGCAATGCCGCGCCGACGGAGAAACCCGACCGCTAGCCATGGATCTTGCCCTGCTCGCGGGCCTGCACCTCAAGCCAACCCCGCCAGCCGCGACGGCGCCATAGACGATCCAGAATGGCGCAACCCCTTTCGCGGTAAATCGACCGGCTCGACCGGTTGGAGGCGCCGGTTCGATTCCCAGTGCCCGTACCAATTTTTCGCCACAGGCGAAAAATTGCCCGCCGTAGCCCTGAGCGAAGTCGAATGGGGCGAAGGAGGGCATTTCACACCGCGAACGAACCACCCTCCAACTACGGCGAGGTGCCGCGCCGTAGTGCCGCCGCGCGGAACGAAGGCGGGCATCCAACCTTGGGCGCGAGCTACGACCCGGGTTTACCCCCGCCCCTGATTCGCCCCGCATTTCCCCAAGGTTCAGCCCGCCCCCCCCCGTCTATCGCACCGGCAGGAGATCGCCAATCCTGGGGCATTATACGCAGCGAGCGGGCCGGTTGGTCCATGCGAGCGTGGTCACTTGGTATTCGAGAGATCCTCGTCCGAATAAGAGCCGTTTCTCCCCGTGAAGGACCATGATGATACGCCGTCGTTGTAGGTATTCACGTCAGCGAGCGCGCAGAACAACACGGGAGGTGCGTTGGGCGCATTCAGGATCTTTGTCACTTCTCCGTTTTGGCCTTTGAGCCCGTGAATCCGGAGATGTGCGACTGTACCCACGGTAAGGTCGTGAATGTCACCCTGACGGCTTATTTTGATAGGGGCGAGGTGCGTTTCCAGCGTGGCGAACGCATCGCCGTTCATCACGTGGATCAGACTGGCGACAGCCTCGCGCTCGGCAGGCGTCGCCGTGTCTGACATGTAGAGCACACCTTTCCACTTGCCCATAGTGGCCGCCATATTCTTGCCCACCGATGTGAGAACGAGCGCGCAGGATACATCCTTAAGCTGAGTTGTCCCATAGATGCCCTCAAACGTGTACGCGGCGATGGCACGGCAATCTCCGAAAGTGGTATCACTGGAAAAGACGCATGGGCAGACAGCATTGCACTCGCAACCGTCAAACACGTGGACTTTGACCGAATACTTGACCGGCAGCGACGTCTGCGGTGAAGGCTCCGCGGCCGTGGAGCCGATTGAAAGGCCGCCGACCACAACCGCAGCGGCTATGCTGGCGAGGAATAGGGTGAAGAATCGTTTCATGGGGTGCTACCGTTCTTGGCGGATGCGATTGTACTTCGCGGATGTCTCGCGGCAATCGGAAACGCCAGCCCGAGCAAATCAACGGATTGCAGCTTGCATCAGCGATGCCCTGCCTTTCCCCGCCAACCGCTCGAACATCACCCGCGTCACCGTCGTTCGCCCCCACTCCAAGTCTTCCTCGTAATCCGCCTTCCGAAGCGCCTCCTCGCTGGCTCGGTACGCACACAGCCAGTAGCCCAGATTTTTCCACAAACGACTAGACGATTGCTCGATGTGGAAAAACAGCGTAAACGCTTCTTTGTATAACCACTCGGTTGGTAGCAAAAGATAGGAGGAAAACGAAATGCCCAACATCACAGTTGACGGCCCACGAATTGAAGACCTCGCCAAGAAGCGGGAGTTGGTCAAAACCGTGACAGATGCCGCAGTCAAAGCCTACGGATTGCCAAGGCAGGCTATGGTGATCCTGATCAAAGAGAACAATCCGGAGAATGTGAGCATCGGCGGCGAACTCCTAGTCGATCGAGCCAAGGGAAAAGAACCATAAAAACAACGGCTTCCAACCAAGCCTCCAGCATACGCCGCGTAGCGGCGACGCTGGAAGGCGCCGCTCAACTGATGGCTAGCATCAGGCGGTTTGAAGAGATCGCCTAAATGTGGATGGCCTCGCCGGAGGCGGCCGCCGCGGCTTCCATCACGGCTTCGCCGAGCGTTGGATGCGGGTGGATGGTGGCGTGGATCGCGTCGACGGTCGCCTCGAGCGTCATGGCGAGGCTGTATTCGGAAATGAGCTCGGTCGCCTCGGCGCGGTCGTAACGCGAAGCGCATCACGAGGCGTCGGCTCGTGCCACCTTTTCCAAGCGGCGCAGCCGGTCCGTAAGATCCCGGGGAACAGTGAAGACAATTTTCCTACCCCGCTTTTTTTGTCCCAACACTCCGCGAGCCTTCAAGTTCAGTAAATCGGTCCTGGCCGTTTGATACACCACGTTTTGGCTCTTCTGGTGGCTGGCTATGCTATATTCTTGGAGGGGGTGTTTGAGCGCGTGGCGAAGCAGATCCGCCTGCCTGTGGTTGAAAAGGTTCAACGCCCGAAGATGCTCTTCCACCTCCCGGACTTCGGTCGTCTTCTGGGCGATGTAGTGGTGCAGCTCCTCGATGGCCCGGCGCATCACCTTCGTCTGCGCTACGATGAAATACGTCAGGTCGTTGTCGTCCGTCTCTGTGAAGAGGAATGACCGCGCATACTCGACCGGAGCCTTGCGCAGGATGTTCGAGATCGAAATGAACTCAAAGAGCCAGTAACCCGAGTGCAGCATCGCCCAGTAAAACAGCGCCCGCGCCGTGCGTCCGTTGCCGTCCACAAACGGATGATCGTAGGCTAACCAGAAGTGAAGGATTATAGCCCGGACCACTGGATGGACGAAAAACTCCGGCGTTCGCCCGTTCGCGAACTCGCACATGGCCTGCAGCCGGGCGGGCAACTCCAACGCTGGCGGCGGCTCATGAAACACCTCACCGTAGTTGTCGCCGACGATGCGCTTCTCATCGGAGCGCCGCAGGCGGCCTGCCGCGTCTGGGTTATCGAGGGTCTTTTCCGTTACCAGATGGTGGAGCGACAGCACCACCCCGGGTGACAGCTCTTGCTGCTTCAATTCCGAGATGCGCTGCATGGTCACGTAGTTGTTCAAGATCATCTGCTCGCTGGTGTCGCGCGGCGGTCGACCGGTACGGATCATCTCTTTGGCCACTTCGCGCGTTGTCGCCGCACCCTCCAATTGGCTGGAAGTGATAGCTTCCTCAATGAGTGAGCGGATGAGATAACGGTCACGGGTCTGCGGATTGGTGATCGGTTCCGGCACACCGATCGACCGGCCGGCGCCCACGTCGATTTCATGCAGTTGCGCCTGCACGAGGTCTGGCAGTGCGAACTGGAAGGAGATCCCCGCCTTATCCGTGAGCGGCACCGACTTTGACGCGCCCATGCGTTTCATTTTGATCGACAACCACCACTCCTCCAGCGTGGAACCGGCGGGTGGGGTCAGGTACTGCAGGCGGTCCCAATGCGGGTACTCATCCGGCGGTGGTAGTTTTAGAATGGTGTCAATCCGGTTGGGATTGCTCAGGTATTTCCGGACCAAGTCGATATACAGCGGCGGTTTTTGCGGCAGCTTCATTGTCAATATACTACTAATCAGTGCTAAATTAGTAATTCGAACGCAACTACTAAATTGACAGTCATTAGTAGATCATTGACACATCTGGCATCGGGGTCGAGCTATGGTCTTGATAGCCAGTGCCCTTACCAGATTTGAGCGCAACTGAAAGGCTGGCGTGGAGCCGGCCTTCGTCGTCAGATCGCCCGAGGATCAAATGTGGATTGCCTCGCCGGTGGCGGCGGCCGCGGCTTCCATGACGGCCTCGCCGAGCGTTGGATGCGGGTGAATGGTGGCGTGGATTTCGTCGACGGTCGCCTCAAGCGTCATGGCGAGGCTGTATTCAGAAATCAGTTCGGTCGCCTCGGCGCCGATGATGTGCGCGCCCAGAATCTCCCCCGTGGCCGGGTCGGCGAGCACCTTGACGAAGCCCTCGGAATCCGCCGCCGCCACGGCCTTGCCGGCCGCGATGAACGGAAACCGGCCGATCTTGTAGGCCACGCCCTTCTCCTTCGCCGCCTGCTCCGTGAGGCCGATGCTGGCGATCTGCGGCTGGCAGTAGGTGCAGCCCGGCGCGTTTTTCTCATGGTGCGGCCGGCCATGGCCGAACATGCCGTTGACGGCGTTGACCGCGCGGAACATCGCGACGTGCGCCAGCCAGGGCGGGCCGATGATGTCGCCCGCCGCGTAGATGCCCTTCACGTTCGTCTGGTAGTTTTCGTCCACCTTCAGGAAGCCCCGATCGAGATCGAGCTTCACTTTCGGAGAAAGCGCGCCGTCGAGATTGGCGACCACGCCGATCGCCACGATGACGGTCTCGACCTCCAGCCCCTGGCGCTGGTCGCCCTTGACGAGGTCGAGGGTCACGGAATTTTTGCCGACCTTGATGTTCTCGGCCTTGGTGCCGGTGTGAATGGCAATGCCCTGCTTCTCGAAGCTGCGGTGCAGCAGCCGGGCGACCTCCTCGTCCTCCGCCGGCACCACCGACGGCAGGACCTCAATGAGCGTCACCTTGCTGCCAAAGGCGTTGAGAAAATAGGCAAACTCCACACCGATCGCGCCCGCCCCGATGATGGCGGCCGAGGCGGGCGGTTTGGCGCGCGGCACCAGCGCCTCGCGCGAGGTCATGACGCGCTCGCCGTCGACCGGCAGGCCGGGCAGCTGGCGGGGTTTGCAGCCGGTGGCGAGCAGGACGCGCCCGGTCTTGAAGAACCTCCCCTTGTGCTCGCCCGCGGTGATCTCGACCATGCCGGGCACGGTCACCTGCCCGCGGCCGATGAAGTAGTCGACCTTGTGCTTGCGGAAGAGAAATTCCACGCCCTTCGCCATCTGGTCGACCACGCCGCGCGAGCGTTCCATGACTTTCGCAAAATCAAACGAGACGCCCTGGACACTGAGCCCGTAGATCTCCGCCTTCTTCATCTTGACGTAGAGCTCGGCGCTCTTCAGCAGCGCCTTCGAGGGAATGCAGCCCCAGTTGAGGCACGTGCCGCCGGCGCGCTCCTGCTCGATGCAGGCGACCTTCTTGCCGAGCTGCCCGGCGCGGATCGCCGCCACGTAGCCGGCCGGCCCGCCGCCGATCACAATCAGGTCATAAACCGTCGTTTCAGACATAAGTGCAGCTTGAGAGAAATTGATCTGAGCGCAACCGCCGACGTCGCTCCGCAGCGGGTCAAATGGAAACTGGCCGGGGTAGCAGTGTCTTCAATTCGCAAACAACCTCCCCAAAGGCCCTCCAACCGCAGCGGCACGTAGCGCGGTGTTTCAACCCGCGCTCATCCGACCAGCGCAGGCTGAAGCTCTGCGCTACGTGTGCCAGCCCTCCCATGAACCTCTATCTGCAGCGGCACGTAGCGCGGTGTTTCAACCCGCGTTCATCCGACCAGTGCAGGCTGAAGCTCTGCGCTACGCGTCAGATGTCGATCACATCGTCGGGCTTCGGCGGTGACGTGGACCGTGGCACCCGCCGGGCGTGGAGGAGCCCGCTGAGGAAAAAATTCACCAGGCTGACGATGAGCGCGCCCCACAGGGCCGACCAGAAATCACGCACGTAGAAGCCCGCCACCAGCTTCGAGACCGCGAGAAAAAGGAAGGCATTGATGAGCCAGATGCCGAGACCGAGGGACAGCACCACGAACGGCAGCGTGAAAATGACCAGCAACGGCTTGAGAATCGCGTTGAAGAGGCTGAGCAAAGCCACGACAACTAGCAGGGTCACGCCGCTGTCATAGGTGATGCCCGGCACGATAACCGCGCTCAGGGCCACACCCACGGCGAGGATCGCCCAACGCATCAACAGATTCAACCAGGGATGACGACTCATCAGCGAAACCCAGCACTGTCGCCACGCCGGCCGGCGGAGCAATGAAAATCCTCGTCGTCCAGGACCACCTGCGCAGCGGCGGCACCGAGCGCCAGTCGATCCTCCTGACGCGCGCCTTTGCGGCGGCCGGCCACCCGGCCACGCTGCTCACCTTCCGCCCCGGCGGCGCTCTGGCCGGCGAGTTGGCCGGCGTCACCCACCGGGCCCTGACGCCGTTCGACCTCCACCTCGACTGGTTTGCCCCGGGGTTGCGGCGCGTGGTGGCCGCGCTGGCGCCGGACGTGGTGCTTTGCATGGGCCGCATGGCCAACTGCCATGCCGGCTTCATCCAGCAGCGGTTTCGGCGCGTCCTGGTGGTCGGCACCATGCGCACGGGCAAGCCGCTGCCCTTCCTTTTCCGCCGCTCGATGCGGCTCGTCCGGCATGTAGTCGCCAACAGTCATGCCGCGAAGCAGACGCTCATCAAGATGCTGGCGCTGCCGCCCGGCAAAATCACCGTCATCCACAATTCGCTCGTTTTTCCGGCCGCGGCGACGCTGGAGCGAAACGAGACCTTGCGTACCAAACATGGCGCCGGCCCCGGCACCCTCGTGCTGCTGTGCGTGGCGATGTTCCGCACCCGGAAGAACCAGCATGAACTGATCGAGATCGCCGCCGGCCTCCCGGCGGACCTCGACTGGCAGCTCTGGTTCGCCGGCAACGGGGATACCCGGTCGGAATGCGAGCGGCTGGTCCGGGCCCGGCACCTCGGGCAGCGCGTGAAATTCCTCGGCTGGCAGCGCGACCCGGAGCCGCTTTATCTGGCGGCGGACATCGCCGTGCACACCTCCTGGAGCGAGTCGTTGTCGAATTTCATCATCGAGGCGCAGGCGCACGGCCTGCCCGCCGTCGTCTATGACGCGCAGGGGATCAGCGAGTGTTTCCTGCCGGACGAGACCGGCTTTGTCATCCCCCCGGGAGACCGCACGGCGTTTCGAGCGACCGTCAGCCGCCTGGCGCGTGCGGCGCCGCCGGAACGCCACACCCGCTCCTCCCGGGCCCACATCTTCGCCGCGGCGACCTTTGATTCCGAATCGCATGCGCGCGCCTACCTCGAGCTTTTCGCCCGGCTCATGGGCACGGCACGCTAAGATTCTTGTCGTAGGAAGCCCGCTGCTGGCCAGCAGAGCGGGCGTTCTGCCGTACAGCAGAATCGGTCGCATCCTCCTTCGCCGAAGCTACGGCGGGACAAGAGCGACCTTCCTAAGGCGTGTCTTCAAACTGTCCTGTACTGCGAAGTTGGGAGGCTGGCAGGCGTAGCGCAGCGCTTCAGCCTGCGCTGGGCGGAGGAGCGCGGGTTTCCGACTTCGCCCTTCGGGCTACGACGGACAGGAAAACACCGCGCTACGTGCCGCAACAATTAGAGGTTCATTTAGGAGGATGTGTGCGGTTTGAAGACATACCCTATGAGGAATTCGGCGGAAACCACGACACCGGAGTTGCCTTTCGGCCGGGGGTGTCCATCGGTTGCCTTCGTGGTTAAGAGCAACCCGAGCGACTGCATCCGGCTGCGCGGCGTCCGCCAGAACAACCTCAAGGGCTTCGACCTCGATCTTCCGCTGGGAAAATACATCGTCGTCACCGGCCTGAGCGGCGCGGGCAAGTCATCGCTCGTCCTCGACACGCTGCATGCCGAGGGCCAGCGACGCTACGTCGAGACCTTCAGCGCCTACACCCGCCAGTTCCTCGATCTCCTCGCCAAGCCCCGGGTCGACGCCATTGAGAACATCCGGCCCTCCATCGCCATCGAGCAAACCAACACGGTGAAGACCTCGCGCTCCACCGTGGGCACGATGACGGAGCTCACCGATTTCTTCAAAGTCTGGTTCAGTCACGTCGCGGAGTGCTTCGATCCGGAGACCGGGGAGAAAATCGAGGATGACAACCCGCGGACGATCTGGACCAAGGTGTCGGCCGCGTATGCCGGCCGCCCGGTGGTCATCGCCTTCCAGGTGACCAAACCCGGCAGCCTGAAATGGCCCGAAATTCTCTCCAGCCTTCAAAGCCAGGGCTACAACCGCTGCCTGCTGGCCGCGGAAATCCCACATTCCAAACGCCAGGCTCCAAATGATTCCGCCGGCTGCACCGTTCACAAGATTGACGATCTGAGGGCTGAAAAATCCAGGCCTTCGACCTTGGACCTTCGACATTCGACTCATCTCTTCGTCGTCCAGGATCGCGTCACCCTGACGCCGGAAAACCAGAACCGCTTCCTCGAGGCCGCCGAAACCGCGTTGCACTTCGGGCAGGGGGAGGTCCGCCTCTTCGCCGCCGATGAATCCCCGCTGGAGCGGGGTGGCGCGGAGCGCCGGAGTGTGTACGCGGAGGTCGGCCACTACTCGCGCGGACTGCATTCGCCAAAGACCGGCCGCACCTTCCGCGCCGCCACGCCCGCGCTGTTCTCCTTCAATTCGCCGCTGGGCGCCTGCCCGCACTGCCGCGGCTTCGGCCGCATCATCGACATCGACTACCGCCTCGCCATCCCCGATCACTCGCTCTCCATCGACGCCGGGGCCCTCAAGCCGTGGGAAGGCGAGATTTACGGCGAGTCGAAGAGGGACCTCTATGTCTTTGCAAGGAAACGGAAGATCCCGACCGATGTGCCTTTTGCCGCCCTCACGTCGGCGCAGAAGGACTATGTCATCAACGGCGATCCCGACTACGGCAAGCCCGGCAAGGAATGGCCCCACGCCTGGTACGGCCTCAAGGGTTTCTTCCGCTACTTCGAATCGAAGACTTATAAAATGCACGTGCGGGTGTTCCTCTCCCGCTACCGCGCCTACAACACCTGCCCCGCCTGCGGGGGGGCGCGCCTCCAGCCCGAGGCGCTGTGCTGGAAATGGCGCGGCCATACGCTGCCCCAGCTTTATCAGCTCGCCGTCTCCGACCTGCTCGCGCTCGTCGAGAACGCACAACCCTCAACCCAAAACTCAAAACCCAAAACCCAAGACTCCAAACCCGCCGCCGGCACCCACTCCGCCGATCTCGCCTACGATTCCATCGTCACGCGTCTGCGCTATCTCCAGCAGGTCGGCCTCGGCTATCTCACCCTCGACCGCGCCTCGCGTACGCTGAGCGGAGGCGAAGTCGAACGCGTCAACCTCACCGCCGGTCTCGGCACGTCGCTGGTCGACACGCTGTTCGTGCTCGACGAGCCCAGCGTCGGCCTGCACCCGCGCGACATCGAACGCCTCATCGGCATCATCCGCTCGCTCACCGCCACCGGCAACACGGTCGTCGTCATCGAGCATGACGAGGCCATGATCCGTGCGGCCGACCACGTCATCGAGGTCGGTCCCGAGCCAGGAGAACGCGGCGGCAGCATTGTGTTTCAAGGCTCGGTCGGCGGGCTGCTGCGCTCGCCCGATAGCCTCACCGGGGCTTACCTCTCGGGCCGGCGGCAGGTCGACATACCGGCTTCCCGGCGTCCGGTCACTTCCGTCAATTCCCAATCAGCAATAGGAAATAAGAAATTCCACCCGACCGCCTGGCTGGAATTCCGCGGCGCCACCAAGCACAACGTCTCCGGCCTGGACTTCCGTCTGCCTCTGCAACGGCTGGTCTGCCTGAGCGGCGTCTCCGGCTCCGGCAAATCCACGCTGCTCGACAACGTCATCCACCAGGGCCTGCTCGCGCAGCGCCACCAGCTGGCCGAGGATCCCGCCGCGATTGAGGCGATCCGTTCCGACCTTGAACTGGGCGAAAACGTCCTCGTCGACCAGTCGCCGATCAGCCGCACCCCGCGTTCCAATCCCGCGCTCTATACCGAGGCGTGGGAGCTCATCCGCGAACTCTACGCCGCGACGCCCGCCGCGCAGGCGGCCGGCTTCAGCGCGACCAGTTTTTCGTTCAATAGCGGCGACGGCCGGTGCGACCACTGTCAGGGGCTCGGCTACGAACGCATCGAGATGCAGTTTCTGACCGATGTGTTCGTGCCGTGCGCGATCTGCGAGGGCCGCCGTTTCAAGCCCGAGGTGCTCGCCATCACCTGGAACGGCCGGTCGATCGCCGATTTGCTTAATACCGGCATCAGCGAAGCGCTGCCGCTCTTCGCCGACCACCCCGCCATCCGCCGGCGGCTCGCCGCGCTGGAGGAGGTCGGCCTCGGCTATCTCATGCTGGGCCAGCCGCTCAACACCCTCAGCGGCGGCGAGGCCCAGCGCCTCAAGCTCATCCGCTACCTCGGCGCATTCAGCAGTGACCCTGTAGGTCGGGGTTTATCCCCGATAGTAAACGACTCCGCCGGGCCTGAAGTCCGACCAACAGCAGAGACATCCGCTGGCCCCAACCCTGAACTCAAAACCCAGAACCCAGAACCGCATCAAGCAGGAGGTTCCCTCCTCCTGCTTGATGAGCCCACCACCGGACTCCACAAGCACGATGTGAAGCGCCTGCTCGACGTGCTGCAGAAGCTCGTCGCGCGCGGCCACAGCGTGGTCGTCATCGAACACAACCTCGACGTGCTCAAGTCCGCCGACTGGATTCTCGAGGTCGGCCCCGAGGCCGGCGCGCAGGGCGGCCGCATCGTGGCCGAAGGCCCGCCGGAGGACATCGCGCACTCCCCCACGGCCACCGCGCCGTTTCTCCGCGCCGCGCTGGCGGGCGGCGCTCCGGGCGGTTCGGCGTTCAGTGTTCAAAGTTCCGGGTTGATGGCGGCCGAGGCTCCCGCCACCTACCACCCGGAACCCGTAACCCGTAACACTGAACTGACGATCGTCGGCGCCCGGGAGAACAACCTGAAGAACCTTTCTGTCTCCATCCCGCATCACGAGCTGTCGGTCGTCACCGGCGTGTCCGGCTCGGGCAAGTCCACGCTGGCCTTCGACATTGTGTTCGCCGAGGGGCAGCGCCGTTTCATGGAGTCGATGTCGCCCTACGCGCGGCAGTTCGTCGAGCAGTTCCCGCGCCCGGCCTTTGACCGGTTGACGGGCATCCCGCCCACCGTCGCCATCGAGCAGCGCGTCACCCGCGGCTCGCGCAAATCGACGGTCGCCACCATCACCGAGGTGGCCCAATACCTCCGCCTCCTCTACGCGCGTCTCGGCGTGCAGCATCATCCCGGGACCGACCGGCCCGTCACGCCGCTCTCGCCGGCCCAGCTGCGCGGGCTGCTCGCCAAGGTTCTCGCCACGCCGCCGGCCCGCCGCGCGAAGCACCTTTATCTTTGCGCGCCGCTCATCCGCGGCCGCAAGGGCCATCACCAGCCGATCGCCACCTGGCTGGCGCGGCAGGGCTACGAGCTCATGCGCGCCGATGGCCGCCTCCTCCGGGTCGGGAACTTCCAGAAGCTCGACCGCTACAAGGAGCACGATGTCGAGGTGGTCGTCGCCGATTTGGCGGCGACCACCGGTTCAAGATTGAAGAGGAAAGATTCAAGATCTCACTTACCATCTTCAGATCTTTCTTCTTCCTTTTTGAATTCCCCAGCCGCAGCCCTCGCCGAGGCGCTGCGGCTGGGGAAGGGCACCTGCTTTCTGCTGCTGCCCGGCGGGGAGATTCTTTCCTGGTTCTCCACCACGCGCACCGACGTCGAGACGGGCGAGTCCTTCCCCGAGCTCGATCCGAAGCATTTCTCCTTCAACTCGCCCCGGGGGTGGTGTCCCGCCTGCCGCGGGCACGGCCGCATCTACGACTGGATGCTCGAGCCCCGCGAGGATGAGGAGCTGCCGCCGGAGATCGCGGACCTGACCCGGAAAATCGAATCCCGCACCGGGGGTACGACGGGCTCCCTCTGCCCGTCCTGCCACGGCGAGCGCCTCAACCGCATGGCGCGTGCGGTGAAGCTGCACTTCCAGCAGGGACCGCCGCTCTCCCTGCCCGCGCTGCTGCGGCTGGCGCCCGCCGAACTCCTGGCCCGCCTGCGCCAGCTCGCCCTCGACGCCCGCGGCCGCGCCATCACGCAGGACATCGTCCCGCAAATCGAGGAACGCCTGAAGTTTCTCGATCATGTCGGCCTGGGCTACCTCTCGCTCGACCGCCCCACCGAGACGCTCTCCGGCGGCGAGGCCCAGCGCATCCGCCTCGCCGCACAGCTTGGGTCCAACCTTTCCGGCGTGCTTTACGTGCTCGACGAGCCGTCCATCGGCCTGCACGCGCGCGACAACGAGCGGCTCATCGGCACGCTCGAATCCCTCCGTGACAAGGGCAACACCCTGCTCGTCGTCGAGCATGACGATGCCATCATGGAGCGGGCCGACCGCATCATCGATCTCGGCCCGGGAGCCGGCGTCCACGGGGGCGAACTCATCGCCAACGATCGTCCGGAGGCGTTGAAAAAGAACCCGTCTTCCTTGACGGGCATCTTTCTGGCCAAGGGACTTTGTCATCCGCTTCGCGGGGCCTATCGGGAAGTGCCAAGTTTCAAGTCCCAAGTTCCAAGGAAGCTCCAGGCGCCAAACAGACCCAAAACTCAAAACCCAGGACTCAAAACCGACGCCGCGTGGCTCACCCTCACGGGCGCGCGCTTCCGCAACCTGCAGAAGGTCGACCTGCGTCTCCCGCTCGGGCGTCTCATCATGGTCTGCGGCCCGTCCGGCGCGGGCAAATCTTCGCTCTTGGGCGATCTGCTGCAGCCCGCCGTGGCCTGCGCGATCCAGCACCAGAAGTCCCGGCTCACCGGCCGCGAGTTTGTCCGGCTCACCGGTTTTGAGGCCGAGCCCTCCCGCCTGCCACCTCAGGCCGCGGACCTCCCCTTTGAAAGCCTGCGCGGCACCCAGGTTTTCAAAGGGGTCATCGCCGTCGACCAGGCGCCCATCGGCAAGACCCCGCGCTCCACGCCCGCCACTTACCTCGGCATTTTCGACCTCATCCGGCAGTTTTTCGCGTCACTGCCCGAGTCGCGGATCCGCGGCTACACCGCCTCACGCTTTTCCTTCAACACGGCGGGCGGCCGCTGCGCCACCTGCCAGGGGGCGGGCCGCATCAAGCTCGAGATGGCCTTCATGCCCGACGCCTACCTGCCGTGCGACGACTGTGACGGTTTGCGCTACGGTCCGGAGCTCGCCGACATCACCTGGAAGGGCCGGACCATCGGCCAGGTATTGCAGCTCACGTTCGAGGAGGCAGCCGTGCTTTTTGACTTTCACGCCCGGCTGGGCGAGGTGTGCCGGCTCATGTGCGATTGCGGCCTCGGCTACCTCACGCTCGGCCAGAGCAGTCCCACGCTCTCCGGCGGCGAAGCCCAGCGGCTCAAGCTGGTGAGCGAACTCGCCCGCGGCCTGCAGACTTTCACCGAGCGTTCGCGCGGCATCCGGCCGCGCAACCTCTATCTCCTCGAGGAGCCGACCATCGGCCTGCACCTGAGCGACTGCGAGAAGCTCATCCGGGTGCTGCACGGCCTCGTCGACCAGGGCCATACGGTCGTCGTGATCGAACACCACCTCGATCTGCTCGCCGAGGCCGATTACCTGGTGGAGCTTGGTCCCGGCGGCGGCCCCGCCGGCGGCGAGATCCTCCACCAGGGCCCCCTCGCCGGTCTGTTCAAGGTCCGGCGCAGCCCCACCGCGCCTTATCTGCGGGCCAAGCTGGGGCGGGCGCGCCGCACTGTAGGAGCCTGCTTGCAGGCGATCCAACTGCTCCCCAAGGGGAAGGTCGCCTGCAAGCAGGCTCCTACATCTCAAAGACGATCATGCCGCTGGCGGCCTGACCGTCTTGTACTCAAGGCCGTACTCTCGTTCGAGCGGCTTTGCCTCCTGAATGTGCACATGCCTGTAGGCCGGTGCCTCCAACACGCGCAGCACCTCAGCCTTGAATCCCGGCTCCGCTTTGCAGCCGATCACGACGCGCTGAACAACGTCAATCTGAGTCGTTTCTTCCCATGGAGTGGCGGGTTTGCCGTC
>JBEKWG010000036.1:0-21169 GCA_049513315.1 Opitutaceae bacterium
GAGCACAAGGTGATCATCTTCTCCGAGTTCGCCTCCACCGCTCGTTACCTGCGCGACGAACTCACCAAGGCCGGAATCAGGGGCATCGACCAGACCGACAGTGGATCGAAACGCGACCGCGCCGAGACCATCACCCGGTTCGCCCCCTATTACAACGAGTCCTCCTCTGCGGAGCTGTCAACGGCAACCACTGTAGTCCACGGGGGCGGGTCAGAGATCATGCGTGTGACTGATTACCTCGTCCTCGAGCATTCGCGCGAAGGGACCGCCCACACCGATTGGAAGTGGAAAAACGGTTGGGGTGACATCGGCACCGCCAGAGCATCTAGCTCAACGTGACCGCCCGCCCGATCCCGCGATAGCGCTCCGGGTGGCAGGTCAGCACGACGACCTGCAGCCCCTCGGCGGCCACCTGCAGGATTTTCAGATGGTGCACCTCCAGCACATAGGCGCCACAGATCTTGCGCCACCAGGCCCTGGCGACCGGGGTGAGATGCCTTGGCGGGCGCCGGGTCGCGCGCGCGAATGGGTGAGTTCGAGGTGGACGTGGCCGGCGTCGCGGCGACCGACACGGACCTCTCGATCGCGTCGTACGCATGCACCCGCGCCCGGCGCCTCCATTCCTGGCCGTCGCCGCGGGTGGGCGGCAGGGGTGGGCGCAGTGCCATGGGTGTGGATGACGGTGATGACGATGTGGGTGTAGCAGGTGACGGTGGTGACGGCGCGGGCTGGTCAACGACGGGCTCGTCACCCGGCAGGCGGAGGCCGGCGAACTCCGCGCAGACCGCCTTGGTGATGAAGCAGGGCTTCCGTTCGGGCGGGGCATGGTGCACGTGAACGTGGCGTTCGCCTGCCGGCGCCGGTGCGGCAGGTGATGACGCGGGTGATGGCGCGGCAGGCGCAGGCGCGGGCGCATCTGTCCGGGCGGCGGCGCGTTCAACCTGGTCGCCTGTTCGGTCATGGTTGCCGAACGGCGGCACCGGTAGCGGCGCTGTGGCTGGTGGTGCCCCGCCGGTGGAGCCTGTCGATTCGACAGGCTGAGCCTCGGCGGAACCTGCCACAGCGGCAGGTTGGATCTTGTGGGCGGCGGGCGGCATGTGCGCCGCGGCGTCGTCGTCCGGGTCGAGCATCTCCTCCCCGACGGGCACGACGTCGACGCCGGCGTTCCCGGTGGAGCTGGGGGCTTCCCCCAGCTGCTCCTGGTCCGGGTCGGGCTTTGGCTGCGCGGGCTCCGCTTCCGTGGCAGGCCCGCGCCGCTTGGTGAGCCGCGCGAGCGACGCCCGGCAGTAGATCCTCTCGCGCTTGTAGAGGCCGCCCGTCTCCCGCCCGAGCCGGCTGCCCACCGCGGACACCCACGCGTCGCCGGGGTCGCAGTCCGCGTCCCTCTCCCACCGGATGACGACGGCCTGGATGTCCGGCCACTCCGCCCCCTTGGGGTCGCACGGCGTGGGCGGCCTAGCCTTGCACAGGTCCTTCTCGGCCAAGATGCCCCGCCTCACGAGCGCCTGCCCGACCTGCTCGCGCGCGCTCTGGAAAAAATAGTCGCCGTCGGCGCCGTCGTTCCGCCGGTAACGCTCGGCCACCAGCTTGAGCTGGTCGGGCGGGAACTGCGCGAGGGCCTGCAGCAGCGCCGGCCACGAGCTGATGGCGGCGCCGATGCGCGCGACCAGCCCGCCCCCGGCGAGCAGGCCGGGGCGGTCGTCCTGGTCCGCCCCGATCCACCAGGCCCACACCCCGGCGATGCCCATCGCGTTGTTGAAGAGGCGGGCGTAGCCGTTGGCCTCCGTGGCGTTCATGAGCTCGTCGCGGAGCAGGGTGATGTAGGTCTTGCCGTAGGCCCGGCTGCCCTTCTTCTTGCAGACCCACTCCAGCGCAGCCAGGTCCCGGTGGACCAGTTTGGCCCAGAGCCCCGGCACCAGGGTCGAAGGCGGCTGGCCCTGGGCCACCTTGGCCACGGTGGGCGCCTTCCCGGCCCAGTCGATGGCCCCGAGGACGGCGCCCAGCACGTCGCCGGGGCGCCACTCGTTTTCCAGCAGCCGCTTCGTCATAGCTTGGAAGTCCTTAGCTGGCATGCGGGGAAAGTGGCTGTAGGCCTCCTGGTAACCTTTGCCGACGTAGTATCTGACAACCGATGGCCCATCTTCCCGTTTCCAGCTGGTGAAGCCTTCCTGATATTTGGCCTCCCCCTTCACCAGGGGCGCTGGACAGGGGCTTTCCCAGTTAACCTCTTTAGAAAAATTTTCATCGACAACAACAGCAGGCGAGCGAAGCGAGCCGGGGGAGCCGCCTGAGCGCCTCCCGCCCCTTCCTTACGTCTACCACCGCCGCCCTCACCAGGCCGGGGCCGCTGACCCCGGCGAAGCCGTACCAGCCTGGCGGCAGCACGAAGTTGGTCTCGGTGAGCGAGTCGGTTTCCAGAGTCGGGGTGGGTTCCGTGAACTCCTTGGGCTCGGACAGCAGCAGCGCGGTGATGAAGATCTCCAGGTCCGGGCGCTGGAGCCACAACGTCGAGGTCAGGATCTCCACGTCCAACTTTACGAATGGCATGGCGGCTCCTCAGCTGCTCCGGGCGTGGCGATGGCCACCAGCTCGGGGAAGGGCGAAGACGCGGGTGTAGCGGTTAGGCACGGCGTTAGAGAATTTCGCAAGCGGGAACTCCTCGTGCTTTCCACGCCTGCCGGATTTTCCTGTGTATGTTCACTAGGTAGTTGCCTAACGCTAGGCTTGCAGACCAGAGGGCTAGGAGTTCGCGTTTCTGCTCTTCCGTGAGGCGCGGATCATCTTCGACTTTCTTGATGTTGCGTTTGACCGAACGCACATAATTTTGCACATCCTTCAGAGTTGTCTCTGTTTCTGTGAAACTGGTGTAGCGATTAGGCATGGGGTGCCTCCTGTGTCTGCGCCCGTGCCTTGGCCTCGGCCCTCGTGCGGTTGTAGGCGATCATCCGTGCGCGGCGGCGCCTGCGCTCCGCCAAGGAGAAACGCTTCGGGACGCCCCGCCCCAAACGGCCGAGCGCGACGGCATGGCAGTTTTTGATTCGGGTTTCGGTCATAAGGGTTTACTGCCTGGATCTCCTGGCCGGGGCGCACGGGTAAACGCTCTCTCGTACTCCCCGAGCGTCTCGTGCTCGGCCGCCTCGACCAGCTTCGAGACGGCCCACTGGCGCGGGTCTATCATCCCCTCGATCTTCCGGCGCAGCAGGGACCGCAGCGCCGGCATCGGCATCGAGTCCACCTCCACGCAGCCGCCGACCCAGCCGCGGCCGCGGGTGTCGGTGGCCTTCGGCGGGCGCGTCGGCAGATTATATTCGGCGATCTGGTCGGGCGTGACGGCGATGCGGCAGATCTTGATCGTGACGTCAAAGTCCTCCTGCAGCGACCGCACGACCCTCCGCTCGATGGCGAGGCCGCTCGGGTCGTGGTCGCCGAGGTGGAGGATGACGACCTCCTTCCCCCGTTGCTGCATCATTTGGAAATGTTCGGCGGCGTTATAGAGACCGGTCAAACTCGAGAACCCGCGGCAGGAGTAGGACCGCACGCCAAAGTCCGAGACTGCGTCGCACACTGCGGAGATGATGGCGTCTTTCTCTGACCATACTTCGACGTGATACCCCTGGCTTGCCCAGAGGTCCTTGCGGTAGGTCGTGACCGTGTTGTGGATGGCCTGAAAAGCGTCATCGAAGAGCCGGATGCCGTAATAGGTGCGAGTCGGATCGGCAAACGCCGACCACGCGACGGCGCCGGACCGGCGCCACTTGGAGAGGTGACGTCCAAGCGCGCGATACCCCCTCTCGTCCTTGGTGACGGCGCCGAGCCCGACGAGTCTATAAAATAGGTGTCGTATGGTGATGGCGCCGTCCTCGCCGGCGAGGATTTGCTGCGTCCTGGCCAGGAGGTCCGCCATCTGCGTCCTCGAGCGTCGGATACGCTTTAGTAATCTAGGTGCATATAGGTCGGTCATCATCGCGGTCAGGGGCTTGGCGGCGGTCATCGGGGGAGCGCCTGGGCCTTGGCCTCGGTGGTTTCGACCATGGGCGGCGCGGCCTTGCGGTGTGGGCGCCAGCCGCCGTGAGCGCCCCCACGCTGCTCACCGGCGGCCAGGCGCTCGATCAACTCGAGGGCCTGCGGCACGGGCAGCAACACGCGGCCCCTCTTGCGGCCGGGGAGGCGTACGCGGACGAGCGTAATCAACCCTTTCGACTCAGCCGAGTACCACCAGCTCCGCGACAGGTGGCAGACGGAGTCGCCGCCTAGTGGTGGCAGCGTAATAAACTCTGGATTGGGCGCCGGCGGCGCCTCAGTTATGGATTTCGGCGTAGACATGCGCGCAGGGGACTACGCCATTCTACGATGTACAAGTAATTTGTTTTTGTAAACATTTGGCCGGTCGAAGTCCGTGCCGCTCAGCGTTTTGTTTTTGTGAACAATATCCCGTTCCAGCCCTGCCACCCGGCGTTTTGCAGGGTGGGCGGCCGGGCGCCGTCACTTGGCCATACGCTTTGAAATCGACGGCATCGATTTAATTGCCCGGCGCTTCGTATCATCCTCAAAATCCGTGTAACGATCATTCATCTCCAGCGTCGAATGTCCCGCGAGTTTTGAGCGGAGTTCAATCGACACACCCGCATTTGCCATCCGCGAAACGAACGTGTGTCTCAAGCTATGGAAGCCGAGTCTGTAGAACGTCCGACCCTTGCCGTGCTTCTCTTGACCCGCCCGGCGGTCGATTCCAGCACCCTCCAGGATCGCCGCGAACTGCTTGGATAGTTTAGGGCGGTTGCCGGCGCCTACGCTGGAAAGGGTCGGGCATAGGAATCCGTCGGCCTTATCCGACGACGGCAAGGTGAGCAAATAGCGCTCTAGGTCGGGGTGAGCCGGAACCTGCAATTCCTTTCCCTTGCGGCTCTTCTCTGGGATGAAGCGAATCTGTTTGAGCGTGTAATCCACGTTCGACCAGCGGAGGTTTGTCGCATCGCCGAGACGGGCGCCGACGTACGCCCCGAGATTCACGGCCGTTTTCCAGTCGCGCCGACTGGCTCGTTCTGCCGCAGATAGCGGCTTGCCCTCGGCGTCCTTGGTGGCGGACAGGTAGGTGAGCAGGGAAGAAAGCTCGGCCGCGGAGAACGGGTCCCGCGTCTCACCTTCCGCCTCGTCAATCTCCACCGCCCCCATCGGGCTTTTGAGCAACAGCCCCTTCCGCTCCGCGTCCTTCAGGAATTTGCCGATGGGCTTCAGATCATTCTGGACAGTCTTGATGGCCCGGCCTTCAGCAAGGCGAGCGTCCGCGAAACGCTGAATTTCGTCAGAGGCGATAGATTCGACTGGCGCCTTGGCGCGGACGGGTCCTATGAACTCAAGGAAATCACCAATGACGGCTGCATACCTGCGATGGGTGGTTTCCCTGCGCCGCTTTTTTATCTCCACGAGGCGACTGGCAAACCATGCCTCAATCGAAGTGAACTGGAGTTTCCTTCCGCTGACTTCTTCGTACAGGTCGGCCAGGATTGACCGGGCGGCCGTCTCCGTGAATGCACCGACCTTCGCCCGGCCCAAACTCTCCTCAATCGCCGCGGCGAAGGCTTCGCCTTTGGTGCGGTCGACTTCCCCGGTTGAACGGAAATGCTGTTTGCCGTCGGGCGTTCGATAGCTGACGTACCAGAACGGTGATTTGCGCCTGTCGCGATGCAGTGAGGCCATTCCCGGGGTCCTAACAGACTCCTAACATCTGTCAAGATCCTAGCTTGTTTTTAGACGTGCTTTTCATAGGTAAGCGACCTCCGCACGGGGCGCCAGAAGCAATCGTGAGTTCGAGTCTCACCGGCCCGACCAACCTTCGCCCCATGGGCTTCGGTTGGCAGGCCAGCCTTCCGCCTGCAAGGGGTGTAGTATCGGACAAGGTTGCCAATGGCGAAGGTTGTCCTCCGTAGCCCTTAGCCGCCGAAGCGAACGCGAAGGCTGGCTTGGCGGAGGAGGACGATTCCTCCAGCATGGGGATCCCCTATGCACTACGTGTACCTGATTGAAAGCGCCCGCTACCGCCAGCAACGGTACGTCGGCCAGACCCACGATCTCAAGGCCCGGATGCTCGGGCACAACTCCGGCAACACGCCATCCACCGCCCGCTACCGCCCGTGGCATCTCGTCTGTTACCTGGGTTTCGCCGACGAGGGGAAAGCTATCGCATTTGAACACTACCTCAAAACCGGCTCCGGCCAGGCATTCACAAAGCGCCATTTCCTGTGATCGGTCCCGACCGCTTGCGGCTCATTAGGGCCCCTGTCTGGACACGTTTTTGGACACACAACTGTGCGCCCCACAGCATCGTTCGTGGCAATGTTCACAAAGAGTTGCCGCAACGGATGGCACCAAATTCGCCAGCCATAGCAGAGCCACAACGGCATAGATAGAATTTATCGCTCTCCGGTTGTTAAACAACCTCTCTCGCGGACGTACAGCGTACTGTCGAAAGCTCAGTATCTTCTCCAACTCCTGTGCCCGTGCGAGGAATTTGTCCCAGTTGTCACACACGCGCAGTGCCATCTGCAAAAACAGAAAGCAAAGAATTAGACCGGCGATCTCTGTCGAAATTACCTCCACCTTGGGCATCGATGCTCCTTTTTCGGCTACACTCCAAAGCATCACCCCGTTCACTGCGAAGAAGATCGTGAGCTCGGCGAAATGCATGTTGCCGTAGTGCCGCATATTCAGCCCCACTTCAGCGTACTCCCGCTCGGCCAGTTCTTCTTCTTTGGTCAGATTCGACATATTGTCCTCCTTGGTTTTGTTTGTTTTGTCCGGCTCATCGCGTCACGTTGCGACCGCTTGCGCCTCATAAAGGCCCTCGTTTGGACACGTTTTTGGACACACCGCCGACGCATGGTTCGGCTCTTTTATTGACTGAAATACCATCGTGCGAGGAAAGGTAGAAAGACTAAGAAAGGGATCGCGCGGACAAAGAATCGTACACCATCGCTGAAATTTGAACCAGCAGGGACGCGGCCTAAGAGGTAAGCTCTGTATTGATCGGATAGGCAGGCGCGGACCAAACATATAGCCAGTATGGCGAATAGAATGATTGCTTGGAATAAGACGCCGCCGACGCGCCCGCGAAATGGATGTCGCACGCTTGGATCTGCCAAGAACCATCCGCACATTGCGCCAAACACCCAACAAGACCACAGTAAGCCGGCAATACGGCGCCCTCCGAACGCTGCGGAGAGGCCATCCATCAGCGAAGTATTTCGCCTTTCAGTTTCCATATTGTGCCGAACGATCAAGGTGAGCCATGAGCGCCACTGGCACGATCTCCTGCGCCAGCAGGAGGCGTGACAGGGGTGCGAATTGGCTCCGCCGCTTGGTTAGCCGATTTTTTCATGGGCGCAGCGATCAGGCGGCGCTCATCTAGGATGAAGACCCTTCTGCCACTGATTATGTAAATCAGATCGAACGCTTGGCGATAGCTGTGATCGCTGCCGAGTGCCCCCATGAGTACCGCACGATAGAAATCGATGTCGAGAGCCCCGTCATCCGCCTGCTCATTTACGATACATAGCCAATTTTTTTCGAATCTCTCGATCTCGCCGCGCTGCATCAAACGCACCTTCGTCCGAATTCGCTTTACGATCCGCTCAGCCCAGTGAACGGCGAAATCTTCCGACGAGACGCACTCGACGGACTGAAGCTCGCCGAGCAACTCCGCATTCGAAAGGCGCTCATTCTCTCGCCGCTCGCGCAGTCCGCTGACACTGAGACCAGTGAGACCTGCTGCCTTCCCAATGTACAAAGCGCGGCGAAACTCCTCCGCGCTTCCAGATGTAATTTCCACGCCGGTTTTGTAACCCTGATAGCTGATCACGAAATCAGGCTTATCACGATGCACGACACCGCTGAAATTGACGCCCATAGCCTCTTCGAACCGGCGAAGAGCTGCGACTTCATCGTCATGCGTTGGCATTGGGAGGTTTCCGGCTAACAGGGTGGTTATACCGCACCGCGTTTACGGAGAAATTCGGCAAGAGTTTATATTTCAGCTATTAACTATTTTCAAGGGACGATTTTGGGGGAGTGCTAAAGCCGAATTCCCGACCTCGAACGACGGCAACGCCCCCACGCAGGCCGCCAGAGGCAACTGCGAAACGTCCGTGTAGATTCTCATCGTCAGCTTGAGGTCGCAGTGGCGCATCGCCTCCATTACGACCCGCGGGCGGCGTGCTTGCCCGCCGGCTTCTCCGCGCTCTGCCCCGAGCCTCTTGTCAACTAATAGTTGACAAGTGGCTCGGGGCCACGGCGGCAGATTCTCGAGTGCACCGGCCGGCCGCGCCGCGGAACATGTCACTTAATAAGTGACATGTTGGTGGGTGGCGGAAAGTGAATCCTCGAACGGCCGCCGCTCCCGGGAGGGCCTCGGTTTCACCCGAGTTTCCGCAGGCGCGCGGTCACGTCGTCGCGGAAGCGCCGGAGCAGCCCTCGCACATGCGCCTCCACGTCCAGCGAGTCGACCTTCGCCAGGATGGTCAGATCCATGGCGAAGGTGAGCGCCGGGGTGGCATCGGTGGCCTGCGCGGCGTAAAACGTCGCGTGGGCCGCGCGCCGGCCGAGCGTGGCGAGATCGTAGCGCTTGCCGCCGGCGATCTGCGACTTGAACACGGCGAGCAGCTGCTGCGCGAGCCGCGGTTGCGCGGAAACGTCGAGCGCCACCTTCTCGGCGTCGGGCAGCCAGTCGAGGTCGCGCCAGACTTCGCAACCGAACACGGCCTGCGGACGCTGCGGCTTGGGCAGCGAACGGATCGCCTCGAGACAACGCAGGAACACCGCGACGTGGGTGTCGTGCTTGTCGGCGGGGTTGTGCAGATAGACAACCTCCGGCCGGCAACCGGCGAAAATTTGTTGGAGGTCGGCGTTCACGCCGGGATGGCCCGGTCGCTTCACCGCCGCGCTCGGATGCGCGAGCTGGATCTGGACGCTGTAGCCGCCCAGCCGCGCCGCCCGGCGCTGCTCCCGGCGCCGGACTTCCTGCATCTCCGCGTCGTTGATTCTCGCGTAGCGGCCGGTGCGCGGGCTGCCGGCGCCATTGGTCACGACCACGCCGGAAAACCACCGGCCGTCGCGCCCCTGGCACTCGGCGATGCCATGATAGGCCATGATCTCGACGTCGTCCTGGTGGGCGGCGACGCACAGGTGCGTGGTGCGGGCGAGCGCGG
The DNA here is from genome assembly GCA_049513315.1 of Opitutaceae bacterium. Lineage (GTDB taxonomy): Bacteria > Verrucomicrobiota > Verrucomicrobiia > Opitutales > Opitutaceae > Fen-1467. The sequence continues at coordinate 9,201 of JBEKWG010000036.1, forward strand.
CGGCGGGATCGATGCCCGACGGCACGTAGACGTCGGCCTGAGGCTGGCTGAATTTCATGCGGGTTGTGCCGACTATGGCCGGAAGACCCGGGAGGGCAATCCCACGAAAGCCGCTGCGCAGGATTTGCGTAATTCCCCCAACCTGTTCTAATCACGGCCACCCCCATCAGCGGCTATGCTCCCATGACCATTGTGGCCCCCATCGATTTCTCCGCCGTGACCGATCGTGTCTTCGAAACGGCCGCCGGCCTCGCCGATTCGCTGCGGGGTCGCGTCATTCTCCTCCATGTCGTGCAGCCGCCCCAAGCGTCCCGCGAAGGCAGCAAATCGCCGGTGGTCTCGGAAGAGGCGGTCGCCGCGAGCGAACAAAACGCCGTCCGGCAGCTCGGCCGCTACGAGAAACGGCTGCAGCTCGACAAGCTTAACGTGACGACAAGGATCCTTCACGGAGCGCCCGCGCCGCAAATCCTGGAATGTGCGGCGAAACTCGGCGCCAGTTTTCTGGTGATGGGCTCGCACGGCCACGGCGTCCTCGCCGGCCGGCTGCTCGGCGACACGACGGAAGGCGTGCTGCGCAAGGCGCCGTGTCCGGTGATCATCGTCCCGCATCCGAAGGTAAGCCGATCCCGCCCCCCCTGGCCGGATCGGCCGGGGGGAAGCCGGTCACCTTCCTGAGGGCGGAGGTGGCCGCCGGAATCGGCTTGTCGGGCGTGACTTTCACGCCGACAACAGCGTCCAGCCCTCACCCCCATGTTCGCCCGACTCGCCGAACGGCGCGCGCGCCTCGCCGCCGCGCTCAACCTGACCGACGGAATTCTGCTCCTCGGGGCCGGCACGCCGGTGTCCCTGCCGGAGAACACCGACCAAACCTACCCGTTTCGCGCCCACGCCGAGTTTTTCTACGCGGCCGGCGTGGAATGCCCCGGCGCGATCGCCGCCTTTGATCCGCAGGACGGCTGGAAGCTTTTCGTCCCGGAGGTCACCGAGAGCGAGCGCGTCTGGGAGGCGCGGGAGCAGTTTGCCGGCGAGCCGCTGGCCGCGCTGCCGGCCTGGATCACCGCGCGCCGCGACCGCCCCCTCGCCCTGCTCGGCGCCCCCCTGCCCGGCGTGCGCGCCGACGAGACCCTCACGGCGAAAGTACGCGAAGCGTTCACGCATGCGCGCCGACCGAAGGATGAGCTGGAACTCGCAACGATGCGGCAGGCCGCGGCAGCCACGGCCGCCGGCTACGCGAAGGCCGCCGCGATCATCGCCCCCGGGGTGACGGAGCGGGCGGTGCAGATCGAGCTCGAAGCCGGATTTTTCCGCCATGGCGCCACGCGCACCGGCTATGGCACCATTGTCGGCACCGGACCGAACAGCGCCGTGCTCCATTTCGAACCAACCGCGCGCCTCGCGCAGGAAAGCGAGTTTGTGCTGATCGACGCCGGCGCGGAGGTTGACCGTTATGTGATCGACGTCAGCCGCACCTACGTGGCTGGCCGGCCCTCGGCGTTCCAACGCGATCTTTACCAGGTGGTCCTCGCCGCACAGGAGAAGGCCATCGGCCGCTGCCTGGCTGGCGCCGAATGGCGCGACATCCACCTGCAGTGCGCGGTCGACATGACCGCCGGGCTCATCTCGCTCGGCCTCATGCGCGGCAACGCCGAGACGCTCGTCGAACAGGAGGCGCACCTGCTGTTTTTCCCGCACGGCATCGGCCACCTCGTCGGCCTCGGCGTGCGCGACGCCAGCGGCACCCTGCCCGGCCGGCCGCGCTCAACGCGCGCCAGTCTGAAAAACCTGCGCATGGACCTGCCGCTGGTGCCGGGCTACGTGGTCACCGTCGAACCGGGACTCTATTTCATCCCGCCGATCCTCAATGATCCGAAGCGCCGCGAACGCTTCCGCGACTGCGTGGCCTGGGACAAGGTCGGGCCGCATCTCAACCTCGGGGGCGTGCGCATCGAGGACAACGTACTCATCACCGCCGGCGCGCCCGAAGTGCTGACCGCGGCCATTCCCAAGAGTCTGTAGTCGGGTTCCCCGCGACCCGGCTGCGTCGTTACACCACGTCGGTCGACACCGGCGAGCCGCAATGGCGGCAGTTCAGAGGGTGGAGCCCGCACTCCGTGCGGGCTGAACCTGCACGGAGTACCGGTTCCACCTTGGCATCCGCCACCGCACTCATCTCAGTGGCACACGAAGTTGTCGAGACCCGGGCCGGGGAAGCCCAGCGTGCCGCGCAGGCGCCAGGCGATGACGACGGCCGCCGCGAGCGCCAGTCCGGTCTGCACGCGGGCGATCCACACGGGCGGGAGCTTCAAGCGGATCCAGTGGAAGTTGATCTGGAGGAACCAGAGCAGCGGCACCGTGCCGAGGCCGAACGCGAGCATGAACTCCACGCCGCGCAGCGCCGAGCCCGCCAGCATCGCCAGGGCCACGACCATGTAGAGCGGGCCGCACGGCAGCAGCGGCGTGGCCAAACCCAGCACCGTGGCGGCGGCGGCGGGTGAACGGACGCGGCCCCAGCCATGCACGCGCAGGTAGATGTTCCCGAGGAACGGCACGTGCGGCAGATGGCGGTCCCAGCGCAGCGCCACCGCCACGAAAAACACGACCAGCAGCCAGGGGAGATACTGCAGCACGCCGCCGCCCAGCCATGCCATCGGCAGGCGGCCCAGGGCGCCGGCCAGCGCGCCCAGCGCAGCGTAGCCGGTCAGGCGCGCGAGGTGATAGATGCTGCTCACAATCTGCGCGTCGGCGCTCTGCTGGCCAGCAGAGCCGCGCAGCGGCACGACGGAACACGCCAGCGGGCCGCACATGCCGACACAGTGCAGGCTGGTGACCAGACCGGCCACAAAGGCCGTCGCGGCGCTGTTGATGCTCATGAGGTCGGTGTGCACGGCTTTCCATCTAACCCCTGGCCCGCTGCATCGTCAACGGCACCGGCGCCACCGGATGACGGTGCACAATGGTGAACAGCACAATCCAAGCGGCGAGCACGATGGCAAAAACGCCGGCCACGATCGGGAGCAGTTGGTTGCCGGATTTGCCCCGCACGGAGGCCGGGTCGGTCCCGCCAGCCGGCTGATCATCGGTCGTGCCGCTCATGCTCCTCCTCATCGTCCTGCAGCAGCTTCGGGTCGGGACCGAGAAACCCGACCTCGCGCCCCAGCTCGAACGGGGCAGCCTCAACCGGCGGTCGGAGGTTCGGAGCAGTCCGGCTGGCGGCGGGCGCCGGCGGATACGGGCCGGGGCGTCTCCCCGGCGAAAGGCAGCAGCGACTTGCGCTCGGCGCTGCTGAAGGGGCGCCTCGCCTGCTCCCGGAGGAAGAAGACGACAAAGGTAAAGACCAGACAGAGGCTGATGCTGAGGGTAAGCGGGATGACGGACATGGTGCGATTGGGTTGTGCGAGCCTGACTCTAGCGGAGAAGCCGGCCCATGGCTCCGCATATTTTGCTCTAATTATCTCAGAAATTGTCACGGAACGGCTTCACCCCCGGCGACTTCCCACGAAACCACGCCGGGCCATCGTGCTGCGCAGATTTTGTGATCGGGTGCCGCCGCCCGTCAGGATGCCGGCGGGGCTCCGCCGCCCGTCCGGGCGGCCAGCTGGCGGCCGAGCCGGGCATACACGCGCAGGATGGCCGCGTCGGGATCATGAGCGACTTCGATGGCGTCGGTCCCCCCGCCCGAACGATCCACGTACCCGTGCGCCGCATAGATGCCGGCGCCGTTCGGCATTTTCTCGAAAATGACCAGGAGCCGGATGCGCGTGATGCCTGGCATCCGGCGCAGCAGCACGTCGGCCCGGCGCGACGCCAGCGCGGCGAGTTCACTGCCCGCCGAAAAACCTTTGGTATGGAAAAACAGCTCCGGCCTCATCCGTCTTCCCGACAAGGTAGGATATGCGTGCCTTCACGCCTCCGCACCGGTTGTCAAAATCCACGCGAATCTTGCGTTCCGCGCCGCCGGCCGCCTCGCCCCCCCCGGCCAACGGATGCGCAAGCTTCGGCAAGCCATGCAGAGCGACCGCCCGGGGCGTGTGGCATAGTTGCGCCCATGCGACGGCACTTCCTTCAAGCGCTGGCGGAGTTACGGCCCATGATCAAGACCTGCTGGGAAGTGCTGCTGCGCGCTGAACCTCCGGCTTCCGCCCTGGGCAATCCGGACATCCTGGTGTTCATGATGGACCGGACGCTGGACGCGTTCTTCACCGCCATCCTCTCCCCGACCCCGCGGCGCTGGCTCGCGCATCATCCCCTGCTCTGCGGCTCGCTGGACGAAACCTGCCCCTGCGGACGCAACCCGCTGCTGCACTACTTCGTCTCGGGCGAGCAGGCCATCGTGGCCATCGCCGCGAGGGCCCTGCCGGAAAGCCCGGCGATGCCACCGAAGGCGCAGAAGCAAATCCTCTCCGAGGTGCAGCTCACGTTTCATTATCTCGCCCAGCACGAGATCCAGAACTTCTGTGATCTGTGCCGCGGCACCTGTGTGCGGGCCCGGGCCGGCATCGTGGCCGGGCGGCGCATCGGTCCTCCGCGGCTCCGCCGGCAGCCACGCATCCCGCCCCTGCGGCCGCAATGGGTGACCGCCCAGGCAAGATGACGGCGGGGTCCCCCCCCCTTTTTTCAGGCCGCCACCGTCTTGTGAACGCGTTCCCGGTAGGCCGTGGGCGCCTCGCCGGCGATTTTGCGAAAGACGCGGTTGAATTGCGAAAGCGACTGGAAGCCCGCCGCGAACGCCACCTCGCTGATGCGCTTGTGCGGGTCGAGCAGCAGATTTTTCACCTTCTCGACCCGGATCCGCGCGAGATAATCCGTGAAGGTCAGCCCTGTTGCCTGCTTGAACACCTTGCAGAAGTAGAAGGCGCTCATGTTGACCGCCCGCGCCACCGCGCTAAGCGAAAGGTCCTCGCCTTGGTGATCGGTGATGAAAACCTTGGCCCGGGCGATCTGCGGCGACTCGGCCTTCTCCTCCTGCACGATAAGCTGGTTGCTGAGCGCAGCCAGATGCTGCGCAAAGATGGTGAGCAGACGGAGGATTGACTCGTACTGGGGTTTGGTGAGGACCCGCGACCGGAAATACGCCTCCTCCACCCGCTTCAGGTCGACATCGGCGCCCCACTGGATGAGCTGGCGCGCGATCCGGGAGAACTCCCGCCGGTTGGGACGGTGCAGCAGGATCTGTCCGGTCTGCAGGAAGGCGATCAGGTCTTCACCGACCCGGATGGGCACCGCGGAATCGCACAGGCCGGCAAAGCATTTGAGCGTCTTCGGCTTCAGGCCAGCCGCCTCTTCCATCTTGCGCTGGAGTTGCAGGCAGGCGGCGCAGGTCTGGTTGGTGGAGCCCATCAGTGCGCAGAATGGATTCTCGTAGGGGCTGTCCTGATGGGGCAGATCGAAGGTTTCGATGGGCCGCAGGTTCAGCGGCAGGCCGGTGGCTTCCTGAAAGGCGCGCTCGTAATCGCGGTAAATCTCCGACCGCTTCAGTTGATCGACGATCACGCGACTGCGACGGTCTGGAGTTTCGCGTGAGTCCATCATCCTGAACGCGACAAATGAGCCGCCGGCCGTCGCTGCGCAATGCGGAACGCCGTTTTATATCTCGAAACGCCGCGCCCTTCCGGCAAAATCCGCCCAGAAGTCGGCAAGGCGTGCGCAGACAGTTGCGCCCCAGCGCGTTAACATGCCTTAGATTTGGTTAATCAGCCGCGGTCCATGGCTAATAAAAAACAATCACACGAACCCCGGCGCAAACGGGTGGTCGGAAAACACCGTCCGTGTCACCGGTCTGCGCGCCGCGCCCGCGCGCACCTTGCCGCCAGTCCGCCCGCCGCCATGCCCGCCGCCAGCTTCAACCCGTCCCTCGCGTTCCCCCCCGCCCCGCCGCCGTCGGAGGATCCGCATGAATTGGAGCCGCGCGAGATCATGTTCGGCGGACAACCGCATGTGCTGCGATTGGTAGGTCCCGCGGATGAAGGCCGGCTGATTTCCTTTTTCAACTCGCACACCGAGGAGACCATCCGCCAGCGCTACGGTTATCACATCTCCGAGATGACCCACGAACGCGCGCGCCGGCTGGTCGGGGTGGACCAGTCGCGCGATCTGGCCCTCGGCGTGTTCGAGCGCGCGCCCGACGGCGAGGAGGTGCTGCACGCCGTGGGCCGCTACCTGATCGATCCCGCCGGCCGATCGGCCGAGATGGCGTTCGTGGTGCGCGAAAGCAAACGCGGTCTCGGCATCTGCACCGTCCTGCTGCGCACGCTGCTGCGCGTCGCCCGCCACCGTGGCATGAGCTACCTGTATGCGCAGGTGCAGGCCGACAACGCCCCCATGCTCACCATCTTCCGCCGCCACGGCGGGCGGATGAAACCCATCCCCGGGGCCGACGCGATGGAAGTGTTCGTGCCGACGGCACCGCCTTGAGGACCGCGCCGGCGGGCCCGACGGCGCGGGAGGAGATCCACCAGAAACGGTTGGACAAAATCCGCGCGGTGAGTCTTTTTCGCCGCCATGGACCAGCCTGATCGGAAATCCGCCACGCCGGCGTCGCGCGCGCTCGACGCCGGGCTGACCCTGGCGGTGTTTGCCTTCCTCACCTGGATACTCCGCTCCCATGTGCCCTCGAATGATCCGTTCTACATCTGGCTGTGGGGGGGCATCGGCGCGTCGTGCCTGACGGGAGTGTTCTGGCTCTGCCTCCAGATGTTCCGCGCCGTGCTGCGGGCGCAGCTCGACGCAAAGAAGAAGTAAGCCGGCCAGGACCGCCGGCGGGCGACGTTGCGCGGAGCCCGGAAGCGAAGCGCCGGACTCTCCCATCGATTATTAACCTGAATCCGGCGGAAAGGCGGTGTGAATACCGTCTCTCCACCATTGACAGGCCAACTCCGGGGTATTCCGATGCACGCTTTGTGCGTCCCCAAACCATGCTCGTTCCGACGCACCCAACTTACTCATCAACATGCCCGCTAAAGCAAAAGCCAAGAAACCCGTCTCCGCGGCCAGGAAGTCCGCGGCCGGCAAAATCCAAAAATACGTCTACCTGTTCGGCAGGAAGACCGACGGCAACGGCTCGATGAAGCCCCTCCTCGGTGGCAAAGGCGCCAACCTCGCCGAGATGTGCCGCATCGGCCTGCCCGTGCCCCCGGGCTTCACGATTACCACGGAGGTCTGCACCTACTACTACGCCAGCAAGCGCAGCTACCCATCCGCGCTCCAGCCGCAGATCGAAGCCGGTGTCCGCACCATCGAGGAACAGACCGGCATGAAGTTTGGCGACCTCGTCAACCCGCTGCTTGTTTCCGTCCGCTCCGGCGCGCGCGATTCCATGCCGGGCATGATGGACACCATCCTCAACCTCGGTCTCAACGACGAGACCGTCGAGGCCCTCTCCAAAAAGACCGCCAACCCGCGTTTTGCGTGGGATTGCTACCGCCGCTTCGTCCAGATGTATGGCGACGTCGTGCTTGGCGTGCAGAAGCGCCCGAACGAGGATCATGAGCCGTTCGAGACCGTCATCGGTGGCCTCAAGAAGGAACGCTACGGCAACGCCGAGCTTGAGGACCCCAAGCTCTCCACCGACGACCTCAAGGAGCTCGTCGTCCGTTTCAAGGCCCTCGTGAAGGAGCGCACCGGCCACGATTTTCCCGCCAGTCCATGGGACCAGCTCACCGGGGCCATCGGCGCCGTCTTCGGCTCGTGGATGAATGACCGTGCGATCGTCTACCGCCGCAAATACAACATCCCCTCCGATTGGGGCACGGCCGTCAACGTGCAGGCCATGGTGTACGGCAACACCGGCGACAAGTCCGGCTCCGGCGTCGCCTTCACCCGCAATCCCGCCAACGGCGTCAAGGAGTTCTACGGCGAGTTCCTCATGAACGCCCAGGGCGAGGACGTCGTCGCCGGCGTGCGCACGCCCGAGCCGGTGGCCCAGCTCAAGAACCACCTGCCCGCCGCCTACCACGAGCTCGAGCGCATCCGCGCCACCCTCGAGAAACACTTCAAGGACGTCCAGGACTTCGAGTTCACCATCCAGGACGGCCGGGTCTACATGCTCCAGACGCGCAATGGCAAGCGCACCGCCATGGCCGCGCTCAAGTTCTCCATCGACATGGTCAGGGAGAAGCTCATCGACTGGCAGACCGCGGTTCTCCGCAATCCCGCGGACCAGCTCGAGCAGCTCCTCGCGCCCGTGTTCGACGCCGCCGACCTCAAGAAGGCCGCAGCCATCGCCACCGGCCTGCCCGCCGGCCCCGGCGCCGCCTGCGGCAAGGTGTATCTCAACGCCGAGCGCGCCGTCGCCGCCGCCGAGAAGGGCGAGAAGGTGCTGCTCGTCCGCATCGAGACCTCACCCGAGGATCTCCGCGGCATGATCCCGGCCGAAGGCATCCTCACCGCCCGCGGCGGGGTGTCCTCGCACGCCGCCCTCGTCGCCCGTCAGATGGGCAAGGTCTGCGTCTGCGGTGCCGCCGCCCTCGAGATCGACTACGGGGCCAAGACCATCAAGGTCGGCAACCAGCTCTTCCACGAAGGCGACTACTTCTCGATCGATGGCACCGCCGGCAAAGTCTACGCGGGCCAGATCAAGACCGCCCCGTCCGAGATCATCGCCGGCCTGCTGCACAATGATGCTGCCGCCAAGCAGACCGAGAAGTATCAGAGCTTCCAGCAGCTCATGAAGTGGTGCGCCCAGGCCACCAAGCTCCAGGTGTGGACCAACGCCGACTCGCCCGCGCAGGCCCAGATCGCCATCGCGTTCGGCGCCCGCGGCATCGGCCTCTGCCGCACCGAGCACATGTTCTTCGAGGGCGACCGCATCGACGCCATGCGCGAGATGATCCTCGCCGAGACTGTTGAGGCCCGCCGGGTCGCCCTCGCCAAGATCCTCCCCTACCAGCGCGACGACTTCGCCGGCATCTTCCGCGCCCTCAAGGGCTACCCGGTGACGATCCGCTTCCTCGATCCGCCGCTGCATGAATTCCTTCCGCACGCCGGGGACCAGCAGGCGGACCTCGCGAAGAAGATCGGCGTGCCCGTCGAGCGGATCGAGGCGCGCGTCCACCAGCTCCACGAGTTCAATCCCATGCTCGGCTTCCGCGGCTGCCGGCTCGGCATTGGCTATCCCGAGATCTCCGAGATGCAGTCCCGCGCCGTCTTCGAGGCCGCCGCCCTCGTCCAGAAGGAAGGCATCAAGGTCAAACCCGAGGTCATGATCCCGCTCGTCGGCTTCAAGCGGGAACTCGACCTGCAGGTGGAGATCGTGCACCGCGTGGCCCGTGAGGTCATGGCGGAGCAGAAGGTGAAGATCCACTACTCGGTTGGCACCATGATCGAGATCCCGCGCGGCGCGCTCACCGCCGACGAAATTGCCCAGACCGCCGAGTTCTTCAGCTTCGGCACCAACGACCTCACGCAGACCTGCCTCGGCATGTCGCGCGACGACTCCGGCTCGTTCCTCCCGCACTACGCCGAGCTCGAAATCGTGAAGAAGAACCCCTTCGCCACGATCGACCAGACCGGCGTGGGCCAGCTCATGCAGACCGCCGTGACCAGGGGCCGCCAGACCCGGCCCGACCTCCAGCTCGGCATCTGCGGCGAGCACGGCGGCGATCCCGACTCGGTCAAGTTCTGCCACAAGCTCGGCCTCACCTACGTCAGCTGCTCGCCGTTCCGCGTGCCGGTGGCGCGCCTCGCCGCCGCCCAGGCGGCCGTGGCGGAGGAGCAGGCCAAAGCGGTGAAGAAGTAAGCCATAAGCTGTAAGCTCCAAGCTTTAGGCTGTAAGCGTTCATGCGAGCCCCGCGTCTCTCCGGCGCGGGGCTTGTTGTTTACCGCCACGGAACCGCCGCAGTCGGCAGGCGGTCGTCCTGCCTTTGTGCGCATCGGTGCACGCATATGGGATTGCCAGCAAATCCGCCGCGGATTTGCTGATTCTCCCACCCCACTCCCTGTCCCACAAAAATCATCATGCACTTTTTCCCTCATCCTTGGCGGCTGGTGGCCGGCCTCACCTTGATCTGCAGTGCGCTCGGCGGCGCGTTGGTTGCGGCGGACGCCCCGGCGCCCGCGACGTCCGGCCTGGGCCCGATCGATCACCCCCTGTGGCTGCGCTATCCGGCGCTCTCGCCGGACGGCCGCGAGATCGCCTTCGGTTTCGAGGGCAATCTGTTCGTGGTGCCGGCCAGCGGCGGCGTCGCGCGGGCGCTGACGGCCAACGGTCACCACAACTTCATGCCGGTGTGGTCACCCGACGGAAAGTATATCGCCTACGCCGCCGACACCTACGGCAACTTCGATATCTTTGTCATCTCCTCGGCCGGCGGCCCGGCACGCCGCCTGACCTTCAACTCGAATCCCGAATATCCGACGTCCTTCACGCCGGACGGCTGCGCCGTCGTGTTTTTCGCCCACCGCATGGACGCGCGGACCAACGTGCAGTTTCCCCAGCCCAAGTACATGCCCGAACTCTACCAGGTCTCCATCGAGGAGGGTCGCTGCCCGGTGCAGATCCTCACCACGCCGGCGCTCGCCGCCCGTTACAACGAGGCCGGAGACAAGCTGCTCTACGAGGACCTCAAGGGCTACGAGAACCTCTGGCGCAAACACCACCAGTCGCCGGTCGCGCATGACATCTGGGTCTACGACGTGAAGAGCGGCCGCCACACGAAGCTCACCGACTTTCCCGGCGAGGACCGCGACCCGGTCTGGGGACCCGACCAGCAGACGGTGTTTTACCTGAGCGAGCGCAGCGGCTCGTTCAACGTCTGGAAGCTCCCGCTGGCCGCCCCCAGCCAGACCACGCAGGTCACGAAATTCGACCGCAACCCGGTGCGTTTCCTCAGCATCAGCCGCGCGGGCGACCTGTGCTTCGGTTATGACGGCGAGATCTATACGCTTGCCGCCAGCAGCGCCGAGCCGGGCAAGGTGCCCATCCAGATCGCCGTCGATACCCGGGCCGCCGCCGTCGAATCCGTCACCCTCACCAAGGGCGCCACCGAGATGGCCGTCAGCCCCAACGGCAAGGAGATCGCCTTCGTCGTGCGCGGCGAGGTCTTCGTGGCCTCGACGGAATTCGGCAACACCCGGCGCATCACCGACACGTCCGAGCAGGAACGCTCGGTCAGTTTCAGCCCCGACGGCCGGCGGCTGGTCTTCGCCGGCGAGCGCGGCCAATCGTGGAATCTCTACGAGGCTCGGCTGACGGGCTCCAAGGAGGAGCAGCCGTATTTCTTCAACGCCTCGTCTGTCGAGATTAAGACCCTGCTCCAGAATAGCCACGAAAACTTCCAGCCGAAGTATTCGCCCGACGGCAAGGAGGTCGCCTACCTCGAGGATCGCACGACCCTGAAGGTGCTCAACCTCGCCTCGGGCGAGCCGCGCACGATCCTGCCCGGCGACCTGAATTATTCCTACGCCGACGGCGACCAGTGGTTTGACTGGTCGCCCGACGGCCGCTGGTTCCTCGTCACCTTCATCGACCGGAACCGCTGGTCCAATGAGGTCGGCCTGATCGACGCGGCCGGCAAGGGCCCGCTGCAGAATCTCACCAAGAGCGGCTACGAGAACAACCGGCCGCTCTGGGCCATCAAGGGCACGGCCCTGTTCTGGATCAGCGACCGCATGGGCCTGCACGGCAACGGCGAAGGCGGCGATCCGCAGACCGATGTCTACGGCATGTTTCTCACCCAGGCCGCCTTCGACCGCTTCAACCTGACGAAGGCCGAATTCGAAATCCTCAAGGAGCAGGAGGACCAGGCCAAGACGAAGAAGGACACCGCGAAGCCGAAGCCGGAGGAAAAGCCGTCCGCCCCGGCCACGAAAGAGACCGCCACCGCGGCCGCCGCCGGAACCGACGAAATCAAGCTGCCCGAGCCGATCCAGATCGATCTCACCAACATCGAGGACCGCAAGGCCCGGCTGACCCTGAACTCCTCGCTGCTCAAGGGCGCCGCGCTCACGCCCGACGGCGAGACCCTGCTCAATCT
>JBEKWG010000037.1:0-17323 GCA_049513315.1 Opitutaceae bacterium
GATTTCCGCGGCATAGTGTCCGGTCTGGGGATCGTAAAGGGCGGCACCGCCGATGCGGAAACCGGTGTTCTCAAAAATGCCGCCGCGGATGGCGATGTCGGCCTGGCCCTCGGCCAGATTCCGGGCCTGCACGTCGGCCAGCGGTTCATAGCGGAGCGCGGTGACCGGCATGGCAAACGCATCGGTCGGCTCCTGCAAAGCCACCCGGGGCGAGTACACCGTGTATTCAGGCAGCGCGAGGGGCGGCTCAGCCGCCGCCGGCGTGACCGCTGCCACCAGGGCAAGGATCAGAAGGCGGGCGCCAGATTCCATTTTCGTGAGCAAACGTCGCCTCCTCGATAGATTTTCGAAGCTCACCGCACAAGGACAAGTTAACCGTGAACGATTACTAGATTAACAATTCCCCGCCGAAACCTCTTTCGGAGAAGCTTAACCGGTCACCGCCATCCCGCGGCGAGGGCCGCTTGAGGAAGCAGGGAAAAAAGGGCTCAGGCGTCGCCGTCGTTGCCAATCGCCTCGACCGGGCAGCCTTCCAGCGCCTCCGTGCACGCCGCAATATCCTCCTCGGTGGTCGGCTGTTTGCTCACGTAGGTATAGCCGCCCTCTTCGGAGCGGGTGAAGAAAGCCGGGGCCGTCTCGCGGCAGAGGTCGCAATCAATGCACTGCTTGTCGACGTAATACTTACCCAGCGCGTTGGTTTCCCACTTGTCTGCTTTATTGGCCATGATGAACGGCGAACAAAAACGAATGTGGTAGACTGTCAAGGGTATCCCCCGCACCCGGGTCCCGCCCGGGCGGTATGCTGCGATGCCACCGCAAGATCCGCGATTTTCGTTCGCGGACGATGCGTGCGAGGGGGTAGTGGGCAGTTTATGTAGGTTGGGCTTTATGCCCGACACCGAGACCATCAAGGTCCCTCTGTCGGGGATAAACCCCGACCTACAGTTACCGCACAATTCAGGCAAACTGACCCATATTCGCGAGGGACTTGAGTTTGCCGGTGTGTCCTCCTAATTTCCATCTGCATGCTCTCCGATCGGCACCATATGCGGGAAAGCGAAGGCACTTCCCCGTTCGATCTGGTGAAATGGCTGATGGCCATCTTCACCGCACTCTACCTGCTCCAGCTGGTCGTGGAGAGATGGTTCCGGCAGGACACCTACTATTACGGCTGGTTCGGACTGTCCGCCGGCGCGGTGTGGCACGGCCGGAAACTCTGGACGCTCCTCAGTTATAATTTCCTGCAGAATACCGCCGGCTACACGGGGGGGGTGTTCATTCTGATCTTCAACCTCCTGGGTCTATATTTCTTCGGCGGCGCGGTGCGTGATCTGGTCGGCACGAGGCGGTTCGCCTGGCTCTATGCTGGATTCATCGCCGTCGGGGCGCTGGCGTGGTGCGCCGCCTACGCCCTGAAGGTCGACTGGATGCTCTACGGACCCATGGTGACCCTGGCAGGCCTTTTCGCCCTGTATTGCTGCTACCACGCCAACGAACAGATCACCTTCCTCGCCTTCTTCATCATCCCCGTGACGATGAGGCCGAAGTTTTTCTGCTGGTTCTGGGTGGCGCTCGATCTCGTGGGTTTCCTTTTCTACGAGATGATGGGCCACCCCTCCCCCTTGTGGAATGGGCACATCGCCAACCTTGCCGCCATGCTCAGCGCCTATGGATATTACCGGTTGGCCGGCCGGGTTGACCCGTTCGGTGAGTTTTCCGCTTTCGGCATCAAGCTGCCGCGCTGGCTGCGCCGCCAGCGGAAAACCGCCCCCGCCGCCCCGCGCTTTCACGTGAACATCACCAGTCGCGACGACCTGCGCGCGGAAGTGGACCGCATTCTCGACAAAATCAACAGCGAGGGGTTCGGCGCGCTGACCGACGAGGAGAAGCGCCTGCTCGACGAGGCGCGCGATCTCCTCACCCGCCGCTGAACTTTCCGACGTGAACACGTCACCCGGCCCCGCCTCGCCCGGAAGCTTGCGCGATCTGCTGCAGCAGGAACATCCCGCGTGGGATGCCAGCGCGCTCCCACCCGACGCGTGGGCGCGCCTCGAGCGTCTGGCCGACGCCAGTCCGCTCTACGCGCGCCTCCTGCGGCGGCATCCCGAGTACTGCCTCTGGCTGGAGCAGCCGCAGAACCGCGACGCCGACTTTCGCTACCAGGCGCTGGTGGACGAGTGGCGCACGTTGGCCCCGGCCTCCGGGGAGGCCGCCGCCAATGACGAAGCGTATTTGAGCGTGTTGCGCCGCTGGCGGCGCAAGATGACCCTGCGCATCGCTTATCGCGACGCCAACGGCCTCGCCCCTCCCGCCACGACCGTCGGGGAGCTGACGCGTCTGGGTGAGTTCTGCCTGCGCGAGTGCTGCGGTCTGGCCCTCCGGCAGTGGACCCGCCGCTACGGCGAACCGTGGGATGAGGAACTCAGCCGCCCCGCCCGCTTCTGCGTGCTTGGCCTCGGCAAGCTCGGCGGGCAGGAACTCAACTTTTCCTCCGACATCGATCTGATCTATTTCTACGAAGGCGAAGGCCACTGCCGGAAGGATGGCCAGCCGGGCGTGTTTTCAAACGGCGAGTTCTTCACCAAGGTCGCCGAGACCACCACCAGCCTGCTGCAGGCCCAGACCGCCGACGGCTTTCTGTTTCGCGTCGATGTCCGTCTGCGACCGGAAGGCGCCTACGGCCCGCTGGTGCGCTCGCTCGCGGGTCTCGAACATTACTACGCCGCCGCCGGACAGACCTGGGAGCGCATGGCGCTCATCAAGGCGCGGCCGGTCGCCGGCGACCTCGCGCTCGGGGCGGAACTCCTCGAAAACCTGCAGGCGTTCCGCTATCCGCGCCATCCGCCGCCGTCGCTGCTGGCCGAGGTCGCGGCGATGAAAAACCGCACCGAGCAGGAGGTGGTCGGCACCCAGACGCTCACGCGCGACGTGAAATCGGGCCGCGGCGGGATCCGGGAGATCGAATTCATCGCCCAGGCGTTCCAGCTGCTGCATGCCGGGCGCTATCCCTTTCTGCAGACGCACGCGACCACCGCGGCGCTGGACCAGCTCGTGCGCTACGGGCTGATGCGGGTGGCGGAGGCCAGGTTTCTGGAGGAAGCGTACTGGTTTCTTCGCCGCGTCGAGCATGCGATCCAGATGCGGGAGGAACACCAGACGCACGCCTTGCCCACCGACGCCACCGAGGAGGCCGCCATCGCGCGCACCCTGGAGTTTGCGTCAGTCGAAGAATTCCACCGCCAGCTCGATGCCGCGCGTGCGCGGGTGCGGCTCATCTACGAAGGGCTATTCCGCGGCGAGACCGTCGACAGCGTGTTTCAAGACTGGTGGGAATTCTTCACCTCACCGCGCACGCCTCCGGCGGTCGCCGAGCAGCTGGGCCGCTGGCTCGGCCCGATCGCCGGCGCGGCGGACGAACTGCGCCTCTTCGTGTGCGGTGACCGCGGTCAGCAGGTGAACCGCGAACTCGTGGTGCGTTTCCAGCACCTGGTCGACACCTTCGATGCCATCATGCCGAAGCTGGCCCAGCCGGTGCCGACGTTGCGCCGGATCGCGCGTTTCGCCGAACGCTATGGCACCCGCCAGCAGTTTTTCAACGGCTGCGCCGCCAACCCGCAGTTCTTCCGCGTGCTGGCGCTGCTCTTCGACCGGAGCACCTTTACCTACGAGCTGCTGGGCGCGCATCCCGAGATCGCCGAGGAGGTGTTGCGGCCGGAAGTACTGCGGAAGCACAAGGACGCCGCGGCGCTGGCCGGGGAACTCGCCTCCGGGCCCGCCGGCGCGGCCTACGCCGACTGGCTGTGGCTGTACGTGAAGGCCGAGCAGGTGCGCTATGCCATCGGAGAGCTCCTGGGATTCCTGAACATCGAGGAGGTGGAGGCCAGCCTCTCGCGCCTGACCGATGCCGTGCTGACGCACGTGCTGGGACGGCTCGACCCACGACAAAAACTGCTGCTGGTCGCCCTGGGCAAGTATGGCGGAGCCGAACTGACCTTCGGGTCCGATCTCGACCTTCTTTTCGTCGCGCGGGAGACCGACGCGGCCGACGCGGACCCGGTCGTGCGCGAGCTGCAGAAGTTGCTGCGGCATGGCGGGCCGCTGGGCTCGATCTTTGATATCGACTTGCGTCTGCGTCCCCACGGCGATGCCGGGCCGCTCGTCACCACGCCAGCCGTGCTGCGCGCCTACCATGCGGGGGGCTCGGGGCAACCCTGGGAACGCCAGCTGCTCACCCGGGCGCGAATCGTAACCGGTGCGAAGGGGCTGGCGGCGGAATTCGCCACGTTCGTGAGCGACCTGCTTTACCGCGTCCCCCTGTCCGAGGCTGAGGCCGTGGCCATGTGGGCCATGCGCGGCCGGATCGAGCGTGAACGCGATGCCGTGCAGCCGCCCGAGCGCGCCTTCAAAACCGGCGCCGGCGGCCTCGTGGATTTCGAGTTTCTGGTGCAGTTGCTCCAACTCCGCCACGGGCCTGCGCTCCCGGCGCTCCGCCAGCCCGGTACCCGCCGGGGCTTGCGCACCCTGGCGGCCGCCGACCTCATTCCGGCCGGGAATGCCGGACAGCTTCTGGCCAGTTACAACTTCCTCAAGCGCATCGAAATCCTCCTCCGGGGCGACGCCAACAAAGCGGTCAGCGTCCTCGCCGCCTCGGCCGAGGAGCGCGCTCCGCTCGCCCGCTGGCTCGGTTTCGCCGACGAGGCGTCATTCTGGGCCGAGCACTGCCGCCGGCTTGCCGAGACCCGCCGGATGGTGCTAACCCTGCTGCCGCCCGGGGTTAATTAAGTGTAACAGCCTTGAAGCCACCCCGCTTTGTGCTTTCTTATGTAACGTTTCGGCGGGCGTTACGTCGTGAAACCTTTCGCGCGCCTGCCTTTCTCATAAAGCCGATGTCCTCCCTCACTTCCCTGCCATGGCTGCGCCGCACGGCGGCGGCCCTCGTCGTTTCCCTTGCCGTCCTCACCACCGGCCGGGCCCTGCCGGAGCGCAATTTCGAGACTTCGCGCACGCTCGCCAACGAGGTGATCACCATGGTGGAACTGCTCGAGCAGGTTCATTTCAACCACGAAGCGGTCAACAGCCAGCCGAAGCCCACCCTCGGCCAGAATCTCATCCATGACTACATGGCCGAACTCGACAGCCAGCGGCTTTTCTTCCTCGCCACCGACCAGGAGGCCTACACGCGGCGTTACGCCAATGCGCTCTATTACAACCTGCGGACGCTCGGCCGGCTCGACGCCGCGTTCGACATCTACGTCCAGTACGAGAAGCGGGTCGACAGCCGCATCAACTGGGTCTTCGAAGAACTGAAAAAGGATTTCGATTTCACGACCCACGAGACCTATCCCTTCGACCGCTCCAAGGCCGCCTGGCCCGCCACGCAGGCCGAGGCGGACGACCTCTGGCACCGCCGCCTGAAGTTTGAGCTGCTGCAGGACCTGCTCGATAAAAAGACCCTCGACCAGGCCAGGCAGAATGTCCGCCGCCGCTATGAGCGCATGCTCAAGAACCTCGCCGACATCGAGACCGATGATGTCACCGAGATATTTCTTACCTCCCTGGCCAATCTTTACGACCCCCACTCCACTTATTTTTCACCCGAGACCTACGAGGACTTCAGCATCCAGATGCGGCTCTCCCTGGTCGGCATCGGCGCCCTGCTGGGCTTCGAGGACAATTACTGCGTCGTCAAGGAAATCATTCCCGGCGGCCCCGCCGATCTCAGCAAGCAGCTGCAGCCGAACGACAAGATCGTCACCGTGGCGAGCGGCGACGGCGAACCCATTGACATCATCGGCATGAAGCTGCGGAAGGTCGTCGACCTCATCCGCGGCCAGAAGGGCACCAAGGTGAAGCTCACCGTCATCCCCGCCGGCGTCACCGACGGCTCCGTCCACAAGGAAATCACCATTGTGCGCGATGTGGTGAAGCTCAACTCCGCCCGCGCCCGCGCGGCCATCTACGAGGTGCCCGGCACCGGCGGAGAGATCGTCCCCATCGGCGTCATCACCCTGCCTTCGTTCTACGGCCTCTCCGATGATGACGAAAACGGCAGCGGCGATGAGGAGCGCACCAGCGCCACCAAAGATGTCGCTGAATTGATCAATCGTCTCGACGCCGCCGGCATCAAGGCCCTGGTGCTTGACCTGCGCGGCAACGGCGGCGGACTCCTCTCCGAGGCCATCGACTTGACCGGTTTGTTCATCAACAAAGGACCGGTCGTGCAGGTGAAGTCGTACAGCGGCGAGGTCCAGGTCGACAACGACGAGGAAACGCCGATCAGCTACACCGGCCCGCTGGCCGTGCTGGTATCGCGCTTCAGCGCCTCCGCTTCCGAGATCGTCGCCGGCGCACTGCAAAACTACGGCCGCGCGGTCATCATCGGCGATCGATCCACGCACGGCAAGGGTTCGGTGCAGACCATCGTGGAAATGAAGAACGTCAGCCGCATGCTGGCGCGCCTGCCGGACAAGACCGGCGCCGCCAAGCTCACCATCCAGAAATTCTACCTGCCGAACGGATCCTCGACGCAAAACCGGGGCGTCACGCCCGACATCGTCCTGCCTTCCATTGACGAGTACATGCCGATTGGCGAATCCGACCTGCCCAACGCCCTGATCTGGGATGAAATCCCCTCCACCACCTTCAGCGGCCGCCCGCTCGATCCGCAGATTCTCGCCCCCCTGCGCGACGCCAGCCAGTCACGGCAGGAACATCTGGAGGAATTTGCCTATCTCAAGAAAAGCATCGCCTGGTACAAGGAGAAGCAGGAATTGAAGGAAATCCCGCTCAATCTCGACGAGCGCCGCCGCCAAAAGGAAGTCGATGACGCCTTCAAGAAAACGATGGATGCGGAGAAGGACCAGCTCGCGAAAAGCGACTTCCCCTACAAGGAATTCACCCTGGTGCCACCCACGCCCAAACCCGCGGCCGCCGAGCCGAAGGCCGCCGCGACCGACAGCGAAGACGAGGACGCCGTGAGCACCGAGGAGGACGCGGGCATCACGAAGCTGGACATCCATCTGCGCGAGAGCCTGCGCGTACTGGCTGACGCCCTGTCGCTTTCGAAGAACCCCCAGTATTGGGCCAACGGCAACGCGCCGCTCACCGTGCAGGTGTCGAAGAACGGGTGAAGCGATACCCGGTTGCGGAAACCGGCGACCGGGAAAATCGGCAGCCGGGCTTGCACTTGTCCGGTTGCCTCGCTCCGCCCTCCGGTCTCAGCCGGGATCATGCAATTGAACCACGATTTCCCTCAATATTCCCGAAACCATTAGGTGAACAATGTAGGAGCCTGCTTGCAGGCGATTTCTCCTCTGCAATCGCGAGCAAGCTCGCTCCTACAATTGCATGGTTTCGGCTTAGTGCCGCCAGGCCAGCAGGTAGCGGTCGCAGTCACCGAGATCCCGCAGGGACTCGACGCGCGCGAACCCCGCCGCCGCGGCGCGCTCCCGCAGCACCGCATGCTGGGCGATGCCGGTTTCCAGCGCAAGGAGGCCCGCTTCCGGGAGGAAAGGCGGCGCCTCGGTGATGATGCGGGTGAGCGCCGTCATGCCGTCCGCACCCGACGACAGCGCCACGTGCGGTTCATGCCCGCGCACCTCGGGCATGGCGGCGGCGGTTTCCTGCTCCGAGAGATAAGGCGGATTGGCGACGATCAGTTCGAACCGGACGCCTGGTTCGAGCGCCGCAAACCAGTCCGAGCACAGCAGCCGCGTGCGTCCGGCCAGACCGAGTGCCTCCGCGTTTTCCCGCGCAAGGTCCAGCGCCGCCTCGCTCACGTCGAGCGCCGTGACCGCCGCCTCGGGATAGAACGCCGCCAGTCCGAGGGCGATCGCCCCGCAGCCGGTGCCAAGATCCAGAATCGTGACGGGCGGAGCCGGCAGACGCTGGGTGATGAGCTCGCAGAGGTGCTCCGTTTCGGGCCGCGGGATGAGCGCCCGGCGGTCGATCTTCAGCTTGAGGTGAAAGAACTCCGTTTCGCCCAGAATGTACTGCAGCGGTTCCCGCTGACTCCGGCGCTTAACGAGCGGGCGGATCTTCTCCAACTCCGGTTCCGTCACCAGCCGTTCGAATTGCAGATAAAGCTGCATCCGCTGCAATCCGAGCACGTGGCCGATGAGCAGTTCGGCGTTGAGCCGCGGGTTCTCCACGCCCTTCGCCGTAAAAAAATCGGTGGTTTTCTTGATGACCTCGAGGAGGGTGATCATTGGCGTGAATTCCGGCGGCTGTCCAAATTAACGAGGAAGCCCCGACCGTAAAGGGTGTTTGCCGTATCGGCCCGCCTCAGACCGGTGGAAGACGCGGCTTAACCGGAGGCTGGTTCTCCGGTTCAATCATCGCCGGCGGTCCGGGGTGGCGAGTACCTCTGGCCGGTAAGCGCGGCGAGCTTGCCCTCGTAGTCGGCCTTCTGCAGCGCGGCGATGATCTCGTCGATTCCCCCCTCCAGCACGCGCGGCAGGTTGTGGAGCGTGAGGCCGATGCGATGATCGGTCACCCGGTTCTGCGGAAAGTTGTAGGTGCGGATGCGCTCCGAACGGTCGCCGGTGCCGATCTGGCTGCGACGTTGGGCAGAGTATTTCGCGCGCTCCTCGTCCTCCCGGAGCTTGAGCAGCCGCGAACGGAGCACGGCCAGCGCGCTGGCCTTGTTTTTCTGCTGCGAGCGGCCGTCGGCGCAAAAGACAATCATGCCCGTCGGCTTGTGGATGATGCGCACGGCGGAGTCGGTGGTGTTGACCCCCTGCCCGCCCGGGCCGCTCGCGCGCTGGACGGTGATTTCCAGATCCTGCGGGTCGAGGTGAACGTCGACCTCCTCCGCCTCGGGCAGCACGGCGACGGTGACGGTGGAGGTGTGAATGCGGCCGCTGGCCTCGGTGACGGGTACGCGCTGCACGCGGTGGACGCCGCTCTCGAATTTGAGCTGCCGGTAAACGTCCTGCCCGCTGATGAGGAAGCTCACCTCCTTGAAGCCGCCGCGCTCGCTCCCGCTGCTGCCCAACGGCTCGATCTTCCAACCGTGCGCGTCGGCATATCTCTGATAAAGGCGGGCCAGTTCGGCGGCGAACAACGCCGCCTCCTCGCCGCCCGTGCCGGCGCGGATTTCCATGACGGTGTTGCGCGAGTCGGTCGGGTCGGGCGGGATCATGGCGAGCAGCACTCTGCTGGCCAGCAGAGCGCGCCGGCGCGCCAGCCCGGGCAGCTCCTGCGCGGCGAGCTCCTTGAAGGCGGGATCGCCAGCGGGATCCCGGGCCAGCGTCTCGGCCTCGGCGATTTCGCGTCCAAGTTTCTCAAAGGCATGATGGTCGGCGACCAGCTGGGCGAGTTTCTGCTGCTCGCGCGTCACCTCGGCGGCATGCCGCGGATTGGCATAGAACGACGGCTCCGCCATTTGCGCGCTGAGCTCGTCAAGGCGCCGCTGGAAAGGGGCGATGTCCGGCAGAGTGTCCATGAGGGAAAGGGAGGGAAGAGGCGTGGAGATTTGCGAATTGCACCAGCCGCCGTCTGCGGCTTGGTTAAGACCAGTCGCTATGTGGCGGAACCCCGCCTACAAGTGACGATCAGCCATGGCTACGACGCTCTTCACTCAGTCCATCATCGCCTGCATCTGGGACTTCGACAAGACTCTTATTCCGGGCTACATGCAGGGGCCGCTCTTCCGTCGCTATGGGATCGATGAGGCGACGTTCTGGGCCGAGACCAACAAGCTGGTCGAGACCTATGCCAAACGCGGCTACCGCATCTCCGGCGAGATCAGCTACCTGAACCACATCCTCACCTATGTGCGCACCGGGCGGATGCCGAAGCTAAACAACAAAGTGCTCCATGAACTCGGCGCCGAGATCAAGTTTTACCAGGGGCTGCCGGAATTCTTCGAAAAAAGCAGAGGCTTTTTGACCGAGAACCCGGAATACCGGAAGCACGAACTCCAGCTCGAGCACTACATTGTCAGCACCGGCATCGCCGAGATGATCCGCGGCAGCGCCATCGCCCCGTACGTCGACGGCATTTGGGGCTGCGAGTTCATCGAAAACCCGCTCCAGCCGGGCTTTCTTCAGCAAAAGGAGTTCGAGCTGGGGGCCGACGCCGAGATCGCGCAGATCGGCATGATGATCGACAACACCTCCAAGACGCGGGCGCTCTTCGAGATCAACAAGGGCACCAACAAGGACCCGGTGCTCGACGTGAATGCGAAGATCCCGTCCGAGGACAGGCGCATCCAGTTCTCGAACATGATCTACATCGCGGACGGTCCGAGCGACATCCCCTGCTTTTCCCTCGTCAAGGAGCGCGGCGGCAAGGCCTACGGTGTGTACAACCCGGACCGGCTCGATGAATTCAAGCAGAACGATGCGCTGCGGAATGCCGACCGCATCGGCCACTACGGCAGGGCCGATTACCGCGAGGGGAGCGAAACCTACAACTGGATCAAACTGCAGATCCAGGAAATCGCCGAGCGCCTCGTGGCTGAACGCGAGGCGGCGGTGGCGAAGCGTGTGGCGCGCCCGCCGCGGCATCTCAATTCGACGCCCGAGGAAGAGGAAGCCAAGCGCAAGGCCAGCCGGCCTGAACAGGCGACGTTTCTGGAGTAACCGGGCGGCGCCCCGGACTCCACGCCCGTCATGGTTCCGGGAATGCCACCGGCAAACGGTCGCCCCGGCTAGGGTGAATTCGCGGTCACGCGCGCCTTCAGGTTTTCGACCAGGTTGCTGACCTGCGACGCGTACTCTTGGGCCGACGCCGGCGCGCGACCGTTGACGACCTGATCGAGGCCCGCATTCCACGCCAGCGCGATGTTATAGGGCGTGGCTTCGATGCCATTGCTTTCCAAGCCGCGCTTGAGCCACTCGTAATGCCGCACGGCCACATCGTCGGCAGCCTGGCGCTCCACCGCCAGCGCGAACGGCTTCTTGGTGTGCATTCGCCACGTGGATGGCCTGAACTGGTAGGGCCCCAGCTCTCCGCGCGGTCCCACCTTGGTGCTGTTGTGCGGATTCTCCACCCAATTGATGGCCTGCAGCGTTTCCCAGCGCTCCGATGCGAACGCAGCGCCACCCCCGATGGCAAGAGCCACCCAGAGGAGGATGACGTACTGCAAGTGATGTCTGTTGCTGTCCATGAAACTCAAAGTGGGGGGCGCATGAGGGGTGCCGGCGGGAGGGATGTAAAGGGGCTTTTATTCACAACGACAAATTGGCGCGGGTTTTTACTTGGGCGGGCGGGTTTGGGCATATTGCACGGGCCGATGGACCCCGCGGAGCACCTGCGGTTCAGGTTTTTCGCACTGGATAAACAAAAAAATCCGGGAACTTTTCCGCCCTTTACAGACGAAAGTTCCCTCGCGCCACCCGCGCCAGACCCCCTTGGGTCTGCCGGATGACTTCCTACGGGCCGCGCGTTCCGGATGCCGGCGCCACGTTTCCAAGGATGAACCCGGCCACCGCAGATTTTGGCGCCGGTCCAAAGGCAAGCCGCTCCCCGCTGCGCCCCAGCAGCAATACGGCGTTGTCGTCTGCGTTCATGCCAAGTCCGGGACGGCTCACGTCGTTGGCCACGATCCAGTCGAGCGCTTTTTCCTCCAGCTTGCGCCGCGCGCAAGCCTCAAGGTCGTGCGTCTCGGCGGCGAATCCCACCACGATCTGCCCCGGCCGCTTGCGCGCGGCGAGTGTCCTCAGAATGTCAATGGTCGGCACCAGGGTGAGCCGCATCTCCCCGCCGCTCTTTCTGAGCTTCTCCTGCGAAAAAAACTTGGGTCGGTAATCGGCCACCGCGGCCACGGCAAAGAAGAGGTCGCACGATGCGAAAAGCGGTTCGCACACTCCAAACATCTGCTCGGCCGATACCACATGATGCACGCTCACCCCCGCCGGCGGCGGCAGCACCACCGGGCCGCTCACCACGTCAACCTGCCACCCGCGCGCCGCGGCGGCCTCGGCCAGCGCGTAGCCCATCCTGCCGCTCGAGCCGT
Source organism: Opitutaceae bacterium (assembly GCA_049513315.1). Classification (GTDB taxonomy): domain Bacteria; phylum Verrucomicrobiota; class Verrucomicrobiia; order Opitutales; family Opitutaceae; genus Fen-1467. The sequence goes on from JBEKWG010000037.1 coordinate 11,963, forward strand.
TGCTCAGGAACCGCACCGGGTCGAGATGCTCGCGCGTCGGTCCGGTGGTGATCAGGCAGCGGAGGCGGTGGCTCACATGGCCATTCATACTGCGACGCCGCGTCATGTCCACCCGTGGTTGAGCCTCCGAAATGCCGCCGCCGCATCCCCTAGGCCGGATCGATGCAGTCAACCTTCGAAATGAGAGCAGACTCGGCGCCACTGAAAGGTGGAGCCCGCACTCCGTGCGGGCTGGCCGGAGTCCGCTAGCGGAAACCCGCACGGAGTGCGGGTTCCACCACGGCCAACGGCATCATCCCGGCCAAAAAATACCTCGCGTCGAGGCGGCCACTCCGAATGTTGACGCCATGCTTCGGGTCTTGCTCCCGCCCAATCTCGCGGCAGCGGCTGCGCGCAACGCCGTGGCCGTGAAGATCGAGTCCGCTTCCGGCCCCGCCCCCGCCCCGGAGTTGCTGCCGGCGCTTGCCTGGCTCCAGCACCAGACGGGTCCACAGGCAAAATCTCCGCTGTTTCTCCAGCTCACCCGCGCCCAGCTGCGTGAACTCATCTCCGTCACCGAGGATCAGCCGGTGTTTTTCTGGGTCAACCGCCCGGCGGAACCGCTCGCCTGGAACAACGGGGTTCTTAGTGGAGTAAGCGAGCACCTCGAGGAAACAGGACTCCCGGCCCCCCCGCCCGCGCCCCAGCCGGATCCGCCCAGAATCCTGCGACCCAAACCCGGCATACCCGGCACCGCCACCCCGTTGAAGGTCGACGGCAGCGAGCATTATCTCGCCATGTCCCTTCCCTCCTCCGAACACCCGACCCACGACGAAGCACTTGAGCTGGTCAAGCAGCACGGCTTCGTGCTGGAGACGTCGAACCGCAAGTGGTGGCTGCGCGACCGGCACAAGACGCTCAACTTCCTCGCGACCCACTGGACCAGCCTGCGCGAGCACTACGGTGCGCAATTCACGCCCAACTTCGAACACAACACGGCGCGGCTGCAGCTTGCCGAGGCGACCTGCGCGGCAGTCGAGACCGCCGGCGGCTACGACGTCACGCTGGCCTTGCGGGCCGGGCGGGCCTCCGAGGAGGCCGTGCGCGCCGCGTTGTCGGGCGGACGGGGCTACGTCGAGGATGCCGGCAACATCGTGCTTCTGCCCACCGCGATGCTCGACCGGCTTGCCCAGGCTCAGCGCCGGTTGTCGGGCGATGCCACGACCGGTGCGACCCCCCGCCGGACGGTGCACATAACCGGCGCGGGCGTGGCCGAGGCCGATGGCCTGCTTGAATCGCTCACGCCGGCCTTCCAGCCGCCGGCGGCCTGGCGCGCGCGCAGCGAAGCCCTGCGCAACTTGTCGAAACTCCTGCCGGCGCCCGTGCCGCCGCCGCTCGCCGCGCTGCTGCGACCCTACCAGCGGCTCGGGGTGGCGTGGCTGTGGCATTTGTACCGCCACGAGCTCGGTGGCGTCCTGGCCGACGAAATGGGCCTGGGCAAAACCCTGCAGGCGCTGGCACTGTTCGCGGTGTTTCGCGCCGTGGATCCTCCGCTTCGCGGCGCCAGCCTCGTCGTCTGCCCCGCCTCGCTCGTGGAAAACTGGCGGCGCGAAGCGGCCCGGTTCACGCCCGCGCTGCGGATCATCGCGCATCACGGCGACCGGCGGCCGGATTCCGTGACCGCGTTCAACGAAGCCGACCTCGTCATCGCTTCCTACGGCACCCTGGTGCGTGACCAGGCGTTGTTTGAATCCGCGGAGTTCATCTGCGTCATCGGCGACGAAGCCCAGCACATCAAGAACCGCCGCACGCAGCATGCGCAGGCGCTGCGCGCACTCCGGGCGCGCGGGCGCTTTCTGCTCACGGGCACGCCGATTGAGAACAGCCTCGACGACCTGCGCTCATTGTTCGATTTTCTGATGCCCGGCTACCTCACGCTCCCACCAGCCGGGGCGCACGGTGATGAAAAGGCCTGGTTTGACGGGCGGCTGCGCGCCCAGACCGCGCCCTACATTTTGCGCCGCACCAAAGCCGCGGTCGCGCCCGAACTGCCGCCGAAGATTGAGCAGACCGTTTACTGCGAGCTCCCCCCCATGCAGGCAGCGCTCTACCGCGAGTGGCAGGAGCGCGGCGAGCGCGAACTCGATTCCCTGGCCGCGGACGGCGCCGCCGAGGCCCGGCTGCGCCTCGCGGCGCTCACGCAACTGCTGCGCCTCCGGCAGATCTGCTGCGATCCGCGGCTGCTGAAGGAGCATGCGGAGGATCCGGACTTCGCCTCGGCCAAGCTGGAGACCTTTCGTGAGCTGCTGGAAGAGGCGGTCGATGACGGCCATCGCATGCTGGTGTTTTCCCAGTTCACCTCCCTGCTGGCGCTGCTGCGTGCGGAACTGGAGACGCAGGGCATGGCCTGCTGTTACCTCGATGGCACCATGCCCGCCCGCGCCCGGCAGGCGGAGGTTGACCGTTTCCAGCAATCGTCCGACGTGCCGGTATTCCTCGTCTCGCTCAAGGCGGGCGGCACCGGACTCAATCTGACCGGGGCCGACACCGTCGTGCACTTCGACCCGTGGTGGAATCCCGCCGTGGAGGCGCAGGCCTCCGACCGGGCCCACCGCATCGGCCAGACGCGCGTGGTCACGAGCTACAAGTTGATCTGCGTCGGGACCGTCGAGGAGAAGGTGCTGCAGCTCCAGGAGGCCAAGCGTGCGCTGCTGGCGGACGTGTTTGAAGCCAGCGATGCCGCCGCCGCCCGGTTGTCCCTCGCCGATTTGCGTTCGCTCCTCGCCCCCTAATGACCGGCGGATCGCCGCATCGCGCTGAGCCTTTTGTCAACTATTAGTTGACAAGTTAGAATCGGCAAGCCTCGGAATGAACGTGCTGCAACTCCAAGAAGCCAAGCGGGCGCTGCTGGCGGACGTGTTTGAAGCCAGCGATGCCGCCGCCGCCCGCCTCTCCCTTGACGACCTGCGCTCGCTGCTGCGCTAGCGCGGGCGGCCAAGGGCAACGCCAGCCTGCCGGTCACCACCCAATGACCTTCCGGTCGCGGACAAAACGGCCGGTGAGCGAAAGCGGCGCCTCGGTGGCGAGCCAGACGATGGTATCGGCTCCCTGCTGCACCGTGCGCGGGGCGCCGGCACCGCCCAGGTCGGTGCGCACCCAGCCGGGACACACCGAGTTGACCGCAACGCGGCGCGGGCGCAGGGCGGCGGCGAACTGGCGGGTGACGGCGTTGAGCGCCGTTTTGGAGATGCTGTAGGCCGGCGCCCAGCTCGCCATCTCACCGAGAGCAGCGGCGCCGCTGGAAACATTGATGATGCGCGCGCCTTCGGGCGCCCGGAGCAGCAGCGGCAGCATCGCCTGCGTGACGAGCAACGGACCGAGGGTGTTGGTCTCGAAGGTGCGTCGCACCACCCCGGCGTCCACGTCGAGTGCGGTGGCTTTGCCGTCTTCGAGGATGCCGGCGTTGTTCACCAGCACATCGAGATGATCGACCAACGTTGCCAGCTGCCGGGCCGCGCGGGTGATGCTGGGCGGATCGGCGATGTCGATTTCGAGGAACTGCGCCTGCCCGCTTGCGGTGAGCTTGTCGAATCCGCCTGCGAGTTCAGCCGCGGCCTTCTGTCCGGCGTCGGGCCGGCGGGCGCCGACGACCACCTGAAAACCATGGCCCACGAGCTGCCGCGCCACTTCGAAGCCGATGCCCTTGTTGGCGCCGGTGATCAGAGCGATTTTCTGTGGAGTGGCATTCATCAAGCGGCCCGGGTCCCGGCAGCGCGTGACAACCTTCGACCGTCGAGAAAATGATCCGGGATTTTCGCCATGGCAAACCTCAGCGCGTGGTTATCACCCTGCACCGGGGATGCAAGCAACCCCGAACGCTCCGGGCGGAGCGACACCGCGCCTACGATGAGAGGCTGTTCATCACGCGGGCGGAACGGGTCGGCTATCGCCGGCTTTGCTCGGAGTTCGTGCCAGCGTCTCTCCCAGTGGATTCCACGCTTTACGACATCTTAGCCGGACTCATGTAGTTGTAGGAGCGAGTTTACTCGCGATTGCAGGAGGAAAGATCGCCTGCAAGCAGGCTCCTACATTGTTCACCCAAAGGTTTCAGGAATACCGAGAGAAATCATGGTTCAACTGCATGGATCCGGCTTAGCGGCTGCCGCCCGCGAGGGCACGAAGCTGCAAGGGGTCGCGGTCTTCGACTTTTGGGCGCGAGGAAAGCACCCAAAGACGATTCGTCGCGTCCGTCGCGAAGTGGCGAAGCGGCGGATTGAGACGTTCAGAATAGATTGGCACAGGCTCCTGCCCGAGGAGTTCAGTGATTTCGCGATGGTCGATTACCACGAGCCAGAACCATTCTGAAAGGTTTGCTCGGTACCTGTGCGCAATAAACGATGGGCTCGTATAGAGATCGGACTTGCCGACGTGGTGAGGAGTAGGTGATAGGTGAGATCGAAATCGTGATGCGTGAAATGAGGATACCCGAGCTTCCGACAAGCAGTGCCGAGGCACTTCTTGGCGTCGTGAATGAATTCAATCAGGTCTGCCGGCCACGGGTTGTTTGAACAGAAGGCAACCGAGAAAACGAAGACCGAAAGCTTCGCAGCTTGGTTTCGCCTCCGTTCGCTCCGTTACCTCCTGTAAAAATGATTGGATGTCTGGAAATCCGATCTCCCGCCGCTTGGTACCGGCGATCTCGGGAGGAATCCCGTTGACGTCAATCCGCACCCTTCATTTGCTGCCCCTCTTTCGCTCCGGCAAGGTAGCTCAGTTGGTAGAGCAGAGGACTGAAAATCCTTGTGTCCCCGGTTCGATTCCGGGCCTTGCCACCAGCCTCCGCCGAGCCTACGGCTGGCAGGCCAGCCATAAGCTTACCGAGACGTTGTGCAGGGATCCATCGGCGAGGCGGAGGCTGCGCGCCGTAGGCTTGGCGAAGGCGGGCATTGCCGCTGCGCAACGGGAAGATGCCCGGAACCACCCCAGCGATTGAGGAAAGCCTTCCGCCGTCGCTGCCTCCTTCGCCAAGGCTACGGAGCCCAGGGAAGCTATGGCGGACAGGTCGGCGGGACAAGACGGCTGGCGGGCCAGCTTTCAGCAAATCGCCGCCGCAGTCACTTGCGCGGCGTTTTGGTTTTCCTGGCGGAGCGCTTTCATGGTTGAGTGTGCCAAAATCGGCCCACTTTTGACGGGCCATGACAAGAGCTACTCTGAGAGGGAACCGGCCAGTGTGGTATCATGCCGGCGCCAACTCCAGAAACTAGTGTGGTGTCGCAGAAATAACTTTCGTTAGTCTGCGGAGTTTTTCCAAGATGTCGTCGGCAGTAGCGACCCAGCGGAAGGCGGTGGCGTGTTGATTGTAGTTCTGAGTGTAGAGCCGGA
>JBEKWG010000038.1:0-16487 GCA_049513315.1 Opitutaceae bacterium
TGTCTACGAGTTGTCTGGCGGGTTCAATGCGCTCTTTGCTCCCGACTCCCGATTGCCCGGAGTGAACCCCAGTGGCCAGGGCGGTTCTGCTCAGGTTGACCCGACAGTAACAGCAGCGTGGAATGCGGCGCTGAATGCCGGGGCGATCACCCATCTCTCCCCCATTACCCATGCGGCCGCTGGCGCCAACAGTATTTATATCAACTGCAGCACGCCGACCGGAGCCGCTTATATGGATGCGGTATTCAATGCCACTCAGAACTCCACTTGGAACGGCGCCTGGCCGGGCTGGCTCTATAATGGCGCGGGCTCCGATCCCAATACCAACAATGCAACTTGGGACGCCACCGGCTTTAGTGGGAAAGGGTCGGCTGCGTGGCAGGTCATCGACCAATCCAAGGGCTATGACGGCCAGATCTTCTTTACCCCCAACGACTATCTGCAATTCGTGTTCACGGGGTCGGTCGACGCCTCGGTCAGGCGGTTAAATCTCGGCCAGTGGCCGAAGTATCCGTACCCGCAGGATAGGTGGGCGGTCTGGTACTTCCCGAACGGCAGCTGGGGCCTGATGAATGAACCCCTGACCGTGGCCTACGCGAATCCATCGGATACCTCGACGCGCACGAGTGTCGGTGTATATCCGGGTGACGACACTCCCAAATATGCCTACAGTCTCTGGGCGAATTACAAGTTCACCGACGGGCGGCTGAAGGGCCTGACCGTGGGCATAGGTGGAACCTGGCACTCACAGGAGGAATTCTACTCCGGCGTCACCCATGGATCCGGCCAGACCGAGATCAACACCGCCGGCCAGCCGATCATCGCCTATTCGCCATCCCAGTTGCTCCTTAATCTTTTCGCGAAATACGAGTGGAAACGCTGGGGACATAATCAGTTCGTCCAGCTCAACGTGAACAACCTTCTCAACGATCAAAAGTTATACGGTCTGATCTATTCCACGCCGCTCACGGCCAGGATCGAGTATGGCATCAGATTCTGAGCGGCACAGACTGGAATAGCAAAGACGCCACGGCATTATCCACTGCACGCCGCTTTCCATGCGGCTGGAGTTTGCCTGTAAATTCTAATCATATTTAAGCTTAGGGGGTTAGCACGCGCGCACTGGTGCATATCCGGTGCGCGCTTTTATCCCAAGACCAGGTAATGTCCTGTACCGGCTGATTGACCACAGGCACCTAATCCACCGATGCGGTCGGTCTTCGATGAAGGCGGCGACTAGAATTTCGGATACCACAGTTTGCACGGCATTTCCCGAATGAAGACCAGATCGTTCCTCTGCTTTCTTCTTCTGGCCCTGTCCCTGCAGGCCCGGCAGGCCATGATGAACGTCCAGGCCAGGCAAGGCATGAGCCTGGACGGGAAATGGAACTATATTATCGATCCCTACGATGTCGGTTACTTTGACTATCGCTACCAGCCTTACGACCAGGTGCCCGATCCAGCCGGCGGTTTTTTCCTCGACCGCCAACCCAAGGACAAGACGGAGCTGGCTGAATATAACTTTGATCTAAGTCCCACCTTGATCGTCCCGCGGGATTGGAACTCGCAGAACGACAAGCTCCTCTATTACGAAGGGACGGTCTGGTATCGGCGGTTGTTCGATTTTCGAAAGTCCCTCCCGGCCGCGCGGCTGTTCATCTGTTTTGGCGCGGCCAATTACGAGGCCGATGTTTATTTAAACGGCAGGAAGCTTGGGAAGCACATCGGCGGCTTCACGCCCTTCGAGTATGAGATCACCGATCTTGTCAAAGAGACCGGCAACTCGCTGGTCGTCCGGGTCAACAACCAGCGCCGGCGCGAAGGAGTTCCTACGCTTAACACCGACTGGTGGAACTACGGCGGGCTGACCCGGGACGTCCTGCTGGTCGAGACACCGGAGACGTTCCTCGCCGATTATGCCATCCAGCTGAAGAAAGGAACCCGCAACGTAATCGAGGTGAAGGTCCAGTTGGATGGAACGCATAAGCGGCAGGCCGTGATGGTCGACATCCCTGAACTGAAGATCGCGGCGGAAACCGTGCCCGACGAAGCAGGTCGGGCCAACATTGAGTTTCCGGTCGACCATCTGACCTTGTGGTCGCCGGAGAATCCCAAGCGCTATCAGGTGACGGTATCGTCCGGCACCGACCGGGTCGCCGAGCAGATCGGTTTTCGCAGCATCGAGGTGCGAGGGACCGATATCCTGCTAAACGGCCGCCCCGTTTTCCTGCGAGGCGTTTCCATCCACGAGGAGGACCCCTTGCGAGGCGGTCGGGCGGGCTCGGAAGAGGAGGCGCGCATGCTGCTGACTTGGGCGAAGGAGTTGAACTGCAATTTCGTCCGCCTCGCCCATTACCCGCACAGTGAGTACATGGCCCGGATCGCCGACCAGATGGGCATCATGGTCTGGGAGGAGATTCCCGTCTACTGGACCATCCTTTGGGACAACCTCGCGACACTGGAGAATGCCCAGAACCAGCTTACGGAGTTGATCGAACGGGACAAGAACCGCGCCAGCGTTATTGTCTGGTCGGTAGCCAACGAAACACCGATCAGCGCGGTCCGGAACCAGTTTCTGGAAACTCTGATTGGCCTCGCCCGATCGCTGGATGATACCCGGTTGGTCTCGGCCGCCATGGAGGTCCACGGCACGACGAGCGATTCGGACGTAAGGGTTGTGGACGATCCCTTGGGCGAGTTTACCGACATGGTGAGCTTCAATGAATATGTCGGATGGTACGATGGGCTGCCGGATAAATGCGGCCGGATCAAGTGGTCGATCAAGTATCAAAAGCCGGTGGTGATCAGCGAATTTGGCGGCGGCGCGCTGCAGGGATTTCATGCTGACAGGCTGACGCGCTTCAGCGAGGAATACCAAGAGGACCTTTATCGCCAGACTCTGCCCATGCTGCAAAAAATCCCCCAGTTCCGGGGTGTGACTCCTTGGATTCTCTGCGATTTCCGCTCGCCCCGCCGTCTGTTGCCCAACATCCAGGACGGCTGGAATCGGAAAGGGCTGATCGGTGAAAACGGCATCAAGAAAAAAGCCTTCGACGTCCTGAAGGCCTTCTACGATCAGATGGAGAAACAGAGTGATCAGTAAGCGAAGTAGCCAACCGCGCGTGTGCCGAAGATGAGTGAAGCCGCCTTTTATCCCGAATGAACAAACCAACGGTCCCGTTCGCCCACGCCCCCCATCCCATGCTCTCGACCAACAGCCATCTCACTGTCCGGGAAAAAATCGCGTACGGTCTCGGTGACACCGCCTCGAATTTTTTCTTTCAGTTCTTCAATCTCTTTCTCCTCTTCTACTACACCGACGTCTTCGGCCTCCCGGCGGCCGCGGTGGGCACGATGTTCCTCGTGATCCGGATCTTTGATGCCATCATGGATCCGCTGGTGGGGATGATTGCGGACCGCACGAATTCCCGCTGGGGCAAGTTCCGGCCCTTTATCCTGTGGGGCGCGCTGCCCTATGGCCTCCTCGGCTTCCTCATGTTTGTCAACCCGTCCCTGACGCAGCACGGCAAACTGGTGTATGCCTATGTGACCTATGGTCTCATGTGGGTCGCCTACACCGCCATCAATATTCCGTACTCGGCCCTGATGGGCGTGATGTCGCCATCCTCGGAAGAGCGCACCTCGCTCTCGACTTACCGCTTCATGTGCGCCTTCAGCGCGCAGTTCCTGATCGGGCTGACCGTGGTGAAGCTGAAAGACTTTCTCGGCGGCGGCAACGAGGCGACCGGGTTTCGTTACACCATGCTGCTTTTCTCGGTCATTTCGGTGGCGATGTTCCTGTACACGTTTGCCATGACCCGTGAGCGGGTGCAGCCGCCGGCCCATCAGGCCAGTTCGCTGCGCCGCGACTTGGCGACTCTGCTTCGGAACCGGCCGTGGGTCGTCCTCTTCTTTTCCGCCGTGTTCGTCCTGACGAACACGGCGATGCGCGGGGCTTCGATCATCTATTATTTCAAGTACGCGGTTCGCAACGAAAGCAAGGTGGCGCTCTATATGGCGATCGGCTCGCTGGCCTTCATCGGCGGTGTGGCTTCGACCAAGCTGTTTGTGCGCTTCTTCGAGCGCCGGTCGCTCTTGCTCTGGCTGACCGTTCTCAATGCCCTGATCATGGCCAGCTTCTACTTCGTCGATCCGCAGGCGCTTTGGCTGCTCTACGTGCTGAACATTCTCGCCAGCTTTGTCGTCGGCCCGACGCCGGCGATCCTGTGGTCGATGTACGCCGATACCGCCGACTACGGCGAATGGAAATTCGGCCGCCGGACCACCGGACTGGTGTTTTCCGCGTCGGTCTTCTCGCAGAAAATCGGCCTCGCCCTCGGTGCCGCACTGGCGGGATGGATGCTCGATTACTACGGGTTTGTGGCGAACGTGGCCGAAAGTGCGCGGACCCTTATGGGCATCGATCTGATGTTCAGCATCGGCCCCGCCGTCTTCGCCATTTTGGGCGGTCTGGCCATTTTCTTCTATCCCCTCACCGAGGCGAACGTGAAAACGATCGAACAGGATCTGGCCGCACGCAAAGGATCGGCTGCGGCCGCGGGAGCGGCGACCGCCTGAGAAAGGGAAGGGTCCCTTATGCCCGAAAAACGATTGTGCATCCGTGCCGCGTTCCTCGCGGGGTGCATTCCCATGACGCTCTCCGCCGCAACCGCACCGACGACGGGTCGCGTCTGGTCTCTGATTGAGACCGCCCGCGACAACGGCCACGTCCTCACCCCGCTGGCGGCACCGGCCGCCGCGCCTGCCGCCTCCGCCTCTGCTGCGGACACGATCGCCTGCGACCTGCAGCAGCGCTGCCAGGAGATGGTCGGCTTTGGCGGCGCGCTCACCGAGTCGGCGGCTTGGGAGCTGGCGCAGCTGCCCGCCGACAAGCGCCTCGAGGTCATCCGCCGTTACTACGACCCTAGCGAGGGCATCGGCTACACGCTCGCTCGCACGCATATCAATAGTTGTGACTTTTCACTCCACATCTGGGCGCTCGACGAGACCTTTGGTGACTACGCTCTGGTCTTTTTCACCCTCGAGCCCATGCGCCGCTGGGTCCTCCCGCTCATTCACGACGCGCAGAAAACCGCCGGTCGGGACCGCTTTCACCTGCTCGCTTCACCGTGGAGTCCGCCCGCCTGGATGAAGACCAACCGGCGCATGGACGACGGTGGTTCACTTCTTGCCGAATTCCGCCCCTCCTGGGCGAACTATTTTGTGCGCTTTGTCCAGACGATGGAGACCGAGGAGAAAATCCCCGTCTGGGCGCTGACCGTGCAGAACGAGCCCGAAGCGAAGCAGACCTGGGAGTCCTGCCTCTACTCGCCGGAAGAGGAGCGCGATTTCGTGCGCGATCACCTCGGCCCGGCACTCGCCAAGGCCGGACTCGGCGGCGTGCACCTGCTCGCTTGGGACCACAACCGCGACCGCCTCGAGGCACGCGCCGCGGCGGTCTTTGGCGACCCTGCCTCCGCGCGCTACTTATGGGGGGCGGCGCTGCACTGGTATGTGAGCGAGGATTTCGCCGCTTCCTCCCGCGTGCATGCCGCCTATCCGGACAAGTACATCCTTTTCACGGAAGGCTGTTGCGAAGGTGGTGCGAAGCCCGGTCAGTGGGACCATGGCGAACGTTACGCGCACAACATGATAGGCGATTTCCGCAACTGGGTCTGCGGCTGGATGGACTGGAACATCGCGCTCGATGCCCAGGGCGGCCCCAACCACGTGGGCAATTTCTGCGACGCGCCCGTGCTCGTCGACACCAAGCGCGGAGAGGTGCGCTACCAGAGTTCGTTCTACTACATCGGCCAGTTCAGCCGCTTCGTGCGACCGGGGGCGCGCCGCATCGTTTCCACCGGCGGACCAAAATCCCTGGAGTCGGTCGCTTTTGTGAATCCCGACGGTGCGGTCGTGGCGGTGGTGTTGAACGCGACCGACGCTCCGGTCGATTTTGACCTCTCGGTTGAGGGAGAGTCGATCACCTGCCGCATCCCGGCCCATGCCATCCAGACCTACGTGGGTGCGGCGCGCAGATAGGTTAGGCCACACTGCGGCCCGGTCATGCGCCGGGCCGCGCAACACCAGCACTTGCATGCAACCATCCTCCAGCGTCATCCCTCACGCGATTTTTTCTGAACTGGCGATCCACCGGCTCGGCTGCGGCATGCTCATCGGTCTGCTCCTCTGTGCGCCGGCCCATGCCGCGGATGCCGCGGCCCCTGCCGTTGCGCCCGCAGCGACACTGCCGGGCGGCGCGCGACCGTTTCAAGCGGAACTGGATGGCAAGTGGATTGGTAATGGCATTTGCTTCAGCCCATTCCGGCCCGGGCAGGCGCCGGGGGAGAGTTATCCGGGCGAGGCGCAGGTGCTGGAGGACCTGCATCTGGTCAACCATTACTGGCAGCTCGTCCGCATGTATGACTTTTCGCCCGTGGCGGAGACGACGCTGAAGCTCATCCGCCGCCACCAGTTGCCCATGCGCGTGATTCTGGGCGCTTGGATCGTGCCGGAAAAGGACACGGCCGGCCGCACGGACAATCGCACCCAGATCGATGGCGTCATCCGGCTCGCCAACCAATACCGTGACATCGTCGTCGCGGTCAGCATCGGCAACGAGACCATGGTCGATTGGTCCGACCACCGGTGCGAACCATCGCTTGTCATTGACTGCATCCGGGAGGCGCGCCGTGCGATCACCCAGCCGGTCACCACCGCCGACGACTACAATTTCTGGAACAAGGAGGCGTCGAAGCCCGTCGCCGCCGAGGTCGATTTCATTACGCTGCACTGTTATGCGCTGTGGAACGGACGTCAGTTGGACGAGGCCATGGCGTGGACCGAAAAAATCTACGACAGCGCGGCGGAATTTCATCCCGGCAAGCAGATCATCTTGGGCGAGACGGGCTGGGCCACCAAATATGACGCCAGCAAGAAAGGGCCTGGCGAGGAAGGGGCGCTGATGAAGGGCGAGGTGTCCGTCGCCGCGCAGGAGAACTATCTGCGGCAACACTACCAATGGGTGAGCCGCCGCAAGGTCGTGACGCTGCTGTTCGAGGCGTTCGACGAATCGTGGAAGGGCGGTGGGCGCGCCACCGGCCCGGGCGTCGTCGAAAAGCATTGGGGGGTGTTTGATGAAGAGCGCAATCCCAAGCCCTCCTTCGCCGCGATCATCCGCGAATTCTACCGCCCGGCCGTACCGCAGGCCAAATGACCCGGCTCAAACCAGCCCGTGCGCGGCAAGACGCGGGTGACACCAGCGCGCCCGCCGATTTCGGCTGGTTTCGCTATCAGGCCGGCTGACCTCCCGCCGTTTGCAATTTTAGCAGCCTTTCCCTGTGAAATTTGTTCCCTTCTTTCTTCTTGGCTCGGGTCTTGCCGCGACCGGGCATCTGGCTGCCGCGCCTCCGGCGCTCATCTGGAGCGATGAGTTCAACCAACCGGTGGGCACAGGCCCTGATCCGACGAAGTGGAACTACGATTTGGGCGGCAGTGGCTGGGGCAATCAGGAACTCGAGGTGTACACCGACGCACGGGAAAATTCCGCCGTTGTAGCTGATCCTGACGCCACGGACGGCAAGGCGCTCGCCATTATCGCAGTCCGCACCGCGGCAGGGGGCTACACCTCCGCGCGTCTCAAGACCCAGGGGCTGTTCACGACCGCCTACGGTCGGATCGAGGCCAGGCTCAAATTGCCTATCGGCGACGGCCTCTGGCCCGCCTTCTGGATGCTGGGGGACAACATCGGTGCCGTGGGCTGGCCGGCCTGCGGTGAGATCGACATCATGGAGAACTTGGGCCAGGATCCCACGCGGGTTTACGGCACCTTGCATGGACCCGGTTACTCCGGCGCGCAAGGTCTGCAGGGCGCTTACACGCTGCCCAACGGCCAGCTTTTCAGCGACGACTATCACGTCTTTGCCGTCGACTGGTCGCCTGACTTGATCGAGTGGTCCGTCGACGGTCATGTCTACTTCACCTGCACCCTTGCGACGATCCCGCCCGGCACTCGCTGGGTCTTCAACGGCGCGCCGTTCTTCCTGCTCCTGAATCTTGCGGTGGGCGGAAGCTGGCCGGGCAATCCCGACGCCACAACCGCCTTTCCTCAGACTCTCTACGTCGACTATGTCCGGGTTTATGCCCTGCTGACCGTCAGCACGCTGGCGGGGCAGGCCGGAACAAGCGGCAGCGCCAACGGCACCGGCTCCGCCGCCCAGTTCAATCATCCCTGCGATGTCGCTGTCGATAGCGCCGGCAACGTGTATGTCGCCGACACGAACAACCATACAGTCCGGAAAATCACACCGGCTGGAGTGGTGACGACGCTGGCCGGAAAGGCCGGGAGCAGCGGAAGCGCTGACGGCACGGGCACCGCCGCCCAGTTCAATCATCCCTCCGGTGTGGCTGTCGACAGCGCCGGCAGCGTCTATGTCAGCGATACCGACAATGACACAATCCGCGTGATCACGTCGGCGGGGATGGTAACGACGCTGGCTGGACAGGCCGGCACCAGCGGCAGCGCCGACGGCCCGCGGACCGCCGCCCGATTCAACGGCCCGTCGGGCATCGTGACAGATACCGCCGGCAATCTCTACGTCGCCGACACCCTGAACCACACCATCCGTAAAGTCACTTCCTCCGGCGTGGTCAGCACCATTGCCGGGATGGCCGGGGTCAGCGGCACCGCCGACGGGACCGGCACCGCCGCCCGCTTCTACGGGCCTCAGGGACTGACTCTGGATGGCGCCGGCAATCTCTATGTGACCGATACCAATAACGACACCATCCGCAAAGTCGTCACCTCGACCAGCGCCGTGACCACCGTGGCCGGACTGGCTGGCAGCATCGGGAGCGACGACGGCCCTGCCAGCCAAGCGCTGTTTTACTATCCCTCCTCTGTGGCCGTGGACGACGCCGGCAATCTTTACGTCGCCGATACCGATAACCATACCCTCCGTGGAATCACCCCGTCCGGCGTGGTCAGCACCATCGCCGGAATGGCCGGATCCAGCGGGATTGCCGACGGTGTGGGCGTCGCCGCCCGCTTCAATTTTCCCACCGGCATAGCGGTGGACAACACTGGCAACATCTATGTTGCCGACACCAATAACCATACCATCCGCCTGGGCATATTCCCCGCTGCTCCTCTCATCACGACACAGCCGCAAAGCCAGACGGTCACTGTCGGCGCCAATGTCCAGTTTTCCGTGACGGCATCGGGCAAGCCGGCGCCGAGCTACCAATGGTACCTCAACGGCACCGCGCTCAGCGGCGCCACAGGTGCCCGCTTGAGCTTGGCGAACGTGCAAACGACCGATGCCGGCAGTTACACCGTCACCGTTATCAACAACTCCGGCACTGTGACCAGCAGCGTGGCCACACTGACGGTAAACTCCGCGCCCGTTCCGCCCTCCTCGTCCGGTGGGGGGGGCGGCGGCGGCGCGATGGAAGGGTGGTTCGTCATGGCCCTGGCCTTCCTTGCACTTGTGCGTGCCCGCCGATTTCGACCAGTTCCACTACCCGGCCGTCCGAACTTCCGCTGTCTTTCCATATGAAATCAGCCTTTTGTTTTCTCATCGGTTTGGGTCTTGCTGTGACCGGACATCTGGCTGCCGCGACCCCGGCGCCTGTCTGGAGCGATGAGTTCAACCAACCGGAAGGCACAGGCCCTGATCCGATGAAGTGGAACTACGATTTGGGCGGCGGTGGCTGGGGCAACCGGGAACTCGAGGTCTATACCGCCGCACGGGAAAATTCTCGCATCGTGGTTGATCCTGACGCTACGGACGGCAAGGCACTGGCAATTCGCGCAGTCCGCACCGCCACGGGCGGCTATACTTCCGCGCGCCTCAAAACCCAGGGAGAGTTTGCGACGACGTATGGCCGCGTCGAAGTCCGCATGAAACTGCCCCGCGGTCGCGGAATTTGGTCCGCGTGCTGGATGATCGGCGGTAATTTTGGGATCGTTGGCTGGCCTGCCTGCGGGGAAATCGATATCATGGAAAACCTTGGACACCGGCTCGGGACGATCCACGGCTCGCTCCATGGCCCCGGTTACTCTGGCAGCAGGCCGCTTCAGGGCACCTACTCATTGCCAGCGGACCACGCGTTCAGCGACGGTTACCATACCTTCGCCATCGATTGGTCTCCTGACCTGATCGAGTGGTCCGTCGACGATCATGTCTATCACGTCTGCACTCCCGCCAAGCTGCCTGCCAACGCCAAATGGGTCTTCAACGACCGGGCGTTCTTTCTCCTGTTGAATCTCGCGGTGGGCGGCGGCTGGCCCGGTAATCCCGACGCGAGCACGGTGTTTCCCCAGACGCTCTATATCGATTATGTCCGCGTTTTCGCTCGTGTTCCCAAATCTTAATCTGCGCAGAAAGAATCACGGTTTGCTGCGAAGCAAACGCAACCCGCCAATTATACCCCACCAAACGCTATGAAAATTACCAGAATATCATCCAACGCAGGAGTTGTCGCCGCGTTTTTCGTTCAGAGTAGCATCTTCGCCACGACCACCATCTATGGTCAGCAACGGGATTATAAGGAGGCCCAGGCGTTTATCACCGCCGAATCCACGCACGAGTTGCTTCATGACCTGGGTTTCGGCGCCTTCGCGCCTCTTGAGCAGCCTGATGAAGACTACCCGACCGTGATGATAGACGTTAACAAAACGTTTCAGACCATCGAGGGTTTCGGCGGGGCATTTACCGATGCGGCTGCGGTGACCTTTGCCAAATTGCCCGGGAAGTCGCAGGAGCAATTCCTGAAGGCATGTTTCGATCCTGTCGAGGGCAACGCTTACACGTTATGTCGCACCACCATCCACAGCTGCGACTTTTCGGATGAAATGTACACGTATGATGACGTTGCCGGCGACACCGGGCTGAAACACTTCACGGTCGAACACGATGAGAAATGCCGGATTCCCTTCATCAAGCGGGCGCTGGCCGTTGCGAAAGGGAACATAAAGATCTTCGCGTCGCCGTGGAGTCCGCCCGCCTGGATGAAGACGAACAATGACATGCTGCATGGCGGCAAATTGAAGGCCGAGTACGCCCAGACCTGGGCCGAATATTTCGTCAAATATGTCAAGGCCTACGAGGCGGCGGGAATTCCCATCTGGGGCCTGACCGTGCAAAACGAAGCGATGGCGACCCAGGTCTGGGAATCATGCATCTTTACCGCGGCGGAGGAGCGCGACTTTGTCCGCGATCACTTGGGGCCGGCCCTGCATAACAGCGGATTGGGCGATGTTAAGGTCATGATCTGGGACCACAACCGGGGAATCATGTATCAACGCGCCCAAGTTGCCTATGAGGATCCCGAGGCCTCGCGCTATATCTGGGGAACGGCCTTTCACTGGTACATTGGAGACCACTATGAGAATGTCCGCATTGTCCACGACGCCTTCCCGGATAAGAAACTCATCTACACAGAGGGAGGAATGAACGGATCTTGGGCATCGGCAAGGCGTCTGGCAAAGAGCATGATCATGGATCTGAACAACTGGACCAACGGGTGGGTGTTCTGGAACCTGCTGCTCGATCAAACCGGAGGTCCCCGTCATGTTGGGGGCGCATCGGGATCGAACATCATCACCACGGATCTGGCGACGGGGGAGCTGGTCTTCAATCCGCCGCATTATGTGTTCGGACAATTCTCCCGGTTTATCAAGCCGGGCGCCAAGCGGATCGCCTGCACCTCGAACAATGATAATTTGCTCGCCGGCGGTTTTATTAATCCGGACGGAAAAATCGCCGTGGTCGTTTACAATGCAAGAAATTGTGATCAGCCCATGCAGCTGTGGGTGGAGGGGAAAGCCATCAGATATACCCTGCCTGCGGATGCGGTGATCACGATAATATTATGACGGCGACCATTGATAAACGGCTGGATTTGCGCCGGCCTGCTGACTGGTGTCACTCTTGGGAGCGACACGGCATGAGAGTCTGGAGGGATAATGTTGGTTAAAATTGACGTTTTATTTTATGAATATGACCGGCTTCTTTTTTGAACCCCTGTGCGCTCAATCCGGATTTTTGTCCGCATTGACCCACAGTCGTGTACCGGGATTCATTCTTGCCGGCTCGCTGCTGATGCTGGCGCCCGCGAGAGCGGGCGACCAACCTGGCGCAGGCGACTCCTGGCTTGCCAAGTACAAGGGCAGGCCGTTCGCGGACGGCACCTTCGCCGGGCCCGCGGTCATCCCCGGAAGGGTGAAGTGCGCATACTACGACCTCGGCGGGGAGGGAGTCGCTTATCATGACAGCGATACCGTCAATAGCGGCAGCGGCACGCTCAATCCGGCCAATGGAGACCCGCTGAACGAATTCCGCATGCACGAGGCCGTTGACATATCGTACACCAAGGGCGGCGGCATCGACGACAACCCGTTCAACCGCTACCAGCCGCCCATGCGTTTGCTCTACGTCGGCTGGACGGCGGTGGGCGAGTGGATCAACTACACGGTCGACGTGAAGAAGGCCGGGGCATACGCCCTGTCGATCCCGTACACGTCGAACAGCAATGGATCGATCAGTCTGACACTTGATGGCGACCAGCGCCTTGCGACCATCGAGATCCCCTCGACGAACGACCCGAAGGACCCGCTCGCCTGGCGACAGTGGCACCACTGGGCCCTCCTGACCAACGCAGCGACCGTGTCGCTTCCGGCGGGCCGGCATGTGCTGACGCTGAAGATCGAAGCCAACGGCAACATGAACCTCGACTCGATCGACTTCCGGCCGGCGGCCGAAGCGGCTCCACCCGTCGCGCCACCTCCAAAGCCAGCCACCGCCTGGGCGCCGGCGGACGGGGCAAATCATCCGTTTGGCACGCCGCGCGGTGTGCGGCCGGGCCGCGTCGTCTGGACGTACGACCCGAAGGCGGCCTCTTGGGATGGCCAGACAGGGAACTGGTGGGAAGACCGCTTCAACGATCAGGCCGCCGTCGACGGACTGGTGTCGAATGGCATCCGCCGGCTCTCCGACACGGCGAGCGATGCGGCCGCATGGGACGCGCTTTTCCGGGCTTTCAACCGGAGATCAGGCCGCGGGGATGTCGGCTACCGCAAGAGCGAGAAGGTCGCGATCAAGATCAACGAGAACAACGCGTCAAGCCACGCCTCGACGGCCGAGATCAACGCTTCGCCCCACCTCGTTCTTGCGCTGCTAAAAACGCTCGTGAACAGCGGGGGCGTGCCGGAGGCTGACATCACGGTCTTCGACACGAGCCGCTACATCACCGACGACGTCTACCAGAAGAGCCACGCCGTCTTCCCGGGCGTGCGCTTTGTGGACAACGCGGGCGGCGACGGCCGGATCAAGGCGACCTACGTGGACGGCGCGATCTTATACTCCGTTGACACCAAGCTCGCCACGGGACTCGCTTCCTGCCTGGTCGAGGCTACCTACGCCGTGGACATGGCCATCCTCAAGGGCCACGTCAGCCAGGGTGTGACACTCTGTGCGAAGAACTGGTACGGCGCGACGAGCATCCAACCCGATTGGCGGAAGAACTTCCACGATTACTTCGAGCAGAAGCGCGACGGAAGTCCGTCGCACCTGACGTTCGTGGACTTCATGGGGCACAAGGACATGGGCGCGAAGGCGGTTCTTTTCCTGATCGATGCCCTCTATGCCGATGATCTCGTGAACGGTCCGCCCCACTTTCGGTGGAACATGTCACCGTTTGACGGCACTTGGCCCTCGAGCGTCTTACTGTCGCAGGACGGTGTCGCCATCGACTCAGTCGGGATCGATTTCTTGAGGAGCGAGTGGCCCAACCTCGTCGACCTCGCATATTGCGACAACTACCTCCACGAGGCGGCGCGCGCCGAGGCGCCGCCCTCCGGCAGCGTCTACGACCCGGAGCGAGATGGGACGCGCCTCAAGAGCCTTGGAGTCCATGAGCACTGGAACGACGCAATACACAAGCAGTATTCCCGAAACTTGGGCACCGGAGACGGCATTGAGCTCGTCTACGTCCCGGCGACTCTTGGCAAGAGGTAGCGGCCAAGGTCACTGATGCTGTCGCATTGCCGCAACGCATTCAATTTATGCAACAGCGCTTGTTCGGTAATACCGGCCTTCGCGTCAGCTCCATCGGCTTCGGCGCCTGGCTGCTCAATAATCCGCTCCAGGGCGGCCCGGACGAAACCGAATCGATCCGGCTTGTGCATGCGGCGCTCGATGCGGGCTGCAATTTCTTCGACACCGCGCCCGGCTACGGCGACGGCGCCAGCGAGCAATTGCTCGGGCAGGCACTGCGCGGGCGGCGCCGCGAGGCCGTGATCTGCACCAAGTTCGGACACACCGGCCTGCATACGAAGGATTTCTCGGTTGCCAGGCTGCGACCCTCGCTTGAGGGCAGCCTGCGCCGCCTGCAAACCGACCATGTGGAGGTGTTGCTGCTGCACAATCCGCCGGCCGATCGGCTCGACGGCGCACAGGCCGCCGATCTTTACGGCGAACTTTTAATGTTGCAGCGCGAAGGCAAGCTCCGCGCGTTCGGCGCCTCGATGGACTGGAGCCACGAGCTCCGCACCATGACGGAATCGACACCCAGTCGGGCTGCCGAAGTGCTGTTCAATATTTTTCATCAAGAGCCTCGTTTTGCTTTCGCAGGCGCCGCTGCCCGCGGAGTCGGCCTTATCGTGAAAGTACCCCTTGATTCCGGATGGCTCTCGGGCAAGTACGACCGCACCAGCACGTTTGAGGGCATCCGCAACCGTTGGCCTCGCAGTGTGATCGAACGAAGGGCCGGTCTCGTGGAACAGGTGCGGGCGCTTCTTCCGGCGGGAGTCTCGATGCCGCAAGCAGCGCTGAGATTTGTTTTGGCCCACCCGGAGGTCTCCACCGTCATTCCGGGGGCGAAAGACATCACCCAACTGCACGCCAACGTCTCGGCTGCCCAGGAGCCACTACCGGCAGCCACGATCGCCACTTTGCGTCAGTTATGGCAGAACGAGCTGCGAAGCCGCCCGCTTCCTTGGTGATTCACCTCCGAGCCCAGAATCACGCGAACCGGAAGCCTCACACAAGGCCACTCCCGTTTCAGGGGAGAGGGTCAGGTTTCTCGGCAAGCCCCATGAGCCTGACGCGGTGATTAAGAAAGACGTCGAATGGATTCTCATGTTTCGGAACCCGGGGGGATATTTGATGTGGAAACGGACGTTTCAGTGTTATGCTGAATACCATGACGAGAATCTCATTCATCGTCGCGTTGCTCCTGATCTTCGCCCTCCCGCTGACGCCTGGTCTGCAAGCTGGCGATTCCGACATCCGCCCACTCCAGCTCCTCAGTTCCATTGAAACGGTGATCCCGGCGAACCTGCAGTCGCTGGCGATCGAGAACCCTTACGTCAAGTTTCAGGTCACCGTGAACGAGAAGGGAGCAGTCGTCGACTATCTCGCTTTGGAGGCCTCCCATTATGAGCTGCTCGCCAGAGCCGAGGAACTCGTGCAGAAGGCGAAGTTTTTACCGGCCCTCGCCAAGGGGAAAGCCGTGCAGGCTTCCGCTGAAATCTACGTGAGTTTCTACGATCCCGTTCAGCGGGCCTACTTCGACGGTAGCGGGGTCCTTCCCTACGGTTCTTCGACAATAGGTGCGAGTGAACGCCGGTTCTACGAAAACTCCAAGGACCCCTTCGTTTACCGCCGCGCCAAGCCCGCCGAGCTGGACCACCCGGTCGAGCTGCGCGAGGGGAAGATCATGGTGATGACCGATCCGGCTGGCCGGCCCGCCGCCGGCCAATGCGTCATCGAATACTACATCGATTCACACGGCGAAGTCCGGGCTCCACGGATCGTGAAGGCCGACAATGACACCGTCGCTATGAGCGCCCTGTTGACGGTGGAGCACTTGCGTTATGCGCCGCCTACCCGACACGGCGTGCCCACCTACGTGCGGGTTCGCCAGCCAATGAGCTTTGGGCCTTCGACCGCGGCCAAGCCGGCGGCAGAATAGACGCAGCGCAGCCCGGGCTCAATCGCAGCCGCACTTTTTTTGCTGTCCGTGATAGCTGAACGCACCCGTTTTTTGCCAGAACGTGGTCCTGCAGGGTCGTTGGTTTTGAGGTGACGGTGTGCGGAAACCAGCGAGGCTCGGAGCCAGTTTGGGCAGAACCGCGCCTCGGTTTTTGCAGCGAGTGACCGGAGGAGATAATCCAACGGAAGCGCGAGCAAGGTTGGTGCGCGGAAGCCGGGTCCTTTGAGCCGAGCGTGGTCGGGAACATGTTCGATGGTCACGGATATACCCGATGGCCGGGCTGCGCTCGCGAGAGGCTCGGTTTCGGTAGATCGCCTCCAGCCCCATCTGGCGCATCAAGCGCTGCACCCGCTTGCGGTTGACCCGGTAGCCCTGCCCGCGCAGCCAGCGCGTCATCTGCCGGCTGCCGAAGAACGGATACGCAAAGTGCGTTTCGTCGATCACCCGCATCAGACGCAGGTTTTCATCGGCCTCGGGCTGCGGCCGATGGT
>JBEKWG010000039.1:0-14819 GCA_049513315.1 Opitutaceae bacterium
TCTTCGGTGATCACCGCATCATAATCGGTGATCACGCCTTCCACCGCCTGGCGCAGCAGGAGAGTCGCACCTCGTTTGAATTCACCGGCCTTCAGTCGGGAACGTACGTCGGTGCGAATATCCACGAGCGCTTGATTGATAGCTTCGGTCGCGATTTCGCACCTCGGCACGTCCACAATATCGTGTCGTGAGCCTTGCCGGAGAAATCCGACGGACGGGTTTTCGTCCTTTCCGGTATCCGGTTTCCACAATCCGCAATTAAAATGCGGCGTGATCTTGGACCGGTAGCCAAACTCGCGCGGTGAGCCAATGACCGGCGTGACGGCGAAGTCGAGGCCGGCGAGGTGCTGCAGCAATTCGCGTACTTGGCGCTGTTTCCAGCGCAGCTGCTCGGCGTAGGCAAGGTTCTGATACTGACAGCCGCCGCAACGGCCGAAGAGCGGACAGCGCGGCGCGATCCGGTGCGGGGACGGCATCAACACTTCGACGAGATCGGTCTCGGAATAGTTCTGGTGATTCCGGAATACCCGCGCTCGCACGCGCTCGCCGGGCAGGGCGAAGGGCACCATCACGACCCATCCTTCGCCCCGCTCCGCGGGGCTACGGAGGGCAGGCCCACCCGCCGGTTCTAGGCGCACGCGGCCCAAGCCGACACCCAGGTTGGTGAGAGTGGTGATCTCCAGCTCCAGCTCCTGGTGGTAAGCGAAAGGATGGTCGTTGAACTTTTTTGGGGGCACAAAAGGAAGGATAGCCGCAAAGATGCACAAAAAGCGCAAAACAGTTCCAGACTGACTTTTTGTGCCTTTTGCGCCTTTTTGCGGCTGAATGTCTGCCGAGCGTATCACCAGCCTCCAGAATCCGCGCCTGAAGCAGCTCGTGAAGCTGCGCGACCGCCGGCCGCGCGACGAGGCCGGCTTGTTCCTGATCGAAGGCTACCGCGAGCTGAAGCGCGCGCTGGAAGCCGGCGTGAAGCCCCGCGAGCTGTACTGCGGCCCCGACTGGTTCCTCGGCGAAAACGAGCCCGCGCTCATCGACGCGGCGCGGCAGGCCGGAGCGCAGGTGTTCGAGCTCTCCAAGCAGGTGTTTGTTAGGGTTTCCTACCGCGATCGTCCCGACGGCTTGCTCGCGGTCGCCCTGCAATGGAAGCGCACCCTGGCGGATCTGGATTTCGCCGGCCGCGCCGAGGCCGGAGGGGGGGCGCCGACTCCGACTGCAAAACCGCCCTTACTGCTCGTCGTCGAGGCGATCGAAAAGCCCGGCAATCTCGGCACCATCTTGCGCAGCGCCGACGCGGCGGGCGTGGATGCGGTGCTCGTCTGCGACCCGGTCACGGACATCTTTAATCCCAATGTCGTGCGCTCATCGACGGGGGTGCTGTTTTCCCTGCCGGTCGTCGTGGCGGAGAGCGCGGAGGTGCGGACTTGGCTGCGGGCTCAAGGCATCCGGGCCGTGGCGACGACTCCGGCTGCCGCGGCGCTTTACACCGACGCCGATCTGCGCGGACCGCTCGCCATCATCATGGGCAGCGAGCAGTATGGCCTGAGCGAGTTCTGGCTGAAAGAGAGCGATCTGCTCGTGCGTATTCCGATGGCCGGACAGGCCGACTCGCTCAACGTCGCCATGGCGACGATCATCACTCTTTTCGAGGCTGTGCGTCAGCGGGGTCCTGTTTCCTGAGCTTCAGGCCAGCGATCAGCTCCGCCATGCCTTCGGCCATCGACACGCGCGGCGCGTAGCCGAGATCGCGGCGGGCGGCGCTGATGTCGAACCAATGATCGGTGGCGAGTTCCCTGGCGATAAAGCGCGTCATCGGCGGCTCGCCCCGGAGCGGCAGCGCGCGCCAGAGCGTTTCACAGGCCGCCCCGAGTGCGGTCTCCGCGGCGAGCGATTGACGTTTCGTCACCGGCGGAATGCCGAGTGCATGCAGCAGACTATTGATCCAGTCCCAGAGCATCACCGGCTCTCCATTGGTGATGAAATAGGCCCGGCCCGCGGCGGACCGCAGGCCCGGTTTTGAGTTTTGGGTTTTGAGTTCTGGGTCAGGGAGGCCGGAGAGCGCCAGCTCAGCCATGAGGTGGGCGTCGACTGCATTGTGCACATGGACCAGATCGACGCGGTTACGGCCGGAGCCGACGATGCGCAGACGTCCGGCTTTGGCCCGCTCGATGATACGCGGCACGAGGTGCGGATCGCCCACACCCCAGATCAGGTGGGGCCGCAGCGCAATCGTGCGCAGCTCCGGTGCATTAGCCGCGAGCACCTCGCGCTCAGCGGCGGCCTTGGTGAGCGGATAGGCAGCGGGGCAGGCGATCGTCAAGGGTAGTGATTCATCGACCCCGGAGAGGTCGTGGCCGTTGTAGACGACACTGGACGTGCTGGTGTAGACAAGCCGGCGCACGCCGTGCGTCCGGCAGCCCTCGAGAACGGCGCGCGTGCCAAGCACATTGGCGTGGAAAAAATCATCGCCGCGGCCCCACACCCCGACTTTTGCCGCGACATGGAAGACCGTCTCGACGCCGCGGCAGGCGGAACGGACCGCGTCCGCGTCGGCGAGATCGGCCGCCACGAAGCGCACGCCGCGTGTTTCAAGATCGGGCGCGGGCCGGCGGGCGAGCACCGTGACGGCGCGACCCTGGGCCAGCAGGCGTTCCACAATATGCCGGCCAAGGAAGCCCGTGCCGCCAGTGACCAGTGCGGGCCCAAGGATCAGGTTGTGCGCTTCAAGTGCCACGAAGGGGAGCGTTAATCACCCTGCCACCTCTTGTCACTTGTTACTTGTCACTTCCACCGCTTTCGCCGTGGCGGCCCATCGGGCGAGGGCGAGGCGGTGGATCTTGGCGTTATGGCGCACATCCACCGGGAGGCGGGAATGAAAATAGAAACGCCGGATGCGGGCCGTGTGTGGATGCCGAAGGGCGAGTTGGTGGAGCGCGTCCGCAAATGCCTGTCGTTCCGCGGCGGTGCGCAATGGCATCCCGGCTTTGGGTTCGACCACAATGACCGGAATCTGCCGGTTGGGGGGACCGAGGCCGACAAGTGCGCAGCGCGCGACCTGGGGATGAACCCGGAACACCTGCTCGCACGGCTCGGTGAACATCGGACCGTCTGCCGTTTCCACGCGTTCGGCCACGCGCCCACAGAACCAGAGGCGGCCGTCTGTATCAAGATGACCGCAATCACCCATGCGATGCCAGACCGTGGCGATTTCGGATTTCTGAGACCGGAGACTGGAAAGACCATCCGGTTTCCGGTCTCCGGTGTCCGGTATCTTGGCGAGACGCGTGGCCTCCGGCAGTTGATCGTATTCCTTGGTGACGGTCGGACCAGTGACGATGATCTCGCCGATTTCTCCCGGCGGCAGTTCGCGCACACCGGCCAGCGCGGCGATCGGGCCATCGGTGATGGCGATGATTTTCACGCGGTTTTCCGCGAGTGGTTTTCCCACACAGGCGCCGCGGACCGAGGAGGGATTGATGTCCTCAGCGGTCGCCGTGCTGACGGGGAGAACCTCGGTCGCTCCGTAGGGACTGTGCAATTTACCCTGCGGAATGAAACGCGGGGCATCGGTCCAGAGCGACGCCGGCACGGGCGCGCCCGCGCAGAGCACCCGGCGGAGGCTCGGCAGCACGAGACCGCGCGCGAGGCAATGGTCGGCAATTTTCCGCCAGAGCGTGGGCGAGCCGAAGGAGTTGGTGACGCCCTCCTGCCGGATTGCTTGGACGATTTTGGCCGGGGAGACAGAGGCCGGGCGGCGGGGATCGAATTCGGGCACAACGGTGGTCATGCCGAACGCCGGATCGAAAAGCGCGAAGATGGGCAGCATGGGCAGGTCGATCTCGCCGGGCTCGATGGCGTAGGTGTCGCGGATAAGGCGCACTTGGGCGTCAAACATGCCGTGCTCATAGCAGACGCCCTTGGGGGAGCCCGTCGAACCGCTCGTGAAAAGAATGGCCGCGAGGGTGTCGGCGGAACACTCCGCCATTTTCGATTTTTGATTTTCAGCCTGGGACTCCGCCAACCGGGTCGTCATAGAACTGCTGGCGGTGACGCGGACCTCGACAGTTTGGAAGGGTTTTTGGAAAATGAAGCTAACGAGCTGGGCGAACGGAAAGCCCAACAGAACACGGGGCCGTGAGCGGGCCACACAGGCAAGGAAGTTGCGCAGGCCCATGCCGGGATCGATCACCACCGGCACAGCGCCCAGTTTGAAAAGCGCAAAAGTCGCGGCGATGAGCGGCAGGCCCTGCCGCACCATGACGAGCGCACGGTCGCCGGAGCGCACGCCCCGGGCTACGAGCCGTGCCCCCCACGCTTCGACTTCGGCGGCAAGTTCCGCGAAGGTGAGGACCAAGTAATCGATGTCGCCGGCGCGCATCCTGCCCCGGGGGATTTTCACCGCAGGGTGGCCGGGCTGGCGCGCGGCCATGAGGGGCAGGTAACGCGCAATATTGGCAGAGTCGGCGGACACGGCTTTCAGGCTCACGCAAATCCATCTCCGCGCAAGGCTGCAATGGACGAGTGTGCGCGGTGCGTTGCCCCCACCCTAGGCTGATCCGCCGCCGCTCTTGAGCGCGGGCTCATGGCGGAGCAGATCGGCCTGCCAAGGCAGCAAAATGTCGTCCAGCCGGTCCGGGTCGCGGGCGATCTGGGCGAGCTGGGCGCGGTTGGCAATGAGCGTGGGATCGAGATTGAGCTGCTGCGCCATCCGGTCGCGGTCGGCCTTGAGGCGATCCTGCAGCGCCAGCTCGGCGGCGTTGAGCGGCAGCCAGTTGGGGTCGCGGCCACGGTGGCGGCGCGGGAGCGTGGAGGGATTCTTGCTCAGGCCGGTGCGCACGGCCTCGGTGAGACTGTGGATGAGGCGGGGGTGGCGCTTGCCGAGGTTGACAGCAAGGATGGCCTCCTCAGGCAAGCCGGCGTCGGCGCGCGCGGCGATTTCGCACAACAGATCGTTGCTGGTGATCTTGAAGGGCGGCTGGTCGAGCTGGCGCGCGGTTTCCTCGCGCCAGTGCCACACGGCCCAGAGCACGCACTGCCCGCGCGGGCTGAGTCGCTCGGAACGGCCGATGCGCCAGGCGTGCACGTCGTTGGGTGGAAACCCGGTTTGGGCGCTCTCGATCTGCCAGCGGCAGCGCTGTTCCTGCCATCCCATCCGGCCCCGGTGCTCAAGTTCGGTACGCAGGATGTCGCGCAGGGCGGGCAGGTAGAAGACGTCCAGGGCGGCATAATCAATGAGCTTCGGCGGGAGCGGGCGCTTGGACCAGTTGGCCTTCTGACCCTCCTTGGCGAGCGTTACGCCGAAGTGCTGCTCCAACAGCGAGGCGAGACCCATGCGCGGCAGATTGAGCAGTTGCGCGGCCATCATTGTGTCGAAAAGGCTGTGCGCCGTGAAGCCGCAGAAGTCGTACAACAGGCGCAAGTCGAAATCGCTGCCATGCATGACGAGGTGTTGCTGAGCGAGGCGCGGCCAGAGGCCGGCGAGCGGCAACGGAGCCAGCAGATCGACCAGAAAAATTTGTCGGTCCGCCATGACCTGCAGGAGACAGACCCGTGTGCGGTAACGGAAAAGGTTGTCCGCCTCGGTGTCGAGAGCGACCTCGCCGACGCGGTCGAGCGCGTCGAGGAGCGGCGCAAGTTGCTCCGGCCGGTCGATGAAAGTATAGGCGGGCGGGACGTTCAAAGCGGCTGCAGGGATGGTCGGCCCTTGAGCATGGGTTGTCGTCATGGGGTTGAACAGACGAAAGTATGGCGCCGCATGGCACAAGCCATGGGGACGGAGCAGCACGGATGAACCCGCGGACCGCTCAAGCCCATGCGCTCAGGAAGGCGTCGAGCAGCTGCGGCAGTTCCAGACTGTAGCCACCCTCAAGCACACCCGCCACGGGGAAATCTGCCAGATGCAGCCAGCGGCCCAGTTCGGCAAAATCCTCGGCTTCGAGGGTCATGGTCGCGATGGGATCACCCACATAAGCGTCGAAACCGGCGGACACGAGCACGAGGTCGGGTTTGAAACCCACGATGGCATCCCATGAGCGGGCGAGTTCCGCCATATGGTCGGCGCGCGGAGTATGCGGGGCGATGGGATAATTGCGACAGTTGGCCGTGTTGCGCGTGCCCGTGCCCGGGTAGCCCGGGAACTGATGGATCGAGCAGAAGAGAAAGCCCTCGCGGCCATCAAGGATGGCCTCGGTGCCGTTGCCGTGATGGGCGTCGAAATCCCACACCGCCACACGCTGGGCGCCGCGGGTGCGGGCGGCCACCGCGGCCAGGGCGATCTGGTTGAGATAGCAGAACCCCATGGCCTGCCCCGCCGTGGCGTGATGGCCCGGCGGACGCATCAGTGCGAAGGCTTTCTCGTGCTGCACGAGCGCGAGATTCATGGCAGCGAGTGCGGCGCCGACGGCGCGGCGGGCGTGGTCGTAAATGCCTTCGAAGTACGGCGTATCGACGTCGAAATCAGGAGGACCCTGCAGGCGCCCGAGGTGGGCGGGCGTGTGGACGGCCAGCAGCACGTCCTCGGTGGCAATGGCGGGGAGGCGCCATTCCCATTCCGGGTGGGCCGCGCGCAGGTGGACGACGCTCTTGGTGGCGCGCGGCGGCTGCTCCGGGCGCATGGAAGAGCCGTAGTCGGCACATTGTGGATCATGCAAAATGATCATCAGAGCGCAGATTTCGAAACACCGGCGCCGTCCGGGCTCATCGGTTGGATCCCGGGAGGGCCGATTTTAACAGGGCCGGATCATCGGAAAGGACCGCATCGACACCCCAGGTGGCGAGACGGAGCATGGCGCCGGGATCGTTCACAGTCCAGCACCAGACGCACAAGCCACGCCTTTGCAAGGCGGTGACGAACACCGGTGAACGAATGGCGTGATAGTCAAGGCTCACCCCCACGGCGCCGAGCGTGGCGAGGACCGGCACCAGTGCTTCGGCCCGTTTGCGCGGCGCCGCCAGGGCTCGTCCCCTACCCCGGGTGATCAACATGCGCGGAATGCGTGGTGCGAGCCGGCGCGACTCGGCAACAATCGCCACATCAAACGAGGCGAGCACGACATCGGCGTCGGCCCGGGCCCGGTGGATGGCCCGCACGACCGGCGCGACGGGTACGCCGCGCTTGATCTCGATCTGCACGACGATACGACCGCGGGTGAGCGCGAGGACCTCGGCCAGCGTGGGGATGGGTTCGCCGCGAATTCGGATGGTGCGCAGCGCATGGCGGGTGAGCCGCGCGATACGTCCGCGCCGGCCGGTAAGGCGGACGAGCGTGGCGTCATGGAAGACCACCGGCACACCATCACCCGTCATCTGCACATCGAGTTCGATGCCATCGGCGCCCAGCATCAGCGCGCGCCGAAAGGCGGCGAGCGTATTCTCCGGGGCCTCCGCGGAGGCCCCGCGGTGGGCGATGAGCCGGGGCCGGGAATTTGTTAATTGCGATTGCCTGTCGCTCATTGCTTATTGCCTTCCAAGTTGGCCCGCAGGGCCGGAACGATAAGAAACAACCGATAACCAATAGGCAACATGCAGGTCGTGGTGCTTTGTTCGGGCGGCATGGACTCGGTGACCGCGCTCCACTGGGCGCGCCGGCACCATGAAGTCGTGGCCGTGCTGAGTTTTGATTACGGCGCAAAGCACAATCATCGGGAGATTCCCTTTGCCGCCGAGCATGCGCGCGCCCTTGGAGTGCCGCATCAGGTGATCACACTCGACTTTGTAAACCGTCTCTTCGCCTCCACGCTGCTCAAATCGGGAGGCGAGATTCCCGACGGGCACTACGAAGCGACGACCATGAAGCAAACGGTGGTACCGTTCCGCAATGCCATCATGCTCTCCATCGCCACCGGTTTCGCCGAAAGCCGGGGTGCGGAAGGGCTCGTCATCGCGGCGCACGGCGGCGACCACGCGATCTACCCCGACTGCCGCGAAGACTTCATGCGCGCGATGGACGCCGCGATGCGCCATGGCACCAACGCGGGCATCGTGCTGCTGCGTCCGTTCATCGAGCTGAACAAGGCGCAGATCGCCGTCGAGGGCGCGCGGCTCGGTGTGGATTACGCGCGGACCTGGTCGTGCTACAAGGGCGGCGAAATCCACTGCGGCCGGTGCGGCACGTGCGTGGAGCGCCGCGAGGCGTTCCTCGTCGCCGGCCTTCCCGATCCCACCGTCTACGCCTCAGCCGATCCACTGCCGCCGAAATCATGACTCCACCAACCGCGAAAAGCACGAAGGGCACGAAGGATGATCGAAGAGGTCTTCTTAATTTGTCTTGGTGTGCTTCGTGGTGAAAAAGGATGCTGATTGCCGAGATATTTTACTCGCTGCAAGGCGAGGGTGAACTGGCGGGCGTGCCATCGGTTTTCGTGCGCACGTCAGGGTGCAACCTGCGTTGCGCCTGGTGCGACACACCCTACGCGTCATGGCAGCCCGAGGGTACACCGCGGACCGTCGACGACATTGTGGCCGAAGTCATCAAACACCCGGCGCAGCACGTCGTGCTCACCGGGGGCGAGCCGATGGTGGCGCCGGGGATTGGTGACCTGGCGAGCGAACTCAAATTACTGGGCCGCCACATCACGATTGAGACCGCCGCCACCGTCATCCCCGGCGGCATTGCCTGCGACCTCGCCTCGCTGTCGCCCAAGCTGCTCAACTCGGCGCCCGATCCTCAGAAGCACGCCGCGTGGCGCCGAAAACACGAGCGGCTGCGCTGGCAGCCCGGGGTCGTGCGCGCGTGGCTCGAGGCCTATTCATGGCAGTTGAAGTTCGTCGTCGCACAACCGGCCGATGTGGAGGAGATCGAGAGCATGCTGGTGCAGTTGCAGCGCGATGTGCCGCGGCACAAGGTGCTGCTCATGCCGGAAGGCACAACGGCAGCGACACTGCGCGAACGCGCGCCATGGCTGAGCGAGTTGTGCAAACGTCACGGCTTCCGTTACGCCCCCCGGCTGCAAATTGAGCTCTATGGAAACCAACGCGGCACCTGAGGCTGATCCGCACGCCGGCGGCCCGCCGGGTGGCGCGACGCCAAGAGTGCGCAAGCTCTCCGAGGAACTGGCAGACCTGCGGGCCCGCTTCACCGAGCAACCGGTGACACTGCGGGAGGTCATCCTGGTGTTGCGCGGGCGCACCTATCTCCTGCTGCTGATCCTGCTCGCCCTGCCGTTCTGCACGCCGGTTCCCCTGCCGGGGTTGTCCACCCCCCTCGGGCTGGCCATCGCGCTGATCTCGCTGCGGCTGGCGTTGGGCCAGCCCCCCTGGCTTCCGGATAAACTTTTGCGCAAACAGCTTTCGGCGGGATTTTTTGCCAGGGTGTTCATGGCGGCCGCGGGGATCATCCGATTACTCGAGAAATTCTTGCGGCCGCGCGCGATGCGGCTGGCCGATGTCGGGCTGCTGCGACAGGTGCACGCCGTGATGATGTTCATCGCGGCGGTTGTGTTGTTGCTGCCCCTGCCGATTCCGCTCACCAACACCTTTCCGGCTTGGGTCATTCTGCTTGTCGCCGGAGGGATGATGGAGCGCGACGGAGCCGCCATCACGGCCGGTTATGCGGTCTTCGCGGCCGGCATCCTTTATTTCGTGTTCCTTGGCGGGGCGACGCACCAGCTTTTTGATGCGTTTAGACGGGTGCTGGCAGGGTGACCCTCCGTGCGTCCCCAGCGGGACGGAATGAAGGGGAAGCCGCGCTGTTTCCCGCGGGAAACGGCGCTCCCGCCTAGTGCGGGGAAGCCGGGCTCAGTTGCTGGATCACTTCGCGGGTGTGGACAAACACAGCGTCGGGATCGCCCGAGGCATCGATTTCCCGGAGCAGACCTTGCTGCCGGTAGTGTTCCAGCACGGGACCGCACGTCGCGGCGTAGGCATGCAGGCGGGTGCGGATGGCCCCGGCCTTATCATCATCGCGCTGGATGAGTTCGCCGCCGCAGACATCGCAGCGGCCGGCCACGCGCGGAGGCCGGTTCTGAACATGGTAGCCAGTGCGGCACTGGCGACAGACCCGGCGTCCGGAGAGTCGTTCGATGATCAGGGCCTCCGAGACGAAATAATTGATGGCTGCGTCGAGCTTGCGTCCGGCCAAGGCCAGAAGGCCATCGAGCGCCTGCGCCTGCTCAAGGGTGCGCGGGAAACCGTCGAGCAGAAAGCCGTACTGGCAGGCCAGACACTGGATGCGCTCACGCACAAGCTCCACGACTGTGGCGTCGGAAACGAGCTCGCCGCGCTTCATGGCGGCCAGCGCGGCAGCCATGGCCGGTGAAGGCGCATGTCCGCCGGTGTCGCGCGCAGCGTGACGGAAGATATCGCCGGTGGAAAGATGGCAGGCGCCAAACTCGGCGATGATCTTTTCAGCCTGCGTCCCCTTGCCCACGCCGGGCGGGCCGAGCAGCACCAGGTGCCAGGGGCGCGGGGGCACCGGGCCGGTTTTCGCGCAATTCGCATCGGGGCCTTGCAGCCAGGCAATACGGCTACCACTGGTGTACATATCCCGGCCAAGGTAGTGGTTTTCACGGCACGGGCGAGCGTTATGCAGTGCACCCGGGCCGCTGCTGGAACCTATCAGAACAGCCGGGGCGGCCTATTCGACAAGCTCATCAATCAATCGTGGAGGCTCCACCCGCCCGGGGCCGATCTTAAACGCGGCGGCAACCTGTTCGAGGACGGCGGGCAGGGCTGAATCATCCCGGGCATGCACCGTGCACAGCCGGTCGCCGGCGCGCACGGGCTCGCCGGTTTTCATGACAGCAGTTATGCCCACCGCGTGGTCAACCGTGGCGGCGGCATTCATGCGACCGGCGCCGAGCAGCAACGCGGAACGGGCGATGCCCATGGGATCGACGTCAACAATATAACCGGAAGCCGGAGCATTCACCGGGCGCACCACCGGCGCCCGCGGGAGGCGCGTATAATCATCGATCACGCTGGCATCCCCGCCCTGGGCGGCCACGAGTTCGCGGAATTTGGCAAGCGCGGCGCCATTGGCAATCGTCGCCTCGAGTCGTCGGCGGGCGTCGACGGGATGAGAGGTGATCCGGGCAAGCAGGAGCATATGCACGCCGAGCGCGTAGGTGACCTCCATGAGATCAGCCGGACCGCGGCCCTTGAGCGCCTCGATGGATTCAACAACCTCGACGGCGTTGCCGACGGCGCGGCCGAGCGGTTGGTCCATCGACGTAAGCAACGCGCGCGTGGGTTTCCCCATTGCCCGACCGATGCCGACCATGGCGGCAGCGAGTTCGCGGGCTCGCGTTTTATCCTTCATAAAGGCGCCGCGGCCGAACTTCACGTCGAGCACAAGCGCGTCGATGCCTTCGGCAAGTTTCTTCGACATGATGCTCGCGCAGATAAGCGGGATCGATTCGACGGTGGCGGTGACATCGCGGAGTGCGTAGAGTTTACGGTCGGCGGGAACGAGCTCGGCGGTCTGGCCGAGCATGACCACACCGATGCGGCCGAGCTGGGCGGCAAAGGCGTCGAGCGGGAGGTTGACGCGAAACCCCGGGATGGATTCGAGTTTGTCGAGCGTGCCGCCGCTGTGGCCGAGGCCGCGGCCGCTCATCATGGGCACGGGAACGCCACAGGCGGCGACCAGCGGAGCGAGGACGAGCGAAACCTTGTCGCCTACCCCGCCAGTGGAGTGTTTGTCGACCTTCACACCGGGAATGCTGGCGAGGTCGGCCACAACGCCGGAGCGCATCATCGTCTCGGTGAGGCAGGAGGTTTCCTCCGGCGTCATGCCGCGCAGGAAGATGGCCATGAGCAGCGCGGCAGCCTGGTAGTCGGTCCATTCGTCCCGCACGACCCCGTGCACGAAGGCCGCGATCTCGTCAGGAGTGAGGGCATGACCGTCGCGCTTGCGGGCGATGATGGCCTGCGGAAAAACGAGGGGTTGCATGGATACAGCATGACAGGACCGCGCGTGGCGGCAAGGAGCTGAATGCAGGGGTTGCTCCGGCTCACCGAAGAGTATCCCGGCGGCAATCCTGCGGTTGCCGGGATAACGACAGTGAACAATACTAGCCGCCGATGGCCGTTGATCCGGAAATACTGCAACACGCCGCAGACGTCATCCGCTCGGCGGAGGGACTTGTCATCACCGCGGGCGCAGGCATGGGGGTGGATTCGGGACTGCCGGATTTCCGCAGCCACGAGGGATTCTGGCGGGCGGATCCGCCTTTCGCCAAGCTGGGGCTCTCCTTTGAGAAACTCGCCGACCCGCAATGGTTCGAGCGCGACCCGGTGCTCGCGTGGGGTTTCTATGGGCATCGCTTCGAACTCTATCGGCACACGACACCGCACGAGGGGTTCGCCCTCCTGCGGCGGTGGGCGGAGGCAAAACCCCGGGGCTACGCTGTGTTCACCTCGAACGTCGACGGGCATTTTCAGAAAGCAGGCTTCGCCGAGGAGTGCATGGTCGAATGCCACGGTTCGCTGCAGCATTTTCAATGTGTCAAACCCTGCTGTTCCACCATCTGGCCGGCGCCCGCGGATATCCATTTTGAGATCAATCCCGCGACCCTGCGCACCACCGGCGAACTACCCTGCTGTGTGCGTTGCGGGGGCCTGGCCCGGCCCAACGTGCTGATGTTTGGCGATGACGCATGGTGTCCGGGGCGCACATCGGCCCAGCAGGGGCGGTTTCGGGCGTGGCTACGTTCGCTGGCGCAGGGCAAATTTGCCGTGATTGAACTCGGTGCCGGCACGGCGGTGCCGACCGTGCGCCGCACTTCGGAACAGCTTGCCGCCGCGGGCCGAGTCCCGCTCATTCGCATTAATCCGTGCGATGTTCATGGGCCGCCGGGCGTCCTTTCGCTGACGGAGAAAGCGCAGACGGTGTTGCGGCAGCTGGCCGCCGTGCTGGCCTGAATCCTCCCAGCACCATCATTTGACACCCGGTGGAGCAATCCGCCCTCACCCCGCGCACCCAGGAGGAGCGGACGCGCACGCCCGCGTCATTACCGGCGTTTCCGTTTAACTCCAAGCTGCGCCATGGAAAAGCGCAGAAGGCTTTCGAGGCGTTCAACCTCGGCGGGATCCAGCTTTTCCTTGCCCTTGAGCGCTTCCTCGGCGCGCTGCATCGCTTTCTCCACCGCGAACTCGTCGATCTGCGCCTCGTGGATGGCGAACTCGGCGAGCACTTTAACCCGGTCGCCATCGATCTCGGCAAAGCCCTCGCCCACCACCAGACCCCTGGTCTCGCTGCCCTTGGTCACACGCAACTCGCCGTCCGCCACCTGCGTCAGGAGTGGAAGATGACCCGGCAGGATGCCGATCTCGCCAGCGGCGGTCGGAATGACAACCGTGTCGACCGTGTCGCTGTAGACACGGTCTTCCGGGGTGACGATTTCGAGTGTCAAAGGCATGGGAGCGAGGAGAGGGAAAGGGGAATTAATTGGCGCGTATATCAGCGGGGATAAAGCAAGCGTGTTACTCGATGCTCATGGCTCGGCTTACTGGTTATTTCTTCGCGATGGCGAGGACATCGTCGATGGGGCCCTTCATATAGAAGTCGGCTTCGGAGACCTCATCGAGCTGGCCGTCGAGAATCATCTTAAAGCCGCGGACGGTCTCCTTGACCGGGACGTACCTACCGGGAAAGCCGGTGAAAACTTCGGCCACATGGAACGGCTGCGAGAGAAACTTTTGGATCTTGCGGGCGCGATAGACGGTGAGCTTGTCCTCAGGGGAGAGTTCGTCGAGGCCGAGGATGGCGATGATGTCTTGCAGGTCCTTGTAGCGCTGGAGGACGCGCTGCACGCCGCGGGCGATCTCGTAATGTTCCTCGCCGACAACGTCAGCGGTGAGCGCCTTGGAGGTCGAGGCAAGCGGATCGACGGCCGGGTAGATACCGAGTTCGGAGATGGCCCGGTCGAGCACGATGGTCGAGTCGAGATGGGCGAAGGTGTTGGCGGGGGCCGGGTCGGTGAGGTCGTCGGCGGGCACGTAGATGGCCTGAAACGAGGTGATGGAGCCATTCTTGGTGGACGTGATGCGCTCTTGGAGGACGCCCATCTCATTGGCGAGAGTCGGCTGGTAACCGACGGCGGATGGCGAGCGGCCGAGCAAGGCTGATACTTCGGAGCCGGCCTGCGAAAAACGGAAGATATTGTCGATAAAGAGAAGAACGTCCTGTTTTTTCTCGTCGCGGAAATATTCGGCCACGGCGAGAGCCGAGAGACCGACGCGCAGGCGGGCACCCGGAGGCTCGTTCATCTGGCCATACACGAGGGCAACCTTCGACTTGGCGATGTCCTCCTGCACGATGACCTTGGCCTCGGACATTTCATGGTAGAGATCATTGCCCTCGCGGGATCGCTCACCCACGCCGGCGAATACGGAGTAACCACCGTGGGCCTTGGCAATGTTATTGATGAGTTCCGTGATGATGACGGTCTTGCCGACGCCGGCACCACCGAACGCGCCGATTTTGCCGCCCCTCAGGAAGGGGCAGATGAGGTCGATGACCTTGATACCGGTTTCGAGGATCGTGGATTTGACGCTTTGATCAGTGAGCGGCGGGGCCGGGCGGTGGATGGGATAGCGCTTCTGGTGCGGAATGGGACCTTTGTTGTCCACGGGATCACCGGTAACGTTGATAATCCGGCCAAGCGTCCCATCCCCGACCGGCACGGTGATGGGCGCCCCCGTGTCCACGATCGGCATGCCGCGGACCAACCCCTCGGTGGAGGACATGGCGATGGCGCGGACAACCCACTCGCCGAGGTGTTGTTGCACTTCAAGCGTGAGCTTCTCCGGCCGGCCGGCGGCGGTGAACTCGACAGTGAGCGCCTGGTAGATGGCGGGCATGTTTTCCGCCGAAAACTGGA
>JBEKWG010000040.1:0-12105 GCA_049513315.1 Opitutaceae bacterium
CTATACTCTTCCGTGTAGCTCGCCTTGCTGCGAGCCGGCTTCTGTAACTGCGTCTTCATGGGCTCTCCTCGGGTTTTGACCCTCAGCCCACTGTCCGTCAAATCAGGGCAACCCTAGGCTGCACATTTGTCCGTGGTGGGGCGTGGGTGGGCGGCAGACTGCTGGCATGGCCCGTTCTGCTGGCCAGCAGAATGCGACTGGAGTTGGCGGGATGTCGCTTCGCTCGGTACCCGGCGCGATCTACCACGTTATCAACCCGCCTTCGCCAAGGCTACGGCGCGCAGCCTTCGCCTTGGTTTCTGCCGGGAGCGACCATGCCCGCAACGGTCGACTTCGGCTGATGGGTGGCCCGCCAGCCGTCTTGTCCGGGCTCAATTGGCCGCTGGCGATTGCACGGTAATGTCCGCCTTCGCCAAGGCTACGGCGGACACTTTTTGTCGTGGGGACCACTGGTTGGCCACGGACGGAACCATCAATTGGCCAATCGTACCTATGAACGGGTGACGGCAAATCGACCTCCCAGATACCAACAGCTGGCCGGAAATGGGGTTTGGATACCAACAACTGGCCAAGAACTTGGTTGAGCGGTCAGCCGCTGTTACAGCATATAGTATCTGAGGTGTGGTTCACGCGCCCACGCCGCCCGCGATAAGACATGTCAATAAGTACGCACTACACCAGTTTCTATGAATGTTTCCGAAGTTGTTTCATCGAGTGAACAAGGTTTCGCCGTGGTCGGTTTGCGCACGGCCGCGGTCGAACTGGCGATCGTGCCCGCCCTTGGCGGAAGGGTGATCAGCATACGCAGCCGGCGCACAGGCCGCGAGTGGTGCTGGCACCAGCCTCGGCCCGACTGGCTGTGGGCCAACAAGCTGCATGACGATTTCGGCACGAGCCCGCAGGCTGGAGTCGACGAATGCGTGCCTTCTGTCGCGCGTTGCGAATGGCGCGGGCGGATCATCCCCGACCATGGGGAGGTGTGGTTCCAGAGCTGGAAGCTCGATCCAGCCGAACTCGCCGCCGGGCGGCTCCACGCGGTGGTGCGGCTGCCGATCTCGCCCTTTGTCTTCACCCGCACGATCCGGGCTGATGCCAGCGACGTGTTCATTTTCGAGTACACGCTCACGAACACCGGCAGCGCAACCGAGCCGTTCGTCTGGTCGCTCCACCCGCTTTTCAATATTTACCCGGGAGATCGATTGGAATTGCCAGCCGGCGTGCGAAGTCTGCGTCTCAATGGCGGGCTGGGCACGCCGATTTCATTCGGCGACACATGGGCCTATCCGGAGCCGTTTCCCGGCGTGCGGCTTGACCGCCTGGAGGTACCCGGTATGCCACAGGGCTGCGTGAAGGGGTTTGCCGGCCCACTGCAAGCGGGCCGTGCCGCGTTGGTCAACGACGCCAGCGGCGACCGCCTTGAACTGCGATGGGACGCGCAGGTCACGCCACATCTCGGTCTCTGGCTTAATCGCGGCCACGGCGGATTCCATCACGTGGCGCTCGAACCAACCAACGGCGCGCCTGACTCGCTGGCTGCCGCCGTTGAGGCGTGGAAACATTACGGCGCAGTGGCCGCAGGTGGCACCACGAGATGGTCGATTTCGTGGCATGTGACTTGAGCCGGCGGCGACATTCGCCGCGAAGCGACGTCACCAGCCGGGAACCTTCGTGCGCACGGCATAGAGCGAACCGCGCGCAGCAATGAATAGCGTCTGCCGGTCCTTGCCGCCAAAAACGAGCGCACTCGGCCGCTCCGGCACCTCGATCAAATCGATCTGTTTGCCCGTGGAATCGTAGACGAAGATCTGACCGGCCGCGACGTAGACGTTGCCCTGTGAATCGACCGTGACGCCGGCTTCGCCTTCTTCCGCGAGGAGCTGCGGGTTGGTGAGCGTACCGTCAGGTTTGACGGTGAAGCCCCAGGTTTTCTGGGCGAATTCGTCGGCGACATAGAAAGGACGGTTGGGATCTGCGCGAGCAAACTGGTAAGCCCGGACCAGATCAATCGTGCCCGACAGCCACCAGGGACGGCCAGGCTGGCCGAGGTTTTTGAACGCCTCGGGTGCGGGAAGGAAAGTTGTGCCGTCGGGAGACAGATATTGGAACGGCTCGGCCTGGGTGTTGACGGTGATGAAATCATGAGCATCGCGCCATCGGTTGACCGGCAGGACCGACACGAGGCTTGGACGCGGGGTTGCGGCCACCGGTTCAATCACCTGGATCTCGTCCCCGCGACTGTCGGGACGAAATGTGTAAATTTCCCCGGTACGAGACACGACAAGGAGATTGCCGGCCTGATCGAAGGCAAGTCCGAACGGCTGGAGCGGACTGTCACGGACGAGCGTGATCTCCCGTGTTTCCGGCGACCACCGGTAGATGCTCTGCCACGCGGCATCGATGAAGTAGACATTGCCCGAGGCATCGACGGCGGCCCCATCGATGTTGGTGAAGCCGTCCGCGACCTTTTCCAGTTTTGCGCCGGGCTCGAGGACAGCGGAGGCACGAGTTGTCGGAGGCGCGGGGGCAGCCCCGGAAAGGTCGAGCCATGCGATCTCGCGCGAGCGGATTTGCACGCCATGCGTTTGGTCGAAGAGGGTGTTGTCGAAGGTGAGCTTCCCAGGACTGTAAACATGCACGCCGCGGAAATGGAGATCGTGGGAACGGGTCACCCTCACCGCGTACGGGAAGGGGACTTCAGTATCCACGCGGAATAGGAAAAGGTTGGCGAAGATGACATTGCTCGAATGGTCGATCTCGACCGGCAGCGCATGCGGACTTTCACCCCGCTCCTCCTCGGTTTGGAGCGCGTAGATCCGCCAGTTGGAGACATTGCGCAGGATCAACTCGTTGCGGACGTGATGTTCAATGGACATCGCGTAGATGCGGCCCTCGGTCGCAGTGTCCGAGATGTAAACGCCGGCTTGGGCAAAGGTGTTGGGCGTCCAGATATCCTTGAACGTGCCCCCGCCACCCCCGGTGATCCAGAGGCTCCAATACTGCGAATCCCAGCGGTGCCGGGGATCGGCGGGAGCCGTGCGATTGCTGTTGTAGACCGGCACCGGCGAACCATCGGCGTTATAGGACCCATGGCCGCCGATGAAGCGCACGTCGTTCATCAATGAGTCTTTTCCGGCCATCCATTTGGCGGCGACGGCACGATTATTCATGCCGGTGTCCAAGCCGATGCCAGTGACAATATTCCGGCCCCCCGGTGGGGTTTCGAGCAGGGCCTTGGGTGGGCCAAGGCCTTGGAACGGCGGGCGACTGTAGGGCCACTGGTCCGGTCCGTGGGATGGCGGCGACGGAGGGGGCGTCGTCGCGTCCGCGCCAAGAAACGCTGGCGCGTAGTCCGGCAGCACGAGCTGGGTGGCGATCGGATCGAGCCCGATCAACACCGTGTCGGGTTTGAGTGCAATGGTGTCAGTCACGTGATACCGTCCGGTCGGCAGGTAAATCGCGCGGTGCTGGACGACCGCGGCTTGGAGAATAGCCGTGTCGTCGGTGACGCCGTCGCCTTTGGCCCCGAGCGCGCGAAGGTTGACCCACGTGTCACGTGGCGGAAGGTCGGGAATATCCGACGGCACGGGTGGTGGCGCGGCGGCAAGCGCGATGGCATCACAGGTGGTGCTGATCTCGGGAGTTTGGCCGAGATCCGCGATGTGCAGGCCGTGGGAGAATTCCTTGACTTGGTAGAGGGCACTCTTGCCGGCAATCTCCCGGCCGCTTTCGCGGAAATGCGCCAGCACTGGCACGCGTTCACAGATCACGTTCTGCAGGTTGATCTGGGTTCGGGCGCTCTTCTCGTCGCTGATGACCATGGCGGGGCCGGTGATGTCCTCCCAGCGCGAGTCCTTCATCCAGAGTTCCTCGGCGCGGTTTTCGCGGATGAGAATGACAGTCGGCAGGCGTTTGAATTGGGTGCGCACCAGCGTGAGGCCCCCCTCCTCGGTTTCAAAGGCGGTTTTACGCTGACCTTCGAAGGCGGAGTCGATCAGAAGAAAAGGCCAACTCGGCGAGGGTTTGTGGTTGATGATGCCGTATTCGCCGCCGAAGAAGTGCAGGTCCTCGGCCTCGTTGCCAATCTCTTCGATGCCCGCCCGACCCAGGCCGATCCGAAAATCCATGTGTGCCAGAAAGGAATGCTGCGCGACGTGGAAACGGACTCCAACCGCGACAGGGTTACCGTCGCCAATCTCGATATCGATATTGCTCATCCCGCTGTAGAACGTGCCGGGATTCGCATCCCGGATGAGCTGTCCTTCGGCGGGGCGGTCCGAGACGAAATGGACCAGGTACCGCCCGTCGCCCGTTTGAAAACCGGGCGTGTTCGGGCCGAGCACGAATACGGGCCGCCGGGCGCCGTAACCGATCAGGCGGATGCCATTCCAGACATAGATCGTTTTCCCCAGGCGGTAGCGCCCCTCCGGGATGAAAACGATGCCCTTTTTTGTGGTCTCTTGAACTTGATTGATCGCTTGCTGGATCGCTTCGGCATCGTCGGCGATGCCATTAGCGCAGACCGGGAAATTCTCTGGCGTAAGGTAGACCGCCCTGGCGTCATCCAGCCGGACTGGATAGTAAGAAACGGCGGAAACGTGGACCCCGGCAACGAGCCAGCCAAGGAAAAGAAAGAGCATTCTGCACATGAGCATGTTTGCGATGGTCGGTCTTCTGGCAGAGCCCGCACCCCACGAGTCTGTTCACGCACGGGTTGCCCGCGGGCGCCGCGTTTGTCTGGCTGGGCGGCCGGCCGGCAGCGGGCGGGCACCGGCGCCCAATTCGACATCGATCCGTGCGATCGCCCCGGACCGCGCAAAGATGAGCGCGCTGGTCGCCGCGTCGAGGCTCCGGCCGCTGCAATTCCGCCCGCCCTGATCGGCAGACCGAATGCGCAGACGCGCGACGCGGGCGCCGCGATGATAGACGACCGGCACGCCGCAGAAGGTGAAGGCTAACGTGCCCTCCGGCAGTTCAAACTCTGCCTCTCGCCCCGCTGCGTCCACGTAACTAAAGACGCTTGGAGCCGTTGTGAACTCGGTTTCCCGCAGAAACTTCGGGGCGAACGTAATCGTCCCTTGGGCGACTCGCACGCCGAGCTCGCCGAACCGGGTAAGCAGTTCCTCCTTTACTTGGCCGGTCATGCCAGGTTGCTGCGCGCCGGAATGACCGGGCGTGTGGGAATAAGGATCCGTGGGGAAGGCACCGTAAACGGCGGGCGCCTTGTTGAACCCGAGGCCGGCGCGGACGTCGTAGTAGATCTCCGCCAGCTGGGCAGCCTTGGCATGCTCGACGGCCAGGGCTGATTGCAGGTTTTCCTGCACCGCGAGCAGGAGCTTGGCCACCATGTGCCAGTAGATGCAGCCCAAGCCCTCGTAGCCGAACATCGAACCGCTACGGCCGGTGAAGGCACGGTGGTTGAAAACCTGTTCGTAGATTGCCTTCACCTGCGGGCTATGGATTCGCAGCGCCTCAGCCCAGCGGGGGTCAGCCGCTAGAATCTGCAGCCGTTCGTCCAAGGCCGCGCCGTTGACGAGATCGGGATGAAAGCGATGCCGGCCGTCGACATCGCAAAGCACCAGGCGCTTGTCACCGGCGGCACACAGCTCTTTGAGCAAGGGGCACGTCACGACGACGGAGGCAGGGATGACATTGCGTTCCAGAAAATCGGGCGTTCGGCGGTCTGGATAGAGCAGATAGCTGTGTTGATCGGCGCGGTATAGCGGACTGTGGCGCAGGGCCGTCATGAGGCTGACGGCTTCGTCGGCGTGAAGTAGACCGGCGCTCAACACGGCCACTTGGCCCTCGAGCATGGGCGCGAGACGATGAATCTTCAATGCCGCAGGCTGCTCGGTAAACTCGAGCAGATTATAGGCGTGATACAGTCCGTCGGACCGAAGGTTGAGGCGGATGGTATGGTCGGTGAACGCCAGGGACCGTTTGATTAGCTGGATGATGTCGACTGGCTTGACCGCCGTCGGGAGGCCGAGACCATTGCGGTAGACATTGACCCGGTAGTCGGAGCCTGCGTTCGCGAGAAGGTCGAGCAGGGCGCGGCGGTCAACGTCGGTGATGGTCGGTTGCGCGAGCAGGTGCTGATGAGTCTCCAGTGCGGCGAGCACCCGCGGCAGGAGCGCAGCCACGGCACCGGACACCGGCACGGGTTCACTGCCGAGCGCGGGCAATATCTTCAGGCAGTAGACCAACAAGCGACGCAGATTGCAGAGCGTGACCACTGACACGCCGTAACCCACAAGCGCGTTATTGGCGTCGTTCCATTCGGGGCGCTGGGTGTTCATCCAGATGCCACCCCCGGGCACGAAATTCGTCAGACGCGTGAGGATGAGAATCAGGAGCTTTTCGGTGAGGTTCACGTGCAGCACCCCGCCGGCGGCTCCGTGCACGAGGCGCGCGTCGGTGCCTAACTGGCCGGCCAACAGTTCGATCGCTTTGTGCTGCGCGGCGTCGAACTCGATGGTGGCATGCGGATTCTGCTGTATCGCCGCGTAGCCGAGGATACGATATGGCACATTGGCATAGCTGAAGAGGTCGCGCCGCAGCCACGCCTCAAGGCGCCCCGGATGGAAGCGGCCGGACCATTCCAGCAGCCGCAGCAGATAGACGACCTGATGGTCGCCCCAGTAGCCAATCGTTGCCCATGGATTGTCGTGGTCGGGCACCTCCCATTCGATGCCGGCGTGCGACACGCGGTAGGGATTGTAGCCATCAACGGTGGAGGCATTGACAAACTTGGCGATGATGCTTTCGAGAAACTCCGGGAAGCTGAGGCAGAGAGCCTCCCAATTCTGGAAGATGTCGCGCCAGTTGCCCTCGTGGTTAAGCACGCGCTCATTGTGCTCGTCGCGCACGCGGATGCGGAAACGATTCCACGGACGGCTCGGATCACCGTGGCGCCGGCTGAAGGTGAGAGGCAGGTATTCCAAACCCAGGCGTTCGAGATCGCGGTCACCGCGGGCGGCGATGAGAGTGAGGAATCCGGCCCGGGGAAGCGTCCCGGGCAGTCCGGCCAGGAAATCCGCGTGCCGCGCCGCGACCGGGCGATTCCGCGCTCGCACGAATGCGGCGAAGCCACGACCCGGCATGTGGTGACCGTCGACGAAAATGCCGCCGCGCATGATATTGAACAGGACGTTGGCAAAATGGTGGGCCGTGGTCGTCTCCGTGCCTCCGGCCTGGAGGCCGTCGGCGGAGCCGACCAGCGTTCGCAGCGATTGCGTGGAGGCGTCGACCGCCGTCAGGACCGCCGCGGTGAGACCGCCGGCGGCCAGCGCCCGCCGCCGCTCAGCGACGACCGCCTGCGTGAGGCCAGTATCGGCGACTATCAGCCACCGTTGCGTCGCGCGCGGCGCAAGCAGGAACGCGGAGCTGACGGCATATGTGGCTCGCACGCCGCGTTGGTGTTTCTCCATGACAGGCTTTTCCCCTGCGTAAAATGTATTCAGTTGAGCGTCGGACAGCAGAATGTCTGTTTCCGGCAGGCCTTCGGACCAGACGATGCTTGCCCGCAGGGACTCCACGGGGATCGCGCGATCCACGATGCCGGCCGCCAGCGCATAGACCGCGAGGGACGTCCCCGACAGCAACTCAGCCGTCTTATAGGCGTCAACGAGACAGCTGCTTTCAGATTGCAGTCGGTACGGAATGCCGGGTGGCAGCAGATTGCGCAGCCCGTCAATCACGCGAACAGGGACCGGGCGGTTCTTGAGGTTTTCCACCTCGCATCTGCGCACAAAGCCATGCGCCTCGGCGGTGGACCAGCCGTAGCGGAAGGCGAGGCCGAGCAGGTGGTGGATTTCTTCGAACCACACGCGGTCACCCTCGACGCTCTTATAGATGTTGCGCGTGATCGCGTTCATGCGCGGCCGAT
Organism: Opitutaceae bacterium; assembly: GCA_049513315.1. Classification (GTDB taxonomy): domain Bacteria; phylum Verrucomicrobiota; class Verrucomicrobiia; order Opitutales; family Opitutaceae; genus Fen-1467. The sequence goes on from JBEKWG010000040.1 coordinate 7,886, forward strand.
GGGAGGCAAACGGCTCCCAGAAGATCTTCTGATCATCCGATCCAACCCAAAGTGCACTGAAGGGGCCGACTAGCCCGGCACTGTCGTAAATCCGGTCGACGGTCTGGTAAGGGAAAAGCGCGTGCTCGGCGTCGACCCGGCCGGCGGTGAGACCGCCGTTGCTCGCTAAGAAGAGCCACAAGTCCGATGAGCTGACGACGTTCATAAAGAACGCCGGCATACGGTCGCAATTGGAGATGCGATAATAGCGGCCCCCGAAGGCATTCACAAAGGATCCCGTAACCCGGGAGCGTTCAGAAAGGCGGGGAAGGGCTGGCTTCATGGCGGTAACTTAAGCCGCGGACAATGCTGTATAATGGATTCAGGCGATCCCCTGGGGGCATCCCGCCTTTATCAAACATGGCCCCGATCAGGCAACGTGGGTTGGGAGGCATCCCCGATGCGGGGTAATCTCGGAGGGCGGAGGAGGAAGGAAAAACGATTCGCCTGCAAGGAACGTGGGGGTGAAGGGAGGGCGCATTTTCCAGATGACGGACATGGTGGAACCAGGTCCTTTCAGGACCGCGGAGGTGCAGCCACGGTGGTGCCTTCGACCAAGCGCGGTTCGACGAGAATCTTTCGCCGGGGCGCGGAAGGATGAAGGATGCGGCCCATCAGCCGTGAAAGGGCGGAAGAGCCGATCTCCTCGTGAGGCACCTGCAGCGAAGTCGCACGTTGAAGCGGCGGCGGCGGTTCCAGACCGTCGAAGCCGGTGATCGAGCAATCGGCAGGAATGCGCAGCCCGCGCGTCTGCAGTTCCTGAATCAGACTGTAGGCCTGGTGGTCGGCGGCACAGACCCAAGCGGTGACCCCGTCCCGGCGGATCTTTTGATAGACGAGTTCGGCGATCTCGGCATATTCATGGCTTGGAGCCGCCTTGTGGATGTTGAAGATCCAGTCGGACTTGAATTCGAGGCCATTTCGGAAAATACCCTCGACGTAGCCGCCAAAACGCCGGTAGCCCCACAGGCTGGGGACTGGATAATGCCAGTGCACGAAACCGATGCGTTTGTGCCCGAGTTGGACAAGGCGATCGACCATGGCGAGAAAACCGGAGGCATCGTCGACATCGACCATGTCGAGCCCCAAGGCGGGGTATTCATCGAGCACGGACACTGTGGAGATTTTCCGGGAGATCATTGCCACGGCGTGCTCAGGAAAAGGATAGATGAGAATCGCGCCGCGCCAGTTGGCGCTGCGCATGTGACGAAAGACGGAGTGACGCTTGGAAGTCGTGTCGAAAGTGGCCGGGTTTTGATAACTCACGTCGACCGCGAGGTGTTCAAAGTGGGCGCGATCTTGGATGCCTTGGAGGATGTAGGGGAACGTGGCCAGCACGACATTCTCAGCGGGAACCCCGATGAGTACTCCGATCGTCATTGGTTTGCTATGACGCGATCGGCGGACGACCCGCGTGGCCCGCCCCCGATAACCCATCTTTGCGGCAAGCGTTTGAACGCGGATGCGTGTCTCCGCTCCAATGCTCGGATGGTTGGCGAGGCTCCGGGAGACGGTCGTGCGCGAGAGTTTTAGGATTTCGGCAAGGCGTTGCTGATTCACGGGAGTATGGTCTGCCAGTGATTGAACGGCAGCTGGATTAATTGGCGATTGTTATACAGACATCTTGACATAATCAAGACACAAAATTGCGCACTAAATAGCCAATACCATGCGCAAATCCGCACTGTTTTTTCGGAGATTAGCCCGACTATGAACATGTATCTAACTTTAATCCAATAAGTAACTGACACAAAACATCGTGAATTAATGCTCACATTATGGATAACATAAAAGCGCACATAATTGTTGACAAACCGTGATCGTTTCTCTCTTAATCACCCGATTTCACTTCCGAGTGAATCCCTCATTCCCCGGTTACTCCGATTGGCCCCCTTTGCCTCTCACCCAGTAGTGTGCCGCCACAGCCGTGGCAGCATGCTCACCCCAGGAGGAGACGAACAGGTCTTCGGCTATTTGTTGCAGCACCTAACCATACCCACCCATGACACCCCAAAAGAACGCGATCTTTGATCGCCCACTAACGGCGTTGCTCGCCCTTGGGCTCGCCTTGACTCCAATGGTTCGCGCCCAAGTCGCCGCCCCTGCTGCAGCCCCTGCTGAGCAGCCTGAGGTGGTGAAGCTTTCGCCCTTCGTTGTCAGCACCGAGAAGGACAAAGGCTATCTTGCGACAAACGTGATATCAGGATCGCGCGTGGATACCGCGATCAAGGACATTCCGATTCCGATCAACGTCATTACGAGCGAATTCATCAGCGACATCGGCGCGACCGATTTGCGCAGTTCGCTCGCCTACGCCGCGGGGATCATGCTCATGACCCAAAACGACTTGGAGAACACTGCTGGCACGTATGGCAGCCCTTACGGCCTGGGCGGCGTGAACAATCCGCAGGGTCTGACCGCGAATATCAACGACGTGCAGCTCAAGATCCGCGGCTTTGTCACCAACAACACGCTGCGCGACGGCTTCCTCCGTGGAAATTCGAGCGAAGCCGTCAACATCGACCGCATCGAGGTGGTCTGCGGGCCGAATGCCCTCCTCTACGGGACCGGAAATTTCGGCGGGGTGGTCGATTACCTCACCCAGCAGCCGAGGAACGAGGAACAGGGCAGCGTCACTTTCGGGTACGGAACGTACGATTTCATGCGCTCCGCGCTGGACGTTACGGGGCCGATCAGTGCCGCGAACCACCTCGACTTTCGCCTGGCGGGGGCTTGGGAGAGTTCGGACACCAACATCAAATATCAAAGCAACAAGCATTATTTCGTTGCGCCGTCCATCTCGTGGAGTCCGACGCCCACGACCTCGATACTGGTCGATTTTGAACATGGCGAATCCCAGCAGTACGGATACGGCTTCCAGGCCGAGCGCGCCGCGCAGGGAACCGCGGGCACCCCCATCAACAATGACCAGCTTGAAGCGGTCGCCTTTTACTTCCCGCCGGGCGCGGATCCGAGGACGGTCAATCTCTCGGGTCCGAATGTCTTCAACGACCAGCAGGAATCGAACATCGAAGTCAAGGCCACCCAGCGGTTACTCAAGGAGACGCGCTTCCTCCCGGAGGTGAATTTCCTGCTCGGCTACAATCACGCGTCTTGGGCCGCCCAGGCGCAGAGTGTCAACGGAGAGATCACCGGCCCTATTCTACCTGGAAACCCGGGATATAATCTGTCGCAGACCATCTCCACGTACGGAGCCGTCAACGGGATCAACGGCGAGAGCGTCGCCAACCTCAGCCTTGTTTTCGGAACCTTCCCCAACTCCGTCAGCAAGTACGCTTGGAACCAGGCCAACCAGCAAACCATTCGCGACCAGGAAAGGGCGGAGATCACGGCCCGGAAGTCCCTCTTCGAAGGCAAGTGGTATAGCATCGAGGACCAGGTTCTCGCGGGCTTCTCGGCACTGCGCAACCAGGTGACGAAGAACAACTGGCAAACGGTGCCGAATCAATTCAGCTACAAGAGCCCCAACGATCTTACCCCGATTATTTTCGGGAAACAGGGAGACGGCACGGCTGATCCGGCCATGTATCAAAACGACCTGAACAACATCAACAAGGTCTGGGACGCCGGCTATTATCTGAATAACTACGCCAAGCTGTTCAAGTTTTTGGGCGCGGATGATCGGGTGATTCTGATGAACGGCATCCGTCATGATAAGGTCGACAGTTGGTCCACCGACACGACGATCAGCGCACCGGGCAGTACGCCGGGCACTACGGTTGGCCGAGCGGTGACGATCGTGGAAAAGTCCTACCAAAACGGTATCATGATCAAGATCCTCAAGAACCTTTCCATCTACGGCCTGAAGTCCGAGGGTCTGCAGCCGAACTTTGGCGGCCTGCACAACAGCGTAACCGGGGCGCCCGTAGGCGCGGACAGCGGAAAGAGCCGGGAACTGGGCATCAAGTTCGACTTTTTCGATGGAAAGCTTTCCGGGACGATCAGCAAGTATACCATCACCAAGACGTCCTGGGTGAACCAACCCTGGTACGTGCCGGCCCCGATGGGCCACATTTACTTCGATCCGAGCAAGCCGACTGTCTACGAGTTGTCTGGCGGGTTCAATGCGCTCTTTGCTCCCGACTCCCGATTGCCCGGAGTGAACCCCAGTGGCCAGGGCGGTTCTGCTCAGGTTGACCCGACAGTAACAGCAGCGTGGA
>JBEKWG010000041.1:0-11141 GCA_049513315.1 Opitutaceae bacterium
CGCGGCTTCCTCGATGGACTTCATGAAGCCGGCCAGCGCGGCGGCATTGGCGGCGCGCTGCGCGTCCTCCTCGGCAGGCGTCATGTCCCAGGTCGAGTCCGGCGAAATCGTGAGCTGGTAGGCGGCCGACTCGATGACGACGCGGCCGTTGGCGGCACTGAGCCATTCGAGATAAAGGCTGTTGCCCCAATGCCAGGGCCACGGCTTGCGCGCCGCATAGTATTCGCCGATCTGGTCGAGGGGAATGTCGGGCACCTTGACCTTGCGTGAGGCGGTGATGTCGCCGGTGGTTCCGTGCTGCCGCGCGGCGAAGCCGGCGGCGAGACCGGGCTTGGGCGCGGGGTTGACAAATTCCAGCCGCCGGCCGGCGAGGTCGCGCCAGGCGTTGCCTGCGAGGTCGAGTTCGATCGGCTCCGCACGGCCGGCGAACCAGACTCGCCCCGTCACCCGTCCACGGGTGCGGTTGTCGATCTCGCCGCGAAGGACGTGCTCGTCGATGCGCCAGGCCATGTAGCGAATTTGCGCGGGACGGGCGGATTTGGCGAGGCGGTATGCGAAACATGGCCAAGCCGCCCGCCTTCGCGAGCTACGGCGCGGCAGGCTGGAAGCGGCGTTAGCGCCGCTTTTCTGTGGAATCACCGGCTGGTCCGAACTGCCCCCTTGCAAAAAACCCAGGGTTAGGTTTGGAAAGGAGGCATGCGCACAGCCCCGGCAGAATTGCCCTCGCTGGCCCGAATGCGGGCCGCCGTCCGTACCGTGTGCCGAAACCACCCGGTGGCCCGCATCGAGGTCTTCGGCTCGCACGCCCGAGGCACGCCGGCCGCGGGCAGCGACGTGGACCTACTGGTGGAATTCCTGCCCGGGGCCACGCCGGGTCTGTTCGAGATGGGTGCGCTGCAGGATGATCTGGAGCAGACGCTCGGCTGCCGGGTGGACCTGTTGAGCCGCCGGGCGGTCGAAAAGAGCCGGAATATTTTCCGCCGCCGCTCCATTCTGGCGAATCCGGTGACGATCTATGCCCGATGAGAAGCAGTCCGGTTTGTTGAAGGATATTCTGGATTCGGCCTGCCTCATCCAAGGCTATCTTGCCGGCGTGGATCGCGATGCCTTCTTCGCCGACAAGGAAAAGCAGGACGCCGTGCTGCGGCGGTTGGAGATCGTCGGTGAAGCGGCAAGCCGGCTGTCACCCGAGGCCCAGACGCAGTTTCCCGACGTGCCATTTCGCAGCATGCGGGGCATGAGGAACATCATAGCCCACGACTACGGCGAAGTGGACCTTGAACTGGTCTGGAAGACCATCTCGACCGACATCCCCTCTTGATCAAAAAGCTTGAGCGGCACTTTGGCTAAGGTCTGGCAAAGACGACGATGATGCCTGAGCAGAAGCAAGGGAATCGCCTGTAAACAGGCTCCTACGGGCCGGAGCAGTTGCCATGGCGGACAAATCGCCGCGTCAAACCGCGCTCAGCCGTGGGCTCGGCCTTCCTTGAAGTGCCGCCGGCAGACGGACACGTACCGGGCGTTGCCGCCGATCTCGATCTGCGCGCCCTCGCGCACCACCCGGCCCTCGGCGTCGACCCGCAGCACCATCGTGGCCTTCCGCCCGCAATGACAGATGGTCTTGATCTCGGTGAGGGTGTCGGCCCAGGCGAGCAGCGCGGCGCTGCCTTCGAAGAGATTGCCCTGGAAGTCAGTGCGCAGACCGTAGCAGAGCACGGGGATGTCGAGCACGTCGACCACGTCGCTGAGCTGCCGCACCTGCTCGCGGCCGAGAAACTGCGCCTCGTCGACCAGCACGCAGGCGAGGGGCCGGGCGGCGTGCTCGGCGCGGACGCGCTCGAGCAGGTTGTCGGCGGCCGTGAAGGCGCTGGCGTCGCCGGCGAGGCCGATGCGCGACTCGATGCGGCCGACCCCGGCGCGGTCGTCGACGGCGGGCGTGAACTTCAGGGTGTGCATGTCGCGTTCGCCGTAGTTGTAGCTCGACTGGAGCAGCACCGTCGATTTGCCGGCGTTCATCGACGAGTAGTAGAAATAGAGTTTCGCCATGGCGCATCGTGGTAAGCGGTCCGGCGGCGTCTGGCGATACCGATTTCGGATAGCGGATACCGGAGAGCGGATACCGGAAACCGGAGAGATGAGAGTACAGAGGTCGAAGGTCGAAAGTCGAAGGACGAAGGCCGGATTTCAGGCGCACCCAGAAGCCACCCGCCGTCGCTCTCCGCGAGCTTTGGCGCGGCAAGGAGGACAGAGGGCAGAGGACAGAGGACAGAGGACAGAAGTCAGAGAACAGAAGTCGAAGGGCGAAAGTCGAAGGTCGAAGGCCAGAGTTCAGGTGCGCGCAAAACTCAAAACCAAGGCTGCCCAACCCTGAACGCTGAACCCTGAACCCCAGAGCCCTAGCCGCGCGCCAGCAGGCGCTCCCGCTGGCGGCGGAGCACCTCGACGTACGCGCCGGTCTCGATCGCCCGCGCCCGTTCGTGGTACCGGCGGCCATTGAGCCCGCCCTTGATGAAATGGTTCCGCTCCATGAATTCGCACCGGGCAAGATACAGCAGCGCCGGATCCTGCCGGTACAGGAACAGGTTTATGTCATTGTAGAGCGCGGCATTCCACGGGGCCGTCCGGGCCATGTTGCGGCTCAGGGCGAACTGCCCCAGCAGCGACATCGCCGCGGCGGCCAGCCCGCCGCCGATGAGGGCCGCCCGGAAGTCGATCCACACCTCCGGCGTATGCTGCCGGCCCATCCAGGCGCCCGCCACGATGCCGCCCACCAATCCGACCAGCAGAATGCGCGGCAGCGTATACAGCGTGAACGGGGAGAGCGGTTCGAGATTGGTGTTGGGCGTGAGCATCCGGTACATCGCGAGCAGTTCCCCGCGCGCGATGGAGGTGCCGTTGAGGAGAATCCGCGCCTCGGGATGCCGGCGCGTCTTGCGCAGGATCTCATGCACGCGGAAGCAGGTGACGGGCCCTTCGCGCGCAAATTCGTCGGCGACCTCCGCGCATGCGATGCGGGAGCCGCGGACGATGTGGGCGGCGAGGGGCGCCACCATGACGACATCGTCGATCAACCGGCGCTTGGCTTCCGCCAGCCGGGCGGTCTCGCCCGGCGGCACCTCCCTTTCGCGCACCGTCGCCGCGTAATAGAAGGTGCGCTCCGCCAGCTCGTGACGGAGGTTGGACAGATGCATCGCCCGGTCCAAAGCCTCCATGTTTTCGGCAGGTCCTGCGGTCATGGGAAATTACTGGGAATGGAACCGTCTACCACACCCCGGCCCGCAATTCCAGCCGCTCGTTGACCGGGGGGTGGGTCTTGGATATCACGCAACGGACGCAAAGCCCGCAAAGGTCGGGGTCAATTTCCCTAAGATTCTCCGTGGCGCCTGCCGGCCTTAGCTCCGCACCAAGCGGAGCGACGGCTGGTCCTTGGCGGACATGGCGTGAGGAATTTCCTCCCCGGATTTTGCTGCGGCTTCGCTGCGTTGTGGTTTCTTCAGCTTGGTGCCGGCTCGGCGAGCAGGCCGGCGAGATCGAGCGATGCGTGAACATGGCCACGCCACCGCCCGCGGCAGCGCGGCGTCACTCCGCGGCGAGGAAGCGTTCGAGCGCGTCGCTGACGAGGAGATCGGTTTGCCGGTAGTGGCGCGGGGCCATCTGCACCATGGCCGTGAAGGGCGAAATCGCATCGACCGGCAGGGCCACGCGATAGGTCCGATCACCCTCGATCTTCCCGGCGTCGACCTGCGGCTCAAAATAGACCGGCCCTTGGGACGCATCGGCCGGCGCGGCGAGGCGGCGCGCGATCTCGAGCAGCTCGGTCCCGGACACCTCGAACACGCCGACGGGATCATAGTAAAACAGGGCCGTGACATCGGCCGCGCGGGTGGTGCCGGGGACGATTGCCGGCTGCGCCGGGGGACCATAGGTGCCAATGAAGGCGAAGTCGGCGCCGGCCGCCCGGCAGACGGCCGATCCGATCACAGCCGAATAGTCGCGGTGGGTCTTAAGCGAGGCCGGCAGGAGCGGCGAGGTTTCGCGGCCCGGCGTCCAGCGCCACCGGCTGTCAAAGCTGCGTGTCGCGACGACGGTGGGTGCGGCGGCGCGCGTGATGATCAGATCGGCGCCGACGGCATTCGCCGGTCCGCCGGCCATGAGGAAGGGAATGGTCGAATTCGCCGCGTAAGTGGCGGGGTTGTCCGAGGCGACCCAGAAGATGAGGCGGTCGGGCGCCAGGGGATTGTAGTGCACGAGCCCGAGCGCGCCGTCGGCGCCCGGGAAGCTCATGCCGTCGCTGCACGTGATCATGCCGCCATCGAACCGCACGGGCAGGCGGTCAGCGAGGCGGGCCACCACGGCGTTTTGCGCGGCGGTGCCAATCAGGACCAGATGGCAGCGCGCGAGGTCGGCGTCGGTAACGTCGGTGTCCGCCTTGGTATTGAGCCAGCCGTAGAGATTCTGGGTGTGCGGGACCCCGTCGGAGCCGGTCGGGCCGCTGTAGTCCAGCCACTGGCAGTTCGAGCTCTTGCCCGCCGCCTCGGCGGCGGCGCGTATCGCGTGGCGTTCGGTGTCACTGCCGCGTGTGCCGTAGACGATGAGGAGCGGCTCGCCGTCGTAGAGCAGGTTCGCGCCGCCGGGCGTGTGCAGGCGCCATGGCGCGGCTTCGGCCTGCGGCTCGAAGCTCCAGCCTTTTTCGCCGGCGGCTAGCACGACGGTGGCGGGCAGCGGCGCCGGCAGCGTGAACGGAATGGCGCCATTTACGGTCACCTGCAGCGGCTGGCTGCAGTCAAAAGGCGACTCGGCGAGACGCAGGCGGAGCCGGGTGATGTTGGTCAGTTGGGCGAAGAGCGTGTTGCCGTTGCCGGCGGTGAGGATGAAACGGGCGGGCCTTGGCGCCGGGCCCCATTCGGCGATCTCGCCCCACCAGCCGCGCATGGCGCCGCCGTCGAGCGCGGTGTAGTCGATGTGGCGAACGGTGCGGGAATCCGGCCGCACCTGGTGCAGCGCCCACGCGTCGCCGCGCCGGTTGCCTTCCGCGTAGTTCCACACGGCGTGGCCGTAGCCGGTGGTCTCGTCGAGAACGACTTGGCCGCCGAGTTCGCGCAGCCGGGCCAGGGGCCCGCGGTCGTGGAGCACGGGCACGACCCAGTCGTCGTCACTGTGGGTGGCGTAGAGAGGGAAGGTGAGGAGGTTGCCGCAGGGCAGGAAACTCGCGAAGCCGCAGGTGGGGCGGCCGGAGGCCCAGCGTTGCGGATAGCGCGCACCCAGGCGGTAGGTTCCGCCCCCGCCCATGCTGCCGCCGGTAAGGTGGATCCGGTCGGGGTCGATCGCCCAGTGCGCCTGGATGTAGTCGATGACTTGGAGCACATCGGCCTCCGACAACGCCCGGTAACCGCAGCCGCGGGCGCGGCCGAGCACGGCGAGCTCGAACGCCCCGGGACGGGCCGCCATGCCGGTCGAATGTTCGAGGTGGTTGCCGCTGTAGCCGTGCATGTAAACCGAGAGCGGCACGGGGTGAGCGGGTTCGTAATCGGTCGGGATCATGATCTTGAACGGCTGGCCCGAGCCGTCGACGGGCGACTCGTAGGCCCATTCCTGCACACCGCGGAGCGTGGACAGCAGCTGGGGATCGGCGGCGATGCGGGTCACCCATTCGTCGAACCGGCGAGCCTTGGCCTGCGCGGCGTCGGGGGCGGCGCCGCGGGCCGCCGCGGTCTCGGCTTCGAAGCGCAGGAATTTGATCCAGCCCCGGTAGGCGGCGAGATCGGGCCGGGCGAGCGCGGCCTCCGCGCGCCCGCAAACCTCGGAGAGAAACGGAGCGGGATTTTGCGTGCCGGCGCTGGCGGGATCAGCGGCTTCGGCCGGGAGGGAGCTGAGGGCGGCGAATACGATCACGGAATGGAGAACAAGATGGTTCTGCATGGGCGGGAAACCGGGAATACAGGGTGCAAAATGGAAGCGACTGCCACCGGCGGCGGTCGGGTGGTTCAAGTCACAACACTGCGATCACCAGCATCCCTGCAATCTTTCTTCATGGCCGCCATTCCCCGGCTGTCATTTGCGATGGCGGAGACCGGAAACCGGAAAGGATGAGGCCAGAGGCCAGAGGTCAGAGGACAGAAGCCAGAGGGCAGAAGTCGAAGGTCGAAAGTCGAAGGGCGAAGGCCGGATCTCAAGTGCACCCAAAACTCAAAACTCAAAACCCAAAACCCTAGCCGTCCGTCAGCGGAGGGCTGACCCAGCCGATGGGGCGGCCCCGGTTCTGCGCCGCGAGCCAGGCTTGGAGCGGCTGGAAGTATTCGACCATGGCGCGGGTGGAGAGGTCCTCGCCGGTGGCGTCGCGCAGCACCTTGCGCCAGTCCTCGGTGGCGCCTTGTTCCATGATGCGCTTCAGAAACGCGCCGACCTCCTTGTTGCCGGCGTAATTGCAGCTCTGCGGCGGCTGGTGGAGGATTTTTCTGGCGATGTAGTCGTTGAGCTGGAACTTGAGCACCGTGGCGACGGCGTAGCTGTAGTAGTAGCAGGGGGTGTCGTTGATGTGCGTCTTGGTGGCGGCGTCGCACCACTCCTCGCCACGCGGCGCGGGCGGTTCGATGCCCTGGAAATCGCGGACGTACTGCCACCAGCGGGCGTTCCACTGGTCGGGCGGCAGGTTCTTCGCGTACACATCGGCCTCCCAGTGCGTCATCGTGCCCGAGGCCCAGAAGATGAACGGCACGCAGTTGGCCAGCGCGTCGTTGAGGAGGAACGCGGTCTGGTCGGCCTTGAAGTCCGCCGGCAGGACGCCGAGCGACTGCAGGTAGGGCACCTGGCTCGACGCGAGGGAAATCAACTCGCCCATGCCCTCGTGGAAGCCCGGGTTGGCGCCGGTGCGCAGCAGCGGCGGCACCTCCGGCCGCGTGTAACTCATGAAGTAATAGCCGTGGCCCAGCTCGTGGTGCGCGGTGTAGAACCACTCGGAGTTGGGCTCGATGCTCTGCAACGAACGGATGTCGTTCTCGAGATCGATGTGCCAGCACGAGGCGTGGGTGTTTTTCTTGCGCGGATCGCCGGCAGGCACCGGGTAGAGGTCGGATTTCGTCCAGAAGCTGGCGGGCAGCGGCGGCAGGCCGAGGCCGGTGTAGAACTGCTCGGCGGTCTTGATGATCCACTCGGGCGTGCGGCCCTTGAAGCGGTCGTCGAGGTTGGCCGCCGCGACCAGCCCGGGCCACTCCTGGCTCCAGCGGTTGTTGATCCAATGCGCCGGGATGAGCTTCGGCACGGGCTGGCCGAATTTCTTCGCCAGCTCGTATTTGACCCACGTGTGCAGCTGCAGGTAAAGCGGCCGCATCACGCGCATGAAATCGTCCTGCAGCTTCAGGATGTCGGCGGAGGTGAGGTCGTAGCCGGCGGCCTGCAGGGCGAAATAATCGGGGTACCCCAGCTCCTGCGCGACGCCGTTGCGCAACTGCCGCAGCTTGACGAGACCGGGTTTGAGCGCGGGGCCGGATTGTTTCGAAGCCTCCCAGACGGCCCGGCGCTCCGCGAGGTCGGTGCTCGACTGGAGCAGGTCATCAATCTGGTTGGGCGTGATGGGCTTTCCGCGCAGGGTGAACTCGAAGCTGTTGAGGATGGAGGCCTGCTTCGTCTCGGCGGCAATGCGCGCGGCGACGAGATCGGGATTGGTCATGGGACCCTCGGCGGCGTTGAGCAGCACGTGCTCGAGCTGGCGCACGGTGACCGGGTCGAGTTCGGCGCGGTGATCGAGGAGCGCGCGGGCCTCGTTGATGAGCGCGGGGCTGCCATTGAAGGCGGCGTACGCCTTGCCCGCGACCTCGGCGGCGGCGTCGTGCGCGGGCGTGACGTCGGTCGAGGCGAGCCACTGCGCCTCGCTGTTGACGCGGTAGAGCGCCTGGTAGCCGGCGTTGACGAGCGCGAGGAACCGGTCGGCGCGCTCCTGCACGGGTGTGGCGGCGCGGGCAATCGTCCCCGCCGCCAGCAGGACGGCAAGGAGAAGGGGAAAATTGAAACGAGAGAAGGAACTGGTCATGGCGGCGACGGTAAGGGAAGGAGGTGAGCGGATACAATCGGATTGCGGGCGGCGGCGGGGCATGGAACAGACCAGCGCGGGAGGATGAGAATGACTGATGGGATCGCCCCGTTTTCGCCGTCCCCTGAATTCGCGCTTCCCTTCCGCCTCCATGTCAACTAATAGTTGACATTACTCATGAGTACCCCGCTGAAACTTCCCAAACAAATGGAGCTGCCGGCGGCGCTGGCCGATATCCTGACGGGAGCCGCCATCGCCTTTTTTGAAGAACGGCGGCGCGCCTTCCGCGCCGCGCGCCCGCCCCGCAAGGGCGCCACGCTGCGTCCCGGCCGGGAAACTCCGCTCTGGAACGCCCTGGTCGCCGAAGTCCGGCCCCATCTGCGCAAGCATGGGACGCAGGTGAACCTGGGGCGCCTGCTGGGGCTGGATCGCCAGACGATCCATGCGTACTTCATCGCCCGCACCCGGATGCCGGACGCAGAGCGGGCGATGCAACTGCTGACCTGGCTGATTGCGGTGCGCCATGGGCTCCCGCCGTCCTGACGCGCCTGGGGTGGCAACTTGTCAACTAATAGTTGACAAGTTCCGGGCGGTCGGGCCGGGCGGCAGCACGTCGGGGAAGGGGTCGGCGGGGACAAAAACCCCGCGTCGTTGGGAGGCAGCGCAATGAGGCGGGCAACAGCCCACCCTGTTTCTTACGACAGATCACCGACTTTCAGGTTCCAGGAGGTCTGAAGACACTCCCTAGAATCTCAATTGTATCCCCACGCAGCCAAGCAACGCGACCTTGCGCCCGAGCTGGTTGCGGAGGTCCCGGCCGATAGCGAGTAGCAGCGTGGCGTGCTCGGACAGGTCGACGCGCGAGCCGGCGTTGGCAATCCACTCGGCCCGGCTGGCGTGCTCGTCGGTGTGCACGTGCACCTCCGCGTCCAATTCCCAGGCTTTGATCACCCTCCTCCCTATGCAGATGCCTCCCATCCAGCCGCGGTTCTCCTCCTCGTTGCTGAAAACGTATCCGCCATCGACGTTGACGGAAAGCCACGGGAAATCCTTCTGCGCCTCGAAGGGCAACAAGAACGTCGTCTCGCGGTCCGCCAGGCCCCTTCGGTCCGAGTCGGAGCCGGGGTTGAGAAACGTCACTCTCGGGTAGATCGAGAGCTGGAGCCCGTGTTCGCCCGCGTCATAATAGCGCCATTTGACCGCGAGCTGTGAATCGCTCATGCCGCCAATCGTCGGTTGGCCCGCGTTCCGCGCGACGTTCCAGGAGGCCTGTAAATTGAGCTGGAGGCGGTCGCCCACCCCATAGTTCGCGTCCAGCAGCGGCAAACCGAAGAACGTTGAACCGGGGGTGCGCTCGTCGGTCCAGACGAGATTGATCTCCCATCTTCCCGGACCAGGAGTGCCCGGATCGTCCGTGATCATGGGAGGCCCGCCTTGGGCAAGGAGTCGGGTGGCGCCTGCCGCGCACAAAAGCGCGATGAAATAAGCTTTCCCCATCCTAATGAGGTTTGAAGACACTGCCTGGTTGACATGTTGGCGGCCCGGGGACGAGGCGGAGGGAACGCCCCGGCGGATCATCCGCGACGAGCCGCGTGAACCGCGGTCCAACCTGGTAGCGCGGCTATTTGCCGAGCAGCACCTCCACGGCCTTTTCGAGCTGTTCGTCTTCACCGCGGGCGACTTTCGCGGGGTCGTTGCTCACCCTGACATCGGGTTCGATCAGCGCCTTCTCCATGAACTGGCCCTGCTGGTCGCGGAAGCCGACCATGGGTATGCCGTAGACGAGGGTGTCGTCCTGCTGGATTTCCCACCACACGGCCGTGCCGGTGCCGGCCACGGGCATGCCGATGAGCTTGCCGATGCCGAGGTGGCGGTAAACCCAGGGGAAAAGGTGCGCGTCGGAGTAGTTGCTCTCGCTGATGAGCACTACCGAGGGCTTGGTCCACTTTTGCGACGGCTCCCAGCCGAGCGACTGGCCGCGCGGGAGGAACTCAAGATAGGCCTTGCCGTCGAGCAGGGTGGCCAGTTCGTCGTGCAGGTTGCCGCCGCCGTTGAAGCGCGTGTCGACGATCACCGCCTCCTTGCCGCTCTCGCGGCCGAGAATCTCGGAGAACGTGTCGCGGTAGCTCGGGTCGTCCATGGAGCGGACGTGCACGTAGCCGAGTTTGCCGCCGGACAGCCGGTCGACCTCCTCGCGGTTGGCTTTCACCCAGCGCTTGTAGAGCAGCTCGTTTTCGGCCGCGAGGCTGATGGGCTTGACGGTCTCCTCGAACCGCTGGTTCTGCGCCGGGTCGAGGACTGAGAGCAGCGTGGGCTTGCCGGCCACGTGGTTGAGGAGCGAGTCGAATTCGGCGCCCGGCGCGATGGCCGCGCCGTTGATCTTCTCGATGATCATGCCCGGCTTGATCTTCGACTTGGCGATGGTGAGGGGGCCGCCCTCGATGATCTCGTCGACCTTCAGTCCGGCGCCCGTGTAGTCGGGGCTGTAGAACACGCCGAGGGCAGCGGTCGCGTCCGCGCCCGTGAGGCGCGGCCGGTAGATCGAGCCGGTGTGGGAGGCGTCGAGTTCGCCGACCATCTCGCTCAGCATCTCGGCGAAATCCCAGTTGTCGGTGATACAGGGCAGGAACCGGGCGTACTCCTGCTTGTAGTAGGCCCAGTCGACGCCGTGCATGTCCTGGCGATAGAATTTCTCCAGGGTCTGGCGCCAGACGTGTTCGAAGATGTAGGCGCGCTCCGCCGCGCGGTTGAGGTTCATCTGCGCGCTGAAGGCAACGGCCTGCGGCTTGGCCTGGCCCTCCGCTGGCACGTCGAGTTTGTGGATGATGCCGCCGGCGAGCACGAAGGCCGTCTTGCCCTCCCGGTCGAGCAGGAGGCGGACCGGCGCAACGTCCTCGTCGTGATCATTCTCGACCGAAAAGCTCGCAATCCGGCGCGTCTCCTTCTCGCGGATCTTGCCCAGCCACAGGTCGTAGCCATCGGCGGTCTTGCTGAGATTGAGCAGGGTCTCGCCGTCGGGCGTGAGCGCGGCGCCCTTGAGCAGCGAGGAGTTCAGGGTCAGCCGGGCCTTGCGGTCCTCGATGTTGGTGAGATCGATCTGGATCGGCTCGGGCAG
>JBEKWG010000042.1:0-8642 GCA_049513315.1 Opitutaceae bacterium
ACGAACCGTAGGCGATCAAATAGCGGCTTTTGCGGCGCAGCAGGTGAGCCATCGCCTCCTGCTCGGTGGACCGGATGGCCCCGTTGAGCAGCGTGGCGAAGATGGACTGGTCGGCCATGGCCTCGACGTCCCGGTACTTGAAGTCCATCGCCACCGGCCACAGCACGATGTCCACCTTCTCGACCACCCCGAGGATGTCCTCGGCCAGGTCCACCACCGTCTCCTCGCAGCCCCCGCAGGAGGCGCACCAGTAAAAGGCCACTTTGGGCTTAGGCATGGGTCACCTCGCTCTCAAAGGGCGGTTGGGACGGCGCGACGCTTGGCTCGAGGCGCGTCACTTCGCGGTCCCAGTCCGCGCACTTCCCCGGCAGGTCCAGCGGGCCCAGGACCGTGATTTTTTTCACCATGTCGTTGATGACGCTTTTGACCTTCTCGCCCTCCGCCGCCGAAATCCATTCCAGCCGGAGGCGCTCCGCCCCAATGCCCAGGTCCTGCAGCATCCGCTGCAGCAGCGCAAAGCGGCGCAGCATCTTGTAGTTGCCCTCGCCGTAGTGGCAGTCGTTCGGATGGCAGCCCCCAATCAGCACCCCGTCCGCCCCCCGCGCAAACGCCTCCAAAACAAACTGCGGATCCACCCGCCCCGAGCACATCAGCCGGATCGTCCGCGTGTTCGCCGCGTACTTCATCCGCGACACCCCCGCCAAGTCCGCCGCCGTGTACGTGCACCAATTGCAGAAAAAGGCGATGATGCGTGGGGACCAGGAGCCGTTGCCGGAAGGGGGAGGAGTCTCGTTTTCCATGTCGATTCTTTCCGTTAGACCAAGGTCGGCTCGAGCAGGCCGTCAATTTCGTTAAAGATCTCGGCATCCTCGAACAGGTTCTGCACGATGGAGCCGGACGGACAGGCGGCGACACAAGTGCCGCAGCCCTTGCAGAGCGCCTCGTTGATGTAAGCCTTCTTCTTGTCGGCCAGGAGCGAGATGGCGGTGTACGGGCAGAGCGGAATGCAGGACTTGCAGCCGCTGCACTCGGCCTCGACCACGAAGGCCGTGTTCGGCTCCAGCTCGATGTTGCCCTTGTCGATGAGGGAGAAGGCCTCGGCCGCGGCGGCCCCCGCCTGGGCCACGCTGTCGGGAATGTCCTTCGGCCCCTGGCAGCAACCGGCGAGAAAGATGCCGTCGGTGAAGGTGCTCACCGGGGCGAGCTTCGGGTGCCGTTCGAGGAACCAGCCCTCGCTGCTGCAACTCATGTTGAACAGGCGGCGGATTTTTTCCGTATCGGGATGCGGCTCCAGTCCGACGGAAAGCACCACCATGTCGACCGGGACCTTCATGATGCAGTCCAGCATGGTGTCCTCCGCCTGCACGATGAGCCGGCCCGTGGCGCCGTCGCTCGGGTCGGGATACACATCGGCCACCCGGCCGCGGATGAGGTTGATGCCCTCCTCGGCGATGCGGCAGTAAAACTCCTCCATGCTTTTGCCGGGCGTGCGGATATCGATGTAGAAGTTGTAGATCTCCGCCTGGGTGTGCTCGTGGATGAGGTGGGCGAGTTTGAGCGAGTACAGGCAGCAGACCCGCGAGCACCAGCGGTTGGAGTTTTCGTCGCGCGAACCGACGCAGTGGATGATGGCGACTTTCTTCGGCACCTGGCCGTTGCGCAGGACGATTTCTCCGCCGGTCGGACCGCTGGCGTTGACGAGGCGCTCGACTTCCAGCGCGTTGTAGACGTTGGGATATATGCCGTAGCCGTAGTACGGCGTGCGCCTTGCGTCGAAAATCTGGAAGCCGGTCGCGACGATGATCGTGCCGACGGTGATTTCCCTGAGTTCCTCCTTCTGCTTGAAGTCGATCGCCTTCCGGTCGCCGCAGGCCTCCACACAGGTCTTCTTGCACTTGCCGGTTTTGAGCTCGATGCACGTCTCGGGGTCGATGAGCACCACCGGCGGAATGGCCTGCGGGAATGGCAGAAAGACGGGTTTGCGCTTGCCGAGGCCGAGGTTGAACTCGTCGCGGAACTTGGGCTCCTTGTAGATGCACGCCTCCACGCACTCCTGGCAGCCGGTGCAGAGGTCCTCCAGCACATACCGCGGCTTGCGGCGGACGGTGACCTTGAAGTTGCCCACGTAGCCGTCCACCTTCACGACCTCGGAGTAGCTCCACAGCGTGATGTTCGGATGGGAGCCGGCGGCGGCCATCTTCGGCGAGAGCACGCACATGGCACAGTCGAGCGTCGGGAAGGTCTTGTCGAACTTGGCCATGTGGCCGCCGATGGTGGGGTCGCGCTCGACGAGGTAGACCTGCTTGCCGGCGTTGGCGAGGACCAGCGCGGCGTGAATGCCCGCGATGCCACCGCCCACGATCAGCACGTTCGGGTTGATGGAGACTTTTTTGACCTCGAGGGGCTTGTGCAGCGGCACGCGCTGGATGGCGGCGCGGGACAGGGCCATCGCCTTGCGGGTGGCCAGCTGGCGGTCGGTATGCACCCACGAGTCATGCTCGCGGATGTTGACCATCTGGAAGAAGAAGGGGTTCAGTCCGCCGCGGCGCGTCGCCTCGCGGAACGTGTGCTCATGCAGGAGCGGCGAGCACGCCGCCACGACGATCCGGTTGAGGCGGTGCTCGATGATGTCCTGCACGATCATCTCCTGGCCCGGATCGGAGCACATGTACTTGTAGTCGCGCGAGAGGACCACGTTGGGAAGCGCGGCGACATATTTGGCCACCGCCTGCACGTCCACCATCCCGGCGATGTTGGTGCCGCAATGGCAGATGTAGAAACCGATGCGGACGGGTTCGTGTTTCTTGGGCGTGTACATGGCTCAGTCTCCCAGGGATTCGGCCAGCAGCTCGGTCACATCGCGCACGATCATCGGCTTGTCGTGCGGGATCACCTTCAGCGCGTCCTCAAAGCGGAAGATCTCATACGGGCAGGATACCGCCAGCACGTCGGCGCCCGTGGCGATGGCTTCCTTCACGCGCCGCTCGGACAACCGCTCCATGCCTTTCTCCTTGAAGAACGTGTCCAGCCACATGCCGCCGCCCCCGCCACCACAGCAGATCGAATTGGCACGGTTGTGGACCATTTCGAGGAGCTTGATGCCAGGGATGGCGCGGAGCAGCGCCCGGGGTTCATCGTACATCCCGGCACGGCGTCCGAGGCAGCACGAGTCGTGGTAGGTGACGGTGTAATTCAGCTTCTTGGTCAGCTTCGGCCTGAGTTGGTCCAGCCTCTCCGCGAGCAGCATGTGGGTGTGGTCAATTCGGTAGTTAAAGCCATACATCTGGTAACGGATGCGGAAGGCGTTGTAGGCATGCGCATCGCCGGTGATCATCCGGTTGAAGCGGTACTTCTTGAAGATCTCCATGTTGTAGTCGGTGAGCGTCTCGAACAGTCCCGACTCCCAGGAGAGCTGGCCGCAGTCGCCGGCGCATTTCTCCTCGTTGCCGAGGATCGCAAAGTCGATGCCGAGGGCGTTCAGGAGCTTCGCCGTGGCCCGGCTGTTGTCCTGGCCGCGGCCGTAATAGGAGGTGTAGCACTCCACAAACCAGAGCACATCCACCGGACGCTTGATCTCGGACATCACCGGGACGGGGACCGGGGTGGTGGTTTTCCACGCCACCCGCTTGCGCGAGGACTCGCCCATCGGATTGCCGTAGCGGAGGATGTTCTGCAGCGTTTTCTGCAACTCGGCGGGGAGGGCCGGGTGGTGGACGATGGTCTGCTCCTTTACCAGCGGCAGGAGCACGTCGGACAGGCGGATGCCGCGCGGACACTTGGCCATGCAGGCGTAGCAAGCCACGCAGCGCAGCATGCTGTCGGACTTGAAAACCTCCTCAATTCGGCCGCGGCGCAGCATGTTGATGATGCGGCGGGGGGGGTATTCCATGTACTCGCCATAAGGACAGGTGCCGGCGCACGTGCCGCATTGGATGCAAGTGAGGATGCGTTTGCCATCAGGAGTCTGGAGAACCGTTTCGAGGGTGGCTCCTTTTTGCTCCAGTTCAGGCTCTAGCATGACGACCATGGTGTTGTCCTTTCGTTGGGCGGTAAAAGGGATTGGAGATCAGAGATCAAGCCGGAGGCCGAAGTCCGCAAACGAACGCGTGCCGTGGCTGGCCTTGCGGATTTCGGGTTCTGGCCCTGGTTCGGGATTCGGATGTCGGAATTCAGATTTCATTCAGCCTTGCACGGCTTCGGCGACCAGCTCCGCGATGTCTTTGACGGTGATTTTTCCTTCGTTGCCCGTGGTCTTGACCGCGTCGCCGAACATGGCGAGGTCCTTCGGACAAGCGACGACGAAGGTGGGCACGTCCACCAGTGACGCCGCTTCTTTCAAGCGGTTCTCGGCGGGGCGTTCCTTGATGTCGGGAGTGTCTTCCATCCAGATCCGGCCGCCGCCTGCGCCGCAACAATAGCTCCGGTCGCGCGTGCGCGGCATTTCCACGACCTCCACGCCCAGCGCGCGCAGCACGCGGCGGGGCGGCTCGTAGACACCGTTGTAGCGCCCCAGATAGCAGGGATCGTGGTAGGTCGCGCGGCCGGTGAGTTTCTTCTTGAGCGGCAGCCGGCCGGCCTGGAGCAGTTCGTCCAGCACCTCGGTGTAGTGCTTCACGGTGACACCATTGCCCTCGAACTGGTATTCGTTCTTGAGCGTGTTGAGGGAGTGCGGGTCCGTGGTGATGACGGTCTTGCGGCCGTTCTTCCACTGGACCTTGCCGAAAGCGTCGAGGTTCTTGCCGCGGAGCACCTCGAAGAGGCCCTCTTCACCCACGCGGCGCACGTCATTGCCGGAGTTGCGTTCGCCTTCGTAGAGAAGGCCGAAGTCCATGCCGGCCTGCTGGAAAATCTTCGCCGTGGCCTGGGTGATTTCGAGCACGCGCGGGTCGTAGGAAGCGTAGTCGCCCACGAACCAGACGCAGTCCACCGGCTCCTTGCGAGCGTCCTTGATCTTGGCGGGCAGACCCTGCGCCCATTTGGCGCGCATGCGATCGGACTTGTTGAAGGAGTTGCCGTAGCGGTTGAGACTGTTGAGCGCGTCCTGCACGGTCTTGTTCATCGTGCCTTGGCTCACCAAATAGCGGCGCAGATCCACGATGGCGCGCGGCTGCTCGATGAAAACCGGGCACACTTCCTCGCACGCGCGGCAGGTGGTGCAGGCCCACAGTTCGTCGGCGGAGACGACCTGCTCGTCATGTAACGGCGCCGCAACCGGGGCTGGCGCGGCCTGGGCCGCTGCTTCGGCGGTGGCAGGCTTGCCGTTGCCATTGACCCTGGCCGCCTTGAGCAACTGGTCGTCGAGTTTCAGCACAAGGTTCTTCGGTGAGAGCTTCGAGCCGCTGGCGTGCGCGGGACATTGTTCCTGACAGCGCCCGCACCAGGTGCAGGCGTCAAACTGGAGCAGTTGGCGCCAGGTGAAGTCGTTGATCCTGGCCACGCCGGCCGGCTCCGCCACTGGCAGCGCGCCCACGGGGCCGAGATTGCGCAGGTAGATACTGACCGCCGACGAAACCAGGTGGAATGCCTTCGAACACGGCACCAGCGCGATGAAGGCGAAGGCCAGCAAGGCGTGCAGGCACCAGAAGAAGAAGTGGGTGCCCTTCAGCTTCTCCGGCGACATTCCGCGAAAAGCCCCGGCCAGAAGGTTTCCGACCGGCGACCAATGCGCCCACGGCACTTGGGACGCCGCCAGCCGCAATGCTTCCACCACCAAACCCGTCCCTGCGATCAGGAAGAGAATCATCAACAGGTAGAACGAGTCGAGCGGGAAGGTCGGATAGAGGAGGTTCTTGAGCCGCTCCGGCTTCAGCACGTAGCGCCGATAGAACGCCAAGGCGAGACCCGCGATCAGCGCTAAGCCGAGCAGATCGAGGCTCAACTTGTAGCCGAGGTAGAAGTTTCCCCGGAGGAACTGCCAGTTGAACAGCAGGTAGCCGATGTCCTGGTCCAGCGTGGCCAGAGCCGTGCCGATGAAAAGCACGCCCATGCCGAAGAAGATGGCCAGGTGCATCAGCAGGGCGTAGCGATCCGACGCCAGCCGCCCTTGGAACAGGGCGAACTTGATGCACGCCTTGATCCGCTCTGGCACCGCTTTCACGACCGGCTCCGGCTTGCCCAGCCGCCATTGCCTGACGTGCCGCCACACGCCGTAGACGAAGATGAGCACGGTGAGGCCGCCCAATGCGTAGCAGGCGTATTCCGCCCACTGGTAGTGCTCGTGGATGTTGTAGAGGATCGGCCGGATTGGTTCCATTGGTCGCTCCTGGCTACTTTGTCTTCTTCTTCTCCACCGCCTCCTTCAATCGTTCGATGATCTCAAGGCAATCCGCGTTCGCCCCGTAGTGCGCGAGGTCGAAGATCGGCGCCTTCGGGTCAGTGTTGATGGCCACGATCAACTGCGCGCCTTTCATTCCTTCGCAGTGTTCGGGCGCACCGCTGATGCCCAGGGCCAGATAGAGCTTCGGCGCCACGCTCATGCCGGACTTGCCAACCTGCCGGCTCAACGGCAGCCAGCCCTGATCGATCACCGGCCGCGAGGCGCACACGGCGCCGCCCAAGGTCTTGGCCAGATCTTCGGCGAGCGCGATGTTGTCGGCGTTTTGAATGCCGCGGCCCACCGAGACCAGCGCGGCCATCTTCGTGATGTCGATGTCGCCGGCTTCCGGCTCGATGAATTGTTGAAAGACGACCTTGGAGCCCGGCACGGGCACAGCCAGCTTCTCCACCGGCGGGGTCTTCTCGCTTTTGCCCGGGTCGGCCGGGAACGCCCCGGGATAGATGCTGATGATGCCCCGACCCTGGGCCAGCCTTACATCCGAGAGAATCTTCCCGCCGAACAATTGGCTGGTGAGTACCACCGCCTCACCTTCGACGCGGAAGCCTTTGCAGAAATTCACGAAGGGCAGCTGGGTGCGGGCCGCCAGCCGCGCCCCCAGGCCAAAGGAAACGTTGGTGCCGCCCAGCAGCACCAGGGCCGCCTGCTTCTGCTCCATGATTTGTTGAAGAACGGCAATAGCCGCTTCGGCCGAGGGCTGCTCCAAAGCCAGGTCGTCCACCACCAGCACGCTGTCGGCGGCGCCCAGCCGGGCGGCCAGACCAGCCCCGTCCCTGCCCAGCACCACCGCGTGGACTGGGCTTTTCAGCGAGTCGGACATTTTGCGGGCGGCGCCCAACATCTCGAAAGTGATGTCGGCCACCGCGCCCTTGAGATGCTCCACCAAAACGAGAATTCCAGCGCTCATGTTGTTGCCCGGTGGTTGAGGGTTAAATAATGCCGCGTTGGGCGAGCAGGGTGGCGATCCGGTCGGCGATCTCCTCCGGCGAGCCTTCCAGCATTTCGACCCGGCCGGTGGCTTCAGGCTTATACATCCGCTCCATTTCGAGGATTCGGGCCGGCTCGGGCGGCGCGAGGTCCGCGGTTTCGATCTTGGCTGACTTCATCACCGCGCGCACTTTGGCCACCGGCACGTAGCGCGGCGGTTTTTCGGCGGATTGAATGCCCAGCACAGCGGGCAGCGGCACCTCGAATTTGCCGCGCAAGCCGCCCGAGAATTCCTTGAGGACAACCACCTTGCCATCACCGGGCGCGACGCCACAAACCACGCCCAGGTAGGGCAGTTTGAGCAACTCGGCCAGATAAGCAGCCACTTCGCCTTCCAGATCATCAATCGCCTGAGAACCGGGCAGGATCAAAGTATCTGCGCCGGGTGGGCTGGACAGAGATGAGAAGAATGCCGCAAAAGCTCTGGCCGTGGCGACGGTGCCTAGCGTGGCTTGATCCACCAGGATCTTCACCGCGTGGTCGGCGCCCTTGGCCAGTGCCGTGAACAGGGCGTCATCCACCTCCGGCGCATCCAAGGCGAGTACCGTGATCGTGCCGCCGCATTTCTCTTTTAACAGGAGCGCCTGTTCCAACGCATGCTCGTCAGGATCATCGAGCTTGAATCTGAGGTATTCGGCATCCAGTGATCGGTTGTCACTGGCAACGTTCAACTCCTCCACCGTATCAGGCACCATCTTCAGCAGGACATATAGGTTCATATGCTGAAAAGAATCGTTAGGGTTCTAACTAAGTGGTTGAAGTACCAGAGGATTGGAGAAGGGTAACGGCGTTCCGTGAGAACAGCTCCGCATCCATTGGCGAGCATTGCGCAGATATTGAGAGGGAGTAGGGGCGAAAATGCCTCAGCCGGAATCCAGTAGCCCGCCATCGCGGCAAAGAAGGGCCGGGCGCTTTGCTTTGCAGGCAGTAAAAAGCCCCGGCACAAGGCTGGGGCGTGGGGAGATTTGGCTGTCTGCCAGACGTCTAACTCGGCGGCAGCGGAGGAGTTGGTTCAGTCAGAAACTCGCGTCGGCGAGGCGTGGGCCGCGCTGGAGAATCACTCTTGGACGAGTTGTTGGAGGAGCTGGCGGTGGTGGTTGTAGATCGAGACTTTGAGTGGGGTATGGCCGGGGAGGGCATGGGTGGCGCAGCCCAGGCAGGGGTCGTAGGCGCGGAAGGCCATCTCGACCTGGTTGAGGAGGCCCTCGGTGACGTGGCCGCCCTTGATCAGGCCCTTGGCGGCCTTTTCCACGCTCATGGCGATGCGGGCGGCGTTGTTGCCGGTGGCCACGATCAGGTTGGCCATGGTGATCAGGCCGCG
>JBEKWG010000043.1:0-8626 GCA_049513315.1 Opitutaceae bacterium
CACCACCGAGGCGTGGCGCAAGCTGCCGGGCGTCGGACCCTATACGGCGGCGGTGATCATTAGTCTCGCTTTCGGCGCGTCCGCCGCCTGTGTCGACGGCAACGTCGTGCGCCTCCTCGCCAGGCTCACGGCCGACGGCACGACCTTTCGCGACAGCGCGGCTGCGGCGAGGCATTTCACTCCCCTGGCCGCCGTCCTGCTCCAGCGCGACGAGCCCGGCCCGCACAATCAAGCGATGATGGAGCTGGGTGCCCTCGTCTGCCGCTGGCACCATCCGCGGTGCCCGGCCTGCCCGGTGCGGCGGTTCTGCGCTGCGGCGCGCCGCGGCGACCCGGAGAACTATCCGCGGCTGGCGTCGAAAAAGATCAAGCGCCGCGCCGTGACGCGTGTCTGGTGCGAGCACGCCGGCCGCCTGCTGCTGCATCGCGCGGCCGCGGGTGCACGCCGCCTCGCCAGCCTCCATGAGCTGCCCACCTCCGTTGATCTTGGGATCAAGGAGGCGGTGGTGCGCGCAGCTCCGCTGCTGGCGCGGAAGCAGCGTGGTATCACGAACCACCGGATCACCGAATCAATCCACGCCCTGGTGCTCACCGCGGCGCAGCGCCGCCGGCTCGCGGCCAATCCTGCGCTGCATTGGGTGCCGCGGGCGGAGCTGGACCGCCTCACGCTCTCCGGCCCGCACCGCCGCTGGATTCGGGAGTTATTGAGCCTCCCAAAGCGTTAGGCTGTGCCCTTGATGGAAGACCAACGGCGGCCAGCGATTCGTCCGGCCGGCCATGACCGACGGCGATACCTGAAACAAACATGCCGACTACGGCGTGTCGTCAAACCCTCGGTAACCGCATCTGCCGGCTTAACGTCGAGGGGACACGATGAGCACTCTTGATCGTTGGGAACTGCCGGAGCCGCTGTGGAGGCGGCTCAAAAAATTAACCTGAGCCGGCGTCAGAACCGCTCGAGGGCAGAATGGCACAGTCGCGTGGGACGACGACCGAAGGATGATCGGATCATGGTCACGGCGATGTGGTATGTCCTGCGCACCGGCGTGCCATGGCGGGATCTGCCGGAGCGCTTCGGCCGCTGGAGTTCGGTTTACACGCGGTTTCGTCGCTGGTGCCAGAGCGGGCTGTGGGTGCGCCTGTTTCGGCGGCTGCGCTTCCATGCCTGGAGCAAGATCCGCAGTCTGGATTGCTCGCACGTCAAGGTGCATGCCGATGGCGCCAATCCGGTCGGCGGCCAAGCGAGCCAGGCTATGGGTCGGACCAAAGGCGGCCTGAACACCAAGGTGGTGGCCATCGTGGATACCCTCGGCTAGCCCGTGCAGCTGACGGTGGCCCCCGGGCCTCAACACGATCTGCTCGCCTGCGCTTCGTTTCTGCCGAGCCTGCGCGCCTGCTGGCTGCTCGCCGACCGCGGCTTCGATTCCGACCCTTTCCGCGAACGCCTAGAGGACCAGGGAGTGCGGGCCTGCATCCCGCCACGGTCGGGACGGCATTGGCCTAGCCGCTTCAGCCGTCGACTTTATCGCCAGCGCTACACAGTCGAGAACTTCTTCGCCCGCATCAAACGGCTCCGTCGTATCGCCACCCGTTATGAAAAGCTCGCCGATCATTATCTGGGTTTCCTGCTCTTCGCCGCCGTACTCGATTGGCTAAAGTATGGGTCCACGTAGGCCTCGCTCACAGCAGTAGATTTTTCGTGAAGCGAATAGTGGTTTTGGTACCGGGAATTGTCATCAGTCCAGCAGGGCCGCAATTTTGAATGATTCAATCAACTGCTCAATTGTCCCAATGGCGGCCCTGAGAACGCAAAGGCGCTCTTGACGCCGATTATTGAAAAACACATGGGGCGGAATAACTTCGAAATGGACTCCCGAAACAACCATGGATCGCGAAGAATTACGTCAAAGGGCAGCAGGCATTCGTTGGTTTCACAGAATCGATCTAGGCGGAGGTCTCATCACCCACGGGCTTGACGATTCGCCAGCGAAACTGGCCCGACTGAAGTTGCCTGTCAGTTTTGCCGGTCAGACAGTTCTTGATATAGGAGCTTGGGATGGATTCTTCTCATTTGAGGCCGAGCGCCGCGGGGCAACTCGCGTGCTAGCCGTCGATAGCTTCTGTTGGTCCGGCGCCGGATGGGGAAAGAAGGCGGGCTTCGAGCTTGCGCGTGAAGCGCTGCATTCAAAGGTCGAAGATGCCGAGATTGAGGTGCTTGATCTCAATCCGAACCGAATCGGCGTTTTCGATGTAGTTTTGTTTCTGGGAGTCCTATACCACATGCGACACCCCCTGCTGGCACTGGAAAAGGTCGCGGGTGTCACCACGGGACTCTTAGTTCTGGAGACCAAAGTCGACCTCCTCACCGTGCAAACGCCGGCATCAGCGTTTTACCCAGCTAAAGAGCTGAACAGCGACCCAACAAACTGGTGGGGACCGAATCCCGCGGCGCTTGTCGCAATGCTGCGCGCTGTCGGATTTGACCAAGTCGAGATCGTCGATCCTCCGCGCTCGTGGCCATCTCGAGCACTAAAAGCATTGGGGCAGGGCGGAAATGCTTGGCGCGATTTCCGCCGCGACCGTGTTGTGATACATGCGCGGAAAAAAGAATCCGCGTACAGCTAGCACTATGCTGTCACCATGCGTCGCAGTGGCGATTGATTTGTTTCCGCGACAACATGAAATGTGTTCGCAGCAACCCTACGATGCTGGGGTCACATAAGTGGCAACCCGCGGTTTGACGACACGCCCTAATCAAGGTTTGCGGGCGGCCTGCACGATCTGATCAAGCCGGTGCCCGTCAATGTCGGTTTTGACCTGGATCCAGAGCGGCAGGTGGTCGGAGAGTTGGAAGCTGAACTGCTGCCGGGTGTATTTCTCGCCTGGAAAGAGTTCCTCGATGTGAGCGTCGTCGATGAAGAAATCGAGCGTACCGCCGGCCTTCATGAAGTTGGCCGGCACGGTGGGCAGATGGAGGATCTGGTCGTAGCGGGCGCTCTCCTCCAGATTCGTGCCCCCGATCACCCGGCTGCCGGATTGGAGTTTCTTGAGGGGCTCGGGAATCTGCAGGCCCCGGCTGGTGAGCGCCTTGAACAGCGCATCATCGACCGCCGGGATGTTGAAGTCGCCCGCGACGAGGAGGTCGTGGTCCTCGACAAACCGGTCCTTGAAGCGGGTGTCGATCCAGTCGGCCAGGAGCTGGAGCTCGGCCTGGCGGCCGGGAATGCTGTCACCCCACCGGGCATGCGTGGCGATGGTGATGAAGTCAAAATTGCCCGCCCGGAAGGAACACATGTATGGGGCGCGCCAGAAGGACTGCCGGGCGAGAAATTCCTCGGCCTGCTTCTCCCGCGGGGCGTCCACTTCGGCGGCCAGACCGTTGAACACGACGGCGCGGGTGTCGAAGAGATAGGCGATGCGTTCGTTGTTGCCCCCGCTGTCGGCCATCCAGTCCGAGTAGATCACGTCCCAATACTCGCCGAGGATGGGCAGCACGCGGCCGAGGTCGGTGAGGTCGTTGCGCAGTTCCACCAAGGCGATGAGGTCGAACTGGCCCAGGATTTCCGCGATGTAATGAATCGCGGCATCGGTGCGTTTGGTCTTGCCGAACTCGCGGATGTTCCAGACCGCAAAGTTGAGCGTTTCATCCAGCTGGGAGGGGGGAATCTGGGCATCCTTGATGCGGGCTTGCAGCGCGAGCAGGCCCTGGGCGATCTGCGGGGTGACGTCTCCGTGATGCATGGGGTGTGGGGAGTTGAAGTTCAGTCGGGCGGTCCGCCGACGTCATGTCTGCAGACGTGTACCGGCGGTGACAGCGCATGCGAATATCCGAAAATAGTCCAAGCTGGAAGCCTGCAGTTGAACCGGGATGGTGACGGCATGCTGGCGCTTGTGTCCGGCGAACCGCGCTCTTAGCCTAACCTGCCGCAATCCAACCCCCTACTTCAGGAGACTCCATGAGCCCGCAAACACGTCTCAGGCACCGGCTTTCCCTCATCACACTGTCGCTCGTCTGCGCACTCGTTGCGCCCCGGGCGGGAGCGGCCGAAGCTCCGACCGCTCCCGCAAAAAAAGTCCGCGAGCCCGCCGTCGCCGGTCTGTTTTACCCGAAGGATCCGGTCGAACTGTCCCGGGTGATCGACGCCTGCCTCGCCGCGGCGAAGGTCGGACCGCCGGACGGCGAACTCAAGGCGCTCATCTGCCCGCACGCGGGTTATCCTTACTCCGGACCCGTCGCCGCCTTTGCCTACAAGCTGCTGGTCGGCCGCAGCTACGATACCGTCATCGTGATGGGCCCGAGCCATTACGCCGCCTTTCATGCCGTCGCGGTGCCCGACGCCGAGATCTACCGCACGCCGCTCGGCGATGTGCCGATCGCCGATGTGGCGAAAAAACTCGCGAGCCTGCGGCCGTTCGCCCTCGACCCGTTTTGCCTCGTGCAGCGGCCGGACTGGTGGCCGCAGGCCTCGCGCTCCGCGCCCGACGAGGACAAAGCCGACACTTGGGAACACTCGGTCGAGGTCCAAGTGCCCTTTCTCCAGCGGACGCTGAAAAGCTTCAAGCTGGTCCCGGTGGTGTTCGGTGAGGTCGCACCGCTGGCGGCGGCTCAAGCGCTGCTGCAGGTGATCGACGACCGCACGCTGATCGTCGCGAGCTCCGACCTCAGCCACTATGATACTTACGCCAATGCGCAGAAGCGCGACCGCAGGTGCATCGAGGCCATCTGCCGCCTCGACCCGGACGCGGTCGCCGACGAGGACGCCTGCGGCCACGCCCCGATCCGCACCCTGCTGTACGTTGCGAAACAGCGGGGCTGGCAGGCGCGCCTGCTCGACTACCGCAACAGCGGCGACACGACGGGCGACAAATCGCGTGGCGTGGTCGGCTACGCCGCGATCGCCTTCTATGCGCCGGCCTCCGGGTCAGTCACCGCGCCGGCCGCCGCACCCATCGCCGCACCCATCGCCGCGCCCGCCGCCGCGCAGTTTACCGCGGTGGACCGACAGTACCTGCTCGACCTCGCCCGCAAGACCGTGCGGGAGGCCGCCGCGACCGGCCAGGTACCCGAGGTGTCCGCCGACGGACTCGCCCCGAAGTTCACCGCGGCCAAGGGCTGCTTCGTGACGCTGACGAAGCGCGGCGAACTCCGCGGCTGCATCGGCTACATCCTGCCGCAGGGGCCGCTGTACCGGGCCGTGGTCGAGAACGCCCGCAATGCCGCGATCCGCGACCCGCGTTTTCCCGCGGTGAGACCCGGCGAAGTGGATCAGCTCGAGATCGAGATCAGCGTGCTCACCGAACCGCTGCCGCTTTTCTTCAGCTCGCCGGAGGACCTGCTGCACCAGCTCCAGCCGGGCGTGGACGGCGTCGTGCTCGAGATCGGCCGCCGCGAGGCCACCTACCTGCCGCAGGTGTGGGAGCAGATTCCGGACAAGGTGGATTTCCTCAACAATCTGGCGGAAAAAGCCGGCTGCGAATCCTCGGCCTGGCGCCAGCCAGGCACATCCGTTTCCATCTACCACGTCGAGTCCTTCAAGGAGTCGGTCAAGTAAGCCGCTGATGCACACCGACGGTCACTGATCATCGAGGAATCGCCTTTGCTCATTCCCGTCAGATCCATCCGTGCGCATCCGTGTCATTCGTGGTTGAAAGAATGCCATGATCGAATCGGCGCCCTTGCCTGACCGCACCCGCCGCCTCGTGCTTCTGGCTGTGGGTGGACTCGGCGTGTCCGCCGTCATGACGCAGCTCGCGCTGATGCGCGAACTCCTCGGCGCGTTTTCCGGCAACGAACTGGTGTTCGGCATCAGCCTCGGCAGCTGGCTGCTGCTGACCGGCGCCGGCACCTGGCTGGGGCGGCTGTCGGTGCGGCTCAAGGAGCCCGACCGGGCGTTGATCGCGGGGATGATCCTCGTCGCGATCATCCCGCTCGGGCAGGTGGTCGCCGTGCGGGTGCTGCGCGATGTCGTCTTCCTCCGCGGCGCCGCCGTGGGGGTGATCGGGACCGTGCTGGGCAGCCTGGCGCTGCTCCTCCCCTTCTGTGTCGTCTCCGGCGCCCTGCTCACGCTGGCGTGCGCTCTGCTGGACGGCAGAGCGGCGCGGCGTGAAGGCGCATCCGGCATCGGCCGCGTGTATGTCGCCGACAGCCTCGGCAGCATCGGCGGCGGCATCCTCTTCAGTTTCGTGCTTGTGCCGTGGTTCGACCATTTCGCGCTGCTGTGTTTCCCCGCGGCCTTGAACCTCCTGCTGGCCATCGTGCTCGCCGGCCACTTCCGCCGGCGGCTGCTGATGGCGTCCACCGTCATTGTCGGCTTGGGACTCACCGTCCACGTCCTGCTGATCAACGCGGACGACATCACCACCGCCATCCAGCATTGGGGGCAGCCCACCATGTTTCGCGCCAATTCGCCCTACGGCCGGCTCGTGGTCACCGACGACTCAGGGCAGCTCACCTTTTACGAGAACGGCGTCCCGGTGATCTCCACGCACAACATCGACCAGGTCGAGGAGACCGTGCACTACGCGATGAGCCAGCGTCCGGAGGCGCGGAGGGTCCTCCTGCTCGGCGGCGGCGTGGCCGGCACCGCCCGCGAGATCCTGCGCTATGGCGTGGACGAGGTCACCTACGTCGAGATCGACCCGCTGATCATTGCGGTCGGCCGCCGGTTTCTGCCGGACAACCTCGCGGACGCGCGGATCCGGACCGTCGCCACCGACGGCCGGCGCTTCGTCCAGCAGACCGGTGGGCGTTACGACGTGGTGATCGTGGATATGCCCGATCCGTCCACCTCGCAGCTCAACCGCTTCTATACCGCCGAGTTTTTCGCCGAGGTCCGGCGCATCCTGAATCCCGGCGGCGTCCTGGCGTTCGCGCTGGGCCGCTACGAAAACTACGTGAGCCCGGAACTCGCGCGGCTGCTGGCCTCGGCCCATCGCACGCTGCGGGGCTCCTTCGCCCGCGTGCGGATGATCCCGGGCGGGCGTGTCTTCTTCCTCGCCTCGGACGGGCCGCTCTCCCTCGACATCGCCGCGCGCCTCGAGCGGCTCGGTCTGGCGACGAAGCTCGTCAACCGGCACTACCTCGACGCCATGCTCGCGCCCGACCGGCTGGCCGATCTCGACCGCGCCGTGGCGCAGCCCGCCGAAATCAACACCGATTTCAACCCCGCGCTTTATTACTACCACCTGCGCCACTGGCTCAGCCAGTTCACGGTCTGGACCGTTCTGCCGTCCGGCAGAATGCTGGGCGGCGTGCTGCTGGCCCTGCTGGCCGCGTACCTCGTCGGACTGCGCGCCGTGCCGCGAGTGATTTTCGCCGCGGGGTTCGCGGCGGCGGCGCTCGAGGTGGTCCTGCTGCTCGGCTTCCAAGTGCTCTACGGTTCGCTCTACCGGCAGGTGGGGCTGGTGGTGACGGTCTTCATGGCCGGGCTGGCGGCGGGCGCGTGGCGGGCGAACCACCGGTTGGATCACGCGGCCTCCGTTCGTCTTGCTCCGGTCCGCCTCCTTCTCCTCCTGTCCGGCGCCATCGCCGTGCTGGCGGCTTTGCTTCCGTTCATCCTGCCGCAGCTCGGACGCCTCGATGCTTTCACCGGCTCGGCGCTTTCCGGACAGGGCATCGTCCTGCTGCTCACGTTCCTCCTGGCGGCGCTGGTGGGCGGCCAGTTTCCGCTGGCGGGAGCGACCGGGTCCGGTGAGGCAGCGGCCACGGCCGCCCGGCTTTACACCGCAGATCTCGTCGGCGCCGCGCTGGGCGCCCTGCTGGTGAGCACCCTGCTGATTCCGCTGCTCGGCGTGACCGCGGTCTGCCTGCTGACCGCAGCATTGAATCTCGCAGCGGCGGCGATAGCATGGCGGATGACGACCCCTGCATGAACACCCTCACCTTCATCTGCCTGAAGCTCATCCGCTGGACCGGCTGGCTGCTGTTGCCAGTGGTGCTCGCCTTTCTCGTGACCGGTTACGCGATGAGCGGACGCTATGGATTCAGCGCCCTCACGGACGAGAAGACGGCGCTCACCCTTCACAAGCTGATGCACCTGCCGCTGGGCCTGCTCGTGCTTGTGCATGTGGTGCCTTCGGTGTATCTTGCCCTGCTCCGATGGGGATGGATCAAACAACGCCGAACATCCTGATGACCCGCCGCCGGGCGTTCGCCTGCGGCGCCGCGGGTTTTGCCGGCCTGGCCTTGAACAGCCATGCCGGGTGGCTCGACAGTTTGTTCAATCTCAGCGGCGCCGAGGCGCCGGCCGATGTGTTCAAAGGCGACGCGCCCAACGATGAACTCTGGGCGCTCTGGTGCCAGCGCGGCTGGGTGAAGGAGGCATCCCACTACCTCAAGCTCGACCGCAACGTCCAGTGCAAGACCTGCCCGAACAACTGCCTGCTTGCGCCCGGCGACCGCAGTCACTGCCGCAACAAGGTCAACAAGGACGGCACGCTCTACACGATGGTCTACGGCAACCCGTGCACGTTCCACATCGATCCGGTCGAGAAGAAGCCCCTGTTTCATTTCCTCCCCGGCACCCCGACCTTTTCCCTCGCCACCTCGGGCTGTGTCTTCCGCTGCCTCAACTGCCAGAACTGGGAGATCTCCCAGAAAAAACCGGAGGAAACCAAGGACCCGCGCG
>JBEKWG010000044.1:0-7413 GCA_049513315.1 Opitutaceae bacterium
ATCTCCCGGGGATAATACGGGCCGCCGTGGTCGGCGATAAGTCTTCCGTCGAGAAAATACCGCACATGGCCGCCGGCTACTTGAAGCACGAGGATGTGCCAGCCGCCTTCCTGGCCGGGAATGATGTTGTGGGTATTGTCCTGCGTCCCGTCCGGCAACGGGTCGGCCGTTCTCCAGGTGGTGACAAAGAGCGCCGGCCCCTTCTGGCCCCAGCCTCCCTCGGGCAGGTATTCAAAATCGCATTCACTGTAATTGGGGTTCTTGGGTATATCCACGGTGGAGTAGGTGTAACAGCTTTCGACTACCCCATCGCCGGCCGGCCCTGAAACCGGGCCGTAGGAGAAATGCACGCGCGCCGCGTAGGTGCCCTCCTTGAATTTGCGCTGCTGGCAGATCTGCGTCTGGACCGTATGGGCTGGCGTCCCGTCCGTGGATGAGGTCATCCGCAGGATTCGCCCCCCAGGCTGGGCGGGATCGGCGGCGAAGGAGACACCTTCCTTTTTCCACGAGGCGCCTTCGATGCCCGGCCAGCCGGGCTTGGTCCGAACGATCCAACCATGGGTTTCCAGCTCGTCTCGGCTCGCGTAGGAGAAATCGTCGAAGAAAACCTGCCGGGCGGAACCAGGCGGGTCGGCGGGCAGGGCCGCCTGCCAGGCGAGAAAGGAGGCGGCGCAGGCCAGGCCGCGCAGTATCCTTGGAAAAGGTGCGCCGTGATTTCTGGGAGCTGGTTTTTCCATGGGGTCGTCTTATCCCTGGCGGCGCTCAAAATCAAACCCGGCAAACGAGGGCGATATCGCGGGTGGTTTCCGCCAGGGTAGCGCCGGACTGCCAACGTTCATAACGACGCCGCGGGGACAGCAAAAGGGGTCGGGTTTTGAATCTTTAGGCTGGCAGGCCGGGGCGTGGGAAGGGGCGTGAGCAGCTTACTTCGGCGAGACGTCTGATTGGTATTGGCGCTCAAATCCAGGTTTTGTAGAAAAGCGCTCATGACTGCCGGCGGCATCCTGGCCATGGCCTTGCTCTTGGTGATGGGGCTGGCCTCGCAACTCCGTGCCCAAAATCTGCTCTACGTTGAGGAGGGGCAAAAGCTGTGTCTCGTGCGCAGCGCTCGGGGCACCGAGCCCTACATCAAGGTGGATGGCAGACTTATCCCCGCCTCCGGCGACCGGTTTGCCCTGAAAAAGACGGAGGAGTTTTTGCCGATGTTCATTTCCGTGCGGGACGTGGAGGTCTGGACGACCTACCTCCATTTCAAGGAATCGGCGATCAACAACGAGTTCCATTTCAAAGCCAAGTTCGAGACTCCCTGCCGGCTCGACGATGTCTTCATCGTGCTCGACCTGGACACCGAAGCCGCGGGGAAGGTCCTTTTTCTGCACGAGATTGGCCGGCTCGAGCCGCGCGATCCCAAGCCGGTCTCACTGGATGTGCCCATGACCTCGAAGATCGGGCCGGGGCATTACCAGTTCCATCTTTTCGTCGGTGGGGTGGAGGTCCTGCACTCGGGGATTCCGTTCGGGGAGCGGGAGGCGGCCTTGGACCGCATGGTGGCCAAGCGCATTGCGGGCGTTCAGGATGCGCCGCTGCAGGTCTTCGTCGGGCCCAATCCCGATTATCCGGCGGCGCTGCTCAAGGCGAAGACCAAGGGGCAGGCGCTGGTCTCGCTGCGGGTCGACCCCCGGGGCCGCGTGTTGGAGCCCGCCGTCAAGAGCGCGACCGATCCAGCCTTCGGCGAGGCAGCGCTCGCGGCCGTCAGGCTCTGGCGCTTTCTGCCGAGGGTGGAGAGTGGCCGCCCCGTCGAGACGACTGTGGAGATGCCGTTTGACTTCACCCCGTCTGAATAGGGGGACAGCAAAAAGGGTCAGGTTTTGAATCTTTAGGATGGCAGGCCGGGGTGTGGGAATGAGCAGTCGGGTGTGGCGGGCTTGCAGGGGAAGCCGAAACTTGACTAGCTTTGGCGCCCTTGAGAACCAACGCGCTTGAGGCTGATGGAGGTGCCCGGTCCGCCGGCGGGGGCCGGCAACGATGAGCACGCAGCATCTCTCCGTTTACGGATTGCGGCGGGCCCTCATCGCGGGAATCCAGCGGGTTGTCGCGCGGCGCGAGGAGATCAATCGCATCAACGTTTTTCCCGTGGCGGATCGCGACACCGGCACCAACCTGGCCTTCACGCTGGGCGCGGTGCTGCAGGGGGTGCGCGCATCGCGATTCGCCAGCGCCGGCGAAGTCCTGCGGCGGGCGGCGGCGGAGGCGGTCGACAGCGCGCGCGGCAATTCCGGCGCGATCCTGGCGCACTTTTTCCAGGGGGTGGCGGAAGTGCCGGAACCCGGCCGGCCGCTGACGTCCGAGGTTCTGGCCCGGGCCGCCGCGCGCGGGTCGGCACGAGCCCGGGCGGCGATGGCCGAGCCCCTCGAGGGCACGATCCTGAGCGTCATCCAGGCCTTTGCCGACGAAATGCAGGCCCAGGCCGGGGCCGGAGCGCGGGACATTCGCGCCTGCTTCGGGCCCGCCCTTGAACGGGCCCGGGAGGCGCTGCGCCGGACACCCGATCAGCTCAAGGTGTTGCGTTCCGCCGGGGTCGTCGACGCGGGTGCGCTCGGCTTCGTCGACCTGCTGGAGGGGATCGCCGACTACCTCGAGCGTGGACGCGGCGTGCTGAACGACGAACTGCCCGAGGAGTTCTCGCTGGCCGGGGTCGATGCCCTCCCCGGGAGCGCGGATGACGCGGGCCATCGTTACTGCGCCCAATGCGTGGTCAGCGCCCGGGTCGTGGATCGCCGGGCCTTGAAGGCGGCCCTCCTGGCGCTGCCGCTCTCGCGCCTCGTCATTGCCGGTTCCCGGGGCGAAGTGCGCCTGCACGCGCACCTCGCCGATCCGGCGCAACTGTTCGCAACCGCGGCGCGGTTCGGCACGGTGTCGCGGGAAAAGTCGGACGACACGCTCGCGCCGTCGCCGGCGGCGTCGCGGCAGCCGGTGGCGATCGTCACCGACTCCGGGGCCGACATACCCGCCGAGGCGCTGGACCGGCTGAACATCCATGTCGTGCCGGTGCGGGTCTCGATCGGCGGACGCGATTTTGTGGACGGGGTCTCGATCTCGCTGCGCGAGCTCTACGACGCGATGCGGACCAGCCCGGTGTCGCCGCGCACGTCGCAGCCGCCCCCCGGGGACTTCCGGCGCATGTTCGAATTCCTGGTGGCGCACCACGAGCGCGTGATTCACGTTTCCATTGCGCGGGCTCTGTCGGGCACGGTGCAATCGGCCGAGGGGGCCGCGGCGCGCACCGACGCGGACCGGATCAGCGTGTTCGACAGCGGCCATGCCGCCGCCGCCGAGGGCTTGATGGCCATCTGGGCGGCGGAGGCGGCGCAGGCGGGACTCGACGCGCCGCGCATCCTCGAGGGTCTGGCCCGGATGCGCCCGCGCACGGCGTTCTATGCGGTCGCCCGCGACATCCGTTATGGCGTGCGCGGCGGGCGGGCGCCGCGGCTGGCGCTGCCGCTGACGCGCCTGCTGCGTCTCTCGCTCCTGTTCCGGAGCCGGGCCGACGGCCGCATCGGCCTGATGGGCGGGTTGTGGGGGCGCGACCATCTGCCGGAGCGGTTCGCCCGCAAGATCGCGCGCCGGCTGGATCCGGCGCGCCGTTACCGGCTGATCGTCGGGC
The DNA here is from genome assembly GCA_049513315.1 of Opitutaceae bacterium. Taxonomy (GTDB): domain Bacteria; phylum Verrucomicrobiota; class Verrucomicrobiia; order Opitutales; family Opitutaceae; genus Fen-1467. Next base: position 3,665 of record JBEKWG010000044.1, read on the forward strand.
ATTGTGATTGCGCCGGGGACGCGGAGCGGGTGCAGGCCGTCCTGCTCGCCAGCGTCCGCGGCATTGATCGCAGCTGGGTAGTGGAAACCGGCGTCGCGATCGGGACGCACGCCGGTCCGGGCACGCTGGTGATCGGCGTGCAGGACTACGAACCACCGCTGCCATGATACTGGACGCCGCCAGGATCGTGCTGGGATATCTGCTCGGATCGGTTTCCGGCAGCCTGCTGCTCGGCCGGCGGCGCGGGATTGATATTCGCATGCAGGGCAGCGGGAATGCGGGCGGCACGAATGCCTTTCGCACCCAGGGACTGTGGTTTGCGCTCGGCGTGGCCGTGATCGACGTGGGCAAGTCCGCGCTCGCGGCGTGGATCGGCGGATGCGGGATCGCCGACGGCGGGCACGCGCTGCGCGTCGCCCTGCTGGCCGGCGCGGCCGCCGCGGCCGGCCACGTCTGGCCGCTGTATTACGGTTTTCGCGGGGGCAAGGGGGTGGCGGCGGTGTTCGGGGTGCTGCTGGTGCTCTGGCCCGCCGGGCTGGCGGTGATGCTGGGGGTGCTGCTGCTGGTGCTGACCACCACCGGTTTCGTCGGGCTCGGTTCGATGCTGGCCGGGGTGGCGCTGATCCCGGCGGCCGTCCTGTTCGCTCCGGCACCGCACCGGCCGGTGTGGATCGTCGCGGCGGTGGCGATCGCCGCGTTCATCCTGTTCACGCACCGCGGCAACGTGCGACGGCTGCGGGCCGGCACCGAGCATCGCTTTGAACGCGCCCGGGTGCTGGCGCGGCTGTTCTCGAAATGAACGCGTCAGCCTTCGCTTTCTGATTCAGAAAGCTCCGGCTCCGGCAAGCCAGCCTCCGCGCCCTTTGGGCTTCAGCCGTCGCCAAGCCTATGGCTGACAGGACGTCTCGGCAAGCCAGCTATGTAATACAACACCAGGGCCTTAGCGAAACATCAATAATGGCACAGTGGCTGCTGCATGCCTGCAACTTGAAAGACGCTCAAAAGCCAACGACTCATAGAATCCAGCTCATCAAACCATGCGAGCAGAAACCATCATAAGTAGCGTGATCTCAGCCTCATTGATCACCGGCGCGCTCTTAGGCTTCAATGGGCACCCCCAAGTAACCAAGAAAGTGTCTGCCCGGGCGGACGATGGCCTCATCCAGATCGAAATGCCAAACCTTCCGCCCGAGTCGCCGGAGACCCCAAAGACGGAAGATCTGCCCCCGGAGGACGAAGCAGTCCCGGTGACCTATGCCCCTCCCTCCTTGGTGGACATTCCAACCATCACCCCGGATGCCACCTTTATACAACAAATTGCCCCACCCCCGCCGCCAGGCATCGAGCAGGTCAAGAGCGTGATGACCATTCCTCCCGCTCGTCCAACCGGCATTGGACAGGGCCTCGACCGCATCTTCGACCTATCCCAGCTCGACCAGATTCCTTTGGCGCGCCTTCGGCAGCAGCCGATCTATCCGGTTGCAATGCGCCAGAGGGGATTGATGGGTGAGGTCAACATCGGATTTATAGTGGACACCAATGGTGACGTGCGTGATCCCTACGTGATCAGTGCCTCCCAACCCGAATTTGAGATCGCAGCCCTGCAGGCAATCAGCAAGTGGAAGTTTCGTCCCGGTCGCCGGAGTGGGCGCAACGTAAGCACCAGGATGACAGAAGACATTGCCTTTGAACTCGAATGATCGCAAGGGTCACTTTGCCGGACCGCCGTCTCGTCGGTCTTCCAATGGCTGAGGCCGGATCTCTCAGGCATCGTGGCACCCCTCGGGGTGCGGTGTTACCGTCGTTTGCTAACTTGCCGCGCTGAGAGCACCTCCCGCGCGGTCGTCCAGCGAATACCGGGATAGCGATCGTTGTCGAGCGGCTCCAGCTTTGCCCGGCCGTCGAACATGTTGCGCAGGTACTGCATGCCCTGCCATGCCGGGTAAAGTTCCTTCTCTCCAGGAGCGAGCCTGCGCGCGACCTTGATCAGCGTGCCGAGCATACCCAGACCTCCGGCGCGGAACAGGCGGAACTTCTTTTCGGTCACCTCACTTACGACCGCCGTGAGCTCCCGGGCGCTGAGTTGATCGCCAGAGATTCGTAGAAACCGAGGGGTGGACGGATCAAGCGCCGCGCTCGCCGTGAATGCGGCCGTGTCGTCCATCGTCGTGAAGTCCATGCGCTGGTCCGCGTCGCCCCAATAGAGGACTCGCTTCAGTTGGAAGAGAATGAGCGGCATCTGACCGGTCAGCATATCGGCAAACGCACCGTTGAAGATCGTGGTCGCTGAAATCGAAGTCTGATCGAGGCGCTGGTGGAAGTCCCGGCGCAGATCGAGATTGCGATTCTCTCCGGGTGGAAGCTTGGTGAAATCGATCGAGAAGTCGGACGGAATGAAACGTGGCACGTCAGCCTTGATCGCCGCGTCGAGCAGAACCGTTTGCGTTTCCACAATCACGTCCCGCAATCCCTGCAGCGCGGACACCACGCAGGACGCACCCGAGCATGCCGGTGTCACTTCGGAAGCGCTGCTCAAGTCGACCTTGGCAATCGTTACGCCGAGCCCCCGCAGTCGCTCAAGCTTGTCTCGCGCCGTGCCGTGGCGAACCAGCGCTCTGACGCTGGCGCCCCGTTCGAGCAAAGCTCTCGCGATGCGTCCGCCGAGATTGCCGGTGGCTCCCGCCACCGCGATGGTCGAGCCATTCATGGTTCCGATCTGACAGCGATCACAGCCACTTTCAGCACGTTTACGAGTTTCTGTTCAAGCCGGTGCTTGATCCGTTGTCCATCGAATCCATTCCCCCGGCAGCGACTGGCGCGGCAGTGATCCAAGGGGATGGCCAATGAGATCAGGTTTTAGATCTTTCAGCGGCCGTCGATCACCGAAAACAGAGCCGCACCATGCCCTTGCTGCGGTGTGTGATTGAAATACTTAAAACCTGACCGCTTTTCTCCGCCCGAAAACAACATTGCCATGACCATGCTTCCTGATTTCAGAATTTCCCGTCCCCTATGCCTACAGTCTTGCGAAAGCGCGGCTGGCGGTTTTTCTTCTATCCCAACGAAGGCAACGAACCGCCCCATATCCACGTCCAGAAGGCCGGGATGGAAGGCAAGTTCTGGCTGAATCCACATACAAAAGACATCCAGGCCGCCTACACCCACAACCTCGGCCCCGCGGAACTCAGGGAAGTACGCGCCATCATCAAGGAACACTTTGACGAATTGATTTCAGCCTGGAACCGGCTCCGCAACCAACCCCGATCATGAACCAACCTTTCCATGCCGTCCAATCGCTCCGCTTCCGCGGTGAGGTGATGGAGCTGACCGTGGACGGCCGCTCCTATGCCTTTGACGTCGCGGCGATTTCCGACCGCCTGGCCAAGGGCTCGCCGGAGGCGCGCGACACCTGGCAGGTTTCCCCCTCCGGCTACGGCCTCCACTGGCCGCTCCTCGATGAGGATCTTTCGATCGACGGACTGCTCCGCGTTGCTGGCGTGGCTACCGCGCACGCCGCCGTCCACGAGCCGCCCGCCCGCTACGGCCGAGATCGGGATCAATCGACTTGAAAATCCGAACCCTCATGCCGCGCCATGCCCTGGTTTCGGTGCGTGATTGAAAGACTTAAAACTGGGCTTGCCCCGATTTCTCGGACAGTGAGTCAGGGGTGATGGTTTAGTTCAGTTGGGATTCAAAGACGACGGGACTGACGTAGCCAAGACTGGAGTGCAGCCTGGCACGGTTGTAGA
>JBEKWG010000045.1:0-4843 GCA_049513315.1 Opitutaceae bacterium
ATCGCGCAGGCCGCCCGCGCGCTCGATGCGCAGCGTAACGAATGGCTGGGTGACCGTTCCGATCCCCAGCGTACGCTCACCGCGCTCTACAACGCCCGACCCGCATGGCTGATCAATGCGCACGCTGCGCTCGACGACGTCGTCGCCGCCGCCTACGGCTGGCCCGCCGATCTGCCGGATGATGAAATCCTCTCCCGGCTGCTCGCTCTGAATCGGGAACGGACCGCCACGCCGTAACGGCGTTTGTCCTGTAGGAGCTTGCTAGCAAGCGATCCCTTGACAAGAACGTGACTTGATCGCCTGCAAGCAGGCTCCTACCGCGTTTCCTCTTTCCTTCGATCCAGTCTCCTCCGCAGCTACACCTTTCGCCTCATTCGGAAAAACCATGAATGTGCTGGATGCCATCAAAACGCGCCAATCCATCCGCGCCTACCAGGCAAAGCCCATCGAGCCGGAGAAACTTAAGGCGGTCCTGTCCGCCGCCAACCGGGCGGCTTCCGCAGACAACCTGCAGGCCTATCAGATTTACGTGGTCCGCAGCGAATCGATGAAGCAGGCCCTGGTCGCGGCCGCCGCCGGACAGAAATTCCTAGCCGCCGCGCCGGTGGTGCTGGTCTTCGCCGTGGATCCGAAACGATCCGCCGCGAAATTCGGGGCGCGGGGCGAACAAATCTATTGCATGCAGGACGCCTGCGCCGCCGTCTGCAACGCGATGCTGGCCGCGGTGGAGCTGGGCCTGGGCACCTGCTGGGTGGACGCGGTGGATGAAGCCCTGGCGGGCCAGGCCATCGGTCTGCCGGCGGACCAGCGCGCCGCCGTCCTCCTGCCGATCGGCTACCCGGCCGAAACCCCGCCCCGCACCACCCGGCGCGCGCTGTCAGACTTGGTGACCGATCTCGGTCGCTGAAATGGCGGATCCGGCGCCGTCCGGCTAGAGGCTATCCGAAAACCTTGCTGCGCTGTGGAGGGCGCTGCTCCGTCAGCGCCGCTCGGACATTTGGCGGCGTTCTGCTGGCCAGCAGAATGCTGGCCAGCGGAGTCGCGCCCTCCGAGATGGGCGCAGCCCCTCGACAGGCTCGGGGCCCTGAGCTGGTCGAACGGGCAAGCCTGCGCCCCTACGATTCATTCACGGGTTTTCGGATAGCCTCTAATCATCCGCCGCCTGCTCGAGCGCCCGCGCGAGTTCGTCTTTGGCGAGCGTCGTGCTGATGAACAGCTCCTGGCGCGCGCCGGCACTCAGCGCGATGGCCTTCCAGCCATTCTGCGTCGGCACGGTCACCCGCACCTGCACCCTGCCCCGGGCGGCACGCACCGGGCGGATCACGCCCGGAATCACCGAGCGGATGGTTCCCGGATGGTCCGCCAGCAGACGTTCCAGCAGGCCGCGCACGCCGTCGATGATGCCGTGCTTGATCTTGAGCCTGCCCTGAGCCGTTCGCAGCCGCATCGGTCCTCCGTCAGCTTCCCGGCCGGTAGGAGGTTTCGATCCGCTGCTCGCGCCGGTGCCGCTCGATGGCGAGGTCGAGCAGCCGTTCGATGAGTTGCGGATACGGCACGCCGGACGCCTCCCAGAGTTTCGGGTACATGCTGATCTTCGTGAAGCCGGGAATGGTGTTGATCTCGCTCACATAGGCGCGGCCGTCGGCGCACACAAAAAAATCCACCCGCGCCATGCCCGCGCACTCGAGCACCTGGAAGGTCGCCACCGCGAGCTGCCGCACGCGTTCGCTGATGGCCGGCGGCAGCTCGGCCGGGATGCACAGCAACGCACCGTTCTCATCGAGATACTTCGCCTCGTAGGAATAAAAATCGTGCCGGGGCACGATCTCGCCCGGCACCGAGGCCAGCGGGTCGTCGTTGCCCAGCACCGCCACCTCGATCTCGCGGCCCTGGACAAACTCCTCCACGAGGATCTTACGATCGTAGCGCAGCGCCTCGGTCCGCGCCGCGGCCCAGCCGGCGGCGTCGCGCACCTTGCTCACGCCCACGGAGGAGCCGGAGTTGACCGGCTTCACGAAAAACGGCGCCCCGAACTTCGCCGCCAGCCCGTCGAAAGTCGCGAGCGCCGCGGTGGGCTCCGTGAGCGTGACGGAGCGCGCCACCGGGATGCCCGCGTCGTGCAGGAGGTGCTTGGCGACGTCCTTGTCCATGCCCACCGCGGAACCGAGCACGCCCGCGCCGACAAAGGGCACGTTGGCCAGCTTGAGCAGGCCCTGCACCGTGCCGTCCTCGCCGTAGGTGCCGTGCAGCACGGGAAAGACCACGTCGAGCGGCGGCAGCCCGCGATGGGAGCCGGCCCCGACGAGCGCGCGCTCCGTCTCGCCCGGCACGAAGGCCAGCGCTTCGCCGGCCGTGCCCGCGGCAAGCTCCGCCGAGGGCGAGGCGGCGGCGTCCAGCCGCGCGGCATCGCACACGTGCCACTGGCCGGCCTTGTCGATGCCGATCAGGACGACGTCGTACTTCGCCCGGTCGATCGCCTCGTAGACGTTGCGCGCCGACTGCAGCGACACCTCGTGTTCAACGGACTTCCCGCCGAAAAGAATGCCCACGCGCTTCTTTGCCATGCCTCCATTTCGCGGTTCCTGGCCACCGCCTCCAGCCTGAAATGCGGCGCCTCCAGGAGAGTATCGCCACAAAGAGGCACCAAAAGCACCCCAGTCATGGTGCCTTTTTGCGGCCAACATCACTGCCGGCCTCCTGGAGCAGCATCCAGCCGAGCAGGCCCTGCGCGAAACCGTGGCAGGCGGGTTGCGCGCGTCCGTTGAACACGCCGAGCGACTTGAGCACCGTGATGAGACGCGGCGGCAGGTCGCCGGCGAACCAATGGAACCAGAGCGGGAAAAGACTCCGCTCCATGTGCGCCGCCAGCAGCGGCAGAAACCCGTCGCAGACGAGATTGTCGAGTCGTGTGCCACCGACCGCACCGGCGGTAATTTCCCGCGCAAGGCGGACGCGCAGCGCCGGCAGACCCAGCCGCCTCCGCACGATCGTCGTTGGCCAGGCGCTACCCTCACCCGGCAGCGCGGGAAACCCTGCGGCCAGTTTCACCAGTTGTTCCGGCCACTCGGGTTGCGCGCGGGTCCATGCGGCATACTGGCCAAGGCGCACCCGCGGATGATTTGCCGGCCGCACGCCCTGCAGGCTCCACGCGGAGGCTTCCGCGGCAAACAGCGCGCCTGCGTCGACCGCACTTCCCGCCCACATCGTCAGCGGCGCGCGGACGGCGACTTTGAGCATGGGTGCGCGGTTGAAACGATAGCCCAGAATCTCCAGCGCCGCATGGTGGCACGCCTCGGCCCAGCCCAGCCGTTCCACGCGCCGCCGCGCAAAACGCACCTTCTGCTGCCAGCGTTGCTCCGCCTGCGCCAAAAGCACGGTGCGCACCTCGGCGGCGGGCAGTCGCGCCAATTCCTCGGTGGCGCGCCAGTCGGTGCGGCTGGCCAGCGTCTCCACCGCATCCTCGGCGGCATACTCCTCGAGATCGTGCAGCAGCAGCGGCAGCAGCACGAGCGTGGGAATGGGGCTGCCGTCGGCACCGCGCGCCCGTTCGCCGGGCGCGGGCGGAAACAGCACCACGTGCAACACGACGTGGTCGTAGGCCCGGTCGGCGGCATGCGCATGCGCCGTCCAATCGCCCGCATGCAGGTGCAGCTCCACATCGCCGGTCAACTCCTGGTCGCCAAGGCGCAGCCGGGCGTTGAGAAAATCCGGGCCGCCCAGAAGATTCCACCGTCCGGGATGCAACACGCGCAGCGGCCGGCCGTCCTCCGCCAAGGCGCGCCCCGCGTCATACTCGCCGCGCAGCCAGATTTTCTGGAGCAGCCGTTCGGTGAAGGTGAACGGACCGTAGAGCCCCTGAATTTCCGCCACCTTCCAGTCCGGCGCCGGCTGTCCTGCTGTCGTCATGATCGTTCTCTTCCTGCGGGACAGCAAAGCATGCCGCCGATAAAGATCAATCTAGGATTCCATGTTTTAGAAACGCCTGGCCGTCGCATCCTTTCCCGCTTGTCCGTCACCGGCTTCCCTTCACCTTTGATCACCAGCATGCCCGACGCACCCCGCAGCCGGTTGCAGATCACGCTCGCGATCGTCCTGCTCGTCGCGCTGGTGGTGTTCGTGCCGGGCTTCCTCTATTTTACCGAGCTGGCCCTGCGTGAGCTGCGCTTCATGTGGTGGCTCATCCTGCTGCTCGGCGGCGCCATCTGGCTGCTGACGCGCCTCGGACGGAAGAAGTAGGCCTCCGGCACGACACCGTGGAGAAAGCTCGACAACCCGGAGCGCCGGACAAAGTTATAGCCGACTTCCGGAGGAGTGGCTGAGTGGTTTAAGGCACCTGACTTGAAATCAGACGTGGACGCAAGTCCACCGGGGGTTCGAATCCCTCCTCCTCCGCCACTTTCCGCCATTTAGCCCCATTTTCCGCCGATTACGGACGAACACGGCTGATAAGAATCATGGCTTGAGCGCCCAGAAACGCACGGCATCGGCTTTTCTGGCCAATCCGCGGTAGTGGACGTGCAACATGGTGGGATTACCCTCGTGACCCATCCAAAGGGCCACCTGGGCGGAATCTGCCAGTAAGGCGACGGCGTAGGTGGCGAATGTATGTCGCATCGCATCGTGCGGCCAGGGATGTGATCCCGACACTTTTCCCGACATTTTATCGGGATTGAGCAAACCCGCCGCGCGCCGGGTCAGATCTTCGGCATGAGCCGGAGCGATATTGGCGGCCGGTGCCCCCGGCTGCAACCAACGCCAAACGGCTGGCGGGAGACCCTCGAGGATGCGCGCCCGGCGTGTCTTGGCGATCTCAGCAGGCACCCGAATGAGCTTTTCCTTCATC
>JBEKWG010000046.1:0-6836 GCA_049513315.1 Opitutaceae bacterium
GCGGCAAGATGCGCCATCCGGAACCACGGATTCCGAACCCAATTCCATCTGCGGAAGCCACCGCAGACAATCAGGAGCAACCCAATTGCGACGAAGGCGACAAACGCGACGTGTGTAATCAGCACAACGTCAGCAACGACGCGAAGAATTGCGCTGCGGTTCATCTTCTTTGCGGGGACACCATGTGATCGTCTCTTCTCCGTCCCCAGCGACACTTAGCAGGGCGAAGATCCCCGGGGAAGCCTGATGGCAAGAGCTCGTCTATTTGATCCAGCCTCATCGGGCCGGCAGACGAGGAGTCGCGGCTCCACCTAGGATTCAAGTCTCTGGAGTGGGCCACAACCTCAACGGTAACCGAGGGACGGATGCCGGCAAGAGCGGCCATCAGGATACCGTCCAGCCAACTGCGGCTGTGAGGCCCTGACCGGCCACCGTGCGCCTGCGAATCCGGTGTGGCCCGCCCAGGGCAATGCGGACACCGATTTCGCCCGCGGGCAGGGCCGGACAGAGGCCGACTGGCAGAAAAACCGTAACCATTTTGCCCGGGCTGAGTATTTGGTTTAGCCGCTGGCTTCCCCACCCCATGCCCCACGACCTCAAGTTCGCCTTCCGCCAGCTGGCCAGTCGCCCGGCTTCGCCGCCATCGCCATCGCCACGCTCGCCATCGGCATCGGCGCCAACACCGTAATTTTCAGCGCCATCGACGCCGTTCTGCTGCGCCCGCAGCCCTACCCGGAGCCCGAGCGGCTCGTGAGCGTCTTCGAGCGCGTGCCCAATGGCGGGCGCAACTCGGTCTCCGGCGCTTCGTTTCGGGACTGGCGCGACCACCAAACCCGGTTCGCGGCGCTCATGATCTGCGCCAACGACCAGTTCGACCTCACGGGCCGCGATCAGCCGGAAAAAATCAACGCGCTCAGCGTCTCCGCGGACTTCAATCGCGTGCTCGGCGTGCCGCCGCTGCTCGGCCGCGGCTTCCGGCCGGAGGATGAGCAGGTCGGCGGTCAAAACAACGTCGTGATGCTCACCGAGCGTTTCTGGCGCGGCCGCTTCGGCGCATCGGCCGCCGTCCTCGGCCAGCAACTGATCCTCGATGGCCGGCCGCGCACGATCATCGGCGTCATGCCCGATCGCGCTTGGTTTCAGCCGCACGTCGCGATCTACGTCCCGTATGTCTTGGTGCCCAACTCGTATCTCACCGACTACGACGTGCATCGCGCGCGCGCGCTGGGCCGGCTCGCTCCGGGCGCGACGCTCGCCGCCGCCGAGGCCGAACTCAACGCGATCAAACGCAGCCTCCAGGCCATGTATCCGGCTTACCAGCATACCTGGGGCGTCCTCCTGGTGCCCATGCAGCAGTACCTCGCCGAGGATTCCCGGCCAGCCCTCCTGCTGCTCCTCGGCGCCGTGGTGCTCGTGCTGCTGATCGCCTGCGCCAACGTGGCGAACCTCCTCCTCGCCCGCGCCAGCACCCGCCAGCGCGAGATCGCCGTGCGCGCCGCGCTCGGCGCCGGCAGCTGGCGCATCGGCCGCCAGGTCATCACCGAGAGCCTGTTGCTCTCGCTCCTCGGCGGGATCGGCGGGATCGTCCTCGCCGCGGGGGGCATCGCCCTGCTCGGCGCGCTCAGCGCGCGGCTCCTGCCGGTCACCATGGAGCCGCACCTCGACGGTCGCGTGCTGGCGTTCTCGCTGCTCGCCAGCTGCGCCACCGGCATGCTGTTCGGAGTTTTTCCCGCCTGGCGCGTGCGCCGGCCCGATCTCGCTCACGCCCTCAAAAGCGGCACCGCCGGCGCGACCGACGGCGGCCGCACGCGCAGCCAGGCGACGCTCGTGATCGCCGAAATCGCGCTCACCGCGGTTCTCCTGGTCTGCACCGGCCTGCTGCTGCGCGCCCTGGTGCAATCCGTCACCGCCTATCCCGGCTTAAATCCGAGGAACGTGCTGATGTTCGACCTCACCATGCCGTACAACGGCCCCTACCAAGGCGCCGAGCCACGCATGGCTTTTCTCGAACGCGCCATGGAAGAAATCCGCGCCGTGCCGGGAGTCGTTTCGGTGGCGACCACGGACAACGTTCCCTTCGGCGACAATGCGCAGGGTTACTTTTTCAGCTTGGAAGAGCGGCCCGAGACGCGGCAGGACCGTTCAGGTGCGATCAAATATGTGTCGCCGGGTTATTTCGAGACGCTGGGCGCCACCATCGTGCGTGGACGCCCGATCACCACCCAAGACAGCCGGGCGGACGCCCCGCGCGTTTTCGTCGTCAATCAGACCTTGGTCAACGTCCTGTTTGGCCAGGAAGATCCCATCGGCCGGCACCTGAATGTGGGCAACCAATCGTGGGAGATCGTCGGCGTGGCGGCCGACATGCGCGTCGACAGCCTGCACGCCCCGCCCAGGCCGACTTTTTTTGCGCCGCATTGGCAATTCCCCTGGGGCTCCGCGTTTTTGGTCCGCACCCAAGGCGATCCGCTGGCCGCAGCCCGCGACGTAGCCGCCGCGATTCATCGCCTCGATCCCAACCTGCCGCTCGCCAACCTGCACACGCTCGAGCACGCGATGACCGACGCGCTCGGCCCGCAAAAACTCATCCTGTATCTGATCGGCGCCTTCGCCACGACCGCCCTTCTTCTCGCCTGCATCGGACTCTATGGCGTGATGTCCTACTCCGTCGCCACCCGCCAGCGCGAACTTTCCATTCGCACCGCGCTCGGCGCCGCGCGGGCCGACATTATGCGGCTCATCATCGGCCGCGGGGTGCGGTTGACGACCGTCGGCCTGGTCCTCGGCTTGCTCGCCGCACTGGCTGCCGCGCGCGTGTTGGCGAGCCGGCTGCACGGCGTCAGCGGTCACGACCCGCTCGTCTTCGCCGGCGCGGCGATCCTTCTCGCCGGCGTCGCGCTGTTCGCCTGCCTCCTTCCCGCCCGCCGCGCCGCGCAGATCGATCCAATCATCGCCTTGCGGAGCGAGTGACTTCTTGTGCGGACCGGCGGACCGCAACCGCGCCGCGTCCGCATCTTGGCGATGGACATGATCAGGTTCAGTTGAGCGGCGGCATCGTGAAGGGCATCACCCACGTGCCGGGCGGGGCCGAGAAGACGGACCGGACGGGGGCGAAGTCCTTGCCGTAGATGTGCCAGTAGGGAAGGGCGAAATTGAGCAGCATCACGGCCACGGCGACCGCCATCCAGCGGGTCCGTGAGGAGAGGTGCGCGGCGCCCAGCACCGCCAGCGGGAGGAGGCCCGGGGCCGTGCGGGTGTAGTCGATGGCCAGGGCCGCCGCCGCGGCGATCCCCGCCGCAGCCCCGATGGAAAGCCAGCGCTGCCAAGGCCGGACGGAGCCGAAGACCTTCCACGCTCCGGCGAGCAGGAGCACCCATCCCAACCTCCAGCCGAGGCCCCAGCCGACGGCGCACCCTCCTGCACCCCAGCCCAGGACCGTGAGTCCAAGCTGCCTGCTTAATCCGGCTTCCCCGAGGAGAAGCGCCGTGATCCGGGCGAGGGCGTAGAAGCCGACCCCGCTGAGTTCCCACCAAGGGAGGCGCCTGCTCCACGCGAGGCGGACCAGCAGGGCCGCCGGCAGGAAGAGCACGAAGCGCTCGTCGATCCATGGGCCGAGTGCGGCCGCCGCCCAGGCGGCAACCGTGCGGGGCGAGAAGGCGGCCACGAGCAGCAGCGCCAGGTACCAGCCGTCGAACTGCACCATCTCGACCGAGGACAGCCACGCCGCCGACCCTGCGAGCCCGAGCGCGGCGACCCACGCCGCGCGGGCGCCCCCCATCCTGTGGGCGTACCATGCCCCCAAGAGGAGGACGCACCACGCACCGACCCGGGGGAGGTTCAGGTAGGTGTGGGGAGTCAGATGGAGCACATGGCCGATGAAGGGAGGGAGGATGCGCCAGCGGGTGGCGACGAAAAAGTAGCTGGAGAAGCGCCGGCCGTTGGCCAAGCCCACCCACGGGTCCCGCAGCTGGTCGACCATCCCGGGCACGCGCAGAATGGCCGTCAGCTCGCCGACGGCGCAGTCGCCTCGGATCTGGGTTGACGGGCACCAGCGGACCAAGGCCGCCAGCGCGGCCACCACCACGGCGAGGAGCCAGCCGAGGCGCTTGATTGCGTCCTCTCCGCGGCATGCCCGGAGACCGGAACGGAAAGGACCGGCGAAGATCATCCCAGACGGCGTCAACGGTCGCCGCGCCGCCCCAACAGGAGGCCGAGCAGCCAGACGCACCCGAAGGCCAGGAGCGCGATCACGGCCACGGCGAAGATCACCCCCAGCATCGCGTCGACCACCTGGAATGCCCGGCGGCAGCCGCTGACCTGCGCCGACTCCGCCGGCGCGGGTGTCGGTGCCTCACCGGCAGTGGCGATGGCTGTGTTCCGCACCGCCAGCCGGCAGCGGTGCGCCGGTTGGATTTCGCGCCCGTTCGCATCGAGGATGGTCTGTGCCTGCCGCATGATCGGGGGGAGCGCTGGTGGTTGTTGATCGTCTGCTGCGTGCGGCCGGGCGCCTCACGGGCGGGTCTGGCGCGTCAGCAGGAAGGAGGTGAGCGGCACGGTCACTGGGTGACCGCACCACACATAGGCCGCGGGCAGCAGCAGGTTGAGCGCGGCCGGCCGCCACCAGCGGCGTCCATGCATCCCGGCGATTAGGAAGGGCAGCAGGTCCGCGATCGAACGGGTGGCGTCCCAGGCGAGGAAGCTCACCAAGGCGACGTTTAGAAGCAGGGCCGTCAGCAGCATTTCAGGACCAAAGAACACAGTATATTCATACTGTGTCGAGTTGAAAGCGCACCGGTTACGCTTGGCTGGTGAACGCCCTCGACAACCTCCGTGCCAACCTGAAGCGGCTGCGGCTGATGCGCGGCCTTACCCAACAGAAGCTATCCGAAAGGGCTGACCTTGAATACAAATACCTCCAGAAAATTGAGTCTGGACGGTGGCCAGGGCTTCAGTTGCGGACGGTTGAGCGACTCGCTCGCGCGGTAGACGTGGAAGCCTGGGAGCTGCTCTGCCCGCCTCGAGAGAGAACGGCAAGAAAGCCTATCAAATCCAGAGGGAAATCGAGTCGGCCCTAGCCAGTACAGCTGCCCACCACCGGTGAGAGAACCAACGTCTCCCGCGCAGGTGGCTGCGGTAAGTTTAGCCTTTGCGGCCGGAGCCGGCGTGCATTGGGACCTTCGGTCCCGTCCCTACGAAGAATCCCAGTAGCGGCGGACCGCGCTCCGCGGGTGAATTAGGGGCGCGCGGCTTTGCCGGTCCGCTCCGCGGGGTTCAGCCGGCGCCAAGCCGCCATAGCCGGAGGATTGCCGCCCAAGGCGTAGCCTCCGCGGGTGGCGAGGATCTGAAAACCGTCGAGCCGCTCGAGTCTGTCCAGCAGGGCACGTCGAGTGAAGACGAAGACCGGCTTGGCGTCGCCCAGCATGTGCCGCAACTCTTCGTAATCGCGATCGTCGCTGGCCCGTAACCGGGTTAGATCGCGGTCAAGATAGTAGAACAGTGTGGGCTTCCACAGCCCGTACGTGAGCGCTGCACTTTCGGAACGCAGGACGGGCTTGAGGTCCCTTGCCAATTGGCAGGCTGGTTCCTGGATGGCGCCCAGCACCCGGCTGACCAAGGCCACCATGACTAGGGATTGCAGGCCCGTGCCGACGGCCATGGCGACTGCCGTTTGAAAACCACGGCGCTGCCGCAGCAGGCGCCAGCTGACGGCCAAGGTGGCAACGGCTAAGACGGCCATAACTGCGGCCAGTTCACCGCAAGGCGGGGGGGACAAGGGCAAAGCATATTCGCTGCTATCCACGTTAATCATGCCCTCAAGGCGGGGCCAAACCCAAGGCAGGATCAACGGGAGTGCTGCGGCCATCGCCGCCGAGATGCCCAACAACAAAACGAGCAAGGCAAAACAAAGCTGGAGCAGCCACGGCTGCCGGCGCTCTTCGTGGCGCAGCCGAAGCAGAAAATCCGCCGCCAGTATGGCGAGAAACGGAAAAGCGGGCAGAAGGTAATGGGGCAGCTTGGTGGCGGCGGCGGTGAACAAGGCAAAGGTAACCACGACGGCCAGGGCGGCCAGAAGCGTCAAACGGTGGCGGACCGACCGGTGGCGCTGCTCCAATCGATTGCCGAGAAAGGCGATCCACAGCCCGGGCAAGGCAGCCGCGGCGAAGGGACAGGCTCCCCAGAATAGCACCGGCAGATAAAACAAAAATCCGCCGTCATGACCGAGCAAGACATGGGTGCCGCGCGCGACGATCTGGGCTCCAAAAAAAACTCGGATGAACTCATGGCCGAGCCGTTGGTAGGCGAGGAGGTACCAGGGAGCTGCGATGACGGCGAACACCAAGACCCCTTCAACGAAGCAGCAGTGAGCGAGCGCGGTCCGCATGCGCCGCTGCATGAACGCATAGAGGATGGCGACGGGAATGACGATGGCGGGCGCCACCGGCCCCTTGGCCAAAAAACCTATCCCAAGACCGACCCAAGCCATTAGAAACCACCAGCGAGCAGGATTACGCACGGCGGCCAGCGCCGAAACCAGAGTCCTCGTCAAACCCGGCGGCGGCGCCGCGTCCGCCAATCGTTCCATGGCGATGAAAAAACACAGCAGCGACCACGTGACCGACCAGGCGACGAACATATCCGTAAGACACAGGTGAGCCACGGCCAGAAAGATCGGCATGAAAGCGAGGCAGAGAATAGCGAGCAGGGTCAGGCGGCGGCTGCGAGTGGCCATCGGCAGCAGCCAAGCCATGCTGGCCAGCAGTGATAAGGCGGCGAGTGCGGATGGCAGCCGGGTCGAAAATTCGCTCGGCCCCAGAAGTTTCCACGATCCAGCCACT
>JBEKWG010000047.1:0-3570 GCA_049513315.1 Opitutaceae bacterium
GAGAAAAGCAAAATCAACGCCACGGTGGCGGCCGCGAAGGAGCGCGGCATGCGGAAGGTGATCACGCTCAACGTCGCCGGTGCCTACCACAGCCGTCTCATGGAGCCGGCGCGTGCCGCGTTTGCCTCCTTTCTGGCGGGAATGCCCTTGGCGCGGCCGAACCTGACAGTTTTTACGAACACCACCGGCCGGCCGGTCGTTGAGCCGGCCGACATTCGCACGGCGCTGGCCCGGCAGGTCGTCTCTCCCGTCCTGTGGGAGGATTGCATGCGCAACGTGGCGGCGGCCGGCGCCGCGCAGTTCTGGGAACTCGGGCCGGGTGGCGTCCTCGCCGGTCTGGCGCGCCGCACCAGCAAGGACTGGCCGGTGAAGAGTTTTGCGGAGTTTGCCGATTTAGCCGCTTGAAAGCAGCTGGAGGCGGCCTCAGATTGGCGGTTTTCACGCAACCGACGCCCGGCGGCCGGGTCCTCCGGCCCATGCGCATGGACGTATCGCTCAAACGCAACTTCTGCATCATCGCCCACGTCGACCACGGGAAAACGACGCTCTCCGACCGTCTGCTCGAACGCACCCACACGGTCAGCCAGCGGGAGATGAAGGACCAGATGCTCGACTCCATGGACCTCGAAAAGGAGCGCGGCATCACGATCAAGAGTCATCCGGTGACCATGCATTATACGGCGAAGGATGGCCGGCTGTATCAGCTCAACCTCATGGACACGCCGGGCCACGTCGATTTCTCCTACGAGGTCTCCCGCAGCCTTGCCGCGTGCGAAGGGGCGGTGCTGCTGATCGACGCGGCCCAGGGCGTCGAGGCGCAGACCGTGGCCAACGCCCACCTGGCGTTCGCGCAGAAACTCAAGGTCATCCCGGTCATCAACAAGATCGACCTGCCGAGCGCCAACCTCGAGCTCTGCACCCGCCAGCTTGAGGACATCCTGACGATTCCCGCGGAGGAGGTGATTCTGGCGAGCGGCAAGGCCGGGATCGGCATCACCGAGATTCTTGAAGCCATCGTGGCGCGCGTGCCGCCGCCGCGCTGGGCCGACTACAAGGGCACGCGCATTCTCGTCTTCGATTCCAAGTACGATTCCTACCGCGGCGTCATCGCCCACGTGCGCGTGTTTTCCGGCACGATCAAGGCCGGCGAAATGATGATGCTCATGAGCACCGGCCAGAAGGCCGAGGTGAAGGAAGTCGGCGTCTTCCGCCCGAAGATGGAGCCCGACGTCGAACTCGGCGCCGGCGACGTCGGCTATATCGTCAGCAACATCAAGGCGACGGGGGACATCAAGATCGGCGACACCATCACCCACGCGAACCGGCCCGCCACCGCGATGCTGCCCGGCTACAAGGAGGTGCATCCCATGGTGTATTGCGGCCTCTACCCGCTGGAGACGCAGGACTACGAAAAGCTCAAGGCGGCGATCGCGCGGCTGCGGCTCAACGATTCGGCGTTCGTTTACCAGCCGGAAACCTCGGTCGCGCTCGGCTTCGGCTTCCGCTGCGGCTTTCTCGGCCTCCTGCACATGGAGGTCATCCAGGAACGCATCCGCCGCGAGTACGACGTGGACATCATCTCCACGTACCCGAGCGTCGTCTACAAGGTGAAAGTCCATGGCCGCGAAATGTTCGCGGTGGACAATCCGATCAACCTGCCCGATCCGGCCTCGCTCGAGGCGATCTACGAGCCGACCATCACCGCGTCGATCCACCTGCCCAACACCTGCCTCGGCGACATCCTCAATCTCATCATGGAGAAGCGCGGCGTGTGCGACCATACCGACACGCTCGACGCCACGCGGGTCATGCTGACCTGCACGCTGCCGCTCAACGAAATTCTGGTCGATTTCAATGACCGCCTGAAGAGCATGACCCACGGCTATGGCTCGATGGATTACGAACTGGGCGAGTACCGCGTCGCGGATCTGGTGCGGATGGACATCCTTGTGAACGGCGAACCGGTCGACGCCTTCGCCAGCATCGTGCACCGTTCCAAGGCCGAGGGCCAGGGCCGCGCGCTTTGCGAGAAACTCGCCGACATCATACCGCCGCAGATGTTCAAGGTCGCCGTGCAGGCCGCCCTCGGCGGCAAGATCATCGCCCGCGAGAACGTCCGTGCCATGCGCAAGGACGTGACCGCCAAATGCTACGGCGGCGACATCACCCGGAAGAAAAAACTCCTTGAGAAACAGAAGGAAGGCAAAAAGAAGATGAAGCAGATCGGGCGGGTCTCCATTCCGCCCGACGCCTTCATTCAGGTCCTCAAGAACCGTTAACCCCCTTTGACATGTTCGGATTTTTTGATTCCCCCGAACGCAAGCTGCGCGAGAACGCCGCCAACTGGCTGCAGCTCGCGGACAAAATTTTGCACTACCAGCGCGACCGTTTGACGGCGGCGCAAACGCAGGAGCTGTTGCTGAAAAGCACGGATTTGCAGCTCAGGCTCAAACAGCGGGCCGACGCCAGCAAGCTCAAGCAGGGCATCGAGGTGCTCGAAGGCGTATTGCGACAAGTCGGGGGCACGTTTTACCCCAAGTCGGCGATGGTGGAGAACGTCGAGTTTTTCCTCATGGCGATCATCATCGTCCTGGGCATCCGGACCTATTTCCTCCAGCCGTTCAAGATTCCCACCAACTCGATGTGGCCAAGTTACCACGGGATGAAGGGCGACAATTTCCCGCCAGGGACGGCGGCGCCCGGCATACCGGAGCGGGTCTTCCGGTTTGTCGCGTTCGGCGCGCAACGGCGCACAGCGGTGGCCCCGCACGATGGCGAGGTCTCGGCGCAGTTCTTCAGAGACGGCCGGATGGCTTACACGGTGCGGCACGGTTACAAGTGGCTGATCGTGCCGACTCAAGTGCATGAATACACCTTCTGGGTGGACGGCGCCGCGGCGACGGTGCGCGTGCCCGCGGATTTCAGCGATTTCGACCAGCTGGTCCAGGAGACGTTCTTTGGCAGCCACGACAACTTCATGCGCCAGGTTGACAATGCCGGCAAGAATGGCGGCGTGACGCGCGACGACATCCAGCTCCGGGACGACGCCGGCGACACCGCCGTCGCCTATCGGGTCAGGCTCGGGAAAACCGTCCGCGCGGGCGAGCTGATCATGCGCTTCGATATTCTGACCGGTGACCTGCTGTTTGTCGACCGGTTGAGCTATCACTTCAGGCGACCGCAGGTCGGGGACGGCTTTGTCTTTCGCACCCGCAACATTCCGGGCATCGGCGAGGACCAGTACTACGTCAAACGCCTCGCGGGCCGGCCAGGCGACATCTTGGAGATCCGCCCGCCGGTGCTCTATCGCAACGGCCACCCGATCACGGGAGCGGCGGCGTTCGATCAAAACGCGAGGCGCGAAGGACTGTATCGCGGCTATTTCAACGCACCGCCGGACGGCAGTTACTTGCTCAAGGATGAGAAACTGACCGTGCCACCCCACGTGTTCTTTGCGCTCGGCGACAACTCGGCCAACAGCAGAGACGGGCGTTATTGGGGCTTCGTGCCGGAAAAGGAGGTCGTGGGCCGGCCGCTGTTCATCTATTATCCGTTCACGCGGCGCTGGGG
>JBEKWG010000048.1:0-4152 GCA_049513315.1 Opitutaceae bacterium
GGAGGATCAGAAGCGGGTGCTCGACCGGCTCCGCACCGATCCCTACTATGTCGAGAAGGTCATCCGCCTGCAGCTCCGCTACGCCAAGCCGTCGGAGTTCATCTTCCGCTTCGAAGACTAGTGTTGTGTCCCGCAAGTAACCTTCATAACTATGGGGCGTCATTCACGGCATGACAAACGGCCGTCCCAAGAAATTTGAGATTCAGCTGACTGCGAACGAACGGGAAGCGCTGGCGCCCATTGCCCAATCGCGGTCGATGCCGCATGGCGTGGTCCGCCGGGCGCAGATGATCTTGCTGTCGGCTGCCGGGGAGACCAACTCGGCCATCGCCGCCCGCTTTCGGGTGGCGGTGCCCACCGTGGCGCACTGGCGGACGCGGTTTAAGGCACACGGCGTGGTGGGTCTGTATGGCGAACCGCGGCCGGGCCGGCCGCGCACGCATGACGACGATCGCGTGGCGCGTTTGCTGACCAAGGTGCTGCGGCAACAGCCGAAGAACGCCACGCATTGGAGCATCCGACGGGTCGCGGCGGAGACCGGCGTCGCGAAAAGCAGTGTCCACCGCTTTTTCAACCTGTTTGGGTTGCAGCCGCACCGCAGCAAGTCGTTCAAACTGTCCACCGATCCGTTCTTCGTCGAAAAGGTGCGCGACATCGTCGGGCTTTATCTCAACCCGCCGGACAAGGCGCTGGTGCTGTGCGTGGATGAGAAGAGCCAGATCCAAGCGCTGGAGCGCACCCAGCCCGTTCTGCCCATGGGCTTGGGCTACGTCGAAGGCGTCACGCACGACTACTATCGTCATGGCACCACCACGCTGTTCGCCGCGCTCGATGTGCAAAACGGCCAGGTCATCACCCAGTGCAAAGCGCGTCACCGCCATCAGGAGTTCCTGTCGTTCCTGCGTCACCTCGAGGAGAGTGTTCCCCCCGCGCTCGACCTGCATCTGATCATCGATAACTACGCCACGCATAAGCATCCCCGGGTCCGGGCTTGGCTGGGAGCGCACCCGCGTTACCACGTCCACTATACGCCCACCTATTCCTCCTGGCTGAATCAGATCGAGCGCTGGTTTGGCCGCATCACCCAACAGTCGATCCGCCGGGGGTCCTTCAGCAGCGTCAAGGAACTGGTCCAGCGCATCGACGCTTATGTCGCGCACTACAACCGTCACGCCGGCCCTTTCATGTGGACCGCCACCGCCGATTCGATCCTCGCCAAGATCGAACGGCTTTCTAAAGTTATTTGTGGGACACAACACTAGTCCGTGTCTTCAAACCCCATAATTCCGGAATTTGTCATGCTGAGCGCAGCGAAGCATCCAGCAAGCTGCCGCAGCGGGCTCCGGCGAGGTCCAGCTGGATTCTTCACTTCGTTCAGACAGAATGACAATCCAGGTTTGAAGACGCGCCGTAGAAGCTATCCGGAAACCTCGAGGTGAGACGACACACTCGATTCCTGGCCGGGGCGCTCTGCTGGCAGGGAGAATCGCGTCCTCGGAACCGGGCGCGGCGGTTCGACAGGCTCACTGCAGGCAAGCGGGCGTCCCTACGATCCTATCCCGGGTTGTCGGATAGCTTCCAAGTCAGGAAAAAACATTGCCCCATCCGGAGGCGGCACGTTTTCTGTTCGCCCGCATGAGTGCAACCGCCACGCCGCCGCTGCTGGAGAAGTTTGTCCAGGCCGGACAGGGTCAAGTTTTCGCGTTTTGGAGGCGGCTGGACGAGGGCGGGCGCCGCGCGCTGCTGGAACAGGCCGGGGAGATCAACCTCGCCGAGGTGGCGCGGCTCGCGCGCCTGCTACTGGGAAAGGACGCCGCCCCCGGCGTCGACCTCACAGGCCTGCACCCGGCGCCGTATGTTGCGCGCCCGGAGAACGGTGGCGATGCAGCGGCATGGGCGCGGGCGAAGGCCGCCGGCGAGGAGGCGCTGCGCGCCGGCCGCGTGGCGGCATTCACCGTGGCGGGGGGGCAGGGGACGCGCCTCGGCTATGACGGGCCGAAGGGAACCTTTCCCGTCACGCCCCTGAAGCGGAAACCGCTCTTCCAGGTCTTTGCCGAGAAAATTTCCGCCGTCGGGCGGCGCCACGGCCGGGCGCTGCATTGGTTCATCATGACCAGTCATGCCAACCATGCGCGGACGGAGGCGTTCTTTGCCGAACACCGGTTTTTTGGACTCGACCGCGCGCGGGTGCATTGCTTCCGGCAGGGCCGCATGCCGGCGGTGGATTTTGCCGGCCGGATCCTGCTCGAGTCAAAAGGCAGCATCGCCATGAGCCCCGACGGGCACGGCGGCTCGCTGCGCGCACTGCACCGCAGCGGCGCCCTCGACCTCATGCAGAGCGAGGGCATCGACACCCTCAGCTATTTCCAGGTCGACAATCCGCTGGTGCGCTGTGTCGACCCGGCATTCATCGGCTGGCATCTGGTGCGCGGCTCCGAAATGTCCGCCAAGATGGTGCCGAAGGCGTATCCCGAGGAGAAGCTCGGCCACTTCTGCCTGCAGCGCGGCCGGCTGGTCGTCATTGAATACAGCGATCTGCCGCTGGCGACGCAGCGCGCGGTGGATCCCCGGACGGGCCGGCTGCGCTATCTCGCCGGCAGCATTGCCATTCACATTCTGGACCGGGAGTTCGTGCGCCGCATGGCGGGTGCGACGGAAGGCGCTCCGGCCGGGGAGGGACCGGCGCTGCCGTTCCATCGCGCCGACAAAAGGATCGCCACGATCGACGCCGCCGGCAATCCGGTGAGGCCCGCCGGGCCCAACGGCGCGAAATTCGAGATGTTTGTCTTCGACGCGCTGCCGTTCGCGAAGAACGCGCTCGTTGTCGAGACGCGCCGCGAGGACGATTTTTCCCCCGTGAAGAATGCCGAGGGCGTGGACTCGCCCCAGACCGCGCGCGAGGACCTGCTCCGGCAATATGTCCGCTGGCTGCGGGGGGTGGGCGCGCCGGTTGTCACTGATGCCAGCGGGCTCCCCGCGGCCACCATCGAGGTTTCCCCGCTCTTCGGCTATGATGAGGAATCCTTTGCGGAGAGCTGGGCCCGGCGCTCGCCCCCGCCGGAGGTAGCGGACGGGCTTTATCTGGAGTAATGCGACTTGGCCATTCCAGGCAAATGATGTTCACTCATCCGAATCTGACGCCATGACCACTTTGGAAACAATTCGCACCGCCGGCGAAGCCGGGCAGTTGCTCCCCGATGCCGTTGATAATCTCACGGCCTGGTTCGATGCCGATCTGCCGTCATGGGCGTCGGAGAGCATTGACGAACTGGTCGCCCAAGGCGCTTGGAGCGAACTGAACGACCGCTTCTACCGCTACCTCGAATTTGGCACCGGCGGCATGCGCGGCCGCACCATCGGCGTGGTGGCCGCCCGCGCCGAGATGGGCCAGCTGGAGCTGCAGGGCACGCCGGAGCATGCGGCGGTCGGCAGCAACATGATGAACGACTTCACCGTGGTGCGTGCGACGATCGGCCTCTACCGCTACGTCCACGGCTACCTGGCGAAAACCGGGCGCTACGATGCGCCGAAACTCGTCATCGCCCACGATGTGCGGCATTTCTCGCGCCACTTTTGCGAACTGGCGGCCTCGACGTGGTCGCGCCTCGGCGGCGTGGCCTTCATCTTCGACGCGCCGCGCTCGACGCCGCAGCTCAGTTTCTCCGTGCGCTGGTTGAAGGCCCACTGCGGGGTCGTCATCACCGCCAGCCACAATCCGCCGCACGACAACGGATTCAAAGCCTATTTCGAGGACGGCGCCCAAGTGGTGGCGCCGCACGACCAAGGCATCATCGACGAGGTCAACGCCGTGCCGCTGACAGAACTGGGCGCCTTTCTCGCGGTGGACCTCGCGCGCGTCATCACGCTCGGGCGTCCGGCGGACGATGCCTACCTCGCGGTGGCCGCCCAGGCGGCGCTCGATCCGGCGATCTTCAAGCAAGCCAAATTCAAAGTCGTTTTCACCAACATCCACGGCACGGGAGGGATCGCCAGCGTGCCGTTGCTGGCGCATGCCGGGGTGTCGGTGACCGAGGTGATCGAGCAGGTCGCCTTCGATCCGCGCTTCCCGACGGTGAAGTCGCCCAATCCCGAGAACGCCGAGGCCCTGGCCCTGGCGGTCGCCCTCGCGGAAAGGAACGGCGCCGAGCTGGT
>JBEKWG010000049.1:0-2679 GCA_049513315.1 Opitutaceae bacterium
GCCTCGGCTAGCAGCACCACCGGGTGCGCCACGCGGGCCGGCGGTCCGCCGCGCGCCCGCAGGCCGTTCTCGATCTGCAGGTGGCAGCCGGGATTGGCCGTGGCGATGACGCTTGCGCCCGTGGCCGCCAAGTGCCCGAGCTTCCGCTGCTGCAGCCACGCCGCCGTGGCCGGCTGCGTGATGTTGTAGATGCCGGCGCTGCCGCAGCACCAGGTGGACTCGACGCACTCGCGCAGCTCCAGGCCCGGAATCGCCGCCAGGATTTCCCGCGGCTGGCAGCTGACCTGCTGCCCATGGCAGAGATGGCAGGATTCGTGATACGTGACCACCGCCGGGGCCGCGCCCATCGCGGCGGGCCGGCGGAAGCCGATCTCCACCAGCCATTCGTGGATATCGCGCAGCCGTTTCGACCAGAGCACGGCGCGCCCGGCGTAGGCGGGATCGCCGGCCAGCAGGCGGTCGAAATGCCGCAGGTGCGAGCCGCAGCCGCCGGCGTTGGTGATGATGGCGTCGAACCCCTCCGGCGGCAGCAGGTCGATCAGCCGGCGGGCCAGCGCCCGGGCCGACGTCAGGTCGCCGTTGTGGGCGTGGAGCGAGCCACAACACGGCTGCACCGGCGGCGTGTGCACCTCGCAGCCGTTCTCGCGCAGCACGTCCACCGTGGCCCGGTTCACGTCAGGCAGCACGAGGTCCTGCACGCAGCCGGTCAGCACGGCCACGCGGTGGCGGCGGGCGCCGCGGGCCGGTTCGACTGGTCCGATGAGCTGGTGGGAAAACCGGCGCTGCACTTGCGGCGTCTGCGGCTCGAGCCCGCGCAGGCGGCGCGGGAGCAGGCGGGTGAGGCGGAGCCGGCGCGCCGCGGCCTGCAAGCCGCTGGCCTGGTAAATCCAGAGCAGGCGGCCGACAAAGCGGAGGAGCCGCGGGCGGGTGAAAAGCGTGCGGAGGATGGCCCAGCGGATGAAGTCGCGCCGGGGATTCGCCAGTACGCCTTGACGTTCCACTTCCGCGCGGGCGGACTCGAACAGCTCCGCATAATCTACCCCGGCCGGGCAGGCGGAGGTGCAGGCGAGGCAGCCGAGGCAGTAATACATCTCCTCGCCGAAGATCCTGCTGACGGCGAGTTCCCCGTCCGCGATGGCGCGCATCAGCGCGATGCGGCCGCGCGGCGAGTTCCGCTCCCGGCCCGTCTCCACGAACGTCGGACACGTCGGCAGGCACAGGCCGCAGTGCATGCACTGCTGCAACACCGAATAATCGAGCGACTGCAGGAGATTGTTCCCGTTGACCTTCACTCGATGATCTTCCCGGGGTTCAGCAGGCCGAAGGGATCCAGCGCGCGCTTGATTTGCTTGAGCAACTCGTAGCTCGCGTCGCCGAGCTGCTGGCGCAAAAACGCCTTCTTCGCCAGACCCACGCCGTGCTCGCCCGTGATCGTGCCGCCGAGCTTGAGCGCGTGCTCGAAAATCTCGTGCAGCGCCTGCTCGACACGGCGCATCTCCTCCGCGTTGCGCTCGTCGGTGAGCACCGTGGGGTGCAGATTCCCGTCGCCGAAATGCCCGAAGGTGGCGATCTCGACCTGGTGGCGGGCCGCGACCTCCTGCACGAAGCCAATCATCTTCGCGAGCTCGCTGCGCGGCACGGTGACGTCTTCCAGGATCGTGGTCGGACGGAGCCGCGCGAGGGCGGAGAAGGCGCTGCGGCGCGCGGTGGTAAGACGGTCGGCCTCGGCGGCATCGGCCGCACGTTTGACCGTGGTGGCGCCGTGGGCGCGGGCGAGCGCCTCAATCCGCGCAGCCTCGTCCGCCACCGCGATCGGATGGCCATCGGTTTCGACCAGCAGCACGGCCTCGGCGTCGAGCGGGAGTCCGACGTGTGCGTAGTCCTCGACGCAGCGCAGGGTGCGGCGGTCAAGAAACTCCAGCGTGCAGGGGATGATTTTAGCCGCGATGATCGCCGAGACCGTCTCGGCCGCGGCCGCCATGGTCGGGTAGGTGGCGAGGAGCGTCTGCCGCGCGGCGGGCTTGGGCAGCAGCTTGAGCAACACCTGCGTTATCACGCCCAGCGTGCCTTCGCTGCCGATGAAGAGATCGCGCAGGTTGTAGCCGGCGACGTCCTTCACGCACTTGCTGCCGAGCCAGCAGATCGTGCCGTCAGCCAGGACGACCTCCAGGCCCATTACATAATCGCGCGTGACGCCGTATTTGAGTCCGCGCAGGCCGCCAGAGTTTTCGGCGACGTTGCCGCCAATGGTGCTGATTTTCATCGAACCCGGATCGGGCGGGTAAAAGAGCCCGGCCGCGTCGGCCGCATCGAAGATCGCCTGGGTGAGCACGCCCGCCTCGGCGAGGAGCGTGAGGTTCCGCTGATCCAACTCGATGATCCGATTCAGCCGGGTCAAGCACATGACTACGCCGCCGGCCACCGGCACGCTGCCGCCACTCAAGCCGGTGCCGTTGCCGCGCGTGATGATGGGCGTCGAGTGAGTCCGGGCCAGCCGCAGAACCGCGGCGACCTCGGCCGCATGGGCGGGAAAGACGACGACCTGCGGCCGCTGTTTCAGCGTAGCCGTGCCGTCGAAGGAATAGGGCAGAATGTCCTCCACTGCGGTTAGAACGTTTTTCGGCCCCAGGAGACTGATGAGATCTTTGATCATGAGAGGAAACGGAGTATCGCGGCCGG
>JBEKWG010000050.1:0-43166 GCA_049513315.1 Opitutaceae bacterium
GCAAAAAAAAGGGCGATCACGGCACCGAACTATGTGCAGCGATTACGCTGCTGCGCAGAGCGAAACGCGCCCCAAAAACACCCGATCACTCCACATAGCTCGGCACGCAACATAACACAATCATCCCTCGGGCGACCCGGCTCCGTCGGCTGCGGATATCCAAGTCTCGCGGAAGCTGCGGGAGGCCGCGAACATCATGGACATCGCGCTTCTCGACCACGTGATCGTCGGCACGAAGGAAGACGATCCGGCGGGCCGGGGCTACTACAGCTTCCGCGATGCAGGTCTGATCTAGCAGGCGGCCCTGAAGATAGGATGAGTCTCATGAGGAAGCTCGTGGGTTAGACGGGGATTCGTCACGCTGCACGCAAAGGCTATGTCCTGCTTCTTCGTCTACTCTTTCTCAAATCCGTGGGTGGTGAATTTGAGCGTGCGGCAGTTTTCGCTGACAATTCGCACCACGTTCTCGGGTACGCCTTCGGGAATTGAGGCTTGGATTTCCAGCGTGACGTCGACGTTCGCTGTCAGGAGGCCCACCAGATGTTGGACGACTTCCTGTGAGATCGTCGATGCGTCGCGATTCATTCGGGCCGCGTCGATCTTCACCGTGCCATAAAAACGCTTAGGTGGCGCTGGTGGCGTAGGTTTCGTCGGAGGCTCACCTGGCACCGGCTCTCCTCCTTTGGTACCCGGCTTGGCCGGTTCCTTTCCGCCTCCTGGCGCCGGTTGCTCTCGGGTAAACTGTTGTGCCGCCACTTCGGGTTTCACCACGAGCCCGAAGAAGCCATCGGCGGATACGTTTACGACGACTCCCGCTCGGAGCCCCATATAACGACTCTTCTCCTCGTCGAAGCTCTCCGCGAATGCGAAGGTCTCAGCCTGCCATGTTACGGACGCCACTCCTTCACGGATGGAGCCAATCAATACATCCGAATCCTTGAGGCGTAGTAGGTACGGATATCGAGCGAAATCCTCCACCAGCTGTTTCACGGCGACATGGTCGCCTCGCCATAGAGGTACCTTGTCGAGTTCCTGCCTGAGTGCCGTTGGATGCAGCAACGTGACCAACTGGGCATCGTTCTTGAGCCTCTTCGCCGCTCGCACGGCGAGTGAATCGGCTCCGTTCACTCGTGAGGATTGCCACTCGATAGGAGCCTGGGCGTTGGGCTGCAAGGGGTACAACAGCCACTGATAAGTCTCCGCGAGACGACCGTTCGTCGTCTTGTCCCAATTGTCGCGCTGGGCTGTCGCCTGCGCCTTCTGGAAATTGTCCAAATTGAGTCGCGGCTTGTCGCCCTCGCTGTCCCTGTAGATCGAATTCCACGCGAGGTAGTAACGGGTTGCCGCTTCCAATTCATCTAGACGGGTCCGGTCGGCGGCCAGAAACACGAGCGTGTTGCGGTAAATGCGCGGGCTGTTCCCGCGCATTTCCAGCAAGCCCTTGGCTGCTTGCAGGGCAAGATTGGTTCCCTGCTTCGAGTACGGAACGTCGACATCCAAGACCACGAGCCGTGTTTCCAGTTCGTCGGGCACATCACCCGACGAAGCGGGAAACGGATGAACCTTGGCGAAATCGCCCCGGTCGGAGAGTTCGTCGCGCACGCGCCTACGGATCTCCTCGGCTACCTTGTCGGCCTCACGCTTGAGGCGCTCAGCCCGATCCTCCGCGGTTTTGGTGA
The DNA here is from genome assembly GCA_049513315.1 of Opitutaceae bacterium. Taxonomy (GTDB): domain Bacteria; phylum Verrucomicrobiota; class Verrucomicrobiia; order Opitutales; family Opitutaceae; genus Fen-1467. Next base: position 1,680 of record JBEKWG010000050.1, read on the forward strand.
CCGTCGGCTGGGTCGCATACCAGTAGCGGCCACTGTCCTGATATAGGTAGGTCGCTGATTGCGCTAAATAGTGCAGAGCGTCGCGGAAAATGGCGGGCTCCTCGCCGGGTTGGACGCAGCCGAGCATGATACGGCGATCCTCCTCGCCGCGATTAGCGGCACCTGGGGTCGGCGCCGACCCCAGGAAAAGCGTTCTCGCCACCCGACGGCATGCGGAGAAGCGCGCGAGATTAGGCTTTTCTTGTTCAATTTTGTGTGGGGTCGATTCCGGCCCATCTACGTCATGCTCGATCACCGTGTCCCAGCCGCCGGGCAGGTAACTCGTCATCTGGGCCGTGATCGCGGGATCATCGAGAGGAATGCTGGCAGGCAGAATTAGTGGACTGCGGTCATTGCCAACCCACAGCCGGTGAATCACCCCCGCCATCAGGCGCAATACGCCTCGCGTGCGCTGGAATTTCACCAAGGCTGACCAGTCCTGATAGAGGCGCTCAAACACCTCAGGATGGATGGGATAGGCCGATTTAAGTTTCCGCTCGTAATCAGGGTCGCCACACCCAGGAGGGAATTCCTGATGTTTGTCACGATAGAGATCGCAAAACGCCCTGGCGACAGCATCGCGTGCCTTGGATTGGGCGTTGTCCATCGGCTGGAAAAGACGTCGCCTCACGATTTCGAAGCTCTCATCGGCATTGGCAGGCCGCCAGGCCGTTGCCACGCGGCTGACGACATTGCGTAAACTGGCCAGAGCCTCGCGCCCACGCAGGCCACCAACTTCTTCGTCGTTGGCGTCGCTTGTTGGTGACACCCCTGCAACGCCATCGCTGGAGGCGGGCAAACTCACGACTAGCATCGCGCCCCTGGTCGCTTTTACTACCTCCGTCAGCGTTTGGGCGAAGGTGAATTGGGTCTCGAACGAACCGCCGGGCAAATCGCTCTGTTCGTGGAGCTGCCGGGCGTAGGCGACCCACTCATCGATGAGGATGAGACAGGGCGAGTATTTCCTCAGCAGCTTGCCCAGCGCATCACCGGGATTGGTCGCGGTTTCATCGGCTTCCTTTACCATCGCATAGCCTGCCTTGCCACCGAGTTGCCACGCCATTTCGCCCCAGACCGTCCGTACCACTGTGCCATCGTCCTTTTTGTCGGGCTGGCCGGGCTTGAGCCTGTTGCCTACCACGACGACCCGTTTGACGTTCTTGGGCAGGGCCGCCCCCGACTCCTGCATCACGGGCTCAAGACCGGGCATGTCGGCTACCGGACGGTCGGAGAATAGGTGGTAGAGCGCCAGCATCGAATGCGTCTTGCCCCCACCGAAGTTGGTTTGCAGCTCCACCACGGGCTCGCTGCCTTCACCCGCCAGCCTCCGCACAGCACAAACCAGCAGATCCTTGAGTCCGAGGGTTAGAAATGTGCGGCGGAAGAACTCCTGCGAATCGCGATACTCGGCTGAGCCACGCCCTTGATAAACTTCCCAAAGGTCGGCTGCAAACTCCGCGAGCTGGTATTTGCCCGAGGCAACATCGGGATGCGGCGTCACGACTTCACGCCACGGTTTCACCCCTGCGACCGATACTTCGAAGCCGAGTGTGGCCTGCGTCTTGCGTTTCTCCCACCGTGCCTGCTCGTCGAACTTGATACGTAGAAGCTCCGTGGCCTGCTTGGTCAGTTCGTCCGCCTGCTCTCTGGCGCCTACAGCGTTCACCAAACGCTGCATTGAATCGATGGCCCGATAGGCGTCATCGGTGGTGAACGTCTTCTGATGTGCCCACTTGTTTCGCACCTCGATCAACTCGCTGACGATGCTCCGCTCCGCCCGGCCGAGCGTCTTCGAGAACACTTCGTTCCAGCAATCCCAGAGCACTTTGAGCAGAGCAGCGGCGTCCCATTCCGGGGCGTTTTCCGTGCCCCTGATCTGTGTGCTTGGACCAGCAACCTGATTGACGGTCGCCCACCACTTCGTGCCGTGTGCGGCCTTGAGTTCGCGCTCAACAAATCCGGGCAACCCGGCTTTGAGGACATCCAATGCTTTGCCGATGCGTTCGTGATTGGTGACGGCCATGGTGGTTAATGGTTAGTTGTTGAGAGTGTGAGTAGTGCAGACGGCGTCATCTCAAAGGAGTTCTTGCTGGACGGGTTGCGCAGGTTTCTTCTCCTCCGACACGCGCTTCACGTCTGACCAACTTTGGACGAGGGCGTTGTAGCCGATGGCGTCTTGCGACCACTTGCGCCGCTCACAAATGCTGTAGAGGCGATAGCTGAGATCGCGGGCAGCTTCGGCGTGGCTACCCAGCCTTCTCAACAAATCGGCAGCCTTTTCTTCCCCGGCATCTAGCGCGCGGATCAATTGGTGGGTGCATTCCCAGATGGTCAGGCGCTTGTCTGTCGAAGGATTCCAGTCCGCAGGCAGTTCGTCGCGCCGAAACAGCCACACCTTGCCGCTCTTGGCTGAGAGGATGCCGGCCTCGGCCATGCCTGCTACGCTGGTGTTTTTCGCCGTGCAGAGCGTTTCCGCCATACCATACGGGCCTTCGTTGAATCCATTCTGATCGAACCATGCCAGTGCCCAACGCGTGTCGGAGTCGAATTCACCCTCCTGTTCGGCCAGCACCTCGTCGAGCGTTTGGTTGATGAGCGCAAGCGCGGTTCGGATGCCCATAGGCGAGCCATCCGTCTCTAGCACCTTCGCATAACGCGAGAACACGGCCATACCCGGCCCGATGGCGGCCTGGGCCAGGTCCACTGGCGCGATGTTGCCCTTCTGTAAATTCCGCAACGCCTCGGGCAACTCCCTTTTCAACACAGCCAGGAAATCGCGGCGCGACGCCACGCCTGCCTCTTTCGGTCGTGGCCGACAAACCAAAACAATAGATGAAGCGAGGGCGTTACTACCAAGCTCACGCGTCCGACCTGCTTTTTCGGTTCGCAGAGGCCAAGTGCCATCAACCTGCCATCCCGTCTCAATGAGACCCTGCAAGAACGTCTGCCAACCTGTTGACGCCCGCGAGGTGGTCGATTGCTCGTCTTCGTCGCCTGCATCCTCTTCGCCTTCGGATTGTTTGAAGGCGTAGTAAATCGTCGTAGGAAACCGCGGGTCCGTGTTCTCCCGCATTCGTGCGAAGACTCGACTCATGCCTCGTTCAAAAAATTTTCGTGCGGCCTCCTTCCCGCCTTGCCGGAACGGATCTGCAACCAATTCCTCTGCTTTCGGCACAAGTAGAGTTCCGAGCAATTGCGGATACGCATACTGTAGGTTTTTGCGAAGCCACACGTAAAAGAAGTCGGAAAGGTCGGCGTATGGGACGTTGTCGTAATACGGAGGATCTGTTGAGAACACACAGTTCACCGCAGGAGCGAGGTCGGCAGCATTCAATTGAGTGACGAACGAACGCCCTTTCGCTGGCACGCCAGTCACTGCTTTTTCAATCCACGCCAGGCAAGCATCATTCCAATTGCCACATGAGCTGCTAAATGGATTGGCCTCCGCAAAATCCCAAACCATCGACAAGGCCTGACGTGCAAATGTGCTACGAGTCGCACCAACAGTTGGACGCCATGATGCCAAACTCGACCAAGCATCCGCAGCACGGTCGCACGCGAATGCCAGATACGTTGCAATCGCGTCCGCGTAAGGTTGATCACCACCGGAATCTGCGAGCACTCTATTGCGCACGTCACGGGCCGAGTCACTAAACGCCATCAGAGCCACAAGCTGCCTGTTCGAAAACAAATGCCGGTATCTAGTCATGCCGTAAGTGACTGGCGTGAGATAGCGCATGTCGCCAATAATGTCTGCCTCAGGAACATTCTCTGGCGCGTCAACAGCAAGAGCGACGCGTTGGTGTTCTTCTGTTGGAGAGAGATAAACCCGTCCGCGGATTCCTTGCGCCACGATTGCCATTAAGCGAAAGCCCAAGCGACTTGCTTTGCCCTCGGTCCGTATATGCTCCCTCGTTATTGGACTTGCGGTTAGCACGCAGAAATCGCCGGCCTTACCCATCGTTCCAGGGCCGGGCTCGCCATCGCCAGTACGGACTTCAAACCTGTAGGTCATCGTGCTCTGGTCAACCACGGGCTCCACCCACGCTTTTTTGTCCGCTTTCGTGGAGAGCCAAAACGACCGCACCAACGGTACATGAGCGCCTTTGGCCGCCGGATTGGGACTGGCAACCGTCCGCGCCCACAGCCAAGCAATCACAGTCGCTTCGCCGCCGCCGTGTTCCTTGGGCAGCTTGACCTTGGGATAGAGATGGCCGATGCGCTTCTCCGCTTCATCGCGCATCCATTGGCCGTAGTATCGAATGTCTTCGGCCAATCCTTCGGCTCCTTCGTAGCGGGTCCGTCCCTTGGCCCCAGGATGCACTGGGACCTTGCCGGCAAACTTCGGCGGAATCTCGATGAGCGCCTTCGTGATGAGCACCGGCACCGGATTCAGGTCGCTGGCATGCGCCTCCAGTCCGAGCCGTTGCGCCTCCAAAGGGATTGATCCGCCGCCGCAAAACGGGTCATACACCGGTGGCGGTTTGCCGTTACACGACCTCACGATCTCGGCCCGCGCAGGCTTGAGCACGCGCTCATTGTTCGAGTTCTCCCACTTCACGAGTTCCCGGATGATATCGAACAACCGCTCGCGCTCCGTCTCGACGATGATCGCTTCCAACTTAGGCTCCGGACCGGACTCAGGCGCGGAAATGCTGGCGGCCCGCGCCTTGTCCAGGAGCGCGCAAGCGTCATTCCATGCGTTCTGTCGTTTTCGTAACTCGTTCTCCGCCGCTTTGCGTTTGGCCGTGTTTGCCAGCAACTCCGCGACGCACTCCGACGGGTCGTCTACCAGCGACGCGAACAATACCGCCCGACACGCCGCCAAAGGCCGCCGCGCCCACCACAGATGCAGCGTAGACGGGTGCCCATGCCGGATGGACTTCTCCCGCGCCGCCTCCCGGTTGATGTCCTCCAGCGGCAAAGCGACTTCGATGAGTTTCTTGCGATAGGATGTTGTCATGGCTGGGACGAATTCGGGGCGGTTGCGCGACACGCCACGGCCGATTTTCGCACTACACGGCTCCCGGCAGCCATATTGGCGCTACACTCAATCTTATCTGCAGTCATCGCATCCATCCTGCTGCCTAGGAAGACGGCCTTGAAAAGTCGGCCGAAATCCACCGGGACCAGCCGCGAATCAGGAGATTCGTTGATCGGCTTCCCTTGGGGCCATTGGGCGAGCGACATTTGGGCGACTAGGCGGAGTTCCTTCTCCGAAACGAACTCCGGCCGATCTGCCTTTCTGCATGCCGCGAGGAAGCTGATTTCTGCCGGTACTGGCGTTCTCTCTCCTGAGTAGGTCACCTTATGCAATTGAATGGCGAGATCGGGCGATGGCTGAATGGCGGCTTGCAGCCGTCCCGCGCTCGTTTCGATGCATACTCCTTTCCCACCGCCTCCGAATCGGTTCCACATCTCTTCGCTCTCTGCCGGCGAGCCATACCAACAATGGACGTAGGTCATCATGCGCACCGGATCATCGATGAGCCTCTGTCGCAAAGCCACATCAGTCGCTTTCATCCCAAGCTGCCGCATCACCTTTGTGGTAAAGTTGGAGAAGGTTGTCCTGTTAGCCGCAGGGAGCTTGCCCTCGTACTTGTCCTGAAAGTCATCGATCCGCCGAAACCACAGGGCGCGATTTGCGAGCAGCTTTAGGAAATTGTCCGCATTGACGAAATGCAGCAGCGGTTGCGCAGAATCGACGAAGAGCGCGTTGCCGAGCAACTCCTGCTCGAACGGGTCGAGACGAATCGGATCGCCAATCGAGAACCCGTGTTGGTCAGCCTCTCGAATCATCTGCTGAATAGTCTTCGCCATTTTGGGTAACGAATGGTTTCGGTCACATAAAGAAGCTGTAGATTGCCTCCTGCTTCGGGTCGTCCACGTATTTCAGAATCCGTGCGACTTGGCGCGCGGCCCGCAGGGTGATTGGCTCGAGCGCGGTTATCTGTGAGTTATTCCAGTTCATCTTGGTAAGCGCCAATATTTCGGCGGCGAGCTGGAGCCGGTCACCGGCGCAGTCGTCATGCCGAATTAGGAGTGACCGCGGTACGAACAATCCGGGATATTCTTCGTACATCTGGACGGATCCGTTCGTGTAGAGCAGCGTACGTCGCTCATCCATTGACCAAGCAGTGCCTCGCAATGCCGGATAGTAGCCAGACCGCGATAAGCGAAGACGCGAGCGATCGAGGCTCATCAGGTCCACTTCCGAGATTTGATATTCCGCAAACGCCTGCTTCGCTCCATCAATCTCCGCCGCGCTGAATGAAGAGCTCTTGTGAACAACGACGCGCGCCGGATTGGTGCGATGTTCTGTCCGATAGCGATTCATCGCCAGTTTGAGCAGGTTGTACGCGCCATCTTTGTCGAGATGAGGCGCCCGGTCGTCTTCGCTACGTGTCACGCGCCCGCCACGCACGATCATCCCATGACCGCGTTCATCGAATACCTGCGCGAGCGAACTCTCCAGCCGGCTTTGATCCAGCGTCTCGTAGAAACTGATTCCGATGAAACACGTCGTTAAGTCACTCTGGCGCCGAGGTAGTCGCCACGGATAACCGCGGCCCTTGTAGTAGAGCGCGACAAAAAAATTCCAGGCGCAGGTGGCATCGTCCTGCCGGCGCCTGCCCTTTGCATGTGTGTCCTTCTCACTCCGTCTCAGTTTGGGGTCGCAGGTGGATGGCCGGAGCAGTTGCAGCGGTATGCCCAACGGAATGGCCTTTGCCTTCAGCATATCATGGAAGTTGAAAAGCCCACGGGACGCCTTCCGACGGGCCTTCGGGCTTAACACCGGCGCCAATTGAACCCTATCTTCTTCAAGCTCTTCTCCGTCATTATCGCCTGTCAGCTCCAACAATTCGATCGGAAGCGCGAGAACGAGCACATCCGGCCGCTTTTGCGCCGAATTGGTAAGTGCACCAAGAAACAAATCAACCGCTGCGCGGACGCGGTCGTTGTGCCCCGTGCCCGGCCTTGCCAGCAGCTCAATATCCTTTGATCCAACCAGCGTATTGAAGCTGCTGTCCAAAACGACATCGCAGAGCCACGGAGTCTCATGCGAAAAGCCGGGAAAAGGAGCGAAGAGGTTGATTTTGGGTGATATCTTGGCCGGGATCTCCTCCCGGCAGGATTCAATCCACCGTTCTGCGACTGCTACGGATTGAGGTGTGCCAACGAAACCAATCGTAATTTTCGACGGGCGAAGTGAGGACTGCAGGTCATAGGGACCGAAATTTAAGATCCCGTAGCGAATGTCTGGATGTCGATCACGACCGAATTCCAGTTCAGGTTCCGCGAGGTACTGCAGTGAGGTGTCCATCAGAGAAGAACATCTATCTCATCTTCATCCACGTCCTCGGGCTGCTCGTCGCTTCGAAACCAGATTTCATCCGGAATCGTAACGTTCGCCTGCAACTGGAGAAAATCGTGGAACTTTAGGTGTCGATATTCCTGCGAAAAAAAGTCCTCGGTTCTGGTGAGGATCGTCCGCCACAAAACAATCCCCGGTAGTAATCCCGCTGCTTCTGGAGGATCTTCAGCCGCTGGAGCAACTCCTCATGTCTACGATGCTTCTGCCGGCCATCGGAGCTAAAGAAACAGGTCGGATTAATCTCGAGGTAGTACGATTTTCCGAGGACGAAGAACTCAGCCGTCATGGCAGCGTGCCGACACCGAATAAGTTTCGAATCGCGGAACGTCGGGAATAAAACGCCTTGCTTGCTCGTGCCGGAATCGGAAACGACCGAACGGGAGATTCTGCTCGTCGGCACCCTGTTCGGTACAAAACAGTACATCTCGGCATCCTTGATCCAATGTACCCCTTCGCGCCTCAGACGCGTGTTTAGGCACAGTTGAAGCAACTCTACGGCATATCGTCGTTTGGCCGGATCCGCATGAAATGCGAGATCACGAAATGGCGCCACCTCCACTTTGTCGCGGTCTACTATGCCCTCGCCCAGCAAAGGGTCAGCTAGGTTCATCGGCGACCAAACTTTGCCCTCTTTGATGATTACCTCATGAACCTCCGCCGCCGGAGTCGTTTTCAGTTTCGCAATGAGATCCCTTCGGTCCGTAAAACCTGTTGGTCCAGAATAGACGGATTCTGGGCACTGCGCTTCCAACAGATTCGTTTTCAATATCTCTGGTCGCTGGACCGGTGGCCACGAGAGACCGCGAGTAAATGTCTGCCCCACCCCGTGGAGGCGCCGCTGCCAGTCCTGATTTACACTGAATCGATCTCTTTGCTTGTGGAAACGCACTGTTTTCGATCCAGCCGCTTCTGGCCCTTTGAAGTAGGCCTGCACATGGACGGCGAAATACTCGTCCTCTGCTGGACGACCGACAATGAGCAAGACCGGTAACTTCGCCCCCAACCAGTACGTCAGATCGTTCGGATCAACTGAAAAAGAGAACTCTGTGTCGCTTTCGGCCTGGTATCGCAGCACGGTTTTGACCTGAACGCCCACGTACGCACCGAGCCCTCTACCGGTACTCGGATCGGTTATTTCTATCAGGGCGTCGATCCCCATCTCGATGTGATGGTCGTTCCAAACGAAACCCATCTGATGCACGAGGCGAGCCAATGCATGTCGAGCTTCTTCGTGGCGAAGAGTTTTGGGATCGTAGGTCTTGTTCACGGTCTTCTAGGGCAGGGCATCTGCGCGATTTATTAATTCATGAATATTGATCGTGACGGCGGCAACGCCGAACTCCGGGTGTTGTTGATTGGACACGTAGGGCAGATGTGGTCCCTAAATGGGTTCTGCTGCGGCCCGCGTCAGCAGTTCACTGAGCTTATACGTGACGCTGGCGGTGCCGAACTCCGGCTCCTGGGTGAACGGTTTCGGGATGTAGTGAAGCTGGCGCTCGCCCGAGCGGGACACGAGTACGATGCAGAGGCGATACGCCTCTGGTTGATTCAAGGCGTTCAGAATCTCATTTTTGGTGATGGTCACGGTGGTGGCGTCTTCTTGCCGGCCCTTGACCTCAAGGAAGCGGAGCTTCCCCGTCTGTGGATCGCGGCTCTCGATGTCGTAGCCCCTGTTCTCATTGGAAACGTCACGCGGAATGCAGCCCAAGCGACGCTCGGTCTCCATGACTTTCTCCATCGCGAGGCGCTCGACCTCGCGGTCGCCCGTCCCATAGGGCGCGCCGGTTTCTTGAACCGTCTCGGCGCGACGGAAAAACCCTGCCGGCACCACCAACGCACCGCCGAGAATCGTCGGTGGCCGGGCAACCACGCGTTTTTCAAGGTCGAGGTCGGTCATGCGTTTCTTGAGCCTCTCGGCCAAAGCGTCCGCGCGTTGCTGGGCGTTGGCCGAATTTAACGTGGAACGGCTTTTCCCCGCGGCTTCCTTTTCCCGCAGCTCGTTAGCGCGGTGGTCCCAGAAGGCGATCTCCCGGGTCAACCGCTCTTTCACCTGCTGCATCGTCTTGAGGACATGGGCCTCACGGCGACTGGCGACCTCGCGGAGGTGATCAGGCACGATCTTCTCCACTGCATAGCCGATGGCGCGGGACTCGAGGTTTTGACTCAGCCACGGCTCGTCCAACAGGCCCTTTACTTGCGATAGTTGGTCTGCTGTTGGCGGCTCGTAATCGAGGTAGGGAGCATAGCCTGCCGTCACGAGCGGGCCGTCGGGTTTCACCTCAACAAAAAGCATACGCCGCGAAATCACACGCGGGTTACCGTTCGGATCGAGGGTGGCGTCGGTCAGCGAATGTTCCAAGAAGAGCAAGACCCGGGGCTCCACGCCTTGATCGAGCGGATCGACGAGGATCGCGCCCTGACGAAGCAGATCGCGGTAGCGCTCTAGAGTGAGATCGATGGTCGCGTCGAGGAGCGGGTGTCCCGGGGCGACCAGGGCCGCGGGAGGTTTTCCTTCGACGCGAACGGCTTCTTTCAGAAACGTGATACGCTCATAGGCCTTAAGCACCGGGGCGCGCATCCTGAGCACGCGATCGCGGTGCCGGATATCCCCGGGAACATTGCGAATCTCAAAACGGTTGGGCTCGCGCTTAAGAAGCGTGCCGCCGAAACCCTCGAATGCCGTGGCAAAGAATGAGCCAATGTAGTGCGGCTGAAGCTTGCGCGCCTGCGCTCGCTCCATCGCCTCCCGAATCTCCTGCACCTTCGTGGTTGGGAGCGTCTCCTGGACGAGCTGACGTTCTTCGATCAATTGGCGCAGGTGCTCCCGATCCATGTTTTGGTCGATGACCTGATTCAGGCGGGCTTTGACCTCGGGGCGGTCACCTTTGCGGATGGCTTCGATGAGCAGGTCGCGCAGCGACTGGCCCTGAAACACCTTACCGAGAACGTCGAAGACTGCGCCGCCCAGCGATTCGCGCTGTTGCTCCAGTTTCTTCAGGAGCCGCAGGAAAACATCGCCCTCCCGAGTTTCCTCGGCGACGAGATTCCAAAGGTGGCAGACATCCAGCTGACCGATGCGGTGGATGCGGCCGAAACGCTGCTCGATGCGGTTGGGGTTCCACGGCAAGTCGTAGTTCACCATGAGGTGCGCCCGCTGGAGGTTGATGCCTTCGCCCGCGGCATCGGTGGCGACTAGGATAAGCACCTCGGGATCGTTCATGAACGACTCCTGGATCTGGCGGCGACGCTCGCGAGGAGTCTGGCCGTGGATCGAGACAACCGCCGTGCTTGAACCAAGGAGACTGCTTAACTGATCGACCAGGTAATTGAGGGTGTCTCGTTGCTCGGAGAAGATGACGAGCTTCCGGCGGTTGCGGGAGGCGTCGAACATCTCCGGGTTGTTCTGCAGGGTCTCAGAGAGCTTGGTCCATTTAGTGTCCTTTCGGGACCGGCGAAGCCTGCCAGCTTCGGCTTCCAGATCTTTGAGAATCAGAATCTCAGCTTCGAGTTCCGCGATCGTTCGGGCGGCGGTCGCCAGATCGACGACCTGCTCCTCTGCTTGCTCGACCTCTTGCTCTGGAGCATCCTCCAAGTCCTCCATGTCCTCGACCTCGATGTTGGTCTGGATGTCGATCTCCTCGTCAGCGGCCCGGCCACGCCGCAGGATTTTCTCCTCGCGGAGGCGCTCTTCCAGTCTTTCGCGCCGCCGACGCAGCGATTGGTAGATGGCTTCAGGCGACGAGGCTAACCGCCGCTGCAAAATCGTGAGCGCGAACCCGACCATTCCGCGACGGCGATCACTATCCAAGCGATCCGCTCGATTGAATTCTTCGCGGACGTAGTTGGTCACTTTGGCGTAGAGCGCCGCCTCTTCGGGGGACAATGGAAAAGGAACCGTGTAGGCGAATCGTTCTGGGAAAAGCGGCTTCCCCTCCATGGTGACAAGATTCTCCTTCACCATACGGCGCATGATATCCGAGCAATCGGGGCTAGGGACCCCTTCGCGGTAGCGGCCCTCAAAACGGTCGCCATCGATGAGCGACATGAAAAGCTGGAAATCCTCCTCTTTCCCGTTGTGCGGGGTCGCGGTGAGAAGGAGGAACTGGCGTGTGTGTTGAGAAAGGAGCTGCCCCAAGCGAAAGCGTTTGGTGTAACGCACCTCAGAGGCAAAAAACGAAGCCGACATCTTGTGCGCCTCATCGACCACTACGAGATCCCAATCAACCTGCTTGAGACGCTCTTGGACGTCCTCGTTGCGACTCAGCTTGTCGAGGCGGCAGATGCAGAGGTTGTGCTCGAGGAACCAATTGCCCGTACGGGATGCCTGGATGGCGTCGTTGGTCATGATGTCGAACGCGAGGTCGAACTTCTGGTCTAGTTCGTCCTGCCATTGCTCGACGAGACTGCCCGGGGCAACGATGAGGCACTTGGCCACGTCGCCGCGGATGATCAGCTCTTTGATCAAGAGACCGGCCATGATCGTCTTGCCCGCACCGGGATCGTCCGCCTCGAGAAAGCGAAGCGGTTGGCGGTTCAGCATGGTCTCGTACACCGCGGTAATCTGGTGGGGCAGCGGCTCAATCGACGAGGTCGTGACCGCAATCATGGGATCGAACAAGAAGCCCCACCGCAGCCGTTGCGCCTCGGAAGCCAGGCGAAACAGTTTGGGGTCGGCCGAGAAACTGAGCGGCCGTGTCTGCCGGACAATTTCGAGCGCGGACTCCTGATCGCGGTAGATAAGTTGCGTGCCGGGTCGGCCTTCCGCATCGACGAAGGTCACCTGCATGGCTTGGGAGCCGAACATCTCGGTGTGCTTGATGGTGACGGCCGAGTTCGGGGCGAGTCCCTTGACGATGCTGTTAACGGTAATGTCTTCGAGGCGGGGCATGATTGGTTGAATTTTCTGTGGACTATATCAGGCCATACTAAATGATGTATTCAATTGATGAGTGATTCACTTGTTTCTAATGGTAAGTGTTATGGACAGCGTCCTATCAAAATCCGGGCTTACAGTCGAACGCCTCAAGTCGTTTTGTGAGATCGTTGCGGCTGGATCCATGGTTGCGGCCGCTACCGGGGATCCGGCGAAACAGAGTCATTATAGTCGTCAGATCAAAGACTTAGAGAAGGTATTGGGTTTCAAGTTATTCATAAAGGAGGGCAAGTATCTTCGGCCCAACGACCAAGGGAAGCGGTTGGCGGCACTGACCAACATGTACTTCCATGGGTTGGAGGACTTGGGGGCCACGGCTGATGCTGAACAACCGCGACTCAGAATCGGAGCGATAGAGAGTGCGCTGCGTTGGATTTTAATGCCGCATCTCCAAGAGATCCTGGCTGCCGCCGGCCAGCATCTGCCAGATTTTCTGTCGGCAAGGACTGCAGAGGTGATTGAAGGCGTCCGGACCGGCAGATTCGATCTTGGGGTAGTCCGCGAGGACGCCGTCGATGAGTCACTCGCAGCAGTCGCCTGCGGGGCACTTGAATATGCATTGGTGGTTCCACGCCGCCTTTTGCTCGGGAAAAGTGCAGCGGGCCTCGACCCCCAAAAGAAGCTTCCCATTGCCGCACTGGCTGGTGAGGGCCAGTTCGCCCACAGCTCCATTGAATTGCTCAAACGCAACGGAATTATGCCTCTCGTGCGTCTACGCACGCAGAGTTTCAGTATGATCATTGAGGCAATGCGTGCCGCCGAGATCGCCGCGTTTGTGCCCGCGCCTGCCGTCCAGGAATTTCCGAAGGACCAATTTGCCGTCGTTGATCTGGACGGCATCAGTCGTTTGGGCCGAAAGCTCTATCTCGTCTACGAACCGACCGCGTCATCATTGCGGCCCGTTGCCCGTGCCTTGGGCGGCAAGATTGCGCAAATCTGCCGGCAGACTCAGAGGCGTGATGATTAGAGGCTAAGCTTGGAAACCGCGGTAAAACGGGGCCATCGAAAACGGGGTGCAGCCCAACGGGGTCCATGCCGCACATTTGCCCCTTGCCAGGGGTTGGGTGGGCGGGAAGCCGACATGGGGGGCAGGCTTGAGTTTCCGCGCCGATCGGGACGCCGCCCGGTGGAGCGTTTCCACCCGCCGATGGGGTCGCACCCGGCATCGCCAACGACGAACCGCAAAGAACATTGTTCTCACCAAGCCTTGCGGCCTCGTGCCCGTATTCGCCTGAATCGGCTTTGGACGTTGCGGCTTATGGGCGCCAACCCGTTGGACTGTTGTGTGCTGATTTCCGGACGAGAAATAGAGCGGGTCACAGCGCTTCGAGCGCCACCAGTTCCTGAAGTTCCTCCAATAATTCAGGGTAGCGGTTGCCGAGGAACCGCTTGATCTTGGCGTTTTCGAGCAACCGTTTGACATAGCGCTGGACCGCGTTCAGATGCAGCGAGTTTTCACCGAATTGGTCCTGATAGAGCCGGTAGTCCCGTTCCAGCGCTTCCATTTCCTTTTCCATCCGGGAGATTTCCTCTTCGGAGATGCCGTGCGTGTTTTTCCGCTTGCTGCCGCCCACCAGTTGATCGGCTGGTGTCCCAACGAGGAGCGCTTCGGCATACGCCCAGGTGTAGTTGTTTCCGCTCACCATCAAGTGGGCCATGTCGACCTGACGAATGGGCTTCGCTTTGCGGAAGAGCTTCAACGCCGTGGCCGTGACGGGCTTGTCCTTCAATAGCTCGACCGCTTCGGCATCGATGCCGTCGAGCAGGTTGAGGCTGGCCCTGACCTTGGCGATATCGACGCTGAGTGCCTTCGCAATCTGGTCGGCAGTGACCCCTTGGTCTATGGCCCGCACGATCATGGCGTGCTCCTGGATCAGCGACAACCGATTGACCTTGTCGTTGTAGGTGAAGGCGTCGTCGTCCTTCGCCACCAGACAGAACGCCTCGATGCGGCCCAGCTCGTGCAGGGCCTTCAGCCGCATGTGGCCGTCGAGCAGCAGATAGACGCCGCGCGAGCCCCGCTGGGGATGCACGATGAGCGGCTCGATCACACCCACCTCCCGGATCGAGGCCACTACAGCCTTGTATTTGCCGAACGCATGGTCGGTCGGCTTCACCTGCCGGATCGGATGGATGGCGGAGAGCGGCAGCGTGATCCCGGCGAGGTCGAAGGCTGCGCGGACCGTGGTCTTCATGCGGCCTGCCTCGCCCTTTCCGCCAAGAACTTTGGCATGGTGCCCAGTTCCTCGGCTCGGAGCAGGTTGACGTAATCCTCGTCGGCGACCAACACCGTGAACGCGGCCGACACGGACAACAAGCGCGCCTCGCAAAGTTTGGCCTTCTTGACCATGATTTTTTGCCGCTGGCTCTCCAGCTTGTACGCTCTCACCAGGCTTTCCGCGGTGGTGCGACCGGGTCCGCGATTCTTGCGGGGACCGTAGTTTTTCCCGAAATAGCGGCGCTGATCGACGATGCGCTTGAACACCGACAGCGTCTTCTGGGTCATTGCCCCCCGGTCGTAGGCTTCCACGAGAAGGCGCTGGGACTGTTCGTCGGACATGCCGGATATGCCGATGGCAATGGTGACGGGAATCTTGCCGTGCAGCACCGCCTCCAGAAGCCGCTCCTCCCCATCGCGCAACAGATTAAGGATGTCCTTCACATATTCCTCGCCGAGGCCGGTCTTGGCGGCGATGTCGCCGTGGCTGTGCCCCTGTTCCTTCATCCACTGGATCATCTTCACCTGATCCAGGGTGCGCACCCGGCGGCGGGCGATGTTCTCGATGAGGCTGGCGAGCAGGCTGTCGGTCTTGGACAGGCCCCGGACCAGAGTAGGGATTTCCTGCTGACCCAGGGCGATAAACGCCTCCAGGCGCCCCTGGCCGCACACGAGGTCGAAGATTTCGGTGCCATCCTCCGCAGGTTTGCCGGCCGTCACCGTGATGGGCTTTTTGAGTCCGAGCGCGGCAATGCTCTCCACGATCTTTTCAAACTTCTTCTTGTCCCGCACCCGGGGATTCACGACCCGGATCTTGTCCACCGGGATCATCCGGACGTGTGATTCATCGGTCTCTTTCATGCGGCGGCATCCTCCACGGAAACCCGTTCGGCCATTTCAAAGAAAAACTCCAGGTCATCGAAGCGGTACGCGTCCAACAGGGCGTGGTTGTTCTCCGCCAGCCTGAACTTGGCATCGGTCAGGTCGATGGCCGGGAAGAGGTAGTAGTCCTTGATTGCCTGGTTGGTCTCATCCATGCGGACTGCAATGGTCAGGTCCGGCTGGAGGCCTTCTTCGAAGCGGAGCATCCAGCGGGACGAACCGGCTTCCGTGCGCAGACAGCGGGACAACACCAGCGATACCGTCAGCTCGTGATCCAGAATCAGCAGTTCGGTCGCCGGGTCGCGTTCCACCGTGACGCCAATCCCGGCGAGCCGGGTGATGACCTCCTGCACAATCTCCGGGTGCCGGCCGCGGAGGTAGCGGTTTATCTCCACAAATGAATAGTCCGTCCGCGGCGTGTAGCCAATCAACTGGTAGGCACGGATCAGGCTGCCGAAGCGATTACGGAAGGCGGCGCTGGAGGGCATGCTGTCCTGCTCATCGATCAACAGCCCTGAAATCCGGCCGTGACGTGACCACAGCTCCTTCAATGCGTGCAGCATCTCCTCGTCGGAATATCGCCTGGCTCGCGCCAGAATGGCCTCCTGCACCTGCGCGAAATGCTCCGGATCGACCACCGCTGGAAACGCCTTGTCCGCCCGAATCCACATTTCGGGAGGATTCAGGACGTGCTTGCGTTTCAGTTTGAACGAGGTGCGGTGATAGACGCTGTTGCCGATGTACTTTTCGTTGGTGAGGATCTGGTGGACGGTGCCACGCGTCCAGGCCCGGCCGAGGTCGGTGATAACCTTCCGCGCATTGAGGGCGTCGGCAATCTCGCGCTCAGTTTTTCCCTCGTTGAGAAACGCCCGGTAGATCGAGCGGACCGTTTCCTGCTCCTCCTCCGGGCCCGGCACCAACACCACCCGATCGGTCTGGAGGCTTTTGTGCTCGCCGATCTTGAGCGTGCCTTTCGGTTGACCGGCCTGGTCGATGAGCATGCGGCGCAGGCCGAAACCCGCGGCTCCGCCCTGCTTGAATCCCATCTGGATCAGCCGGCATGCGCCCTGGAAAACCTTCGTCGAAAGTTCCCGGCTGTATTCGCCGGCCATCGAGCGCTTGACGCTCTTGATGATGTTCGATGTCGGGCTGCCGTCGTTTTCGAACTGCTCGGCGCAGTAGTGGACACCGATGCCGGCGCGTTTGCAGATGTATTCGTAATAACCGCTCTCGTCGGCGTCCTGAAACCGGCCCCAGCGGCTGACATCATAGGCCAGAATGCCCTTGAACCCGGCTTGGCCCGACTCCACCTCCGCGATCAACCGGCGCAGGCTTTCGCGACCCTTCACACTGAGCCCGCTTTTGCCCTCGTCGGCGAACACCCGGACAATCTCCATCCCGCGCTGGGCGGCGTATTCCTTGATCCGGTCGAGTTGGTTTGCCGTGGAATACTGCTGGTGCTCCGTCGACATGCGCACATAGGCCGCGACCGGCAGCAGCCCGCCGGTCGCAGCCGCGAGCGGTAGTTGACCCTGTCCGCCCATGGGGCTCTATGGCGCGCACCATCCGTCTCCCGAACGCGCCGGGGGTCGGCTGGAGTCACGCTTTGGGTGTTTTGCCCCGCAAAATGGCATGCCCGCGCAGCATGAGCCGGCGGATTTCCTTGGCTATCACATCTTGTAACGCAGATCCCGTGAGATGGGAAATCATGCCGATTTTCAGAGCGAGATGCGTGTCAATCAAATCTTGTAGCGCAACATATCTCAACGTTGCCGCCAGGCTCTTGGTCAGCACGTAGTCGCTGCGCCGACGGCGCCGGATGCGGCTTCGCCGGCGCCAGTATTTCGGATTCATCTGGCGCCAGGTGCGCACCCGCTGGGTGTCCACGCTGCCGCCAAAATACTGTCGGCCGCCTTTTCTCAGCCATCTCTTTCGAGCGACGATGCGACTGGTCTTGATGCATTCAGCCTTGGCGCAGAAGCGGTGGCGCTTGCCCACCCGCGGATTGATCGTGAAGCGCTGGCCACAGTGAGCACAACGCCGGGTTTGTTTCTGGTGATGAGGTTTCATCACCCTATGCGGCAGGCTCTCGGGGTAGCCTAATGGCGGGGGAAATACGACCCATAGGGTCGTGTTAGGCAAGTTGGAAATACGGCCTAATGGGGCGTGTCCGCTGCGCTCCATTCAGTCACAAAGCGCCGATGGTTGAAATCCGTCGGGGAAAACGTTCGCCGGCAGCGGCGCGCGAGGGGGTTGACGCAGGAGAAACTGGCGGAGCTGGCCGACTTGGCCCCGCGCACCATTCAGAAAATCGAGGCGGGACAGCTGGACATCCTGGCTACGACGATCCACCGGCTGCAGCAGGCCTTGCGCTGCCGCTACGACGACCTGCTGGTGTAGCTCTTGCCACTGCCAGGGCGGACGCATGCGTTCCTCGCGGGACGGCGCCGGCGATTCCTAAGCGGAACAGGGGACCAGAGGCAGACAGCCGGAGTTGCTGTGCGGGCGGACGCTGCGCGGTCCGCCGCGGCGCAACCCCGGCCGACTGCTTGGTCCCGGTGGGGAGGGGAGAACCTGCGCAAACTGCGGCTCGCGCTGCTCGCCGCAGATTGCTCCGGGCTCCCTGTGTGCGGCACCATCTCAAGGGGCGGCATGAATCTCTGTGTCCCGGTGTTCTCCCCCTGCCCGAGCCGCCCAATTTTACGCGCCGGTCAAGACGTTCCTCGCTGTGCTGCGGTCTGTCTTGACTCGACGCGGCGGAGCGGGCGGCTATTCGGGGCAGGTGAGGTGTGGCGGGTGTCTTGTTGGGGATGAAACAGCTTGCCAAGCGTCGGTGAGTAATTTTACTCAGGACTCTGAGTAAATGGTATGAAGCGACCTAAGCTATTTGAGATTATCAAGAAACGAATGACGGAGTCTCGTCGTTTTATTCAGGTTTTGGCCGGACCGAGGCAGGTGGGCAAGACCACGTTGGCGCGTCAGGTCATGGCGGAAGCCGGGATGGTGTCGCATTACGCCTCGGCGGACGAGCCGACGTTGCGCGACCGAATCTGGCTGGAACAGCAGTGGGAAACCGGCCGGCAGCGCGCTCGGGAGCAGGCGGCGGGAGCGATGCTGGTGCTCGACGAAATCCAGAAAGTGCCGGGCTGGTCCGAAATGGTGAAACGGCTTTGGGATGAGGATACGCACGCGGGGCTCGCGCTCAAGGTCATGCTCCTGGGCTCGGCGCCGTTGCTGATTCAACAGGGGTTGACCGAAAGTCTCGCCGGGCGGTTTGAGGTCGTGCCGATACCCCATTGGGCGTTCGCGGAAATGCGCGAGGCGTTCGGTTGGACGGTGGACCAGTATGTTTTCTTTGGCGGCTACCCGGGTTCGGCACCCCTGATCGGCGAACCGGATCGGTGGCGTAACTACATCGTCGATGCGCTCATCGAGACGACGATCTCGCGCGATATTCTGCTCATGACGCGGGTGGACAAGCCGGCGCTGCTCCGCCGGCTGTTCCAGCTCGGCTGCGCCTATTCCGGGCAGGTGCTTTCGTATCAGAAAATGCTCGGCCAGCTTCAGGATGCGGGCAACACCGTGACCCTGGCGCACTACCTGGAATTGCTCCAAGGCGCGGGCATGGTGATGGGACTGGCCAAATATGCGCACGGGCAGGTGCGGCAGCGCGGATCAAGCCCGAAGCTGCAGGTGCTCAATACCGCGCTGATGTCGGCCCCGAGCGGCCAGACTTTCGAAGCCACCCGCAATGACAGCGATGCCTGGGGCCGCTATGTGGAAACGTGCGTGGGGGCCCATTTGGTGAATTCCAGCGTGCACACCGGCATCGAGGTGACCTACTGGCGCGAGCGGAATCACGAGGTCGATTTCGTGCTCCAGCGCGGCGCAGAGTGCGTCGCGATCGAGGTGAAAAGCGGCCGGCGCAAGGACGCGCTGCCCGGCCTGGCGGCGTTCGCGAAGCACTTTAAGCCGAAGAAATCGTTGCTGGTCGGCGCGTCGGGCCTCTCGTTGGAGGAGTTTCTGAGCCGGCCGGCGGAGCACTGGTTCAGTTGAGACGAAAGCGGCCGGGCGCGCATCAGAAGCTCGCATTTTTCGGTGCCGGTCGCAAAACTTCGTGCTCACTTTCAGCCCGGGTGGCGGAATGGTAGACGCTGCAGACTTAAAATTTGCTGGCCGAAGGGCCGTGCCGGTTCGAGTCCGGCCCCGGGCACCAAAAACCTTTGGATAATGGGGCCGTTCCTCACACGTTCCCACGCGGATCTCAATGCGGCACTCGCCAGAATGCATCCTGGCGAGTCGGTGGTATTCATTGTCGGCGCGACGATTTCTGTGCCGCCTCCGAGTAATCTCCCGTCAGTTGAAACTTTCAAGGCAGGTGTATTTGAC
The DNA here is from genome assembly GCA_049513315.1 of Opitutaceae bacterium. Taxonomy (GTDB): domain Bacteria; phylum Verrucomicrobiota; class Verrucomicrobiia; order Opitutales; family Opitutaceae; genus Fen-1467. The sequence continues at coordinate 21,516 of JBEKWG010000050.1, forward strand.
GCGTTGTCCCAGATCCAAGACGTAAGCAAAGATTCGTTCTTGGTCAGACTGATCGACCGCTATCGCACTAAAGAATTTTGGCAGGAGCTAAAATACAAGCAGGGCCGTCAACTGCCTTTTGAGGCGTTCCTAGGGGCGTTGCATGAGGCCACGCCGAAAGCTGTTGAACAGATTTTTGCCGAGGGGTTTTGTTCGTCGTCATTCCGGCAGCCGAATTTTAATCATCAAGGTCTTGTGGCGTGTGCGCGGAACCTCACAGCGAGAGGGGTGCACGTTGACGTAGTGACGACCAACTACGACCTATGTTTGGAGAGCGCCTTTCAGCAATGCGGCCTGCCCCTTGGCCGGGTGCCACACGGAAGTGGGCGCGCACGTATACTTACGTCGCCCATCGGGGCTGGCGTGACGCTCCGGAAGCTACATGGCAGCGCCGACGATTTTAAGAGCATGGTCCTCACTTTCCGGGCCGTTTCGCAGTGCCGCATCGACCCGAGCATCAAGCGTGCTCTGGAATGCCTGCAGGCCGCAAAGGTGATCATCGTGGCGGGATACAGCGGCTCCGATCTGGACGTCCGGCCTGCAATGGGCGCGATCCTGGCCGAACACGCTGGCACAGAGCTCTACTGGTTGCACCACGATGAGTCCAAATTCTGGGCGGACATCGAGGGTCAACCCTTTCGGCGACGGTTCGTCGAGACGATCGCGAAATGGTCGGGTCTGGTACCATGCAATCTCCTAGTCTCAGACCACCATAACTGCCTCGCCGCGTTTGCTGATACAACTATTGCTACGCAAGGCGGGGCGGACTTTCCTGCAGTAATTGAACGCGCCGTGGGCCAGTTTTCGCCCGATGATGTGCGCCTGTTCTTGGCGTTCATTACCGAATCTCTGGAGTCGTCAGACGCTATTGAGCTTTTGGATAGGCACCCGCGCCGTTTGGCACTGGCGCACCTTGTGCTGGAAGCCCACACGCATAGGGCGGAAAACGACAAGGCGATTGAACTAGGCGGCCAGTTTTTGACCGACCGCAGGCTTCGGCCGTGGCAGCGGGCCCGGCTTGCCGCTCGATGTGCGACTGATCGCATCATGCAGGGAAAATACACGCAGGATTTGCTTCCATTGAATCGGCGCGCGGTGTGGGAGTACTCTCGCGCCTGGATAAAGACGCCTCACTTATGGGGCCTACTGGTTGGCACAGGCCCACCTCGACGCGAATTTCGCGACGCCGATGAAGCTGAGGACTACGAAGCGGCGTTAGATGCGCAGCATTGTTTGCTTCACAACCTCATCCGGGTAGCCGCACTTGCCGCGAAGAGGCCCCGAGGAGTCCTGCGCTCGCTAGTATTATGGCCCTGGCGACCGGCGGCTTGGTGGGTGGTGCGGCGGCTTAAACGATGCGCCAGAAAACGGCCATCACTGCGTGATGAAGGCTCCATGCTGCGCGAAGTTCTAGAAGCCCGCTGCTACACGGGAAAATTCCCGGCTGGCACGCCCAAGGAACAAGCCGAAATCGAGCACGTCTTGGAAATACTGGGACAGGTTGAGGCCGGACATGCAATCGCTTGCGTCCATCTGACCCTCGGTCGGGGATATACCTTTCGGCGGAAGCTCGCGGAAGCGTTGCGGGAGTTTCTCTTCGGGCTCAAATGGGTCGCCGGTGGCGAAGAGCACAATACAATCCGCAAATGTGCGGGGAATGCGGCTCGCTTGGCCTTCTTTCTTCGCGACGGCCAGCCGGCGAGCCATCCCAACAACCTAGCCAAACCCGCGGCGCCGCGGGCGGCTTATGATTACTTGATCAATTCCATCGACGCCTACCTGACGGGAGTAAGTTCCGCGGCTCCTGCCGAATTGCTATTTGCAGAATATCTCGCGGTGACCGACGTCGCCAAAAGGGAAGAAGCGGAGCGTGAGTTTTTGGGAAAAGCGAACCCGTGCGCGTGGCCATTTCTCTTCTGATGCCTTCATCCGTGGCGCTGGCGTCGCACCGGCGAGTTGCACAACAGTCACCGAATACGGCGAATTGGATTGGTGCCGTGCACGAACGCCATCACTTTGGGATAGTCGGCATCAATGGTTGATCTAAACAGCCCGTCTTTTGGTCGTCAGCCGGTGGATTGTGGCTTTATTTTGTTCGCCGTGTACCATTGATAACAAAAACACCCTTGTTCAGACGCTGGGGATTCGGAATTCCTCAGTGCAGGAAAAACGCCGAAAAATACGAAATTGTGCTACACCTTGTGATACTTTGGCGGCGTTTCTGCCCTCGGTATTTGATGCGTACGGAGTTGTAGAAATAAGCCGAGAAAAGACGCGATTTCTCCTCTGAAAAAACGAGTTTGAACAGCTTTGAATCAGGGGCCTAGAAAACTTCACTTTTTCGTTCTTAAAATCCCCTGGCCGCAAGGCCATGCCGGTTCGAGTCCGGCCCCGGGCACTCCGCGCACGCGGCGCCGCGTGCGCAGTTGTTTGGGAAAGGCCGATCTTGCCTGCAAGAGATATGAGGTAGCCTTCCCTTAGCCGGCGGGCCCCAGCCTCCGCCTCATCCAAGTGCCGGCCCGCTCGTTCGCTTGGAGCCCAGCATTGCTGCCAGACTCCCCAAGTAGGCAACAAACATCAGCAGCGAGAGTTGGTGGCTGCCAGTCGCCATGCAGAGGTACTCGCTAAAACCGCCGATCATGGCTCCGATCAAGTTGGCACCAAACAAAGCCGAGGGTCTTACCGAGTCCCGAAAGGTGGTCGAAAAAATCAGCCCGGCGAAGAAAACCGGCAATGGGACCGCCAAGAGCGTCCAGAGCAAACGTCCCAAGAAATCAAGACCGAGAATCTGCTGGCGTGGTACGAGGTAGAGCACGGCCAATGCAGCGAACAGGGGGGCATACATCCAAAGGGAGAATCGCGGGAAGCGCTCCGCCGCCAGGTTGGCCGCCAGTACCATCAGGAGGACACCAGCCACGACCACCATGGTGACAAACCAAGTGGTGCCGAAATACAGCGTGCTGTCGCTGATGCTCTTGGTCTCCAGCAGCATGAAGCCCATGCCGAGAAGGCCAAAGAACACATCCGACCGTCCGAACTGGCGCCGTCGCAGTCCAGCGATCGCGGCGACTGACAGCACGAGCATGCTGCCGATCGCAATCAGGTAATCGGCCGGGATTGTTTCCCTAGAGAGATAGAGGTAGGGCCAGTCATCCGTGGCAACATCGGGGTGGGGAGGCGAATCAAACACCGCTCGGTAGTAATGGTAAATGGCGGGCGGTGCCTTGGGATTTTCCCCTTTGGGGACACACAGGATCATGTTGTGTTCGTGCACGTAGAGGAGCGGCTCGCGCCCCGTTGCGTCCGCCACCATCCGGAACAACTTCGGCACCAGCCAGTCCCGCCAGACAGCAAACGACAACGAGAGCATTCCCCCCTCGTTAACCAGCGCATAGGCGGCCCGAAGGCCCTCCACGGTGTAAACATACCCATCCAGACGGACGTTGCTCATGCTGCTGAACAACGCTTGCGAATCGAGGAAGCCAAAGACAACCAAGTCATAGCCCGGTTGGGCCTTGGAGACAAAGGAACGGGCGTCGTCAATGTGCACGTTCACGCGGGGGTCGGCATAGGGCGCGCCAGCATTGAATCGCCGGGAGATCTGGACGATCACCGGATCGATCTCCACGGCGTCGACACGTTCGGCCCCGGAGGCCAGGGCTGCCTCCACATCGAGGCCTCCTCCCGCCCCAACTACCAAGACCCGCTTGCGTCCCCGGCAGAGGACGTACGGCAGCCGATACCCTTCCCACAGCTGCGATATGTGCCGGGCTTTGGCCGTGCCAGGCGTGTACCGACCCAGGTCGAGCGTGGCATCGAAATGGTATCCGAGCTGATTGACCAGCACGGCATAAACCGGGGGATCGCGCATGGTGCGCAGGTTCGGGACGGGCTCCATTACCGGGATCTCGGGGACTACGAACTTGTGGACAACGATGTGGTAATACGGTGACCAAATGGCTTCACGTTCACGGGTGATGAACAAGACCGCCAGGATGGCGGCGAACACGGGAGCGCTGAACAGCCAGCGGCGAGTAGGCGAGCCGGCCAAGTAAATCACCATCACCACGACGATGCCCAGCATAGGCGAAAAAAGTTTCAGGGAAAAAAGGCCGAAACACAGGGTGCCGCACAGACTGCCACCAAGGTCCCACGCGTAGGCCGAGAGGCGCGGCAGCGAATTGAAAAGAAGGCCCATCCTCTGACCCAGCGGCAGAAACAACAGTGCGTTGAACGTGAAAATCCCGATCAAGACCGCGTAATTCAGTATCTCCGGATGGGGCGCAAAAAACCGCATCTCCGTGCTGCCAGTCCCCAATGCCATATGCCGGCATAGCACCAGCGATACGATATCACTCGCCAGGAAAACAGGGAACCACTCGAAAAGCCGCCATTTCTTCTCGCTGGCCATTGCGCCCACGCCCAGGCCCAGGAATGAACTCAGGAGCATCAGGTTGGCGTAATAGGCAATCAACCGTACCACCGAGGGCACCCAACGAATCACCATCAGTTCCAGAAACAGGGCGGTGAATGAAAGGGCAAACATCTGCCATTTCAGTGAACGTTGGTGCCCGCCTGGAGTCGGAAGGGGATTCATCAAATGCAGAAACATGCCAGATGCGGATTGGATCAATCACAATCACATTCCGCATGGGGATGACCCCTGATCATCCTTCCCTTGGCCACAAGCGTTCTGCGGTACTGGCATGTCAGGGAAACCCATAAGAGCGACGCAAGTCCGGCCATCCTCCGCCATTGCGGAAGGTGTCGGCAGAGTTTCGGTGACAGCGGAGGGCCCTGTTTCAGTGAGCCTTTCTTCGAACGTGCCCGGAGCCGGGCATGTTTGGCCTTGCTCACGAGCGAATCCGTTTTAGGTGTGAGGGCATCCTGGATTGCATGATCTACCACCGCCGCAACCGCAGAAACCTCTAACCCGCACGACGGGCGACTGGCTTGAAGATCGGATTTCTAGGCGGCAGTTTCGACCCGGTGCATTTCGGCCACCTCCTGGCCGCACAGGACGTCTACGAGCAATACCAACTCGACCGACTCATTCTTGTGCCAGCGGCACAGGCGCCACTCAAACCCCAAGAGATGCAGTCAAATCCCTGGGACCGGCTGGACATGCTGCATTTGGCCATAGAATGGGACAAAAGGCTCGAGATTTCCGACGTGGAGCTGCAGCGGGGTGGTGTGAGCTATACCATCGACTCGGCGCGTTATTTCCGGGCGATGTTCCCCCATGACGAGCTGTTTTGGATAATTGGCGGCGATCAGCTGCCCCAAATGAATTTGTGGAAGGATATCACGGAATTGGCGGGGATGCTGGAGTTTATTTTTCTGGAGCGGCCAAGCCATCCCGCCAAGAAGACACCCGACATTCCCGGGCTGCGCCTTCATCGCTGCGACGGCCACCTGATTGAAATCAGTTCCAGCGAGTTGCGGCAGCGAGTACAGCGGGGTTTGTCGCTGCATTATTTTTGTCCGCAAAAGGTCATTGCCTACATTGAAGCCCACAAACTCTACCGCTAAACTGCATGAAAGAATCTGCCGCCGCCCGCAAAAAGATTTCTGACAATTCCCTAAAGTTACTGAAACTGGTGGTGCGTGCGCTCGACGACAAGAAGGCCGAAGACCTGCAAGTGCTTGATGTGACGGCGCAATCGTCGATTACCGACTACCTTGTGCTGGCCACAGGCACATCGGAACCGCACCTGCGGGCATTGCGCGTTGAACTCGAGAAAGCACTCGATGGCGCCCGGGTGCCGATCATAGGGGTGGAGAACACACAAGGCAGCGGCTGGACGGTTTTCGACGCATTTGAGATCATGGTGCACCTTTTCACCACGGGGAACCGGGCCAAGTACCGGCTCGAATCACTCTGGAAGGATGCGGAAGAAATTTCCGTGGCGGCACTATTGGCCCCGCCAGGGGCGGGGAAACCTACCGCCCGAAGGATCTCCCGATCCCCGGGAGCAACACTCCATCGGTCTCTAAAGAAAACCGGGAAGAAAAGATCTGGCTGAAAGGCCTTAAAGCAGGTTAACTTATTGGTTTGCAGATGAGTTAGCCTCATCAAGTCCTGGCATTTTGGGGTGAAGCCCAAGACCGCCTTTTACGCCATTTTGCAACAAATACCCTTGAAGAACGTTTCCGATTGGAATGTGATCTGGGTGCTAATCCTCATTCCGGGGAGTAGTTCTTATCATCAATATATTATCATCCAATACGCATGAATAAACACATTCGATCCAACAAGGGCTTCACCCTTGTCGAAATCATGATAGTCGTGGTCATCATCGGCCTGCTGGCCGCGATGGCCATTCCCGCGTTCCAGAAGGTGCGCGCCAGCTCGCAGGACAAGGCCGTGTTGAACAACATACGCCAACTCGGTGCGGCGGCTGACCAGTACTTCCTGGAGAACGGCACGTCCACGGCGGTCATTGCCGCACTCGTCGGCTCCTCGAACTACATCAAGGCGCTGAACACGGTGGCCAACGAGACCTATCCTACTGCGTTCACCCAGGGGGTCACGATCACGGTGACCAGCATTGCGGGCGTCCGGCCGTATACTTACGCCCAGTAAGTTTTTGGTTTTCAATTGCGAAGCCGCCCGCAGATAATGCGGGCGGCTTTTTTATTCATGTCCAAGCGATCCATCCTGCTGGCGCTCATCATCCTGCTTTCGCTGGTGTTGGGTTTCGTAACCTTCACCCCCCCGCAGGCGGTAAACGTTGTCCGGCATGGCGGCTACTGGTTGGTGCTGCTCGCCTTTGTACTGTTCGCGTGGTACTTTTTCCGCAGCCTGCGCGACGCTTGGCCGGAACTGCGCATCGTGCGCGGCTGGTGGCGCGCCGGCCTGCTGGTGCTGGGCGCGACGGTCTTTCTTCATCTTCACGAGCGACATGAATTCAAGGTCGTGTCCGATGAAGTCGTGCTCGGTTCGACGGCGATGCAGATGCACTTCGAGCGCCAAGCAGCGGTGATCGTGCGCGGCTATGATTACGCCGGCAACTTCACGCCGTTCAACATCTATGTGGACAAACGGCCGCTCGTCTTTCCTTTCCTGCTTTCGCTGGTTCACGACCTCACCGGATACCGGGTGGCCAACGTTTTCGTGCTTAACGGTCTGCTCAGCCTCGCCCTCACGGCACTTTTCTATCTGCTCGGCCGCCGGCTGGGCGGACCCCGGGCGGGTGCGGCCGCGGTACTGCTGCTTTGCTCTGTCCCCTTGGTTGCGCAGAACGCCACCGGCGGCGGGTTTGAGCTGCTGAACATGGTGATGATCGTGCTCACCCTGTGGCTGGGCCAGCGCTATGCGGAGCGGCCGGAAACCATCCGGTTGTGCGCCTTTGTGCTCGCCGGCGTGCTGCTCGCCCAGGTCCGCTACGAGTCGGCACTTTTCATCCTGCCGGTGGGCGCCACGGTTTTCTACGTGTGGTGGCGTGAGCGCCGCGCCGATCTGCCGTGGCCGCTGATCCTTACGCCATTACTGCTGGTGCTGGTGCCACTGCAGCACAATGTCTTCAATCTCTCGCAAACCATCTGGCAGCTGAACGACGTGGCCGGGGCAACGCAGCCGTTCGGACTGCAGTATTTCTACGAAAACGTGGGTCATGCGATGAACTTCTTTTTCAGTTTTGACGGTACGCAGCCGAGTTCCTGGCTGGTCGCGATCTTCGGCACCTTTGGCGTCGGGTTCTTTGTGCTCACGCTTTACAAACACCATCGCGAGATCTTCGCTCTCGAGCCAGCCACCGCGGTCTTTTGCATCTTTATCATCGGGCTGCTCGCCCACACGGGCCTCATGCTATGCTATTTTTGGGGCAGGTGGGACGATCCCATCATCCGCCGGCTCAGCCTGCCGGCGCACGTGCTCCTGATTTTCGCCTTCATCTTTGTGCTGCCCCGGCTGACCAGCCACCGCCGGCACTGGCCGGTGGTGATCGGCGCCGTGCTTGCCTACATCGCGGGGGTGACGGTGCCGGTTTCGGCCATGCACCGTTTCACCCAGGAAAACTTCGCGGCGCGCACAACCAACTGGATTGGAGGTTACATTCGCGCGCTTGGATCAAAGTCCGCGCTGGCTATCGACAACACCACCGGTCTGCAGTGGTTTCTGTACCACAAATCCAGCATCAACCCCGCGCTGCTCTCCCAACGCCCGGCGGCGTTTCTCTACCATTACCGGCGGCATAGCTTCAACGAGATCATAGTCGTTCAGCGGGTGGGACTCGATCTTGCGGCCAATCAACGGTTGGTTTCAGCGGAGGACGACCTCGGTCCCGGCATCCAGCTGGAGTTGATCGAGGAGAAGGCATTCGCTCCAGCCTATCTGGTGCGCATCAGCCGGGTGGCGGGGGTCGATGAAGCGAAGTTTTTGGCTTGGGCCCAAGAACGCAAGAAGCTCACGGAGACCAAGCAGGTCACCTTGGTGCCGTTCACGGTGGATGCCGCCCAAGTGGTGGAGTGGCTGCGCCAGCTGCCCTGAGCGGGCAACGCGCCTGCAAGGCGCGCTCGATTGCATCCGCCAGCTCAGTCGCCGAACCGTCCGCCGCGGCATATCCCTCTTAACCTGACAGCCGATGGATCAAGCGGCTGGTCATCGATTCGAATTCGGCCTTGATCAGGACCGCCTTTCAGCAGTCAGGCTTGCCGGTTGGGCAACCGGCAGATCGTTACAAGGAGCCAGTATTCCATTTCCAGCGAAACGGCTTTGACGATTACTTCGTGGTCCAGCGCGTGGGCGGTAAAAGGTCCAAGAAGTTTGACGCGCCGTCAACCGCAAGCGCGGAGCCTGGGAAGGCCCAGCAGGACTAGGTGGTGGAGTGGTTGATGAATCTGCCTTGAGGCGGACGCGGCATGGAATCAAGAGCCGGAGGCATGCCGGGCGCGATAAGCGAGCTCAATCGCGGCGTTCAGATCATGAATGGTGCCGGTGAGCACGGGTTTTAGTTCGTCGGCGGAGAGGCGGAAGACAAAGAACGTGTGGTTGATCAGGGCATCGGGACGGCGCACGCGCAGGTAGAGACAGAGGCGGGCAAATACCAGGCGATCGATTTCCTTCATCTGGTCGCTGTCGATATTAAGCTGGGGCGGAGCCTGGGCGCCGTACTTGAGCAGCAGTTGGTGGTAACGCCATTCGCGGGCCAGATTCCACGGTCCACGCCATTCACTGTAGACATCCTGCAGCATGGTCGCGCTGACGCAATATAGCCCCCGGGAAAGCACCTGCCAGTGCTTCCATTGCTCTTGCATGGAGTAGGGGGCCAGCCGGTAGGCACTGATGCCGTAGTAGGCGGGGTCTCCGTTGCCAAAATAGGCGAGATAGACGGGTTCGTCGGGGCGGCGGTGGGTGTGAAGCCAGGCGGACAAGGCCGGCAGATCCTGGCCCCAGTCGAGGGAACTGTCGACGAGGTGTTGATAACCTTGGTCAGGACCGCCGGCCAGGCAGTTGAAATAAGCCAGGTAGGTGGGACGGATGCCAAAGGAGGAGACAGCCAGACCAAGGGCAAGCAGCAGCGCGAGAGGAGCACGCCAGCGCCAGCCCGGGCCGGGCCGGGCGATCAAGCCGGCGGCAATGAAGAGCGGGGGATAGACGGGAAGAATGTGGCGGTGGCCGATATTGAGATGACTGGCCAGAGAGAAGGCCCAGTAAACAATAAAGAGGACCAATAATGGCGTGACACGATAAAGGTCGCGGCGGACATGCTGGAGGCAGGCAGCGAAGCTTCCCTGGCGCGGCCACCAGTGCCGCACCGCCAGGACGAGCGCAAAGGTGAAGGCCAGCAGCGTGGCGGGCGGCGTTTTGACCAAGAAAGCGTAGGGAAAGAAATACCACCACCCCGTGTTGCTGTAGGCGTTGTTGAGAAAGCCCCCCCGCCCTTGGGAGAAATGCATGACATGATCGAAGCCAAAAAGGAAAGCCTGCGGTAGCAAATGCCACTGGGAGAAAGCCTGCACGACGCCCGACAGGGGAGGATGGTCTGCAATGACTGATGCCCACGGAGGGTAAAAATCCAGCTGTTTTGGCAGGGCGGAATTGGCGGCGCTGTAACGGAAATCGTAGAACGCCCAAATGATGATCCAGGCGATGAAAGCCTGGGTCAGGGAAGAGGCGGCGAGGGTGGCGAGCTTGGCGGACCAGGACTTCAGGGTATAATGACGGCGGCCCGGGGCAAAGGCGATCGGTTGTCGATCGACGGTCCGCACCAGCAACAGCAGGGTGAAAATAGGCAGAAGCAACACGGCGGAGAATTTAGCCACACAGGCCAGACCGAGAACCGCGCCGCTAAGCAGCCATGAGCCCCACGAAAGCCGCCGACTGTGCCGCCACCAGGCACCCGTGGCGGCGAGCAGAAAGAACACCATGATGACATCGGAAGTGGCGAGGGGGCCGTGGGCGAGGAAGTTGGGGCAGAAGGCGTAGAGGCAGAGGGAGAATAGACCCCCGGCATCGCCCCAAATGCTTTTGGCCCACAGGAAGACTAGCAGGCCGGTGGCCACGCTCCAAACCACCATCGCGGCCCGCGCGCACAGGAGCATATAGTCCACGGAGTTTCCTTCGCGATAGAAGAACTTAAAGCCGGTGCGCCAAACCTCGGACGACCCCCAATCGTCCGATTGCAGGTTGGGAAAGTACAGGGCTTGGGCGAGCAGGGGCAGGGCGGTCCAACGCTGGGGAAGATTCCCGTTTTCCGGCTGGAGCCGATAATCATTGAATTTCCAATAACTGTAGCCAGCGGTGACATGCACGATCTCATCGCTGGTGGTGCAGAAATGGGTGGTGGCGGAGACAGCCAGCCAGGCATGCAGCGCGAGCAGCAGAGCCGTCAGCAAGGTAACCCAGGGAAACTGAGCCAGGGCAAAACGCGGCTGCTTCATGATGTGGATAAAGGGCCGTAGAGCGCGGCAGCCACCTCTTGATCGCTGAGGGCAAAAATGAGAATGGAATAGCCGATCTCGGCGGCCGGCGGTTGGTTTTGCAGGAAGTGGCACAGGCGGGCAAACTGGAAGTCTTCAAAACGCTTGAGGGTATCCAGGGGCGGATGTGGGTCGGGCGAGCTGGCTCGGTTCACAATGGCCTGGAGTTGACGCTGGTAGTCCGCCTCCTTGTCCCGATCCCAAGGGCCGCGGGCCTGGCTATAGACTTGGTCGAATTGGGTCGCACTGATGCAATAAATTCCACCGGTCAACATTGCCGGAAACCGGCGGGGGAGGCGCAGATCAAAATTGTCATCAGCCACACGCGTGGCACGGATGCCATAGTAGATCGGGTCGCCGGAGCCAAAATAGGACAGGAAAACCGGACGGCCCTGCGCGTGGTTATTCAACCAGGCCTTCAGACCGGGCAAGTCCTGACCCCAATCAAGGGAGCTGTCGGCGAGGTGCCGGTAGCCGTTGGCGGGCCCGCCGACCAGCTCGTTGAAGTAGGCAAGGTAGCTTGGCCGGATCCACAGTGATTCGCCGATGAACCATGCAGCAAGCACTGTTGTAACTGCCACCGGCCAGCGCCACCGGAGCCGGCCCAAGGCCGCTGCCCCTCCGGCTATGATAAAAAACACAGGATAGAGGGGAAGAATATGACGATGACCGATATCCAAATGACTGGTGAGCGCGAACACGCCATACACGCCAGCCAACACGAGTAGCGGTGACCACGCATAAAGCCGGGTCCTTCGATGCGGCGCAACGGTACCCGCCGGCAGGGCCGCGGCGGGCGGCGCGGTGCCACGGGCTTTCCAAGCGACGAGACCGGCCAGCGCCACCAGTCCGAAAAGCGCCAATGGAGTTTTGACCGCAAACGTGTAAGGGAAAAACCACCACCAGCCGCGGCTCCGATAATCACCGTTGAGGAAGGCGCGCCGATAGCGCGAATAATGAAAAGTATGGGCGAAGCCGTAGAGGTAGGACTCCGGTAGCAATTTAAGTGAGCGGGCAAACTGGAATGCCGCCACCACCGGGCCTCCGTCCTTGGTTAGGACATCCCAGCCGACGAGTGAGCGCACATGGCCGGGTTCGTAATGCCGGTACATCTGATAGCGGAAGCCATAGCTCGCCCAGACCAGCAGTATCGCGAGAGCTGCCGCTGTTAGAGTGGCTCCGCCCAGTGCGGCCGCCTGCCTCCAGCGGCCGATCACGGGGCTGTTCCATGGCCACGCCATGGTCAGCTCGCCGCCTGCGGCGAGGCGAACGGCCAGAAGCACGACGAGCATCAACAGGATAAGCGGCGCGGAAAACTTGGCGAGGGCGAGGGCGCCCAGGGCGAGTCCGAATGTCATCCACGTGCCGGCGCTCAGCCGGTGGAGCATCACCCAAAAGGCGGTGACCACGGCCAGAAAACAGAAGCAGGCCGGCATGTCGGAGGTGATCATCGCGCCATGGGCCAGCATCTCCGGACTGAAGACGAAGAGTACCGCTGCCAGGAGTGCGCCCGCCGCGCCATGCAGCCGGCGCGCCCACCAGAACACCAGCCAACCCGTGGCCACGCTAAATAGCGCGATCATGGCGCGGCCGGCCCACAACATGGTGCCCAGCGGATTGTCCAGCTTGTAGAAAAATTGGAAACCGAGGTCCCACACGTCGGAGATCCACCAGGAATACTGGTCGAGCGAGGGGAATTTGACTCCAGGCATGGCGAGCAGTGGCAGCGCCGCCCAACGCTGCGGCAGGTTGCCGTTTTCCGGTTGCAGTCGGTAATCATCCGTCAGCCAGTAACTGACGCCCGCAGTCAGGTGCGCGATCTCGTCAGCGGCCGTGCAGTGCTGCGATGAGACGCTTGTCGCCATCCCCCAATGGAGCGCCAGCAAGGCTGCAACGGCTAATCCGGTCCAACGCAGCCGGGACAGGTCTAGGCGGAGCCATCTGGGCGGCAGCCTCATCGTGAAGGGAGGGAATTCGGCGTCGTTGGATCGGTCTTGGCTTCAGGCAGACCCGGGGCGTAGATGGTCCACCCAGCGCGGCGGAACGTGCGGTGGAGTTCAGGATAATAGGCCAGCATAGCCTGGGATGCGATGACGTCAGTTTGATAGGCGAGCAGGCGCACATGTGCCGGCACCGCGGCTCGGATTGCCATGGCGTCGGGGGCGGCCCCGGCGGCGAGCAAGTTAAACACGGCGTCGTCGAACGCGTAGAGTTTTTTCTCCGTTAGCAGACCGGCCAAAGGATACCAGGGCAGATAGAGGGTCCCAGGCTGGCTGCGGGCCAGCGCGAGCGTCTGCTCGGCGCGCAGATCCGGCGTCAGGCGCAGCGGGTGGAGCGTGACGACATTGAATATCCCGATCGTGGCCATGATGGCGAGGGAACCGAGGAGCAGACGCCGCCACATCCGTTCGGCGCTTTTTCCGGTGGCGGCTTGTGCGCGCCGTCCCACGGCCATGGCCGAGGCCGCGATGAAGAAGTAGAGCGAATGATAGGAGTTGATGCCGCCACTGAACTTGGCCGCCGCCATGGCACTGGTGGGAATCAGGCATAAGCCGGCGAGCGCGACCAACAACCAGGGTTGCGCGCGAAGCGGTGTGTTGCTCGAACCAGGGACGAGAATCACGCTGCCGCTTTCTGGCCGGCAGGCCGCGACCAGCAACAGCAGAATGAAGGGTGCGCCCATGAGAACCTGCCAATAGATGTGGCGCGCTAACGAGCTGGTCCAAGCCTGATGGGCGGACACCCAGAAGAGATTGAAAACAATTTCCTCTCCGCCAAAAATCCCGGTAAAGACCGCGGTGAGCCCTGTTGCCAGACCGAAAAACCAGATCGCGTAGCGCCATGCGTTTCGCCAGCCCCAGGCGGCGCCGAGGAAAAGAAACTGGGCCAAGACGACAGGCACATCGATCTGCTTCGTCCACACGCACAGCGCGGCCAGCAGGGCGGCGATGACCAGGCGTTTCTCACCCGGTGGCGAGTCGTTCCGCGGAGTCAGCACGAGGCACGACCCAACCCCCAGTCCAAGCGCGAACGCGTCAACATGCACCAGGCTTAATAGCTCCAAAGTAGGCCAGTTGCAGAGGCAGGCAAAGACCGCCAGCAGGCCGCCCAGCACGGAGATCTTTCGTGTAGCCGCGACCGACCAGTCCTGGGTCAGGATCAATGGCAGCAGGGTGAACGCCTGCGCCAGCAGGCCGGCTACCAGCAGTTTGAAGGTGATGCCGGGCAGCAGGGCGGCAGGCAGCAGCAGGAGCGGCATGACCGGCCCATACGTCCAGCCGAGATACGGACCGTGAGTGATCGTACCGTAGAAATTAATGCCATGCAGCAGCGCGACCGAGGGCGTCACCCGGGCGGCATTCCAATCGATGGCGGGGATTCCACAGAGGTTCGACCAGAGGAGCAAAACCAGCAGCGCCATGACTGGCGGTCGCAGTCCGCGAGCGACCCGTTCCTCCCAGTTTTCTTCCGGATGACGATGGGCCGCCACCAGACCGAGCCCGGCTGCCATCAGCAGGAGGAGGGAGGCCAGAACGGGCAGTGATGTCATGAGGAGAAGACGGGAGCCGGCCCGGACGGGTGGGTGGACCCGTGAAAAGATTCCAGTGTCACCACGATGTGCATAATAGGCGGGAACAGCACGAGGGGCACGGTGCCGGAGCCACGGCGACTGGCCACCTAGCCGCTTGGAGGGTGTTTGATGATGTAGAGCGGCCGCCGTTTCACTTCGTCATAGACACGACCGAGATATTCACCGAGGAGGCCGATGCCGATCAGTTGTACTCCGCCGAGCACCACCACCAGCGATACGACGGTGGTGAAACCGGTCAGGGCGGTCTCGATGCCCAACAGCCGTTTGACGACGAAGTAAAGGCCGAGCGCAAAGCCGCAACCGCTGATGAACATCCCCGCATAGGTCAGAAGACGGAGCGGCAGGTACGAAAAACTGAACAGACCATCAAAGGCATAGTTGATCAAGCGCCGCAAGGTCTGCTGGGGTCGGCCGGCGGCGCGCTCCTGCCGGTCGTAAACTACTTCAGCCTGCCGGAAACCCACCCAGGCCCGAAGCCCCGGGAAAAAACGATGCTTCTCGGCGAGCACATTCAGCACGGCCACGGCATCGCGGTTGAGCAGGCTGAAGGTGCCGGTGTTGGCCGGGATGGGCGTGTCCACGAGGGTGCCGAAGAAACGGTGGAACAGGTCAAAGGCCAGGCGGCGCAAACCCCGCTCCTGCCGGGAACGACGCACCGCAAGCACGACCTCGGCCCCCTCCTTCCATGCGGCAACAAGCCGGGGAATCAGCTCGGGCGGATCCTGCAGATCGGCGTCCATGGTCACCACCGCATCGGCATTGGCCGCTACCGTCAGGCCGGCGGCCAGCGCGTTCTGAAAGCCGAAGTTGCGCGAGAGCTCCACGAATTGGAAACGCGGGTCACGCCGCGCCTGGTCAGCGATAAGCGCTGCGGTGCGGTCACGGCTGCCATCGTTGACCAGCACGGCCCGCCAGGCGTAGCCGGACTGTCCGTCGAACAGCGCCGTGAGCCGGGTGAACAACTCGGGCAGCACCGCTTCCTCGTTGAAGACGGGAATCACCAGAGTGACGGAAGACTGGAGGGGCTGGCTGGCTGGATTCATCCGCGGACAAAAGGTGGCGACGCTGAGTTTCCACGGAAGAACCCCAGCAGGGCGAGCGCAAACAGACTGCCGTAATCAGCCACCAGCTAAGCATCCGGCTGGCGGAAAGGGGTGCGCAGCAGGCTGACGCAGCGTCGGAACCGCGCGGCCGCGAAGACGAGCGCCGCCAACGGCAGGACGATGAAAACAGCCAGAGGCAGATCCAACATGTAAATTCCGAAAGCAGCGAGATAGAGGGCGATGAGGGCGAACGCCGCACCCAGACAGAGTTTTTCATCTGCCGCCAATTGCAGATTCGCTACGAGGGGCAATCCCAAGCCCAGGATCAGGCCGGCAAAAACGCAGAGGCACAGCAGCACCCACAGTGTCATGACAGTGCCTTCCTCCTTGCGCGGCACAACTGCACCAAAACCAGCCCCAGCAAACAGGCAAGGGAAGCCACCAATAAGGGTCGGGCGATGGGCCAGTCCCCCACGAAATCGATTCGGTTTAGGTACTTTGCCTCCAAGTTCATCTCCGTGCACAGCCCGTAGGTCGCCGCCAAGGTGCGGCCGGCGTCGTGCATGAAGGACACCCGGGAATGATGGAGATTCTCAAAGTAGAACTGCAGTCCGACGCCGAGAATGAAATCGACCATCAACCCGATCACGAACGCCGCGCGGAGCAGGCGTGGCAGTTCATCAAAATGGGCTGCAAGAAACGCCAGTCCAAGGACGAGCAGGCTTTGCAGGCAAAGATGCGCCACGCCCCAGTGGTCGATGCCACCGTTGGCCGCCGTTCCGAGCACGATCGTGCAGCCCGTGAACCACGCCCAGAAGGTCCAAGGCAGCAGGGCGGAGTCGCGTTTGTCTTCATGCCACGCCTGCCCCAGCAGCCATAGCAAGGCCGCTCCGCCAAAGCTGCCGAACATCAGGGGCAGGTTCACCTGATACAGCAAAAAGATGTAATCGCGCGCAAAGCCGAGCCGGCTGGTCTGGGCGATGAAACCATAATCCACAGCCCGGAAAGGATGGGGGATCAGGGTGGAGAATAGATTGAAGCTTTTTTCCTGCGCGAATGATGCCCACGAGTGCACGGTGGACTCGGCCACGGAGGTGTTTGTCAAAAACGCACCATGGACACCATAGTTGGCGATGGCCCAGATGAACCAGGTGGCCAGCAGCGCCGCCCCGGCGAGCGCGCAGGCCGCGGTGTCGCTCCCAAAGGCCTGGGTGCGCCACTGCCAGCGCCGCCACCAGAAGTAAGCGGGGATCAGGGCGACCAGATAGGGTCCGGCGGAGTAATGAGCCAGGAAAGCGGCGGCCAGGAGCAGAAAGCCGAGCACAAGCCGGCCGCGGCTGGTGACTTCCATGCCTTGAAGCAGGAAATAGAAACCGCTCAGCACGAAGAAAACGGTGATAAGTTTCGTCCAGGCGAATGTGCCGTTTTCAATCACCGAAGGATTCAGCATGAACAGGACGGTAAACAGCGTGACCGCGCGCAGTGATCCGTGACCGAAGCGTTTCGCAAACAGCCACCCCGGCAGAAAGGCCAGCGAGCCAAGCAAGGTGGTGAAAATCTGAAACCAAGGGCAGGCGCTGTCCGTTAACGCCAGAAAAGCGGAGGTCACCAAATTGGCCAGCGGAGGGCGTGAGGGCAGAGGATCGTTGCCGAGAATCAAGGTAGGTGTTGACCAGTGCTGGAGAAAAAACAGCGAGCGCGCGTAATGATCGATCCAGTCCAGCGCCCAGCCTCCGCCGGAATAGTTCCGTACCAGGGCAAGAAACCCCAGCAGCCAGCCGGCAACGCCCAAATAGGCGCCAAGCATGTGCTGGGCGGGCGGGTCGCGCAGAATCGCGAGACAGGGACGCCACCGAAGGGCGAAACCCGCGAGTGCGGCCAGGGGGAGGAGCTGAAAGACAAGCGGAGGGAGGGCACCCCAATAGTCAACCAGGGCGAAAAGATAAATCGCGATGAGCGCCAGCGCGGCGCCAGCGCAGATTTTCTCGTCGGCGCGCAACGGGAGTCCGGCAGCCAAGGGCAACCCCAACCCCATAATCAGGCCGAGAAAAACCAAGCAGGAGCTGAGAATGAAAAGCAGGGGCATGTCTCAGGAGGGGGTATCGGGGGTGCGGGCACTCCCGAGCGATGAGGCTGCGGGGAAATTCAATTCGCATCGCGGAGCGTTGCGCACACGTGCCAACGCGAGCACAAGGAGACACGCCAGCAGCGCGCTGGCGGCGAGCAGCGCCCAAGGTTTGCGCGACATCAAGTAGAGCAGGGGGAAGGCACTGATTCTTGGGGTGAAGGAGCGCGAGCGAAGCGCGCCGTGATTAGCCCGTCCAAATCAAACAGCGTTGCAGCAACCACGGCGATGTGAAGTGGAATGAAGCGGAATTGATGCGCTAGGTTATGCGTAATGAGAATATTGGGAAGCAAGACCGCGACATAGGCTAAGCAGGCATAGGAAAGCAAAGCTGGGCTTGCCCGCCAACCACGCCAGACACCCCAGAACAGGCAGAGCGTTGGCAATGACCCGTACAGAAGCCTTGTCCATACCGCGCGCCTACTTGTGGTAGACTCATGAAACTCTGTAGCGGCGCGCATCCAGTCGCGCAGGGCCGTTTGCTTCTGCTCAAGCGGAAGTGCAGCGATGTACTGCATGGTTTCCGTCACGGGGCGGCCTAAATAGACCCAGGTTTTCTGTCGATCATCGGGACTCATGCAGATCAGACCCGCGGCCTGCAGCTGGGTCCAATCTGAGTCCGGAAGTTCGGCGTGGGCGTCGTCGGCGTCAATTATGGGCTCCGCATAAGCGAGGGCGTTGACGGCCCGATGCCAGATCTGGCGCAGAAAAACCCTCGGTTGGCCGCGCAGCGCTTTCATCACTGCTCGGCGTTGCTCTGCCATGAACGTTTGTTCGCCCACCTGGGCCATGTGGGCATTGATTTGGGAGTTGTACGACGGGTGCCGCAATACCATGTCACTCAGGGTAAGAACGCCGGAATGCCCCCGGGGCAGGAGCGTGAGCGCGACTTCAAACCAGAGGGTGGACTTGAGTGGAATCAGCGCATGGAAGCGCTCATAATTACGCCACCCCCATCCGCCTAGCGCCAGCACGGCGCCAAGGTACACGACCCAATGCCTGCCGGAAAGACTCAAACGCCGGACCGCGGCAAACGAATTCCAATGTTTGCGATTCACAAAAAGGCAAACGCCGGTGGTCACCAGAAAAGCCAGTCCCACTCCGGCGTGGGCTAGCACGGAAAGCGCCCCCAACAGGCTCATGCCAAGTAGACGGCTCCAACTCCATGCCTCGGCGGTGCAAAGCCACAACAACGAAGCCAACAATGCCCAAACGATCCAAAGGTCATCGGCCGCGCTGGCCGCAAGCATTTGCACGAGAGGATAGGCCAGCAGGGCGAACAAGACCATCACCACCAGGCGGCTTGCCCAGCCTGACCGTCCGTGCAGACAGCGCAACAGGGCGAAGAGCGTATAAGCAGCGAGCAGATATTGCAGTGCGATGATGATGCGACTGGCCAGCGCGGTATCGACACCGCAACAACGGTAGATCAGCGCCAGAATTCCCGGCCAAAGCGGCGGCACCCAGGCGGTCGGGCCGGTCGGTTGGGGGTCGGGGTCGGCAAAGCCCCGGCCTTCGGCCAAAGCGTGGGCGACGTTTGTCTGTTCAGCGCCGAAGGGAATCGGGGGCTGCTGCGCCCAGACACCGCCGCCGGGTGCCGTCGCGAGCGCCACGGTCAGAAAAAGAAGACTTAGCGCAAGATCCAGCTTCCAGTTGCTGTGACCAGCTTCCTGTTTCTGGCTTTGCCTTGAATGGGTCACCGGAACACGTTGTATTTCAGGATGGCGTAGAGGGCGCGGACGCCGTCGCGCCAGCCGATTTTCTTTCCCTCCTCATAGGTGCGGCCGTAGTAGCTGATGCCCACCTCATAGATCACCACACGCAGCCTGGCGACCTTCGCTGTGATCTCTGGTTCAAAGCCAAAGCGGTCCTCCTCGAGGGTGATCCTGCCCGGCACTTCGCGACGGAAGACCTTGAAGCAGGTCTCCATGTCGGTGAAGCTGAGGCTGGTTAGCATGTTCGAGAAGAGTGTCAGGAACTTGTTGCCGACCATGTGCCAGAAATAGACGACCCGGTGTGCGCCGCCGCCGGTAAAGCGCGAGCCAAAAACGACGTCAGCCTGGCCATCGACGATGGGCTTGATGAGCCTCGGGTATTCCTGCGGATCGTATTCGAGATCGGTATCCTGCACGAGGATGATGGCGCCGGTCGTGTCGCGGCGGCGAAACCCGGACGCAGCGCGACGCCTGCATAGATTTTTTCCTCGGCGCGCAACGACAGACCGGTCGCTAGCGGCAGCCCCAATCCCCTGATCAGGCCGAGAAACAGCGCGAGGCACAGAATCAGCCGTAGGATGGTCATGCGGCGGGGATACTTCGAAGAGAACGTTGGAGTCGGATCAAAGCGAGCGCTGCCAGGCAAGCCAGCAGCGCGAGCACGAGGCGAGGAGAGATGGGGCCGTCGCCCAGAAACGCATAATGCATCAGGTTTTTTCCAAACACGCTGAAGGCCAGACTGTGATCATAGGTCTTGGACAGCGTGGCGCCTTGGTCTTGGGCCCAAAGGCTGGCGGGAAAATCGAGGTGCTCGGCGTAAAAGTGCAGCGCAATGCCCAGTGAAAAATCCACGATGCTTCCAGCGAGCAACACGCCTAGCAACAAACGGCTCGTCTCCCTCACGCGCGCCGCGAGAAAAGCCAGGCCGAGGATGATCAAGGGCTGCAGACAAATGTGCGCCAGCCCCAGTCGGTCCGGACCCCCGTTGACCGATATTCCAGTCGCTACGACCAGAAGCACAAAGAACACCCAGAAGGTTCGCGGCAAGCCGACCGCGGACAGGGCGGCTTGCCGCCACTGCCGCCATAGCAGCCAGCATGTCAGCACCCCCCCGGCACTTCCCAGCGCCATGGGCAGATTGAGTTGATAAAGGACGAACGCATAGTCGCGAACGAAGAAGAGCAGCGAATCGGGCACCAGGTAACGGTCGAAGAGATGCCGGAAAGGGTGTGGAATGACCGTGTTGAACACATTGGCGCCCTTTTCCAGCAGAGCCGCAGGCAGCGTGGGAGCCTGCATATAAGTCACGGCGGTGTTGGACAGGAACGTTGCCTTGACGCCGTAGACTGCGATCGCCCAAGCCAACCATGTGCTTAGCAGCAACCCGCCGGCAAGAGCGCAAGCGGCTGTTTCCATCCCCCAACGCCGCGTTCGCCATTCGCGCCGCCTCCACCAGAACCAAGACGCCGTCAGCCCCAGAAGATAGGGCGCCGCCGAATAGTGGGCAAGCAGCGCCGCGGCCAGACAGGCAAACGCTCCCACGGCCAGTCCGCCGCGGTCCTCCTCCCGGCTGCGGACGAAAAAAAAGACTCCAGTGAGAACGAAGAAGGCCGTGACCAGTTTCGTCCAGGGATAGGTGCTATTGTGCAGCACGAAGGGATTGACCATAAAAAGGAACAAGAAAAGGCCGGCGGCCCGCTCCGAGGAGGTCATCCAAAAGACGAAGAGTAGCGCCGGGAGAAAGACCAACGAACTGGCCAGAGTCGTGAAAACTTGGTAATGGGCGTAATTGCAATTTGTGAGGGCGAGAAAAGCACCGGTCACCAGATTGGCTAGCGGCGGGCGGGCGGGCAGGGAATAGAGATGAATAAAGCGGAAATCCTTCGGCCAGTGGAAGAGGAAGAATTGCGTGCGCTGGTAGTGTTCGATCCAGTCTCCCACAACACCGCCGCCCATGCCCGAGTAAGTGCGGATGAGGGCAAGGAAGCCCAGGCACCAGCCGGTGGCGATCAAATAGGCTCCCAGGAGTGATTGCGCCCGGGAATCCCGCAGGACGTTGAGACAGGCGCGTCGGCGAAGGACCAACGCGATCACCGCGGCAAGCGGCAGCAACCAGAAGGCGACCGACGGCAGCAGCAGCCAGTAGACGGTGAAAGCGAAAAGATAGATCAGCCCGAGCGCCAGCGCGGCCCCGGCGCAGAGCTTTTCATCGGC
>JBEKWG010000051.1:0-4098 GCA_049513315.1 Opitutaceae bacterium
ACACCGCGTGGTGGTAGGGCAGGCGCTTCCACATGTAGAACAGCGTGCCCGCCGTGTAGGCCACGCCGCCAGCCACCAGCATCACCAAGCTGCCTTGCGGCAGCGCCGCCACCAGCGGCTTGAACGCCGCGAGCGCAAGCCAGCCCATGAAAAGGTAGATGAGCGTCGACAGCAGGCGGAATCGCCCCGTGAAAAACAGCTTCAGCACAATGCCCGCCACCGCCAGCGCCCAGATCACGCCGAACAGGCTCCAGCCCCACGGCCCGCGCAGACTGACCAGCAGGAACGGCGTATAGGTGCCCGCAATCAGCAGGAAGATCGCCCCATGATCGAGCACGCGCAGCCACTGTTTCACCCGGGGCGTCCGCAGCGCGTGATAGAGGGTCGAGGCCGCATAGAGCAGCACCAGCGACGCGCCGAACACCGCACAGCCCACCACCGTCCACGCGTCGCCGCGCAGCGCGGCGAACGCCACCAGCACGCTCAGGCCCGCAATGCTCAAGACCAAGCCGAGGCCGTGCGTCAGACTGTTGGCGATCTCTTCGCCGCGAGTGTAGTTGACGGGCTTCAATTGCACCCGGATAGGCATAGGCCATAGACCCGGATGCAGGCAAGAAGTTCGCCGCGACGCAGCGCGAACCAGGAGCCGGCGATCTCACGCCGCGTGCGGCCGGAGCGGCCTGAGGGCCGACCGCAGCTTCCAAGCGGCGCCAGCAGGGTTTTCCCCGAGCCGCCGCTGCGCGGCCGGCACTGCACCAGCGTTGAAGTCATGGACCAAGCTGCGATCCGCAACCTTTTCGAACGCAGCGCGGAATGACTGTTGGTCGATATCTTTCACCAGAAACGATAATTTCTGGCGGACATAGACCCAGTCTTCCACCAAGCGGGGAAACAGCAGGAAGGTGTGCGGCAGGTCATGCAACGCGAGCGTGTGCACCAAGTTGAAAAACATCTCGGCCAACACGGCCTTCTGATGCAGGGGATTGTCCGTCTTCCAGAGTCCGCCAGGCACGCTGCCATGCGCGCCGCCGACGCGCACCCGGCTCAATGCCGCCGCTTCCAGCTCACGGATCGGTATGTAGACATGATCGATCGCCAAGTCCCGGCCCGTGACGAGCTGCCCGAGGGTCTCGCATAAGGCGGGGCTTTTGATGATGTAAGGCGTCGGCGGAGGGTCGTTCAGGAGATCACGAATCGCGTGCTTGGGCTGGCGCAACCAGTCGCGGACCGTCCGTTTGCGCCGCTGTTCCCACCAATCGTACTCGAGCCCGGCATGACACCGGCCATCAATGTGTCCCCGCACCTCGCCCGGCTCGTAGCCCGTGTCGAGTCCAAGCTCCGTCAACAGGTGGACCAAGAAGGTCGTACCCACCCGGCCGGTGCCAGTGATGATGACTTTGTGCTCACAATTCATGGCTGCACCTGTCACCGGCTGGCACGGCGAATCGAACGAGGAATCTCGCAGGTGTTAAAAAGACGTCTCTGCTGCCAGGACAGTTACCATGAAATGCCATTAGGGTCTTGAATACCCGCTCTGTGGTGCCTCCCAAACAGGGCTATCTGGTCGCGGTCCCGGCTTCCGGCGTTGCCATGGGCTGACTTCTACACGTGATGTTCCCGACGCTTCACGATGTCTTCCTTCCTAGTCTGGTCTGACTGGCGACCGCTCGAGCTGAGTTCATCGAACGGGCTTGCCCTGAGCTCGTCGAACGGGCTGGCCCTGCCCGAGGTGCCTTCGCCCGCCGTGCTCGCCGAGGTGCTCGACGGCGGCCAAGCCTTCCGCTGGGGCCGCACGCCGGACGGCGTCTGGCAGGGCGTGTGGTCCGATTGCGTGGCTCGCCTCAAGCCGTCCGAGCAAGGCGGGCTGCTGTGGTCCGCGCCGCAGACCCTCGCCGACGCGGTCGTGCACAAGCTGCCGCAATATTTCGCGACGACGGTCAGCTTCGCCCAGCTGGCCGACGCTTTACCCTGGCGGAGCGATCCGCACCTGGCGCGCTGCCGGGAGGCGTTCCGGGGCCTGCGCCTGTTGCGCCAACCGTTGGGCGAGACCCTGCTCTGCTTCCTCTGCAGCGCCACCAAGCAGATCGTCCAGATCCGGCAGATGGTCGAGTTGCTGGCCCGGCGGCACGGTCGCGAAATCGTGTCGGGGGTCCACCGCCTGCCCACGTGGGCCGGACTCGCCGCGGTGAGTGAGGAGGACCTGCGGGCCTGCCTGCTCGGCTTCCGCGCGCGTTACGTGAAACAGACCGCCCAGTTCCTCGCCGAGCGGACGGACTGGCTGGAACAGGTGGAGAAGCTGCCCTACGCCGAGGCCAAGGAGCGGCTGCGCGAACTGCCCGGCGTGGGCGAAAAAGTGGCCGACTGCGTGTTGTTGTTCGGCGCGGGCCGGTTCGAAGCGTTTCCGGTCGACGTCTGGATCATCAAGGCGATGGAGACGCGCTACGGCCTACACGGCTGGACGCCCCAGCAGATCGCGCACTTCGGCCGGGTGCATTTCGGGCCGCACGCCGGCCTGGCGCAGCAATACCTGTTTGCGTGGGAGCGCCGCTTCGGGAAGCAGACGGTGGAACCCGACCTCCGGGCGGGTTGAGCTCCCAGTCCGCCGGCCTGCCGCGCCGTAGCCCGGCAAAAGGGGCCTCCTTGCCAAGGGTTCAGAGCCCCGCGACAGCGGACACCACCCTGCTCCGTTGCACCAGCCGCCAAGGGAAGAAGTCGACCGCGCACACAATCGCATAGACGAAGAAGCTCTCCAGCGCCGTGCCTACGGCTTCCGCTCCTTCCACAACTACCGCCTGCGCGTCATCGCCCAATGCGGCTAAACCCTAATCCTCAACCCAACCAAGCCCCTCCCCAATCTTTGGTGTAGACCCTTCGACCGTCTTGGGTCCCACCAACAGCGGTGCCGGCCGCAAGACCGTGTCATCCGGTTTCCGGTATCCGCTCTCAAATATCCAAAGTGCCCGGGGCCGGACTCGAACCGACAAGCCTTTCGGCAAGGGCTTCTAAGGCGGAAATCGGCAATTTTTCCCACTTTTCTTGAACTAATCCGACCCCGTCCGAATTCCATTTTCCCTCTGAAGAATCGCGGCCGTTCGCTTTACTAGAAATTCCCGATTAATCCCAATTAACCTCAATTTTCAGGCCCTAGTATAGATGCCAAGTATAGACGCCAAATGCAGAGGCAAATATGGTATTTACGAGCCAGCTTGTGAACGCCGGCGCGGTCAGAATATTCAGACTCTTTGCACGCCACTACCACCACACGCGGGACAGACGCCAAGTTTCGAGTGGAGGCTGTCGACCCAGATCTTCCCGCTACCTTCGCAATGGGCGCATTGCACGATTTCGGTCCCTTGGATTACTCCAACGGTCGTAGCGGATATTCCAACTTCTCCAGTGAATTTGACGCGTTGATGGCATCTCGGGCAGAGTGTAAAACTCTTTTCTAACTTACATCCACAGTTTGGACAGTAGTTCATTCGTAGGCTCTCCAAGACATCGGGTACAAAGAAAAGGTTACCCTTAGGAGGATGCTGGCCCTCAGCAGCAATTGGTCAACCCGACATCCGGAACGCCAAACAGCACTCTTGGGGACAAGTACTATTTGGTGCCCGGGACAGGACTCGAACCTGCACGTCTTTCGACACCAGATCCTAAGTCTGGCGTGTCTGCCAATTCCACCACCCGGGCGCGGATTACTGCCAGAATGAAAAAGACCCGGTGCGATGCGACAAAAAATCAGCCCGGCGGAACAGCGCGATTGGTCGATTCTTGCCGCGGCGCCCTGCCGCGCAGCCGCAGTCAGAGCAGACCGCACTCGCGGAACGAGTAGTGCCCCACCCGATTCGGGTCGACCTCGGGTCTTCCGAGAATGATGTGATCGACCAGCTCGATGTCGACGGCCCGCGCGGCCTCGCGAAGCTGGCGGGTGACCTGCAGGTCGGCGGAACTTGGCGACGAGTCCCCGCTGGGATGGTTGTGTTATGTTGCGTGCCGAGCTATGTGGAGTGATCGGGTGTTTTTGGGGCGCGTTTCGCTCTGCGCAGCAGCGTAATCGCTGCACATAGTTCGGTGCCGTGATCGCCCTTTTTTTTGCTG
>JBEKWG010000052.1:0-6680 GCA_049513315.1 Opitutaceae bacterium
CTGGTCCCTGATTCAGCAACTTGCCCAGCCGGCACGGAGCGCCGGTTCCACCGGCTGCGCCAAGACGGAAAAAGATCAACGCGGTTTGTAACGTATTACGTTACAAACGCAGGAAGGCGACGCGGCGATCCAGTCCCTCGGCTCCGCTTGCGACCCCGAGTCGTTTCATCGTCGTGCGGTGCTTTAGCCCACACTCCGCGGCGTTTTAGCGCGGGCTGAAGCTCCGCGCCACCTCGAGCGCTGTCACTTCGTCGCGTGACTCTTAATAAGTGACATACGGCTGCGCCAAGACGGAAAAGGATCAACGCAGTTTGTAACGTATTACGTTACAAACGCGGGGATACGGCGGTCATACCAGCCGGGCGCAGGCGGCGTGTCGCGGGCAGGTGACGAGGTGATCGTTGACCATTCCGGTGGCCTGCATGTGGGCATAGCAGATCGTGCTGCCGACAAACTTGAATCCGCGTTCCCGCAGGTCGCGGCTCATCGCGTCCGACTCGGGCGTCCGGGCGGGCACCTGCTTGATCGAGCGCCACGCGTTCTGGATCGGCCGGCCGCCGGTGAACTGCCAGATGTAGCGGTCGAAGCTGCCGAACCCGCGCTGGACGGCGAGGAAGGCCCGGGCGTTGCGGATGGCCGAGGCGATTTTCAGCCGGTTGCGCACGATGCCCGGATCGGCCAGCAGCGCGGCGACCTTGCGCGCGCCGTAGCGGGCGACTTTCCCGGGATCAAAGCCGTCGAACGCGCGCCGGTAGTTCTCGCGCTTGTTCAGGATGGTGAGCCAGCTCAACCCCGCCTGCGCGCCCTCGAGGACGAGGAACTCGAACAGCCTCCGGTCGTCGTGCAGCGGCACGCCCCACTCCTGGTCGTGGTAGGCGATGTAGCGTTCGGTCGTCGGCCAGGGACAGCGGGCGGGCAGGGCGGGCATGGCTGGATGGTTTCGACGTTCATATGGGAGGCAAGCGGTTACGCGGGAAGCAACCAGCCTGAAGCTTGAGCAAAATCAAGGCTGCCATCGTGCCCGCCGACAAGGATGTCCCGCCGGCTGATGAACCGGGGTTTTCGACCTTGCGCCTTCGACCTTGGACATTCGACCGGGAAGCCCAGCTTCGCTCCTCGCCTCCAGCCGGTGATGCCGTGCGCCCGGAAAATCGCGATCAGCCAAAGCTCAGGGCATTGCCTGCTCGCGGAGAAGTCGGAGTTGCCGGCATTGTGAAAAAAGGGCACCCGCAAATACGGAGGCAGGTATTTGGCTGGAACTTACGAATTCTGCCGGTCCCATCCCGGCGGTTCATCTTTCAAAATAAGCTGGTAATGCCAGCCAATAGGCTGGTAATACCAGCCATTCAATGAACAAGCTTGGCCTCCTCTTTCACTCGGAAGTCCGCGCCGAGGTCCTGCGCATCCTTTTTGGCGTTCGGGAGGACAGGAGGTATCGCGCCCAAATCATTGCCCAGACGAAGTTCGCCAAGCGGTCGGTTGAAGAGGAACTCGAAAAACTGGGGCACCTCGAGCTCGTGGTCTCCTCCCGGGACGGCAACCGCTGCTATTACACCGCCAACAAGGCCCACCCGCTGTATCCCGACCTGCGGAACATCGTGCTCAAGACGGTGGGCTTGCGCGATGTGCTGCAAGCGGCCCTCCTATCGGATAAGATCGAATTTGCATTCGTTTTCGGCTCCCTGGCGCAGCTGACTGAACGCGCGGAGAGTGACGTGGACCTGATGATCATCGGCCGGATTGGCCAGCGCGAGCTGGCACCGCGGCTGCGTGGACTGACCGAGCGAGTCGGCCGCGAGATTAATCCGCATATTTTCACCTGGGGGGAGTTCGCGCGCCGGGTCGCCAGCCGTGATCACTTCCTCAGCGATGTGCTCGCCAAGCCGAAACTTTTCATTATTGGGAAGGAAAGTGAATTTGCAGACTTGGCTCGCCAACGGCTGGCTGCGCCCGCACCAGACTAGCGCTGCGGAAATCCGCGATCTTTGGCTGATCGCCGGGCGCGACCTGAAGGATGCTGAATCCGGCGGCATCTCGCCCGATTGGCAGTATGGCATCGCCTACAATGCGGCGCTCAAGCTGTGCACGATTCTGCTGTATGCCGAGGGCTATCGACCGGAGAAGCAACTGGCCCATTACCGGACGTTGCAGGCGCTGCCGGTCATCCTGGGCGCGCAACGGCAGGATGATGGCGACTTTTTGGAAAGATGCCGGCGAAAGCGGAATGCGGTGGAATATGATCACGCGGGTGGCGCCACCCAGGAGGAGGCAGAGGAGTTGATTCGGTTTTCGCATGAGCTGCGCGATGAAGTCCTGGCCTGGCTCAAAGCGAAGCATCCAAGCCTTGTGCCAAAGTAGACCTGGCTTCTTCCTGTCCTGGTTGTTGTCCGATCAGCGAACCGGCGCCCGGCGGATTACAGACTCCGTGCTGCGCTTCCTCCTGCGCCAGGAAGCACCAGAGGACAGGGCCGCGCTCCGTCCCAAATGCGCAGCCAGACGGTGGAGCAAGCGCCGTTCATTCTTTCTGACTAACTCATGCTCCCAAATGCGAAGCACGCGCTAGCCCTGCCGGCGCAGAGGTGCGACTTACCAACCGGTTCCTTCCTCTGTGGATAGAACCATCCATTGCCAATAGCCGTCGGATCGACTAAGAAGGATGCCGTGTCGAATGCCATCTTCACGACCAAACCTGATCCGGAATACGACGATACGCCGGAAGAGAAGTATCATTTTCCGAAGAATTACCTGAAGAGAGCCGAGCAGGCTGTGGGTGATTGGATTATTTATTACGAGCCCCGAAGAACGGATAGTTCGGAATCCAGCAGTGGCGGCCGGCAGGCTTATTTTGCGATGGCGCGCGTCGCTCGCATCGAGCCCGATCCGTCAAGGCCGGACCATTATTACGCATACATGGCCGACTACATTGAATTCGCCGAACCGGTTCACTTCAAAGTTCGAGGTCAGTTATTGGAGTCGGCCTTGCGGAATCCCGATGGATCCACCAATCCCGGTGCATTCATCAACGCCGTTCGGCCACTGCCGCGCGAAGAGTTCGAGATGATCAGTCGGCTCGGTATGGCACAGGCGATTTCCGACGCGGGACTCGACGAAAAACCTGCTGTCGCGGAAACGCAGGACGATTACGCGGGACCACGCCAGACCATCACAAGTTCACGCCTTGTACGTGACGCTGCTTTCAGCCGTGTGGTGCGAAACGCTTATGATCGGACATGCGCGATGACAGGCCTAAAACTCATCAATGGCGGAGGGCGCTGTGAGATAGAAGCGGCACATATCAGGCCGGTCGAAGAGAATGGCCCGGATTCGCCTCGCAACGGCATCGCTCTTTCACGAACCGTTCACTGGATGTTCGACCGCGGCATACTTTCGATTGCCGACAACGGGCAGATACTCATGGCCAAAAAGCTTGTGCCAGATCCTGTGAGACGGCTGCTCAATTCCGACGGTAGAATTATTTTACCACGGGACGTAACCTTTGCACCGCATCGGGTGTTCTTGCGCTACCACCGGGAAATAAGATTCAAAGGCTAATCAGCCAGCCTCGGTTGGCTACCATTACGGCACAATGTCGCTCCTGATGTCCTTTGGCCAGGCGGCCGCCGCAACGACCTTAGCGTAGTCCGCTGTGCGAGGCGTAGTGGGATTTAATCGCAAGCACAGCGGAGCGTTTATGTTTGGAGAAGATGCCAGCCATGCGGATGTCACATAAAAAGGGTCAACAACAATGGGTTTATCCGCCTGCCAGAAATGAACCAAATTGAGCGAGAATCTTTCGAAAGATGCGGGTCTGGACGCCCTGGCCAAGAATCTCGATTGCCGTGGCATAGTGGGTACAGTCGATTGCGCACCCCATGATGCGCTCGGCTTCATGTTTGCGCAACAGACGAGGCCCATAGGCTGTTTCAACAAACGGGCCGATGTTGATTTTGTGATATGACCGGACGAGCGTTGGAATCTTGGTTGAACTCCGGTTAATTATAGTGAACCCAAAGCCATGTCCAAGTTCAGCGTGCCGTTGGTTATGAAGTCGCAGAGATTCGATCGATTTGGCGATTCGCTGTGCATCCGCGAGGTCATGTTCATCGGGTGCATCAAGAAAATCGGCAGCGGTTCCGCTAAACCTCGTGCCTGGCGTGCGCAGCTTGAATCCCGGTTTAAACGTGGCGACCATTACCCATCGCCGCCGATCTTGTGGTTCATTCCATTCGTTGTAGGGATCAAGGATGGTTTCCTCAATGTGGTAGCCAAGGTTGCGGAGGTGAAGACCGAGGCTCCGGCCCGCCAGAGAAGTCGCAAAAGCGGGGACATTTTCAAAGAGGCAGGCCAGCGGTAGTCGATGCGCGATAAACTCGCAAATGCTGAGGTAAAGATCGCCCGTGTCGCCAAGTTCTGGTTTGCCCGCCAGCGATTTCTTCGCCCGTCCAAGGGTCGAGTGACTCGTACTGGGAATTGATGCAATCAAAACGTCGTGTGGAGGCAGGTCGCTCGGATGCAGGCATCGTATGTCCGCTTGGTAGAGTGTAGCGTTGGGGTGGGCTTGCTGCCACACGTCGGCATATTTGGGCTCCACCTCAATGCCAGCGACCAAGTGAAAATCCTGGCTAGAAGCGATGGCAGCCGACAATGTCCCTCCGCCTGCGAATACTTCGATGGTTTTGAATGGCGAGGTGGCGTGCAGGCGGCGGCGAATGTAGAACGCGCGGGTCGATGGCGTGACATCAATCTGATTAAACACCGCTTCGACCTTGATTTCAGTGAAGTCCGTCAGCGGGCCAAGCAAACAGCGGTTAGCGATGTCGATGATCGGTCGTATTTGCCCCGCTGAAAGCCGCCTCGAAACGTGGTTCTCCGCCAGTAACGCAGGGCGCAGACGCACCCCGTTTGTCCGAGACTCCACGCTAAATCCGACGCCCGGTCCGAAACCCAGAGAGTTGAGACTCTGCGATTCGATCCAAATACGAAGGCTATTGCGATTCTCGCCAAGCTTGTGGAACGCCAGGAATCTCATGTCGGTTCTTGGGTTATGGCCTGCCCAACCGTTTGTGGCGTCGGGCGCAGCGATCGGCCTGCTCGGCCAATACTTCTTGAGAGAGATTTCTCGCCTCCCGTTTCTCCCGAACGTTCCCGCCAAAACGTGTGAGGGCTGCATGTCGTTTGGCCATGCACCCAGAGTATCCTTTTATAGACTATAAGTTAATGGACTATAAGTCATAATCGGATTGCCGCTATGAGACCGCGGACCCGCCTTCGCGGGAGCTACGGCGAGGCAGGGTAGAAGTAGCATCTTCGCCGGCCTTGGCTTGAGACGAGGCCGGGGCGGCTGAGCTTTCGGCGGGGAAGGGGATAGGGGCTGGAACCCAAAACCCAAAACCCAGAACCCAAGGCGCAGCCCGCCGCCTGCGCCTCAGGCATGGGCGCGGCCTTCCTTGAAGTGCCGCCGGCAGACGGAGACGTACCGGGCGTTGCCGCCGATCTCGATCTGCGCGCCCTCGCGCACCCGAGGTTTTGTGGCGACGGGAAGAACATGTCACCTAATAGGTGACATGTTCCATGGCCGTGACACGCGCGGAGCAATCGGGCGGTCGTACGTCGCGCCCGGACAATCTCCGGCCAAAGAGGATTGCCGGGATGTCACTTAATAAGTGACATGTGACGCGTCGGTGGCGGGCACCATGAAAGCGGCCTTTACGTTTAGACGGCTAAATGTAAAGCCTACTTTCGCCTTTAAGGCGAGTATCCCCGGATGCGTCGAGTGGGCGGAACCAGGGCGGGGATCGCCCGAATAAGCGGGCGAGGTGCAACCTTGAGACTTCAGTCGCGTCCGCGCTGCAGCCGGGTGCGCTGCTCGGCGATGAGGGCGTCGGTTTCGGCGGCAATCGCGGCGGCTTCGCGCATCACGTCGGCCAGCCACGTCGGCTCCACCAGCGATTCTTCGCGGCAGGAGTCGGCGGCCAGCGTCGCATCCTCGAGATACCCGGCGGCTTTTTTCAGCCGCACAATCACTCCGGCGCAAAATTCCAGCGGCGGCGGCCAGTCGTCGCGACCGTCGAGCGCGCCCGCGAGCTTCGCCCCGGCCTTGGAGATGCCCGCCACCAGCTCGGCCACGGGATGCTCCGGGCCGGCTTTGGCCGGAATCCAGCCGCGCTCCTCCACGTCGCGCATCACGCGCACTGTGAGCGCGAACGCCCGCGCCGCCAGCGGATGCTTGTCGTCGAAGGGATCGTCGGGCTCGCCGCCGTCACGCTTCCACGCCTCGGCTCCCTCCGCCTCCAGCATTTCGGCGGCGGCGGCGTTCATCTCCTCGACCCAGCGGGCGCGCTCGGCCTCCTGCTCGGGGGTGGGGTCGGGCTCGCCGCGCTCCCGGCGGGCGCGTTCCAACTCCTCGGCGAGGATTTTCTCGTAATCCGCCGCGTCGCCCTCGCGCTCCATCCGCGCCATGATGCGGTCGGTCAGCCGGTCCGATTCGGCCTGCATTTTCTCGGCTTCCGCCTCGGTTTGCGGACGGTCGGCGGCATTCGCATCCGCGCGCTCCGCGGCCGCGGCTTCCTCGATGGACTTCATGAAGCCGGCCAGCGCGGCGGCATTGGCGGCGCGCTGCGCGTCCTCCTCGGCAGGCGTCATGTCCCAGGTCGAGTCCGGCGAAATCGTGAGCTGGTAGG
>JBEKWG010000053.1:0-4438 GCA_049513315.1 Opitutaceae bacterium
CGACCATCTATTTTACAAATCCGGTCTCAAAGGTCGCGCAAAAATCGTCTCACGTCCTCATGAGTGCCCGCGTCATAAAAGACCAAAATGGATTTCTGCGCCTGAAACACCAGGCGGACGCCAAGCCCCGCGCGGACTTCAAAAAAGTCCGCTGCCAGCCGCCGGATTCCCAGGCCGGTATGTTGGTGAGGATGTCCCCAGGCCGCCGCGGTTGCCTCTATAACCGCAAAGACGGCCGTTGGGTCCAAACTTAGTTTTCGAATCCGCGCGCGAAACCGCTGGGTTAACTCAACGGAGATCATCCGGCGAGGTCAGCCGGCGAATCGTCCCGGCCCTGCGTTCGCGCGCAATTTCCTGGCTGGCCCGGCGGACAAATCGCTTCAACTCGGCGTCAGTGACGCCATATTCCGTCCGGGCGTAATCGGAGCCGGCATCGACCAGGGCAAAGGGGATGGCGCGCTGTTGCACGATCTGCGCGTAAAGCATGTTCACGGCATCAGATGGTTTCAATCCGAGGCGGGAGAGAATCTTTTCGGCGCTCTTGGCGCGGGAACGGTCCACCCGGGCACGAATGACGGTTGTAGGCATGGGCACAATTGGGCGCATTTGTGCTACAAGGTCAAGCCGAACCGGCCGCTCAGCAGAGTTGGAGCACATGCCGCGTTACCTCGCCGCCGAGCGCCGCATGCAGGAATTCGTGCCGCGCAAAATCGAGGCCGCCTTGTCCGCCGAAGCCCTGAGCGAACTTGAAAGGGTGAAGGCGGAACGCCTGCAGGATCGCGGATCGGTAAAAAGCTCGGCCCACAACTCGGCTTCGCGCAGTGACTGCCGGAAAAGGTAAAGCTCGATCAGTAGCTCACGCATCAGCGTCCGAAAAGCTCGCTGTGCGAGCCGACGCGGAAGAATTTCACCAAGTCCGGCGTCACCTGGTAAATCACCACCAGATCGCCGCGCATATGGAAGTCGCGGCATCCAGCCAGCACACCTTTAAGCGGATGATCGCGATAACCGGCGGGGAGCGGAGTCCCCTGAACCAGCAACTTAACCAATGCTGCGAATTCCGTCTCCAGCGAAGTCCCGGCGACGTGCCGCTGGTACTCCTTTTTGAAGCGGTTGGTGCGCTCGATGGTTCTCACTTCCGCAGGTCGGCAAGAAAGTCATCGGCCGTACGGAACCGCTTGACGGATTTTTCCCGTAGCGCTGCCCGGGTCTCCGCGTTGGGAATATGCGGCAGGTAGCCGTCATCGGTCGCATTGACCGGGAAGGGGACGCCGCCCCGCAGTTCCACCTGGGCGAACACCATGTTGACCAGTTGGCCCGGGGTCAGACCGACCCGTGCCAGGATGCGTTCGGCATTCTTCTTGCGGCGGGCATCGATGCGGGTGCGGAAGAGGACGGTTTTGGACATGGCACAACCGTGCTACTTTTGTGCGCGCAGGTCAAGTACGGGTAGGGGATCTGTTTGGTTTTTGATGGTCATTGCGAGGAGCGGCAGCGACGAAGCAATCCAGCCCTTCGACAAGCCCCTCGACATGCTCGGGGCCTTGAGCTTGTCGAAACGGCTCTGGGGCCCCGAGCCCGGTCGAGGGGCTGAATGCCACATGGATCGCCATCCTCCTTCGCCGAGGCTACGGAGGACAGGCCGCCCATTCTGCTGTCCAGCAGAACGGGACTCGCGATGACATGTGAAACTGACCCACCACCCAAGCACGTGCCGCGTTATCTCGCCGCCGATTATGGCGTGCAGGAATTCATGCCGCGCAAAATCGAGGCCGCCCTGTCCGCCGAAGTCCCGCGCGTGCGGGACGAAGGTGGAACGCCGGCAGGATCGCGGGATCGGTGAAAAGCTCCGCCCACAGTTCGGCCTCGCGCCGGACACTCCTGTTGAATGCGCCGGTCTGTTCTTGGATTCTGTATGCCGGCGTGCGCTCACAGACGATGAGCCCGGGGAGGCTGGCCGTCGCCACGGCCATAGGGATTCCGGTGCTGCTGGGGTTGATGTCCTTGCTTTTCCGGGTCGGAGCGATCATCCGGCGCAGCCGTCCCGGCCGCGCCGGAACCGAACATCCGGCCGGGATCGCCGAAAGGCAAAAAACATTTGCCCCGTGGCGCGCCTGGCACTATTCACCGGATGCCGCTGGAAGCGGAGCGCATGAAAACCCCGCGCGTACTGTTCGTGTGTACCTTTCACGGAGCCCGGAGCCGCATCGCGGAGGAATTTGTCCTTCGATTGGCGCCGGGAAGGATCGAGGCGTACAGCTCCAGCTTCGAATCGGGGCGAATCGGCGCGTTGCCGATCGAGGTCATGAAGGAGGTTGGCATCGATCTTCCGAGGGAAACACCCAAGTCCGTCTACGACCGTTACCGGGACAAGGAAGTCTTCGACTACGTGGTCACGCTCTGCCATGCGGCGTCGAGGGAACTGTGCCCCACGTTTCTGAGCCACGTCAATGTGCTGTACGCGAAGAAGGCCGAGCGGCTCTTCTGGTCGGTTCCGGATTTCGCTTCTATAAGCGG
This sequence comes from Opitutaceae bacterium, assembly GCA_049513315.1. GTDB lineage: Bacteria > Verrucomicrobiota > Verrucomicrobiia > Opitutales > Opitutaceae > Fen-1467. The sequence continues at coordinate 2,518 of JBEKWG010000053.1, forward strand.
CACGGACGAAGAGCGCCGCGCGGAAGCCCGGAAAATCCGTGACCAGATCAAGGCGCAGGTCGTCGATTTTCTAACTCACATCGGCATCGACACCGGCCTGGCGCAAACCCGGAAGTAGGGCCACAGTCTACGCAATCGCCGGCATTCGCGGAAATTCTGAAGGCTGGCGTCCGCTCTCACGCGATGCGCCCAGGGAGGCTCGAGGTCGCCACGGCTGTCGGCATCCACGGGAAGGACCATTCGAAGGGTTTGGGAGAGTGGTCAAGGGGGGGCCCGACCGCGCCATCAGGCGGTGGGGTGGCGGCGGCATTCCACCTGTGCAACCCACGGCGAAGGTCCATTCTTGCTTAAATCTATTATTAGACATAATGGTTATTGTGCGTAAAGCCAGCTAGAAGGACCTTCAGACCCCGCATCTTTTGTTTGCTCCCTGAAACACCCTGCAACCCTTCGCTGCATCCGACCGGATAAGGTCTACCACGGCGGGCGCTGATCAGCAACCCTAGCGTTGGGATTGTGCCTTACCTCGCTGGACGGTATCCTGTGTGATCGTTATGACGTATACAACCTATAAGACGGTGATTAAAATGAGCAGTAACGATTTCGACGCGGCCGTGAGCAAGCTCCTTAGCGAGGGGTGGCAACTATACGGTGATCCCTACGTGAACCAAGGCGGGTACTATTGCCAGGCGTTGATTAAGTGAAAGGCAGCTGAGCGCGCGGCGTCGCAGCGAACGGGAGCCGGAGGCTCCGGCCGCCCCTTGTGGGCGGCGGCGGAGGTGCCCCCTTCCTTGTCAGCGGGACCGTTCGGTGCTATTTGTCCTGCTTGCCAGTGTCCTGCCTATGAAAGGTGACCGTGATGGGTTTGTGAGGCGCTTTTGGCCAGGGAACCACCCAGATCCACGCTTAAGGGCGAGATAACCACCATCCCTTTCTCGCCAATCTTGGCGCTATATTTGACTGCGAAACTGATCTTCGCTTCCAAGGTATCGACCGACAGGTGCACGGTTGCGCTCGGATCATCGAGGGTGGTTTTGACTTCCCGGGCTGATTCCATGATGGCATCGTGCAGCGTATTAGCGATGACGTGTTCTTCGACGGCCTCGCCTCGAACCTCGGACTTGGGCTTTTTCGGCGGTACGAGGGTAAGATTGATCTCATGGGTCGCGCTGCCTTCAAAGGTGCCGCCGGCGGCAAGGACGAACAGCTGGATAGACCCGCTCGCCGTTTTTGTGGCGGTGGTCTGCAAAGTCAGCCTTACTCCCGAGAGCGGGGGAAAACCCAGCTTATCGAGCTATTCGGGCACACCCACGAGGGCTTTCTGCACCTCGCCCACCACTTCCTCAACGGTGGGCAACTGCGTTTGGAAGGCCGAATTGTGACCGGTGCATCCTGTTAGCAGAGGAAGCGCAACGATGGCCATCCCTTCAATCAAACGGCAGGTTCTCATGATGCATAATCTCCTCGATCGCGATTCCTCGTTTACACGGAATAGAACATTGCCGGTTATGTTGTGATCAAACGGGCAAAGCAATGTCCGGGGGCACTCAATTTTGACTAGAGACGAACTTAAGACTCACGGCTGCGAGATGACCGGAATCAACCAAGTTGAAATACATCCTGCAAAGAAGACTAAGGCGTGTCTTCAAACCGCAAACAATCTCCTAAATGAACCACTAGCTGCAGCGGCACGTAGCGCGGTGTTTTTAACCCGCGCTCATCCGCTCAGCGCAGGCTGAAGCACTGCGCTACGCCTGCCAGCCTCCTAGCTTCGCAGTACAGGATAGTTTGAAGACACGACCTAGTGTGGTGTCGCAGAAATAACTTTCGTTAGTCTGCGGAGTTTTTCCAAGATGTCGTCGGCAGTAGCGACCCAGCGGAAGGCGGTGGCGTGTTGATTGTAGTTCTGAGTGTAGAGCCG
>JBEKWG010000054.1:0-5730 GCA_049513315.1 Opitutaceae bacterium
GCGTTGTTCAGCAGTAAGCACGATGGTGGCGTCAGGACGGCGGCGAGGCATGGCCCACGAGCAAAAATGATCGGGGCCGAATGTCGAGCTTATTGAAGCTTATTTATGCGACACAACACTAGATAGATTAAACGCTCCAGCTTGCCAGGGGCCGCTCTGCCGCTCCGTCGCTCCGCTGCTCCGCCCCTCCCTCATTCCCTTCCTCCCTGCCTCTGCCTCGCGACTAAATCCCGACCTTTGACCTTCACTTTCACCCTCACTTTCACTCCACCTTCAATATTTGCGACTCTTGCGCCTTTCCTGTCCTCCATAGCCCTGAGGGCGACGGAGGATTGTGGCCATCACTCGCGCAAAGCGCGCCCGCCATCAGAAACCAGAAGAAAAACTGGTTGCTGAGATAGACGTTGAGTGAATTTGCTGTCATCTGCGTGAGCAAATACGCCGTCAGCGCCATCGTCACGCCGAGCATTTCATGCTGAGGAGACAGGAGACAGGAGGCAGGAGGCAGGATAGTATCCGCTTTTTCAGGCGATTCCCTTGAGCTTTCGCCCCATGTTGCACCGTCGCTCCGTAGTTCAGTCGTTCCGTCGATCTGCTCCCCCCTTGCTCCCTCACTTTCACCCTCACTTTCACTTACTACCTCCGCTCTTTCCTCTTCCCTCTTTCCTCTTCGATCACTGCGGCGCGATCGAGCCGCGCGATAGCCGCGCCAGAGCGCGCAGACAATCAGCGCGGCGAAGAGCGCCGCGGCAGGCACCCCCAGCTCCGCTGCGACTTGCAGGAAGACATTATGGGCAAAGTCGGGTGCATCTGCAGAGGGATCACCGGGCCGGGCATAGTTTCTGGAGGTCAGGTAAAACGAACCAATGCCGTGACCTGTCATCGGGCGTTCCCCGAGCATGCCGACAACCTTGTGGAAGAGATTGACGCGGGAAGGATCCTTGCGGAGTGGATTCTCCACGCGGGCTAGGGTGATCAGGCGCCAGAGATAAGGATTTTGGTTCCATGAGTCTCGGTTGGCGTTCACATTAAGGATGATGATCGCGATGGTTCCCAATCCCACAAGTGCCGCGATCCATCTTTTCGGTAGCCTGATCCAAGCAACTAGCAACAAAATGAGGCCTCCAGCCAGCCAGGCGCCCCGGGACCAGGAAGCCACTACCAAGGCAAGCAGACCGATGATCCAAAGGTAACGGAATACCATCTTGGGCCAGGATGTCTTGTATTGGGATGCCACCACGAAGGCGAAAACTGCCACAGCGATGCTTCCAAAAGAACTGATGTCCTCGTAGGGCGAAAAGCGCACCCGTGTGCGACTATCCAAGTACTCAGGAACGTGAAAGCTGACTTGAAGCAGAAAAAAAACGGCCAGCGTTACGCCATAAATCGCGAAGACCGGTTTGATCCACGCTGTAACCGCTCCGCCCCCTGCGCTTCGCTCTTTGCTCTCTGTGTTAGGCCCCTTGCGCTCTGCCCTGTGCTCCGTGCCCTTGGCACTCAGCATCCGAAAGAAAAACAGCCCTTGCAGCCAGAGGAAGGCCGAGGTCATGAAATAAAACGGATCTCCGAAACCGAACCCTGATCGATTCCAGAAGACCTTCCACAGTTCGGGTGAGTCCTGATGCCGGACTATCTGCACTACCAGTGATGCCAGAACCGCCGTGATCAACACGTCGGTGACGAGCACCGCCTTGTTGGGTTTTGAGTTTTGGGTTTTGGGTTTTGGGTTGGGTCTTTCATCTCCGGCCTCGGTAGCTCTGCAGCTCCCTGAATCCGTCGCTCTGTCCTCTGCTTCGTGCTTTTCGCTTTTCGCTTTCCACTTTTCGCCTTTCGCCCAAGAAGCGATTTGTCGCAGAATCGACCCGACAAACACCCCTGAAAACACCAGGCTCACCGGCGCGGGGAGTCCCGCCAGCCCCACGTAACCGAGACCGTTCAGCAGCGGCACGGCGACCGTGAAGGCGAACAGCGCCGCCCCCGGACGCCATGCGCTTAGCCCCAAGCCCCCGGCGGTCAGCACGAGCACGGGCAGCACATCCGGATCGGTCTCGCGCGTCGCCGCGACCAGAAAGCGCAGGCAAAGCAGCAGGAAGCCGGCGTGCAATAACCACCGCCAGCCCCGCTCAAGCCAGGGAATTAGCATGCTGGATTTGGTCGTTGCAGGGTGCGTAGACATCACGCAGAAGGCGCAGTCTGTGTGAAAGGTGGAAAGGGGAAAGCGGAAAGTGGAAAGCGAAAAGCGGAAAGGATATTAAAATAAAGAAATAAAGATTATTGAGGATTTTGGCTGACGGCGATGAAAGAAGCATGTAATGGAGGCATCATCATGAAGAACGAGTTGGAATCACGGACGTTGAAGTTTGCGGTGGATGTGGTGCGCTTTGTCGTGACCCTGCCAAGGTCGATCAGCGGCGAGGTGATAGGCCGTCAACTTCTCAAGTCCGGCACGTCGATCGGAGCCAACTATCGCGAGGCAAACCGGGCGGTTTCCAAACCGGAGTTCATCAGCAAGGTGGGCATTGCTGAGAAAGAGGCTGCTGAAACGGATTACTGGCTGGAGCTTTGTGAGCGTCTTGATCTCGGCCCTGCGTCAATCCGCACTCAACTATCCACGGAATCACGGGAGCTACTTGCGATCCTGACAGCCATTGGCCGCAACGCAAAACGCAACGCGGTTCACCAAGCCTGATCTTACTACGCGGCCTTCCTTCCGCCTTTCGCTCCCCCCTTTCCGCTTTTCGCTTTTCGCTTTTCCCTTTTCGCTTTCCGCTTTTCTCAGCCCCGCTTTGCTCCGCCTACATACACCCCCATCAAACTCAGCCCCATGCCCAGCGCGAGGCCCAGGAACCCGCCGATTATGCCGGCCACGGCCAGCGGCCTGTACTTGCTGTCCGTTACGGGCTGCATGCTGATCCGGATCGCGTCGGCATACTGTTGGGCGGCATAATCCGCATGGGTCTTGCGAATGTTGGCGATCAATCGGTCATAGGCCTCCTCCATCACCTTGATCGAAGCCTCCACTTGCTTGATCAGCATCGACTGATCCGAATTGCCGTCGCGGATGGCCGCATCCATTTCTTTCCGGCGCTCCAGGATGCGAGCTTCTTCCGCTTGAATGCGTTTTACAAGGAGGCTGGCGTCAAGCGCCTTGCGGATCATCACGCTGTAGGAATCGTTCGCGAGCAGGGAATCGACCAGCCCTTGATCGAGGACCGGCGTTTCCGTGCGCGCCTGGGTTGCCTGCGACTTGACGCCCAAGACGTAATTCTGATTGCGGGCATGCTCCTCGGCTTTCTCGAGAAACTCTCTTGTGGTCTTCTCCTCCTCGCTGGCCGTGCGTTCCCGGTCAGCCAACGTCTTCAAGGTGTAATCCATCTTGATCAAGGCGGCATTGCGGTCGCGGGACAGGTTGTTCAAGCGGATACGCCCCAGTGTCTCGTTCAGTTCGATTTGGTCGAAAAGCTGGGCCTGCTTGAGCAGGTCGCTAAACGCAAGATTGGTTGTGGGCGAGCGGAACGACTTTGCCTTTTCGATCTGTTGATTCAGGTAGGCGTAGATGCTTTGGGCCTCCGCATTCAAGATGAACTCATACTCGAACAGGTCGGCGTCACGCAGGGTTTCCTCTACATTGCCGAAGGCCAGTGGCAGGGCGCCATAGGTGCGCAGGAATTTCTCCCGATATACTGTGACAATCTCATTCAACATTAGCGCCCGCTGCTGGCTAGTCAGCAGGAATTTGCGGGGTAGCGTCAGGGTGATTTGGTATTCATCGGGCATGTAAGAAGGAACGGTCTGGCCGGCCGCCCTCAGGCGGTCGCGCTCTTTGATTACGTAGGGAGGGATGATGCCCTCGATGGTCAGTGCCGACCGGATCTTGCTCTGGGATTCCTCGGAGGCGCCCAGCTTCTGGCGGTTCAGCGCTTCGATCACCACGTCCGGGGCGCGCAAATCATCGGGCTGGAACTTGGTGTGATCGGGGTACTCGCCCTTGGCGAAACCGTCGAAGGCGAAAATCACCCGGCTTGTCGTCGTGGTAGTCACGGATGGACTGGCCACCAGGTAGATGACAGCGGCGATGACCAGACCCAGGGCAGCCAGGCCGAGCGTCTGCGCGAAGCCGCGCGCCAGACGGGCAAAAACGTCACGCAAGTCGATGCCCTCGTATGGATCGTAGTCTGTTTCGACGGCCCTGCCCTGAGTATTATCGAAGGGATGGTGCGATTCACTATGGCTTGAAGCATCAGATGAAGGAGGAGGGGTGGAAGTCATGGAATCCTCCTATGAAACGATGCTGAGATATTGGCGCAAGGCTAATACGGCGCTGCCGCTCTGGGGCGGAGGGCCGGGAGCTAAGGGCTAAGGGCGAAGGGCCACGGCCGGAGTCGGTGCCACCGGCTGACCGTGCTACAGTCTGACTGTCTTACCGTAATGACACCGTAGAGGACCGTTCGACGGTAACACGGTCTGACCGTCTAACCGTAATGACCGTCATACGCGCTCCTCGGTCTGTCGTTCCGCAGTTCAGTAGCTCCGTCGCTCCGCAACTCCTTCTTCCCTCTTCCATATTTCCTCGGCGCCACTGCGTCATCGGCGCTCCCCCCGCGCCCCGCCGAGGCGTTCCGCGCCATCGGTGCCACCAGCTGACTGTTCCGTCTCACCGAGGCCTTCCCCTCTTTCATCTTCCCTCTTCCATCTTGAATCGCGCTGCTGCGCCCCTTCGTCGGCGCCGCTCCCCGGGTCAGCGACTTCAGTTATGATCTCCTTAATAATCCGCTATGATCCTACCGATCCCGAACAACGGCTGATTTAAGGACTTGATTATCAGAAAGAGAAAGCTTAGGCGTATCATTAATTAGTTAAGTTCGTCAGCCTGACATCACGGCACTGGCGAGACCTCCCTCGTCGTCGGTGTACGTGGTCGGGATTCTAGCTCAAACCCATGAAAACGACCATACTTTGGGGCGTTATGGGCTGTTTGTTGTTTTCGACCGGCGCCATGGCTGGCGGATCGGATGCCTTGAAGGTCAAGGGCTTTTATCCGGGCATGCCGAAAAGTGACGCACTGCGCCGGTTTGAGGAGATCGCCGGGCGCATGAACACGCGTGCTCAGGACGACACGACCGTGAAGTGGCGTGTGATCCAAGGGCAGTCGGCCGCGGGTAAACCGTGCAACCGGGTGTACATTTTCCGGTCGATGAGCAGATTCTACGTCCCCGGGCCCGGCAATGAACGAGACGCCCGCGGGCAATTCGTCTTCAACGAGGCGGACGAAGTCACCGAAGTCGAACTCGAAGCCGAATGTGTCGCGGCCCTTTTCGATCTCCCCGACTCGACCCTGAAGGTGTTCTCCGAACAATTCGAGGAAGCCTATGGCCTGGACAAGAGCCGTCGGGTCGAACAAGGCAACTCACGCGTCTATTGGGACACCACCGACGGGATCAGGGTTACCATCGGTTGGAACGGCAATCAAATCAGCTATTTTCAGCTGAGATGCTGCGCGAGCAAGGAACATATCCGATCAGTGCTCAATTGAGCGGCGTCCGTTGGGTCCGCCGCGACCGTGAACCGGATCCGGGGAGCATCATCGTCCTCGCACCCGTTCTCGTCGCCTAGTGTGGTGTCGCAGAAATAACTTTCGTTAGTCTGCGGAGTTTTTCCAAGATGTCGTCGGCAGTAGCGACCCAGCGGAAGGCGGTGGCGTGTTGATTGTAGTTCTGAGTGTAGAGCCGG